>NZ_JBBOCK010000001.1:0-12500 GCF_038002385.1 Paenibacillus sp. FSL K6-1230
GTGGAGAGCCATACTTCCGAAATATGGCAGCAAATACTATCCATCATACAAACCAAACTTAGCAAGCCCAGCTTTGATACCTGGTTCAAGGCAACCAAGGTGACAAAGCTTACGGATCACTCCATTGTGATTTCTGCGCCGACGACATTCGCTGTTGAGTGGCTGGAGAGCCGCTATACGAAGCTGGTCGCTTCAACCGTGTATGAGCTGTTGGACAAGCAGGTTGAGGTCAAATTCATCATTGAAGAGAACAAGCCTGCAGAGCCTGACCCGCAGCAGCTTCCGCCCCAGCAGCCTGCTGCCCAGGAAGAAGTCATCTCTCATATGCTGAATCCGAAATATACGTTCGATACCTTCGTGATCGGCTCGGGTAATCGTTTTGCCCATGCTGCATCGCTCGCCGTCGCCGAGGCGCCGGCAAAAGCTTATAACCCATTGTTCTTGTATGGTGGCGTAGGACTAGGCAAGACACACCTTATGCACGCTATCGGTCATTATATTCTGGAGCACAATCCCAGCAGCAAGGTCGTTTATTTGTCATCCGAGAAATTCACCAATGAATTCATTAATGCGATCCGCGACAACCGCGGCGAGAGCTTCCGGAACAAATACCGCAATATCGATATCCTGCTGATTGACGATATTCAATTTTTGGCGGGCAAGGAGTCGACACAGGAGGAGTTTTTCCATACCTTCAATGCACTTCATGAGGAACGCAAGCAGATTATCATCTCCAGTGACCGACCGCCCAAGGAGATTCCCACGCTCGAAGAACGGCTTCGCTCCCGCTTTGAATGGGGGCTAATCACGGATATTCAACCGCCGGATCTGGAGACGCGGATTGCCATTTTGCGTAAGAAGGCCAAGGCGGAGAATCTGGATATTCCGAATGAAGCGATGATGTATATCGCCAATCAGATTGATACGAACATCCGGGAGCTGGAAGGTGCCTTGATCCGCGTTGTGGCTTACTCTTCCTTAACCAATCAGGATGTAACGACACATCTGGCTGCCGAGGCGCTGAAGGATATCATTCCATCCAGCCGGCCGAAGATGATTACTATTCAGGACATTCAGCAGCAGGTCGGAGAATACTACAATCTTAAGCTGGAGGATTTCAAGGCACGCAAGCGTACTAAAGCCGTTGCCTTCCCACGTCAGATTGCCATGTATTTGTCACGAGAGCTGACCGATTATTCCTTGCCCAAGATTGGAGAAGCCTTCGGTGGACGAGACCATACAACGGTCATTCATGCTCATGAGAAGATCTCGAAGTCCATTCAAGCTGATCAGGATCTGTTCAAAGTTATCAACAACATTACTGAGAAAATCAAAAACCCAACCTGAACAAGTACAAAGCCTATGCACAATATATACACATGTGGATAGGCTTGATTTATTCACGTTTATGTCACTTATCCACATATTCAGTGCACCTACTGCTATTACTACTATTTTTTATAAATAAATCACCATCATGTCATCGGCTTTGCCTCAACATGAATAACGAAAAGCTGAACCAACAACAGCAGCAAGATAAAGTCCATTCGCTTGTAGGAGGAAATTATGAAAATCAGTATTTTAAAGCAAGCTCTTAATGAATCCATCCAGCATGTATCCAAAGCGATCTCCAGCCGTACAACGATCCCCATCCTGAGTGGCATCAAGCTGGATGTTAATCATCAGGGCGTCACACTGACCGCGAGCGACACGGATATCTCTATCCAATCGTTTATTCCGATTGAGAGTGGCGATCAGACGATCGTGAAGGTTGATCAGCCAGGAAGCGTCGTGCTGCCTGCCAAATTTTTTGTTGAAATTATCAAGAAGCTTCCTTCCCAGGAAGTTCATATGGAGGTTAAGGATCAATTCCAGACCTTCATTGCTGCGGGAGCAACCGAGATCCAGATGGTAGGTCTCGATCCTGAGGAATTCCCTGTACTACCAAGCATTGAAGAGAACCAAATGTTCTCTATTCCAGGAGATCTGCTCAAGAATATGATCAAGCAGACGGTATTCTCCATCTCCTCGCACGAGACAACACCCATTCTGACGGGTGTACTTTGGAGTCTGGCCGACAATGAACTGAAGTTCGTTGCTACCGACCGCCACCGCCTTGCTACTCGCTCCGCCATGCTGGATTCTGCAGAAGGTATTCGTTTCAACAATGTGGTTATCTCTGGTAAAACCTTGAACGAGCTGAGCAAGATCGTTCCAGATCAAAATACAATGGTCGATATCGTCGTAGCGGATAGTCAGGTGCTGTTCAAGATTGATCGGGTGTTATTCTATTCGCGTATTCTTGACGGAACTTATCCCGATACTTCTAGGATTATTCCGACATCGTACAAAACAGAACTGATGCTGGACACAAAAAGTCTGAGCGAGTCAATCGACCGTGCTTATTTGCTATCTCGGGAAGAAAAGACGAATATTGTGCGTATGCAATCTATTGAGCAAGGCGGACTTGAAATCTCATCCAGCTCCTCGGAGCTAGGCAAGGTGCGCGAAGAGGTTAGCGTAGCTAGCTTTGAAGGCGAACCGCTGAAAATCTCCTTCAACTCGAAATATATGCTTGATGTGCTCAAGGTCATTGATAGTGAACAGCTGGTCATTGCCTTTACGGGTATCATGAGCCCGATTATTCTGAAGCCGACCGATGAGAGCAAGGCGCTCTACATTATTTTGCCTTACCGGACGACAAATTAAGGATGGAGACATGGTGCATAACTTGGAGCAGCCTTTCCAACCAAAAAACTTATGCACATGTGGACAAGCAGGAAGGTGGTTGTGATACATGAAGCAAATTTCTATCCACAGTGAATATATTAAGCTGGATCAATTTTTGAAGCTGGCAGATTGTGTGCCGACTGGAGGAATGGCCAAGGCTCTGTTGCAGGAGGGTGCCGTTCATGTCAATGGTGAGCCGGAGGAGCGGAGAGGACGCAAGCTGTACCCAGGCGATCGTGTAGAGGTAGAGGGCGAAGGAAGCTTTGAGGTTATCTCGGCGACTTAAGCCCACCAAAGGACAGCATTCCTGTCGTGTGCCGGTCATGGAATGAGGGGGACCAAGCGTGTATGTGAACAACATCCATTTGCAGCATTATCGCAATTACACTCAGCTTGAGCTGAATGCGTTCGGACCGGTGAATTTGCTGATCGGACAAAATGCGCAGGGGAAGACGAATCTGGTAGAGGCGATATTCGTGCTGGCTCTCACAAAGAGCCATCGTACCTCCAAGGATCGGGAGCTAATCGCATTTGATAGCTCCGCTGCCTATCTTTCCTCTGAGGTGGACAAGCGGTATGGGAAGGTCAAGCTTGAGCTGGCCTTGTCCGTACAGGGGAAGAAAGCGAAGATTAACGGACTTGAACAACGCAAGCTAAGTGATTTCATCGGAGCGCTGAATGTCGTCATGTTCGCTCCGGAGGATCTGGAGATTGTGAAGGGAACACCGGGGGGCCGCCGCCGGTTTCTTGACATGGAGATTGGTCAGGTGGCTCCAGGGTATCTATACCACTTGCAGCAATATCAGAAGGTGCTAGCCCAGCGCAACAATCTTTTGAAGCAGGCCTGGGGCAAGGATCTGTCATCGGTACAGGTCATGCTGGAGGTCTGGAATGAACAGCTTGTAGAGCATGGTGTTAAGATTGTTAAAAAACGGAAACAATTCATAAAGAAGCTCCAAAAGTGGGCGCAGGAGATTCATGAGGGCATTGCTGGAGGCAAAGAGACGCTGGAATTAGGCTATGTTCCGTCCTTCAGCGAGGCAGAGGAAGAAGATGAAGCTGTCTTATTGGAGCAATTTATGTTAAAGTTATCACAAATGAGGGATCAGGAAATCAGGCGCGGAATGACGCTCGCGGGGCCACATCGCGATGATCTGACCTTTGCCATCAACGGTAAAGAGGTCCAGACCTATGGCTCACAGGGACAGCAGCGCACGACTGCGCTCTCGCTGAAGCTGGCAGAGATCGAGCTGATTCATGAGGAGATTGGGGAATACCCGATTCTATTGCTGGATGATGTATTGTCCGAGCTGGACTCCTACCGCCAGACCCAACTGATCGAGACGTTTCAAAGCAAGGTGCAGACCTTCATCACAGCAACAGGCATTGAGAGCCTGAACACCGGACGGCTGAAGGATGCCAGTATTTATCATGTGCATGCAGGACATGTGGAGCATTAGAGACGCTTGCCAGGATTATGCCCGTCTTTGCTGACAGGCTCTCCATGGCGTAAGGAGCTAGGTACGTAGTATTGCGTTACTTAACTTCAGCAAGCTGCCTAGAAGGAGTGAATGACGGTCATGTATATCCATCTGGGAGGGGAGAAGATTATCCGATCCTCCGAGCTCGTCGCCATTTTCGATATTTCGATTGAGAAATCCTCTAAAATCTCCAAGCAATATGTAAGCTATGCACAGCAGCATAAGCATATCGAGGTCATTGGCGAGGAAGAGGCCAAGTCTATTGTGGTGACCAAAAGGAAGGTCTATTACTCTCCGATCTCATCCGCAACCCTGAAGAAAAGGGCAAACATATTTGTCGACCATCCTTAGCGGCTGGCTAACGCCCATTTTGACTTATGGAAAATGAACGGATCTTAAGAATTAGAGCCCAAGCTATGGCTATTGAATCTATAGAAGTAGGTGAAAGGCATGTCTATGAATCAACCAACTTATGATGCGGGCGAGATCCAGGTCCTTGAGGGACTGGAGGCTGTGCGCAAGCGGCCGGGTATGTACATCGGCTCAACCAGCGTCAAGGGACTCCATCATCTGGTGTGGGAAGTAGTGGACAACAGTATTGACGAGGCGCTTGCCGGATACTGCGATACCATACAGGTCATCGTCCATCAGGATAACAGCATTACCGTGATTGATAATGGCCGCGGCATTCCAGTCAGCGAGCACGCCAAGATGAAAAAATCAGCACTTGAGGTCGTTATGACCGTACTTCATGCTGGTGGTAAATTCGGCGGCGGCGGATACAAGGTATCTGGCGGTCTGCATGGTGTCGGGGTCTCTGTAGTGAATGCCCTGTCCAGCAAGGTATTGGTCACCGTCAAGCGGGATGGCCATGTCTATCAACAGGAATACCATCGGGGTGCTCCGCAGTATGATGTGAAGGTCATTGGTGATACGGAGGAGACGGGAACACAGACCACCTTCTATCCCGATCCCGAAATCTTCACAGAGACGACGGTCTATATCTATGAGACGCTACTGACACGGATTCGTGAACTGGCCTTCCTGAATAAAGGCATTAAGCTATCTCTGCTCGATGAGAGAACGGGTGAGAATGCTACGTTCCACTATGAAGGCGGAATTGGTGAATACGTGCAGTTCCTTAATGAGCAAAGAGAGGTGCTCCACGAGCAGCCAATCTACGTTGAAGGCGCCCGGGATATGATCCAGGTAGAGGTAGCGCTTCAGTATAACGACAGCTATACTGAGAACATTTATTCCTTCGCTAATAACATCAATACACATGAAGGCGGTACGCATGAATCAGGCTTCAAGAGTGCGCTGACCCGGATCATTAACGACTATTCCCGTAAGACGGGTATCATCAAGGACAGCAATAACAATCTGTCTGGTGATGACGTGCGTGAAGGACTGACAGCGATCATCTCCGTGAAGATTCCTGAGCCGCAATTCGAGGGACAGACCAAGACCAAGCTAGGGAACAGTGAGGTCAGAGGGATTGTCGAATCGTTGTTCGCCGAGAAGCTGCAGGAGTTCATGGATGAGAATCCTTCCGTCTCCCGTCGGATTGTCGAGAAGGCGCTGCAGGCTGCCCGTGCTCGTGAAGCAGCACGTAAAGCTCGTGAGCTGACACGCCGTAAGAGTGCTCTGGAGATCAGCTCCTTGCCAGGTAAGCTGGCAGACTGCTCCTCCAAGGATGCATCCATCTCCGAGCTGTATATCGTAGAGGGTGATTCCGCTGGTGGATCTGCGAAGCAAGGACGTGACCGTCATTTCCAGGCGATCCTGCCGATTCGTGGTAAGATCCTCAATGTCGAGAAGGCACGTCTAGACCGAATTCTGTCCAGTGATGAGATCCGGTCGATGGTGACTGCATTCGGTACAGGGATTGGTGATGACTTTGACCTCGCTAAAGCACGTTATCACAAGGTTATCATCATGACGGATGCCGATGTCGATGGTGCGCATATTCGTACGCTACTTCTGACGTTCTTTTATCGCTACATGCGCAAGATTATTGAGGCAGGGTATGTGTATATCGCACAGCCACCATTGTTCAAGATTGAGCGCAACAAGGTTGTTCGTTATGCGAACAGCGAGAAGGAACGAGATGAGATCATTCAGGAGTTCGGTGAAGGGGCCAAGCTGAACGTACAGCGTTATAAAGGTCTTGGTGAGATGAATGCTGCACAGCTGTGGGAGACGACCATGGACCCTGAGAGCCGCACTATGCTTCAGGTATCCATCGGTGATGCCATGCTGGCAGATTCCCTGTTCGATACGCTGATGGGCGATAACGTAGAGCCACGCCGTAATTTTATCCAGGAGCACGCGAAATACGTGAAGAACCTGGACGTATAGACCAAGTGTAAAAAGGCGAGTTAGCAATTCTGGCATAAGAGCTTGCTGGTATGTGCAACTGCCCTGTAATAAAACACACACTGTATTCATGTGTGAAGGCGCCCATCTGGGCGCCTTTTTGCTTAATAAGATGCAACCAGATAAGCGTGATAAGTAGCCAGAAAATTAACTGCAGCTCGCTGTAGGAGCAATACCTCCTGTACCTTCTCCCAAAGTAGCACCTCTACTGATCATCTCTACATATTGGTCACACGACTCTCTGTTCCAGAAGCTTTAGCTTGGGCTACGCTTGTTGTCTCTTCCAGGTGACAGGGACCGTCTTGCGGCTGCTGCGGTTGGTAGAGCCTTTCTTGCGTCCAGAACCAGAGCTGGTTATGCGCCCATAAGCGATGGCATATTTGCGGATACGGCGATAGGGCTCCTTGTCAGATAGCTTGCCGAAGACATACAGACAGGGCAAGGTGTTCACTTCAAGAATCCAGGGGTGAAGCTGCTGATCCAAAGCGACGTCCAGCCCAATTTCCTTGATACGTGGATACGCTTGCTCCAGCTGCTCTGCTATCTTCTCCCCAAGCACTCCTAACTTGCGCTTTAGACGAGCCTGCGTCATGACATCTGTATGGGCTGAGAGAAGCGTATGGAATTCTCCGATCGCACCTCCACTGTGGTAGTTGGTGATTACTTTACCATGCGCAGCCACACGGCCGATGAACCCGGTGCTCTCCCACTCATTGCGTAGATTCTTCTGTGTGAGCACACGCAGATCGAAGGAACGATCCTGATAACGCAGCAGTTGGATTCCCTGTTGAACGAGATATACTTTGGATTTGATATGGGTGGATATAGCCTGATGGAGCTCCTCCAGGGTCGAGTATTCCTCCTTCTGAACGCCATAACGAAGGCTGTAGCTATAGTTGGGTGGTATGCTGACCGGTGGCGATACATGCAAGAGGGGCTTTCGCTCCTTCTCAGCTCGCATGACGCCATGTCCGAAGGTGCCACAGTCCGGCTTGATGTAGACAGTGTCATACATCTCTATCATCTCTTTAAGATGGTCAGGACTGTACAATCTGGTATCGGGAATATAAGGGGCTAATTTGGGATGGTTCAAGATTACTTTCGTTTTGTCCCATTTGCTGGATACCCGCTGAATGGACAAGGAAGATCACCCTTTCTGTAATTTTCATACCCTTGCAGATAAAAAGTCATTACTTTAACAATCAATTTCCAAATTAAGTCAAACCAAAGGACATTTTCAATAAACAGTGGTATAATAGGTGAATACGGCGTTTTTCGGATGTTTGTATAAGGACATACTTCTTTACGTCATGATAGACAAAAAACCGTATACGTAATTGTATGTCGAAAACCTATAGTGGGTAGGGCGAATCCCCAGTTCTTAAGGATTTCGTTGCAAACCCTGAATAAGCCACGTTTAATTGTGATCTATTTGTGAAAATAATATAATTAGAAGAGGTATGACCTTGTTTGGCATGCCTGTGCGGCGTTTTGGGCTGCATGCCGAAGGATCGGATTCAGTAGGCATTTGTAAGGCTTTTCACATATAGTGAAATCAGAATTACGAAGAGTGGTAAAGAAAGAGGAGGTCCAGCATGGCGGATCAAAATAACCCGCAAATCATTAACAGAGATATCGGCCTAGAGATGCGCGAATCCTTCATGGATTATGCGATGAGTATTATTGTCAGCCGTGCTCTGCCTGATGTACGGGACGGATTAAAGCCGGTTCACCGTCGTATTTTATACGCGATGTCTGAGCTTGGGATGTCTCCGGACAAACCCTATAAGAAATCAGCCAGAATCGTGGGCGAAGTCATCGGTAAGTACCATCCCCATGGTGACTCTGCAGTCTATGAGACAATGGTACGGATGGCTCAGGATTTCTCGTTGCGCTACATGCTGGTAGACGGTCATGGGAACTTCGGTTCCGTAGACGGTGATATGGCTGCAGCGATGCGTTATACGGAGGCCAAGCTGTCCAAGATCGCTATGGAAATGCTGCGCGATATCAACAAAGAGACGATCGATTTCATTCCTAACTATGACGGAGAAGAGCGTGAGCCGGCCGTGCTACCTGCTCGCTTCCCGAACCTGCTGGTCAACGGGGTAGGCGGGATTGCTGTAGGTATGGCTACGAACATTCCGCCTCATAACCTGGGTGAGGTCATTGATGGCGTACAGGCCATGATTGAGAACCCAGACATTACGCCTATGGAATTGATGGATCACATTCAAGGCCCTGATTTCCCAACAGCAGGCTACATCCTGGGACGCTCTGGCATCCGTCAGGCGTATCAGACCGGGCGTGGCTCCGTGACTATGCGCGCGAGAACGATGATCGAGGAGAACGGTAACAAAGCCCGAATCATCGTCAGTGAACTGCCTTATCAGGTCAATAAAGCCAGATTGGTAGAGAAGATCGCTGAGCTCGTTCGTGATAAGCGTATTGAAGGTATTACCGACCTGCGGGATGAATCGGATCGTAACGGGATGCGGATTGTTATCGAGCTGCGCCGGGATGTCAATCCGAATGTCGTGCTTAACAATCTGTTCAAGCATACAGCGATGCAATCTACCTTCGGTATCAACATGCTCGCTATCGTTAATAAAGAACCTAAGATTCTCAATATTCGTGATGTGCTGTATCATTATTTGCAGCATCAGATCGAAGTTATTCGTCGCCGGACCGAGTACGATCTGAAGAAGGCTGAGGCTCGTGCTCATATTCTGGAGGGCTTGAGAATAGCGCTGGATCATCTGGATGAGGTCATTGCCTTGATCCGTTCCTCTGCGACAGCAGATGCTGCGCGTGACGGACTGATGAACCGTTTCTCCCTTAGTCATGAGCAGGCCCAGGCGATTCTGGATATGCGTCTGCAACGTCTGACAGGACTGGAACGCGAGAAGATTGAGAATGAATATAACGAGCTGCTACAGAAGATTGCGGAGTACCGCGAGATTCTGGCGAATGAGCATCTCGTATTGAATATTATCAGTGAGGAATTGCAAGAGCTGAAATCCCGTTTTGCCGATGAACGCAGAACGGAGATTACAGTAGGGGAAGAGAGCATTCTTGATGAGGATTTGATCCCGCGTGAGGATGTTATCGTAACCGTTACCCATACAGGCTACATCAAGCGATTGCCGGTTACCACGTATCGTAACCAGAAGCGTGGTGGACGTGGTGTTGTGGGGATGGATACGAAGACAGAGGATTTCGTGGAGCATCTGTTCGTAACGAACTCTCACCATCATCTGCTCTTCTTCACAGATAAGGGTAAGGTGTATCGAATCAAGGCATATGAGATTCCAGAGCTGAGTCGTACAGCCCGCGGGACACCGATCATTAACCTGATTCAGATTGAGCAGGGTGAGTCCATCAATGCGGTCATTCCGGTGGAAGAGTTCGAGAATGACAAATTCCTGTTCTTTGCCACACGGCAGGGGATTGTGAAGAAGACGCCGCTGGAGGACTATGTGAACATCCGTAAGGGCGGACTGATTGCCATCAACCTCCGTGAGGACGATGCCTTGATCGAGGTAAAACTGACGGATGGGGCTCAGGAAATGATCATTGGTACAGCGTGTGGTATGTCCATCCGCTTCCCAGAGGATGATGTTCGTTCGATGGGACGGAGTGCTACAGGGGTCAAAGGAATTACCCTTGATCCCACCGATGAGGTCATTGGTATGGACATTGTGGATCAAGAGCTCGAAGTGCTCATCGTTACTGCTAAAGGCTATGGTAAGCGTACCCCGGTTACTGACTATCGTGTACAGAGCCGTGGTGGTAAAGGGATCAAGACGATCAATGTCACAGACAAGAATGGTGCAGTGGTTGGCCTGAAGATCGTGAAGAACGAAGAGGATCTGATGATCATTACCGCTAGCGGAACCCTGATTCGGACGAGCATGGAAGGAATCTCGACGATGGGACGGAATACACAGGGGGTCAAGCTGATCAATATCCGTGAGGATGATGCAGTCGCTACCGTGTGCCGTGCTGATAAGAATGAGGAGCAAGAAGACGAGGAACTGAATGAGGAGGGCTTCTCCTCTGATGTAGAAGCTATAGAGAGCTCTGAGGAGACGACTGATAACGAATCAGGCGGCGACGCTGAGTAAGCTGTAGCCTATCAGACTGTCATACCAAGTGATTCAGACTGATGTCTAACTGAAGACATTAGAAGTACACCTATCGCATAGCTACTAATTTAGACAAACCTCTTGCAGAGAGCGCACCTTATTTGGTGACTCTTTGCAGGAGGTTTTTTTGTAATATAGGTCTTATGACCTGTGAACAAGGTTGGGAATAGCATGTACAGTGTTCTACGGCAGTAATATAATGGAGTGTAGATTAGGAAAAAGAGCAGCGCAAGGCGCATGACATAATTTCAGGACATAAGCGAGGTTCGATATGATCATATCCGTTAAAGAGTTGTCGGCAGGTAGTAAATTGGCTAAGGATGTATTCACCGAGTATGGAAGTGTGTTGCTTTCGAAGGAGCATGTGATGCTTCCGCGAGATATTGAGATATTGCAAGCATTTCTGATTGATGAGGTTGAGATCGTAACGGAAGGACAGGGCCACTCAAATAAAGGACGAGTGAATGAAGCTCCAGCCAAAACATCAACGGATTCGAATTCCTCCAGTTCCGCCACTCAGGGTTCATTAAGTGATAAGGCTGGCGTTACCGTGGCCAAGACTCTTTCATTCGACCAGCAGTATGACAAAATGATCAATCATATTAAGAGCGCGTTCCAAACTGTACTAGTATCCGATCTCTCCATCTATGAGCTTCGGGCCCAACTGGAGTCTATGCTGGAGCAAATCGATCGCTACAACGTGATAACTTTTACACCTAGTTCCATGAAGGAAAGTGAATATGTCTACCACAACGCAGTGCTCACGGCTCTTACCTCCTATTGTCTTGCCCAATGGATTGGACTGCCGCAGAAGGACTGGATTCAGGTCGCCTTTGCTGGATTGTTCCATGACATTGGTAATTCAAAAGTAGATCCTGCTGTCATCCACAAGCCCTCTCCGCTTAATGAAGAAGAGCTGCATGAAATGCGACAGCATACCACGTATGGCTATCAGCTGCTCAAAAATGTGAAGGGCATTAATGAAGGGGTGCGACTTGCAGCGCTTCAACATCATGAGAAAGTGGATGGAAGTGGCTATCCGCTGCATCTCAAGGAGTCACAGACGCATATCTATGCACGTATTGTGAGCGTGGCGGATATTTTTCATGCGATGACGCTGCATAAGACATATCGAAAGGCACAGTCTCCTTATTTGGTACTGGAGCAGATTCAAAGTGAGGCCTTCGGCAAGCTGGACCCGTCTATTGTACGTATTTTTATTAGCAAGGTTACCCAACTGTCTAATGGAACCAAGGTACGTCTGAATGATCAGCGAGTTGGGGAAATTATTTTTGCAGATCGTGATCATCCTACACGGCCGATGGTAAATCTCGGCGATGAGATTATCAATCTGGTGCAGCGTCTTGATCTGCACATTGAGGATATCATTGTTTAACGTAGGGCTATAATGTAGTCCAGAGACTAGTCATTATCTAATTATGCTATGACGCAAGCTCAAGCTAGGATAACATGTGACTTCAGAGCCCCAACCTCGGATACGATTCTGCTGCAGATTCGATCTACGGATGTTGGGGCTTTTTTTATGAAATAGCATGTTTTATAATTTTGTTGTAAACGCTTTATAGAAGTCGAAGCAGATGAAAAGGAGAGTGAAGCATGATGCTGCTGGAAGGACGAATCGCGATTGTAACGGGGGCAAGTCGTGGTATCGGCAAGGCGATTGCCCTTACACTGGCTATGCACGGTGCGTCGCTTGTCGTTAATGGTACCCGTGAAGATTTGCTAAGGGAGCTAGCAGCTG
>NZ_JBBOCK010000001.1:4815000-6315686 GCF_038002385.1 Paenibacillus sp. FSL K6-1230
GAAGAATGGCTGTTCTATAAGAGCTTCCCGATTCAAGTCGCATTGATCCGCGGTACCGTGGCCGACGAGAATGGAAATCTGACGCTGGAAAAGGAAGGCCTTCATATGGAGGTTCTGCAGATTGCTCAGGCTGTGCGCAATTCTGGCGGCATCGTGATTGCTCAGGTAGAGACCGTGGCCAAGAACGGTACACTGCATCCGAAGGATGTGAGAGTGCCTGGTATTCTGATCGATCATCTGATCATCTCCGAGCCACAAAATCATTTTCAGACCGAAAATACACAATACAATCCTGCCTTCGCCGGGCATGTGAAGGTGCCGATGGATGCCATGGAAGTGATCCCACTCGACGAGCGTAAAATTATCTCACGCCGCTCGGCTGCCGAGCTGGTACCAAATACAGTGCTTAATCTTGGCGTCGGCATTCCGGTCTGTGTAGCTACAGTGGCAGCAGAGGAAGGCGTCAGCGACCAATTAATTCTGACAACCGAGGCAGGCTCGGTCGGCGGTGTTCCAGCAGGCATCAAGGATTTTGGGCATGCCTACAACTCCGAGGCCATCGTGGATCATGTGTCCCAGTTCGACTTTTACGACGGCGGCGGTATTGATCTCTCCGTGCTGGGGCTGGCTCAGACCGACGAATCCGGGAACGTCAATGTCAGCAAGTTCGGTACCCGTGTAGCAGGCTGCGGCGGATTTATCAACATTTCCCAATCGGCCAAAAAGCTCGTCTTTGCCGGAACCTTCACCGCAGGAGGGCTGCAAATTGCTGTTGAGGACGGCAAGCTTCAGATCGTGCAAGAGGGCAAAGCCAAGAAATTCCTGAAGAAGGTTCAACAAATTACCTTCAGCGGCTCCTACGCTACTAAGGTCAAGCAGCGGGTCGTCTATGTGACAGAACGTGCGGTATTTGAGCTGCAAGATGGAAAAATGACACTAACAGAGATCGCCCCTGGCATTGATTTACAGACTCAAATTCTCGATCAGATGGAGTTCATACCTGTCATCTCGTCAGAGCTGAAGGAAATGGATGCCGATATGTTCTGTGAGCATTGGGGCAAGCTGCGTGACGTGATTACAGCCAAGGGTAGCGAGCAAGCGAAGCATGAGATAGATGCAGTGGCTACTGTATAAGCGCAGACCAAGAGAGTACAGATGCTTGTCAAAGTATCAAATGATCACAAGGACTGACAGAGATGAATGATCGAATGAATGAAAGTCATGATATAGCGAAATTAATAGCGGGAACAATGCCCTCTCTTCACCCGCACTGATCCTGCACCAGAAAGGACCAACCTCCTATGGAAAATGTACAATTGAATCGCTGGCGCATTCTAATCGCCGCGACCCTGATCAATATTTGCGTCGGCTCTATTTATGCCTTCAGTATTTTTGCCCTTCCACTCAGCAAAGTGTTCTCGGCAAGCATGCCTGAAATTATGATGGCCTTTACGATTAATGGTGCCATTTCACCAATCCCGATGATTTTGGGTGGGAAGCTCGTAGACCGGGGTGGGGCAAGAACCGCGATCTTCCTCGGCGGTGCGATGTTTGGACTTGGCTTCATCTTGTCAGGTCTTGCCACGGCCCCTTGGATGCTCTATGTGACCTACGGGGTGATCGCTGGCCTCGGGCAGGGGATCGTCTACTCAGCTACCATCGGGAATACTGTGAAGCTCTTTCCGGATAAGCGTGGACTCGCAGCCGGGATTGTAACCGCAGGTTATGGCGGCGGTACGATTATTATCGCTCCGCTGGCGAATGCCTTGATTACTAGCTCTGGCGTGCAGACAACTATGATTATGCTTGGCACAGCCTTCCTGATCGTCATTATGGCTGGTGGACTATTCACCAAGGCCTGTCCGGCAGGGTACACACCTGCTGGCTGGACGCCACCCCAGACAGCAGGCGCACGTCCAGGCTCGGTCAATCTGAATTGGCGACAAATGCTTAAGCAGCCACTGTTCTACGTCATTGCTTGTCTGTTCCTGATTGGTGCCTTATCCGGTATGATGGTTACCTCCAATGCTTCGGTCATCGGCCAGACGATGTTCGGTCTGTCCGCAGGTGTAGCGGCTCTGTTCGTAAGTCTTTACTCCCTTAGTAACTGCCTGGGACGCATCTTTTGGGGAGCCGTATCGGACCGGATCGGCCAATTACGCTGTCTCATGATGATCTACCTTGTGATTGCTGCCATGATGCTGACGCTGGCATTGTCCAGTTCTGTCGCTGGATTTGCCGTCGCCATTATCGGCATTGGCCTATGCTTCGGCGGCACAATGGGCGTCTTCCCTTCGATCGTCGGGCAGAAGTTCGGTATGAAATATTACGGTGTCAATTATGGCGTAACCTTCATCGGCTACTCAGGTGCTGCCTTTTTCGGACCGCGAATTGCGAATTCCGTCGCAGCGGCGAATAACGGCATGTTCACCAACGCCTTTTACATCGCGCTCGTCATTGCTCTGGTAGGCTTCGCGCTGACCTTCCTCTACAAAGCCTTGGAGAGTAGCAATAGACCTGCACCTACCACTGTCGAAGCAGCATGATCTGCTTTAAGTAGCTATTTAGCTAGAAATATGGGCTTGAGCCAGGAATATGAATTATGAAATGTGAATTATAATTTGTATGACTCTGTATGACTCTGAATCCTATTGATGGACCACATATTATAATAAGATTATTGGAGGAACTAATTATGACTATTACACAACTGCTTGGTATTAAATATCCTATTTTCCAAGGCGCTATGGCCCAAATTGCCCGTGAACCACTCGTAAGTGCTGTATCCAATGCTGGCGGACTTGGCATTATTGGCTCTGGCGGGATGTCCGCTGAGGTGCTTCGTGAAGAGATTCGCAAGGTTCGTGCAGCCACCAGCAAGCCGTTTGCCGTGAATCTGATGCTAATGATGCATAACATTCCCGAATTGATTGAGGTTATTGTCGAGGAGAAAGTCAAGATCGTGACGACTGGCGCGGGTACACCAGCCCCGTATATGCCGATCTTCAAGGAGCATGGCATTAAAGTAATAGCCGTTATTCCTTCTGTCAAGATTGCGAAAAAAATGGAGGCTCTCGGCGTGCACGCTGTCGTTGCCGAAGGTACCGAAGCTGGCGGTCATGTCGGTGAGACAACTACGATGGCACTCGTTCCACAGGTCGTTAGTAGCGTGTCCATTCCTGTCGTTGCCGCAGGTGGCGTTGCCGATGGACGTGGTATTGCAGCTGCCTTTGCACTGGGTGCCCAAGGTGTCCAGGTTGGGACTCGCTTCCTTACTACCGTCGAATGTCCTACACATGACAACTTCAAGCAAGCTGTCATCGACGCGGACGATACCAGCACTACAGTTACCGGACGTAGCCTTGGCGGGCCTGTACGCAGCATTAAAAACAGCATGATTGCTGAATATCTGAAGCTGGAGCAGGAGCATGCCACCCGTGAGGAGCTGGAGAAGATCAGCCTTGGCTCTCTGCGCAAAGCCGTCTTCGAAGGCGACACTGATCGCGGTTCGGTTATGGCTGGACAAATTTGCGGCCTGTGTAACGAGATAACTACGGTCGAGCAAATGATTACGACCATGTTCAATGAAGCACAAGAGCTGCTAAATCGTCTTGGACAGACTCAAATTACCGGTGAGCAGGTAGCATCCGTGTAACCATCCAATGTGACAATGAAAGGCCGGGTGTATCCCTCTTTGCAGGAGATGATCCGGCCTTTCTAATAGCTTCTATTGTTCATTTCTACAGGCCATATAGTAAGGTATAATCAAGGATGATAACCAGCTATTACTTCGATTATACAAAAGTGAGTTGATCGATCATGACCAGACATACAGATAAACGAGCCCCCGGAGGTAGCAACCAGTCTCCTGCCACGCTGTTCGTCACAGACGCGAAAGGCAATATCCTGATCTCCAATGAATTCACCGCCTTGACGATTGGTATCCCGCTTGATGAGCTGCTTCGTTACAATGTGCAGGACCTCGTGAAAGCAGGCTACTACAGTGAATCTATCACGATGAAGGCGATTCAGTCCAAACAGAAGGTGACTCAATACATTAATACCGTACAAGGCTTCAAGGTCAAGTCGACAGCTGTGCCCATTCTCGATAATACAGGTGAGGTGCAGCTAGTCGTTACTAGCTCCAGCGGCTATAGAGGAGGATCTTCCATCCTTGCTGGGACTGCGCTGCCACCTGCTCATGAGAATAGCAAACGCTCAAGTACTGCCGCCTCTGTACTCAAGAATAATGGCGTCGTCGCGGAGAGCCTGGCGATGAAGCAAATTATTCAGGTATGTGACCAGATTGCCTCTTACGATAGCAAGGTACTGATTCTGGGTGAATCGGGGACAGGCAAATCAGTCATTGCCAAATATATTCACCGCCAGAGCACGAAGTGGAACGGTCCATTCATCCCAATTAATAGTGCCGCTATTCCAGCCGCCTTATTCGAATATGAGCTGTTCGGATATGTTCAGGGGGCGATGCCCGGCTTAATGGATGAGAAGCAAGGCTTGTTTGAGGTGGCCAGAGGCGGCGTATTGTTCTTTGATGAGGTCGCTGAGCTGCCAGTGGAAATACAGGCCAAGCTGCTTGATGTGCTTGAGCGTGGGGAATTCAGACGTGTGGGGAGCACCGAGGCTATCCCGATTCAATGTCGGATGATCTTTGCTACGAATCGTGATTTGTGGAATATGGTGAAAAAAGGATTGTTCCGCGAGGACCTGTACTATCGAATCAATGTCATCCCGATTCATATCCCGCCGCTGCGCAGTCGCAGGCTGGATCTCGTCGGACTGATCTCCAGCTTTATTGCTCATTTCAATAAGGTGTATGACAAAAAGTATGTATTGCCAGCCGATGAATTTCAAACAATGCTAGCCGAGCCATGGCACGGAAATGCACGCGAGCTTCGCAATTATATCGAACGACTGATCGTAACGGATCAGACGGGGCTATGCCAGCAGCAGCCCATCGAGCAGGTCACAGACTGGTTCACACTGGATCATTTCATCCAGGCCAACCGCAGTCGACTGAACGGGCTAAAGGAATATACGACGTTAACCGAGGGACGATACATTCAGCAGATGCTGCAGGTCTGTGGTGGCAATAGTGCCGAAGCAGCCAGACAGCTAGGAATTGACCGCTCCGCCGTCTATCGCAAGCTGAAGAAGATGGAGGACATTCTGGCAAAGCTCGAGATCCGATTATAAAGCTCAAAGCATGAACTCCTTCTTACTCATTATTCCCCCCACACGATTATGACCAAAAAAAAGACCTGCGGAAACGGTCCACAGGTCCAAAAGGTATATTAAAAGGGGGTCATGCTCTTATTATAGACACGATATGTTAACGGACTGTGATGCTAATATTACATTTGTATTACAGATAGAGATTTTGTCATTATATGCTAGGCATACACGGAAAAGCCGGGAAAACGGCGACATGCGCAGTCCTCCCGGCGTATTATGTCTATACTGCATCTTAATCAAATTTCTCAATGAACGCATGACCTGCCCGCAGCTTGCTTACGACTTGATCATAATCGCTCTCTGCGACCTTGACGGATAGCACATAGCGCAGATCATCATTGTGCTCTGAGGAATACACATCATCCGCATCGAGCAGCACCGGATTGGATGGCACCTCATCATCCCGATCATCATCACGACTTCTGGCTTCTTTGAAATCATTGGTACTCACAACAGAGACAGAATCCGGTCCTGTGGAGCCTGGTGCAGAGATGCCTCCCACAGCCCCTCCAGTCATGGAGCCGGTTGTGTTATAAGGAACGATCGGAATGAGTAGCCTCTTATCCCTGCCCAAAGAACTTTCCAGTGCCCCTACCTCCACATCACTCGTTTGGTATGCCTGCAGTGAATATCTGGCGGCCTCTGCCTCATCCTCTGTTCGGAAATAAGCCTGGATTAACTTTGACATGTCAAACCCCTCCTTCTGGATTTTGTCTGACGTTTGCTTTACTGTTTCTCGTATGCTGTGAAGCTCCTGCGACACTGTTAGACATACTTACAGTGCCTTAAGAATCTCACGTACGAAGGCTGGCTCATCCTGTGGTGTACGTGACGTGATGAAGTTCTCGTCCACAACAGCCTCATGATCTCTGAACTCTGCTCCGGCATTGATCATATCGTCCTTCAGTGGAGGATATGCAGTGATGGTACGTCCCTTCAGAAGATCTGCACTAGCCAAAATTTGTGGACCATGACAGATAGCAGCAATAGGCTTCTTCTCCGCATTCGCTTCTGTGACGAATGTCAGAATATCCGAATTCAGACGCAGATTCTCTGGGGATGATCCACCTGGGATGACTACGGCATCATAATCAGCCGCCTGCACCTCGCTAATCGCCTTGTCTGTCGTGTAGGTCGCTTTGCCGTTCTTACCCGTCAAGCTCTCACCCTGTTTCAGGCCAATGATAATAGCTTCATGACCGGCCTTCCTTACTTCATCGTATGGAACTTGCATCTCGGAATCCTCGAATTGATCAGCTAATAAGAATGCGATTTTGCTCATGATCAGCTCTCCTCTCCGGTATAGTAACCACTTTCTTGTATTACCCTCTTAGAACTCTTTTATAACAAGTGAGTTCTTGCAGAAATCTCCATATCTCCGCCTTGGGCAACAGGAACAGGGCACCCCCTCACGCTATATGCGATAAGGAGCTGCCCTGTACGACTTTATCTTATTTGTGCTTGCTCTATTAAGACAGATCTCTTTGGGCTGAAGCTCTTCCCTGCGATCATCGAATTGTTCAGATCCGTTAAAAACTTATAAATTCTCTTATCTTAACATGTAGCATACGACTCAGACTCTGCCCTTGATTACTTTATATCGGATTGGAGGCTGCCTCATACAGCGCCTCGACATATACCGTAGCAAGCTTGGATAGTGCCGCACTCTTATGGCTAATCCAGCCTACATTCATCGTCTCCTCGCAGTCCAGCGGAACAGGAATAATATCCCGTCCGTTCAGCTCAGCACTCAGCACCCCCGTAGATATCGTATAGCCATTGAGACCAATGAGAAGATTGAACAATGTTGCCCGATCATTCACACGAATACTCTTGGGGTGGGACAACGTGCTAAGAATCTCCTCGGAGAAATGGAAGGAATTATACTCGCCCTGCTCGAACGAAAGGTAGGGATAAGGCTCAAGCTGATGAATACTGACCACATCCTGCTTAGCGAGCGGGTTGTTCACACTGATGAAAATATGCGGCTTCGCAATGAACAGACTGTGGAACTCCAGATTCGCATCCTTCAGCAAACGTCTCATTACCTTCTCATTGAATTCATTCAGGTACAGTATGCCGATCTCGCTACGCAGAGTACGTACATCCTGAATGATTTCATGGGTCTTGGTCTCCCGTAAGGCCAGCTCATACTCCTCTTGTCCGTATTCCTGCACTAGCTTGACGAAGGCGTTCACGGCAAACGCATAATGCTGAGTGGACACAGCAAAGTGCTGTGGTGAAGGCTTAGCGTTCAGATAGCGGCCCTCCAGTAGCTCTGCCTGCTCCACTACCTGCCTAGCATAACTAAGGAACTCAACGCCTTCCTTCGACAGCGAGATGCCCTTATTGGTGCGCTCAAAGATCGTGATTCGTAGCTCCTGCTCCAACTCACGAATCGCATTCGACAGACTGGGCTGAGACACGAAGAGCCGCTTGGCAGCTTCATTCATGGAGCCTCGTGTGGCAATTTCAATCACATACTTCAACTGCTGCAGCGTCAATCTGCTTCCCCTCCAAGTGGTTTCATCATAGATCTCCACACATGATTACAGTTTCAGAGCCTTACATTGCATTTGAAGGATACTTATCTATATATGCAAAAGCGTCCACAGCCTGTCCGCCGGAAAAGCTTTCTCCGATTCTGACAGTGTGAACGCTATCTATTGCTACTACATTTATCCTACAACAACTATCCTGCAAGACCTATGCCTGGCTATCTAAAATCAGCGTAACTGGGCCCCAGTTCGTGAGAGAGACATCCATCATGGCTCCGAAGCGGCCCGTCTCGACGGTTAGTCCCCGATTACGTAGCTGCCGATTGAACGCCTCATAGAGCTGCTCAGCAGGCTCTGGTCTGGCCGCAGCCATAAAGTTCGGACGTCTGCCTTTGCGGCAATCCCCATAAAGAGTGAACTGAGAGACTGACAGTACAGCACCACCGATGTCGAGGACGCTGTGGTTCATTTTACCCTGCTCGTCCTCGAAGATACGAAGGTCAGCTGCCTTGTCCGCCAAATATACAGCATCTGCCTCAGTATCCTCATGGGTCACGCCGACAAGAATCATCAGCCCCTGCTCGATCTGTCCTACAACCTGCTCATCTACTGTGACAGAGGCTCGTTTACAACGCTGTATCACAATTTTCATCTGTATTGCTGCTCCATTCCGCAAATGCTACATAATCAAGGGATATCCCTGCTTCAATTCAGTATTCATCCTGCATGCCGGCTCCTGATAGCTACCACAGCCGTTGCAGGCTGCTCCTGGATTCGACTATTGCATGATCCGATGCACCGTGTACACATCCTTGACCCGCTTGATCCGTTCCACCACAGAATGCAGGTGGTCTGTATTGCGGATCAGAATCGTAATATGCATCATCGCCATCTTGTTCTTGTCTGAACGTCCGGTTACCGCCGCGAGGCCGGTCTTGCTCTCCGAGATCGCCTGCAGTACCTCGTTCATGAGTCCGTTGCGATCATGTCCGGTGATCTCGATATCGACACTGTAATTCGCTTCTACTTCCTCTTCCCACTCGACCTCAATGACCCGAGCCTGCTCTTCACCTTCACCGCTTGGAATGTTAGGACAGTCTGTACGGTGGACAGAGACACCTCTACCACGTGTGACATAACCAATAATCTCGTCGCCTGGTACCGGATTGCAACAGCGTGCAAAACGCACCAGCAGATTGTCTATGCCCTTCACGCGCACGCCATTCGTCGGGCGATTCTTGCGCTCAGCCGCTGGCTTGATCTCCTTAAGCTCTGAAGTCAGCTCCAGCAGCTTGGCCTCTTCCTGCTCCTTGCGTAGCTTCTCAGTCAGACGGGTACATACCTGAGCGGCTGTGATGCCCCCAAAGCCAATGGCTGATAGCATGTCATCCACGTCATGGAATGAGAACTTTGTCGCTACTTCCTGAAGCTTGTCATCGCTCATCCAGGCAGATGGCTCGATACCCATGCGCTTCAGCTCGCGCTCCAGATTCTCGCGACCCTTCTCCATGTTCTCCTCGCGCTTTTCCTTCTTGAACCATTGCTTGATCTTGCTGCGCGCATGAGAGGATTGGGCAATCTTCAGCCAGTCCTGGCTAGGGCCATAAGAATGCTTGGAGGTCATAATCTCCACGATATCTCCGGTCTTCAGCCGATAATCAAGCGGAACAATTCTTCCGTTCACCTTGGAACCAATCGTCCGGTTACCGACCTCTGTATGGATACGATAGGCGAAGTCGAGCGGCACAGATCCGGCTGGCAGCTCGATGACCTCACCTTTGGGTGTAAATACAAATACAAGATCGGAGAAGAAATCCATCTTCAGCGACTCTACGAACTCGGAAGCATCCTTGGCTTCATTTTGCAGCTCCAGAATCTCTCGGAAGAATGTAATCTTATCCTCCAGATTGCCGTTCGCGTTGTTGCCTTCCTTATACGCCCAGTGTGCCGCAATACCAAATTCTGCAGTACGATGCATATCCGATGTGCGGATCTGCACCTCGGTAGGTTCACCGTTAGGCCCTACAACCGTGGTATGCAATGATTGATACATGTTCGCTTTGGGCATAGCAATATAATCCTTGAAGCGGCCAGGCATCGGCTTCCACAAGGTATGAATAATGCCAAGTGTGGCATAACAATCCTTAATATTATCCACAATAATACGAATCGCCAGCAGATCATAAATTTCGTTGAATTGCTTGTTCTTGGTAGTCATCTTCTTGAAGACACTATAAATATGCTTCGGACGACCAGACAGGTCCGCATGAACGCCCATCTCACCCAGCTTTTCACTGATTCGCGCTATGACATTATCAATGAATTGCTCACGCTCTGCGCGCTTCTTGTGCATCAAATTCGCGATTCGGTAATACTGCTGCGGATTCAGATATCGCAGGGCGATATCCTCCATCTCCCACTTGATGGCCGAGATCCCGAGCCGATTCGCGATCGGACAGAAAATCTCCAGTGTCTCATAAGCAATTCTGCGCTGACTCTCCTCAGACTGGTACTTGAGGGTCCGCATATTGTGCAGTCGATCAGCAAGCTTAATGACAATGACACGAATATCCTGTGCCATCGCTATGAACATTTTGCGGTAATTCTCGTTCTGCTGCTCTTCTTTGGAACGGAACTGAATACGCTCAAGCTTGGTCAAGCCATCGACGAGCATAGCGCAATTATCGCCAAAGCGCTCGCGAATCTGATCCAGAGAGACGGTCGTATCCTCAACCACATCATGCAAAAGAGCAGCAATAATAGACATCGTATCCATCTGCATGTTTACGACAATATCTGCTACCGCCAGCGGGTGCAAAATATAAGGTTCTCCGGACTTCCGCGTCTGGCCATGATGAGCCTGGTCTGCAAAATCATAAGCTTCCCGTATGCGAAGAAGATCAGGTTGTCTGATATAGGCTCCGGCCTTTTCAAGTAATTGCTCAATGCCCATTCTGCTCTATTCCGTGTCCTTTCTATACAAAATGGAACCCGACGTAATTCTTGATCGCACAGGTTCCGCATAAGTAATTTCCTCTAATTATGACGCTTGTAAGCTCTAACGTCAACTGCCTGCAAGCATTGGAAGATTGTTATTGCTAAATTTGGCGAAACTCATTAATGTATATAAGAATGACTGGTCGCTCACAGAGCGAACAATGTAGCGAATAATGTTAGGAGTGAACCCAAGTTGCAACGTGAAATTCAAGTGCATGAGAAGCTTCCCGTGGTGCCGGGATTCTTACTGAGTCTGCAGCATCTCTTTGCCATGTTCGGTAGTACGGTGCTGGTACCGACCATTTTCGGCGTCGACCCAGGCATGATTCTGTTGATGAACGGAATTGGTACCCTGCTGTATCTGTTCTTATGTCGCGGTAAAATCCCTGCCTATCTCGGCTCCAGCTTTGCCTTCATTGGACCTGTTGGCCTGGTGCTAGCTGCGAATCCCGAGAACGGCTATTCTATGGCGCTAAGCGCCTTTATCGTGACTGGTGTCATATTTTGCATCGTTGCCCTGATTGTCAAGCTCATTGGGGCAGGTTGGCTGAATGTCGTATTCCCTCCTGCAGTCATGGGTGCCATCGTCGCTCTGATTGGTCTGGAGCTCGTACCGGTAGCAGCTGGTATGGCTGGACTGATCAACTCCAATCCACTAGAGCCATGGACACCAGATTTCAAGACCATTACCCTGTCCATGATTACTCTTGGCGTAACTGCACTCGGTGCCGTTCTGTTCCGTGGGTTTGCCAAAATCATACACATTCTACTCGGCATTGTAGTCGGCTATATTCTGGCCTATTACATGGGAATGGTAGATACCGCAAATATCGCTAACTCTTCCTTCCTCGCTATGCCAACGGTAACGACACCTACCTGGAACATGTCGGCTATTCTAACCATCCTTCCGGTAGCGTTGGTAGTCATCGTAGAGCATATCGGGCATCTATTGGTAACAAGCAACATCGTCGGCAAGGATCTGTCCAAGGACCCTGGTCTGCATCGCTCCCTGCTAGGTAATGGTGTATCCACCATCATGTCAGGCTTTGTAGGTTCGACTCCGAATACCACTTATGGTGAGAACATCGGCGTCATGGCTTTGACGAAGGTCTACTCCGTCTGGGTTATCGGCGGTGCAGCAATTATTGCAATCCTGCTGTCCTTCTCCGGTACCTTCTCGGCTCTGATCATGAATATTCCTTCCCCTGTCATGGGTGGCGTATCTCTCCTGCTATTCGGTGTCATTGCAGCCTCAGGCCTGCGCATCTTCGTAGAGCAGAAAGTTGATTTTTCCAAAGCGAGCAACATCATTCTTACAACCATTGTGTTGATTACGGGAATCAGTGGAGTAAAGCTAACGCTTGGAGCCGTAGAGCTTAAAGGAATGGCACTGGCTACGATTGTAGGTATCGCGCTGAGTCTGATCTTCAAGCTTATTGAGATCACAGGGCTATCCAACGATGGCCCGGATGAGAAGCTAACAGAGAAGACTCCAGATTGATATAGTACGTCTATCCAGACATACTGATGTTATCATCATTCATTCAGTGGCAGCATATGCCTGACCCTAGCTCATACATGCCAAAAGGCATCCTTCAAGCCAGCAAGTCTGGTTCGAGGGATGCCTTTTTCATATAGAATATAAGGTTATCAGCAACGCTGATTCCTTCAGTAACCGCAAGAAGACGTCTCAAGCCTGTGTATACTTCCATATCCTATCTTCGGTGCCGTATAACGAAATACGGATTGTACCAGCTGACCCCTCCCCTTATTTCCCGGGAAAAGTCGCTGATGCGCCTCACATACTAACAGCTTCACTTACCTGTCGCCTTCACGGAGCATGCTTCTCCTAAGCTAAAAAGGAGTAACAGGCTGCTCCCAGAACAAAAAATGCTGGTGACTTAGTAAGTCATCAAGGTGAACACTTCTACATCAGGAAGCTTGGCACGTCCATTCAGTTCAAGCAGTTCAATGAAAAAAGCAGCTCCTACAACATTACCACCCAGCTGTTGAACAAGATTGATTGATGTCGCGATCGTGCCACCAGTAGCGAGCAGGTCATCTGCAATCAGTACATTTTGCCCCTTCTCAATGGCATCGCTATGCATCGCGAGCTTATCCTTGCCATACTCCAAAGCATAATCCGCTTCAATCGTCTGACCTGGCAGCTTGCCACTCTTACGAATCGGCACAAATCCCACACCCAGAGCATATGCAAGTGGTGCTCCCACTACAAAGCCGCGTGCCTCTGGTCCAGCAATCACATCAATCTTCAGTTCCTCAACCATCTTTTTCATATCATTGATGGCTTGACGGTAGATGCCTCCGTCTCTCATCAAGGTCGTAATGTCTTTGAAGCTGATCCCCGGCTGAGGGAAATCGGGAATTACCCGAATGAACTGTTTGTAATCCAATATAGGTCCTCCTACCTGATCATGATCTCATGATTCTAATCTTAAGCAGCTAAGCTGGCACAACCTCTGCCAATTCATCCGCTTTTACATTGTACCGCGAACGTGTTCAAAATCAAGCTACAAACTGTAAAATCGTTCTAAGAAGCTCCTTTGAGCACAGCTTTCATCCAATTCGTGAGCTGTCCCGTCTCTGCATCCAGCAGCATTTGCTCCATTTCAGCCCCCTGGTGCAGCTCCTGATATCTGCTGGATGTCGTCAAATCTTGCTTAGGGGGATTCGCAACAATACTGAGCTGACCATCCGCTCTCATCACAAAGCCTAGCTCTTGGAATACATCAAGCATCCCTGTCAGCATTCTTACAGAGCAGGATGTCTGTCTACTGAGTGCAGGCAGAATCTTCTGCTCCTCCAAGGGGCCTGGCCCCAAAGACCTTAGCTGGACATAGATGCGCTTGAACTGCTCTCTACTCGGAATCTGCAAGCGACCTTGGAAGGAGTGCGTGGCATGCAGCACGAAGATATTGTCCACATTGGAGAAGACAGTACGCAATCTCCGCATTTGCTCTGCACTTTCCGGAGGATCGAGCAGAAATAGCGAGCGTACCTCCGAAGGGGCTATAGCGGTTAGCTTGCGCTCCCCGTCCTCATAGGGCCGGACTCCATCCTGCTGGTCATATATCCATATACTATCCTTGTTCAATGCATCGGGCTGGTACACCGAGGAATTGCTGCGCATCGCAATAGCATAGGATCTGCTGTTCTCCAGCCCAGGGTGAACATTGCGCACGCAACGTTCAAAGACGGCCAAGGGGTTCGATTGACCACGGAAATCAAAAATTTGAAACCCATGCGCTCTTAAATCCTTCAGCATCAGTTGAACTGTTCTTTTACCATTCCATTCATTGATGGAAAGCTCGCCTAATACATCCACTGACTGGCCAGACTCCAAATAGTCGGCCAGTTCGCCCCGACCAAAAGCGACCGCATCCAGTGTGCGACCGTCCTGCTCCAGAATGAGCTTCAAATGATTCTTTTCCTTCCCCATCTTCCGTGCCTCCCGCAGCTTCAACTGCGGTAATACGAATGTAGGAGCAGGATTGTCCATGCCGAAGGGCTGTAATTGCTCCAATTGCTCCACAGCCTCCAGATTCAGCTCTGCAAGCCGGCAATTCCCATCTGCTGCTACAGACTGAACCAGCTGTTCAGCCTGTAGCTCTTGACCGGCGTATACATTCAACTGCTCATCGAACTTCTGCAGTTGCTCACGGTGAAGGCTCATTCCTGCAGCAGAGTGATGTCCACCGAAATGGTCCATCCATTCCCGACAGGTCGTTAATGCAGTGTAGATGTCGAATTCGGGAATGGAGCGGGCAGAACCCTTGCACATTCCCGTCTCCGAATCAATGCCTAATATAATCGTTGGCCTGTAATAGCGATCCAGAATACGGGACGCTACGATGCCGATTACTCCCGGATTCCAGCCTTCTCCTGCCAGCACGATGACAGAGGGAAGCTCCTTGTCCTGTATCTTCTCTTCCAGCATAGCAACAGCTTCATCATAGATCCGATTGACCAGCTGCTGTCGCTCCTTATTCAGCAGATCCAGTTCATAAGCGATCCGATCTGCCTCGTCAGGGCTATCTGCCGTCATCAGAGCTACAGCCTTGCCGGCGTGCTCCATTCTGCCTGCCGCATTAATGCGTGGTGCCAATGAGAATGCAATATTGGTGGAGGTCACTTGGTCCGGCTGTACACCGGCGACCCCGAGTAATGCCTTGATGCCTATAAGCGTATCCACACGCATAGAAGCAACTCCTCTTCGCACAATCGAGCGATTCTCATCGTGAAGGGGCATGAGATCAGCTACTGTGCCAACCGCAGCAATTTGCAGCCATTCTTCAGGGACTTCCTCTCCCAGAAGTCCCTGTGCGAGCTTAAGAGCCACTCCGACACCCGCCAATCCCTTGAAGGGATATGTACAGGTTGGAATTTTGGGGTTCACCAGCGTATAGGCATCGGGCAGCACCTCTGGTGGCTCATGATGGTCTGTTACGATGACATCTATTCCCAAGGTACGAGCATAAGCAATCTGGTCGACTGCACTAATCCCCGTATCTACCGTAATAACTAGCGTAACTCCCTGCTGCTGGGCCCAATCCAGGACATGATTATGCAGACCATAGCCTTCATTGGTGCGATGTGGAATGTAGAAATCAAAGGATGCCTCAAGCTTGCGCATCAATTGAATCATCAAGGAAGTACTGGACACCCCGTCCGCATCGTAATCCCCATAGACCAAGATATGTTCTCCCTGCTCCAACGCTTGCCGAATACGCGACACGGCTTCTTGCAAGCCTGACAGCAGGAAAGGATCATGCTGGATGTTCTCAGCTTCGTGCAAGAAGCTGTGGGCTGCCGAAGAGGTATGAATCCCTCTATTCAAGAGCAGGCCGGCCAAGAGGGGAGATATCCCGCAGTCCTTAGCTAGCAGGTCCGCCTCATCCGTGTTCGTACTTGGTAATTTCCATTGATATTGAGCGTGCAGCACTTTCCGTTCACCTTACCTTCCTTCCCCTCGAACGCTACTGGATAATGGATGGGGTATGACTCTCCGGCAGCTCATAATTAGACTTGTATGGATAGCTTGAATGATATGGGGTGAAATGAATGGTCACATCTGTCACCTGAGTGAAGCGACTTAACAGCAGTAATTTAGCACGATCCGCAATCTCCTGTGCATCCTGAACCGTGATACGTGGCCCGACGCTAATCATGACATGGATGCTGACCGTCTTAGCTTGGGCCGTCGCTTTAAGGCTCTCAACTGTTACAATTCCGTGAACCCGCTGGATCGTCTCCATGTATTGCTGCAGTTCATGAGCGCCAAGCTCACGTACTCTCGGCCCATATACGGATTGTACAATTAATCCATAGCCCTTGCGCAGCACAAAACAGGAGATTAGCAGCCCCGCTGCTGCGTCCATATACAGAAGCCAGCCGAAATTCAGGGCATTCCCAGCCATTGCACCAATCATCCCAAGCAGAGCCGTCAAAGAGCAATACAGAGAGAAACGATGCTCTCCGACATTCTTTTGAGCCTGCTGCTTATCTATTTTTTTAATATGACGGTATTCGTATTGAAAAAGGCTCTCCTTCAGCACCAAGGCTGCAAAGGCGACCACAAGCACGTATAGTCGAGGTGCTGTCGGCTCAGATCCGGCCATCGACATCACTGAACTGACAGCCAACTGCAATGCACTCATAATGAGTAGAATGGCAAAAACAACCGACACCGCTGGCCCTCTTGCTTCTTGTGATTGAGATCTGACTCCCATACCTTGCTTCTCGCGGAAAGAAAAACGCTGCGACAAAGCGGACGCTGCATCAGATGCTGCATACAGCGCATCTCCCAATAGAGCCTTGCTATTGGAAAAATAGCCTACAATCCCCTTCAGAAGAGCCAGCGCCAAATTTCCGATCATGGACGACCAGTACACTCTCTCAGCTGACAGACTCCGTTTGCTGTTCACTACAAATCTCCTCTCATTTCCATCCAGACCGTAGCTTACCCCGGATTGATTCCAAGCTCCGGGCACTACTTACTTTGCTCTACAAGAAGAAATGGGTGCCGCCATAAGATGGTATGCACCCTTGTCCTACTACTTTGTAAGATCATGAAGCCGCGCCAAAGCTGGACGCGGCTCCACAGAAACATCAATATTACGTGCTAATCAAGTTGCTCCAAATTAATCTATGCCTTGCTAGCAGCAGAAGCTGGCTTTTGTCTGACTTTCAGTGCCAGCCAGATTGGTGCAGCAATGAATATTGAAGAATACGCACCAAAGAGCAAGCCAATAGTCATCGCGAGCGAGAACATGCGAATCGATGCTCCGCCAAAGATCAACAGACACACAGCGGCAACAAATACGGTAAATACAGTTGCGAGTGTACGCGTCATCGTCTGTGCAATACTGTTGTTCACAATCTCCTTCAAAGATTCTGGAGATTTCTTCTTCGCGAAGCGCGCATTCTCACGAATCCGGTCAAACACCACGATCGTGTCGTTAATCGAGAAACCAATGATGGTCAGCACCGCAGTGATAAAGATCAGTCCAATCTCCAATTGGAAGATGGAGAATACGGCAATGACGAGAATAGCATCATGCAGCAATGATACGATGGCTGCAATGGCAAAGCGCCATTCGAAACGGATAGATACATAGATAGCGATAGCCACACAAGCAATTAGTACAGCGATCATTGCATTGCGTTCAAGCTCTTTGGCCATTTCGGCATCCACAGTATTGACTTCAAAAGCCGCACTTGGATCCAGCTTCTCATGGAACGCGGTCTGAATCTTATTTACCTGTTGATCTGTCAGATTGTTAGCGAATCGGATACTAACCCGCTCATTACCAGGACGGAAGTCAATCTCTTCATTGATTCCCTGCTCGTTCAGTAGCGATTGGATCTGAGCCTGACTGACCTGCTTGGTCATATTGATATCCATATTCGTACCCGAGCGAAAGTCTACCCCATAGTTCAGACCGAAAATGGAAGCAAACAGAATCCCTGCCAGGGTAATGACGATAGAAGCAATAATGAAAATTTTGCTGTATTTGATGTAATCCCAATTCCAATTAAAGCGCACGGATGTCACTCTCCTTCACTCCGAAGTATTTCGGCTTCTTGATAGCATCTGCCTTAATCAGGAGATTCAGCAAGAAACGGGAGAAGTAGACATTCGTCAGGATACTTACGACAATATCGACAATCAGTACAAGAGCAAAGCCCTTAACTGAGCCTGTGCCTAGGAAGAACATGACTCCAGCTGCGATCATGGTCGTAATGTTAGCATCCATTACGGTACGGAAAGAATGCTTACCACCTGCAATCATCGAAGAACGAATGGATTTGCCTGTGAGCATCTCTTCTTTGATACGTTCATAAGTGATAATATTCGCATCGACCGCCATCCCGATTCCCAGCACGAAGGCTGCGATACCCGGAAGAGTCAATACAAAATCCCCTAAATAGAAAATAGCCAAAACGAGCCATGTGTGCACAATGAGACAGAAGCTGGCAATTAAGCCTGGCACACGATACATAGCAACCATGAAGATCAGAATAATGACAGAACCGATCAGACCTGCACGAATCGTCTGCTCCAATGAGATCTGACCAAGTGTTGCACCCACACTCTGCGAGTATTTCTCGGTCAATTTTAACGGGAGCGCGCCCAGATTGATGGTATCAGCCAGTTGGTTCGCTTCGTCACGCGTATAATTACCGCTAATCGAGGCGCTACCATCTGTCAATGCTTGTCGTACTTCGGGAGCAGACAACAACTCCTCATCCAGATAAATAGCCAATGGTTTTCCGATCAAACGCTGTGTAATTTCAGCAAACTTTTCTTTATCCTTTACCTTGATGCTAATCTCTGGTTGGTTAATGTTGTTGCTGTACACGGTAGCTGCATTCTCGACGAAATCATTCCCGCGCAGCTCAATCTTGCTGTACGTGCCAGGTGCATCTCCCTCTGCCGCACTGCGGAAAGTAAGATCCGCCGGTTTCTTGAGCAGCTCACGTACTTCAGATTCATTCGTGACCCCTGCGAGTCTTACCCGAATCCGATTCGTACCTTCTGTTGTAATCTCAGGTTCAGTCGTTCCCAGCGCATTAATTCTTCGTTCCAGACTTTGTGCTGTCTGAATCAGAGATTGACGGGTAACCGTTTGTCCAGCTTCCAGAGGCTCCGCTTCATATAAAATTTCAAAGCCTCCCTTAAGATCGAGGCCTAATTTTAGACTGTTCAGCAAGCCTGGGCTCGTCCCAATCATAACCCCAGTAGTAATGAGTACGACCAAGATGAAACTTAAAACTCTCTTCATGTCGTCCCTTGTTCCCCCTTCATTCTCAATATTCCTATTATAGCTACCCTGTAAAACACAGTCAATTTACACACAAAAAAGACCCGCTTTCTATTCGAAAGAGGATCCACGGAGCGCGGACATGGTCAAAAAGTTCATGAATTTGGTGGCCTTGAGGGAAAGGATATCATTCACTAGCTTATGCAAAGGGGGAACTCCTTCTTTCTCGTACCCGCTACTGATACAATCCCATACATCCTGGCTTGTAACGTACTCGTATCCTACCAATCGAAGCTCTTCAGCCTTGCTCTGACACAGCATCTCAATCGCTTCTTCCCAATCCTGCTCATTCAATTCCTCCGTCATTACTACGCGCCTCCTCCCTTGTGCATACGACCGTCTGCGAGCTTCACTATCGAAGCTGCACGAAGCACATACGTATTACCTGCACGTACCTGTCCAAGCAAACAATAGCTTGATTCCAGCTCCACGTCAATAGCATATGTTACCTCCACTCAAACAAAGGGCAGACCAAAACCATTTATTCTGCTGGTCAAGCAGTCATGAAATCGGACAGGTATCGCATATCCATGTTAATAACCGCTCGTTACAGTACCGGAGCAGTTCAAAATGGACGGAAGAGGGAGTTGCGGTTGAAAAAGCAAACATTTATCCAAGGCGCCATCATTCTCTTGGCTGCGGGCATTATCAACCGACTGCTCGGTTTTATTCCCCGCATTGCTCTGCCCCGCATTATCGGAGCAGAGGGAGTGGGGCTGTATCAGCAAGGATATCCATTTTTTATCGTGCTGGTTACGCTCATTACAGGTGGAATTCCACTAGCTGTCGCCAAGCTGGTAGCTGAAGCAGAGAGCGCTGGTATGCCGGACAGATCCAAGCGAATTCTGAATATCAGTCTGCGCTTCACCCTGGCCTTTGGCTTGCTGATGTTAGTGTTATGCCTTGCTTTCGGCTCATGGATAACGACACATATTTTAACAGACAACCGAGTGTACTACACATTTGTAAGTATGAGCCCCATGCTGGTCATTATCGCTGTATCTTCCGTATATCGCGGATATTTTCAAGGAAAGCAAAATATGATCCCTTCAGCCGCCTCATCTGTTGCCGAAAGTCTGATTCGCATTTTTTGCGTCATCTGGTTCTCATATTTGCTGCTTCCCAAAGGACTAGCCTTTGGCGCAGCAGGTGCTATGCTTGGAACGATGGTCGGGGAATTGGCAGGGATGTTTGTGCTGTTATGGCAATATAGCAGACATCACCATCAACCACAGGCGGATACGCCTGCTGTCGTCAAGGGAGTATCCCAGCCCCCCATTTTTCAGCCGCTGATGAAGCTTTCCATTCCAGTAACAGCGAGCAGACTTGTAGGCTCCTTCTCTTATTTGCTGGAATCCATCGTGCTGATGCGATGTCTTGCATTTGCGGGGATCGCGACTGTCGTGGCTACTTCCCAATACGGGGCTCTACAAGGGATGATTATTCCAATTCTGCTGTTGCCTGGCGCGCTTACCACGTCACTGGCAGTATCGCTCGTCCCCTCCTTGTCTGAGGCTGCAGCACAGGGGAACATCTCTACGATTCACAAAAGGCTTCATCAGGCCATTCGATTGTCACTAGTCGCCGGTGCACCATTTGCTGTCATCATGTATGTTCTGGCAGAGCCACTGTGTATGCTGCTTTACAAGCAGACCGACATTGCGGCTATGCTCAAGGTCATGGCTCCATTCGCCCTTTTTATCTACATTCAATCTCCCTTACAGGCAGCACTGCAAGCGCTCGATCGACCGGGTCAGGCCCTCATTAATACTGCCGTAGGTGCTGCCATCAAGATCGCGCTGATCGTACTGCTCGCTTCCAATCCAGACTACGGAATCTATGGTGCGGTCATGGCCATCTGCATCAACAGTGCGGCTGTCACCATCATGCACGCTCATAGTGTACGCAGACTATTGCAATTCCGAATTCAGCTTAAGGATATCGGCAAGACTGCAGTAGGTATGGTCATTATGGCGGCGGGTCTGACTCTTCTGTATAAACGACTCCCCTTCGAGGAGGTGATCTGGCTTCAATTCGTGAGTTCTTCCGCACTGGGGATGCTGCTATATCTCCTAATCATGACCTTGTGCCGCATGATACGCTGGAAGAACCTGCATCGTTTTCCTCTGCTGCGACGATGGCTAGGTCCCTGAGCTAATGAACAGCTTTCCGTTATGGTCCATGGAGCAAAGGAACACTTCCTTGAAATCCTTATATCCTTGCTGCTTCAGCTGATCCTTCAGCCAGAATCTCGTCTTGCCTAGACGCTCTAGATTTTCATCCTGGACCTTACCATCCATAATGAGCGGAATGGGCAAGCCCTCATATCTGAATTGATGTACGGTCTCACTACGCTGCTTGATATCCATCTTCTCAGCTAGTCGCTGCTTGGAAAGTGCTTTGGAACGTCGTGGGCTCTGGACAGCCCTTTGATTTCCGCCAGTATTGCTCTCTTCCTTAGGTATGACGGTTAACTTGCCGGATGTCTCAAGGATTGCGAATTCGACCTTGGCCAGATCATCAATCTGCTGCTCTCTTAGCTGAAGCATCAGATCATCCAGATTGTAGCGCTGGCTAGCCATCTCTTCTCGATTCAGCTTGCCATTCTGTACAAGAACATTGGGCTTCCCCTCAAACCATATACGAAGCTTACGGCTCTTCAGAGTGATGTAGGCCATGCCAATCTGCAGGACCACTAACACTACCAAAGGAATAATTCCGTCATACAATGGCCGCTTGAGATCTTCCAGCACCAGCACGGCAATCTCAGCCATCATGAACGAGATAATCAGATCGAAGATGGACAGCTTGCCAATCTCTCTTTTACCCATCATCCGCATTAATGCATACATCACTACATACATCAGCAAAGTGCGAAAAATATGGTTCAATATGTGATCAAGCATCATGACCCTCCTCATTCCTGTATTCACATGAATTTGACAGGCGTAATGCTATTCTCACCCTGCCTATAACAGGTCATTCGGAGGACAGAAGCTTAATTAATGGAAAACATGAAATAGGAGGAATTGTTATGGAAACCATCCGCCGCTGGTCATCAGCACGCATGTCTCACCCCCTACTTACAGGTGTTCTTCATGCCTTTATTTGGATGCTGATTGGTTCTCTGATCTTATCGACCCTACTATGGCTGACTCATTTGAAGGAGCAGGATTTGTCATTATACACTTATCTCGTGCATGGGATATCCTTATTTGCTGGTGGATTCATGTCAGGAAAGCGATCTGGTCAGAAGGGATGGTATCAAGGTGGATTAACAGCGCTGCTGTATGGGGTCATTGTACTGCTAGTGGGCTTTCTGGCACTGGATGCCGCTGTGGGCTTGCAGGACATGCTGCATATGGCTGTTGCCTTCTGCATTGGGGCGGTTGGAGGCATGATTGGTGTGAACATGAGCCATTCTCAATCCTGAGTAATATCACTATAGCGAAAACGCAAACAGCGATGCTCCTGAAGACAGGTCATCGCTGTTTATGTATATCTATGGATGCTAAGTATTATTTGGATACCTCAGCAGCCTTCTCCCCAGTTGTAACCTTACCGCTGATCGCACTACGATCGAATGTCAGCTTGGTGACATCGTTTACACGCAGAATGACAATATCATCGGTGATGTCTACAATGGTACCGTGCAGGCCTCCAATCGTAACCACCTTATCACCTTTATCCAAGGCATTCAGCATTGAAGTACGCTGCTTCTGTTTCTTCTGCTGTGGGCGAATCAACAGGAAGTAGAAGATAGCAAACATCAGGACGAATGGCAAAATAAGACCCAAAAGCCCGCCTTGCCCTTGACCGGCTGTGGCCGTAGCAAATTGCATCATGTATAGTTTCCCCCCTTTCATGAACTATATTACAACTTAAAGATTGCATTCACTTCTTGTCATCTAGAAACCCCTGGAATTCTCATGCAGACCATATTGCGCAAAGAACTCATCTCTGAAGTCCAACAGTCGGTCATCCATGATGGCCTGCCTTACATCTCTCATAAGATTGAGCAAGAAATGTAGGTTATGGTAGGTCGTAAGCCGCAATCCGAATGTCTCGTCAGCTTTGATCAGATGTCGTAAATAGGCACGCGAATAGTTGCGGCACGTATAGCAGTCGCAAGTCGGGTCCACTGGACCAAAATCACGGGCAAACTGCGCATTCCGAATAACAAGTCTTCCCTGACTCGTCATCAAGGTCCCGTTACGTGCAATGCGTGTCGGCAATACGCAATCGAACATATCCACTCCACGGATGGCACCTTCAATCAATGCATCGGGAGAGCCTACACCCATTAAGTATCTCGGCTTACCAAAAGGCAGGAGCGGAACCGTATAGTCCAGCACCTCATACATCAAATGCTTGGGCTCGCCTACGCTCAGTCCACCAATAGCATACCCCGGGAAATCCATGGAAGTCAAATCAGCTGCACTCTGCTTACGTAAATCCTCATGCATACCACCCTGAACGATGGCGAACAGCCCTTGATCATGTGGCCGAGCATGGCTTTCCAGACAACGCTCGGCCCAGCGGCTGGTGCGTTCCAGAGACTTTTTCACATATTCATATTCGGCAGGATAAGGCGGACATTCGTCAAAAGCCATCATGATGTCGGAGCCTAGCGAATTTTGTATCTCCATGGCCACCTCAGGCGATAAAAACTTCTTATCCCCATTAAGATGAGAACGGAAATGTACCCCTTCCTCCGTAATCTTGCGCATTTCACTAAGAGAGAAGACTTGAAACCCTCCACTGTCGGTCAGGATGGGTCGATCCCAGTTCATGAATTTGTGCAGGCCACCCGCCTCACGAACAATATCGTGGCCGGGACGCAGGAACAAATGATAGGTGTTGCTCAGAATGATCTGCGCATCCATCTGCTTTAGCTCTTCCGGACTCATCGTCTTGACAGTAGCTTGTGTTCCCACAGGCATAAATGTCGGCGTCTCAATGACTCCATGAGGCGTATGCACCCGACCAAGACGGGCTCCTGATTGCTTACAGGTCTTAATGTGTTCATAGGTTATTGCTGCTGACATGCGTAACATTCCTCCGCTCAATAAATAAACATGGCATCACCGAAGCTGAAAAACCGATATTTCTGATCAATAGCTTCCTGGTATGCCGCCATGATTCGTTCTCTGCCTGCCAGAGCGCTAACTAGCATCACCAGCGTGGATTTTGGCAAATGAAAATTCGTAATCAATGCATCGACGACCTTGAACTCGTAGCCTGGATACATAAAAATCTGAGTCCAGCCACTGCTGGCTTTGAAAGGTGCACCCTTCAGCTCACTTCCTACCGTCTCCAAGGTCCGACAGCTCGTAGTACCCACGGCAATAATACGTCCGCCACGTGCTTGAGTCTCATTCAAGATCTGAGCCGTCTCCTCAGACAGCTGATAGAACTCCTCATGCATAACATGATCCTCGACGACATCCACCGACATCGGTCGGAAGGTCCCAAGTCCCACATGCAGGGTCACAAAAGCAATCTCGACTCCCTTTGCACGAACCTGCTCCAATAGCTCCTCGGTAAAATGTAGTCCAGCTGTAGGGGCTGCGGCTGATCCCTCATGCTTCGCGTACACAGTCTGGTAGCGTTCGCGATCTTCAAGCTTCTCCTTAATATAGGGTGGCAGTGGCATCTGGCCCAAGCGATCGAGAATCTCGTTGAATACTCCATCGTAAGAGAACGACAGAATTCGCGCACCAGACTCCCCTTCTTCGACAATCTCTGCCTTAAGTTCATCACTGAATACGATGACTGCACCTTTGTGTAATCTTTTTCCTGGCTTGACAAGTGCCTCCCAGCAGTCTCCCTCTGTATTCTTCAGCAGGAGTACCTCTGCCTTTGCTCCCGTATCCTCCTTGACCCCGAACAAGCGAGCGGGCAATACACGTGTATCATTTAGTACAAGCGTGTCCCCCGCCTTCAGGTAATCAAGGATAGCTGTAAATGTATGATGGCTGATCTCACCTGTGTCCTTGTTCAGCGTTAACAATCTGGAGGAACTGCGTTCCAATAACGGGGTCTGAGCAATTAGCTGCTCTGGTAAATGAAAATCATATAAGTTTACATCCATGTGTAGTCGTCATTCCTTAACTATAGATACATTCTGGTAATAGTGTTGCAGAATATCCCGGTAATCATACCCTTCATCTGCCATTCCTTTAGCTCCCCACTGTGACAGACCCAGCCCATGGCCGTTGCCTTGTCCAGTGAACAGGAAGCCTTCATTTCGATCAACGACTCGCGCCTGCCGTTCTCCATTCATGATGACCAGATTGGAGCCTGCAGCACGTGAACTGCCGCTTGCAGACATGATCGTTGCCCCATCAGCGCCGCTAATATTTCCCTTTACGCCTCCAGCGCCTAATACAGTATAGCTTCCGGTCCCGCTAATATCAAATTTCGTGCTTGGTAAGCCGCCAAATGCAGAGCGGAATTGATCTGGATACTTGACGGACAAGGTCTGACCGTTCGCCTGTACTTCCAGCACGCGCCCCGAAGGACCACGCTTGGTCACATCCAGGAACTGAATCGCTGAAGGTAGCGATCCGGACACCTTCCCATTCAGGAATTTAAGAACCTCTGCTGAGGTATATGGGCCTCTCACCCAGGAATACGCACCTGAGCCTGGCACCTTGTCCAGCACTACTGCCGCCTCTCCCGGAACCATCTGTGCCACAGCTGCCACTCCAGACTGAATCTGTGGAATCGGGCGAACATTGGTTTTGTCAGCAGTCACTGTCATTTGGGACAGTCCAGCGGTTGTGACACCCTCAAGCATCCTGGCATTATCCTCGCGAACGTACCCTGTCTTCCCATTGTCTAGCAGCACGTGATACCACATGAAGCCATCGCTATTGGCGGAGGCATCTCCTGGGCTCTCCACGCTGGCAAACAACGTCCCGCCGCCGTTCCATACTTCAGATGGATCAGCCGTCATGCCTCCTGCGTTGGAGGAAAACACTGCTTCAATGATATTGTCGCCGCTCTTCAGCACCTCACCTGTTGTAGCATCCACAGCACGGTTCACACTGGAGCTTTCCGAGGCGACACCGTTATAGGCTTGACTTAGCGTGGTGTCGACTACGTCTGCGATCTTGAACTTGTTGTTCTGAAATAGTGCATAGCTTCTCGCCGCAACAGCCTGTGCTTTCAACGACTCGGCTGGCCATGAGGCTGGTACCTCTGCCCCTACCACAGAATACAGATATTGTTCTACGGCCAGTACATTGACTAGAGCGAGCTGACCGGATTGCTTGCTGATCTCGAAATCACCACGATAGCTTCTAGCTGAGCGCTCTACTACCTGAATGCTCTCGCCGCTAGTCTGTACAGTCAGTTTGGCGGATTCTGGTCCGCTGAGCATGTAATGACGAACGGTCTGCGCGCTCGCTCCAAGACCTGCATCCTGTCTGATTAGGATAGCAGGCTCACTCATATTGGCAGGACTCCAAGTCAGACCGGGTACAACATCTCTCACCTCCGCTCGAACTCCTGACAATTGGGACTCATTCGCGGCCTCTCCAATCCAGACCGAATAACGATCCCCGGACTGCAATACAGTGAACGCATCATATCCGGCTGCATTAATAGTAGCACGAGTCAGATTCGCCTCCTGCTCGCTGACGAAGCTGCCTGCGGACAAATATTTATTACCCGCCACTACAGGCATTTGTTCACCCAGTTGGGCAGCAGCTGTAGTGGCAGTTCTCGCAGCAGCTGAGGAAGCAGCCTGTTCACTGGCATACATACCTGTATATACCTGATACACTACCCGTCCATTCTTCGAACCCTGAATAATGAAAGGCTTATCGCTCGTTGCTTGCAGAGCCTTGGCTGCTGCTGAGGCCGTAGCGAAGTTAGTGGTCTCCAGCACCTTGACCCTGTAGCCATCCACACTGAATTTTATCGTCTGACCGGGAGAAAGGAATAGCCACGGCCGGTGACTGTCACCTGTATCCTGGCCGATAGTCCAGCTATCACCTGATTTCAGGGTAACGGCAGGTATCGTTGATTTATAAGTACTTCCCAAGTCCGCATACATCGCTACGCGAATGGTCTGGTCTGCCTCTGCAGCAAATGACGGGGACTGCACAATGCCACTTGTCATCATTACAGTCAGTCCCATGGCGGCACACGCAATCTTCTTGTAAATACCTCTGTACACGTTACTCCTCCTTAACACTTATCGCTTATCGTCAGTATCTTGAGCCAGATCAATTATGAGTGTTGATCCGCTCCAAGCGGCGAGCCCTGTCAATCACTGTCTATAGCTAAAAATTAGCTAGCCGTTCACATCAGGCATCGGAATACCCAGATGAGCATAAGACGACGGTGTAGCTACTCTGCCGCGTGGAGTGCGCTGCAGCAATCCTACCTGCAACAGATAAGGCTCATACACATCCTCTATGGTCTGACTCTCTTCTCCGATGGTAGCTGCTATCGTATCCAGGCCAACCGGCCCTCCTCGGAATTGATGGATCATGGCTTTCAGCATCTTGTGATCAATATCATCCAGACCAAGCGGATCAATGCGTAAGCGCTGCAGGGCATCCTCAGCCAGGTCAGCATGTATGATGCCATCTCCTTGTACCTGGGCAAAGTCTCTTACCCGCTTCAGCAGTCGATTCGCAATCCGCGGGGTTCCACGTGAGCGGAGTGCAATCTCTTCGGCAGCATTTCCAATAATCTCTATGCCAAGAATATCCGCGCCTCGGGATACGATATAGGCCAATTCATCCTTCGTGTAGAATTCAAGGCGGCTAATAACCCCGAAGCGGTCCCGCAAGGGCGCCGACAATAATCCTGCACGCGTCGTTGCTCCTATCAGTGTGAACGGTGGAAGGTCCAGTCTTACGGATCTCGCACTGGGACCTTTCCCGATCATAATATCCAGCGCAAAGTCTTCCATTGCGGGGTACATGACTTCCTCGACCGTCCGATGCAAACGGTGAATTTCATCAATGAACAGCACGTCGCCTTCCTGCAGGTTGGTCAGCAATGCAGCCAGATCGCCTGGACGTTCAATCGCTGGACCTGAGGTAGTACGCAGATTCACACCCAACTCATTCGCAATGATGTTGGCAAGCGTCGTCTTACCGAGCCCGGGAGGCCCGTACAGCAAGACATGATCAAGCGCCTCGGACCGCATTTTTGCAGCTTCTATATAAATTTTAAGATTTTCCTTGACCTGATTCTGGCCAATATATTCATTCAGGAACCGGGGACGCAGACTTAGCTCTACGGTCTGATCCTCCATCATAAGATTCGCTGATATTAAGCGGTCTTCCATTACTAATCGCTCCTCTGTATCCCATTGCACCTATACAGCAGGTGACTTTATCCTATAACGAATGCCTGTTAACAGGCTCTGTTCTAGCCAGCATACAGGAGCTTAAGCGCTCGTTTGACAAGCACGTCCGCAGTCTCATCTGCTGTAGTCTCCTGCTTCATACGGCTCCATGCCTGATCAAGCTCTGCATCCGTATAGCCCAATCCCTTCAATGCTTCCCTTGCTTCCGCCCAAGCGCTGCTGTCTGTCTCCACAAGCTCCGGCGGTGCGAATAATCCTGTTGCCATCGCTGCCGCACCAATACCATCCAGCTTGTCCTTCAGATCCAGAATCATCCGCTGCGCTGTCTTCTTCCCGATCCCTGGCAGCTTCGTCAGGAATGTAATATTCTCCTGATAGATCGCATTAACCACATGCGCAGGAGTACCACCGCCCAGAATGCCCAAAGCTACCTTCGGACCGATACCTGAGACGTCGATCAGCTTGCGAAACAACTGTTGCTCCTCCCGTGTCGGGAAGCCGAACAACAGGATCGCGTCTTCTCTGACGTGATGGTGAATATATACGGTCACTGCTCCATCCATCTTGGCAAAGGCATAGGGATTGGGGCAAAACACCCGGTAGCCCACGCCTTGTACATCCAGCACTACATATTCACCTTCCAGATGAACTACAGGACCTCGTAGAAAATCAATCATTTTCGCAATACCTCATTTAACTTGGAATTAAGTGTATAAGAATGCGCATGGCAGATCGCTACAGCGAGCGCATCCGCCACATCATCCGGCTTGGGAACAGCCTGCAGGCGCAGGTACATCCGCACCATCTCCTGAACCTGCTTCTTCTCTGCCTTACCGTAACCGACGATGGCCTGCTTGACCTGCATTGGAGTATATTCAGCAATCGGCAGCCCGCGCTGTGCCGCAGCGAGAATCAATACCCCACGAGCCTGACTGACCGACATCGCTGTCGTTACATTGCGGTTGAAGAACAGTTTCTCGAAAGCGACCGTTTCCGGTTTGTACTGATCTATAAGCTGAAGCATACCTTCATACACATGAAGCAGACGCTCCTCATCGGGGGTATGTGCCTCTGTCTGAATCGAGCCATACTGCACCGGCGTAATCTTGCTCCCGACCTTGTCGACTAACCCGAACCCGACAATGGCTATACCGGGGTCGATCCCTAAAATACGCAAAAACCATCTCTCCCTTGTCGTCCAGAGCGAACATATGTATCGTTTCATTTCATTATAACAAAAGATTAGAGGGTGGAGAGAAAAAGTTTAGGGGCTTACCCCCCCTTGCTATTGGTGCAACAAAAACTACCAAAACAATAGGCCAACCAGAAATTTTCTGGTTGACCTGGCAATACGAAAAAGGACCAGCCTCTATGATGGCTGATCCTGAATTTAGAATTCCTGACCCATAACCTTTCTGGTATGCTCGATTGCAAAATCGCTGAAGGTTGATAACACACTATAATACTCCTGCAAGTCTTGAACCCGAATTCCATCCTTAAGCTGCTGGTATACTCCCTCGGGCAGATTCGTCTCCATGGTGCCGATATCCAGCTGGAAAAATGTCCGAATCACCTTGTCCTTCTTGGGAGGTCCCTCGAAAAGCGTTAACTGCCCTTCCCTATTCATGCCCATGTATGCCTGCTTCTTGCACAAGGGGGACAAGTCTTCCACCTGTCTCTCAACCCAGAGCTCGCCTTTGGTATTCAAACGACCGTGCCAGTCCGGATGCTGCTCTAGCAGCTCAGCTATGGAGCCAGCCTTCAATTGTCCCATTCGGGTGGTCTCTGTCCCACAAATAAATGTTGTTATCATGTGTACTTCACGTTCAAGACCTGAATCACGAATATGATCAATGAGCTTTTTTTGCTCCAGCCCAAGCAGCTCTTGTGTATCCTGTCCTTCATCCATACTGGCTACTGCCATGACAGCCGAGGAGGTGTTCTGGCGTGTCAACAATTGCTCCATATACTGCGGCATCATTGTACCTGCCAAGCACCAGGCAGCGGCCCCGACTGCGATAAATACCCAGACGGCTTTTTTCCAGAATCTAAGCTGCTGCCGTATTTTTCTCCTTAATCTTGTTCGATTCAATGATATCCCCTTCTATCCGCTTTTTGCGTTATTGTACCCAGGGGACTTTCATTTATACAGATCTAAGAGAATAACAACAAAAAAAGAATCGCCTAAGCGATTCTCTTCGAAAAAATGATCGGGATGACACGATTTGAACATGCGACCCCCTGGTCCCAAACCAGGTGCTCTACCAAGCTGAGCTACATCCCGTTATGACATTATAGACTCAATAACTTTCAAGTCACTTCTCATATATTAGCACTATATCAGCAGAAAAGTCAATCGTTTTTTATCCTAATGAGCTGCATCGAATGGAATATAAGGTTTGCTAATATCGCTATGAGGGACTATAATACTGAATCAGCGTTCAGTATTATTTTCTCGACATAAGACATCCGTTCTCGGAGAAAATACTAATTCATGATTAGAGGTGAGGCTTAATGAATAAAAAGCAACTGCAGAGCGAGCAGACCAAAAAGAGAATTGCTGATGCCGCCCGTGCATTATTCATACAAAAGGGATACAACGCCACTTCCATTGAAGACATAGTCAAGGAGACAAATTGCAGTCCGGGGAACATTTATTATCATTTCAAGAGTAAAGAAGGGCTTTTTTTACATTTGATCGAGGAATCTGATAAGGAATGGGAGCAGCAATGGCTCGCGAAGGAATCTTCTTATGCTACTACAGCTGAGAAGCTATATGCTATGGCTGAGTATTTATCGCAGGAGCAGTTGAATCAGCCACTTGTCAAAGCCACGGATGAATTCTTTAACAATTCGGAGAAGATGTCCGATGCGAACGAACGAATCCAGCAGCTCGTAGCCAATTATGTTCATTTTAACGAGGAATTATTACAAAAGGGAATGGAGCGCGAAGAGTTCCGGAATATCGATCTTAACCGGCTGGCAGTAATCATGGATAGTCTGCTGTATGGGTTAAGCCAGCACTCTCGAGGTATGGATCAGGACGAGTCACAGGCGCTCTACCGTCTCGCTATGGATATTTTTCTTTACGGAATTGCTAAGCCGCAGGGCTAGCTTTTTCAGGTCATAATTTAGAATGAACATTCAGTATTTTGGAAAGTTAACAGGAGGATGAACATGTCTATCTTATTAAAAAATCGGGGGTCCATGCTAATTCTAATGCTCAATCTGTTTCTCGTCTTTACGGGAATCGGATTGATCATCCCCATTATGCCTACTTTCATGAATGATCTGGGTATCGGCGGGAGCATTATCGGCCTCTTGGTCGCTACCTTTTCGTTAACACAGTTTCTCTTCTCGCCCTTGGCAGGTCGACAAGCGGATATTTGGGGCAGAAAGCGCATGATTGTCATCGGTATGCTCATCTTCGCATTCTCTGAGTGGTTATTCGGGATTGCGACCTCTCCGGTATTATTGTTCGTATCACGTATGCTGGGCGGAGTAAGTGCTGCCATGATTATGCCTGCAGTTATGGCTTATGCGGCCGACATTACGACCAAGGAAGAACGTGCGGCCGGAATGGGCTTTATTAACGCTTCCATTACTACAGGATTTATTATTGGACCCGGTATTGGAGGGTATATTGCAGAATTTGGCATACGCGTCCCTTTCTATACGGCAGCCATCGCAGGATTGGTCGCTGCATTCATTACCTGGTTCACACTGCGCGAATCACTGCCTGCCAAGACAGAAGCTACAGATGCGCATATACCGGCTGTGATGAAGCAGCGGAGCAGTCTACTTACACAACTCATGAACTCATACCGCGAGCCATACTTCTTAAGTCTGGTCATCGTATTCGTGATGTCTTTTGGCTTGGCGAACTTTGAGACTGTATTCGGACTGTTTGTGGATCATAAATTCGGCTTCTCCCCCAAAGATATCGCTTTTATTATTACATTCGGCTCTATCGCTGGAGCTGTGATTCAGGCTACCGCCTTCAGTTGGATTCTGAATCGCTTCGGTACAAGACGCGTAATTTTGTTGTGCCTTCTTTTTGCTGGCGTGTTCATTTTACTCACCTTATTTGTTCATACGTTCTGGTTGATCTTTGCCGTAACCTTTATCGTTTTTCTGGCGATCGACATACTGCGTCCAGCAATTGGTACCCAGATGTCCATGCTTGCGAAGGATGAGCAAGGCTATGTTGCGGGTCTGAACTCGGCCTTCACCAGTCTTGGCAACATTGCAGGCCCTATCGTAGCTGGTCTCTTGTTCGATATCAATATTAATTATCCATATATGCTTGCGTGTCTCGTCCTTGTCCTTTGCTTCGCCTTTTCACTAAGCGTTGGACGACGCAATTATGCTATGGAGTCTGAATCCACGACTTAATCATCTCAGCTCTTATCCAAAGCAGCCTGTCAGCTTCATATACAGGATTATTGATTTCATGCAAAATCAATAATCCTGGCTGACAAGTATCATGACCGCTGTATCACCGTCTGGCTTGGACAGCCATACCCTTACACGAGTGGACGGTTCAGCTTCCTTCAACTTATCCATCAGTTCGGAAGCTGTACCCTTCTTATATTGACTAGTCACCTTATTTCGTTCACTGCTGACCTGTTTGAAGATAATCTGCGTTGATGAATTATAAGACACTGTTCTCTCAGCTTCTTGTAACTGCTTGTCATCTGGTGCACTGCTCATTACTGTTGCATATTGAGGATTGTTCAGTACCGTTAAGTTAGTTGTATTTAGCTGAATTAAGTCACCGAATAAATCAGCAGAATTCTCTTCAATACCTCCCAACACCTCCTTGTTCACATCTATGTATTCTGTTTGGGTCTGTAAAAATGGAATCAAGCCACTATCCGTCCACCATATCGTGGCACCGCCTCCGAGACCACATAACATAAATACGGTCACTAACGATACCAGAAGCTGTTCCTTTGTTCGTGACATTCTGCTAATTCGCTTATATATCCAGACTCCTATCAGGCCACCAATCGAATTTAGAATAACATCATCTATATCTGTACTACCCAATCCAAATGCATATTGGATGAACTCAAGGGCGCAACTACTTACTGCAATTAAGATGAGCTTTGTGCGAAGCGTCACGAAGCGTGGGATGTAGGAAAGAAAAATACCTAATGGAATGAATATGGCCACATTGCCCAATACGTTCTTCAGTAGACTACTCACATCCATATTTCCTTGAACAAAAGAAATAACTGTATAGCCAGGAATCCAATTGACACTTCGTAACGATATTGACGAACCTGTAATCAAAGCTGTTATAGGCACTGTTTTAAAGAGGATTATATATATTGCAGTCGCCACATATCCGCAGAATAGCAAATAAAATAGATACAGAAATATATTAGATCGTATTAACTTTGACATAGACATTACCTCACTTGTTAATCTGTTAATCTACAATTGCATCAAGAGGTGAATATGATCTTGTCGCTTGTACAATGCAGTATTCGAAGCATCGTTTCTACATCAGATAGCCTTATTCCCTCTATCGTTTCAATTAAAAGATTCATTTCCGTCTCATAAGACAGCAATGGACTTGCCATCATCACATGATCCAGACATTCATCTAACAGATCGGCTTGGGTCATACTCTCTATAAATTCGAGATTCGTGAAATGGCTAAGCAGGTTCTGCTGAGCACTCATAAATACATCGTGACATCCCCGGTCCACAACGGCATATTTTATTTTTTCCAACATCCGCTCAAGAATTCGATCATTCTTCATACCTCTATCAGAAAAAAGAGTTGTCTTCCATAGATCATAACGATTCAGAAAATTGATATATGAGGTATGGGCCACCATATCAGATCCCAGTGCTATATCCAGGCACAGAGCTATCAATTCTGATACACATTTACTTTTCAGAGTCATCTGATAGCTTCGTATTTGCTTAATATATATATCCATAATACCAATTTCACCCATTTGGGGCAACTTTACTTCTACACCGTTAAATGGCTTTAGTTCAAATTCATTCATAATTTTGAAACTGAGCTCTGGCATATATTTACCTTGAGGCAAATCGAAGTACCTCTGTACCTGCTTCTGAAATTTTGCAGTACAAAGGTCTCCCACAGCGATTACAGATAAATTCTCAGGTACATACCAGCTTCTATGAAATTCGACAACCTTTTCAAAATCCAGCTGCTTTACGTGGCTCAAATTCCCAATGGGCATTCTAGCCTGAAGTGGAGATTGCTCAAATATATGCCTATAGACCAAGCTTGGCCTCCTGCTGCTCAGAGCCGTAATTTCATCCATAACCTCCTCCTTAACCGCAGAAAAAAACGCGGAATCTAAATAAGTACCAAGCGCAATATTTCTTAATATGACGAGTCCCTGCTCTATGGAAGTCCAATCATTACTTAGCTCAATCACATACACCGTTCGATCAAAATCGGTATAGCCGTAACTCGTGTGGCTCAGAGTACTTGGATGCAACGCAAATTTGTCAAAGTTCATATTCATATGCTCTACCAGATGAGCTAATCCATTACGTTGTTCCGACTCCAACAAAGATCCGGCTCTAACCGCAAGACACAAGACTACTCGCTCCACTTGCACATCTGTCTCTCGAATCAGACAAGTAGACCCGTTCACTAACATGTGTTTTTGAATCCGATCTCTCATTCCGCAAGCAACCCTTCTTGGTACATCTCTGTCTGCATTCTATATAATCTGGCATATTCACCATCATGAGTCATAAGGGCTTCATGATTTCCCTTTTCCAATACAGTACCTTCTTGTAAAACAAGTATTTCATCCACAAGTCGTATTGTTGAGAATCGGTGAGATATTAGTATTGTAGTTTTTCCCTCCATTAAATCTTTGAACTTCCTGAATAGCTCATATTCGGCGTTAGCATCTAATGAAGCTGTCGGCTCATCCAGAATAAGAATGCTAGATGGTGACATAAAAGCCCTGCTAATAGCTATTTTTTGCCATTGCCCTAATGATAACTGCGTGGCATTGGACCATTCCTTATTCACCATCGTGGCATATTTTAATGGAAGCTGCTCAATAAACTCAGCTGCTCCTGATTGTACAGCAGCCTCTACCACTCTTGGAAAATTATCAAAACCGTCTATATCACCCAGTGCTATATTTTTCTCAATATCAAAGGGATATCTAATAAAGTCCTGAAAAATAACCCCCACTTGCCTGTAATAGTCTGTTGAGTCTATCTCTCGTAGATTGATTCCCCCTAGAAGAATGTCACCATGCGTGGGATCATACAGCTTCAAGATCAGCTTCATCAACGTCGTCTTGCCCGACCCGTTCAATCCAACAAAGGAATAGTTCTTGTTCGCATGGAGTGTGAAGCTAATGTCCTTTAGCACGAACTCATCACTTCCGGGGTATTTAAAATATACATGCCGAAATTCCAAGCAATCAAATGGCTCAGGAAATGGAAGCCGTTCCTCCTGTGACTTTAGAGAATCGCGCTCCAATAATGAGAATAAATTCTGAATATATAGCCCGTCATCATACAATGAAGATACCGATCTTAGCATGGCTTCAACTGAGGTATTAAAATTATTGATCGTGCTGATGAATAACGTCACATCGCCCACTGTTAGATTTCTAGACACGACCTTGAATAGAATGTATATCTGGAATCCATAAGCCACCGCATTCTCTAAGAAGTTGGTCATACAATTTTGGAGCATGAATTTTTTTCTGATCTTCTTATCTTCTTGTAGAAATTCATCAAAACGCTGAATGACTATATCCTTAATAAAAGCATGCAATCGATTCACTTTAATTTCCTTGATATTCTCATAGGTTGTAAGAATAGATTTAAGATAACCAATAAATCTTAATTGCTCGAATCGTTTGGTGAAAATTAAAAAAAGCTTGGAAGACATCCTGAGATTTACGAACAAAGAAGGAAGACATGCAACGAAGCTGACTAATAATATGAAGGGCCCAAAACTCAAAAAAATAACAATTGCTCCTGATATTGACGCGATATTCTGCAACAGAGTAATAAATGTTCTTAAAAGATTCATAGAGTGTTGGGCTGAATCATTGTTCACCTTTTGAATTTCATCGAACAGCGTTGAATCATCAAAATCCTTCATTTCCAGGGTTGCTACTTTATCCAAAGTCAATCCTGAGATATATTTATTCAAATAATCTGCCTGATTGGACTCTAGATATCTACAAATATTGCTAATGATATTATTGAATTGACCATATAAAAAGTGAACAACCACCCAAAACACTGGCTTGACCAAATCTCCATTCTGCAATGCAAGTACAACACTGTCCAAGAAATACTTCCAAATCATAGCTACAACAGGAATTGCTAGCCCTGATATCAGGTTGAACAAAATTAGCATTAAAAAGGTACTCTTGGAACTACGCCAAAGTAGTGTACATATTTTACAGAATAATTGTCTTAAATCCAGAGCTCTTGCCCCTGTTGTATTCATATTAATCTCCTAACCATTCAAGTTAGAAAAAACAGAACCACTATCACAATGCATAGCGGCTCTGTCACAAGCTCCAAAATTATTAGTAATTGAACATATTAGGCAATGTAAGCTTGGGCGAAATTGGCTACTCTGTTCGCATCACCACCAGCACAATAACAAGCACAACCGCCGCCGCTTCTGGATTTTGCAATATCGGCTGACACAGCTGCACTACCAGAGCAAATACAGCCATCCATAGGATTAATTCCTCCATAATATGCTTGAGTGTCCAGTTTGACGTTTCTACCTACAGGATTAATAAGTTTCATTTCAACTGCATCTCCTTTTCGATTAGGTTTATATAGAAATAACATTCTTGAAGACTAGTGAGATAATTACAAGAATGTTATTACTACCTTATTATAAGAATTATGAAATAGTTATTTCGTTTAAACACTGTAGCTTTTCGGGATTATTCTCTAGCAACTGATGGTACCTTCTCAAATAGATTTTAGCAGTAGCTCGTTCTGAGTGACAGATATCCTGCTTTCTATCCTCATTCAGCCCATCCTCTTGATAACACATTGCATAACATACTCCACATAATCGTGCAGCCCAGCAATTCGAGCAGTTCTCGATCGACTTCTTGCTGTAGTCAGCAAAATAGTGCTTGCTGATTGCCTCTATATCCAATCCTCGCTCAATATCACCTATGCCCGGGGAAGTGGACATCTTCTCACATACTCTATACTCTCCACTGGTAGTCACATATAATCTTCTCTGCCCTGGAAAGCAGCACCCATTCATGTGAATACCACGCTGTGGGGTATCCGTAATAACTCTATTATGAATGCGCATCAAACGAGTCTGGCCTACCTCATTTGCAATTCCTACCGGGTCATCATCCTGATCAATCCTATCATTAGCCCATACAGCCAAAGGGTCCGCAATTACATCATGGCCGTAAAACTCTTCTGGAGTAAGCTCAATTTTGTCAAGACCCAACGTTTGTAAATCCAGGGAGCCTTCCTCGACGTAATTAATATTAACCTTCGTCCCTTCTGGAAGCCACTCCAGAGTATTAAAGAAATCTGCCACTTCATTAATTTTATGTAAGCTATAAGGTGGACAAAGCACAGCATTAATACCAATAGAATGCTCTTCTTTGCCAGCAAAAGCTTGTGCAAGCTTCTTCATTTTTTCTATGGCTTTATCGTAGCTTCCTCTGCCATCCACCGTAACGCGATAAAAATCCTGAATATGCTGGGGCCCGTCCAGGCTGCACAATATGGAGCACTTATCCAGAGAGGTAAGAAAATCAATGATCTCATCGGACAACAGCGTCAGGTTTGTGGTGAAAGATACTGATATTCGTGTACTGCTCATAATGGCTTGACTATACTCAATGCATTTTCTCATTAGCTTAAAATTGATTAAAGGCTCACCTCCATAAAAGGTCAAGGCAAGTTCCTCACCTACGTGGTGGGATATGTAATCAAGAGCCTTCTGTGCGACGTCCCAGCTCATATCATTCATAGAAAAATTCCTGAACTGGTCATTCTGCTCATGATAGATACAATATTTGCAGCGTAGATTGCATTTCTCAGTCAATTCCAAAATAACTTGCTCTATACCACTCTCAATAATTGTAGGAAACTCATCCTTTTGAGGCTGAATAAAATCTGTAAATACAGGTGCTTGAAAAATGTGTTCTTGCTCGATCAGCATTATCAAATTATCTATGGCTCCCTCTAGCTCGTCCACAGAGAGTGGCAAATCATACAATAGCTCAGGACTGGAATGTGTTAATAGACAGTCAATAACAGAATACTCAGCCAGGTTACATTGGAACACCTTCCCGGTACCCGTATCATAGAAATACTTATACTGATCAGTCGTGAATAAGGTTCCAAGGCGTCCCCAATACTCTATGTTCAGCTTATGAAGTAATTCAATTTTTTCCGTCGTCGTCTTCATATCACCACGAGTACCCCTTTCATTTTGAAAAAGCAGCGAAGCACTTTGAACAGTTGATGATGCGCTTTGCTATTCAATAGTAGCATATAGAAATGTATAAATAAGGATTTAGAAGTAAAAAGATAGAAAATATTACCGAACGACATTTCATGTCAGGTTTTCAGGGAAGCTCGACAGCATGCATGACAACCGCTAAAAAAGTGAAAAATAAAAAATCTTCAATTTGGAAATTTATATAAAATTAATAATATATGATGATTATAGAAAATAATGTATAATATCAGAGATTAATAAGGAGGGATCTCTTTGTATAAAGTAGCCATTTGCGATAATGATGAGGGACAGCATCATCTTATCGAGAATTTGTTGCAGCGATTATCCGTTGCTACACCTTATTTATTCCATATTCAGCATTTTTTTAGCGGTCGTGAGCTGTACAACTACTACCTTGAAGATAACAACTTCCCATTTCATTTTCTTATAGTCGATATTGAACTAAAGGAGATCAACGGAATTGAAATCGCCAGAAAAATTCGGGATCTTCAGGATCATAGTGTTCAAATCCTATTCATGACTAGTCATCCAGAAGCGTTATTGGGTAGCTTCGATGTCCAGCCCTTTCATTATTTGCTTAAACCTATGTCCTATGAATTATTTAAATGTAAGATTATCATGCTCTGTAAATATATTAATAGTCTGAACAGCCAGTTTCTTCTTTTGAAGACTGAAGACGATTATATCGTACTTAACAAAAAGGATGTCATTGCAATCGTCAAAATAAAACATACACTTGCTAAAAATAAGCTTACCGTTATCTCCTCCGATCAGCATTATACAGTTACAGGCACCCTCACCGAGCTGCTAAATCGATTAGAATATCCCTTTTTTCTAATTCACCGTTCGACTATTATCAATCTCGAGCATATTTGCAGATTTACAAATGGCTTCGCATTAATGTCTAATCAGATTCAATATCCTATTGGTAGAACACAAGCTCGAAAAATCAAAGATGCTTTTACTCGCTATACGCTAACTCAGCTATAAGCCCTCCCTGTGATAACAAAGCGGGTAAAAGTAGCTCTAGTAGCACTACTTTTACCCGCTAATTTCAAGCAACTCTTATCTTACTCTTGCCATTGTTCCTCCGTCAGATCTGCCACTACGCCCATAGCTGCCTTGCTGCCAGAGGCGGCTGCATAGATCAATTGAGAAGGCATAACATAGGCGGAGTCGCCCGCTGCATAGATTCCCTGCACAGTCGTTCTCCCCATCGGATCGGTTACTACCGCCCCATTCTCGGCTATTTGATAGCCTAGTGCATCAGCAAAATGAGCATGATTCGGTATGAGTGCAGGCGACAGGAATCCCCCACTACGCTCAACGCTACTGCCATCTGTAAAATGAACTCGTTCAAGTATGCCATTTTGCCCCGAAAATGAGGCAACAGGCGTATCAATCGTTCGGACCCCTTTGAAAGCAAGGACTTGGATTTGCTCAGGTGTCAAGGCAGGACCACCACTCGTGCATACGATCAGATCTCGGCTCCAATTTAACAGCAGCTTCGCTCGATGAAACGCATCACCTGTGTCTGACACAATGACCAGCGGTTGATCCCTCAGCTCCCAGCCATCGCAGAATGGGCAGTTGAAGAGGCTTTTTCCATAAAACTCTTGAGCTCCTTCTATACCAGGTAGCTCCTCACGTAAGCCCGCGGCCATAATGATCTTATGTCCCTGTATATGTCCTCCTATAGCAGTGTGGAGATCAAAGCCTTGCTCCGAGCTCTGAATGTCCACTACCTCCTCCTGGATATGATGAACGGTCGGATATTGTAATACTTCCTCCAACGCAATCCGTCGAAACTCGGCGGGCTGAATACCATCTCGTGTAATAAAACCGTGTGACGCATGAGTTACAGCATTCCTTGGTCGACCATGGTCTATGAGCGCTACTGTACGTCTGGCTCTTCCAAGCACTAACGCTGCATTTAATCCTGCTGGGCCACCGCCTATAATGACACAATCGTATTTCATTTTTTTAATCCCCTATACCGTTAGATTTGTTCATCGCTGCTGTACATGTGTTGTCTCTCCAACTGAACGAGCACTTTGCCGAATCTTCCTCCCTGACGAATGCTTACTTCATCTGAAGGGTACGCTTTCTCCAGGTAATCAGACACGATGTTACGAACCCGTTCATCACACGACACCCCGAATAACGACAACTTGGTTATGGCTTCATCGAAGGCCTTTGCTCTGGATACGGTCTTCGTCGTTATCTCACGGGTAATTAGCGATTGATAGGCGTAGCCCTTGAGTAATAATAAATTTATCAGGTAAGCCATCTCCAAATGCTCTGAGCCTCGCGGCTGATCACTTACTAAAGGCCATATCTCATCAATGAGACTATTCTCGTGGGGACCGACGGACAAGCTCATATAGCAATATTTCCGAGCAACGCTCAGCACCCTCTCCACGCTTTCCCAATCAACGAGGACCGGGCACATGGATACAAACACGAGATCGTAAGCCTTCTCCCAGCCTTTGGCCTGCAGGTCGATTTGCTCAAAGGGCTCAGCAACGATTTCTACAGCTCCACTTGTGAGGCTCGATATATTTCCCTTCATCAGTTCAATAAGCGGTAATGAGGTTTCTACAGCTGTAACCTTGGCTCCCTCCTTGGCAAAAGGTACTGTAAAGCCACCAGAAGCAGCACCAATGTCCAGGATCGAAGCATCCTTAAAAACCACTCCCTGATGCTCCAGCCAGCTCATGATACGCTTAGCTCTGCGCCTTCCTTCGTCACTAAAGGCCTGCTCATTGAACGCCTTGGCCCTTTGATCCATCACATGCGCCGGGTCCATGCCGGCTCTCTTCATTCTGTTGACTGCTGTATGTGCATCCTCCCTCCACGCCTTCTCCCAGCTTAGTGCATTGAACCACTCTTTATTGTTCATAATCGTTTCTCCCTTCATTCATTTGTAGATTTAAAAGACTCCCAATATCTATAATACAAACAAAAAAATAATCATTCTTCATAAATAGTCATCTCTGTAGTTCTCCTTTCTCTATAATAAATTAAAAGATTTAAAAGACTCTTTATATCCTTAATACGATTAAAAAAATTAGGTTTGAAAACAGCGCTTGTTACAGCGAAATCTTAACGGAATTAGCCAAGTCAGACATCTTCTTGTTTTTCAGACACGTCTCCATCGCCCTTCGGCCTTAATCACTGAACTTGACCCATGGCAGAATTTTAGATAGGTACGTAGAGGAGATCTATTGACGACGCTCTGCCAGCTGCTGGACACGGATACGTTTTTCTGGAGTAGTTGCCACAATAAAAAGCATCGTCTGGAGTGCATAGTTCGTTACTAGTTCGTTACTAGTTCGTTACTAGTTCGTTGCTAGTTCGCTGCTTTTGAGAAATTCGCAAGCTGTTTTCAGTTTATTACAGATTATATATATCTACAATAACTCTTATTCATTTTAATGTCAACATGCCTGAAGCAGTCATTGTCATAATAACGTACAGGCTCAAAGAAAGTACGAACATAAATAGTACAGACATAAAAAGCACAAACACAAAAAAGCCACAAGGAATTCAATTCCTTGTGGCCTCTTGTCGAAGATCTATGATACATACGCAGACTCTGGACTTTTATACAGTACTAACGTTATCTGAAGCTTAGCCTCGACAAGTATCCGCCAATACGGATTGAATAACGAGCTAAATGTGGTGATTGAAATGTGAAGAATGAATGTATAAGTGGGTGTACTGATTTAATCAGTATGTGCAACCGCCCGAATTTCGACAAGCTGATGAGGAAACGCTAAACCTGATACTCCGACGAGAGTCACCGCTGGACGATGCTCGCCTACATACTCTTTGTACAGACCAACGCACTGCTGAAAGTGCTCTTGTGGGTGGGTCAAGAAGATCTCTAATTCGGCAATATTTGCTCTAGCAACACCAAATCCAGCTAACACTCGATCCAGGTTTTCCAGCGACTGTCGTGTCTGCGCCTCAACATCTCCCTCGCCAACGAAGTTCCCCTCCATATCATGGGAAAATTGCCCGGAGATATAAATCGTCCCATGGATGCTATAGCCTTGAGTAACACCAAAATCCTCTTCCCATGCGACACCGTGATTATAAATTTGAGCTGTTGTCATACTATCCTCTCCTTAGTTGAATGTAAGGCTAGTATAAATTGAACGCAGCTAAAAATATAGTACGGTCTTTTATGATATATACTATCCCAAAAGATAGTAACAAAACGAAACGTCAATGCTCTTAATTTAACCGAACAGAGGCGAAGCAAGTACAACCGCTGTAATGAAGACAAGTTGAAGCAATAAACGGGGAAAAACCGAAAGAACTGGCCTGCCATTAATCGTAAGCTTCTCATGGGCGGCATGGATATTTGCAGGGAACATCATGATGAGCATAAGGATTAGACCTCCAGAGGCAGCCCAATCAATATAGGGTACCAGAAGGCCTAACGCCCCGGCAATTTCCATGTACCCTGTCCAAGTGACAACCCCTTCTTTGTTTGGTAGACGGGGTGGAACCATTCGTAGCAAATCCGCTCTTCGTCTGCCCCAATGTGCTGAGGCCGTCATCAAAAACATAATGGAAACTGCTCCTTGTAGAGCAGGATGCCAGTGGTCAAGCATAGGAATAAACAAATAGCCTCCTCCTCGAAGCAGCAAAAAACACACGCATAATACAATAAATGGTGCCATATATCCTCCTTCTGTTTCTTGCAACCTTGTTTAAACCTACTACCTAAGCATATAAGATATGAAGCGTGAGATTTCAGCAGAAGCCAGCCGAGACTTTTCTTTCTTGGTCATTGAAGCACGTATCCGTAGTCCCATCGAGAGGAGAACGAATAGCTCTCCAAGTTGTTCCGTGTCTACTGATTGATCAATCACACCATGTTGTATACCTAGTTCAATCCACTGCATCGAATAACTAACTGACCTTTCGTAAAATTGTTCGAGCGTAGCAGAGATCTGTGGATCGTCCTCTTTTCCCAACAAATAAAGTAGAATTTTGTTCGTTATCGATCCCTGCTGTTCTAATTGAAGTAGATTTGCAGTTATGACCTGCATCGGTCCCTCAAACGTTTTCACATCTGCTTCGGACACCGCAGACAAAAATTTCGAATGTAACGTTTCCTGATGTTCCATTAGAATCCAGATGAAAATCTCATCTTTGCTTCGGACATAATGGAAAATCGCCCCTTTTGATAACCCGGAGCGCTCCATAATTTCTTTCAAAGTGATTGCATGGCAACCTTTTACCTCTAATAATTCCTTGGTCGCAGTTAACAAATGAGCCATTGTATTCTTTCGTCTATCCTCATTTTTCAAGTGCTATTCCTCCAGACTTGCGTAGTTCTGATGACCAAATCGTCCAACAAATATACACAGGCTGCAACAGTAACCTGATCCACAAATAATAATGGATATGGTTTAATGCTCCGGGAACATCTTTATTACTGAGCGCATTAATCACATTAACTGGGAAAAAAGCGCGGAGAAAACCACAGTTGCAATGCCTGCTACCTTAAATCTGGAATATCAACAAACTGTTGTGCATTTGTGAAGTGAGAAATGCCCGTCGAAACCAGCATTATACTTAGTACAATCCGTCCTCTAACTCGCACATTTGGTAGTACTATTTTGTTGCTCACAGCGTGAACAAGCGTACATGCTAAAAAACTGCCCAATAGAATGATCAAGGGGATCATTAGCTTTCCTTCTTTCTATTAAACCAATTATACAAACCGACCATCGGTTTGTAAATAAAAATATAGTTTCCACTTTAGAACAAGGTGCTAGTAATGTGAATTGGAACTCTAATTGATATCCGTTTGTAACTCACACGCTTGCCCGGAACAGAGATATAAAAAAAAGTTCATTAGATGTCTAATGAACTTTTTTATACGTATACCGGCGAGAGGACTCGAACCTCCACGGTTTCCCACTCGATTTTGAGTCGAGCGCGTCTGCCATTCCGCCACGCCGGCATATAAAATTATAGCGTCCCCTGAGAGATACCGACAAAATACGTCGGACTGCGAAGTTAACCTAACGAGGTATAGCTCCGACGAACTCATTCGTTCGAATCCCTTTCAGTGAACTTTGTGAATTACTGTAAGAATATATATGGCGTCCCCTGAGAGATTCGAACTCCCGACCTTTTGATTCGTAGTCAAACGCTCTATCCAGCTGAGCTAAGGGGACATATGGAGCGGACGATGGGAATCGAACCCACGACCCTCGCCTTGGCAAGGCGATGCTCTACCGCTGAGCCACGTCCGCAAAATACTTATTTAATTCTCGCAGTACTCTAAAATATAAATGGCGGAACTGACGGGATTCGAACCCGCGATCTCCTGCGTGACAGGCAGGCATGTTAGGCCTCTACACCACAGTTCCATGAGGCACTTTCAATCACTTGAAAGATAATTGCGGGGACAGGATTTGAACCTGTGACCTTCGGGTTATGAGCCCGACGAGCTACCGAACTGCTCCACCCCGCGATATTTGATTATGGTGGAGGCTGAGGGGATCGAACCCCCGACCCTCTGCTTGTAAGGCAGATGCTCTCCCAGCTGAGCTAAGCCTCCATGTTATGTATCACCCGTAGGGATGCGCCTCACCATGTGAGTCGACTGCGATGTAATCCTTCCAAAGCTTATCCTCCGACGAACTCTCAGGTACTCTCATCTTTCAACGGCTATGAAATAGCCTTATGACCCGTAGGGGATTCGAACCCCTGTTACCTCCGTGAAAGGGAGGTGTCTTAACCCCTTGACCAACGGGCCTCAATTAGTGAATATCTTGTAGCAACATTTAAGAGTATATCAAACTGGAACGAAATATGCAACTTTTTTTCTAACCAATTGAATATTTATTGAGAATCTATAATTTATCATTCTTTTAACATACATCTTTATATCACAAGCAAACCTGCAGATTATAATGATGGGATTCCAATGACATATTAACTTCGTAGAGAATCTTGTTACACAGTGTTATGTATTGAAGTAAATCCTGAAAGTTGCATAATCACTTATGAAATTGCACAACTCATTACATTCACTTATAATTAACTAATAAGATGTAGCGATATTACACACGAATGCTGGGAGGTCTTCTGTGTTTCAAGAAGAACGTATGCAGCTCATTATGGAATACTTGCGAAAACACCAACGTATTTCAGCCGATGACATCGTAACGCTGTTTGATGTCTCCAGGGATACAGCAAGGCGAGATTTAATCAAGCTTGAAGAACAGGATGCCCTTGTTCGAACCCGTGGAGGAGCGATTCTTCCTTCTGCTCACGGAGAGTATAGAAGCTATAACGATCGCCTTCAGTACGTATCCGAAGAGAAAAGAGCTATTGGCAAGCTAGCTGCCGCACTCGTACGCAAGGGAGATCATATTATCCTCGATTCCTCTACGACAGTCCAAGCGTGTGCAGAGTACCTTCACCAGAAGGTTTGTACTGTAATCACTAATTCCATTCACTCTGCAGATACTTTATCTAACCATTCTGCTGTAGATATTCATCTGCTCGGCGGCAGACTCCAAAAAGAGCAAAGATATTTATATGGCCCTTCTGTGTTTGAAGCTTTGGATCACTATTATGTGAACAAAGCCTTTATTGGGGTTGGAGGCGTGGCAAGACAAGGGCTATATTCAGGGGTAGAGGACGGCAAGATTAAGCACAAAATGATGCAGCAAGCTGAGCAAGTCATTGTTCTGGCTGATCACTCCAAGCTTAACCGTCGTTCGATGTATCGATTTGCCGACTGGTCTCATGTACATTTGTTCATTACTGATCAACCTCTCTCCTCTGAATGGAGAGAATTCCTGAAGAAGCAACAGGTTGAAATCCTGATTCCTGAATTATAAGCAGAGGAGCTGTTCACCATGAAATTATTCGCAACCGATTTAGATGGAACACTGTTAAATCTGTATAGCCGTATTGCCCCTGAGAGCGCTGCAGCTATACACCGGGCACAGCAGGAAGGACTTCACATTGCAATTGCAACGGGAAGAATTTATGCGGATGTAGTAGAGATCTCTAAGGACGGCGGGATTAAAACACCTGTCATCGCCTCCAACGGTGCTACAATCCACGATATGGATGGCACATTGCTGTACCATCTTCCTGTTGAGCGAGATACGGCGCTATCTGTCATGCAGTGGCTCGATGAGCAAGGATATTATTATGAAGCTTCCACCGACCGCGGGCTTTACGCTCCCCTCAATAGAAATGAAGAAATGCTCGCTGAAATGGACCGCCTCCTGGGTAATCAGCCAAGTGAGTATACTGAACATATGATCCGCAGCATTAAAAAGCACTATGAGAAGCCCCACTTCCATCGGGTTGGCTCTTATCTGGATATTCCGAAAGACGCATCCATCTACAATATCATGGCCTTCTCTCTGTATCCAGAAGAACTGAATCACGGACGCGACTACTTTGCAGGTCGTAAAGATGTTGCAATGGTCGTATCATCTGATCACAATTTTGAAATGCAGCACCCAGATGTGTCTAAGGGTAATGCTCTAGCACGGCTGACCGCTTCCATGGGCATTTCCATGGATGACACGGCAGCCATTGGAGATAATTACAATGACGTATCCATGCTACAAATGGCAGGCCTTGGTATCGCGATGGGAAATGCAGCTCCTGATATTCAAGAAATTGCTCAAGCCGTAACACTCAAGAACTTTGAGCATGGCGTAGCACATGCGATCCATTGCGTATTGGATGGAACACCGATCGGCCAGTCAAAGCTTCCATTAGGTGAATAGCCAGTTTTCAATACAGGATCAATGACTATGATCTAATTGTGCACCCAAAGCCAGATATCCCGGCTTTGGGTGTTTTAGTAAAGAATAAATACAAATATATCGCTGAAATACATTAGCAAAAAGCAAAAAATCCAGATAGCTAGTAGCTAACTGGATTAGACTCTTAAATTCAACGGAGAGAGAGGGATACTCTCACTTTGTTCGAGACTGCGATGTAATGCTATCGATGCGAATGCTTCGACGAACCCCTTATGGGTTCTCATTCCAGCCATGATGTAAAAACTACGGAGAGAGAGGGATTCGAACCCTCGAGACGCTTTTGGCGCCTACACGATTTCCAATCGTGCTCCTTCGGCCAACTCGGACACCTCTCCATATGGCTCCCCGAACAGGACTCGAACCTGTGACAACTCGATTAACAGTCGAGTGCTCTACCAACTGAGCTATCAGGGAATATTAGTAGTAACGGCTATACTTGTATAAAAGCCCATTACAAAAATAGTACTGGACCTATTGCACACTATGCGCAAGGACCAGTAATAATTTTGCTTGGCGGCGTCCTACTCTCCCAGGACCCTTCGGTCCAAGTACCATCGGCGCTGGAGGGCTTAACGGTCGTGTTCGGGATGGGTACGTGTGGAACCCCTCCGCTATCGCCACCAAACGTGCATTTGTTGATCAAATGCGGTATTCAGGTTACACCCTGAAAACTGGAACCGAAACGAATCATTGCATTCTACTTTAGGATAAGCCCTCGACCGATTAGTACTGGTCAGCTCCATGCATTACTGCACTTCCACCCCCAGCCTATCTACCTCGTCGTCTTCAAGGGGTCTTACATACTGGGAAATCTCATCTTGAGGGGGGCTTCACGCTTAGATGCTTTCAGCGCTTATCCCGTCCGTACATAGCTACCCAGCGGTGCTCCTGGCGGAACAACTGGTACACCAGCGGTACGTCCATCCCGGTCCTCTCGTACTAAGGACAGCTCCTCTCAAATTTCCTACGCCCACGACAGATAGGGACCGAACTGTCTCACGACGTTCTGAACCCAGCTCGCGTACCGCTTTAATGGGCGAACAGCCCAACCCTTGGGACCTACTTCAGCCCCAGGATGCGATGAGCCGACATCGAGGTGCCAAACCTCCCCGTCGATGTGGACTCTTGGGGGAGATAAGCCTGTTATCCCCAGGGTAGCTTTTATCCGTTGAGCGATGGCCCTTCCATGCGGTACCACCGGATCACTAAGCCCGACTTTCGTCCCTGCTCGACTTGTAGGTCTCGCAGTCAAGCTCCCTTCTGCCTTTGCACTCTTCGAATGATTTCCAACCATTCTGAGGGAACCTTGGGGCGCCTCCGTTACTCTTTAGGAGGCGACCGCCCCAGTCAAACTGCCCACCTGACACTGTCCCCGTACCGGATTACGGTACCAGGTTAGAACCTAGATACGATCAGGGTGGTATCCCAAGGACGCCTCCACAGAAGCTTGCGCTCCTGCTTCTACGGCTCCCACCTATCCTGTACAGATCGTACCCAAATTCAATATCAAGCTGCAGTAAAGCTCCATGGGGTCTTTCCGTCTTGTCGCGGGTAACCTGCATCTTCACAGGTATTAAAATTTCACCGGATCTCTCGTTGAGACAGCGCCCAAGTCGTTACGCCATTCGTGCGGGTCAGAATTTACCTGACAAGGAATTTCGCTACCTTAGGACCGTTATAGTTACGGCCGCCGTTTACTGGGGCTTCGGTTCATAGCTTCGCCTTGCGGCTAACCACTCCCCTTAACCTTCCAGCACCGGGCAGGCGTCAGCCCGTATACTTCGCCTTGCGGCTTCGCACAGACCTGTGTTTTTGCTAAACAGTCGCTTGGGCCTTTTCACTGCGGCCCCCTCGGGCTATTCACCCTACCGAGGCACCCCTTCTCCCGAAGTTACGGGGTCATTTTGCCGAGTTCCTTAACGAGAGTTCTTCCGCGCGCCTTAGAATTCTCTTCTCGCCTACCTGTGTCGGTTTGCGGTACGGGCACCTTCACCTGACTAGAGGCTTTTCTTGGCAGTGTGAGATCATGACCTTCGCTACTGTAATTTTCACTCCCCATCACAGCCCAGCCTTACGATGTGCGGATTTGCCTACACATCAGCCTCACTGCTTGGACGGACATCCATCAGTCCGCGTCACTACCCTCCTGCGTCCCCCCATCGTTCATAACGGTTTACGGTGGTACAGGAATTTCGACCTGTTGTCCTTCGACTACGCCTTTCGGCCTCGCCTTAGGTCCCGACTTACCCTGAGCGGACGAGCCTTCCTCAGGAACCCTTAGGCTTTCGGCGGATCAGATTCTCACTGATCTTTTCGTTACTCATACCGGCATTCTCACTTGTATGCTGTCCAGCGCTCCTTACGGTACACCTTCAACCTGCATACAACGCTCCCCTACCCCTGATGCAAGCATCAAGCCATAGCTTCGGTGGTGTGTTTAGCCCCGTTACATTTTCGGCGCAGAGTCACTCGACCAGTGAGCTATTACGCACTCTTTCAATGGTGGCTGCTTCTAAGCCAACATCCTGGTTGTCTGTGCAACTCCACATCCTTTCCCACTTAACACACACTTGGGGACCTTAGCTGATGGTCTGGGCTGTTTCCCTTTTGACAATGGATCTTAGCACTCACTGTCTGACTCCCGGAACTAAGTCTATGGCATTCGGAGTTTGACTGAGCTTGGTAACCCTTGCGGGCCCCGCACCCAATCAGTGCTCTACCTCCACGACTCTCTTTTCCGAGGCTAGCCCTAAAGCTATTTCGGGGAGAACCAGCTATCTCCGGGTTCGATTGGAATTTCTCCGCTACCCCCACCTCATCCCCGCACTTTTCAACGTGCGTGGGTTCGGGCCTCCAGTGCGTGTTACCGCACCTTCACCCTGGACAGGGGTAGATCACCCGGTTTCGGGTCTACGTCCACGTACTAAATCGCCCTATTCAGACTCGCTTTCGCTGCGGCTCCGGCTCTTCACCTTAACCTTGCACGGGAACGTAACTCGCCGGTTCATTCTACAAAAGGCACGCCATCACCCATAGATCGGGCTCTGACTTCTTGTAAGCACACGGTTTCAGGTTCTATTTCACTCCCCTTCCGGGGTGCTTTTCACCTTTCCCTCACGGTACTGCTTCACTATCGGTCGCCAGGGAGTATTTAGCCTTGGCAGATGGTCCTGCCGGATTCATACGGGGTTTCACGTGCCCCGCACTACTCGGGATCCGTCTCGGAGGGTGCACCATTTCGATTACAGGGCTTTTACCTCTATCGCGGGCCTTTCCAGACCTCTTCATCTAGGGTACACCTTTGTAACTCCGTGTGAGACGTCCCACAACCCCAGGAAGCAAGCTTCCTGGTTTGGGCTAATCCGCGTTCGCTCGCCGCTACTGACGGAATCACTATTGTTTTCTCTTCCTCAGGGTACTTAGATGTTTCAGTTCCCCTGGTCTGCCTCTCCTTTGGCTATGTATTCACCAAAGAGTGACTACCTGTTACAGTAGCCGGGTTTCCCCATTCGGACATCCCCGGATCGAAGCTTGCTTACAGCTCCCCGAGGCATTTCGTCGTTCGCCACGTCCTTCGTCGGCTCCTGGCGCCTAGGCATCCTCCGTGTGCTCTTATTAGCTTAACCATGATTTTTGCCATAGGCAAAAGATCAAACCGCTAATAACTTTCACTTGCTTACACAAGTTCAGCTAAAAGATGTTCTAAAACGCAATGTTTCGTTTCGGTATCCAGTTTTCAAGGTGCAATGCTGTTGTGAAACAACAGCCCCTGTGTGAAATTCGGTCCATCTCGCTTGAGCGGATGAATTTCATACAGATGAGTTTGAGAGTTGAACTCTCAAAACTGAGCAACGAGTGAGCTGTTAAGAGGATTTCATACGCGCAGAGCGCAGTACCGAATTCCTCTTCTTATGATCGATGGAACATCGATCTGATTTGAATGCTTCCGTTGCAGGAAGCGATTCTCCATAGAAAGGAGGTGATCCAGCCGCACCTTCCGATACGGCTACCTTGTTACGACTTCACCCCAATCATCTACCCCACCTTCGGCGGCTGGCTCCTTGCGGTTACCCCACCGACTTCGGGTGTTGTAAACTCTCGTGGTGTGACGGGCGGTGTGTACAAGACCCGGGAACGTATTCACCGCGGCATGCTGATCCGCGATTACTAGCAATTCCGACTTCATGCAGGCGAGTTGCAGCCTGCAATCCGAACTGAGACTGGCTTTTTAGGATTGGCTCCACCTCGCGGCTTCGCTTCCCGTTGTACCAGCCATTGTAGTACGTGTGTAGCCCAGGTCATAAGGGGCATGATGATTTGACGTCATCCCCACCTTCCTCCGGTTTGTCACCGGCAGTCACCCTAGAGTGCCCACCCGAGGTGCTGGCAACTAAGGTCAAGGGTTGCGCTCGTTGCGGGACTTAACCCAACATCTCACGACACGAGCTGACGACAACCATGCACCACCTGTCTTGAATGTCCCGAAGGAAAGGATCATCTCTGATCCGGTCATTCAGATGTCAAGACCTGGTAAGGTTCTTCGCGTTGCTTCGAATTAAACCACATACTCCACTGCTTGTGCGGGTCCCCGTCAATTCCTTTGAGTTTCAGTCTTGCGACCGTACTCCCCAGGCGGAGTGCTTAATGTGTTAACTTCGGCACCAAGGGTATCGAAACCCCTAACACCTAGCACTCATCGTTTACGGCGTGGACTACCAGGGTATCTAATCCTGTTTGCTCCCCACGCTTTCGCGCCTCAGCGTCAGTTACAGCCCAGAGAGTCGCCTTCGCCACTGGTGTTCCTCCACATCTCTACGCATTTCACCGCTACACGTGGAATTCCACTCTCCTCTTCTGCACTCAAGTCATCCAGTTTCCCGTGCGATCCGGGGTTGAGCCCCGGGCTTAAACACCAGACTTAAATGACCGCCTGCGCGCGCTTTACGCCCAATAATTCCGGACAACGCTTGCCCCCTACGTATTACCGCGGCTGCTGGCACGTAGTTAGCCGGGGCTTTCTTCTCAAGTACCGTCACTCCTTAAGCAGTTACTCTTAAGGACGTTCTTCCTTGGCAACAGAGCTTTACGATCCGAAAACCTTCATCACTCACGCGGCGTTGCTCCGTCAGGCTTTCGCCCATTGCGGAAGATTCCCTACTGCTGCCTCCCGTAGGAGTCTGGGCCGTGTCTCAGTCCCAGTGTGGCCGATCACCCTCTCAGGTCGGCTACGCATCGTCGCCTTGGGGAGCCGTTACCTCTCCAACTAGCTAATGCGCCGCAGGCCCATCCTCCGGTGACAGATTGCTCCGTCTTTCCTCACTCCTCCATGCGAAGAAGTGAATTATCTGGTATTAGCTACCGTTTCCGGTAGTTATCCCAGTCCAAAGGGCAGGTTGCCTACGTGTTACTCACCCGTCCGCCGCTAACCATCAGGAGAGCAAGCTCTCCATCAAGTCCGCTCGACTTGCATGTATTAGGCACGCCGCCAGCGTTCGTCCTGAGCCAGGATCAAACTCTCCAATAAAGTTATTGAAAAGAGCGATTGCTCATTTTGAATCTGACGAGATTTAATATCTCATTGTTTGAATCTCACTTGCGTGAAATTCGCTCACTCGTTGTTCAGTTTTCAAAGATCAACTTCATTCATTTGTTTCTTTTCTTGCGTTACCACCGCATCTCAGCGGCGACTTAAATAATATATCATGATGAATAATTAATTGCAAGCATTATTTTAATAATTAATTTTTCTAGCACTTGTAAGCAGCTCATGATCCCCGAGCATGAGAAGAAGCGGTGAGTGCAAGCCTTCACCGCTCCATGTTATTTCACTATAATTACACTAGCCTTGCAGCCAGGGATTTTTTCGAGAGCTTCCCATCGTGGTTCGACGTGACTTCGTCACGCTACTCACCGTTGGCTTTTTCTTGGATGAAGATCGAGCACTCGATATTGAAGCTTTACCTGTGGACTTCGTTGCACTCTTCTTCTGCTTCTTTTGTGGAGTCACGCTCGTCGAATCATAGTCTGCTCCTTCTTCAGCACGACATCCGCAATTATAGGGAGGATAAGGTAGCATATTAGCATTAGTGCTTTGAACCTCTGCCTTTTTATTGACATGCTCACCTAGTGGCGAATAAGACGTGTTCTCTGTATTCAAATAGCCTTGCGGCTGATTATAGTATGGCATATGCTCTCCATGCCCCCAAGGCGTTGGTGAGAATGGATGGCCACCATAATAGGATGGATACTGTGCAGGGTAGCCCCAAGGCTGCATCGGCCACATATACCCTGGAGGACATGAATAGGGCGATTCAGTCGCTTGAGAGCTAGGCGCCCATGTATTTGCTTCAGCCTGTGGAGCATTTGTATACTCCGGACTGTAGCCATAAGGCATGTTCATATTTTCTTGGTATCCCATATTTACCATAGGCTGCATGTTCTCATCTGTTACTGGCATTATATAACTGTTCTCATCACCCGCACCAATCCCCGGAAACATCGGGTTAGATGCCATGGAAATGTTAGCTCCAAGGGTAGGATTAGACCCCATGTAAGGACTGCTCCCCATTCCCATAGGTGAATTATCCTCAGGATAAGCCGGCGAGTAGGCCTCATAGGCAGGAAGCTGGTAAGACATATAGGGATGCTCTAACGTCTCAGACTGCCCCCCCCATGGAGCTACTTGTTGTTTTCCCTTTCCCTTGGACGCGGGCTGGTACATAGGCTGAATATTAGCATTATTGTAGTCGGGCTGGGATAAAGGACTTAATTGAGGATTGATATTGGACTTCTGCGCTGGTGACATACTTTGAGGCTGATAGGCTACGGGTTCAGGCTGCTTCTTGAAAAGCTCGGAGGCCATCTGTTGAAGGTCTGGCATTTTCGGCAGCTCAGGCATCGGCTGGCTCTTCTTCTTTTCTTTCACTTCCACTTTTGCCATATTCTCTTTTGCGTGTTCTATGGCCTTCTCTTCCTTCCAAGGCTCATTGTACTCAGCCTCTAGCTTCTCATTTTCTTCATTTTCTTCATTTTCTTCATTCTCTTCATGCTCTTCATTACTCACATTAGCTACATTCGTATCTTTTTCCTCAGGCTTCTCCATCTCTTCCTTAACGGCTGTATTTTTCTTTTTGCCACTCATCTCCCCAGACACAGAAGGCATTTGAGGATTAGCGGAATTAGAAGGTGTATTGGCTGTGACGGTACCCGGAATATACACAACCTCACCAACCAACAGCGCATTTGGATTTTTAAGTTGCGGATTTGCATCAATCATATCCTTCAGGCTGACTCCCCACGCCTTGCTGAGCTTCCATAGCGTATCTCCCTGCTGCACCTTGTGCTCATGGACGATTGGTTTTGTTGGCTGGGTGGCGACTGGTGCAGTCGGGATTTTCACTTTATCCCCAACGTTCAGGACATCCGGATTTGTAATCTGTGGATTCATGCTGATCAGCTTATCTAGCTCGACATTATACTTTTTAGAGAGAGAGTACATGCTGTCTCCCTTTTTAACAATGTGTATCTTCACCTGTTCGCTAACCTCCTCGGCATTCCCGGGCATGGCATTCGCCCTTGTTCGTTAATACATCCTATGCAGTTTCTGGGCATATGACATCCTATAAACGAAAAAAATACCGTTCCTCACCAAAAGCAATGATGCAATGACGAGAAAAAACCTCTTCAGCCGTAGGTAGCCAAAGAGGTTAACAGAGAATACATGCCAATGTAGGACAAATATCCTGGGGCAATAATTAGGTTGTACTTGGAGGAGAACAAAGCCACTTCTCGAATAAAAAGACTATTCGAATTAAAATGTTATTCGGACCATACCTTGTAGCCATCTACAGTTACAATTTTACGGAACTCTTCCAGCAGCTTCAACGTGATCGGGCCTGCAACGCCAGCACCAATGGTACGTCCATCCACTTCATAAGCAGCAATGACCTCAGCTGCCGTTCCCGTAAAGAACACTTCATCCGCGACATAGACATCATGCAGGGTAAATGGTTGCTCCTTCAGCGTGTACCCCAGCTTATCACACAGCTCAATAATGGCATTACGCGTAATCCCCTCAAGGGCACCAAGATAGCATGGAGGAGTAAATACCGTACCGTTTTTGATGATGAAAATATTGTCGCTGGAGCCTTCGGTTACATAGCCCTGCGAGTTCAACATAATCGCTTCCCCAGCACCGGCGTAGTTGGACTGGATTTTTACGAGAATGTTGTTGAGGTAGTTCAAGGATTTGATCTTCGGATTCAACGCATCCGGAATATTACGACGTTGGGAGACGGAGACCGTCTTGAGGCCTGTTTTGTAGGCTTCCTCTGGATAGATCGCAAGCTGCTCTACAATTATGATAACGCTAGCCTTCGGACAGCGATTCGGGTCCAGACCGAGGTTACCAGGTCCACGGGACACGATGAGACGAATATAGCCGTTACGCATGTCGTTTCGGCGGATGGTCTCAGCCATCACATCACGCATTTCGTCCTGAGTCAATGGAATGTTCAATTGAATGGACTTGGCGGAGTCATACAGACGGTCCAAGTGCTCCTTGCATTTAAAGATATTTCCTCCATAAATCCGAATACCCTCAAAGATTCCGTCTCCGTACAAAAATCCGTGATCGTATACGGATACCTTAGCATTTTCTTTCGTAACATATTCTCCATCCAGATAAATCCACTGCTCTGCCATCATGGCCACCTCCGCTAATTCAATCAATCTTTATAGTATTGTCTAAATATGGGAAGCACGGGTAAGAACCCAGCACTCGCACCTGGCATTTCAGAGCTTCAATCTCTGCAAAGGCTGCCGTGAGCAGTACTGATTCAACCGACTCCATCACTTCAATGTAAAAATAATAACTGCCGAGCTGCTTCTTCGTCGGTCTGGATTCGATCCGCAGCAGGTTCAAACGACGCCATGCGAAAGCAGCCAGCACCTGATGCAGCGCTCCAGGATAGTCTGATGGGAGCATGACCAATACGCTCGTCCGATGCCCCTCCGGCTGCCGTTGCAGTACAAGAGGCTGCTGGCCAATCAGGACAAATCTTGTAAAATTATTGTGATGATCCGTGATGCCACTCGCCAATATGTCCAGCTGATGAGTCTGCGCAGCAAGAGTCGTGCCGATGGCTGCCCAGCTTTGGCCCGGATTTTGCTTCACAATCTCTACTGCCTGTGCTGTACTGCTGACGCTTTCCAGCTGTGCTTGCGGAACATGCTCTCGTATGAATTTCTGACACTGGGGAATAGCCACTGGATGAGACATAATCTTTACAATTTTGCTTAAATCCAGCTCTCCCGACGGAAGGGTGAACTCCTGACTTGATCCGATCAGATTCTGCTTGGAAGGATATACCCACTCCACCTGCATGGGAATATCCACCTCATGCACGAGCCAATCCAGATGCAGGCTTACGGAACCGTCGATCGTGTTCTCGATGGGAATGACACTATAATCCGTAGTCCCCTGCGCCGTTGCCCGGAAAACATCCGTGATCTGCTGATAATGAACTAACTGTGCTGGCTCGCCCGCAAGCAGGTTGTTCACTGCCTCGTGGGATACTGTTCCTTCCTGAAGCAATGCAATTCGTTTCATGATTCCGTTTCCCCTTTTATCATATCCAAGAAGGGAAGAACATCCTCCCCGTTGTATACCTTAACTCCATTCGGCTCTGGACGCAACCACATAACCGTAGACTCAATACCCGCTTCTTGCATTTTGCTCGTGACATAATTCTCTAGCTCAGCCTTACGGTCTGAACGTCGATCAGCAAGCACAAGCAACGTTGGCCCAGCTCCGCTAAGAGCAGCTCCCAGCGCACCATGCTTATAAGCGTCCTCCAGTACCTCTGTCATGCCAGGCACAAGTGCAGCACGGTATGGTTGGTGAACACGATCCTTCATAGCTGCTGCGACCTTATCCAACTGACCCATCGCCAAAGCCGCCACCAACAGCGATGAATGACTGATATTGTATACCGTGTCCTTCATGCCGAACTCCGAAGGCAGAACTTGTCTGGCCTTGGAAGTGGATAATTGAAAATGAGGGATCACGACGAGCGCCTCCAGATTTACGTCAGGCTCCAATCGAATACAGTCCGCATGCTGTCCATCCCAGATCGCTGTTACAATTCCTCCATACAAAGAAGCCCCGACATTGTCAGGATGATCCTCAATGGAGGTCGCCATATCAAACAGCTTGGCATCAGATAAAGGCGAGCCAATCAGTGCATTCGCCGCAGCCAGTGCACCAACAATCGCTGATGCACTGCTCCCCAGCCCTCTGGTGAGCGGAATATCCGAGTACATCGAGATCTCAAGCTCAGGGATGGCCACACCTGCCGCTTCAAACACCTGCTGTGCCACCTGATAGATTAGATTACTCTTGTCACCAGGCACCCCCTCCAGCTGCTCACCATACATGTGGAAAACTGTATGTTCAGAAGGCTTCATTTCAATCCAGGCGTATAGCGACAGGGCCATTCCCAAGGTATCGAAGCCTGGACCGAGATTGGCGGTACTGGCAGGTATCTTGACTCTGGAGACTTTGCCTATGGTCGGCATGGGCTACAAGCCTCCTTCCAGCAACACCTTAAGACTGTTCCTTGATTCATATCACTTGCACGCATTTCGGGATAATCCAATGGTTACAGCTCCTTTTATTGTCCACGTTTCAGCAAGGGGCTGCTAGAGCTCCCTCTCCTATCCTTCTACACGGTATACGCTTTTGATTCGGCGAATGACACTCAGTGACTCAAAATGGCTCAGTACCTTCTTCATGTTGGCCTTGCTCGCCATATGGGTCACTATTATAATTTCGGCATTCGGATTATGCTCATTCGGCTGCTGCACTACAGACGCAAGGCTAACTCCAAACTCTGCGAACACCTGCGTAATTCGGGCCAGAACGCCAGCCTTATCATCGACATGGAGCAGAATGAAGTTCTTGCAGTACACCTCTTCGTCACTTGTGATGCTCTTGGTCTTATACGGCACGATCCCCTTCAGTCCGTTCACACCCAGCTTCAGATTCTTAATGACAGCCACCAGGTCTGCTACAACAGAGGTTGCCGTGGGCATCTCGCCCGCTCCAGCACCGTAGAACATCGTCTCTCCTACGGCCTCACCATGAACGAAGACCGCATTAAAGACCCCATTCACAGAAGCCAGTGGATGGTTCTGTCTTACCAGCGTAGGCTCGACGCTAATGCTGAACTGATCATCCTTACGCTCAGCTATACCGAGCAGCTTCACTTCGTAGCCGAGACGCTTGGCATACAGGATATCCTCACTCGATACCCCGGAGATCCCACGGACTTGAACGTCGCTCAGCTCCACATTGGATCTAAAGCCAAGTGTACCGAGTATCGCCATTTTACGTGCAGCATCCAGCCCTTCTACATCGGAGGTAGGGTCCGATTCTGCATAGCCGAGCTCCTGAGCCTCCTTAAGCACCTCTGCATAAGATGCACCTTCCTTGCTCATCTTCGTCAATATATAGTTGGTCGTCCCGTTCACAATGCCCATGATCTTGGTAATTCGATCCGAAGAGAAGCCCTCAATCAGCGTTCTGATAATCGGGATACCTCCGGCAACACTCGCCTCATAGAACACATCGCATTGCTTCTCCTGTGCCTTGGCCAGAATCTCGGAGCCGTGCAGAGCCATGAGATCCTTGTTGGCTGTCACAATGTGCTTGCCACGCTCCAATGCCTCCAGCAGATAAGTCTTGGTCTTATCAACACCGCCCATAACTTCAATAATGACATCGATCTCCGGGTCGTGGATGACCTCCCAAGGATCCTCGGTGAGCTTGGATGGTTCAATCGGAATGGAACGAGTCTTCTCTGTGTTCTTTACTGCGATTTTCTCGATAACGATCGGTGAGCCAACCTGGCTGCTGAGATCCTCTTGATTGCCTTCCACAATTCGGACAACCCCAGTACCTACAGTCCCTAATCCCAATAAGCCTATCTTCACCGGTTTCATGATATCCCCTCACTATTCCAACTTAGATCACACCCATGTACCCCTGTCCAATCATACGGATTCTCTTGACTCCTGCAACGCTTTGCAGATCCTCCAGCATACCCCCAAGATCCTCATTCAACCTCGACATTTCCACAGAAATGACCACGTTGGCTCGGCCCTGCAGTGGAATGCTCTGCTGAATCGTCAAGACATTCCCTCCATGCTCTGCTACCATTGCCAATACCCTGGATAATAATCCTGATTGATGCTCTAGATCAATAGAGACATTCACAATGCGCTCTCGTTCGAGCTGATTGATCAGGTGGATACCATCTTTGTATTTATAAAAAGCGCTTCTACTCAGGCCCACCTGCTCTACGGCTTCATGAACTGTCTTGACGTCCCCGGAGGCTAGAAGCTGTTTCACTTGAATCGTCTTCACAATGGCTTCAGGCAAAATATCCTCATTAACCAAATAGTAGCGTTCTTTCACGAACGTCCTCTCCTCAAAGACTTATGTTTTCATATAGAGGACATTATATCGAAAGAAATGAATTAGAGCAATAACTTTATGTCCCGATGAGCCAAGTGTCCCTTTTACACCAGATGTAAGGTAAGACTCCCATGAATCATTTGTATATGCAAAAACACGACCCTCGCTCTATAGCAAGGATCGTGTTCTTCATATGTGAATCTAATATTCATGCATAGAGGCTTTGCCCCTATGACCTTCTGATCAGTATCCACTACAATTGAGGGATGTCTGCTGACTTAGTAGTAACTGCTACCCTCAACGAATTCAAATTCAAAATCATTAATGCGCACAATCGTGCCATCCTTGGCACCGCGCTTCCGCAGCTCGTCATCTACCCCCATGTGGCGCAGTGTTCTGGCCAGCTTGAGAATTGCCTCATGCGACGTTAGCTGCATCCGCTTCATCATACGTTCGATCTTCACGCTCTCGACAACGAAGATGTCGTTCTCTCTCACGATACGGAAGCTGTTATCTTCCTCCGTCTCCAGCTTGTACACCTTACGCTCCTGAAGCTCTGCTACTTCCTCAACGTCTGGCTCATCAGGAATCTGATCCAGCAGCTCGGCTGCGCGATATAGTAGCTCCTGAATACCTTGGCGTGTAAGTGAGGAAATCGGAAGAATTTCAAGATCCGGACGTACTTCAGCTACCTGACGGCGGAACTCCTCCAGATGCTCAGCAGCTTCCGGCATATCCATCTTGTTGGCTGCAACGATCTGCGGACGGGACTCCAGATTCGCATTGTACTGTCTAAGCTCCTCATTGATCTTCAACCAGTCATCATAAGGATCACGGCCCTCTGAGCCTGCCATATCCACGACATGGATAATGATGCGTGTACGCTCAATGTGACGGAGGAACTCATGACCAAGCCCTACACCCTCACTGGCACCTTCAATCAGCCCTGGAAGGTCAGCCATAACAAAGCTACGTCCATCTCCCGCTTCGACAACACCAAGATTCGGTGTAATGGTTGTAAAATGATAGGCTCCAATCTTCGGAGTAGCAGCTGATACAACGGACAGCAGTGTGGATTTGCCGACACTAGGGAATCCGACAAGTCCGACGTCAGCCATGACCTTAAGCTCCAGCGTAATATAACGCTCCTGTCCATCTTCACCATTCTCAGCCAATTCAGGTGCAGGATTAGCTGGCGTAGCAAAACGCATATTCCCACGTCCACCACGTCCACCTCTGGCAACGATAACCTCTTGCCCATGGCGGGTCATGTCGGCAAGCATCTCACCAGAATCATCATCCAGAATCATGGTACCTGGCGGTATACGAACGATCATATGCTCCGCGTTGGCACCATGCTGACTCTTGTTACGCCCTTTCTCGCCTTTAGGTGCTTTGAAGTGACGCTGATAACGAAAGTCCATCAAGGTACGAAGCCCCTCGTCTACACGAAAGATCACATGACCACCTTTTCCACCATCACCGCCCGCTGGACCTCCATTAGGCACATACTTCTCACGACGGAACGCTACGAGTCCATCCCCGCCGTCTCCGCCTTTGACATAAATTTTGGCTTTATCTACAAACATGCAATTTCACCTTCCTTATGCTTGACACTGCATCCTCATTCGAATAATATGCCCTGATGGATGCTCTTCTGCTCTTACCCGGGTATTACTGACAACAGATCGCAGCTGTAACAGCTTGTCCGATTGCTCAGGTATCCCGTCTCCTTCAATACGCACGACAATATCTTCATGGTCCATCTCAAAATACAAGCTCAGGCTGCGCACTTCTCCCCAGGACGACCGGCCCTCTCTGTGCTTGCAGGCATCAAGAAACTCAATGACGGCTGAAGCAAGCGACTCGCCGTCTTCGGGAGAGATGGCAGTCTCCAGTTGCAGTTGGTCTTCCACATGAATGCTTAGCTGTAGGTCACCAGAGCATGTCCGGAACGACTGCAAGTAGAATACAAGTGATGGGACACCCAACTTGGCAACTCGGCTCTCCTCAAGAACACGTTCCTTGATTCGTTCCACGTACTGGACCGACCTCTCATGCTTCCCCATACGGATATATCCGTAGAGCACCTGCAGATCATTCATCCAATCATGCCTGTGGTGCGTTAATGTATCCATTGCCGTCTGCTTCAACTCCCGAATGGCCGAAGCTTGCTCGGTATCTTTTTTACGTTGGGCAATCCGCATCGCAGTAACACCTGCCACGCCACCCCAAAGCCCAAGCAGGACTATACTCATTGTACCCGGAAATAAAAGTGCTATAACGAAAGGAATCAGAATCGAACATACCGCCAGCAGCGGTAAATATTTCCGCAATAACATGGCTTCTCTCCGTTCTCAACGCTTAAGGTCAGATCATGAATTCAACATCCAGTATAGCATGAGTTACTTTCCAGTACATTACCAATAAAAAAAGAATATTACTGCTATACCTCTAATGCCTGGACCCATGATCCAAATGATTCAAAAAAAGCCCCCGGCGTAATGCCGGAGGCCTGGTCACGGTTCAACCGCTATTAAGCTTCTACTGCAGCCGCTACCGGAGCGACATCAACCGGATAGACGCTAACTTTTTTGCGGTCACGTCCCCAACGCTCGAACTTAACAACGCCGTCTACTTTCGCAAACAAAGTGTCGTCTTTACCGATTCCCACGTTCGTACCCGGATGAATTTTCGTTCCGCGTTGACGAACCAGAATGCTTCCGCCAGTAACGGTTTGTCCGTCAGCACGCTTTGTACCCAGACGTTTGGAACGGCTATCACGTCCGTTCTTTGTGGAGCCCACACCCTTCTTGGATGCGAACAACTGAAGGTCCAATCTCAACATCGTGTCAACCTCCTTCATTTAGGAATTGTGTATTTCAATATACTTACCGTATGACGTTGCAATAGTCTCCAACATAACAGCCATAGATTTCATCAGCAGCTGAATCTCGTCAAAGACATGATCATGAGGCAATTCAGGAAGATCGGCACTTAAAAATCCGTCCTTCATTCTCGAGTTGAGCACGACACCTGTCAAAGCTTCAATCGAGTTAACTGTTCCTACAGTGACGGCTGATACTCCAGCACACACAATGTCTTCACCGGATTTAGCATAGTTCGCATGACCTTTCACCGAAAAACCAGCGATGCTTCCGTTCTCCATATGCTTAATGTGTACGATAATCACTTATCGAACCCTCTTATGCTTGGATTTTTTCAATCGTTACTTTAGTGTAAGGTTGACGATGACCTTGCTTCACATGGTAGTTCTTTTTCGGTTTGTATTTGTATACAACAACCTTTTGGCCTTTGCCATGCTTCTCAACCTTAGCTGTTACGGAAGCTCCGGATACGAGTGGAGTACCTGCGTTAAGACCTTTGTCATTGGACACAGCCAGGACACGGTCAAAAGTTACAGTATCACCATCATTTGCGTTCAGCTTCTCAATGTACAATACATCGCCCTCTTGAACTTTGTATTGCTTGCCACCAGTTTCGATAATTGCGTACATTGCTTGCACCTCCTTATTTCTCAGACTCGCCCTGATGCAGGTGGTCACATCCACTAGGAATGTCACACTTCGACCTCACTGGTGCGGTTACAGCATGTGCAGCAATAGATCATACACATACCAGATGATTCTAGCATATGTGGTATGTGATTTCAAGATATTATTTCAATCATGCGACCATCAGCTCATTAAGGCACAAGCGTCTTCTCCTCACGAACCTTCTTGCGAGTGATCTCGAGTAGCCCCAGCTTCGTCCAGCCTACAATGTAGGACTTGGTCCGATCCTGCTTCAGCTCCTGCTCAAGCACACTCGCCACTTCCTTTCGATGCTCGTCCCTTTCCATATCAATGAAATCGACAATAATGATCCCGCCAATGTCACGTACTCTCATCAGACGAGCAATCTCTGATGCGGCTTCCATATTCGTCTGGGTCACCGTCTCCTCCAGATTACTTCCGCCTGTATATTTGCCTGTATTTACATCAATAACGGTCAGAGCTTCGGTATGATCAATAATGATGTAGCCTCCGCCCTTCAACCAGACTTTACGTGCAAAATCCCGCTCAAGCTGCTCTTGGACACCATGGGCGTTAAAAATAGGCTCTGCCCCTTTGTACAGTCTGACGGAGGGTCGGCTGACTCCAAGCCCCTCAAGAAAGGCAATGGCCTCCTCCACCTGTGACTCCGTATCAATGATGAGCTCATCCTGCTCGGGTGTGAATGCATCGCGTATGAACCGCTGTACAATACTTAGATCCTTATGTAGCTCTGCCGGTGCATTTGTCCGTTCTGCCTTGGATTGTATGGCTTCCCATTGCCTGCGAAGCAAACGCAGATCACTTTCGATCGCCTCCTGGCCCTCGTCCTCGGAGACAGTCCGAATGATTAGTCCTTCCTCGCCAGTTCGCACTTGCTCCCCCAAGGATTTCAGGCGGGCACGCTCCCCTTCACGCTCAATCTTCTTGGAGACGGCTACATAATCAGCACAGGGCATATACACGATCCAGCGCCCAGGCAACGAATAATGGGTTGTAACTCTTGCTCCTTTATTACCGAACTGCTCCTTGAATACCTGCACAATCAGCTCTTGCCCCACATGAAGCAGACTGGCAATATCGGGCTTCACCTTCGGCTGCTTGTCCGTATGAGCGTGCAGTACATCATCCACGTACAAAAAAGCATTCTTACGCTGGCCGATGTCAACGAATGCCGCCTGCATGCCAGGAACCACATTGACTACACGCGCTTTGTAGAAGGAGCCCAGCGTATCCCGCTCCCGTGAACGCTCCGCAGCATATTCTACCAGTCTTCCCTGATCCAGTAGAGCCATCTGCGTGGTCTGCTGCTTATGGTGTACGATCATCTGTTTCATGGAATTCTCCTATCCCGGCTAAGTTCCTCTATCTATCATAACAACTTTTATGATGAGTTTATATCTCTATTTTTTCCATATTACCCCACTATGATATATTTCGGTCAGGTGGACCAGATGCATGATAATTAGTGAAAAAAGATCGTATTAACCGCTGCTCCGGGAGCATGGCTATAATGCCGCCCTCTTCATTCATGACATAAATCATATGGTATTTCTCCCTCTTAAATAGACGCAGAATCCCCTCCAAATGTTGCACCGGATGAGAGATGATTGGCGTGGCAATGATTCCCTTCTCTAGCTTTTTACGGTATTGATTATCTCGACCAAGCAGGAAGCGGACAAAACGATAGGGAAGGTTCCTGTAGTCAGTTAAATTGGAGTAAAAGAGAAACAAGCCCATAGCGAGCATATTCAAATACGGTGATCCCTTGCCTGAGAGGGCAGGGATAATCGCCGCTACACACATTATGATACTGCAGACCATACTAACGCGTAACGTATGCTGGAGAACAGCATGATAGGACAGCAGTATACTCAGCAACGCCTGGACAATCTTTCCACCATCTAGTGGAAGCACAGGCAGCAGATTAAATAACATAATCATCAGGTTGCCACGGATGACATAGTCGATAAATTCGTGTTGCTCTGTCCCCAGATTACGAATCAAGAGCAGCACAGCAATCATAAACAGATTTTGCAGAGGCCCGGCGAGTGCAATCACAATCTCCTTCCATGCCGGAAGACAGCCCTGGTCCTCAATCTCGGCCACACCGCCGAAGGGAAGCATCTGAATGGACACTACTCTCGCTCCGAGCATCGATGCAGCAGCAGCATGCCCCAACTCATGAACGAACACAATGGCAAACAAGGTCACTAGCTCAATAAAATGTCCTGTGAGCACCGAGGCCATCATGATCAGAACGAAGAGCGGATGTAAGGACAGCCTTACTCCTCTGACCTTAATCAAACGCTACCACTTCTGCCGGGTCTACGTACTGCTCTCCCTGCTTCACAGCTAAGTACAAGGTATTGGTTTCTTGTGCTTCCTGCATGATTGTAAATTGCCCCACAACGTCCCCTTCCTGTACCCAATCATTAGTCCTCAGCGAGGTGCCCGATAAGCGCCCATATATAGCAGTCAGTCCATCTGTATGACGAATGACTACTGTGCTGTCTCCTTCCGTGCCTGGTACGACATCCATGACTCGTCCCGCATCCATACTCTTAACCAGGACTGGGTCGTTTGAAAAGGATTCCGGCACAATCTCTATACCTTTCAAGCTCACGGCAAAGGGCTGGACAATGCTGCCTCGTACAGGAGGTGCCAAGTGATGCTGTCCATGCACCTGCTGCACCTTCTGCTCCAGACCCTTGAATATAGGTAAGAAGGCCGGTGAGCCGCCAAAATGCTCCTCATACCAACCAGCAACAGACTGTACATCCATATCACGATGCATTGCATCCGCTACAAACAAGCGAATCTCCGAGCTATATGGCATTTCCCAGTGGAATACTCCCCACACCAATCCAAACAAAGCAGCACTTACCCATAGCCTTCGGATTAACGATGCCACGAATGAAGGCTTTCGTGGAGCTGTGAAACTATCATTCCAGCGATGCCTATTTTTTTTCCATTCGAATTCTGGATCTGGCTCCATCTCCTGCGCTTGTCCGGCACGCATTGTTGAATCCTTCATAAGTGGCGCCGACGACTTCGGGTTGAGCGAATTGCGCTTTTGTGACTGCCTTCCTCGAATATACGGATCGATGGTCCGTATATTCGAGTCCTCTTCTTGTAGGCGCACGCTCTGCCGGTAAACATCCTGAGGATGTACCTCCTGTGTGAGTAGCTCCTGAATGCGCATTTCGCGACGACGTTTAATTCCTGTATCTCTGTCCATGTTCTGTCCCTCCAGCGAGGATCTTTTGCTTCATGTATATGAGGACGGGCTCCAACTTATGAGCAGAACCAAACGCATTGAGCAGAAGACTTATGTGCCTTATGACCAGTTGGTGAAAAATTATCGTTAACAAGTGGTGTTTTGATCTCGTGTGGAAATAATGAACATAGGAGGAGGGATTATTCAAATGCAGACTTACGCAGACATTATAGTTCGAACTATATTAGCCATTTTCAGCGTATTGCTGATTGCCCGTTTACTTGGTAAACAGACTATATCTAACATGACGTTACATGATTTTGTAACCAATATTACGCTTGGGTCCGTTGCAGCTAATTTGGCGTTTAATGTACCGTTGAAATATTCCTATTTTATTCTGACACTCGGTGTCATGGCCAGCATTTCATTTTTGCTATCCATCATAGCGATCAAGAGTAGTACATTACGAAAATGGATTTCTGGCTCGCCAACTGTGCTGATCGAGAATGGGAAGATCCTTGAGAATAACATGAAGAAGATAAGGTATACGCTTGATACGCTGAATCAGGTGTTACGAAGCAAGGGGATTTTCAATCTGAATGAGGTCGACTATGCGGTTCTCGAGGATAATGGGACAGTTTCGGTGCTATTGAAGGAGGACTACCAATTCGTAACTAGGAAGGATATGAAGCTTGCACCAAGTACCCAGAAGTTCCCTATTGAACTGGTTATGGATGGGGTAATCCTGGAACAAAACCTCCAAAATCAGGGATTAAGCAAAGAATGGCTGGAAAATGAAGTGAGGAGCAGAGGAAAACGAATAGCTGATGTGCTCTACGCGGTGAGAGGAACACATCAGCAGCTCTTTTTTGACTACTATCAAGACGATATCCGTAAGCCAATCGATAAGGAATAAAGGTTGAGCTCACAGCTACAAGGAAGCTACACCTTCAGATAGTCAGCTCTTGACCCCGAAGAATTTCTTGAAGCGAGTCAGCACACTTGTCTTCTGATCCAATTGCATCAATGGAACGGTATCTCCCAGAATACGCCGAGCAATGTTACGATATGCAATCGCAGCCTGAGAATCCGGATTCATGACGGTAGGTTCACCGATGTTAGCTGCTTTGATGACAAGCTCATCATCAGGCACAATTCCGATCAAATCAATGTTCAGTACCTGCAAAATGCCGTCGATATCCAGCATATCCCCGGATTTCACCATGCTGCTACGAATCCGGTTGACGATCAGCTTCGGCGAGCCAATCTCCGAATTTTCCAACAGTCCGATAACCCGATCTGCATCACGTACTGCTGCATTCTCCGGCGTAGTAACGACAATAGCCTGATCTGCTCCGGCAATGGCATTCTTGAATCCTTGCTCGATTCCTGCAGGACAGTCAATAATGATGTATTCAAAATCCTTCTTGAGCTCCAGAATAATATCCTTGACCTGTTCAGGCGTAATAGCATTCTTATCTTTCGTCTGTGCAGCAGGAAGCATATATAATTCCTCAAAGCGCTTGTCCTTCACCAAGGCTTGGTTCAAGCGGCAGCGTCCTTCTGCTACATCAATAAGATCGTAAATGATGCGATTCTCCAGTCCCATAACCACATCCAGGTTGCGGAGGCCGATATCCGTATCGACCAGGCACACCTTCTTGCCGAGCAGTGCGAGAGCTGTTCCGATATTTGCTGAGGTCGTCGTTTTACCGACGCCGCCTTTTCCCGAGGTGACAACTATGGCCTCTCCCATGCGCTACACTCCTTTAAACACATTAAATTCACGGCGAAGTCTGCCAATATTCGTAATTTTGTCAATTTGCATGGTATCTTCCTGCAGATATGCAAATTCCATGCCGGCCTCGCGTGATTCCCATTCATCCGGGGGACGACTGATTACGTCCGAGATCCGTACCTGAGTAGGGGCGAAGTAAGAAGCGGCAATAATCGCCTCTCTATTGCCTTCCATTCCCGCATGAGCCATTCCTCGCAATGAACCGAGAATGAACAGATCACCCGTGCAAGTAATCGCTCCTCCCGGATTCACGTCACCCAGAAACAACAGATTTCCGTTGTAATGCAGCACCTGGCCCGAACGGACCATACCTGTCATTGTATGAATATGCTGTCCTTTGTCATCCTCGGACTGCAGGTTCGGTGATTCAACGGAGCGAATAAGCAGATTTCCCCTAGTACGTAGTACCTCCAGTAAAGATTCCTTCTGCTCTTCGCTGATTTCACGGTTCCCCATCTTAATATCTACATGAACTATCGGTCCAGTCAATATATTTTGGTGGCTATGCTCAAGCTTGAAGCGCAATTCTCCCAGCAGTTCATCAAATTCACATTGATCATCCAGCAGGAATACCAGGCCGTCTTTGATGCCTTTAATCGTAACACGATTTGGTTTAACCGTCATTAGCCTGTCCCTCCCATCCCAACTCTTTCGCGCCGGAACGTCGAATCTCCTGCTTGGCCCCGCAAAAACCTGCAGCTACAAGCTCTCTTCTTTTTTGGGACGGCCACCCAGAAGCTCGAACTGCTTACGCATAGGTACATAGATGATCAATGCAAACAGGAAATGCACGCATAGATTGGGGATCATATATTGGGTAAGCGCCCAGTTAAATGAGTGCACATTGAGCTGAAATAGCTGATAGATGCCGAACAGCGTGGAGTCAAAGAGTAGACTTCCTAGCAGTACTACAGTCATCATGATCGGCATGGGAGCACGCGGGGCCTGAAAGATCAGACCCATCAGGTAAGCTGCACACCCCATAGCGAATGAATAAGGTCCAATCATGGCTCCATAAAAGATGATATCATGTAGCAATCCGAAGATAATGCCTAGCACAAGTGCAGTATGACGATGATAATATACCGCTACGAATAAAATAATGATAAAGACCAAATTAGGAGACAAACGATACTGCCAGCCACCTGGAATCAGCCAAGGGATAATCGTACCCTCCACGATAAAGAGCAGAAATAGAAGCATGATCAGTACATGTCCGCGGAACCTCATGATTCTGGCACCTCTGGAGTGAATACAACGAAGAGTTCCTTCCAGTCTGAGAATTTCGCGGCTGGTTCAATAATTGCTGTGCGTGTCTGACCGAACTCTCCGACCTTTACCTCTTCTACCTTCCCAATCAGCATGTACTTTGGAAATTCCCCACCAGTCCCGGAGGACATGATCTGATCACCGGGCTTTACAACATCGCCCTCTTCGATCCGTGTCATCTCGAACTTACCTGTATTGGGATTATAATTTTCAAGCATACCGAAGGCTTGATCCTCTCTGCCCACTACTGTAGCTGCGATGGCATTTGTAGTCGGGTCCAGTGAGGTCAGCAGCTTGACTGAAGAAGTGAAATTGGCCGTATGATCAATCACACCGACCAATCCATCAATGGAGCGAACGGCCATACCAGGCTTGACGCCTTCATTAGAGCCGATATCAATCGTCAAGGTCTTCACGACAGGATCAGAGCCGACATTGACAACATTGGCAATCTTGTCCGTGTAGTTGTATTTATTTTTCTGCATTTCAGTAAAATTGAGTTCTTCCTGCAGTCGCTTATTCTCTTCTTCAAGACCGCTGATGCGAACTTCATTTTGGGTATAACGGGCAACTGCAATCTTCAGCTGCTCGTTCTCCTGATAGACTGCTCGCATATTCGCAATATCTTTGAAGAAGCCCGCTACGGCTCCAGCGGGCTTGTAAAAAATGCTTTGTACAAAACCAGTAGTGTCCCTGACAAACTTCTCAGGCCAGGACAGAGATTCCCTGTTATTCAATGTAAAGCCCATCAGGGCTATAAATGTAACAATGCCGATCAGCAGAATAAACAGTCTTTTGTTCCCAAGCAGCTTAAACAGTGGTTACACCCCCGATTCAACGTTTGGAGCGGACTGCAGAGCTGCTGCGCGATTTGAACAGGTGGATGTTTTCGAGAGCTTTCCCTGTACCGATGGCAACGCAATCCAGTGGATTCTCAGCGACAATGACTGGCATGCCAGTCTCGCCAGCAAGCAGCTTGTCCAGATTCCGAAGCAATGCGCCACCGCCTGTAAGCACAATACCGCGATCCATGATATCAGCCGCCAGCTCGGGAGGACACTTTTCCAGAGTCACTTTCACAGCATCTACGATCGCATTTACCGTATCCGATAGCGCTTCACTAATCTCATCTGATGTAATTGTAATGGTCTTCGGAAGGCCTGTCACCAGGTCACGTCCGCGAATCTCCATTGTCTCCACGGTCTCCAGTGGCATAGCCGAACCCACTTCCATTTTCAGCTGCTCGGAGGTGCGCTCACCAATCATCAGATTATATTGACGTTTAATATATTGGATAATGGACTCATCCATTTCGTCACCGGCTACTCGCACAGAGCGGCTGGTCACGATACCTCCAAGGGAGATCACAGCAACCTCAGTTGTTCCTCCACCGATATCTACGACCATGCTACCTGTAGGCTCCCATACTGGCAAATCAGCTCCAATCGCTGCTGCGAATGGCTCCTCAATGGTGTATGCTTCACGAGCTCCTGCCTGTCTTGTCGCATCCTCCACTGCCCGCTGCTCTACAGCTGTAATGCCGGAAGGTACGCATACCATGACGTTCGGATGGCGCGGAAATATGGAGCGTTGCTTCTGAGCCTGACGAATAAAGTACTTGATCATCGTGGCTGTAGTATCAAAATCGGCGATTACTCCATCCTTCATGGGACGAATCGCACGAATATTGCCAGGCGTACGTCCAATCATTTTCTTGGCAGATTCACCAACTGCCTCTATGCTCTTCGTGTCTGTCCGCAGAGCCACTACCGAAGGCTCTCTTACGACAATGCCGCGTCCACGTACATAGACCAATGTATTTGCTGTCCCGAGATCAATTCCTAAATCCTTTGTAAATCCACCAAACATGCTGTAATCTCCTTTTCTAGTCAGTTCCATTATTGATGTAATATGTTATTATGCGGTCATTCCGACCGAATGCATACGTTGAGGGAAATGTGTGGTATTCATGAGCCCTGTGGTATTACCAACCAACACATTATATTATATAAGACCTCGTTCCTTCAAACTTACGTATTGTCCATCCCCGATGACGACATGATCCAGTACATCAATTCCGACGATGCTGCCCGCCTCGATCAGGCGTTGCGTCAATTGAACATCTTCCTTACTGGGTGTAGGATCTCCGCTCGGATGATTATGGGCGCAAATGATGGAAGCGCTGCTGCATTTGATGGCTGCCCGGAACACTTCTCTAGGATGCACCACCGCAGCGTTAAGACTGCCAATCGACAAGGTCTCTTGAGCAATCACTACATTCTTCGTGTTCAGAAAGAGACAGACAAAATGCTCTTTCTGCAAATATCGGAGCTGCTCAGAGAGCAGGTCGGAGACATCGCGAGGACTACGGATTGCGGGAGACAACGTATGCCGGGACAGGGCTAACCTACGCCCGAGTTCGATACCTGCCTTGAGCTGAAGTGCCTTGGCTGTCCCAATTCCCTTGATCTCCATCATTTCTTCAAGACTGAGATCCACCAGTTGGCGCAGATTACCTGCTTGCATCAAAATCCGCTGTGCCAAATGTAAAGCTGATTCCTGCTGTGTGCCTGTCCTTAGTAGAATGGCAAGCAACTCAGCATGACTTAAAGCCTCGGCCCCATACTGCATCATGCGCTCTCTTGGTCGTTCTTCATGGGGGAGGTCGCGAAGCATGAACTTATGCGACTCCATCATAGCATTCCCCTTTTATTGCGGGCGAAGCACATGTATCCCGAATTCAGACAACATGTCTGTCAAAAGAGACACTGGTAGCCCAACCACGTTAAAATAGCACCCCTCGATCGCTTCCACCAGGGTGGCTCCAAGTCCTTGAATTCCGTAGGCACCCGCCTTATCTGCAGGCTCTCCTGTAGCAACATACGCCCGAATAGACTGCTCATCCAGAGGCTTCATCGTTACGAGCGTTCTACGACTGCTAGTCCGTGTCATTCCGTTTCCTGTATGTAGACAAGCCACACCTGTGAATACTTCATGGGTTCTTCCTTGCAATGCTGTAAGCATTCGAACAGCATCCGAATGATCTACAGGCTTGCCGAGAACCTCGCCGTCGAGCACCACAATCGTATCGCTCCCAACGATAACAGCCTCTGCTGCGTCAGGCTCCATCGTATCACGCACAGAAGATACCTTCCGAAGAGCCAGAGATTCAACAATCTGTGTAGGACTAAGACCTTCCTCAACCTCTTCGTCCGCATGACTGACAATTACCTCGAATGGCAACTGCAATGCAGTCATGAGCTCTCGTCTACGCGGTGATCCCGATGCCAAAATGATATGCGGAACATCCATATTCATCACAGTAGCTTACTCCTTTGACCACAACTAGAGCCTGCGGTACAGCCAGATCGCTACAATAATGCCGATCAAACTGAGCAGGCTCATCTGCAATGTTAATGTTATATTGTAGCTGATGATATCCAGATCAGCCGCAGGCTTCCATGTTATGGACGTAGCCTTCGTCAAGAAGGACAGAACCTGAACCGACTGAAGCGCCTTGGCAATCCAAGCCCCCAGCAGCCAGCCGAGAATAATAAACAGCGTAAATATGCCTGCATTTTTCCTCATCCTGATCTTCCCTCGCCATTTTTTTACACCATATTATTATACGGTGATTTCAGGTGCAACACAAACAGAAATCCGGCACGGGGAAGTATTTCCAGTTCCACGCCGGATCATAGGGCACTTGGCTATTGTTTGATGAATTCCAGCAGCTGTCGCTGTCCAAAAACATATTTCATCATGGAGGATTGTACCTCCCATAAATGCTCCTTCGCCTTATTCTTGTTGTATTCCGACAAAGCCGACATCGCACTGTTCATCGACTTGATTAATTCTCCCTCTACGAGCGATTTCGCTTCGCCGGGAATCCCCTTGGACAATAAAGTCACGCTCTCCGTCCAGCGTTGATGTATACTCTCTAGCTCTGACATGGTGGAGTCCTGCACCTCACCAGGCTGCGCCACACGAAGCAATGAGGCAGACAAAGTTGTCAGACTGTGAACAAGCTCGGTGCTGACCGTAAAATATTCCTCTGCTCCGTCCGGAGTACCCGCAAAAGCAAGCCTGTCTGCTCCAGGAAGATCCAACTGGCGGACATACAGCTCCATGCCTTGCGTCTTCATCTGCCCTCCCAGCAGCTTCGCCTGCTCCCGGTCAGGAGAGATTCCCGCATATACCCTGTTATCCTCAAGAGTATCCCTTCCAGAGGCTACACCAGCGGCGGCCAGCTCTGTCGCAGCCTGCAGGGCGCGTTCCTCCGAGCTGAATACTCCATATTGAAGCATGTAGTAAGAGCTTGGAGATATCTTCGCCTCTACCACAGGAAATGATGGAGGTACACTAAGCTCAGCAAGTGTGCCCTGCTCCTGAGAGAATACGGGAACAGCAGCCTGATTCTCAAGTGATGGTGCTTGCACACTGCTGCTATCACCGAAGATGGCCAGCACAATATAGCCGAACAAGGCACCCGTCATCAAAGCGCTGGTTACAGAGCCAGCAATTTTCCAGGGTGAGGTACGACGGACTCGTGCAACAGGACTTACCTTTTCTCTCCAGTAAGCAGGAGAAGACCATGAAGAAGCGGATGCTCCGAACGGGTCGTCCCAGTCCTCATGTCCCGGTACAGGCACTTTGTCCACCTTGGATGGACTGTCTTTGAACTCTTCTATGCTTTGCGCAGCAGGCTCCGTCACTAAAGATTCAGTCGGCTCTTGCCGGACCGGTCGCAGTCTGTCAGCAGAACCATGCGTCGTTTGCTTCGATGGATCAGCCTCTGGCTGATTGAAGTGGAACGTCATTCTGGAATTATTCACGGTACACACCCCTTGTCCCTTTAAGCCTCATATCAAGTTGTATGCACCGCGTTCCCGTTTTATGACTGTTTTGTTCAAAAAAAAGTGCCCTGAGCCGCCGATAAATCGACGACAGGACACTTCAAGTTGTAGTCTAGGACAAACGCCCCTTCAAATGCTGAGCAATTGCTTCCCCAGCCTTCCAGATATCTCCGGCTCCCATCGTAATGACAAGGTCTCCCGGCTGAATTCGCTGCTGGAGCTCCTCCACTACAGCCTCCTTGGTAGGCAGATAGCGAGCATTAGCATTGCTATTACTTACAATCAGTTCCACCAGCTTGGAGGAATGAATTCCTTCAATCTGCTTCTCTCCAGCTGGAGAGTAAATATCGGTTATGATGACCTCATCCGCTCCGCCAAAGGCACGACTGAACGCATCCAGCAGGAAGAAGGTACGGGTATACCGCTGTGGCTGGAATACAGCAACGATACGCTTCCCTGTAGCTCGTGCAGCGCTGATCGTGGCTTCAATCTCCGTAGGGTGGTGAGCATAATCGTCAATAACCAGAATATCATTATAATCACCCAGCACTTGAAAGCGTCGCTTGGCCCCGTTAAATTCTACGATCGCCTCGGCAATACGGCTGAATTCAATTCCTGCCTCCAGACAAGCAATGACTGTAGCCATGGCATTATACACATTATGCCGTCCAGGTACCGACAGGCGAATCACACCAAGCGGCTGACCTTTATGATTCATCATAAAGGATACCTGACGATCTCCCAGGTGAATATCGGTTGCAGTGTATTCCGCCTCAGAATCGATTCCATAGGTCGTCAGACGAGTCGTCAATTGCGAACTAAGCTCCTGAATATTAGCGTCATCCGCACATACGACAGCTGTTCCCTCAGGTCTAATCTGATTCAGGAACTGGACATAGGCTTTCTTGAGCTCGGCAAAATCCCCATTGTAGTTCTCAAGATGATCCGCTTCAATATTCGTAACGATCCCTAGCCACGGATGATATTGCAGGAAGGAGCCATCGCTCTCGTCCGCCTCAGCAACGACGCAATCTCCTGTGCCAGCCTTGGCATTGGTGCCCACGTTCATAATCTCTCCACCGATAATGTATGTGGGATCCGTTCCGCAACGTTCCATGACGAGAGCGATCATTGAAGAGGTCGTTGTCTTGCCATGAGCTCCAGCAACCGCTACGCCTTTCCGTTCATTCATCAGCCGTGCTAACATTTGTGATCGATGCAGGGTAGGTATATTCAACTGCTCAGCTGCTACGCGCTCCACATTATCACGTGATAATGCTGTTGAATATACGACCAGATCAGCACCATGTACATGCTCCGCCGTATGGCCAATGTATATTTTTGCACCCTTTGCTGCCAGCTTCTCGGTCAGCTCCTGTGCCGCAACGTCTGAGCCGGTCACCGTGTACCCCATTTCCAGCATGACCCGTGCAATGGCGCTCATTCCATAACCGCCGATACCGATAAAATGAACATGTTCTGCAGTATTCAACAAAAAATTTCACCAACCTTTTTCCGAATCGGTCTGATGCACAAGAGTCGCACGCACATCGGAAATCAGATACAATGTGCCGGACACGACTCCTAGATCCCCCTCTTCTGTACGCGACTTTAACAGCTCAAGCGACTGCTTCCAGTCTCGTTCCACAATGACTTGTAAATCTTGTTTTGCATATAATGGGCGCAATCTATCCACCAGGTCTGCCAGTTCTCCGGCATCCATCTTGCGGCGAAAATCGGGCTCGGTCAGGATAAGCGTATCCACTAGTGGCAGTATATGCTTGAGATAAGCTTCGTGATGCTTGTTCGCAAGCATCCCCATCATGAAAATCAACTTCCGGTACTTGAACAGCGAAGGAATGCTCTTGGCAAGTGACTCTGCCCCTTCAGGGTTATGAGCACCATCGACGACGATTCTCGGCTCCGTTGATAACAGCTCCAAGCGCCCCGCCCAGTGTGTCTTTCGGAAGCCCTCCAGCAACGGCTCATCGTCAAGTACGAAAGCCATATACTGGCGCAGTACCTCCAGTGTCATCATAGCACCGGCTGCGTTCGTACATTGGTGCTCGCCCAGCATGGTGATCGAAATCTCCAATTCTCTGAACGGACCGGCAAAGCGGAAGCTCTGTCCATGCTCATCGGCCCCAAGCAGCTCATATATGAAATGCTCACCAGCAAGATAGAGCGTAGCCCCCTTAGCAATGGCAGTCCTCCGAATCACTTCAAGAGCTTCCGGCTGAGTGACACAGCTCACGACAGGCACACCGGATTTGATAATCCCTGCCTTCTCTCCAGCAATCTGCTCCAGCGTATCCCCCAGAATATCCGTATGATCGAAGCCGATATTGGTAATTACCGACACAATCGGGGTGACAATGTTGGTAACATCCATCCTTCCCCCGAGCCCTGTCTCCCATACCACAACATCAGGAAAAGTGACTGTTGCATAATACAAAATGGCAAGGGCCGTAGCTACCTCGAACATGGTGGGGGAGCCAAGCTCTGTCTCCGCAATTTCCTGTACCAATGGGTACAGACGATTGGACAGCATCACAAGATCCGATTCGGAAATGTCAGCTCCGTTAAACTGAAAACGATTTGTAAATTTGGTGATGTAGGGAGAGGTAAAAGTCCCAACATCGTAACCATTCTCCAGCAGCACGGATGTAAGCATCGCGCAGGTAGAGCCTTTGCCGTTGGTTCCAGCTACATGGATGAACTTCAGATGTCGATGCGGCTCACCCAGCATGGTCATCAACCGTTCAATTCGTTCCAGGCCAGGTCTGATGCCAAATGGAATCAGACCATTAATCCAGTCAACTGCTTCAGTATATGTGTGTAAGGGTCCCGTTGACCCGGGAGCCTCGTACTGTTCAGACATGCTTTTCACCTTCAGGTCGCTATTATTTGTCACGCTGCTACAGCCAGCTCTCTTCCAGCCGTACCAAATTACACAGCCAAATTGCTGACAAGCACCTCAGACCATGGGGGTTTGTCAGCAAAATGGTTGTTATTTCATCAACAAGCGTGTGTTAATCCTTCAACTCCTGGATACGAGCAATCACCTTATCCCGCTTATCAGAGTAGTCTGCATGCTTGGCACGCTCCTCCTCAATAACCTTCGCTGGTGCCTTGGCCACGAAGCCCTCATTAGACAGCTTCTTGTCAATACGCAGCACCTCGTTGTTCAGATGCTGAAGCTCCTTCTCCAGTCGGGCAATCTCCTGTCCGATATCGAGCAGACCCGCTAGCGGTAAATAGAGCTCTGCTCCGGTTACTACTGCAGACATCGCCTTGTCTGGTACATTCAGCTCAATTCCATGCAAGAAATCGGAGGTATTGCAGAAGCGACGAATGTACTCTCCATTACGGCTCAGAATATCCAGAATATGCGAATCTGCTGCCTTCACCTGCAGCTCAATCTTCTTACTCATCGGAACATTCACTTCAGCACGGATATTTCGCACCGAGCGAATCACATCACGCAGATGATTCATCTCGGCTACCGCTGCTTCATTCTCCAGGGCAGCATCATATACCGGCCAGGAGGCAAGTGTGATGGTCTCCCCTTCATGAGGCAAATGCTGCCAGATTTCTTCGGAAATAAATGGCATGAACGGATGAATCATGCGCAGTGTACGATCCAGTACATAAGCAAGGACGGATTGTGTCTTCTTCTTGGCTGCTGGATCCTCTCCATATAGTGTGAGCTTGGAGAATTCAATATACCAGTCACAAAGATCATCCCATATGAAGTTATACAGAAGACGTCCAGTCTCCCCGAATTCATAGGCATCTATTAGACGCGTAATATCACGTGAAGTTTCGTTCAGTCTATGCAAGATCCAGCGATCTGCCGTACTGAGTTCACCCGTAATATCAATATCCTCGTACGATACGCCTTCCAGATTCATCAGAGCGAAGCGGGAAGCATTCCAGATCTTGTTGGCAAAATTACGAGCCTGCTCCACCTTCTCAATGCGGAAGCGCAGGTCCTGCCCAGGCGTACTGCCTGTCGAGATCATGTAGCGCATGGCATCCGCACCATAGCTCTCAATGACCTCCAGTGGGTCTACCCCGTTGCCAAGTGACTTAGACATTTTGCGTCCTTCAGCATCACGAACAAGTCCATGAATCAATACATCCGCAAACGGTCTTTGTCCAGTGAATTCCAAAGCGGTGAAGATCATCCGTGCTACCCAGAAATAAATAATGTCATAGCCTGTTACGAGTACATTATTCGGGTAGTAACGCTTGAAGTCTTCTGTCTCATCAGGCCACCCCATGGTAGAAAACGGCCACAGTCCTGAGCTGAACCAAGTGTCGAGCACATCCTCGTCCTGCTTCAGCTTGCGTCCCGCATACTCTGGCAGCGTCGTAGGGTCCTCGGCGCTGACGATAATCTCGCCAGTCTCCTCGTCATACCAGGCTGGAATTCGGTGACCCCACCATAGCTGTCGGGATACACACCAGTCTCTGATATTTTCAATCCAGTGCAGATAGATTTTCTCGAAGCGATCCGGTACGAATTGTACACCATTACCGCCTTTTTGCGCTTCAATAGCAGCATCGGCGAGCGGCTTCATCTTCACGAACCACTGTGTGGACAAGTAAGGCTCGATTACAGCATTCGTCCGCTCACTATGTCCTACCTGATGCACATGATCCTCAATGCGAATCAGCACACCCTGTTCCTTCAAGTCCGCGACGATCTGCTTCCGGCAATCACTACGGTCGAGTCCTTGATATTTGCCAGCTTCTTCATTCATAGATCCATCTTCATTCATCACATTGATCTGTGGCAGCTGATGGCGTTGCCCCATCTCGAAGTCATTAGGGTCATGGGCAGGCGTAATCTTGACTGCGCCACTACCAAATTCCTTATCTACATAATCGTCAGCAATGACAGGGATCTCACGGCCCACAATAGGGAGGACCAGCATCTCGCCGATCATATCCTTGTAGCGCTCGTCCTCTGGATGAACGGCTACGGCCACATCTCCCAGCATCGTCTCAGGACGTGTCGTTGCCACCGTAATATGCCCATTACCATTCTTAAGCGGATATTGCAGATGATACAGGTGACCATTCACTTCCTTGTATTCTACCTCGATGTCAGACAGCGCTGTACGAGCCACAGGGTCCCAGTTAATGATCCGCTTGCCGCGATAGATCAGACCTTTATTATAGAGCTTGACGAACACCTCACGAACGGCCTTGGATAGACCCTCGTCCAGCGTAAAGCGTTCACGGGAGTAATCCAAAGAGAAGCCCATTTTTTCCCATTGTCTATGGATATTGTTCAGGTAAAGGTCTTTCCACTCCCATACCTTCTCCAGAAACTTCTCGCGTCCCAGATCATAGCGGGTCAGCCCTTCAGCGCGAAGCTGCTGTTCTACCTTGGTCTGTGTAGCGATCCCTGCATGGTCTGCTCCCGGCAGCCACAGTGCATCATAGCCCTGCATCCGCTTCGTACGAATAATAATATCCTGTAAAGTGAAATCAAGGGCATGACCAATGTGCAGCATTCCTGTCACATTCGGGGGCGGAATAACGATCGAGAACGGCTCTGCTTCTGGCAGACGTCCTGCACGAAAATATCCTCCATCCATCCAGTACTTATACCACTTTTGCTCCGCCGATTTCGGATCATAGGTTGTCGGCATCTCGGTTGTTGCTTGGTGCTCTTGCTCTGACATATCTATTCCCTCCAACGTAATTGGTTTTCCGTGCTCTAATCCGCATTCAATACCATGCATATATGGGGACGAAAATAAAAAAAGCCCTCCATCCTCAAAGGACGAAAGGCTGTTCTTTCGCGGTACCACCTTTGTTTCACATCCCTGCAATTGACCCATAGGGGTACAAGGTTGTGACACTCTACGGATAACGGCCGTCCCCGGCTTGTTCTAATTCGCATCTTGCCTCGGCGGGTTCAAACAAGCGACTCCCGGGCGACTTCGGCCAGCTGCATCCTGCGGAACCTCACAGCGCTACAATTCCGCTCTCTGAAGGGCTCACTGCCTACTCTTCCCGTTCAATGTCTGTTGTATAGCTGGCAGATGACCTTGCGCTATTCAAAGCGCGTGATGTCAAGCACATCATCTCTCCAGTTGCTATACCACATCATAACTTGCTGAATGCTGTTAGTCAATATCCAAAGCCCCGCATTGCCTTTTACACGGAGTATAGCTGTCTTTTCAGAGCTCTAGTAGATGGCATAATTCAAAAAATCAGACACAGGTTGCTTAGAGGCTACGAGCTCACGCTCCGTTCATACATCATGGGATGAGCAATACCTGTCCTTCCTCCACCCCATGCTCTGTAAGCCTGTTGTATAGCTGCAGCTCACGTACACTTAGCTCATAGCGGTCGGCAATGGTCTCCAGTGTCTCCTCCCGTTGCACAATACATAGCCTCAGCTTACGGAAAGCTCCTTGCTCCTCTTCACTGCGCTGGAACAGGGAATTCCACCGGCCACCTGCTGCTTTGAAATCCTCTGGCTCCTGCTCAGCATGTGCTTCTGCCTCCGTTGCTTCATTAGCAGGCGGCTCCTTGGATACCCGTGAGGTTGGTAGCAATGTAGAGAACGGAACAGACTCCAGTTCGGTAACCAGAACATCCTTTTTGCTGCCGAAGGCCACCTTCATTTCCTTCTTGTCCTCTGAGGATGAATCCACAGCTGCAGTCACTTCTTCTTGCTCGTTCTGTAGTTCGGATTCAGACAGAGCGGATACCGCAGCATCGGAGTCTTCTATCTGAATATCGGAGGAAGGATCACGCTCATCTACATCCACCTGTTGCTCCCGTTCTTCATTCCATGGCGAATGGTCAGCATCCGTGTTCGCTTGGGATGTACCAGATGGCCTGTCAGGCTCACGAATTTCTTCTCTCGCATGGGAGGCACTCTCGAACTGCCAGACCTGTGGCTTATTCGATGACTGTTCAGCAGCCGGTTTATCTGACGAAGAAGAGCTATGTGCAGCGGAATCGCCAAAATGAGGACTCCATTGCTCTGGAGCAGTCGTTGATGATGCCACAAAAGCAGAGTCCGGCTCACTCTGTTGCTCCTGTACTTCCTCTCGCTGCTGCACAAGATTTGTGGGAGGCTGCGGTGTATGCACAACCGTAAATTCGTCCTCGGCCCAGACAGAAGAGTCGGCTGGCTCTATCCCTTCCACCCCATGGAGTGACAACACCCCGGTAATATTCAGACTTCGCAAAGACAACAAATCCACATCGAAATTTTCAATTTCTACCGAGATGTCCTCTACACTGCTGACCCGGTTCATAGGAATCGTAATTTCCACAGGGATGAGATGAGTAAGGCTCTGAAGCTCATTTTCCTCTCCCCGATATACCCCTTCAAGCAGCAAATGTCCGCGTAACGCCGCCTGATCCTCCTGCTCAACAACCTGAATCCGCGGCAGTAGCTCAATCTCCTCTAACTCTACTATGCCCGCAGCTTCCTCCGTCAGATGGATACGTTCATAGATATCAAAACGCAAGCCATAGGGCCTATCTTGCATGGATAGCATCCTCCTTTCGGGAGCTTCCGCATGTTCGTTGCCTGTGCGGATAGTCCTTAATCCAACCATTGTTCGTTCGGTTCATGTATATGCACCAGAAAGAAGAGCATGCCATCTTTTGCAAAAAGAACCCTCGTGATCAGCCCAATGCTGTATACGTTGTAGCTCTCTTCTTAACAAAAAAACAGTGCCACACTTCCCCTGACAAGCGGTCTCGGACGAAGTCCTTCCTGCTTAACTTGTTAATTGGGGAAGTCTAGCACTGATCTATTTGCATATTTAGTAATTTGCTATAGCTTCAAACGTTCATACAACTCTCGAAAGTCCGATGGCCAAGGATCATGGACGAGGATCTCCTGTCGACTGATTGGATGCTGGAAGGTCAGCTCCTCACCATGAAGTGCCTGCCTCCGCATCTGTAATGACGGACCTCCATATAACACATCACCTAGCAGCGGATGGCCGACATGACTCATATGCACGCGAATCTGATGGGTCCTGCCTGTCTCCAGAGTCAGGTGTACAAGAGTAGCTCCTTGCAGATATTCCTCAGTCTGCACAAGGGTAACTGCCTCTTGACCGGTAGTCGATACGCGCCGTCGCTGCTTATGGTGTCGATCCTTACCGATCGGCTCATCAATCCGAACCAGATCCTTCGGCACCTTACCCTGACCCATAGCAACATAGCGGCGGTGGATTTCCTTGCTCCTCATCTGCTCGTCCAGCTTGAGCTGAGCAAAGCCATTCTTTGCATACAGCACAGGACCTGTCGTGTCCACATCCAGACGGTGGATATGCCGCACAGGTGTCCGAATTCCGTTCATCTCATAATAAGATGCCACCGCATGATCCAGAGTGACAGGACCGTCTCCCGCTCCTCCATCCGGATGTACAGGCATGCCGGCAGGCTTGTGCACGACCAGACAAAAGTCGTCCTCGTACAGGACTGTCAGTTCATGCCACCTCGGCTCCACACCGTAGTCCAGCTCAGGGAACAACTGTATCCGCAACCGATCTCCGGCTAGCAGGATAAGCTTATCATGCTGTAATCTACGGTATAGCTTCTCAGGCATGCCAAGCTGCCCCTGTATCCAACGCTCTGCGGCAAGGTGCTTGTCCTCACTTGAAGTGACCTCCTTGCCAGGAGTCAGCTCTAGCCACGGTCCGCGTCGCTTCCAGCTCTTCCGCCAGCTCATAGACGTTTCAGCGCATTATAGTTGGCTTCAATCGTGGCATCAATATCCTGAATAGTGTGCGCTGCCGATACGAACATGCCCTCGAACTGAGAAGGCGCTACACTGACTCCCTCACGCACCATTTCCGCGAAGTAGCGACGGAAATGATCCGGATTGCTTGCACGTGCCACTTCATAATTTGTAACCTGCTTGTCGTTAAAAAACGGACACACCATAGAGCCTACACGGTTAATGGATACAGGGATTCCGATCTCCCGCGCATTACGTTCGAAGCCCTCCTGTAGTCTAGCCGCCCGCTCCTCCAATTGGTCATAGATCTCTGGCGTGAGTAGACTCAGTGTGGTGTAGCCTGCTGCCATAGCCAGTGGATTGCCACTCAATGTTCCTGCCTGATAGATCGGGCCAGCTGGTGCCATCTGCTCCATAATCTCTCTTCGTCCACCATAGGCACCGACCGGAAGACCGCCACCAATGACTTTGCCAAGACACGTCAGATCCGGGGTAATGCCAAAACGCCCTTGAGCTGAATGATAGCCAACACGGAACCCTGTCATAACCTCATCGAAAATAAGCAGACTGCCATATTGCTCAGTCAATCGGCGCAAGCTCTCCAGGAATCCAGGCAGCGGAGGAACAACTCCCATATTTCCCGCTACGGGCTCAACAATGACGGCTGCGATATCCTCACCATATTTCTCAAAGACCAGAGACACAGAAGCCTCGTCATTATAAGGCACCGTGATCGTATTGCTGGCTACGCCTTCTGGTACGCCCGGGCTGTCAGGCAGTCCCAGCGTAGCTACCCCGGAGCCTGCCTTGATCAACAGGCTGTCAGCATGACCATGGTAAGAGCCTTCGAATTTGAGAATTTTGCTACGTCCGGTATAGCCTCTTGCCAGACGAATAGCGCTCATGGTAGCCTCGGTGCCTGAGTTAACCATCCGTACAATATCAACAGAAGGCACCCGTTCGCAGACGAGCTGCGCCATCTCGGTCTCCAGCAGTGTTGGTGCACCAAAGCTTGTGCCCTTGATCGCGGTATCATGCAACGCCTTAACAACCTCTGGGTGTGCATGTCCCATAATAAGAGGCCCCCACGAGCCGACAAAATCAATGTAAGCATTGCCGTCAATATCGTATACATAGGCCCCTTCACCACGTTCCACGTAAATGGGGGTAATCCCTACGGACTTGAAGGCGCGAACAGGGCTGTTCACTCCACCTGGAATATACTGCTTGGCTTCAGCAAAGGCTGCTGCTGATTTTCCATCATCATGTCTTCCAAAGGGTTTGCTCATTTTATTTTTTGCCTCCATCCGCCAGCCATTTGGCTGCATCCTTAGCTGAATACGTAATAATCATATCCGCTCCGGCACGCTTCATGCTGGTGAGAATCTCCAGCACGGTCGCCCGCTCATCAATCCATCCCTGCAGGGCAGCTGCCTTCACCATTGCATACTCACCACTTACGTTGTAAGCGACCAGCGGCAGATCGAACTGGTCCTTAATCGTCCGCATCACATCGAGATAGGACAAAGAAGGCTTGACCATTAGCATATCAGCACCCTCCAGCACATCAGACTCCGCCTCTCGCAGCGCTTCACGAGCATTGGCTGGGTCCATCTGATAGGACTTGCGGTCCCCGAACTGCGGAGCTGAGTCAGCTGCTTCTCGGAACGGTCCGTAGAAGGCAGAGGCATACTTCACCGAGTATGACATAATCGGAATATGCGTAAAGCCAGCCTCGTCGAGGCCATGGCGTATCGCCTGTACGAATCCATCCATCATGTTCGATGGCGCAATAATGTCTGCACCAGCCTCCGCTTGGGATACGGCCGTTTTGATCAGTAGCTCTAATGATTCATCATTAAGAACATCGCCACACAGGACACCATCCTGCTCATAGGTATGTACCATCCCGCAATGTCCGTGATCTGTAAATTCGCATAGACAGGTATCAGCCACGACGAGCAGATCGGGATACTGCGCTTTGATCAGTCGCGTCGCCTCTTGTACAATGCCATGCTCATCATAAGCAGATGAACCGACATCATCCTTGGTATCCGGAATGCCGAACAACAGCACCGCAGGAATGCCAAGACTATGAATCTCTTGTAACTCTGGCCCCAGCTGATCAAGTGAGAAGCGGTATACACCCGGCATCGACTTGATCTCCTGCTTCACTCCCTCACCATAAGTGACATAAATCGGCTGTATAAAATCAGCAGGGTTCAACCAGGTCTCACGAACCATGCTGCGCAGTGCCGCCGTCTGCCGTAGACGGCGATGTCTCGCAAATGATTGTATCATCAAGTACTACCTCCTATTATTTCTATTGCGTCCCTTCTACAATTCCCGTTCTCTCGAAGCTGCCGCTTGTTCATTCCAATCACATAAGCATTGGACGAGGCTAGGGATGGTCGCTTCCTCCGACATCAGTTCAACCTCAAGGCCTGCCTGCTTTGCTGTCTCCGCCGTGAGCGGCCCAATCGCAGCCAGCGTAACCCCACGCAGCTTCTCCTGTGGGTTGTCCATACCCATCCGCCGCAATGCCTCGAGCAGATGAGTCACAGTCGATGAGCTGGTTAGTGTAATCGCATGAATGGCTCCATCCTCTATGAGCTTGATTAGTTCATCATCATGGACATGGGTTGGAACGGTTTTATACACCGCAGCTTCCGTGACCTCTAGCCCCATCTCAAGCAATTTGCCTGGAAGCCATGAGCGGGCAAGATCGCCTCGCGGCAGCAGCACATGTTGCCCTGCATGCATATTCTTGCCAAAGGTAGCCACGAAGGATTCCGCTTGAAAGGGTCCCTCTACCTGTTCGGCCGCAATCCCCCTGCTGCGTAGGGCAGCATAAGTAGCCGGCCCAACAGCGCCAATCCTTGCCTTGTAAAGAGCCCGCACATCCAGTCCTAGCTGGTCCAGATGGGTGAAGAAGAACTCGACTCCGTTCACACTCGTGAAAAATACCCAGTCATATGTCTCCAATCGAGTCAGGGCTTCCTTGATCTGTTCCAGTTCATCAGCCTCGTCTGGCATGACTGTCTCAATGACAGGGAATTCGTAAGGCTCGCCGCCCAAATCCTCAATTTGCTGTACTAGGTTGCTTGCCTGCTTTTGGGTGCGCGTAACCAGGATACGCTTCCCGAATAAAGGCATATACTCAGCCCACTTCAGTTGCTCGCGCTGACGGACTACTTCACCGACAACAATGACAGCTGGCGGCTTGAAGCTCGACTCCTGCACCTTCTGCTCAATATCAGCTAGTGTACCGACCAGCGTCTCCTGCTCCGCACGTGTCCCCCAGCGAACCAGTGCTACAGGTGTCTCGGGAGAACGGCCATGACGAATGAGCTGCTCGCTGATATATCCAATTTTGGCAACTCCCATGAGGAAGATTAATGTACCCGTAGCATTCGTAACTTTGTCCCAATGAATACTTCGATCCAGCTTGTCAGGGCTCTCATGTCCAGTAATGATGGATAACGATGACGCCAGATCCCGATGTGTTACTGGAATACCTGCATATGCAGGCACGCTGATGGCAGACGTAATGCCTGGAATGATCTCATATGGAATGGAATGCTTGCGGAGAAGACCTGCCTCCTCTCCCACTCTTCCGAAGATCGTTGGGTCGCCACCCTTCAGACGAACTACAGTCTTTCCCTCCAAAGCAAGATCAACCAGCAACTGATTGATCTCCTCCTGCTTCATTGTATGACGATCAGGCAGCTTGCCTACATAGATCTTTTGTGCACCCGGCTTCATCAGATTCAGCAAGCGAGGGCTCGCTAGTCTGTCATAGACGACCACATCGCCTTTCTGAATGCATTGCCAGCCCTTTACTGTAATCAACCGCGCATCACCTGGTCCTGCTCCAACCAAATATACCTTTCCCGTCATAACCTTCAGCCCCTAACCTCTGCCAATATCTCTTCTGCACCTTGCTTCTTCAGATTGTTCGCCAGACGTGTCCCTAGTTCCTGTGCGTCGTTGCCGGAAAGTGTCTCCTTCAGAATGATCTGTCCATCTGGAGAGCCGACCATTCCTGTCAACTCAATAACTCCTTCCGCTGACAGGGTTGCATGAGCACCAATCGGGACCTGACAGCCTCCGTTCAGCTCGCTGAGAAAGCGTCGTTCAGCCGCTACCGTCAGCGCAGTATCCTGATCATTATACAACGCAAGCAGTGCCAATAGCTCCTCATCATCTTCCCTGCATTCGATTCCAAGTGCCCCTTGCCCGACCGCAGGCAGACATATCTTCTCAGGTAAATACGCACTAATCCGGTCTTCCCAGCCCATGCGCTGCAAGCCAGCTACTGCCAGGATAATTGCGTCGAAGCCCTCCGTCTCCAGCTTCTTCAAGCGGGAGTCGATATTGCCACGTACAGGTTCAAGCTTGAGATCAGGCCGCATTGCCTGCAATTGACTGGAACGCCTCAAGCTACTCGTACCTACCTTAGCTCCCACAGGAAGGCTGTCCAGGTCTCCTCCCGTACGAGAAATCAGACAGTCCCTGGGGTCAAAACGCTTTGGCACTGCCCCATTCACCAAGCGCTCAGGAAGCTCGGAAGGCATATCCTTCATGCTATGCACGGCCATATCTATATCCCCAGCCAGCAATGCTTGCTCAATTTCCTTCACGAACAGACCTTTACCACCAACCTTGGACAGTGTAACATCCAGAATTCGATCTCCTTTGGTCACAATCTTGCGCACTTCAAAGTTCATGGCGATTCCATGCTGCGTACACAGCTTCTTGAGATCCTCGATTACAAAGCCTGTCTGGGTCAAGGCAAGCGCACTTTGTCTGCTTCCTACAATAATCGTTCTCATGTCAGTCCTCCAATATTTCGCATGTCAGCCCTCAAGCTGCTGGGCAATCCAGCGTTCCACCTGTTCTGCTGCAGCTTTCCACTCAACAGAGCCCGATGGCTCCGGTAATTCGAGCGCTGCCAGCCCTCGCAGCACCTTGGCCCGTGTGTCTGAATCAGGAATGGTTTCCTTGACACGCTGCCTCACTTGGGCCATGAAATCCAAATATTCCTCGTATTCAGGGCCCCATAGCTCTGCGAGCCGGGCCATGATCCTCCTTGACACCGCTGGTCCAGCACCATCCGTAGAGACGCTCACCGTAAGCCTTCCTCTACGTAGCACGCTAGGGCTAATAAATGTACTCTCAGTCGCATCATCACTTCTATTCACCAGTATACCCATCTGATGGGCTTCGCGCATTACTGCCTCATTCACTTCAGGTCTATTTGTGGCTGCAAATACAAGAAATGCTCCCTGTAAATCACCGGCGGCATATGCTCGGGCGATCCAGCGGAGCTGCTTCTGTTCGGCCATGGCTTGAAGACCTGGCGTAAGCGTGGGGCTAATGAGGACAAGGGAGGCTCCGCTGTCTGCCAGTCCGGCTGCTTTGCGTTCGGCCACTTTTCCCCCACCGATAATATAACAAGTTTGTCCCTTGGCATTCAGCATCACAGGAATCATGTGTGACATCCCTCTACTCCCCTGTCCATTGGTGAAATGCTGACCAGGAATTCACCACAAAATTCAAAATCATGAACCCGTACCCGATCAGAGCCAGACGCGCATTAATGACACCCGAAGGACTCTTGAAGCGCCTGACAAGTAAAAAAATAATGTACAAACACATAGCCGCAGTTGTTGCTATTACTTTCGAATCCAGCAGCAGAAACCAGCGACCTTCAGCGACAATCGAGATCACGGCAACGAACACAGATACCATCAGCAAAGGCGTTCCGATCAGCAATGAGGTATGTGTGTAGCGATCGAGCACCTCCAGACTCGGTAAGCGCCGCAGAGTGTCACTCCACCGTTTGCCCTTGAGATTACGATGCAAGAATAAGTACAGAGCCGCAAATACAGCACCGACGGTCAGTGCAGCAAAGCTCAGGTTAGCCAATACAATATGCAAAATCAAAAAGCCATGTACGGTCTGCCATGTGCTCAAGGGATCATCCACAGGTCGGAACCAGAGCTTATTCAGGACAACGATTGTACACCCGATCAAATTCAGCAGCAGTACAACCATCTCTGAGCGCTGAAATCGCGACATGACTAAGGAAAGCGCCACGAGCAAGCATGAGACCAGAAACAAAAAGTCATACGTTATCAAAAAAGGGAGATGCTCGTCAGTCCATGTCCTGACTCCCAGATAGGCCAGCTGCAGGATCAGAACAGCAACAAGAAGCCCTGTGCCCGTCCGCTTGGCCGTCGCATTACGACGAATGCAATCCGAGAACACAAACAGTAGGCTCAGGGCATATGTGTACATCATGGCATCATAAATTCCATTACCCGGTGACAATATGCATCACCTGCCTATAGACCGACCGGCGCGTATGAAGCCGATGCAGATTCGGACGCGCTGGCTTGCTTTTCTTTCTGGGCTGTCCCTTTCATCCTCATAGCCAACGCATGACTATGTTCCACCTTCGCTGCTGCATCGTCCAAGCGATCCTCCAGTGCAAATATCTGGCTGAACATCTCCAGTGATTCATTCCCCTGCTTCTCAACAGCCAGCTCCTTGATCCGATTAATCGGGTCATGCAGCATCTGATTCATCATACTCTTGGTCAGCTTGCGAATGACAGTACGTTCATGCTCATCCAGATCAGGCAGACGATTGAAGAGGCTCTGCAGAGTCTCTTCATGCACAGAAGCAGATTTCTCCTGCAATGCACGAATGACCGGACGAACACCCATGGTCTTAAGCCATTGATAGAATTGCTCCATCTCTGATTCCATCATCACTTCAATCTTGGCTGCTTCTGTTCGACGCATTTCGAGATTACTCTCCACGATGCCTTCCAGATCATCAATATCATACAGGAACACGTTATGGATATCGCCGGCAGCAGGATCAATATCCCGTGGGACCGCAATATCAATCATGAATAGTGGCCGCGACTGTCGCTGCTTCATCTGCTCTCGTACGCTTCTGGTGTCCAGTACATATTCCTTGGCTCCTGTCGAGCTAATGACGATATCCACCTCATGCAGACGCTGGAGTGCTTGATCCATCGTAACAGGTGTGCCCTGAAACTTAGATGCCAGCTCTTCAGCGCGTGCCAGTGTCCTGTTAGCAACAATCACCTCTGCTGCCCCGCCTGCGTACAGATGCTTCACTGTCAGCTCACTCATCTTGCCAGCACCCAGAATCATAACCTTCTTATCCTTAAATGTGCCAAAAATCCGCTTGCCAAGCTCTACAGCTGCATAGCTGACAGACACTGCACTCTCGCCAATAGACGTCTCCGAATGCGCTCTTTTGCCAAGCGTCACAGCCTGCTTGAACAGCATATTGAACCAGGTCGCCGTTGCCTTCCGCTCCTGAGCAGCAAGGAACGCATGCTTCACCTGACCGAGAATCTGTGTCTCCCCAAGCACCATGGAATCCAGCCCACAGGTTACACGGAACAGATGACGGATGGCTTGTTCGTCTTCGTATATATACAAATGCTGTGTAAATTGATCCCGAGGGATACCGAACCATTGCTCCATAAAGCTGCGAATAAAATACCCGCACATATGCAGCCGATCTACCACCACATAGATTTCCGTACGATTGCAGGTAGCTACAATAACACCCTCAAGCACACTCTTCGTGAGTTTTAGCTTCTCCAGTGCTGCTGGCAAATCCTGCTCAGCGAAGGTAAATCGTTCTCTGACCTCCACAGGAGCTGTTCTATAGTTTAATCCCACTGCGAGGATGTGCATGAATCGTCCACCTGCCTTACTGTAGTAAATAAAATCACATACGTTCTTTCAACTATGTTAAGTATATCACAGAACCTCGATAGCTCCAGGCGATTTTTATGAAAAGTTTATGAAGAAACGAAGACACCTTTAGTGTAATCTGTGTCCACTTATGTTATACCTAACCAAATCATCATACAAAAAAGCACCCCTTTCGGGATGCTCATGATGTAAACCTTATATCATAAATATCTATAATCATATTGTATAGTTGCTACATCCTATTGCTCAGACCTTCCACGCACTTCCTCATCGGTAAGACTAATCACGCTCTGTCTCGTTCTCAGACTCATCCGTGGCTGTTGTCTCCTGTCCAACTCCTGTATACTGCGAGATCACAGACCATAGCTCATCTCTTCCCAGGCCCTCTTCCGACGAAAATGGGATGAACAACCCTCCAGGGCCGATTCCTAGCTCCTGCTTGATCATCTTGATGTGCTTGTCACGACGGGTCTTCGGAATTTTGTCTGCCTTCGTTCCTACTACACACAATGGCAGGTCATAATGCATAAGCCATTCATTCATCAGTCGATCATCCTTGGATGGTGGGTGACGAAGATCTACCATCTGCAGAACCAGCTTGAGTGGCTCCCGTTGCATCAGATAGGTCTCGATCATATTGCCGAATGCTTGGCGAAGCGACTTGGAGACCTTCGCAAATCCATAGCCTGGAAAATCCACAAAATATAATTCATCATTAATGCGGTAATAATTCAGCTGTTGAGTCTTCCCCGGTGTTGAGCTGGTCCGAGCCAGATTCTTGCGGTTGATCATGCGGTTAATGAGCGATGATTTCCCGACATTGGAGCGCCCGGCCAGAGCAACCTCAGGCAGGGCGTCCTCAGGATATTGATCAGGGCGTACTGCACTGATCACGAATTCCGATTTGGTTACTTTCATGTGATATGTGTCCTCTCTAATGCACGCTCGCCTGCTCGACAAGCGCATGCTGCAGCACTTGATCCATGTGAGCCACAGGAATGAACTCCACATCATCCTTGATACTATCAGGGATGTCTTTCAGATCCCGTTCATTATCCTTAGGCAGCAATATTTTCTTGTACCCCGCTCGATGGGCGGCTAGTGATTTCTCTTTCAATCCCCCGATGGGCAGTACACGCCCGCGCAGTGTAATCTCCCCAGTCATGGCAACCGTCTTGGAGACATGGCGATTGGTTAGGGCAGATACAAGCGCTGTAGCAATTGTAATACCAGCCGATGGACCATCCTTCGGTATGGCCCCCTCAGGGATATGGATGTGAATATCGTTCTTCTCATAAAAATCCGTCTCAATGCCAAGCTCCGAGGCTTTGGAGCGCGTGTAGCTGAAGGCAGCCTGTGCTGATTCCTTCATCACATCTCCCAGCTTGCCCGTGAGGATCAGCTTGCCAGAGCCAGGCACTACCGTCACCTCAATCGTGAGAGTCTCGCCACCAACCTCCGTCCAGGCAAGCCCAGTGACTGTCCCAACCTGATCCTCAAGCTCAGCCATGCCATATCTGAATTTGGGTATACCAAGATAATCCTTTACATCATCAGGCTGGATATGAATCGCTTGCTCCTCAGACGTGGAAACAATAGTCTTCGCAGCCTTCCGACACAGAGAAGCAATCTGCTGCTCCAGATTACGGACGCCGGACTCCCGTGTATACTCACGAATGACGGTAAGCAGTGTGTCTTCTTCAATGATTAGCTGCTGATCCTCAAGTCCATGCTCCCGTTTCTGCTTGGGTACCAGATAACGAGTTGCAATCTGAAGCTTCTCCAGTTCCGTATAGCCCGGAATGCTCAGTATCTCCATCCGGTCCAGCAATGGGCGCGGAATATTATGAAGTGCATTAGCCGTTGTCACGAACATCACATTCGACAGATCGAACGGCAGCTCTACAAAATGATCGCTAAACGTATTGTTTTGCTCCGGGTCCAGCACCTCCAGCAGAGCGGAGGCCGGATCACCACGGAAGTCCGAAGCCATTTTGTCAATCTCATCAAGCAGAAAGACAGGATTCATGGTACCGGCTGACTTCATACCCTGAATGACCCGACCAGGCATCGCACCGACATACGTACGCCGATGCCCACGAATCTCGGCTTCATCACGCACACCGCCCAAGGAAATTCGCACGAATTCTCTGCCAAGTGCTTTGGCAATCGAGCGAGCAAGTGATGTCTTCCCGACCCCTGGCGGCCCAACGAGACATAGAATCGGACCCTTCATCGTCTTCACCAGCTTGCGTACAGCCAAGTATTCCAGCACACGCTCCTTCGGCTTCTCCAGACCATAATGATCTTCATCGAGCACTTCTTCTGCACGCGCCATGTCCAGATCATCATCTGTCGTCTTGCTCCATGGCAGACTGAGCAGCCAATCCACATAGTTGCGAATGACCCCGCCTTCAGCAGAGCTGGTAGGCATTTTCTCCAGTCGCTCGATTTCCTTCTCCAGCTTCTCTTTTACCTTGTCAGGTAGCTCTTGCTCCGCCATCTGTGCGCGCAGCTCCTCTACCTCACCGGCACGGCCTTCCTTATCACCCAGTTCCTTCTGGATCGCTTTCATCTGCTCACGGAGATAGTACTCTTTTTGCGTTTTCTCCATCTGCTTCTTCACACGCTGGTTGATTTTGCGCTCCAGCTCCAGCACTTCACGTTCGTTGTTCAGAATATCAAGCAGCTTTTCGAGCCGTTCTGCAACATCGATCGTCTCCAGAATTTCCTGCTTGTCTTTTATTTTGAGTGCCAAGTGACTGGTAATGACATCAGCCAGTCTGCCAGGCTCCTCGATATCAGAGACAGCCGCCAGCGTCTCCGGGGTGACCTTCTTCGATAAATTGATATAGTTCTCAAATTGGTTCAGCACCGTGCGCATCAGAGCATCAATCTCCAGATGAGTCACGTCAGGCTCAGGCAGTTCTTTTGCCATCACCTCGTAATACTCGTCATTCTCCAAGTACTGGATAATCTCCGCACGCTCCAGCCCCTCTACAAGAACACGAATGGTGCCATTCGGAAGCTTGAGCATCTGACGTACTTTGGCCACTGTACCAATCTTGAAAATATCATCCTGCGTAGGTTCTTCAATATTAACATCAGATTGAGAACACAGCAGGATCAAATTATTCTCTACCATCGCTTTTTCCAAAGCCTTGACCGATTTTTCCCGGCCCACATCGAGATGCAGAACCATACTCGGGTAGACAAGAAGTCCTCTTAAAGGCAGTAAAGGAAAACGACGGCCTTTAGTTTTACTTGGTCCCATCGCTTTCGCACCTCCAATGGTTCTCAGGTTCAGCATCATGTACCCTCAGGCCTATATCGATAAGCCGAAATACCTCACATACAAGATGCCCAGGTTGTCATTATTGCTATTTTAACAAATGTTTCATGGAAAAACCAATGAGAGGCACCCATCTATGCCAAATAGGAACTCACATGCTGCTTCCCTGCGGCCCTTCTGCCTGTAAAAAGCTCGTTCTTGCTGGCAAAAAATTCTCCATTGGCGCTGTTGCTTCCTGCTCTGGATTCCATGCTTCCCCGAAAATATGTCCGAAGGCTTCATCTACGGACTGCACGGGAATAACCTGTAAATCCGCTAGCTTATCAAAGGAGCTCTGCCAATTATCCAGTGGAATGATGACACGCTTGGCGCCAGCTTGCACGGCTGCTTCAATCTTCGCCAGCACTCCGCCTATCGGCTTGATTCTGCCATGGATACTGACCTCTCCAGTCATGGCCAGCTCATGATCAATCGGAATATTCCGAATGGCAGATGTGATGGCCGTAGCCATGGCAATGCCAGCTGATGGTCCATCAATTGGTGTTCCACCCGGGAAATTGATGTGCAGCTCATAATCCTCAGGCCGTAGCCCACAGGTCCGCAATACTGTGAGTACGTTTTCCACAGAGCCTTTAGCCATACTCTTGCGTCGCAGCGTTCGTGAGCCGCCCCCGATCTCTTCTTCATCCACTACACCAGTAATATTATAGTTCCCCTGTCCTCTGGGCACAGGAACGGCCGTAACCTCAATCTCCAGCAGCATACCTAGATTCGGTCCATAGACCGCAAGTCCATTCACAAAGCCTACCTGTGGACGGGAAGGCACCTTCCGGTCGGGACGTGGCTGGATCTGACTGCTGCCAGCGACCCATTCCAGATCATCTGGATGCAGCGTATTGCGTTGCTCTGTCAGTGCGATCCCAGCAGCCAATTGAATCATGTTCACCGCTTCTCTTCCGTTCGTGGCATAACGTTGTACCACCTTCACGGCTTCAGGACAAGGCTCGAAGCTCAGCTTGGATACAGCGTCCTCCGCGATCCGCCCGATCTCCTCCGGCAGCAGCGAGCGAAAGTAAATCTCCATGCAGCGGGAGCGAAGCGCTGGCGGGAGCTCGTGTGGAGAACGTGTCGTTGCCCCGACCATACGAAAATCCGCTGGTAAGCCATTCTGGAAAATATCATGAATGTACGCAGGTGTATGCGTATCTTCAGAATTATAATATGCACTCTCCAAAAATACTTTACGATCTTCCAGCACTTTCAACAATTTGTTCATCTGGGTTGGGTGCAGCTCTCCAATCTCATCTATGAACAATATGCCGCCATGGGCCTTCGTAACCGCACCCGGCTTCGGCTGGGGAATTCCAGCCACTCCCATCGCGCCAGCTCCTTGATAAATGGGGTCATGAACAGAGCCAATGAGTGGATCAGCAATTCCGCGTTCATCAAATCTCGCCGTCGTTGCATCAATTTCAGTGAACTTTGCATCTGCCCGAAATGGAGAGGACGGATTCTTCTTCGCTTCCTCCAAGACAACACGAGCGGCGGCTGTCTTACCTACTCCAGGAGGTCCATAAATAATGACATGCTGAGGATTCGCGCTGCATAGTGCTGCCTTGAGCGCACGTAGCCCATCCTTCTGTCCCACAATATCTTGAATAGCCGCAGGGCGAGTACGTTCAGCCAAAGGCTTGGTCAATGAGATGGAACGCAGCTTTCTTAGCTTATCCAATTCCTTACGTGATTCTCGATCCACAGCGCCCCGATTGGTCTTCTGGCTGCGAAGCAAATTCCAAAAGTACAATCCGATTACAATTCCAAAGAACAACTGCACGAGCATGATAATCATTGTGAAATCCATTTGTCATTCCTCCGTTTTACTCCCTGTCTGCAGGGATCGTCTATGACAACCATTATTTCCTTTTCATCGACCTCTAAACGATACACACAAAAGAAGTTACAGACAGAGAAAATAGGGGGATATGTCAAAGGTAAATGACGTAGCAAAAACGGAGGTAGTAGATAGAAGTGGCAACAGAGATGATAACAGAGATGGTAACAAAGCAAAGAAGCATGCGAGCTACTCACATGCTTCTTCAATATAACAAGCTGCAACTGAACCTAGCAGCCCGCTCATATGCGGTTGTGACTCAAGAACAGCGACGTATACAGCTGTTAGAGTCACATTTATCTATAGCCAATCGGCATATATTCAATGTATTAGTTCACAATCCACGCCCAGCACAAGCACTCGCTCCATCCTCAAGCCTCTTGCTTTTGATGACCGTGCCGTTCCTTACGTCCTGGAATCTCGCCGGTCTCCTCATAGGCCTTGACGATAATATCAATCTCTTTCTTCAACTCGTCTACCATATCGGCCTCAGGAACCTTGCGAATCATCTGTCCGTAACGGAATAGCAGACCCTCGCCGCGTGCTCCGGCAATTCCGATATCCGCTTCCTTCGCTTCACCAGGTCCATTCACCGCACAGCCCAGCACGGATACCTTGATAGGCACCTTCAGCTTGGCAATATAATCCTCAACCTCGTTGGCGATGGAGAACAGGTCAATATCCAGCCGTCCGCAGGTTGGACAGGAGATGAGCGTCGCTGCATTGGTAATCAGCCCAAATGTCTTCAGCAGCTCACGAGCCACCTTAACCTCCTCGACAGGATCAGCACTGAGCGAGATACGCATTGTTGAGCCGATACCTGCAGAGAGCAGAGCTCCCATCCCGGCTGCACTTTTTACAGTCCCTGTGAACAGTGTTCCTGCTTCGGTAATACCCAAATGCAGCGGGTAAGGAATGATTTTCGCAGCCTTCGTGTACGCCTCAATCGCCATCGGCACATCCGATGCCTTCAGAGACACGATAATATCGTGGAAGTCGAGCTCCTCCAGAATGTTAATGTGAAAGAGAGCACTCTCCACCATCGCATCAGGCGTAGGGTAGCCGTATTTGTCCAGCAAATGCTGCTCCAGGGAACCAGCATTGACTCCGATCCGAATCGGAATCCCCTTCTCCTTACAAGCCTTAACGACTGCCTCTACCTTCTCACGACGGCCGATATTTCCGGGATTGATCCGTACCTTGTCGATGCCGTTCTCAATGGCAAGCAGAGCGAGCTTGTAGTTAAAATGAATATCCGCAACAAGAGGAATATGAATTTGCTTCTTGATCTCTTTGATGGCGGCGGCAGCCTCTTCATTGTTGACAGTTACCCGAACAATCTGACAGCCGGCCTCCTCCAAGCGCAGAATTTCAGCTACGGTAGCCTGTACGTCAGCTGTCTTCGTCGTACACATACTCTGAATGATCACTTCGTTGCTTCCGCCAATGGTCAGATTGCCGACTTTGACGGGACGGGTGTCTTGTCTTAAGAACATGGTCATATCTCTCCCATAATACCAAAGCTCCACCCCCGCCCGCTTAGACGTCAAAGCGGGCGAAACGTGGAGGATGGCAGGCTCATGTTATCGAGGTCGCAAAAGTTACTGTCTTAGGCGCTCTCTTCTTGTGTTTTATCTTTGTCGGCACCACGAAGCTCGGGAGCCATTTTATCCTGAACGACTTTCTCGTTAATGATGCAAGTAGTAACGTCATCACGGGACGGTACCTCGTACATGACATCCAGCATAATGCCTTCAATAATCGCACGCAGACCACGAGCACCGGTATTACGCTTGATTGCTTCTTTGGCAATGGCCTCCAGTGCGTCCTGCTGGAACTCCAGCGTGACATTGTCCATTTCCAGCAGCTTCTGATATTGCTTTGTCAGCGCGTTCTTAGGCTCCGACAGAATACGTACCAGTGTATTCTCATCAAGCGGCTCCAGCGTAGAAATCACTGGCAGACGACCTACAAATTCAGGGATTAGACCGAACTTGAGCAGATCCTCAGGTAGTACCATTTGCAGATATTCACCTGGTTTCAAATCTTTCTGGTCTGCCGAAGCATTGAAACCGATGACCTTTTTGCCAATCCGGCGTTTGATCATTTGCTCCAGGCCGTCGAATGCACCACCACAAATGAACAGGATGTTCGTGGTATCGATTTGAATAAATTCTTGATGCGGATGCTTACGTCCACCTTGCGGAGGAACAGAAGCTACTGTACCTTCGAGAATCTTCAGCAAAGCCTGCTGAACACCTTCCCCGGATACATCTCTTGTAATGGAAGGATTCTCGGACTTGCGAGCAACCTTATCGATCTCATCAATGTAGATAATACCGCGTTCGGCCTTTTCTACATCGTAATCCGCTGCCTGAATGAGCTTCAGCAGAATGTTCTCTACATCCTCACCGACATAGCCTGCTTCCGTCAGGGACGTTGCATCGGCAATGGCGAATGGCACATTCAGAATCTTGGCCATCGTCTGTGCTAGCAAAGTCTTACCTGAACCTGTTGGTCCCAACATCAGAATATTACTCTTCGTCAGCTCAACATCATCGGCTTTGCTCTGTGTATTGATCCGTTTGTAGTGATTATATACGGCAACAGACAGGGATTTCTTAGCTTGATCCTGCCCGATGACATATTGATCCAGAATTGCGCGAATCTCAAGTGGCTTTGGAATGTCCTTCAGGTCAAGCTCTTCCTCGTGACCCAGCTCTTCCTCCACGATCTCCGTACATAATTCAATACACTCATCGCATATATAGACTCCAGGTCCCGCAACCAGCTTGCGCACCTGCTCTTGTGATTTTCCGCAGAAGGAGCACTTCAGTTGCCCTTTCTCATCGTTAAATTTGAACATGTAACCACCCCTTTACAAATTGGTCGGCTTGGTAAGCACTTGGTCTATGATCCCGTATGCTTTAGCTTCTTCGGCATCCATGAAAAAGTCGCGGTCTGTATCCCGTTCGATTTTTTCCAGGGGCTGACCTGTCCGCTCCACATAAATCTGATTAAGCTTCTGGCGTGTCTTGATAATCCAGTCAGCGTGAATCTGTATATCGGATGCTTGCCCTTGGATGCCACCAAGCGGCTGATGAATCATAACCTCACTGTTGGTGAGAGCGTATCTCTTGCCAGGCGCGCCGGCCGTGAGCAGCAAAGAGCCCATGCTTGCAGCCATACCTACACAAATGGTTGATACGTCAGGCTTGATGATTTGCATTGTATCATATATACCCATACCGGCTGTTACAGAACCGCCGGGCGAATTGATATACAAGCTGATATCCTTCTCAGGATCATCCGCAGCCAGAAACAGAAGCTGTGCTATAACGAGATTGGCAACATCATCGTCAATTGCGCTGCTCAGAAAAATAATGCGATCTTTAAGCAAGCGGGAGTAAATATCGTAGGATCTTTCTCCTCGATTCGTTTGCTCAACAACCATAGGTACGAGACTCATTGTGACCAACCTCTTTTCCATTGGTAAAATGAAAATCGGCAAAACCGAAACAGAATTTTACCTAAACGTATTTTAACATGTTACAGGTCCAATGTCATATTGCAGACCTTATCATATTTAAACATGTTTCATATGTGCAGTGCAAATGGCATTCAGGCAGCCCGATTAGCAAGGCTCTGAATCAGTATATGTACTTCGTAATGGCGATAACACGTCAAAATGGAACCTATGTACAACAGATGCAGGCTCTGAATCCCCGCGGATCTTGCACTCCGTCATAAGGAATCCCCAAGTAGTATCAGGTACTATTTGCCTCCTGAACTGCCAGGGTTTGGATGCCATAAGTTAAAAATAAGGCACGAGTTGATTAACTGCGTGCCCTATTTCTGTATCATTCACTATTAGGAGCGGAGTATACCTCACCCAATAGTAATTTGTCATGTAATTCGGTGAATCTCCCTTTGCCGATAAGCTTACTCAGCCGCTGGAGCTTCTACTTCTTTGCTGCTGTCTACCAGCAGAGCGATTGTTTTGCGAAGGGAGATTTCTTCACGAAGATTGCTGATGGAACCATTACCTTCAAGGATTCCGCGAATCTCTTCAACAGAACGCTTGTAAGTGTCAGCCATTTTTTGCAGTTCTTCGTTCACTTCTTCTTCGCTTACTTCAACATTCTCGGCTTTGGCTACTTGCTCCAGCACCAGGTTGTTGCGTACGCGCTTAGCAGCGTCATCACGCATTTGTCCTTGCAGATCCTCACGAGTCTGGCCGGAGAAGCTCAGGAACATGTCAATGTTCATGCCTTGATTGCGAAGACGGTTGTCGAAATCACGCATCATGTTCTCAACTTCGCTGTTGATCATGGCTTCTGGAATGTCGATTGTTGCGTTCTCGCCAACTTTTTCTACTACAGCATTTTCACGTGCTGCTTTAGCTTCGTTGTCTTTACGCTCTTGAAGTTGTTTCTTGAGATCTTCTTTGTACTCAGCCAAAGTATCGAACTCGCTGACATCTTTCGCGAATTCATCATCCAGAGCAGGCAGTTGCTTGCGCTTGATCTCATGAATTTTCACTTTGAATACCGCTGCTTTGCCAGCCAGCTCAGCAGAGTGGTAGTTCTCAGGGAAGGTTACTTCAACATCCTTGAAATCACCAGTGTTCATGCCGATGACTTGATCTTCAAAGCCTGGGATGAAGGTACCGGATCCGAGCTCCAGAGAATAGCGTTCAGCTTGTCCGCCTTCAAATTGCTCGCCGTCTACATAACCGTCGAAGTCCAACACAGCTGTATCGCCGGCTTGAGCAGCCTCTTCTTCTACCACGATCAGTTCAGCATGACGCTGCTGCAGACGCTCCAGTTCAGCTGTAACTTCCTCATCCGTTACTTCGGATTTGGCTACAGGCACTTCAACGCCTTTGTACTCGCCCAGCTCAACTTCAGGCTTCACAGTCACTTTCGCTTTGAACTTGAAAGTTTCGCCTTTGTTGAATTGCTCGATATCTACGTCTGGACGATCTACCGGGAAGATATCCGTCTCATTCACTGCTTCGCCGTAAGCTTCTGGCAGCAGAATGTCGATTGCATCTTGGTAAAGGCTTTCCACACCAAAGCGTTTTTCGAAAATTGGACGTGGTACTTTACCTTTACGGAATCCTGGTACGTTTACTTGTTTCACTACTTTATTAAAAGCTTTGTCAAGCGCTGCGGAGACACGTTCCGCTTCCACTTCAACCTCAAGAACGCCTACGTTCTTGTCTATTTTCTCCCAAGTTGCTTTCATTTTATGCTTTCCCCTCCAACAATATCTTAACTTGAATTCACGCTAAAAATACGCACAAAATTTCCATCATAGTATATACAACTTTGAAAACTTTTTCAAGGGCAACCCTGATGGCAGGGAGTGGAAATGGTTCCCGAGGCTACGGAGTTTGCATGCCAACAGATACAAAATGCTTCATCGATCGATACGCCTGCTCATACCTGAAGCGCATGGAATCGGTAATGCCGTAGAGACTTCTTGTCTCTTCCTCGTCCTTTGCCCCTGTCAGGCTCTCTGATACGGTCTGATGCAGTGCTGCCGCCCAAATATCCATCATACTGTCGTCTTCACTCAGCATTGACCGATAATCGTCCGTTCCATACACTGCCATGACAAATTGAGACCACAATTCCTGTGCAAAGTAAAACAGTGTCGGTTCATGCACCTCCGTCTGATCCGCCACACGTTCCAGAATACGAATAATCGGTTGTGGAAAATCATCCGGCTGCAGTGGCACTGTATCCATGTCAATCTCTGCTGCCGATCCATCCCGTTTGAAGCGAATCGTGCCATCCACGCCCCGCTTGCGCAGCGTCTGCAGCACTCGGAACTGCAGCAAGGGATGCATCGGCTTCTCCTCAAGCCATTGCATCAAGGCCTCATCAATTTCAGGTTGCTCAAGATAAGATAGTTGCTCCAGTGCCAGCATCGTCTGCTCGGACAATGGCTCCTCCATGACCATGCGAAGGAGCTTGTCGCCATATCCCGAATCCTGCTGAAGCTTCAGGTGCGCCTGCCGTCTTGCCAACTCCTCTTCACTGACGTCTCCCTCATCATCCGTACGATTCTCAGACAGCTCGGTATGTACAGTTCCTTGCGGAAAAGCCGCTTCCAGCCATTGCAAAAGTGCATCCCATTCTTCGTAATGCTTCGGATTCTGTCCCTGACATTTCAACAAAAAGCGCAGCAACCCCATGGCTTCCTGATATCGCTCGTTCTCAAGCATCACGGTCAGTTGAATCTGGTAATAATCCAGCGTCTTCGGGAACAGGATAATATTGTTATCTTCTGTGGATACCTTGGAGTCCTTTATAATATTCCCCCCTCTCCTCCAAAAGCTCAAATGCCCAAATGATTGTAGATTATACTGGGAAACAACAGTTGAAGTCCAATAGCGTGTTTTTAATAGAAACCTATATGATTCTAACATACCCTATTTCGAAAACGAAAAAACCTGTATTGCTTACTTTAGAAATTGTTAGAAAATAAAACTTGAACTTGTATCGGATATATGGTACATTAATATTCGCTTGAATTTTATGTCCCAGTAGCTCAGCTGGATAGAGCAACGGCCTTCTAAGCCGTCGGTCGGGGGTTCGAATCCCTCCTGGGACGTACAGTTAAGAAGCACTCCACTAGGAGTGCTTCTTTTACGTCTGGGGATGAGAACCCCTTCAGAGGGGGCGTCGGAGCATAGGCTTCGGTAGCATTACTTCGCAGTCGGCTCGATTTTTGAGCCGTATCCCTCCTGGGACGTAATACAAGAAGCACTCCGCTTGGAGTGCTTTTTTTGCGTCTGGGGATGAGAACCCCTTCAGAGGGGGCGTCGGAGCATAGGCTTCGGTAGCATTACTTCGCAGTCGGCTCGATTTTTGAGCCGTCTTTCATATGGCAGACGGCTTCTTTGTGTTCTGTGACTAGAGTTACTTAACAACTCAGTTGACGCCGGGTGCATTTTCTGTGGCCATTTGCTGCGCTCTTCTTTTCTTTTTCGGCTGCCCTTTCCAGGACAGTTACGTCCAGATCCGTAGGACATGCTCGAACGGTCCATTGCTAAACTTCTTTAAATAGAGCGGGCTGAACCACAATTGAAAGCCGTAGACAGCAAGCGCAATAACAGCCCCGATGAACACACCAGCACGGCCAAATAATCCCAAGCCATATCCGTAAAAAATCATTGTGCAAATCACACTTTGCATCAAGTAATTCGTCAACGAGAGTCGACCAACCGCCTCGAATCTGCTGATCAGCCTCGCATGGTTGCGCCCCACATAAAGCCACGCAAATGCATAAATATACCCAAGCGCAAGTAACGTTCCTCCGAGTGCCCCACCGATGCCCATACCGGGCCATCCTCCTACACTGAGTTGTGGCGCCAATACACCGTATGCTTTGAGCAGTAAGCTGACCGGAATCAGAATCACGGCCCGACGCAGATACGTATGCCGCATTGCCTCAGGATCGTCAAACGTACCCACTCTGGCGGCGCGCATACCGAGCAGAAACATCGGCACCAGCAACAGCGGAACAGACACCAAAATCAACAGGGCTAACGTCTCATCGAAGTCCCCGCCGAATGGATCGGCGTTGTTCATGAAATTTCTGATCTCTGCATAGCTGCCACTGCCGTAGACATCTTTACTCTGTAGAATATAATTTTCCATATGCGTGGACGGTGTATGGGCCAGCGGATCCAGTGGATTGAAGGCAAGAAGACCAAACAAGCCTGACCCGGCGAGCAGCAGTACCGCCCAGATTAGCAGCGTTCTCGGCTTCCTGTTGAGGAACATCAGCAAGAAGAAGCCAAGGACCCCGTAAAACATCAGAATGTCCCCTTCCCACAGAAAGGTCATATGCAGCATACCGATGCCAAACAACATTAGGAAGCGGCGAGCCAGATGGCACTTTGGGCGCAGCTCTCGTGATTGTAGACTTTCTGACAACTTAATCATGCCGAAGCCAAACATAAATGCAAAGATCGGCATAAAACTTCCCACCACAGCGATAAGGAGGAGCGAGTGCAATGCCCGCTCAGCTCCGACTATCCCGAATAATTGCGGTGTACTCTGGCCGAACACCCCATATTGAAATGCCAGTATATTCGCTAACACGATCCCGGCCAGACTGAATCCGCGCAATGCATCGATTAATTGGATGCGCTTTTTGGGTGTACTCACTCTAATCACCTCTATTTATAGAATAATGTTCAACATCAGGAATACGACCTTGCTTGGTACCACTGAATCCTGATTTGAGTTATATATACGTTTCGGATACGGTGACACATCACGTTGTTAATAGAAATAACATTCATTTATTTCCACAATGTATCATTCGAGTTATTTTAACACTTGATTTCTAAAAATTCTTTATATAATTCAATTATTTTAAATATTTAAGAGACGAGGGATTATGTTCCTCGAAATAAAAAGACACCCTCCATAATGAGAGCGCCTCTTCTACTCTAAAAAAATATACATCGAACAGCATATTCGACATTTAGTACATTCAGGACTTCACAGCCTGTGGATGCTCGTCATTTACCAGTGCAAGCGAGGCAGCAGCCGCATTGGACTCAACCTGCTCAGGAGTCTTGCAACCTGGAATAACAGCCGTCACAGCCGGATGCTGCAAGCACCAGGCCAGTGCCCACTCTGCCATCGGTACGCCTGCTGGTACTTCCTCACGCTGAATCTGCTCCACCTGTGCCAGTCGCTCGTCCCGCTGCTGTACGTCATGCTTATGACGGACATCATTTTCACCAAAGGCCGCTCCCGGCTTATATTTACCACTTAGATACCCACTTGCCAGCGGCACTCGTGCCAGCACACCGAGCTTCTGCTCTTCGCAGGAAGGGAACACCTCTTCCTCAGGCACTCGATCCAGGCGATTATACACCACTTGAATAACCTCCGCTTTCAGATCACTGGCCTGCGAGGTCTGATGAATGTTCGCATTGCTCCCGATGGAGATGCCCAGATGCCTGATTTTCCCAGCCTCCACCTGCTTGTCCAGCATAGTCCATAGCTTATCATTGTCAAAGCTGGTATCCGGCCCGGAATGAAATTGGTAAATATCAATATACTCTGTTCGAAGCGCCTTTAATGATTGATCCAACTGTGCAAGCACTGCTTCAGCCGAGAATTGATCTGTTCGTTCGAACAATCCATGAAAATGATGACCGAATTTGGTGGCCACGATCCAGCGTTCACGTTCACGCCGACTAAGATAATCACCAATGAACGATTCAGACAAATGATCGCCATAGCATTCCGCCGTATCAATTAGATTGATATCCAATTCAGCAGCCTTATCCAGTATGCGGTCCACTTCATCCTGCGTATACGTCAATCCCCATTCACCACCGAATTGCCAGGTCCCTACTCCAATGACAGAGGTCTTCAACCCGGTCGTGCCCAACGTTCTGAATTTCATAGCAAGCGTTCTCCCTTCTATGTATACACTGTTGATTTTTTCACTACATTCACTTTCTGTAATATTATCACAATTGGAGAAGTTGATTTTGTTAAATTCAGTTTATATATGTTTATCGTTCCCATAACATCAAAAATTCCTGTTCTCCTGTGTTCTCATCTATTTTTTCAGCCTCTATTATAAAACTTTCTCTTTGATAAAATTTTATAGCACGCTCATTTTTTTGATACACACTCAAGGACAGCTCTGTTTTGATAGATTTGGCATAATTCAACAATTCCCTTCCAATTCCCTTAGATTGTGAAATGGTAGAAACAAAAATACCTGCAATATAATTATTTGAAAGACCTACAAATCCAAGTATTTCATCACCTTGTTCATAAACATATACCTCTGATTGAGGTAGTATTTCTTTTACAGCATTAAATTGTTCTGTCCAATATCTTTCTGGGATAAAATTATGAGTTCTAGTATTAACTTCAAGCCAAATTTGTGTAACTTGATCAATATCATCTTTATTTAGTTTTCTTATCATGCTGTATTAACCTCCAAATTTTACTTAAATTAATTTATGCTTTTCCCCGTTTTCATTATCTTGCGGAATGTATCACAATATAGTTGCATTCCCTCTAGGAAAGCTTCTCGTTGTTCGGGTGTTAGCTCTGCAATAGCACTGCGTTCTGCTTCTCTTATTTGAGGAATTATTGAATTAGCAAATTCTTCCCCCGACTTTGTTAAATGAATTGTTTTAGCTCTTCGATTATTTGGTATTTCCCTTAATTCAATCATTCCTTTTTTATAAAAGTTGGTAATGACTGTATTCACAGTTTGTTTCGGCAAAAAGGTTTGTTCACAGATATTTTTTTGTGTGCAGTTTTCGATCTGCGTGATGAGATTGAGTATTTGTAGACTGGTATATGGAAGATTAACTGACTTTGCATAATCTTCGTAAATCATATTCATTTCGTGCAAACCAATGGCAAATTGCTTTAATTGGCTGTCTGTAATGTTACATTCCGTCATTGATAATCCTTTCTTCGTACAGTACTGTAATAGGACTATTCTAATATAAAAAATAATTAATTGTAAATATTCACTGTCCAAATCACCACACCTGAAGTCAGATCCAGTAAAGGCATTGCGAGAGCTTAATCCTGATTCTATCCACGTAATATACTTATAAATTAATAAACATTTGTTTAGTGATAGGTTTTGCCTATTAACGTGGTAGTTTTCCAATATTTCTATACAGGTGCCTTTCTGTGCAACAATAGCTTCATAACTACAGATGATATGATGAAGGAGATGGCCCTGATGTCTTCAAATGCTTGGAATCCAGATACCTACGATCAGCAGTTAGCCTTTGTAACTCAATATGGCAAGGGATTGGTTGAGGTGCTTGCTCCTCAGACGGGAGAGCTCATTCTTGATCTGGGATGCGGCACTGGCGATCTATGCCATGCTATTTCGGAGACTGGTGCACGAGTTATTGGCATAGATATGTCACCTGAAATGATCGAGAAGGCACAGCACAAATATCCCGCTCTAGCTTTTATGCAAGGAGACGCGGCAAGCTTTGCCGTCCCTGAGCCGCTGGATGCGATCTTCTCCAACGCGGCTCTGCACTGGGTCACCGAGGCTGCGGAGGTCGTATCTTGCATGTGGCAAGCACTTAAGCCGGGAGGACGGCTGGTGCTGGAATTCGGTGGTCACGGCAATGTGCAGCAAGTCGTTAATGCCATTCATCAGGTCTTAAGCGCTGATTATGGGGTTGATGGTAACAACCTTCATCCCTGGTACTTCCCAACGCTTGGTGCTTACAGTTCTCTGTTGGAGAAGCAAGGGTTCCGTGTGCTGTCTGCTGTCCACTATGATCGTCCAACTATGCTCGAATGCGGGGAGCAGGGACTTCACATTTGGCTGGAGGCCTTTGCAGGAAAGCCCTACTTCTCAACTTTTACAGAACCAGAAAGACAAGAAATCTACAGTAAAATAGCCGCTGCATGCCGTACCGAACTGTTCCAGGATGGGAACTGGTATGCGGATTACAAGCGGCTTCGAATAACGGCTGTTAAGCCACGCTAATGTCCTTACAAGGGGTTCTCTTCCACTGACGTAAAAAAGCACTCCTAGTGGAGTGCTTCTTAACTGTACGTCCCAGGAGGGATACGGCTCATAAATCGAGCCGACTGCGAAGTAGTGCTAACGAAGCTTATGCTCCGACGCCCCCCTCAAGGAGTTCTCTTCCACTGACGTAAAAGAAGCACTCCTAGTGGAGTGCTTCTTAACTGTACGTCCCAGGAGGGATTCGAACCCCCGACCGACGGCTTAGAAGGCCGTTGCTCTATCCTGCTGAGCTACTGGGACACTTTAAAATTATGTATTTAGTGCGTTTTTGATTATAGCACAGATTGGAGGTCTATGGAAAGTCTTTTTTCTTAAATTAATAATCAGCCACTAATGTTCACATAAAAATATAGCCGCCCACATCAAGTAGACGACTATTTTTCACAAGCAGGGCTACTTATTTCCTGTACGCCATGGATTCTTTCCAGATGGATGCTTTACGTTCTGATCAAGGACTTTTTCTGCATACTCAGAGTCATGCGAATAATTGTTGCCTTTGTTCTTCTTATAGTTATCCTTAACGTTCATAATCCCCCTCCTTTCCATTACGGCCCTAATGCTCCTTATAGTGCTTGGCCTACAAGGTATGTCGCGTCATGCATGGACTTGCTAACGAGCACCGAACTCCTCCGACAGCTCTGCCTCCAGCTTTCCGAACCCTACTAGCTCAGAGGTGAATTTGCCACGTTCCTCGCCAGCTGTAGTTAAGGTTGAATCCGTAAAGGCTTGCTCTGTCGCATCCTCAAAGGCAGAATGAAGATTGTTATCGTACCAGTCGAGCTCCAGATCAGCATCATTACGTACAATGCGAAGCAATTGATACTGATGGCCGTCTGCGGCGGGAGCAACGTACACGAGCAAAGAAGGGTCATCTGCGGCTCCTGGCTCCACCTCAATCTCGGCACAGCGCATCCCATTGATTTCCGTATATCTTCTGATCTTGGCATCCTTAATGTAATACATTTGGCATCCTCCTTCCTGAGGGTACTGGGTGCTTGCAGTCCCCCGGATCATATGTAGTTTTCGAAGCGGACAGACATTTTATGCCCTGATTCGGCATATCCTTGTTTATACTCTCGATGTCAAAAACCAGACACTGGATGAACTATGACAAGGAAGGGATGAATCTACATGTGCGGAATTACTGGATTCATACAGTGGAATACAGATCTCACCCGACAATCCAATCTGCTCCTGCAAATGACGAACACGCTCGTGAGCCGTGGACCGGATGCATCGGGCACCTGGATCTCCAATCCCTGTGCCTTTGGTCACCGGAGACTAAGCGTCATGGACCCTGAGAACGGCGCACAGCCCATGATCCGCAAGCGTGAGGACACTACGTATACGATCGTCTATAACGGGGAGATTTATAATGCGCCAGAGCTTAAGCTGGAGCTGCAGCAGAGAGGTCACTCGTTTACGACACAATGTGATACCGAGGTTCTGCTCGTTGCTTATATGGAATGGGGGCCAGACTGCGTAGACCGGTTGAACGGAATCTTTGCATTTGCGATATGGGATGGCAAGGAAGAACAGGTCTTTATGGCCAGGGACCGACTGGGGGTAAAGCCTTTTTTCTATAGCGAGACCAAGGATGCTTTCATTTTCGGATCAGAGCCCAAGGCTTTGCTTCAGCATCCTGATGTAGAGGCTGTCGTGCATGCAGACGGTCTTGCGGAGATTTTTATTGTTGGCCCGGCAAGAACCCCCGGTCATGGGGTATATGCCTCCATTAAGGAGCTTAGACCAGGACAGACGCTGACCTACGACCGTAATGGAAGCCGAATTCGTACCTACTGGAAGCTGGAAAGCGCCGCCCACGAAGACAATGTGGAGGACACCGCTGCCAAGGTAAAAGAGCTTCTGCAGGATACGGTGGAACGGCAGTTGGCCTCGGATGTTCCGGTCTGCTCCCTGCTGTCAGGAGGACTGGATTCAAGTGCCCTATCCTCACTTGCAGTACGCTATTATAATCGAACAGGACAAGGACAGATTCACACGTATTCCGTCGATTACGTCGATAATGATAAGCACTTCAAAGCCCATTCCTTCCAGCCTGGAGCAGATGCACCATGGATACAGCGTATGGTTGAGGATTTGAACACCCAGCATCACTGGATTGAATTTGACACCCCCGAGGTTGTAGAGGCTTTGGAATATTCGACTCGCACGAGGGATCTGCCAGGAATGGCAGATGTGGACTCCTCTTTATATCTGTTTTGCCGAGAAATCAAAAAGGGAGCGACCGTGGCCATTTCCGGCGAGGCTGCTGATGAGGTCTTTGGAGGCTACCCCTGGTTCCATCGGGAGGAAATGTTGAATGCAGGTACCTTCCCGTGGGCAGTAGCTCCAGAGCTACGGGCTAATCTGCTCTCCCCCGAGATCAGGGACTGGATCAAGCCACTGGAGTATTTGCAGGATCGTTATAGCGAAGCTGTCGGAGAGGTTCCCCGTCTGCAGGGAGAGACAGGTAAAGCCGCACAGATGCGGGTGATGTCCTATCTCAACATTACACGCTTCATGCCCACATTGCTGGATCGCAAGGACCGAATGAGCATGGGCGTAGGCCTGGAGGTGCGTGTCCCTTACTGTGATCATCGTCTCGTGCAATATGTATGGAATATTCCGTGGGAGATCAAGGTGACGGGCAATCGTGAGAAAGGTATCTTGCGCAAGGCGCTAGAAGGTGTTTTGCCTGATGATGTGCTATATCGCAAAAAGAGCCCCTATCCCAAGACGCACAATCCCGCTTATCTTCATGAAGTGCGCAAGCAGGCATTGGATATGCTGGATGATCCGTCCTCTCCCATTCTGCCACTGATTGATGCAGCCCGGATACGGGAAATTGCAGCTTCGCCTGAAGCCTCATCCAATCTGCCTTGGTTCGGTCAGCTCATGTCAGGTCCGCAGCTATTCGCCTACCTGACTCAAGTCAACTATTGGCTTCGCACGTATAAGGTCGCTATTCGTTGATAACAGAACAACCTTCCGATCGCTGTTATCCCCAGTTTTCTTTTGGCCCTCTATCCAGATTTCTTTCGGCTCTCTATCTTTTGGCTCTCTATCTAGTTATATAAAATAAGCAGGCAGCCCGTCATATTCGAGCTGCCTGCTTCCTTATTTCACGATATCCTGTAATTATCCCGGCTCCTTGATCTTACCTCTTGTAATTCTTCGTGATCTGTGGAGCGCATGAGTTAGCAGATAACGGCTCTATACTCACATGTAATCTGTTCCTTACGCTAGGGCGAACCGTCCAACCATCCTCGGTACTTTACAGCTCGTGACTACCCAACTGTTGAACCAAAGAGCGCAGCGCTGCCCCGCGGTGACTGATCGACTGCTTCTCCTCCATCGTTAGCTCGGCCATAGTCTTCTCGTAGGCTGGCACGTAGAATACAGGATCATAACCGAAGCCGCCATTCCCGGCTCTCTCCGCGGTAATCCAGCCCTCGGCTTCCCCAGAAGCCTCCAGCGTACGTCCTGTATGCGGATCATACAGGACGAGCGAGCAGATGAAGCGGGCAGGACTCAATAACGGTTGTCCCGTATCATCTCCCTGCTGCGCTCCTTCCAGCAGCTCCAGTAGCTTCTCGATGTTACCCTCATCCGTGGCATTCTCGCCAGCAAAGCGTGCAGAATATACACCTGGCGCTCCATCCAGCAAATCCACACAAAGACCGGAATCATCAGCCAGAACGGGCAGTCCCAAAGCATCCCCTACTGTTCTGGCCTTCTTCAGGGCATTATCAGAAAAAGTCGCGCCATCCTCCACCACCTCAGGCAGATCCGGGTAATCAAACATGCTCTTAACCTCTTTGTTAAAAGGGGCCAGCGCATGGGCGAACTCGCGTACCTTGCCCTTGTTTTTCGTGGCGACAATAACGATATCCTTCTGACTGCTCATTAAGCATTCACCCCGGCTTGGCGACTCCCAATCTTCAGTGCGATTGGCCCCAGTACTTCCTTCTGGCGCTCAATTAGCTGCAGAATGCCATTCTCGCCGAGCGTCAGCATCTCTTCCAGCTCCTTGCGATCGAATGGGCTGTCCTCTCCAGTGCCTTGCAGCTCTACGAATTTGCCGCTACCCGTCATGACCAGATTCATATCGACCTTCGCTTTGGAATCCTCATCATAATTAAGATCAAGTACTGTGTTACCGCCGGCTACCCCCACGCTCACTGAGGCCAGGAAGTCCGTAATCGGAAATACCTGAAGCTTGTGCTGCTGCGCAATCTTATCGACAGCGATGGACAGCGCCACAAAGGCACCTGTAATGGAAGTGGTTCTCGTACCGCCATCTGCCTGTATAACATCACAGTCCAACGTGATTGTGCGCTCCCCAAGCGCCTGTAAGTCGACGACTGAGCGTAGTGCTCTGCCGATCAGACGCTGAATCTCCATCGTGCGTCCTCCCAGCTTGCCTCGAGCTGCCTCACGCTGGTTACGGGTGTGTGTTGCTCTAGGCAGCATCGAATATTCTGCATTGATCCAGCCCTTGCCTTGCCCCTTCATGAAGGGAGGTACCCGCTCTTCTACACTGGCAGTACACATCACCTTCGTATCTCCCATTTCAATATATACGGAGCCTTCCGCATATTTGTTCACACCTGTGGTCAACTTCATTGGCCTTAGCTCATCACTGTTGCTGCGTCCATTAGATCTCATGTTTTCCTCCTACATCGTTTGCGTCCTGCATGTTCACTCTATTCTAACAGAGGAATTGTAAAAATCCAAAAACAGGAACGCTCCGTGATCGCTCTAGATTGGAATTTCATTAATATGTTCAGGCCTTGCCACAGGTAAACCGTAATTTTGATTATCCTCGCCCATGACTGTCTTTTGCCCATTCAGCTCAATGCGGATCTTCGCTGTTCCACCGGCATTATCTGCTGCGGTAAGCACGATGGATTGCAGGAATTCCGCTGGGACGATCTCGCCATGCTCGAACATATCGTCTGTAATCGCGACACTGACCACCCCATCCTCTGTCTTCTTGACGGATTCCAGCTTCGTCTGGCCAGTCAGCACCTGATTGAGTCCTTGCTTGGACTGAGGACCATGAATAAGCTCAGTCAGGGCAGAGCTTAGCTTGTCAGGACCAGACTGAACGAGCCTCGTAACAGGCACATAGTAGGCCACGCCTGCAGGAGAAGCAGCGGAGAAATAGACCGTTACAGGGCTGGAAGACATTGCGGACACTCCGTTTCCAAGCTCCAGATTAATCCCCAAAGCTCTTGTCAACAGACGGTCGGTCGGTGTCCCATTGACTGGCATCTCATTCAGTTTGCGGCCATCCACCCATATCTGCACACTCTGTACATCCGGACGCTCCGTTAAAGTCCATGTCAGGGCTTCCAGTATTTTGCGTTCATCCTGTGCGGGATAGTCAAGGAACGAGGGGTTGAATTCCACCACAGCAACCTTACTATCCTGATCAATACTTACGCTTTCCACCTCGGTCCCCTGCGGGAGAATTCCCTGAAATCCCTCAGGGATAATGCCTGAGAATGGTCCGCCTTTAACGAGCATTTCAAGTGAAGTTTTCGCATTCGCTGCCGAATCTCCAGGTGCAATCGGAAGTGATACTGGAGCTAGCAGACCATTCTGATCCGACAAATAGACAGCCTCCAGTCGATCTCCAGTCGGTACACTCTCTCCTGATGCTGCCTTCAGCATCGCTTCTTCCACCGAAGCTGGCGGTGGATCAATGGATTGTGCAGAAGAATTGAATAGACCGCATCCAGCCAGCAGCAATGGCACCATAAGCATGCCAACAGCCGGAACTAATCTAATAGCTCTTTTACCCTTCATAAGTGTTAGCCCTCCCTAACCTAGTAATTGCAGCCATACTCACATCCGCCAATGATTACGGACTTTTCGTAGTGATGTTCCCGTAAACAAAACCATAGCTAGCATTGTGAACAGGCTGGAGATTGTACTAATATGTATACGAGCCTGTATGCAAAAAATAACCAGCAAATTCTTCATGCAGAGCTCGCTAGAAATCTCTGATTCAGGAAATAATCATACGACAAGAACGGCTGAGAGAGGGTGCTTCATGATGAAGGAAGAAAAGGTTCCGTATAGTCTGAACAGCAAGAAGGTCGCCGATGCTACCCGAGAGTGGCTACACAAGCGCGGTGTCATGATTAGCGAAATTGCAGAGCTGGTCATGCTGCTCCAGCAAAAGTATTACCCCACCCTTACGATGGAGGAATGCATTCACAATGTAGAGCAGGTACTTGCCAAACGTGAGGTGCAGAATGCTGTACTGACTGGCATTCAGCTCGATATACTTGCAGAGCAAGGTGCCTTGATCTCTCCCCTTCAGGAAATGATTGAGAATGATGAAGGCTTGTACGGAGTAGATGAGATTCTCGCCTTTTCCATCGTCAATGTATATGGAAGCATCGGCTTCACGAACTATGGATACGTGGACAAGCTGAAGCCAGGGGTGCTGGAGCGTCTGAACGATAAGTCGAGCCTCCCGATTCATACCTTCCTGGACGATATCGTTGGCGCGATTGCTGCCTCCGCAAGTAGTCGCATTGCCCACCGCAAGCAAGCAGAGCGGGAGCGGGAGCTTGGTGAAGATACGCTCGGAGACAACATCGCTCCTTAATCACGTCCCGATCGCATGGACCCTATGGGCGCTAAGATATGAATCCGCTCGCTGAAGGATGATTAATAACGTTGGGAAATGTACCTGTAAAATAGAGGGCCTTAGTTGAAATGGAGAGTGAGAGGGTACTATTGAGTAAGCCAAGTAACGTAAGTGGAATGAATAGCATAAGTGGCAAAAGTGACATGAAGGTCTCATGGAGCATTCGTCCCATGACAATAGAGGATTATGAACAGGCGTTCAGCCTGTGGGAGCATATGGAGGGACTAGCTGTCAGCGAGGCAGATTCACGTGAACAGATTGAGCGTTATCTGAATCACAACCCCGGCTGCAGCTTCGTATGTGATATCGGCAATGGTATTGCAGGGACCGTGCTGGCCGGGCATGATGGACGCCGTGGCTTCTTGTATCATCTGGCGGTCGACTCTGCTTGGCGAGGGCGCGGCATCGGTGAGCATTTGGTCGAGCACGCCTTGCAGGCCCTACGACAGGAAGGCATTGAGAAATGCCACATTTTCGTCATTAGCGGCAACGAGCAGGGAGAGCGCTTCTGGCTGTCCCACGGCTGGGAGAAGCGGGATAGCTTCCATGTCTTTTCCCGCTCCCTTTAAAGTTCTCATAATAAATTTATTCATGAGTAGTAAGTAGTAGCTTCGTCAGTTTCACTTGTAGGTGTAGAGAGGCTACAGACGGGGAGCCCTGTCGATCACTTAAGCTTGCTGTTCTGTCGACCGAGGCTCAAAAACTATGAGCAGCAAGCTTAAAGGCAGGCACTCCGTATCTCTAGGGCTTCCCGATTCCCGCTAACGACGGATGCTCTCCAAACCATCCATCCGACCTCAGATTCGATCAAGCTACGAGTTGACTGACCACGGGGACGTTGAGTGGTGGAACAGTACCTCTTCCGCCTCTTCTCCCCCTTTTTGCGTTGCCCGCCCACGCCGAATCAACTCGAACAGATGCGCCAGTGTCTCTGACATGGCGAAGCGCATCTGATGAGGTGTCAGCTTCTGACTGAACAGCTGAATGCAGAGCTGGAAGGCTGTCGTCGGTCCTGCAACGAGCAACTCCTCCAAGCGGTTCAGCCGCTCCTCATGATGGGATAGCAAGATCCACGTTCGATCTTGAAAATTAGAAAAAGGGTTCCTATGGCCTGGGTAGGCCTTCGTTACCTCATACTTTCCGAGCTCCCTTAACCCATCCATATACTGCTGTAAAGGATTCGTCTCACCACCTGGCACATAGCTGATATTGGGTGAAATCTGCGGTAGCACCGCATCTCCACATAGCATCGTACGCCGCTCCGGCTGATAAAAGGACAGATGGCCAGCAGCATGTCCGCCGGTCTGGATCATCTGCCAGGATTGACCTCCCATGTTGAAGCTCTGCCGCTCATCCAGCAGGGTTACTTCCGGTTGGGGCGTCACCTGCTGCTCCCCCTCCTGCATATGTGCAGGCAGAGCCTCGAGCCACGTCGCTGTCATGCCATGTCTGGCATACAGCCCAGGCAGCTGTTGAATCATGTTCGCAGAGGCTCCCCACATTCTCCTCGCTTCCTCCTGACTTCTTTGGGACATGTAGACCGGCGCACCACTTCGCTCCTGTAACCAGCCTGTCATTCCATAATGATCAGGATGATGGTGAGTGGCCACAATACCTTTAATCTGCTTAAAGGACAGGGATAACTGCTCAAGCAACCACTTCCACTCCTGCTCAGCCAGCTCCGTGTGGGGACCAGGATCGATAATAGTCACACCCTCTCTGTCTCGAAGAATATAACTATTCACCCAGCGCAGGGGGAACGCCATCGTTATTTTCGCCTGAATCAGATCATCCTCATCCCAATAAGTAAGCTCTGGCAATTTCATGAGGTCCAACACTCCTTCTTTTGGCACCAGCTTGTCTTTGTCGCCATTTATGTATAGCTTCTATGTAGCTTCTCCTTCGTACTACTCCTTCCGGTAACCTACAAAGATCATGCGGGGAGAATTCTGCTCATCATATTTGTCCTCCTGATAGCTCCCATGCACTTGCTGAACATGAAGCCCTGCCTCCTGCAGCATTTGCATGAATTCTTCATAGGTATACAGCTTGACACGCTCTTGGTGAGTCCGCACGTCCCCTTGACCATCCTTCATGGGGCGCAGCGTGATCTGCTTACTGACATATCCGTCCTCCACCTTGCGGTGCTCTTCAATCTGCAGCCCCTCTATGGATCGGACAGAATGCGGCACCAAATGACGAATGACATAGGACGGGTTCATATAATCAATGATGAATCGTCCGTCTGGCTTCAATATTCGGCGAATCTCATGCAATACCTTCTCCTGCTCCTGATCATCCCGGAAATACCCGAACGAAGTAAAGAGGTTCACTACCGCATCATACCCGCCTTCTAATGGAAGATTTCTCATATCTGCACACACCCACTCTACCTGTTCCTGCTCATCAAGATGAGATGCTTCTTGCAAAAGTACCTTGGACAGGTCGACTCCTGTCACCTTATAGCCCATCTGGGCAAGCACGATGGAGTGTCTTCCCATGCCACAGCACAGATCCAGCACACGGGCTCCCTTCGGAAGGTCCAACCAGGATATCATTTGATGGACCTCACGGTTCGCTCCGGCTACATCACGATGCTTATATACAATCAGATAATCTTCTCCGAAGCTGTCCTTATACCATTCTGTCATGATTTCTATCCCCCCAAATACAAGTCTATCTAGCTACTGACATTCCATTTGGCCTGTAAAATTCTCTGATATTGTATCACATGCTACAATAATTACATGTTGCATAATTCATGACAAATGAGGTGCTACGAATGATTCATGTCGGATTAACCGGATGGGGGGACCACGAAAGCCTAGAACCCTACGGCACTAAGCCCTCAGCCAAGCTCTATGTGTACGGGACGCATTTTCCCATCGTTGAATTGGACAGCTCCTTCTATGCGGTACAACCAGCGGAACGAATGGCAAAATGGGCAGCGGAGACGCCAGATGGCTTCTCCTTCATCGTGAAGGCGTATCAGGGAATGACCGGACATACACGAGGCAAGATACCTTATTTCATCTCCGAAGAGGATATGTATCACGCCTTCTTACAGTCCATAGCCCCCATGGTAGAGGCTGGCAAGCTCAAGGCAGTCTTGTTCCAATACCCACCATGGTTCGATTGCACCTTTGAAAATGTACAGATTCTACGTGATACCCGTAGTCGGATGAAGGATATTCCCTGTATCGTCGAGTTCCGTCATCAGAGCTGGTACGCGGACGAATTCTGTGAACGGACACTGGCCTTCCTATCCCGTGAGCAGTGGATGCATAGTGTGTGTGACGAGCCGCAGGCCGGATGGGGATCGATCCCCATCGTCCCCAAGGCCACTCACCCGGAGCTGACACTCGTCAGGCTGCATGGACGCAATGTCAGCGGCTGGAATCAGAGTGATGCTCCGAACTGGCGTGAGGTACGATACCTCTATAATTATAATGAGCAGGAGCTCACCGACTGGAAGCACATCATTCTGGAGCTGCAGCAGCAGTGTAAGGAAGTATGCGTCATCTTCAACAACAACTCAGGTGGGCACGCTGCGGCTAATGCTAAGCAGTTGATGATGCTACTGGGCATGAATCCGAAGCCCCTGCCTGTTCGTCTGGCATCTGAGGATGGAGAAGACCCGGAGCAGATGAGCCTCTTTTAAGCTTCAAGTTATTTCCTTAGAATCCCCTCTCTCTTTTCCCCCGGAAGTGGCCGATATATATAGTATCAGCATGCTGCGGTATTTCATGTAAATAGCCCGCATATGCGTTATATCAAGCAGATGCTCCATTAACCGATGGGTGCAGTTCGTGCAGAAAGCCGGGGGATTGGAATGAAACTTGGATTCTTGACGCTTCGAAAAAAATTAATCGCAGCATTTCTTTTTTGCTTGCTTGTCCCCACGTCTATCATTGGTGTGTTTTCATATCTGGCTGCTGGAGATCAGATTCGTAATGAGTTATTGAATAGTGCACAAGCAGGCACTAATGCAGCCGATATGGCTGTCACCCAGACACTTAGCGTTAAGATGAAAGACATTGAATATTATGCAACCGTGTTCAGTCCAGACATGACTATGGAGCCGGAAGACTCCGGTATTCTTAATGTACTGGATACCTATTTGAATACACATGGTGACGTTCTGAACATGTATCTGGCTACTCCAGATGGTCGGATTGCGCCAGGACGTCCCCTTACCTCCAGCAATTATGACCCTCGTGAGAGACCATGGTACAAGCTCGCGATGAGCAATCCTGGTCAAACCGTTATGACGCCTGTAGAGCTGAATTCGCAGCAGGTCCCTGTCGTGTTCATTTCCCGAACATTACCAGATGGAAGTGGCGTTGTGGGACTATCCCTGGATCTTAGCGCACTGCAAGCCATGACGAACATGAAGATTGGGCAAGAGGGCTACGTCCTGATTTTGGATAACACGCATAAGGTTGTTGTACACCCGACACTGGCCAGTGCAGACCAGCCGGAAGGTGCATGGGTTGATCAATTGTTTGGTGCCTCAGAGGGGCTATTCTCCTACACAGACGTTGATAGCAGTAGAGAGATGAGCTTTACGACGAATGAGCTGTCTGGCTGGAAGATCGCCGGAAGCCTTGACACCGCCGAGATTCAGGCAGCTGTAAGGCCGCTCTTGAACTTCATTGTCATTGTAATGGTCGTATCGGCCTTGCTGGTTGGTGTGGCTGCGGTCATTATCGTCCGTTCCCTGCTGCGACCACTCCACCGTCTCGGTCGGTCTGCCGAGAGCATCAGTCAGGGAGACCTGGCTAGCCAGGTCCGGATTGATAGCCGCGATGAAGTAGGCGTGCTCGCCAGTCACTTCCAGACTATGGTGGACAATCTGAGAGGTATGGTAGGCGGCATTCAGGACATGACCGTCAATCTGTCCTCCTCCGCCCAGCAGCTGGCAGCTGGCGCTCAGCAGACAACGAGTGCGATAGAGCATGTCACGGTAGCCATGCAGGATGTGGCTTCAGGAACAGAGCAGCAAGCCATGCGGGTGCAGGAAGGTCAGGACAGCATGCAAGTCATTGCTGGCAAGTCACACGCGATGACCGAGCTGATTATCCAGATGTCCGAGCTATCTGAGCAAGCTATCGTGGCCTCGGATCAGGGTAGTGAGCATATCGGGACCAGTATCATGCACATTGACGGCATTCAAGCCATCGTCGAGGAGCTGGATAGCGTAATCAACACGCTAAATGAACGTTCCGGGCACATCGGCAGTATCATCACATTGATCTCCGAGATTGCCAAGCAGACCAACCTGCTGGCCTTGAATGCCTCCATTGAAGCGGCACGAGCTGGAGAGCAAGGCAAGGGCTTTGCCGTAGTAGCTACGGAAGTCGGCAAGCTCGCGGCGAACTCCTCTGCATCTGCGCAGCAGATTCGGGATCAGATCTCCAGCATTCAGGAAAGCGTGAACCAAGCTCATCAATCTATGGACACGGTGAAGGCAAGAGTTCAGGAGGGAATTGCCTCCATTGATCTGTCAGGACGCTCCTTCTCTCGTATTCGTCGGAATGTGGCCAAGACCGCCAAGCAGCTGGATACCATCACACGTTCCTCCGAGGAGGTAACAGCAGGAGCCAATAGGGCAGCCGAAGCCATGGCTGATATCTCTCGTCTAGCCCAGGAGGCAGCCGCAAATACCGAGACCGTCTCTGCTGCAGCTCAGCAGCAGCTAGCTTCTATGGAAGAGATCGGCTCGTCTGCTGCGGATCTGACACACCTGGCAGAGCAGTTACGTACACAGGTCGAGAAGTTCCGCATTGATTCAAATGAATAGAGAACAGCAGGGTAGATAGCGTCACAGGAATTTGATTGAGACGATGATCAAGCTTCATCAAAGAAGGTTCTTCTCCGGGTCTGCAATACACTCTGACCTGCGCAGAAGAACCTTTTGTGTCGTTCTTTCCGTTTTACCTTCAAAACGTGTACAATAGACAGGGACAGATTATGGAAAGAAAAGATTGAAGGAGGTCCTAAGTAGATGAGTTCCAACATCTATACTACATATTTTGCAGACCATCGGGAGCAGCACCTGTCAGAGCTGAAGGAATGGCTGACCATCCCCAGTATTTCTGCACTAAGCAATCACAAACAAGACGTGAACAGAGCAGCATCATGGCTGGCTGATCACCTGAAGGCAGCAGGTCTTGAGCATATCGAGATCATTGAGACAGCTGGCCATCCCATCGTATATGCGGATCATCTGCATGCCCCAGGGAAGCCCACCTTGCTAGTCTATGGGCACTATGATGTGCAGCCCGTCGATCCACTCCATCTATGGGAGACACCTCCGTTCGAGCCGACGGAGCGTGACGGCAAGCTGTATGCACGCGGAGCAACAGATGATAAGGGACAGATCTTCATGCACGTCAAAGCGATCGAGGCCATTCTCCGTGAAGACGGCAAGCTTCCGGTCAATATCAAGTTCTGCATAGAGGGTGAAGAAGAGATTGGTAGCCCTAATCTGTTAAAATTCCTCAATACTTCAGAAGCTGCAACCAAGCTGTCTGCGGATGCAGTGCTGGTCTCCGATACCTCCCTGATCGAGAAAGGCAAACCAGCGATCTGCACAGGGCTGCGCGGACTATGCTCCATGGAGCTGTCCCTGTACACAGCCAATACAGATCTACATTCCGGCAGCTATGGTGGTGGAGTGCCGAACGCACTTCATGCCATGGTCACGCTATTAGCTACCCTGCATGATGAGCAAGGACGTGTCGGTGTGGATGGCTTCTACGATGACGTTGAGCCTCTCTCCCCAGCCATGAAGACGGAGCTGGAGAAGATGGATCTGGACGAAGAGAAGCTACGCCAGGGTCTCGGTCTGGAGAGTCTATATGGCGAAGAGGGCTTTAACTTCGTGGAGCGTGTCGGTGTACGTCCAACTCTGGAGCTGAATGGTGTATACGGTGGCTTTCAGGGCGAAGGCAGCAAGACGGTCATTCCTAAGGAAGCTCATGCGAAGATTACCTGCCGACTGGTAGCGAATCAGGACCCACAGGACATCCTGGACAAGATCGAGCGGCATTTGAATTCGCATGTACCTACTGGTGCTCGCATTGATGTTCGCCAGAAGGAGAAGGCCCGTGCCTTCAACATTGATCCGGATCAGCCTTTCCTGCAGCAGGCGGCAGATGCGTTCGAGCGGGTCTACGGCAGACGGGCCATCTTTACCAAGGATGGTGGCTCCATTCCCATCGTTGAGACCTTCGCACGGGCTTTGTCCGCACCAGTTGTACTGATGGGTTTCGGTCTGCCAGATGAGAATCTGCACGCACCGAACGAGCATTTCAATCTGGAGAATTTCGATAAAGGTCTGTTGACGATCGTCGAATACATTCGTTCGCTGCAAGCCTGAATATAGAACAAAAAAACAACCGGCGCTCAGCCGGTTGTTTCTCTTTCCACGAAATATTTATTGGTCATATAGTATGCTTCGCCACGTGATGTTTCTACCATTCCCTTCTTTGAATCCAGGAACACGATCTCCTTACATTTGGTACAGTACCACTTGGTTCGCTTGAACGGGGACTCCGTTACATATGCGGTACCACACTTACAGTCAATTTTGATCAAAATCTCTGTTTCTTTGTAGGCGTTCGATAGCTGCTTCAAGCTGCTGTCTGTCTGTTGCTGTTGGACAGGCGTGATTACTTCCTGATAGCTGGAAGAAGAATTATGTACTTTGAAATCAGCAACCAAGTCTGCGTGCAGGCCGAAAAATTCTTTTCCAATCTCGGTGACGAACTTCGTTCCACTCTTGTAACAATTCATCCACTCCTGGATCTGCTGATTAGACAAAGGCACAGTGCCCTTAATGCCACTGTTTAATGTGTAGGTCATGATGTATAAAGTATCCTCTTGTCTGTTTGCGTACATGAAGAGCCTCCTTTGGATTCACTGCTAATGTACTATAAAGATATGAAAACATCAATGCTATCCCTTATTTTAACCTTAATGTGGCAAAAACCGTGGTTTGACGATTTTGATTTATTTTTTACATTCCTTCCTCCGGTCATAGGCTGTTATCTGCTCTGCTCTGCTCCTCTACTTTTCTCATTCTTTACAAATTCCCCCTCTCTCATAACTTTTAGTGTTCAGCCCGATATATATGGATGTACCTGTAAAACAATTCCCAATACCAGAACAGAAACAGACAACGGAGGAGAGACATATGAAGTTAGGCTTTTTTACTTTGCGCAGAAAATTGCTCGGATCATTTCTAATCTGTATGGTGATCCCTGCTTTACTGGTTAGCATAATTGCTTATGAAGTCGCCGCTGACAAAATTGAAGCTGAATTGATGTCAGGAGCTCAATCCAGCATCACGGCTGCTGACATGATCACTACCCAGACGATTAGTACCAAGGTCAAGGATATTGAATTTTATGCGAGCACCCTGAGCACCGAGATGGCATCCAATCCCGAGGAATCCGTACTACTACATGAGCTTCAGCTGTATCTGTCTACTCATGCAGAGGTTACGAATATTTTCGTAGGTACGAAAGATGGCCTCATGGTGCGAGGTCTGGAGCGTAACTCCTCGGAGCCCTATGATCCGCGAGAAAGAGCCTGGTACAAGGACGCCATGGACAAGCCCGGTGAGACGGTAATCTCATCCGTATCTTTGAATACCGAGAACATCCCTGTCGTGTTCATCTCACGTGTGCTTGCTGATGGAAACGGGGTCCTGGGTATGTCCCTGAATCTCACAGCATTGCAGGAAATGACCAACATGAAGGTCGGCGATCATGGATACATACTGCTCCTTGATGGCAGCAAGCAGATTATCAGTCATCCGACACAGCCTGCTGGAGAAGTAGCGGAGACGGATATCAGCGATGGTTTGTTCAAGGATGCCTCCGGTCAATTCGATCATATTGATGACGCAGGAGCCGCTGAACGTATGAAGTATGTAACCAACGAGTTAACAGGCTGGAAAATTGCAGGGGTACTGCAGATTTCCGAAATCTCACAGGCCATCGCACCAATTACCTATGCGACCTTCATCGTGCTTGGTGTGTCTACTGTGGTCATTGGCCTGCTTTCCTACTGGTTGATTCACTCGATGCTGAAGCCACTGCAACGACTCAGACAGGTGGCTGAGCAGGTCAGCCATGGAGATCTGACACAGCAGACAACAATCACTAGTCGGGATGAAATCGGCTTATTAGCTAGTTATTTCGGAACCATGGTACACAATCTCCGCTCAATGGTAGTGAGCATACAGGATCTAACCTCGAATCTGTCTGCCTCTTCTCAGGAGCTTGCGGCAGGTGCAGAGCAGACTACGCGTGCCATTGAGCATGTAACCGTAGCAATCCAGGATGTAGCCTCAGGCAGTGAGAAGCAGGCTGACAAGGTCCAGCACGGTCAGGAGAGCCTACAGGGCATTGCAGAGCAGATGACTTCCATGACTAATCTTGTAGCGCAAATGGCGGAGTTCACCGAGCAGAGCATTACCGCGTCTGACAATGGTAGCGAGCAGATTGGTCACAGCGTAGTCCACGTGGATGGCATCCGTTCCATTGTCGAGGAGCTCGATACTATTATCGCTGCACTCAACGAACGCTCTGTGCACATTGGTACCATTGTCACACTGATGGCGGACATTGCAAGACAGACCAACCTGTTGTCTCTCAATGCTTCCATTGAAGCTGCAAGAGCTGGTGAGCATGGTAAAGGCTTTGCCGTCGTGGCCTCCGAGGTTCGCCAGCTGGCTGAGAACTCGTCCGCTTCCGCTGGACAGATTAACGAGCAGATCGCGGGCATCCAGCAGCAGGTCTCTGAAGCCCTGCAAGCAATGCAGACCGTGAAGGAACGCGTCGGAGAAGGTATTCTGTCCATTGACTCATCAGGCCGCTCCTTCTCTCGCATTCGCAGAAGCGTCATGAAGGCTGCGAAGCAGCTGGAGTCGGTATCCGGCGCTGTGCAGGAGATATCCCACGGGGCTGAAGATGTCGTGCTTACGATGACCGAAGTGACCCATCTGGCACAGGAAGCTGCAGCCCATACAGAGACTGTCTCTGCCGCAGCCCAGCAGCAATTGGCTTCCATGGAGGAGATTGGTTCCTCCGCTGCAGACCTGACTCGCCTGGCAGAACAGCTACAGGAGCTTGCGGGTAGGTTCCGCATTTAAGGATGTCCTGAGTACGCTAGATAGAATACTAGACGAACGTGCCTGGATAAATACGCTACACCTGACGTATGTTCTAGCACAGTCAATCACTTACAACGAAGAGCCTCCCGGTCCACATCAGTGGACTGGTGAGGCTCTTCTCTGTCATGCTCCATTTTTGCTCCATTTTTGCCCCGGTTACTTGGCCAGACGCTTGTCGTACATCAATTGAATCAGAATACCGAATGGATCTTGTACAATCCCATAGGCCTCGCTGAAGACGATCTCGCCCAAAGGTCGGATCACCTCGGTTCTCGATTCCTGAAGCAGTGAATGATACATGCCTTCGATCTCCTGCCGATCTGCAGATTGAATACACAGGGAAATATGATTTCCTGCTTGGTAGCTTGATTGAGGGAGCATCGTCTCCTCCGCTAGCATAAGCTTATGCACCCCAACCTCCAGTATGGAATGGGATACCCACTGCTCTGTTCCTTCCTTCACCACCAGAGTCGGTTCCATTCTCTTCATCTCTTCATAGGTCACCTTGAAGATGACCTTGGCCTCAAGATGACGCGTATAAAATTCAATAGCCTCTGCCGCTCTTCCATTCATCGATAAAAATGTAACTACCTCGTAGCTCATCATGTCACTCCTTTATTCATGTATGATGTTACGTGTGATCTATGTATACTATAATCACGAAAGGTATCAAAATTAGACACCATTGGTGGAGACTATGAAAAAATACGAAAACATATACAGGATCATGAATTATGCCTATAAAAAAGATCGCTTCACACTGCAGGATCTAATGACAGAATTCAGCATTTCCAAAAGCACCGCCCTCCGCTACGTCAAAGCCCTTGAAGATATCGGTGTGCCCTTATACTCGGAAATGGGCCGCTACGGTGGCTACACTATTCTGGACACCTATAAACTGCCCCCCGTGACTTTTTCTCCACAGGAGGCCTACGCCCTGTTCTTCTCTATGAAGAGCATGGAACTGCTAGGGGCTATACCCTTCCAAGCCGAATATGGTGCCATACGTTCTAAATTTCTGGATTCGGTATCGCCGAATATCAGGAGTACACTGGAGCAGTTGAACTCTCGTATTTCATTTGGTACTGTGAAGCTAGCTGACGATTGCCCTATGCTGGAGCCCATTCTTCGAGCGATTCTGAAGCCGTCTGTAGTAAGCATCGTATATCAGACCGCGCACAAGCAGACTGAACGCCGCATCCAGCCCATAGGCATGCTCGCCAAGTATGGTAAATGGTACTGTCCGTCATGGGACCTCGACAAACAGGAATACAGGCTGTTCCGTTGTGACCGGATCATCCAATTGACTGTACTTGACGATCTACCTCTGAAGTGGCTGCAGGATCTGGATCTGACCAATCACTTCCAGTTGATACACAAGAGTAATCAGGCGATGGATTACATCATTACCATTGCTACAGAGGGCGAGCCCATCTACGAGCGTTCTCATTATCCCAATATGTCGCTTGCGAAGCAGGACGGGCAGAGCTTGATTACCGGCTGGATTGAACCTTCTGAGATGGATTTCCTGCTCCAATATTGTCATCAATTCGGGCCTTATCTGCTCGATATCCATCCTTATTCCATTAAGCAGAGGTTCACTCAGCAGCTCGTCAGCATGAAGGAACGACTGGGCAAAAGCATTCCATAGCGAAGGAACTCAAATAACCTAAGTAATGGTACGTAAGATAATGAAGGAATTGATATGATAGAACACACTGTTTAGTGATGAAGGAGAACCTATGAGAAACTATATTATTTTCGGTGCAAGCAAGGGGCTAGGCGATGCTTTTGTGAAAGGACTGCCTGATCAAGGGGATCAAGTATGGATCGTCTCCAGAAATAAGCCAGGCAGCATGGAGCTTGCGGACGGCGTCAATAGAAGATGGATTGCCGCCGATCTGGGGCAGCCGAACGCTGCACAGGTCGTATCCGATGCTCTGCAAGGCGAGACCATTGATGTACTGATCTATAACGTGGGTATCTGGGAAAAAGAAGGCTTCGAGGATCACTATAGCTTTGACCTAGATACCCCTGCTGAGATAGCAAATATTATCCAAGTGAATATCACCGCAACGATTACCTGTATACAGGCACTATTGACTAATGTACGACAAGCTGAGGCTGGCAAAATCATCATGATTGGTTCGACAGCCGGACTGGATCATACCAATAATGCTCAAGTGTCCTTCGTAGCCTCCAAATTCGGTTTGCGCGGGATTGCGAATGCCTTGCGGGAGCATGTTCGCAAAGACAACATCGCGGTCACCTGCGTCAATCCCGGCGAGCTGGCTGCAGAGATTCCGTTCGAGGATGGTCCTGACAAGGCGATTGCAGAATATGACGGGACCCGGATTCCTGTACAGGATATTGTCTCCATCGTGAAGTGCATTGTCAGTCTGTCCAAGGTTGCTTGCGTCAAAGAAATTCATGTGCCTGCCATTACGGATGTCAATGCATAGTGATTCGTAATGATGCTGCTGCGTAGACACAAACATTACAACTTGTAGTACCTGATGTAGAGCATTACAGGCCATCAATCGTTCGTATGTAAAACTAGCCTCAGGGGCTAAGTCACAATCTAGTTCATTTATCAACTAGTAGTTCTCGAAGGAGGTACAAGCCATTGAATGCAAAGCCACAGTTCGAGCTTTTAACAGACATGTATAGCAGCAGTTATTATCCCGATTTTCTGGTAGACAAGATCAAGGATGAGCTCGTAAGCCTAATGCATTTTCTGGAGAACGATACTAAGGACCTCGAAGCCATTCAAGAAAAGCTCGACCAGATGACGAGTGCCATTAACGATATTCAGGAGCTGTTCTGGGAACACGGGAGCGAGATTGAGACTGTTGCGCGGGATAGCATTGCCGTATCCGTGAGAGATGTACTCCAATTCTTCGCTATTGAGATTGATCTGGAGGAGGCCCTTCGCGAACGAGACTGGTAAGGAGCAAGAGTATGGTAGCAGACGCCTAAGGAGAATAGAGGATGTATGTAAAATCACTTCCCGGACATGAGCAGTATGAAATTAGAGCCGAACATCCAGTTCCGTTATGAGGAAGGCGGCGATAGCTATTTTGATTTTGACTTCAGGCTGAATATCGAAGCAACTGATATCTTCAGCCAGATCATAGCATCGGAGCTAAGCACTTGCCGGACAATCCTTGATGTTCGCAAGTAATAATGGTCACAGCACATGAGCCATGAATGATTATGAATTCGATCATGGAACAAGCGCACTGTTACCGAGAAGTAGGCTATGGCGAAGCATCTTCATATGGATTTATATATGATCCGATAGTTTTGACGCAGCACTTGATTACATGGGGGATTGTTTGCTGATGATTTTTTACGGGGCCGAGCACCACATCCTTGTATTATCCGATACCATTGATGCCGATGTGCATAAGCACTCTTTTATACAAGTTACCATCGCCTTAGAAGCTCCGTTTGACATGGACATTGAGGGGGAACCTATTTGTTCCAGCGGGGTGATTATTAATTCCAATGTGACGCATCGCTTGCACGGGATGGGGCAGCCTTTGCTACTGCTGCTTATGGATAGTACTTCAACAATGGCAGCAAGCTTCAAGCACTACATGGGTAGTCAGCCGTATGCGCTTTTTCCAGCAGAAATAATCAATGCTGTCGCCCCATTTGTTCAAGACACATCCCCTCATGTTAAGGATACCGATGGATATGTTTCGTTCCTGGAGAAGCTCATGCAGCATCTTCATTTGGATTACATGCAACCCGCTATGACGGACCCCCGCATCAAGAAGCTTATTCAGCTCATAAAAGCTTGTACAGATTCTGACCACTCGATTGGTCATTTTGCTAGCCAGATCGGCTTATCCAACAGTAGGCTGTCACATCTCTTCAAAGAAAATACGGGGATATCGCTGAGTGGGTACATTCTGCTCCACAAGCTTCAGAAGGCTTCTTATCTGATCTTCCAGGGACTCCGTATTACAGATGCCGCTATGGCAGCAGGATTTGATAGTCCATCACATTTAGCTGCCACAAGCAAGAAATTGCTAGGTATGACGGCCAAGGATATTCGCAAGGATAACGTCTTTTTGCAAGTTTCCTGCCTGCATTAGCTATACAATTAGTGCAAGGAGGTGCTCGTAATGAATTCATATCTAACGAATACTGTATTGCTTGACTACACTCACCCGACGATTCAAGGCCTCATTCGTAGTCGGCAGTGGGATCGTCTACCTGTGAAGGATCAGATTCTTGCCGTATATAACTACGTCCGCGACGAGATCAGCTTTGGCTACAATCGATCCGATGATATTCCAGCCTCCGAAGTGTTGCTAGACGGCTATGGTCAATGCAATACCAAGGGCGTACTTTTCATGGCATTGCTAAGAGCTCTTGACATCCCCTGTCGTATGCATGGATTCACCATCCATAAACAGCTGCAAAAAGGCGCAATGAAGGGCTGGTATTATAGACTGTCTCCCCAGGAGATTCTGCACAGCTGGGTGGAAGTATGGTATGAGGACAGGTGGTTGAATATCGAGGGCTTCATTCTGGACCTTCCTTATCTCACCAAGCTTCAGCAAAAATTTCAGCAATGTACAGGCTCCTTTTGTGGCTATGGCGTTGCTACAGACAATTTTCAGAACCCGCCCATCCATTGGAATGAAAATGACACCTATGTGCAGAAAGAAGGAATTGTTCAGGATTTCGGAACCTACGAGAGTCCAGACGCCTTTTTCTCCGCACATCAACAACAGCTGGGTCCGCTCAAAAAAAAGATCTATAGCCGGATTGTCCGTCATTTAATGAATCGGAATATCAGGCGCATTAGGGAAGGATAGTTCGCAAGGAACGTTCCAACACGGAGCCAAGAGCTCCGTGTTTTTGTTGTTGGTCGCTAATTTTCACCAGGATTTGATTGAATAATGGCAACGAAAAGGAATACCGCACAAAAACCCTCTCTCCCATCCTTCTGCAGAAGGATAATCAAGAAGGTTATGCACCCGCAGGAGCGTAAGTACGTTAGATTTTCAGTTCTCCAAGCTTGATCAGTTCTACGACCGCTTGTGAACGCCCCTTAACATTCAATTTTTGCATTACGTTCGAGATATGGTTTCTCACCGTTTTCTCGCTAATGAATAGCTGCCCTGCAATATCCCGCGTTGTCTTGTCTTGTACCAGCAATTCGAATACTTCACGTTCACGGTGAGTCAGCAAAAATTTGCTTTTGTGGTCGCTGCCCTTCAAGATTCACCCCTCCTTGCTCGGGTTTATGTGGTGTAACAAGGTTAAGGGATACAGTCAACACATTTTATGTTAGGTGAAGGGTGTTGGTTCAGTTTTACTGCAAAAATGGGCAGTTGTTTGCTCGAATGAACTCCCTCCAGCGTTTTGGGGAGAAGGGTTGATAAAAAAGTCTCTCCAGTTCATCATACTGTGACTCGTCCAGTCTCAGGTGGAGTGCTTTGGGGACGATCTTCGAACCAGGCTGGTAGCGCAGCTTCCTGCCTCCTGCTCCGCGCTTCAATGGAATGCGAAACTGTAGCAGATCCTCAAGCCGCTGCCATCCCTCCCAGCTTAATCGCCCTCCACGCTTCCAATCGATGGCATACAATGCAAAATACGAGCCATGTGTGTGCATTTTCTCCGCAATAATCCAGAGTGAGGGTATGTACTTCTGACGTTGTCGTCGATTCATAGCCAGATATCTCCTTTGCTGCTGGTATCCATGTAATCCATAGTAAATGAACCCGGGGCCTTTGTGTAATATTATGTTTTTTGTGGCTATGGCCCAGAATCCACTTGCTTTACTATAAATGATTGATTACAATCAAGGTGTAAAAATAATTTTCTTATCTAAGATATAATTAACAAAAATAATTTTCAGAGGAGCTTCTACATGACAGCCATACTGCATGTGCTGCAGCAGACATTGGAGGGTCTCCCTCCACAGGAGCGCCGGATTGCGGAGATTATTTTGCATACGCCCTCCGAAGTTCCAGGCTGGACGATTAACCAACTGGCATTACAAAGCGGGACAAGTCCCGCAACGGTGACACGTTTTTGCAAAGCGTTCCATTTCAAAGGCTTTCCCGATTTCAAAATGAAGCTGGCTGCCGAGATCTCTCAGCCTGCTCAGGAGACGGCCTATCAGGATATTGTAGCAGGCAATCCCCTGTCCCGAATCGTAGAAGCAATCGCCGCCAATCATCTGGCCTCCATTTCAGATACTACCAGGCTGCTAGATATGGAACGACTGGAAAAGGCCGTGGAGCTGCTATGTCGTGCTAATCGCATTGACCTGTATGGAATGGCAACCTCCTCCATTGTGGCTCAGGATTTCTATCAGAAGCTGGTACGAATCGGCAAGAACAGCACAGCTTTTGCCGACTCTCATATGCAGATCACTTCAGCCTCAACACTCGGACCAGAAGATGTAGCGCTCGCTGTATCTTATTCCGGTGAGACCCCGGAGACGATTGACGCACTGCGTGTCGCGAAGGAGAACGGCGCAGCTACGCTGTCGCTCACCTCTTATGGTAGCAATACACTTGCCCGAACTGCGGATATTCCACTATTCTCCTCCTCACTGGAGGAAGGAATGCGCAGGGGTGATATGGCTTCACGTATTGCTCAGCTGCATGTGATTGATATTTTGTTTACAGGTATGGTGAGCGCTGACTTTGAACACTACATTCCAAGACTGGAGCATTCCTACCGCAACGTACAGAAGATTCGTAAACATCAGGGAGGCGAATGAAGGATGAATATTCGAATTTTTGAACATGAGGATGACCTAAATGCAGCAGGAGCAGGCATCATTGCAAGCCTCCTTCAGACCAAGCCCCGTGCCACCCTCGGCCTTGCAACCGGAAGCTCACCGGTAGGCATTTATCGCCATTTAACCGCAATGTACCGCAGGGATCTAATCAGCTTTGCCCAGGTGTCCACAGTGAACCTTGATGAATATGTCGGATTGTCTTCCGACCACCCCGAGAGCTATCGCAGCTTCATGAACAAGCACCTCTTTGACGAGGTTGACATCCCACTCGCCAATACGCGTGTGCCGAATGGAAATGCTCCTGATCTACAGGCAGAATGCGCTGCTTATGATCGACTCATTGATGATCGAGGGCCAGTAGATCTTCAACTACTAGGCATCGGACACAACGGCCATATCGGGTTCAATGAGCCTGCTGAGAGTCTGATTGGTGGTACACACGTCGTCGAACTGGATGAGCAGACACGCACTGCCAACGCACGCTTCTTCGACTCGATTGATGATGTCCCCCGTCAAGCCATTACGATGGGCGTAGCTTCGATCATGAAGGCGCGCCAAATCCTGCTGATTGCACGCGGTGGAGATAAAGCGGATGTTATTCGCCGAGCATTCACCGGGCCGATCACGACTGCATGTCCGGCATCGCTGCTGCAATGCCATCCGCATGTCGTTGTTCTGCTTGATCGTAAGGCAGGGAGTCAGCTGTCATGAGGGAGCAAGAGTCTAAGTCGCATGTTATGTATGGCGCTGTCGTTACTCCGACAGGCATTATCCATGACGGCGCGCTGGTCATACAGGATGGAGTTCTGCAATATGTGGGCAATATGGAGAACATCCCAGCCCAATGGAAGGATGTCGCCTCCACTCTAACACCGACGGCAGGAATCTCTTCTGATCAAGCGATAGCATCTGGCTCGCATGGCTACCTTGTACCTGGATTTATAGATATTCATGTCCATGGGGGTAACGGAGAAGACTTTATGGACGCTAACAAAAAAGTACTCGATACCATTACTTCCTTTCATGCCTCACAGGGGACAACTTCTATGCTAGCTACGACCATGACAGCTCCCCGCATGAGCATCGAGCGTGTACTGGCAGAAGTGCATGCCTATAGCCAACAGGATATGCGATACGCTCAATTGCTTGGCGTCCATCTGGAAGGACCCTTTCTCAGTCCCAAGTGGCCAGGAGCACAGAACCCGGAGCATATTGCTCTGCCCAATCTCGAATGGGCACGATCGTGGGTCACGCAATATCCTGACTTGATCCGTCAGCTCACATTGGCTCCAGAGCAGGAAGGTGCACTGGAGCTGATTACCTGGCTGAGTCAGCAAGGAATTACCCCAGCACTCGGACATACCGATGCCACCTATGAAGAGGTTCAGCGAGCTGTCGAGGCTGGACTACGCCACGCCGTTCACACGTTCAATGCTATGACTCCACTGCATCATCGGAAGCCTGGAGCGGCTGGAGCGGTGCTCGGGGAGGATCGGATTGAAGCGGAGGTCATTGCCGACGGGATTCACGTTCATCCGGCAGCGGTGGTTTTACTTGCCAGACTGAAGCAGAATCATAATCTGATACTAATTACGGATGCCATGTCTGCGGCAGGACTTCATGACGGGAACTATACCCTCGGTGATCTACCCGTTGTAGTGAAGGACGGGATCGCACGCCTTGAGGATGGAGTGACTCTTGCTGGTAGCACCTTAACTATGATCCGCGGCTTCCGCTTCCTCATCGAAGAAGCTGGCATGAGTCTGGTGGAGGCCTCGCTGGCTGCCAGTCTGAATCCGGCACTATCCATTGGTATGGCAGATCGTGTCGGTTCTCTGGAGCAGGGTAAGCAGGCAGATATACTACGCTTGTCCCCTCAGCTTGCTCTTGAGGAGGTATGGATTCAGGGCAGGCAGTTACAGATGAATACACCATTCAACTGATAGCTGCAACGCATCATCCCAATATTGAGAATCGCAGCCTACAGCATGCGATATTAAAAATAAAAGTCACAGCAGGCACCGTGAGGTACTACTGTGACTTTTATTTATCGATTGCTCTGTCGTAAGAGCATCTCAGATACCGTTATCCCATATTATTGCACGACATTATCGAACCGTATTGCCGCCGCGCATACCTTGAGTTCCATTCATTTGTCCGTTTGGTTGGGTCATTCCGGCTGGAGTCGGGAACAAGCGATCCGTCATTTCACGGAATTCATTTGTAATCGCACGAACCGGATGTCCATTCTCAATGCCACGGGCAAAAGTTCCCATGCGCTCTGTAAATTCAGGATCAGCCGATACATACACATTCTCAATCTCCGGAGCAAATTGTTTAATTTTGTTGGCAATTTTGTTCTTCAGCTGCTGCGGTAGCTCTGCAGTCGTGGTAGTGCTGTTGTTCGTATGCATACCTGCTCTGTTCGTATCTACACCAGCTCTATTCATCATGCCATGATCACGAACACCTGCATTAGAGTTAGCTGCTGCGCCTCTCATCATACCAAGCACGCCCGTACGTGACGTCATGTCCATCCCTTGATCGGCTGGGCCATAGCCTGTATTTCCTCTAACCATGTTCCGCTCACCAGTCATTGGCACACCTGTCGTGTTAGGAGTATTCGTTCCATATACACGGGGACCTCCCAGGTCTGTCGTCCGCTCATTTACACCGTTCATCCCACGAGTGCCATTCATTCCATTTGTGCCATTCATCCCACGCGTGCTATTCATTCCACGTACGCCGTTTGCACCCATGTTATTCGTATTTACGGCTACATAGGCATCATTATTGCGCAGCATCACGGTAGCATTTCTTACTTCTGCCATTTCAGAAATGCGCTGGGACAACTCCTTGCTGACCCGCAGGTTCTCACTACGACCGTTCGCGCTGCCGTCCATCAGACCATCTCGTCCAGTGGAATTGACACCGTAACGATTCACTCTGTTCATATCCAGAGTCTTCGTTCCATACCGTGTACTGTTCGTGCTAACGTTTCCGTTGCCATCCCGGTATCCACAGCCTGTCACGCTGACCATGCCAGCAATCAGTACAGCAGATAAGGACAAAGAAATAAGTTGTTTCCCTCCAGGCATGAATTCATCCTCCAATATGATAAATTGTGTGACAATCCTAGAATGCGCTCATGAGAGGGCATTTATCCTGCAAGGATATGGGAACACAGTCGTACGCTTTATCATTATGAAGAAAGAAGGTTGCTGAAGAGTGTCATTCTGATTGGGCAGCCTCACTTGCTGATCGGTCGAGACTAGACACCTCACTCGCTGAGATACCATAGGCCCAATTGCTGCCCGGTGGAACCACCCATACCTTCGCATCGTTGGGAAGCGTCCAGCCTTGGTATACCTCTGTTGGATCTTGCCCTGAGCGTGTGACTGTTAAGGTGAATTGATGCACAGCCCCCTTGAGCTTGGAGGCGGGAAGCAAAGGTAGCTCTGCTACGGTATTCTTAATCTGGTCTGCAATGCCTGAGGCCACTTCATTCGTTACGCGGGTCCCATTCAGCTTCCACTCCGTCTCTGATGTTGTACTGCGGGACAGCATCCATGATGCTTCTCTTCCCTCCCATTCCAGCTGGGTAATCTCGGACTGATCCCACAGGAAAGGTGTAGTATTCACGAATTCAGAATAGCTCAGCAGCAAGGAAGTCATCGTACTATTGGCTATGGACGTAATATCTCCTTCATTCACCCGAGCGTATACCTGATCACCCGTAGGAAGAGTATCTCCAAAAGCAATCTTTGTGACTGTTCCCTGCTCATCCGTAATTTCAATCTCGTCGTGTTGCCCATCCATTCCATATTTAGCTGTCTCCTGCGGGTTCGCTTCAATGACATCTCCGGCTTCTGCTGTCTGCAGCATATCCAGCCATCGCTCTACACCGTATTTATTTAATGGATAGGCATCCGGTTCTTTCATCATCCAGGCCCCATTGTCCTGAATAAGTCGTATAGCTGTCCCATCTTCTCCTTTTCCACGAATTACAATCTCTCGGATTAAGCTCTTATCCTGTTGGACTAATCGCGCTGCTACGGTCTCGGTGCTCCGAAAGAAATTCTCCGAGCTTGCATACCAGAAGCCGGCTATACATATCACGACCAGCAATAATGTAGGCATCCATTTTCTCATGACTGTCTTCTCCTCCACCACAGAAGTGCCCCACCCGCTATCAGCACCAGTGGAATTCCGACCACAGTAATGGCTAAGATGGTCCGGGCTTGAACAGGCGTCAAATAGGCCAGCTCATAGCCTTGCTGTTGTCGCGGTCTGATCGACAGATCGTTGGAACGCTCCAGCAGATGATTATAGCTATTCAGCGCCAGATCCCGATTGCCTCCATTCATCCATTCCGTATCACTGAACAGGGCCGAGCTGCCTAGAATTATCGCCTTGGACTTGCCCTCTGCTGTATCAGCCGCATACCCTAGATTTACTGGTCCCTGAATATCAGTACCTTCATTAAAGCTCGTATCTCCATTTAACAGGCCCTTAATATCTAGCTCTCCATAGCTGTCTCCCGAGCTCTGCATGAGAGAGGTCAGCTGCCAATTGCTCTGCTCCTCCTCGGATGTGGTCAAAGCAATAGACAGAGACAGCATGGGCAGCAGATTGGCTGAAGCCAGCTTCGACGTAATCGGATGCTCTCCAAGACTAGGCACAACCCACAGTGGTCCCAGTGTACTCGTCTGGGTACGATCCACTGTGACGGCATGCAGGTCCTTCACGCCATAGTCAGAAGCCAAGGCATCAATATTACTCCAGCTCTCTGCCATATCATCCTTGAACCCAAGTGCTAGAAGAAGCTTGCCGCCATTGCTCAAATATTCACGAATCAGCTTCAACTCCTGATCACTAAGATCACGTTGCGGACCTATGATCGCTAGTACATCCGTATCCTCAGGAATGGCTCCATCCCGATTCAGTTGAAGCTCGGTAGCCGTAGCGTTGTACTGCTCCAAAGACGAATGTAGCCCCGTCATTTCTGATAGTGGAATCTCTTCATGCCCGCTCAGGAAGGCAATCTTATGCGTATCCGAGGAGGACAGAGACATCAGACTTGAGGTGAGCTGCTCCTCCCCTGCGAACTCGTAGCCATTGCCATCTGCCGTGGCACGGAACAAAGTACCGATATCTACGACTCGGCTCTGATCACCCTGCAGGAGCACAATCGAGGCGGATGAAACACCATACTGCCGCGCGAGTGCAGGCTCCTGATTCAATTCATACTCCTCCACAGACAGCTTGCTGCTGCGTTTCTTATATTCTTCAAGCAGATCAGAGACATCCTGATTCAGAACCTGATTCTGCGCACTACCTACCGTAAAGGACAAAATGCGCACATCCTGCCGGATCGACTTCAGCACACTCTGTGTCTGCTCAGACAGGGTGTACTGCTTATTCGCGGTCAGATCGAGCTGAAAGCCGCCAATCGAACGAAGAAACAACGTAAGCAGAATGAATATTCCAACTGCAGCCAGTGATAACACCACACTGTTTCCATGTCCCAGCCATTTTTTCATGTTCCGTTCACCTCCACCGTTTCCGTTCCACAACCTGTATGCTGAACAGCAGGAACAGTGCGGACAGTGTTATATAGTAGATGATGTCGGCTCCATTCAGGATGCCCTTCAGGAATCCATTAAAACGACTGGATAAGGAGAAGGGCCGAAGCCATTCCATAATAGCTGTGTTGCTATTGCCTCCGAGTGAATCAAGCATCCACAAAGTGAGCAATATAATGAAGCCGGCTACGGCCGCCACCATCTGATGTCGCGATAGAGACGAAGCGAATAGACCAATCGCCATCATACCAGCCCCCATGAGGAATAACCCGAATGCGGAGGTGAAGAGTATAACGAGGTCCAGCTCTCCGAACTGGGACATTAATAACGGATAGAGCAAATTAAGTAAGACCAGCACCAGCAAGAATACGAGCGAGGATAAATATTTACCTAAAATGATCTCTGTCGTGCTTGCTGGTGAGGTCAGTAATAACTCGTCAGTTCCCTGACGGAATTCCTCGGCCATCAGTCTCATCGTCAATAGCGGAATAACGAAGATGAAGACAGATAATGTATCCCCCAGTACCAAGCGATAATCTACGATACTTGGCTGATAAAACACGAAGCTTGAGTAGAACAGTAACCCCGACAGGAGCATGTACACGGCAAGTATCCCGTACGACATAGGTGTCCATAGATAGCCATGCAGCTCCTTTCGACAGATCGCAAGCATCCTTCTCATCGCTTGTCCTCCTCTGCTGAATTCTGCTTGTCCAGTGTGGAGCTCGACGATTCAGGCTCGCCCGCTGAAGGAGTGTCCTGTCCGGAAGACTCTACCTGATTTGGAACGGTCTGTTGAGGATCTTCCGCTGATACTATCTCTTCTGATGGGGAGGAGGCGCGCTCCAATGTCAGCTGCTGGAATATCTGCTCCAGACTTGGCTGTTCTCGCTTCATTTCCAGGATGGGCAGGTTCGCCTCGGATAAAAGATAGAATAATGGCTCACGGAAGTCCTCAGCCGTATTTCCTTCAAGGACCAAGCGAGTAATCCCAGGATTCGCTGGCTCATGGAGTGACTCATTTTCACCATGGCTCGAACGCCGCTCTGCCTCAGTTAATGTGTCCACAGCTAACGTGTTCACAGCACCAGCTACCTGAGCCTTGGCATATGACCATCCTTCCAGTACACTCATGACTTGCTGCCGCTCCCCCTTGACCTCCAGTGTTACTTTGAAGGCTTCATTCACGCCTCCTCTCATCGCTTGCGGATCACCATCCAGGACAATCTTCCCCTCATGGATGATCAGCACTCGGTTACAGAGCATACTTACCTCAGGCAAAATATGTGTACTAAGCAGTACGGTATGTTCTTCCCCCAACTCACGAATCAGATCCCGGATCTCCATAATCTGATTAGGGTCCAGCCCCGACGTAGGCTCGTCCAGCACAAGTAAATCTGGCCGATGGAGGATAGCCCCCGCAAGGCCAAGTCTTTGCTTATATCCCTTGGACAGGCTCCGAACAAGCTGTCGTTCCCTTCCATTCAGACCTAGTCTGCTAATCATTTCGCTAATGGTCATTTTTTGTTCACGGGCAGGAACATTTCGCAGATCCGCTACGAATCTCAAATAACCTTGCACGGACATTTCCGAATACAGAGGCGGTGTCTCTGGCAAATAACCAATTCGTGATCTTACCCGCTTCCCTTCATCATGCACGGAGATCCCATTCACCAGCACTTCTCCCGAGGTGGGATACAGATATCCGGTAATCATTCGCATCGTCGTGGTTTTTCCGGCTCCATTTGGCCCCAGAAAACCAACAATCTCACCGGGCTGGATGCTGAAGTCAAGCTCTTTGACCCGCATCCGGCCTTCATAAGCTTTGCTAACCTTCTTCACATCAAGCACATCACTTCATCCTTTCTCCGCATATTCCCGCCTTTCATGCGGGAGGCTGTACCACTATATCTAATAACTACTAATTCTCGCTTAAAGTTATCTAAATGCAAGCTTAAAAAAATGTGTCTAACTTGTGAACTAATAAATCTCTAATATCAGCTTGCCCCTTTATTGCCATTTGACTTGCTGAGCCTGAAAAAAAAGAAACTGCTCCTGCCAGAGCCTACGACGAAACATGGATGTCGCAAGCACGGCACGAACAGCTGTAGAAGGCAGAAAAAAACTGATATCATGGCGAGTGGAGTATGACTCTGGTGAGAAATAAGTAATAGACTGAGACCTTTATGATAAATTCTCATCTCAAATTTACTTAGTAAATGTAATCTGATATCCATATAGAGTCTACATATTCCAAAATTTGTTCAAGATAATGTTCTTACTCATTACTTAACTCCTCGAATACCCTTGTAGACAGATTCGCACAGCTCCGTTGTAAACCTGCCTGACATTCCTTCAAGCGCCGTATTAGTGAACGCTACAACACTAAGCTCCTCACTCGGATCAACAAACCAGGAGTGACCATAGGTGCCGCCCATCCGCCACGTTCCCGGCGATTCCGGTGTATTGGCATCCACTGGGTCCTTAAGCAGCGTGAAACCAAGTCCAAAGCCTCTTCCCGGCCAATAGGGCATCACAAGGTTACCAATTTGATTGGTTGTCATTTCTGCGACAAGAGCCTTAGGCAGAATCGGATTTCCTCCCTGCCGCAAAGCTTCCAGCAATTTAAGAAAGTCTCCTGCGCTACCAATCATACCAGCTCCACCAGAAGGATAAGCTGTCTTATCGGTAAACCTATTGGGTGAAAGGCGGAATCCTGCCGTCCCCTCCACGAAAGGAATGGTATCAAAATCGTGCAAGCGCCGGGGCTCTCCAGCACTGTCTGCGTAAGCCGCGGTCAATCGGTCCGCATCCACAGCCTTGAAATCCGTGTCCATCATTGAGAGCGGATGAGTTACAAGCAACCGTACAGCTTCACTTAGCGGCATTCCAGTTACCTTTTCGATGACCGCTCCGAGCACGTCTGTTGCTATGGAATACCTCCACATTTTCCCCGGCTCATATAGAAGAGGGACAGAAGCGAGTCTTTGCAGATTCTCTTCAAGTGTAATTCCTGCCAGGTCCATGCCGTCCGATACCCCGGCAAGCTCATAAGTTCCCGATTCTTCCTGGAAGAAACGGTAGGTTAAGCCGGCGGTATGTGTCATCAGATGGTGAATGCTTATAGAGGCATATTGTCCGTTTGGCAGTTTGGGTCGAAAGGCGGGCAACCATTTTCCCACCAGATCGTTTAACTGCAATCTCCCTTGCGAAATTAATACTAAAGCTGCCGCTGACACGATCGGCTTGGTTACCGAAGCATATCTAAACAAAGCATTTTCCTGCATCGGTCGTTTCTGCTCGCGGTCGGCCCAACCAGCAGACCTGTGGTAGACAACATTTCCGCCTGATGCAATTAGGACGACGGTACCCACGATCCTTTTTTCCTCAAGTGTGTGGTCAATGACCTCATTGACGTTTTTATGCAGCCATTCCAGATCTATTTTTCTCATGCTTCTCATCCTCTCCTGCTGTAATTCACTTGATTATTTATAGCAAGTGTGTTTATTATATAAATAATTTCTGTCACCTTACATAAAGGAAACAAGTTATATAAAGAAATTTTCGATGATTTTAAAGGCATTTAAAATAAATGGATTTTAAATTAAAGGAGGATGATTTTCTTGGACGAAATCGATAAAGACATCCTGCTCCATTTGCAGAATCAGGCGAGATTATCAATGACAGATTTAGGAAAGCTAGTGGGGTTATCTCAACCAGCTGTTACTGAACGTGTAAAACGCATGGAAGAAAAGGGGGTTATCGAGGAATACCGAACCGTCATTTCTTCGCAAAAAATGGGTAAGCAATGCACAGCCTTTATGCTTGTTCGGACCCGGAATTGCTATCCTTTCCTTGATTTTTGTCGTTCATCGCCGGAGGTCACGGAATGTTACCGGATAAGCGGAGAGCATAATTATTTATTGAAGGTCCTCACGCAAACAACCCAGGACCTGGAGGAGTTTGAAAACCGGTGCGATCAATACGGAACCTATACGACTCTGATCGTCATGTCTTCACCGATCGCTTACAAAAATCTCATTGGAGAAACAGATTTGCTCGCATAAGATGTACTTCTCTAATCCCAAAAAAATGAATCCGCCATACAGCGGATTCATTTTTTTGCTTATGTTACATATACTCTTGGGCTCCTTTAGGAAGGAAACCCATGCTTTTTAGCTTGCCAAGCTGCAAGCAAAGAGAGAAGCAACAGGATAATTAATGCTCCCGGAAGGAATCGGGCTCCGAGCAACTCGAGAAGAAAGCCACCAATAATGCCTCCCCCGCCTATGGCCACATTCCACGCAGTAACCAGCATTGATTGGGCTATATCTGCGCTTTTCCCTCCAGCTTGTGCTATTGCTGTTTGCAGTAAAGTGGCTGCCCCGCCAAACGTAATCCCCCACGCTGTAATAGCAAGCATGATGATTACAGGCTGATTCATTCCGATTCCCAAGGCTACAGAAGCCAAGGCAAATCCTGTGATGCTGATTAAAACCAGCATTCTTAGAAAACGGTCAATCAGTATGCCTATTACCCAAATGCCAACAACCGAGGTAATTCCAAAAATAAGAAGAACCAAATCCACTCGCTGAGCAAACACGGTCTCCGCAAGATACGGTGCAATATAAGTGTACAAAATATTATGAGCCAGTATCCATGTCAAAACGACGAACAAAATTGTGCGCACACCAGGAAGCAGGAAAACCTTATGAAAAGGGACTTGATCACCGGCTAGCTCACCTGCATAATCCGGCACCTTCCAGAGCACCCAGCCAATAAGTGCTACAGTCAGTAATGATACAGCTCCGAAAATGAGACGCCACCCTGTATATGTTCCAAAAAAAGTACCAAGCGGAACGCCAAGCGCCAATGCCAGCGGGGTGCCGACCATAGCTACGGCCATCGCTTTTCCTTTCAGCGAATCAGGTACCATGCGCCGTGCATAACCGGCCGTCATCCCCCACAGAACACCTGCCGAGACACCTGCGAAGAAACGCGCGACAAGCGTCAGCACATAAGCGGAAGATAACGCGGTGATGGTGTTAAATACAAGAAAACCGATGATGCACAGCAATAGAAGCGGCCGACGCCTCCACCCACGGGTAGCCGTTGTCAAAGGAATGGCGGCCAGAAGCGATCCAATCGCATAGAGAGTGACCAGTTGTCCAGCAAGAGCTTCTCTAACCCCAAGATCCTGTGCAATTTGCGGCAGTAATCCAGCAGGTAGACTTTCCGTAAGAATGCAGATGAAGCCCGCCATAGCTAAAGCTAGCAACCCGGCCCACGGAAGACGTGTGGAAGACGACACATTAGCCCCGCCTTTTCTTACAAGAGTAGTGTTTAGGTTCACGAAAAAATCTCCTTTATTTATTTTTTGCCGCTAAAAAGGCTTTCGCTTCCGTATAAGCTTATATAAATAAAACACTTTTTTACATGGATGATTAAAGGGGGATGAAGTGAATTAAGAGGAAAACACTTTTGTTTTCAAAGAAATCCCTTGATTTTAAAAGCAAAAAAGCAGCATCGCAGATGCCGCCTAATGATAGATCATAATCGCCGAGCTTGAAGCGTTCGATAGGGATGAATGTGAATTTCTCTTTCCCTCCGTACTGGATCGTGTCTTTCTACCCAATTGCATGGAGCATCTTCATAAATTCTATACAATATTTCTCAGCGCTGAATTCTTGCTGCAGATGCTTGAGCCCAGCATCACGAATACCGTCCCTATGTCTCGGATCATTCATCAGCTCCTTGGCACCACGCACAGCCTGCTCAATATCTCCGAGCATGTAACGCTTGCCAGTGACATTATGGATAACCGAAGCCGTCACACCATCTGAGTTCGAGGCAAGTACAGGGCATCTGCAACTCAATGCCTCCAGTATTGATAACGGGGCGCCCTCTACCTTGGAGGTGGAGCATAACAGTCCGCCAGAATCGCCTATCTGCGAATAATAATAAGCCATCTGGACATTCGGTATATTGGAGCGGATCTCCAGACGAGGTCCCAGCCCCAGTCCCAACACCAGCTGCTCGAATTGCTCACGTTCTGCGGGCACAGACAGACTCGCATCCTCGAACATCCATAGACGTAGCTGGGGGTACTCCTGCATCAGTCGATACCCGATGTACAGGAACTCTCTCCAATTTTTGTTGTCCTCGATTCGCCCGATCCAGGCAACAATCGGAGCATCAGGCTTCGATGCCGAATAATAGGTGAAGCTTGTTGTATCAAAGCAATTGTTCATGTGAAACTTCGGAATGGTCGGATACAGCTCGTTGAAGAGTTTTGCGATATGGGGTGTATTAGGATTCAACAAGGCAGATGCATGGGCCTGAACAATGGGCATAGCCTTGGCTAGCTCTGCACGTGCTACCTCCATCGGACCGTAGCCCTGAATTTCAAGCACAAGCTTGCCTTGGAATCCGAGGCTTCTGAACCGTTCAAAGCTGCTATGATCCGTTGTCACGACGATAACGTCATACTGACCCTCCCGCAGAATTCGCCGCGTCTGCTCATCATCCCGAGTGACGTGAACCGGGAAGTCCACGGGATTTTGTAACCCGGCTCCCGGTTCATAATATAGGCATTCGGCCATAATCCCACGCTTGCGAAGCGCAGTGCAGCGCTGGCGGTTCAACGTCTCCATTCCCCCGCTCGGGATATAAAAAACAAACAGAACTTTCACTGCATGCTTCCTCCCTTCTACACTTTCCTGTCAGCTTGTGGGGACACATTAAGCCTCGTGATGGATGTAACCAAAATGGTGCCGTGAACATCGCTGCCAAGATAACCTTGGACCTGTGAACGAACTCTAGTCGAGGCTACACTGTCGAATGTGTCTGAACTCATTTCTCCTGCCCTGCTCCATGACCCGTCAGTCGATCTCCAACTGCCTTCGCAAAAAAGGGATGTCAGGGATGGTATATTGTGCAGGCAGATTTTGCTGCAGCCGAGTCCAAAGATCAACCGTGCCACTTCGCTGCTCCAGCTCTCGGAATCCCTCCATGTTGAACCTTCTCTCCTCGCCACACAGCTCATGTGGGTCCAATGTCTTCAGAAAGGCAGGGTCAGGGAATAGACAAGTCGCTTCCAGAAGCTCTGCTAGTTGCTGCTGCCTCTCTTCGGGAAGGACAGGGCGGGTCGTGATATTAAATATAGGAATTCTAGTCACTCTTGTGCAGCTCCTTTCACCGAATCTATGGCAGCCTGATAGACCTGCAGAGTCCGCTTCATTAACGTGGTCGATGACCAATGCTTCTCTGCCCAAATTCGGGCCTGCTCCGCTAATTGCTGCCTGTATTCGTGTCCGGTTAACAGTAACTGAAGCGCTGCTGCCAGCTGACGCTCATTTCCCGTCTCTACAATATGACCGGTTACACCATGCTTGATCATCTCCGGTATTCCTCCGGTATCCGATGCAACAATGGCTGTTCCCGCCAGCTGTGCCTCCATAATTGAAAATGGAAGATTATCCTGCAAGGATGGCAGCACCATCAGATCTGACTGACGCAGTAGGGCAGGCACATCGCTCCGGTCACCAAGCAGCACTACCCGCTCCTGTAATTGGTATTCCGCAATCATGGCGCTGATCTCCTCTCGCAGCACGCCATCGCCGATTAACCAGCAGCGCCACGGAAGCTTGTGCTCAGCGGCCAGCAGACGCAGTGCCCCCAGCAGCACCCGATGACCCTTCACTGGTACGAGTCTGGCCGGACAGCTGATGATGGGTACTCCCTGCTGGAATTCAGCTTGCGTCAGGACAGGCACCTCTTTTGTACGCTTCAGGAAGCCAGCAATGTCCATTCCATAAGGAAGAACGTACAGCGACTCCGGTGGTACCGCGAACTGTCCCATTTCACGAACCAGCCATTCGGTGGGAACGATCGTAGCATCTGCCGAAGTACAGCCATAGTACTCTTCATCTGCAACGTACTTCCAGGCCAGGCTTTCCTTGCTTGTAATGTCCCCGGCATAGATGTGCTCCTTGGCCAGCAGCCCATGAATCGTAGATACAAGTGCGGTAGAGGCTGGCTTGACTCGTGATAGAGCCCGGGTTGAGATAATATCCTGCGTATGAATGAGATCATATTGCTTCAGATTGAACAAGGAGGCTGCCAGCTCGAAGCAATAGCGCTCAATTTCACGGTAACGGACCCAGGGCTGAATATGAGGGAGATATTTTTGATACAGGGGCATCAGTCTCTCGTAAACCACTTCCTTGATCGGCCATTTGTCCTCTACTTGGCTACCATCTGTCAGGTAATAGTGCGCCATATCCGGGTGGTGGGCCAGCACATCGACTGTATGCCCTTGCTGCTCCAGTTCTTTTTTGAGCAGGCGCACATAGACGTCTACGCCTCCCACGTGCGGAAGATACCAATAGGTGACGATCAGAATGCGCAAAGGTCTAACGTAGGTGGGATGACCTTTGGCTGCGAGAGCTGATGATAGATGAGTGCTGGAGGTGGAATCAACTATTGTGGGTGACGGCATAGTTCGGTCAGGAACCTTGGCTGGTGCTTCCGATTGCTTCGCAGAGTCGATCTGATCAAACGAATGGAAGGACGAGGATTCAGTAGTTTGGATGAGTTCATTAGATGCACTAGAAATGGTTGGTGTGGTTGGTGTGGTTGGTGCATTAGTTTCGTTAGTTTCGTTAGTTTCGTTAAATGCGTTTGCCGTTGACTCACTTGATGCACTTGATGCACTTGATGCACTTGATGCACTTGATGCACTTGATGCACTTGATGCACTCGATGCACTCGATGCAGCTAATTCCGTTGGAAGGGCTGTTTCGGTTGAGTATGTTAATCCCGTTGGTTCGCTGGAATCGTTGGAATTGGTGAATTCCACTGATGGAGTTGTTGGAGTTGTTGGAGCTGATTGGCTTGATTCACTAGTTCCGGGGGAATGAGATGAGCTACTGGATTTTACAGAGCTAGTAGCATCCTGAGCGTTCCCTTCTTGATTGAAAATATACACACAGCCCGCCATCCAATGCTGACGATTCAAGCCCGACAACGCGCCGATCGCAAGCCGTCTACGGCCAATTCCAGCATCTAATACGCACAGGGAATGACCGAATAATTCATGCTCGGCACCCTCCAGTTCATGCAGCACCTGTCCCAAAGAATCCAGTACGTAGGTAAAGCCTGCTCTGGAGCCAATAAGCCATTGCTTCTGTCCGCTCAGTCCACTGCCAACGAAGGTTCCAAGCTGTTGGGATGCAAATGTCCCTTCCTTCTGCAAAAGCTCCCGCTGTAGCGCAACAGAATAGACGGTGACGAGTCCTCCACGCTGGTATTTGCGACTGGCATTTGGTGAGCCTATCAGGATATCTGGTATTCCGTCTCCGTCCACATCCTGTACGGCAACACGACTCCCACCTTCATCATAGGCACGGCTCCCTCTCCATTCGCCTAGCACGCCGTTCGGTGCGCAGATCATCACTCTCCCACTGCGTGTCATCCCATCTGCATGATAATGAGGAGCACCGATGATCAGCTCATCTCGGCCATCACCATTGACGTCACCTGCCGCCAGTGATAGACCCAGTCCCTCTCGGGCATTTCCCATGAAGCGAGCCAAAATTTGCTTTCCATCCTGCTTATAGACGGTAACCATTCCATCCTGCTCCGTGCCATACATGTCTGTCTGATGGGAGGACACAGCTACCTCCGGTATCCCGTCTCCATCCCAGTCCAGAATGGCCAGTTGAGATCCCAGACGAGCGTAATCCTCCATCCCTTGCCAGCGATATAGCAATTCTCCCGACACGCCAGAGAAGACACGGATCTCCCCGCACTCTACGCAGGTGAGACTACTTGCTCGTGGAGAGGCTACAACAATCTCAGGAACGCCATCACCATTAAGATCTCCAAGCGCAAGAGCTGCTCCGAAGCAATCCCCGTTGTTATTTCCCTCCAATGTATACAGGAGCTCCATATCACGGGTGTAGACGTATACTCTGCCGCTAAAAGGATACGGGATAGGGTTCACTCCATTTTTATCCTCTACATAAGTAGCCGTACTGGCTGCAATGATCCATTCTTCCTGTCCGTCCCCGTTAATATCTCCCGCTAGAATACGGCTGCCGAATCGGTCATGCTCCCCTTCTCCCTCTACTGTCTTCCATAGATAAAAGGGCTGCTGCTCACTCATTCATTCTCCACCTCTCCAAGTACAGCTGTAATCCTGAGTTCGCTGGATGTATGCAAAGTGATCTTCTGCGTATAAGGCTTGTAACCTTCCTTCACACATACAAGCTCATAGCTTCCAGGCTGAACATCACTTAGTTGAAATACTCCGTTATGCCCGCTTCTCGTGTTGTACAGCACCATCCCGGTACAGTCGAGCAGATGAAGACCTGCATATGGGATCGGTTGTGCTGTTGTCGTAGCTGTTACAACGCCTGATATGTCAGATAGCTCACGGGCTAATGCTTCAGGTGCGCCACCTGCCAGGAATATGCTCCTCTGATCCGACTCTTCGGGCATTATGAATTCTAAAGACCCCCAGGGATGTGAGCATGTTATATCATCCATCTCGGTGGTGTTCGTTGTGGTTGTTGTTAAAATGGGAATGCTTGGATTGCTGGTTGTATGCTTGTTGGAATGAATATTTCCAACGGGATCGGTACTCTGATCCATATTAGAATCATTAATAGCAGTAACCCCAGCATTAGCAAGGTGGGCAGCTGTATGTGCCTCCGTGTATATGTTCAAAATTCGCCTCGTCATCACAGCTTCATCCCACTCGCTCCGCTTGGCTAATGCTTGCTGTGAATGACGGTGTCTCAGCGCAGGGTCGTCGATCAGTAGGGCAAGCTTCTGATACAGCATGTCGGCATTGGCTGGTTCGACCAGGAAGCCATCTATCCCATCACGAATCATTTCCACGATACCGCCTACACCAGAAGCCACTACAGGCTTACCAGCACTCTGGGCCTCAATAATGGAATACGGAAGATTGTCCTGCAGCGACGGAAGCACCACGATATCTGCACGGGACAATAGCTGTGGAATATCCTTACGCTTACCGAGTAAATACACCGAAGCTTCCAGACCAAGAGTCTCAATCTGCTCCTCCAGTGTCTTCCTGAGGATACCATCGCCAATGATCCAGCAGACGAATGGACGACCCGAATCACGGAGCTTCGCAAGCGCCTTCAGCAGATATACATGTCCCTTAATGGCAACCAGCCTCGCAGGACAAGCAATGACAAGCTTATCCTTCCCCTGAGCCTGTACAGGTACAGCCTCTAATAGAGGCAAGGACATGCTGTGGGCATAAAGCTTCTGATCCAGGCCATATGGAATATGTGTTGTGTTGGGATGGTAAACACCCAAACCTTGCATTCTGCGAGTCAGCCAGAGGCTGGGGACAATCAAGCGATCAGCAGACATCACCCCACTGTACTCCTCACAGACAAGATACGCGCGTTCTTGAGCAGTCCGATAACGAATTTCACCATTTACTGCCCACTCCGTAGCCAGACACCCATGAATGGAGGAGATTAATGGGGTACGCGTAGGCTTATGCTTGGCACAAACTGCAGAGGCATAAATATCATGAGCATGAATGATGTCATATTGCCCCAGCTTCGCCTGGATACAAGCTAGACCAAAAGCTGCCTTCTCGATCTCCTTTCGCAGTAGCCAGCTTGTCAGGGTGATCTGTTCCTGCTGCATGCGTGCCATAATGGCTGCCTCAGCTTGATCCAGAAGCGGCTGCTTGGGGATCAGTCGTCCTTCTTTTACCAAGTAATAATGAGAGAGATTTGGATGCTGAGCGAGCACCTCCACCTCATGACCCAAATCTTCTAGCCGTGAGGACATGCCTTGCAAATGTGTCGTCACTCCGCCTGTATGGGGGTATGGCCAGTAGGTTACAAGCAAAATCTTCAAACGAAGCCCTTCCTTTCCCGAACAACCGCTCACCTTCCGGAGCAAATGTCACGATACGAACCCATCCCTTGGGTGAAAATCTTCGATCCTTGCAAAAGCATAGGTCACAAGGAGTTATACTATTTAATATATTCCACTCGTTGCCGTTGGTATGGACCTTAGTTGAAGCTATGGAACGAAAAAAACCTCAGGGATTCTTCTGAATCCTTCTGAGGTAGATTGTGGACTATTTCGAAAATCAAATGGGAGTAAGACCGCTACGCTCTACAGAACATTAAAACCTGAAACCAGATCCGGTCAGTATGCTGGTTCTATTGCTAGTTCTTGTTTTATTGCTACTAATAGTTCTATCAATGACTATCACTGTGTCTATGGCTACTCTCTTACACTGCCATCTGTAACGGCCCTCTACTACGACTCAAATATAATACGGTTATAAATCTCTAATCTCTAATGATTTTCTCTAATAATTTATATCTAATTATTTATATCTAATAATTTATCTTTAATCATTATTCACTCATCTCATATTTCCCATCACATATACTACTCACTTATACATACTGAACGTTCTTCTTCGAGCGTTGCACCAATCTCCTGCCTTTACCGTGCGGAATGACAAGGGGAGTCCCGAAAATAGGGTCTGTGTCGATCTGACAGCTTAGGCCGAAGACAGCCTGAACCATGTCCTTCGTCAAAACGACCTCTGGTGGCCCCTCGGTCCATACCGACTTGTCATGAACAGCCACAATGTGGTGTGCGTAGCGGCAGGCCAGATTCAGATCGTGCAGCACCATCACCACAGTACGCCCTTCCCGTTCATTTAGCTCAAACAACAAGTCCAGAATTTCAATCTGATGCGCCAGATCAAGGTAGGTCGTCGGCTCATCCAGTAACAACCAATCTGTATCCTGTGCGAGTGTCATAGCAATCCAGGCCCGCTGCCGCTGTCCACCAGACAGGGAGTCTACCGTGCGCTCCGCATAGACACTCATTCCTGTCTTCTCCAGCGCTTCACGAACGACTCGTTCATCCTCACGACTCCATTGCTTCAGCCAGCTCTGATGGGGATAGCGTCCCTGGCGTGCCAACTGCAGCACCGTGAGCCCCTCAGGAGCGGTCGGCCCTTGCGGGAGAATAGCAAGCTTACGGGCTACCTCCTTCGTTGGCATTTGCAGCAGATCCTTGCCATCCAGCAGCACACTGCCTTGCTGTGGCCGCAGCAAACGCGCCACTGTACGCAATAGCGTTGATTTGCCGCAGCCGTTGCTACCGACGAATACCGTTATTTTTCCGGCCAATAGCTCTAAATCCAGCCCTTCAATGACCGGATCTCCTCCGTAGGAGATCGTTAAGTCACGAATGTCGAGTCCATCTGTCTGTTGCATGGCATTTCACTCCCTATCCTGATTAATGACGTCGATGACGAAGCAGCAGCATGATGAAGAATGGAGCTCCGATTGCGGCGGTGAATACGCCCGCTGGAATATCCAGCGGCTGAAAGAGTGTCCGTCCTGCGGTGTCCGCCAGCAAGAATAGCAATGCTCCGACTAACGCTGCGGCAGGTAGCAACCCGCCATAAGATGGTCCGACAAGTCTGCGCGCAATATGTGGCCCAAGCAGGCCGATGAAGCCGACAGCTCCCACCAAGGCAACGGCCGATCCTGCCAATGCCACAGTAATCAGGAGCAAGCCCAAGCGCTGACGTTGCACAGCCGCGCCTACGCCAGCAGCCACCTGCTCGCCCAGCTCATGCACATTCAGATGTCGTGCGCAGATCATTGCCAGCGGTATAAATATCAGCGTCCACGGCAGCAGCGTCAGCACCTGCTCCCAGGAGGCTCCATATACGCTGCCAGTCAGCCAGATGTAAGCACGGCTCGCTGTGGTGATCGAGCTGAACGACAGCATGAGCATGGTCAGAGAACTTGTACCCGCTGAGATACCAATGCCGATTAATACGAGGCGAATCGGTGAGACGCCATCCTTCCAGGCAAGGGCATAGATCAAACCAGACACGAGAGCAGCACCGAGCATGGCGGCAAGCGGTAGCCAGCGAATGCTGAGCTCCCCTCCGAAGAAAGCAATAAAGGCAACGGCAGCGACCGATGCTCCCCCTGTCATCCCGAGCACATCCGGGGAAGCCAGCGGATTACGAATCACTCCCTGCAGGATTGCCCCGGCCACACTGAGACCCGCTCCGGCCAACATCGCCAGCACAAGCCGAGGTAGACGAAGCGTACCAATCACAAAAGCTGAATCTCCCCCCTGGCCGACAAGCGTAAGCAGCACCTGCCACGGTGACTCCCACTTACTACCGAGAGACGCTCCCAGCACGAATGACACCATGAGAAGAAGCATCAATACCAGCAATGTCAGAGCAATTCGCCGATCAGCCAGAAGGGATATACGCTCTTGACGACTACGAATTGGAACAAGACGACTCATCCTGCGGCCTCCTTCCCCCGAAATCCAGTACGGGCAATATAAATGAAGAATGGCATACCAATTAGTCCAGTCACGACTCCAAGCGGTAGCTCTCCCGGCTGCACTGGGAAGCGGGCGACAATATCCGCAGCAAGCAGCAGAATTCCGCCAAGCACGGCACTGTATGGAATGACCCAGCGATAATCAGTTCCGGCCAGATAGCGGGCAAAATGTGGCATAACCAGTCCAACGAAGCCGATGGCTCCCGCCACCGCTACCGCACTACCCGCCAGCAATACGACTGCAGCGGCAGCAATGGCTTTGACGAGCAGGGTACGCTGACCAAGACCTTTGGCTACATCCTCACCAGAGCTGAGCACAGTTAGCGGGTAACCGAGCCCCAGAGCCGCGATTCCACCTGTAATCATATAAGGAAGCACCTGCTGTAGCAGCGGCAGCTCCTTGCCTGCCACCGAGCCTGCCAGCCAGAACAGTACATTTTGCAAGCCTGATTCGTCCAGCACGAGCACGCCCTGAGTCATGGCGCCGAACAAAGCGCTGAGCGCGGAACCAGCCAGCACTAGCCGAAGCGGTGACAGGCCTCCGCCTCCTAATGAACCAAGTACATAGACTAGCAGAGCGGCAATCGCAGCGCCTGCGAAGGCTGCCCACACGAGCTGTGACAGCGAGGACAACGGCAGAATTGTGAGCGCTAGCACCACCGCCAGTACGGCACCGGCATTGATCCCGAACAGCCCCGGTGAAGCCAGCGGATTACGAGTAAGGGCTTGCATGAGTGCCCCGGCAATCGCCAGCGCTGCACCAACAGCCAAGGCGAACGCAGCCCGTGGTACACGCGTAGTCATGATGATCAATTGCTCATTGTTGGCCGGATTGTAGCTGACGAGCGCTTCCAGCGTTGTAGACGGAGCAATGGGTGTCGTTCCAAGTGCGATGCTGCCGATAAAAGCGACAGCAAGCAGCAACAGCGCGGCCACAAGGCCGATCAGCTTGCTACGGTTACGTTGCAAAAGTGGCTTCACGATGATCCTCCCTCATATCATGGTGCACAAACATCCAGGGCCAATGCAAAAAAGACAGAAGCGGCAAGCCATATCGGCCGCCGCTATACGGAGCAACAGCGGCGCACCGATACACACCTCTTGGCACTTGCCGCTGCCCTGCCGCTCATTAGTCCAGTTCGTAGAATTCCTTAAGATCCTTAAGCATCTCTTCGGCCGCCAATGGACCTGAGCCACTGTTCCAGACGGCTGTATCCACCTGATAGACACGATTGGCTTGCACGGCCTTGATATTCTTCCAAAGTGGATGCTCTGTCCACTCCTTGCGCAAGTCGAGGCGTCCATCATCGCGATCTGTGCTCGTCTGATCGAAAATGATGTCTGCATCCATTTGCGGGATGTTCTCCTTCGATACCAGCTTCACTCCCCACTCCTCGCTCTTCTGAACGTCAGGACGTGTGAAGCCCAGCTCATCCAGGACCAGCGCCGAGAAGCCTGTATGGACAATACGTGCATGATCCGCACGGAAATCAACAATTCCCACCTGCTGGTTCAGCTTGTCACCCATTTTTTCCTTAAAGTCGGCAACTTCGCTTGCCCAGCGATCTAGAAAGGCCTGCTCTTCAGTCTTCTTGTTCAGTGCATCCGCCGTCAACGCTAGCGAATCCTTCCAGATATGCACTTCCTCCGTCATCACCGTCGGCGCAATGGCACTGAGCTGGTTATAGATTTCTTCATGACGGGTCTTGGAGCCAATAATGACATCTGGCTTAAGTACAGCGATCTCCTCCAGATTTGGCTGGTTCTCGGAGCCCAGATCCACGACCCCATCCATCCGTTCACGGATATAGTTATACCATGGCTTCTCAATCCATGCCTCTACGGCACCTACAGGCTTGACGTCCAGCGCCAATGAAGCATCAGTGGCTCCCTGGAACAAGGTAACGACTTTCTGTGGCGTTCCCTTGATCACCGTCTCGCCCATGGCATGCTGAACAGTACGCTCCTCACCAGCAGCTGCGGAAGAGCCCTCCTGTCCCGCTGCGGTCGAACCCGACTGAGCGTTGGAGGATGCAGCTTCACCACTGCCCGAGCTTGCGGTGTTGCCGCCACTTTGTCCGCATCCAGCCAATACAACCAGCACAAGCAGACAAGCCGTAAACATCATGAACCCGGAGCGCCTCCGAAGTCCTTTATGGAATAAGCTAAACATGAAATGGACACTCCCCTTTTTCTATCTCAACCTTAATTGATATTGATTCTCATTATTACATGAAGATTATGGCTTGAAAATGAACATTTGCGTCAGCAGTTCTGGACATTTCCGACAGTGGGGGTATTTATGAGAATGGGGATACTTATGAGAATGGCAATAATTTCTGATAATTGAGATATTAACGGGAATGGTAAAAGGACAGTCCAGGAACACCCTAAAGTGATCCTGTGCTGTCCCTGATTTAAAGGTAATTTATGTAGACTGGCTCATTCGATTCGCCAAGATACTCTTCTCCAGTCGGACTTCAAATAACTTCCGATTCAGATCCTGCTCCACGGCATGGAGGTGATACGCAGCCTGTGTAACTGTGTCCATGTGCAGCACGCCCGCTCGCTTCGCGATTAGACATTCTCATACACCCACTACGTCTAAATAAAACCCCGTTGTTCACAACTAAAAACCTGTTACATCAAGTTTTCAAAGCATGATCTTGAGTCGTTTTGCATTGAACCTCTAATGCTGAAAATGACTTCTGTTCAAAAACAGCCTGTTCTATCGACTTGGTGATTAGTAGCGCACCAGCTTCTTCAGGTACTTGGAGTATTGCCTTTCGGTCCTCTGAAAAAAGGTGTAAATTAAAATCATCAGAAGTATTTAATCTTGATAGGAGTTTAAAGATGGCCTATAGAATTGTTGGAGACTTAGAAAACAAATTGATCATCTACGGGTACAGGAAGCCCCTTGGTTCGCGCACTTATTTACCTTTTCTCCCTGAAGCTATCGCTAATGAATTTATAGATGCTAAAGTGATACTAGAGCGCGCCAGTAAAGAACAGGAGATCTATCAAATTTACTACTGGATTGAAGGAGATGGAGAATTCGTTTTGCGAATAATTGTCTCGTATTTCGATGATTCAATCACCATTCTTGCAGATGAAGCTAAAATTGCGGTACGAGCCTATAAGGTTCTTTGCGAAAGTTTGGAACGTTGGAAGTCACAGTGAAGCTAACGGGAAACATTAGCTCAATAAAATAGCGACAGTCAAGGACTTTATTTTCTCTTCCGTGACTGTCGCTGTCATTTTCTAAACTCAGTCTAAAACTTATTTTAGCGAGTCTGAAGGTATGACAATTCGAACAGGCTCCTGAAATAAAGTTACTCTCCTATACAATCGTTCTAAAAGTGTGTCTTGCGCTGATCTCTTCCTGATCCATGCCCCTTAACTGATAACCATACGCCCTCAGTAAGGAGGCGAGATTTGGGACCACGACTCACAATCTTCCCTGAGCAACAGCCGCAATATACCTCACACCAACTGCGTCGCAGGCAGTTCCGTCAGCCCCAAGTTCTCACGCAGTGTATTTCCACTATACTCTGTACGATAGATCCCGCGGTTCTGCAGCTCAGGAATCACCTTCGTCACAAAATCCTCTAGTCCCGTCGGCAATAATGGCGGCATCAGATTGAAGCCATCGGCCGCACCTGCCTCCAGCCAGCGCTGCATGGTATCGGCAATCTGGATCGGCGTACCTGCAACAGTAAAGTGCCCTCTTCCTCCTGCTGTTCGGATAATCAGCTCTCGGATCGACAGCTGCTCCTCACGTGCAAGATTGACATAGAGCTGGAAGCGCGCTTTCTGGCCCTGCACCTGCTCAAGCTGAGGTAAGCGCTCATAAGGAAGCGGTCCATCCAGCGGACAATCCGACAGATCTGTCTGCAGCAACGCTGACAAATTATAGAGCCCGTATTCGGAAGCGCTAAGTTCATTCAGCTCGCGTTCCTTCTCCTTCGCCTCTGCCTCGGTATCCCCCACAAAGGTAATCAGCCCCGGCAAAATCTTCAGCTGCTCAGGTCGGCGTCCCCATAGCTTCAGCCTGCCCTTCAAATCCGTATAGAAGGCTATCGCCGACTCCATCGAAGGCTGTGCCGTGAACACAAGCTCTGCCCACCGGGCCGCGAATGAGCGACCCGCTTCAGAAGATCCTGCCTGTACAAGCACTGGCACCCCCTGAGGAGATCGTGGCAGATTGAGCGGACCAGCCACCGATAGATGCTTACCCTCATAATCAGCGGCTTTGATCCGGTTCATATCCGCATATAGTCCAGCCTCCTGATCGATCAGCAGTGCATCTTCGGACCAGCCTGTCCACAGCTTAACGGCTGCCTCAACGAATTCATGGGCGCGATCGTAACGGAGCGAGTGATCGAGATGGTTCTGCTTACCAAAGTTACGAGCCGTCGCATCACCTGTTGAGGTCACGATATTCCAGGCTGTTCGCCCACCACTAATGTGATCCAGCGAGGCGAATTTGCGAGCGATATGGAAGGGCTCGTTGTACGTGGTCGACGCTGTCGCCGTCAGGCCAATCCGCTCGGTTACCGCTGATAGCCCAGCAAGCATGGTGAATGCCTCCAGCTGTGGAATGACGCGGTACTTCGTCATTTTGTTCAAACGGTATTTCTCTGCAATGAAGATGGAGTCCATCTTCGCCTGCTCAGCCATCCGGGCCAGTCGCTCATAATAGCGAAAGTCAGTTGCCAGTTGCGGACTAGCATCGGGATGACGCCAGCTTGCCTCATGATGTCCCGTGCTGAGCAAGAACAGATTCAGGTGAAGCTGACGTTTTCCTTGGTCGGTTGCCCTCATACTCCCTCTCCTCCTTCACCAATATGGCTGTACCCAAGCTTGTCACGGGTGCGTTGCTCACGCTGCTGCTTCTCCACAGCCTTCTGGCCCAGCTCCTCTGCTCGCGAGGGATCAATGGCGAATAGCCCGTCCTCATCTCCGATGATTAGATCACCAGGACTTATCGCTACACCCCCCACGCTGATGCAGGTGTTCACCTCTCCCTCCAGCTCCAGCGAGCGGGTGGTCAGTGCACTGATACCACGCGAAAATACTGGAAAACCAAGCTGTCTCAGCGCTGCTGCATCCGAGACGCATCCAGATACGACCGCTCCAGCTACTTGCTTGGCTATGGCTTTGTAGGCCCGGAATTCTCCCCAGCAAGCCCGATCCTCATCACCTGACATGTCGATGACGAGCACATCCCCGGGCTGAGCCATCTCCAGCGCCTCACGTAGCGCTGCAGAATCCAGGTGGGGTAGCCGTACTGTAAGGGCTGAGCCAAGCAAGCGGATCGGATGAAATAAGGGCCGTATCCCGCGAATATAACCGAAGTCGGTCAAATGTCCAATCGTAGAGGGCTGAATGGTGCGATATAGCTCTAGAAGCTCTGGCGCCAATGGCTTGGCATGAGGCTCAATACGCAACATAGGGCACCTCCTCTTCAGCTTGGACAGCACGCAGTGGATTCGGCATTTCGCCTTTGCCATATGGCATGCTGCCTGGTACCTTGGACGTCTGTGCGAGCAATGGTCGGACGATCTGCTTCCATGGCCACTTCTCAGTGGTGAACAGACAACTGGAGATAACCCCCTCCTGTTGTTCAGGCAGTGCCGCTCGCTCCATCGCCGTCTGTAGAGCCTGCTTAAGTTCTGACCACATTCGCTCCTCAGAGAGGCTGTAGGCGTTGGCTAAGCTATCCATGATGGAGAACAAATTCACCTGAATTCCAAGCATCTGGAAGAACGCAATAAGCTGCTGTGGCGAATCATGATAAAGAGAATTAGGCACGCCTGGACGCAGCAAATATTCGGGATCAGCCAGACCTGCTTCCTGCAGCCATGGCACATGGACGCGCAGCGCATCATGATCACGCAGCAGGAGTCCCGATACCTTTCCTTCATGGAGGACGAGGACTGCATTTTGCCCGTGCGCTTCCGGTACGAGACCGAAGCGTAGAAGGCGCAAGGACAGCTCGCCGAAGGTCTCGGCGACTTCCCGGAACAGCTCAAGTGCAGACTCCGCTGTATTTGGCAGTCCTCGTTCTTGCAGCCATTCGGCGAACAGCAATGCCTGACTGCTCTCCGCAGCCAGCGCTGACATCGGGACAAGCCGCTTCCTGTCATCGCTCATTATTTCTTCTGGATAGGTGCGAACCAGAGCAGAGAGATGACGGGGATTATCCGCGAACAGATCGTCATCCTCAGGTCTCAATGCCCACCAGCGCCCTTCCTCGCATAAATACAGCTGTGCGCTCAGGACCGGATCAAGCTCTCGGGCTTGTCGCAGCAAGCTCTCGGCACGGACGCCATTCATCATCTTGATCGCGGATAGATAACGCAGGCCACCCAGTGAACGAATACCCAGTGGCAGCTTCACATGCCGTGGTGATGCTTCCAGGCTCATTAATGAGCGTACAGAGGAAGTAGCATAATAGGTGCCTGCCTCTATATCCAGCGAGACACAAGCGCCGTTCTCCAGCTCTGGGTACAGACGGCTAGGCAGCATATGCTCCATCTGCCATGGATGCACAGGCAAGGCTGCGTGCGTATCCTTCAGCCCACGGCGGGTTAACTCCTCCGTCAGCTTCTGCTGCTCTGCTACCGAGAGCAACAGTTCATGCGGCAGCACGCTCACAGCATCCGCTCCACTCAGCAGGCGATCCCGTTGCACGGCGATCCAGCGCAGCTTGATCGGCTCCGCCGCCTCCGCCGTATAGCTCCCACATTCCTCCTGACCCCAGCCGAGCTTCGCCTTTGCTACCGGATGAAATGGACGGTCCCGCCATGCGGCATAACGCTCCAGCGAGAGCAGAGCATGCTCCGGCGGTAGTGATAGCTGGGCCGAATATGATTGACGACGCTCCAGCGACCACGAGATCTGCCTAACTGTCTGCTGCAGCATGTCGATGAAAACGTCAGTACCTTCAGGCTGTATTCCGGCTGCTTCCCCGTGACTGTCAGCGACTAAGCGCATAAGCTCTGACGGAGATAGAAGTCGGGCTCTTCCTTTAGAATTACTCCCTACTACCACGGCTCCCGGGATACAACGCCAGCGCTGTACCACGGAAGGACGAAGGGCGAAGAAGACCATCGTTCTGTCTTTGGACGAACGCCACAGGCCTAGCATCGTTTCAGATGTTTCTGGGTCCATGCTCTGTTCTGTCCCAGATCCTACAGTAGCTCTGTCGGTACTTGTTTCGTCTCCTGCTCTGGCACCTTCTATAGCCATTTCTGTAGCACCAACTTTGACACCTGCTCGCTTAGCAGTGAGCGCTGCTTGGATTCGATATAGCTCCCAGACGGAATCGAACATTTCATCTGCTTCAGCGAGCGCATCACAGGCTGCTGGTGTGAGCATGATTAGCCCATTTAACAATTCTTCAGCCAGCAACGTGTTCAGCAGATCCTCCATGACACGTCGTAGTGCTTCCTCTTCAACCAACTTATTCGGCATGAACGCCCACTCCTTTCACAGCACGAAATGCATGAAGCGGATTAGGCACCCACCTCGGATCGACCTGCGTATCAGGCCACAGACGGCGGCGGGCCAACTGCTCAATGCGAATGCTATCCGAGAATAGATCATATAGCTCATACTGAGCTGCGAACTCAGGGTGGCTCTGCTGATATTGATGGATAATTCCGGCTACACGCTCCCAGAAGGACTCCTCTGCGATGCCATGACGCTCATGCAAGAAGAGGGCAAGGTCACCCAGACAGACGAAAAAGAATGCGCTGTGCAGAAAATCCCGAACAGCATCCGGGTCATCCGTCTGCATATACGAATGGCGATTCTGAGCCAGATGAGCCGCAGGCTCAGGATGCAGCTCTGGACAGAGCTGTGGCTGTGGCAGCAAGCGCCGGGAATACCGAACGCCATCATGAAAATCGCGTAGCGCGATACGCACGGGGCGTCCGTCCCGATGCAGCAGGAGAATATTTTGCGCGTGTGACTCCAGCCCCACTCCATGCGCATACAGTAGATGAATAAGCGGTGTAACGGATGCCTCAAGTAGCTCGCCAAGCCATTGATCTGCCCCATATCGGGCTATCCACTCCCCTACAAGGTCTGCCTGCTCTCCTTCCGGGTGTGACAACGCGGCAAAAGGAAGCACCTGCTCGCCATCCCGCACAACAGCTCCCACACCGCGCCTCATAATGGCGCCCAGCGCACCATAAGCCCGCTCACGCACCGAGGGCGACAGCTCCTGCGTATCAAAGGCTATACCGGCATACTCATCCAATAGCGCGAACTCCGGCTTGTTCGGTGTACGGTCCATCGCCACCAGATCATGCAGCCAATCCGACACCAAGGCAGCATTCAGCACCGTGTGTCGTGCCAGCATGCGGCGAGTCGACGTGTTTACAATACCGAGTGCCAGCTTCAGTGTTGCTTTGCTGCGATCGCTTGCATTTTCCAGACTGCGAATGGACTGTTGCGCCCGATAGTCATCCTCTGCATTACCTAATGGCAGTACGATACCTTCCGCTATTTCACGGTGCAGTGCAGGCACCACTACATGCTCCCATTGCCAAGGATGCACGGGCAGGAACAGGTAATCTATTGGATCATAGCCGCTATGGAGAATCACGGCGCGAAAATCCGCCAGAACCCTCTCCCCAAGCTCCTCCTGCAGCCACTCCTCCTCCTTCATACCACGACGTAGCGACAGCTGCGCATAGGAACGTGAGACAGCTACCCATACCGGCTTCAGTAGCTCACCGAACTCCGGTCCGTATTGACGGTTGTCACTGGCATCAAATCCAACACGGGATTTGAAGCAAGGATGGTACGGATGACCATCGAGCTCTCCCTCCGCATGATCACGCTGTCGCTGTGCCCCCTCTTCTACACGCCAGGCGCGGGATTCTGCGTCATGTAGCAACGTGCGTGACAGCTCCTCCTGTAAACGAAGCAGCAACTCCCCCTGCTGATATTGACCCAGTACTTCATCCACAAAAAGCGCAAGTCGTGCAGGAGATGACTCTCCGTCTGGCCCGATCCGTTCCAGCGATTCACGATCAAGACGAATCCGCTCAAAGCTGAGCTTACGGCGGCAGACACAACGGTAATGAACGACCTCTCCAGACGCTGAACGTCCAGCCAGCTCCACCATTCGGCTCTCGCCTGCCTGTGGCAGGCCTTCCTTAGGCAAAGCAATTTCCTCGTACAGCACAGCTTCAAGCAATTGTCCCAGCACGCGTCGCTCTGCCGCCTCGTAGTGCTGAGAGCGAATCGCTAGGCTGCGCGGGTCGATTTCTTTCCAAAGTTTCATGTGTTTGCTCACCTCTTTTAATTTCATTTATACGTTGTTTTACGAATTCATCAAATGATCACTCACACCTTGGACTATACTCACACCTTACTATCACTTATACCTTACTATCACTTATATCTTGGATCAGGTCGATGTACTGACCACCACTGGATTGCCAGCCGTGAGACACACCCGTGAGGACGTCCAGCAAGATAACGTCTCTCCGTCGATAGTGCTGTCTATAGCTCCCGTTTTTCCGATTGGATCATGCTTGTATCCGATGCAGCTTCACCCGACAGGGAATCTGTATTCGTGACCCCCTCCCGCCGCTCTGCTGTCCACATCCAAACGAAGTTGGCCGCGAGCAGCACCGCCGAGCCTATAAATATATAACGCAAGCCAAAAGCCGCAGCCATCCAGCCCAATCCGATCGAGCCGAGCAGACCTCCTGCCATTTGCGCGCAGTTGAGATAGCTGAAGGAACGGCTCTCCATCCCAGACGGAGCATAACGTCTTACAAGCACATTCAGTGATGGGCCAAGTCCACCAAGACAGGCGCCACTGAAAAAACGAAGAGCAATCAGCTGCCACAGCTGCTGTGCGAAGGCCTGAGGAACCATGAGCACGACGGCGCCGAACAGCGCTCCATTCAGCACTCGCCGCTGTCCATAATGATCGCCGAGTCTGCCCAGTTGTGGTGCCGATAGCATATTGGCTACACCCATTGCGGCTGCAGTAAATCCTGCGAGCAGTGCGATATTATCGCTGCCAGGCGCCAGCATTTGTACATACAATGGAATGAACGGCAAGGTACCTACCATAGCCGCCCGCTGCAAGAAGGCCGAGACTAGCAATGTGGGCATGGCGCGACGGGACATGATTTCCTTAAAATCCCCTCGCAATCCCGTCGTCTGCATCTGGCTCGTTGTCTCCTCCCGATGCTCATGTACACCGAACAGAACAACCAGCGAAGCAGCGAATATCCCTATCCCGATGTATAGAAATACAGGTGCGAAGCCGAATTGATCCGCCAGTGCTCCTCCCAATAGCGGACCACATATCGTGCCGCCAACCGAACTGGAGTGCAGGACGCCAAGCGCATAGCCGCTTCTTTCCTTGGGAGCATTCTTCGCGATCAGCGCTACTGCAGCTGGACTGAAGCCAGAGAGCATACCATTTACCAAACGCAACAGGAAGAGCTCCAGCGGACCGTTCACCACGCTCATCAGCGTGATCGTCAGCGCCATGCCAAAGCCGGAGCGCAGCAGCATCGGCTTGCGTCCATAGCGGTCAGCCAGTCTTCCCCAGAAGGGACCAAGGACAAAGGCACTGAGCAGATTCGCACCGTAGATCGCTCCCGACCAGAGCATCACTTCTGATTGTCCATGCACGCCCAACTCCTGCAGATACAGGGGCAGAAACGGTGTCACACAACTGACGGAGGCCATAGCTAGGAACTGGCCGATGCACAGGATGTATAGACTACGCTTCCAAGCTTCCATCTTGGCCCGTCTTCCTTTCATTGCATTCATTGTTGGTGTGGAACATGCTGTGATGTCTGAAGCCTATCCATTCAGTTCTCACAGTCTCGTTGCTCACGGTAAGATGATCATACTCCACATTGTCTTCCATGCTGTTTTCCACCTTGATCTTCTATGCTGCCCTTCATGGTACTCTTCACGTTGCTTTTTATGTTACCTTTCATGCACCATTCTCTGTTAATGCTATTACATTCTTCGTTGCTCCTATTACACTCTTCGTTGCCCCATCACTTTCTCCGTTGCTCACCTAAAATGCTGTTACCGCGCGAACCCCTTTCGGGTGAAAGACAGCTCTCTCGTATTGGATTCGGAATTCCCAAGTACGACGGCGTATCTCCCTTATCCGCCAGGCAACTGGAAAAGTTGGCCTTCGCCGGCAACGTATCCGTATTCAGTAGCTCTTCCACATACGGACGCAGTCGCACACTCGCACGCTCCCGCTCCTCTAGCAGCAGACTACGCACGACAGCCCAGCCTTCACCCTCTGGTCGCTCCTGCCATAGAGCTAGAGCATGGATCAGCGAACCGAGGTGGTTCACAAAAAAGTAGTATTTGGTGCGATGCCAAGCCTCTGCCGGGGCGTATAACAGTGGGCTATCCTCCGCTATAGAGCCACCGATCCATTCCAGCTTGCGGGCGAGCTCATGATCTACACTCATCCCTTCCAGATCGCGGATGTAAAAGCAGCTAGGCCAGCCGTCCTTCAGCGACAACAGCGAATTCTGTGCATGCGCCTCAAAGCTGATGCCGAAGCGATCCCAGACACGCAGCAACGGCAGCATAGACAACCGCAGATAGCATTCCAGCCATGCCTTCATATCGGGTATGGGCAGATTCCCTCCATTTTGCGCACGATCTGATATGGCCTGGGCTAGCTTGGGTGTATGCTCACCCGGCCAGCTCTCCAGCACCGAAGCCAGCACGAACGTGGACGTTCGATCCACCTCCATCGGTCGGATGAGTACGGTGAAGGCCGGATCCGGCTGATCCTGACCTTGCGCTACAAGGCCGATGAACCCCGTCTCTGGAAGTAAGCCAGGTAGCTCCTGGACCAGTTCATGCCCCAAAAACGCAGTCAAGGATGCCGCATCCATGGTACGAGCCGTCTGCTCTGGCGTATTGACACGAATCAAATTCGTAATGCGCACCTCCAGTGGCAGCTTCCAGCCATTCCGACTGGAAGGCTCCCAGACGGTTCGTACGGATGAGGTAGGGTATACCCTCGGGCCTAATGGCCCCAGTGGAATAAGCTCTTCACGCTGTATCAATTCCCGCACCCAAGGGCGCTCCAGCATGCGATGGGCCTGCCACGGGTGCATGGGCAAGGGTTTGTACAGCTTGTCTGCCTCGCTACTCAGACGCTCCGACAATGCCTGCCGGAACTGCGCATATACCTCCGCTGGAAAGGCGCGGCTTTCTTCCCCCTGCAGCCACTGCTCCTGCAGTCTGGAAGCATGAACCGCGAAATAATATAGGACAAAGTCCGCACCGCGCTCTGGACTGTAGCGATCCTGCTCGGATTCGCTCATGCCTTCGGCACTTTTGGGATATGGATGGAATGGGTGGCCTGCAAATACACTTTGCTCTGAGGCAATGTAATCCAGCCTGTTCAGGTTCTTGTCATCCGCCCCGGCATCCACCCACTGCTCCAAATGCCCCCGTAGTTGAGAGACGCTACGGTGTATGCGCTCCAACACCGCTGTCGTGTTCAGACGAGCCTCCGAGTCGAAGCGGAGTGCCAGCTCCGTAACCAGCGTCTCGGCCAACTCTTCGAAGCTGATCTGCCCAGTATAGCCGCCACGTTCCAATAACCAGCCTTCCTCGAACAAATGCTGTCCGGTCAGTGAGGCATAACGGATCGTGACGCGCAATTTTGCGCTATTCGCCAGCAGCAAGCTTAGTGATACGGCTGAGCCCTGCTGTGCCGCAGCTTCAAGCTCGGCGACTGACTCTATCACGTCTTCGTTTTCCCGCAGGAAAGCATTAAGCAGCGAACGAGCGGTCATACTCTCGGCCATCCCCTGTGCCGTCGTCACTGTCATCCGTTCTGTCAGCATGACAGAGCCTTGCGGGCTGCCCGCACCGATTCGCAGAACCGATCAGCGATATCGTCCAGTTGCTCCTCCGTCACGATGAGCGGTGGCAGAAAACGCATGACTGCGGAATGCCGACCTCCGACCTCCAAAATAAGTCCACGTCTCAGGCATTCCTGCTGGATTTGCGCTGCTAACCGCGGAGCTGCAGGTATATGGCCCAGATGATCCGGCTTACCATGCTCATCGACGATCTCTACCCCGATCATCAAGCCTAGCCCGCGTACATCCCCGATGCAAGGCTCCTGCTCCGCCAACTGGCGTAGTCTTCCTTGCAGGCGCTCACCCAGTTGACGAGCCCGCTCAGGCAGCTCTTGCTCTTTGATATAGCGAAGTGCTGCGAGTCCGGCTGCCATGGCTAGCTGATTGCCACGGAAAGTACCAATATGCGCACCTGGCCGCCACACATCGTAGCGTTCATGATAGACGACAACGGAGAGTGGCAGACTGCCTCCAATCGCTTTTGACAGCACGATGGCATCTGGCTCAATCCCGGCATGTTCAAAGGCAAATAGCTTTCCGGTACGTCCAAATCCCGTCTGAACCTCATCCACAATGAGGGGAATTTGTTGCTCTTGGGTAATACGCCGCAGCCCCTTCAGCCATTCAGCTGGAGCTGGTATCGAGCCTCCCTCACCCTGAACAGGCTCAACAATCATCGCCGCTGGCTTCACGATCCCGCTCTCTGGATCACGCAGCACATTCTCGATATAACGGAGACCCAGTCGCTGTGTCTCATCGCCTCCAACACCAAAAGGACAACGATAAGCATACGGATACGGCAGGAAATGAACATCTGGCATCTGGCCTGATATTTGCTCCTTCTGCCCCAGCGTACCGCTGATGCTCATCGTCGCATGGGTCGAGCCATGATAGCCTCCATGGAACGCCAGCACGCTTCGTCTGCCAGTCGCCGTCTTCATCAGCTTGATTGAGGCCTCAACGGCATCGCCGCCGGTTGGGCCACAGAACTGAATACGGGCATGACGGGCAAAGGACGGAGGCAAGCTCGCGAATAACTCGTCAATAAAGCTCTCCTTAAGCGGAGTTGTAAGATCAAGCGTATGCAGAGGAATTTTCTGATCGAACACATTCCTCATCGCTTCAATCACCACCGGATGATTATGCCCAAGCGCCAAGGTTCCTGCGCCGGCTAAGCAGTCGTAATAGACCTTACCGTCCATATCCTTGATATGGACTCCCTCCGCTTCGGCAATCACGATCGGAAGGCGTCTAGGATAGGAGCGGGCCGAAGATTCACGCTCCTGCTGGCTTTGTAGATAACGGCTGTTGGCAGATGCTTCTGTTGCCGCTGTAGCTGGATGCATACGGGTTCACTCCTTGGATACGATTTATGCCCTACCGCTAATGATAATCATTATCAGTAAGTTGCCTAAATCATACCATTTTTGGAGTCAAACTGAATATTATCCAGCAGGATTATATTCATACTCTTATCGTGTTAATTTGGGGTTAGTCTTGCGTTCTACTGTGGCTTTTTAGCTTCTCTGCCAGCAGAAAGACGAAATCTCCTCCTGTCTGCTCGATACAGAGCGTTTTCTTAATATTCTGAATATGCTTTTTAACGGTATTAACGCTAATATATAATTCCTCCGCAATTCTACGAATACTGTAGTGGCGGCACAGCAGCTCAGCAATCTCAAGCTGCCTCCCGCTCAGCACCACAGACTCCACCGGCCCTGTCGACTGTGGGTTACGTGTAGTCGTAGCTACGGGGAGGGCCTCCTGATCAACCGCCTCATACTCCATTTTGACCTGAATACAATCGCGGATGTTCATCTGGATCACCCAATTCATAATGATGCTGTGCAGCTCAGCCAGCTCCTCGCGCTCCCGTTCATTACCCGCGCTGGAGGCGACCGTTAGACTCAGTTTAGTAACAGGCATAGGTCCCTCACCATCCGAATTGGAATATTTACTTTTTAATTACAAATTATGAATACGAAAATTAGAAGTAATGGGCGGCAGCAATGTCTCTTCAATCTCATCAACGACCCTGTTCATCGCCAGTGGCCCGTAATAACCAGTCCATAATGCAGTGTGAAAATGACGCACTCGTCCACTCCGAACAGCACTCATACTACTCCACAAAGGATGCTGCTCATATAGCTGAGTCTGCTCCTGATTCAAATTATCTGTCAGCACAAATAACCGATCCGCCTGCAACTCTGGCAACGTCTCTAACGGAATTAAGGAGCTAGTCCCGGCCTGCTTCACTGCGAGCGCTGGCGGAGCAAGGCCAAGATCCTCATACAACAGGCGCGCAGTTCGATGCCGCTCCGTATGTAGTCGTATGCTGCCATCACGTGGTCGAATCAATGCCACCGTCTGTTCATGACCAGCTTCTATTCTGCGACGCAGTCGATCCAGCTTGGTATTGAAGCCATCTAGGATCTCAAGAGCCTGATGCTGTCGACCTACCAACTCGCCAAATCTAAGCAGGGTGACACGCCAATCCTCATTGCGATCAAACATTACTGTCGGCGCTATGCCGAGCAGCTCCCCATAACAGTGCTCCTGAAATGACGTACAGACAATAAGATCAGGCTGTAGCTCGCCCAAGGCTTGCAGATCAGGCTGCTCCTTCGTTCCGAGGTGGTACATGCTTCCCATGAACTGCTTCAGAGGTAAAGGAAGTCCATCCGTTACAATACTGCAAGCCACACTACCTACCGGACAGACACCAAGGGATAGCAGTTGATCTGAATATTGATAATCAAGCACTACGATTCGCTCGGGCTTGCGTTCAAGCTCCAATATTCCTCTCATATGAGGCATGCGAATCCTGTCGTCCACGTAGGCCAGTCCTCCGGTACACATCAGGGTTAGTGACAATAGGGCACGGAAGGATTGCGTGGCGCTCACCCTTTGATGATAACTATCGAATTTGGCAGGGACAATGACCGTTTGCGACGATGAACTTGGAGAAATACGACAATTATCGCAATTTACTCCTGTCATAAATGGATTGGCTGTATGTGTCTGTCTATAGCCTCTTGGAGACTGTCCGATCTTTTTCTTGAACAACCGACTGAAATAGTAGCTATCTGGATACCCGACCTCTTCTGCAATTTGTGCAACGGGCTGCCCGCTTTGCTCCAACAGTCGCTTTGCACGCTCCATACGAATGCCAATTAAATGCTCCATCGGCCCATGTCCGAAGCGAGTCTTGAAGCCTCTTTGCAATTGACGCGGGCTTGTAAGTAATCGCTCAGCCAAGGAGGACAGCGTTATAGGCTCGTTGTAGCAAGCCTCCATATGCCAGAGAGCGGAAGCGATCATATCCTGCTCCTCTGTCTTGTCAGCGGCTCCCTCCAGCCGCTCCAGCTCTGTTAGCAGCAGCTGCACGAAGGCATAGAAGCGTTGCTTCGCCTCCAGACGCGCCAGCGGGTCCTCCTGATGCCATAATCTGTCCATATCGGACGCTATGCTTCTATACATGGCAGTGGACCCGGGAGGACCGCCATAACAAGAGCCAAAACTATCCACAGCCAGCTCCGGCTCAAGCAGCCCGCTCGGTAATTGCTGTGGAAGAGAGGCTTTGTACAATATCAGGACGTATTCCAGCCCGTTCGACACCTGACTGATATGAAGGCGTGTTCCTTTCCCGACATGAACGACAGGTGAGCCCTCAGAGCTGCAAATTACATCGCCAGCCTCAATTCGAGCCATCCCTGCCCCTGATATGAGGAATAGCTCTGCAGGTGCAACATAATCCAGCTCTTCTCCCAGCTGCAGCTGGCTATGTCGAATATCGACAATATCAATGGAAGCGCAAGTCCATAACAGCATTTGATCGCGTGTCACCATTCGTGCTCCAACCCCCCGTTTCCAGAATTTATGTTAGTTCTATTATAGTTTCACTGAGAATCATTATCAAATATCGTTTCAGAAGTATCGAATTCAACAGAATTGAATCTAGAAGCATTGAATTCATTCGAGCCTAGATCTGCGTTCCTACCAGCAAGACTCTTCAAATATAACTAAGCTATAACGATAGCAAAAGCAGGATAACAGTAACAATATATATTCAGCAAAATAAATAGACCTCATAGATCCGTTATCACGTCTCTGAGGTCTATCGCAGTAGCGCAAGTATTTTAAAAGATAATTATAAAGAAGATGATTATATACGTCGTCTCTTTAACCGTCACAAAGGTGACATATAACGACCATAAGTAACGTCCAGTTCCGCAAATTGGTTCTGCTCCCGTGACAGGAACGTGACGGACTCACCTTCTGCTCCCATCCATTGCACACCTAGCATGAATCCTTGCGGTGTGCGAGCAGCCCACAGGAATGAGAACATCTCTGGCAGGACCTCCCCACCATCGTCCACTCGCCAAGCTGAATAGCCCTCAAGCTGCGCAGGATAATCCTGCACGATCAGTCCATCCTTGCTGTCAAGCACAAGGCTGGCCAGCAGTTCTTGGCCTTTCGGCTCGAATTGGACCAGGTACAGCTTACCCTGTGAGTCAATCTGCTCTAAGGGCCAGATATGTTGAATCTGACGCTTCCGGGTATTCTCCAGACGGCTGACGAGCGCAGCGGGTGTCTGCTCTTCACGTATAGAGGTCATGTCCAGTTGAGCAGCTTCAGGCATGTCTTGCTCCATTGTCAGAAAATAGGTCTCATTGGGCTCTGCCTTCCCCTCGACAACCTCGTAGAGACTGCCAGGCAGGTGATCAAAATTCTGGGCCGTCTGGCGGCCATTATCCGCCTCATTCCGCTCCTGTACACTCATATATCGAACAGCGAGGCGCTGGCCATGGTAGCCTACAGCGAGATTGTATCTCTGACTCGGTACCTTGCCCTCGTTTGGCGAATCAACTAACAATCTGCTGCCTGACGGATCTGCGAAGCCTAAGGAGCCCTCGGTCAATAGTAGGGAAGGATTGAGAACTGCAAGAGGTTCCGCAGACGACACCGATGATGAAGATGATATTGATGACGATGATGTCGATGACACCGCTGATGAGGAGCCTTGACTCGAATGGCTTGCCGTTGGTGTTGTGGATGCTGAAGCACCTTCGCTGTCTAGCGTATGCTCACTCCCCGCCCCCAAGCCGCTGTCCGTCTTAGCTTCACCTTGGGTGTTCACCCCCTCTTGCGTCTGTGCCGGGACTGGCTGTTCCCGATCTGCAGCTGAATTTTGCATCCCCGTACAAGCCGCCAGCAGCAGGCTCATCGTAATCCAGACCGGCACAAGTCTCCCAATGCTCCCTCTCATCCCTATCGCCCCTGTTCGCTGTAAAGTCAGCATTTTGCATACATTCAGGCCCAAAATACAGCTCAAGCGTCCAGTTGAAGATACCTGGATACGATGTATACACAATGCTCGAAGTGCCTTATCTCCCTCACTTTACATCAGGTTATGAATAGCGGCAATAGATCGTAAATGGTTGATGTTGGTGTCTAAGCAGCGCGCTTATTTTTATTGTAGATATCGAATGCTACAGCCAGTAGAAGTACCAGACCTTTAATACCTTGCTGCCAATCAATACCGAGGCCGATGAGCGACATACCATTGTTCAGCACGCCCATAACCAAGCCCCCGATGATTGCACCATAGACCGTTCCGATCCCCCCGGAAGCCGAAGCCCCCCCAATGAAGCAGGCTGCAATAGCATCCAGCTCAAAGTTCGTTCCTGCCCGTGGCGTAGCAGCATTCAGACGCGCGGCAAAAATCAGGCCGGAGATCGCAGCCATCACACCCATATTGACGAACACCCAGAACGTGACCTTTTTCGTCTTGACCCCGGACAGCTCAGCCGCTTTCTCATTTCCTCCCAGTGCATACACATGTCGTCCGATGACCGTACGATTCATGATAAAGGAATAGGCAATAATCAGCGCGAACAACAGAACCAGAATATTCGGAATGCCCGCATAGCTCGCCAGCATGAAGGTGAACACATTCGTTATGATCGTTACCGCAGCCAGCTTCAGGAGGAATAGACTATTAGCCCCCGCCTCAAATCCATATTTTAATTGCGCACGGCGAGCACGCATTTCACTCAGAATGTACCAGACACTCAGTGCAACACCCACTACCACCGATATGATACTAACCCCCGAAAAAGCAACGTCCGGCAGGAAACCTGAGCTCAGCTTCTGGAATCCACCAGGGAAAGGGGAGATGGACTGCCCATCCAGCACAATCATGGTTAGACCACGGAAGAGCAGCATACCAGCCAGCGTCACGATAAAGGCCGGAATCCCTACATACGCCACCCAGAAGCCTTGCCAGGCACCGATTAGGCCACCAACCAATATGGCAGCAATAACAGCTATCCATGTCGGCAGCTGCCAGTCTACCATCATGATCGCAGCTACCGCACCCACAAATGCAGCAACCGAACCGACCGACAAATCAATGTGCCCTGTTATAATGACCAGCACCATGCCAATGGCAAGCACCAGAATATAGCTATTTTGCAAAATCAGATTCGTAATATTGATCGGCTTGAGCAATAGCCCGCCCGTTAACACCTGGAACAGCAGCATGATGACCACCAATGCAAATATCATACCGTATTGCCGTACATTTCCCTTGAACAATCTAGCCAACATGGTCATGCTTCCCGCCTCCTGACTTGGTCATATATCTCATAAGCACTTCCTGCGATGCTTCCTCACGGCTCACTTCTCCGGTCATTCGTCCTGCGTTCATAACATAGATGCGATCGCATAGCCCGAGAATCTCGGGTAGCTCGGAGGAAATGACCAGCACAGCCTTTCCTTCAGCAGCCAGTCGATGAATGATGGTATAGATCTCATACTTGGCACCTACATCAATACCGCGCGTCGGCTCATCCAGCATGAGAATGTCAGGCTCCGCAAATATCCATTTTCCCAGCACCACCTTCTGCTGATTGCCACCGCTTAGATTGCCGGTCTTCTGCAAAATGCTTGGTGCCTTGATATTCATGCTGCGCTTCATCTCCTCAGCCACCAGCACTTCCTCATGCTCGTTCACCACGGTGTTCTGACTAAGCTTGGGCAAGCCAGTCAGCGAGATGTTGCGCTTGATGTCATCCATCAGAATCAGACCGTAGGCTTTGCGATCCTCGGTAACATAAGCGAATCCATTCTCAATAGCCTCCGTCACGGTCCGGTTGCGAATGATGCGGCCCTCCTTGATGAGCTGCCCGGAGATTCCACGCCCGTAGGATCTGCCGAAGATGCTCATGGCCAGCTCCGTCCGACCTGCTCCCATCAGTCCGGCGATCCCGACAATCTCCCCGCGCCGTAGCTGCAGATTGACCCCCTCCAGCACTTTGCGATCGGCATGATGCTCATGGTAGACTGTCCAGTCCTTCACCTCCAGAATGACCTCACCAATCTCGGCGTGTCGCTCTGGATAGCGGCTGGTCAGATCTCTACCGACCATACCGCTAATGATCCGGTCCTCTGTGACCACGTCCTTCTTCATGTCCAGTGTCTCAATGGTGTGGCCGTCACGCAGGATGGTCACGGAGTCTGCCACTTTGGATATCTCATTCAGCTTATGGGAGATGATGATGCAGGAAATGCCCTGTCGCTTCAGCTCCAGCATCAATTGCAGCAGATTCTCGCTATCGTTCTCATTCAAGGCTGCCGTTGGCTCATCCAGAATGAGCAACTTGACCTTTTTGGATAAGGCCTTGGCAATCTCGACGAGCTGCTGCTTCCCTACACCGATACTGGATACCAGCGTGTCTGGCCGTTCATGCAGTCCAACCTTGGCCAGAAGCTGCTGCGTGCCCGCATAAGTGGCGTTCCAGTCGATCACTCCTTTACTGGCTCGTTCATTGCCCAAATAAATATTTTCCGCAATCGACAGCTCCGGAATTAATGCGAGCTCTTGATGGATAATAACGATCCCCAGCTCCTCGCTTTGCCGGATATCCTTGAACTCGCAAGTCTGTCCTTGAAAACGAATCTCCCCTTCATAAGAGCCGTGGGGATACACTCCGCTAAGCACCTTCATCAAGGTCGATTTTCCTGCTCCATTCTCCCCACACAAAGCGTGAATCTCTCCCTCGCGAATCCGTAGATTCACGTCCTCCAGCGCCTTGACGCCCGGGAAAGCTTTGGTGATGCCAATCATCTCCAGAATGATTCCAGCCATGGACCTGCTCCTTTCCAGCTCGTGTCTTCTGCTTGTTACTTGAGACCAATCTCCTCGCGAGTGTAATATCCGCTGCCTACAATATCCTTCTCCACATTGCTCTGATCGACAGAAATAGGGTCCAGCAGATAAGCCGGGACTACCTCTATTCCGTTGTTATAAGACTCTGTGTCGTTCACTTCCGCCTGTTGACCTTGTAAGATGCTGTTAGCCATCTCTACCGTCTTCTCCGCCAATTTACGTGTATCCTTGAATACCGTTTGCGTCTGCTCCCCGGCTACAATGGATTTGATCGAGGAGAGCTCGGCATCCTGCCCAGTGATGATCGGCAAGGGCTTGGCACTGCTACCGTAGCCGACACCCTTCAATGAGGATATAATTCCGATACTAATTCCATCATACGGTGACAGCACAGCGTCCACCCGTTCTGTCGAGTAGTAGGCGCTCAGCAGATTATCCATCCGGGATTGAGCCAACGCACCATCCCAACGCAGCGTGGCAATCTGGGCCATCGTGGTCTGTTGACTACGAACGACGAGCTTGCCCTCATCAATGTAGGGCTGCAGTACAGACATGGCCCCGTCAAAGAAGAAATAGGCGTTGTTATCGTCCGGTGACCCGCCAAACAACTCAATGTTGAACGGTCCTTTACCCTCCTTAAGCCCCAGGTGCTGCTCGATATACGAGGCCTGTTGCACGCCTACCTTAAAATTGTCAAACGTTGCGTAGTAAGTCAGATAAGGTGTATTGCGAATCAGACGATCATAGGAAATCACCTGAATTCCCTGATCATGTGCCTTCTGAATTACATCTGTCAGTGTGTTGCCGTCCACCGAAGCGATGACCATGACATCAACGCCCTTGGTAATCATGTTCTCGATCTGCGAAATTTGATTCTCAACGACATCCTCAGCGTATTGCAGGTCCGTCTTATAACCTTGCTCCTGAAAGAGACGGACCATATTCTCTCCATCAGCTACCCAGCGTGCAGAGGATTTGGTCGGCATAGATATGCCCACGTAGCCCTTCTCTCTGCTGCCCGGCCCGCTCTCTGCCAGATTGCAGGCGGATAGCAGCAGGGTCATGGCCAGTAGCCACAGCATTACAGCTCCTTTGTTCATCGCGAAGTCCCCTTTCCTATTGAATCGCCAACCCATTCGTTCCGAATTGTGCTTGCCGCTACTTGATGTCGGATGTTTAGTGGCACAATGGATAACGCTTTCAAAATGTAATATCGGTGCGTCACCTGCATGGATATGGTATCACTTGGGAATAAGCAGGGTCTTTATGATGAATGAACCTTTTTTATAAAATTTTAACTTTTGTCTCCTTGGACTCGGCTTATCATCAAAATTAGTGAACGGCTGCCTCTAAAAAAACACAAAAGACCTCACCTGCTCCAGAGAACGGATGAAGTCATTTTGTTTCTACTATGCCTTGATTAGATGGGATCATATGAGAGTATAGAGCCGCTGCAAGCAGGGAGCCCTGTCGACCGCTATTAAGCTTGCCGTTCTTTCGAACGAAATAGAAAAGTGGATGAGCAGCAAGCTTAATGGCTGCCAATGTCGTTTCTCTAGGGGTTCCCCGCTTTGCGCTAGGTAGCCGTGCCCCCACCTCGGCGGTACTGGGCCGGAGAGACGCCCATAATCTTCTTGAATGCCGTGCTGAAATAATGCTGGCTGTCATATCCAGTCTGCTCTGCGATCGCATGAATGGGCAGCAGGGTGGAATCCAGCAGCTGCACGGCCTTGCGAATTCGGGTACGCGTGACAAGTGTGACGAAGTTATCGTTCAGCTCCTTCTTGAGCACACGACTGAGATACACGGGCGACACCTGCAGGCTGGCTGCCAGCGAATCCAGCGTAAGCTCGCGCTGGGCATAGCGCTCCCGGATGAGCTGACGTGCACGGCGGACCAAGGGAGACACCTGGGCCTCATACTGCAATTGCTCGCGGCAGTTCCGATACGCTGCTCGAAGTCCCTCCAGTCCATCTTCATTCTTCTCCTGGCAGCAATGTACAGCGATATTCAGGAAGCTGCCAATCTTCTGTTCAATCTCCGCTTCCAGACCTTCAGGCGCAAGCTGCCACAGACACATACCAATCAGTCCTCCGCGCGTCTGGAACAACACATGCGGGAGCTCCGTCAGCAGCTCCCCCATAATATTCTCGGCACCGAATCGAAGTAGCTGTCGTTCAGACTCCTGCATAATGCTCTGCGACTCCCCTCCTGGCCAGCGTACAAGTCCAATCTGTACCGGAAGATGGGGCGGCAGGCTCAGGAAGGCGAGCTGCTCCAGCACCTCGGGCTCTCCCATGCTCCCCTCCAGCCACTCCAGGCAGCTGCGACGCCGGAGCAAGGGAATATGTCGCTCCAATTGGATGGCCGTCTGCTCCACATAGGCGCTCCGTGCAAGCTCCTCATCCATTCGCTGTCGCAGACCGGATAGTGTCTCATATAATTGCCTGTCGTCTACTGGCTTGAGCAGATAATCCTGTACACCGAGACGAACAGCCTCCTGGGCATAGGCGAATTCATCATGACCGGATATAATCAGGCAGCGACAATCCGGGCATTCTTCCTGTAAGCGACGGATCAGCTCAATCCCGTTCAGGAAAGGCATGTTCAAATCGACCAGCATAATATGAATATCCAGCTCTCGAGCAAGCTCCAGCGCTTCCTCACCATCCTCTGCTTCACCGACTACGTCCATCCCTAGCTCAGACCATGGGATAGCCTCTCGTATACCTTCACGAATAATAGGCTCATCATCAGCGATCAGCACTCTGTAGGAAGCAGTAGGTGGACTCATGCCTATGCTACGGGCTTTTTCCAGCGGCCACATCATAGGTTCTCTATGACCATCTCCGTTTGTGTTAGTCACAACTTCGCTCAATCCAATCCCTCGCTTTCCGTCCGCTCAGCCTGAGGTGTTGGCATATCAGGCAAAAGTGGATGAATGATGGTTACGCAGGTTCCTTTCCCTTCCACACTATCTACTGTGATTCCATATGTGTCACCAAACGACAGGCGCAGGCGAGCCTGCACATTCAGCATACCGTAGCTTCTTCCTGTCCAAGTGGGGTCCTGTCTTCGCTCGTGCGTATCCAGCTTCTCCACAGGGGATGCCAGTAGCTCTCTGATTTCCTGCAAGCGCTGCGCTGACATGCCTGCCCCATTATCGCTCACTGTGAGCCTGAGGCTGTCTGTATCTGCGGAGGCTTCAATGCGAATCAGGCCGGGTCCACGCCGGGCCTTGATCCCATGATAAATCGCATTTTCCACGATGGGTTGAAGCAGCAGCTTCAGCAGGTACAATCGCGCAAGCTCTGGTGGCACGACCAGCTCATAGCGCAGCCGATCTCTGTATCTCATTTGTTGAATATGCAGGTAGCTGGAGACGTGTTCGGTCTCCGCCTGCAGTGGAATATAATCATCGCCTTTACTGAGTCCGATGCGGAACAGACGCGAGAGTGCTCCTACCATGACAGACACATCTGCAGCTCCCTGCTTACGTGCCATCCAGTGAATCGTATCCAGCGTATTATATAGAAAATGTGGCTTGATATGCTCTTGCAGACTGCGCAGCTCGGCTTCCCGTTTTTGACGTTCACGCACCTTGTTCAGCTGCATTAGCTGTTGAAGTTGCTCTACCATGCGGTTATAGCTCCTGCCGAGCATGCCCACCTCATCCGCTCGCTCCGTCCATTTCCCCTTGCTTAGATCTCCCTTCTCTGCTCTACGCATATAAGACATCAATTGCAGGATAGGCTGGGCAATCGACCGGGATAACCATAAGGACGCCGTCAAGCCGAACAGACAGACGATGAACACAAAGCTGACAATATAAAATTGAATCTGGCGCACCTCCTGTACCGATTCATCGGCAGGAAATACACCTACCGTCTGCCAGCCTGTAAATGAAGAGGCCTGATACATGAACAGCATCTCCCTGCCTTCTGTCTCCCGAGTAAATATGCCTCCGCTCTCACCGCTATGGAACCATTCTGGAGGAATATGCTTGATAGGCGACAGCTCCGGCATATAGATGCTTCTCCCCTCTGCATCCGTCACCATGACGTAGCCGGATTTGCCAAGGGTTATATTTCTCGCTGCCTGTGAGATGCTTCGTTGCTTGAGATCAATCAGGATAACACCCAGCACCTGGCCTGAGGCCGGATCTGTCACCGAGCGAACGATCGACACCAGCTCATTGTTCTGATAGCGGGCATGGCTTGTCAGGTTACGCTGATCAGGCTGGCCCAGCACCGTGAAAATACCGGGGTTCTGCTTTGCCTTGACGTACCAATCCTCCAGCAGCAGACTGCGATCATATCTGGGATACATATCATTGCTAATATAATCTCCTTGCTGATTGACGAGTAGAATGCCTGCAATCTCGGGATAGAGTGTCGTAAAGCCCTGCAGGTATTGCTTCATGCTGTACAGCTGATCCTGGCTCCGGGCCGATGATGCGCCCGTAGCCGACAACGGAGCCTTCGGTAAGTGCTGCTGCCATGCTGGCTGCGATTCAGATTTCGGAGAATCTGAATCCGTTGCTGAAGATGAGACTGAAGATGAAGGTGAGACCGCTGTTGAAGGTGAGACCGTTGCCAGCGCCGAAGCTATAACAGCTGAATCCCCAGACCTTGAATCTGGTGTGCCTGCAGTCTGTGCGGACTGTCCGGTATAGCCATCCGCTGCCGTCTGTCCTGACATGAAGGCCATGACCTCTGGCTGGAAGCCGATCAGATAGGTCATGTTCTGTAGGTTCTCCATCTGACTGTCCAGTGCCTCATTCACCTTCCCGATCAGCTGTAGTGTATGGCTCTCCACCTGCCGCTCTACGATCCGTTCGACCGTCCAGTTCACCAGAGCTCCCAATCCGACCGATGGGACAATAGCGAATAACAGAAAGAGCAGGATCAACTGATAGCGCAGAGGCATATTCCGCAGCTGCATGTGGGTAAGAAGCTCTCGAAGTCGTGGATGCTGGTCATGGTCCTCTCGTATCTCAGCTGACTGTTGCTCGTGGCTGCCCCGTATCTCAGTCTGTAGCTGCTGACGTTGATGTTTATTTTGCATAAAAATCATCCACATTCTGGCGGGTCACGAGTGATATCCCTGTGTCTACCGTTACAGGCAGTGGAGCCGTGGGAGCTGTCGGAGAAGGTGCCGGAACGGTCAGGCCGTGCTGCAAATGGAACAAATATTGAAGGGACCAGTACCCCATATTCCAGGTTCCTTGGGCTACTGTCGCCGAGATCGTCCCATCCTTGATCATGTCCAGCGTCGCTTTGTTTGTATCAAATGCAATAACCGTCAGCGATCTGTCAGCAGCAGCGTTCCGAACTGCCTCCCCTACCCCCGCTGCCCCAGTCGCTTCTGTCACAAAGATGCCCGTCAGTCGGGGATGCTCCGTCATCAATCGAAGAGCCTCGCTGTTCGATACCTTCGCATCACCTTCCCCATCCGCAACCTCGACGACCTGTATAGCAGGATATTGCGTTTGGATCTGCTGCATGAACCCGCGAGTCCGCTCCATATGATTTTGTTGACCAGGGAGTGTCAAGACGGCCACCTCTCCTGTACCATCCAGCCATTCAGCCATCTGGTCTGCTGCGGTGATACCGGCTTGATAATTGTCTGTTCCCAGAAAAGAATACGCCCGGCTGCCCGGTGCCCCGGCATCGAACAGTACGACAGGAATTCCAGCATCAATAGCTTTGTTGATCGCCGGAACGACAGAGGTCGGATCAATAGCCGAGATGGCGATCCCAGCCGGCTTGCGCGCTATGACTTGCTCAATCACCGTAGTCTGCTCCTGCACGTCATAACGAGTGGCTCCGCGATATTCAGCCGTCACTCCGAGCGCATCGGCTGCATCCTCAAACCCTTTTAGCGCTCCCTTCCAATACTCCAGCCCAGACTGGAACGTTATCATGACATAGCTTTCCGTCAATGTTCCCTGCAGCGCATGCTCCTCCCAGGTTCCCTGTGTCCGGCTCGCATATTCGTATCGGAACACATAGAGCGCAAACAGGCCAATCAGCACCACATAGATCAGAAGTGTTTTTTTCACATCATCCACGTCCTAGATCAATAGTTATGTTCCATATTATATATGGAATTGTAAACGGTATCACAACAAAAAGAAACCGTTACCCCATAGTAACGGTTGATCCATCTGCATAGCTCGGAGCTGCTTTTATTTGGCTTTTTTTGGATTTTCTTGGTGGCTTTTCTTCGTGAGTTTTTATCCGTGAGCTTTTCTTAGTAAGCTTTTCTCGTTGTGCTTGTTTTGATTTATTTATTTAATTTACTTTTTCCAATTTGCTTATGGTGCTTGTTGTGCTTGATATACTTGTTGTACTTGTTTGGTATATTGCATTGTCTGCTTTTTTTATCGGGCAGGCAATTCACCATAAGATGCTATAGCGTCTATCGGTTCCTCCTGAATCATGTGAATGACGGCGCGGTACAGATTGGGCGGGTACTCGGCAATGCGATGGCACAAATATAGATACCACTCCTGTCCATAGGTCAGATAGATACGAACAGGATGTCCAGCGGCTTGGAGGCGAGCACTGAGCTCCGGTTCAATGCCGTACAGCATCTCGAACTCCACCCCCGGTCTGTCCAACAAGCCCTTCTGCAGGATTACTTCTATTAATGCTTCATCATGAGTTGCAATGGATACCTGATGGCCTTGAGTCACAACGTGGGTCAACAGCTCCAGGTAACGCTCATTCAAAGCTTGTGACCGTGGAAGACAGATTTCTTCATCCTCCTGATAAGCCCCCTTGACGATACGTACTCTGGCTTGAGCTGGAAGCTTCGCCGTGACATCCTCCCAGGTACGATGTAAATGAGCCTGTAGCGTGATGCCGATATTCAAGTGTAGGGCCACAGCCTGCTCATATACCTGTAAGATCCGGTCTGTCTTGGCGGATTCCTCCATGCTGATGAATAGCTCAATACCCAGCGGCTTGGCCTGAGCTGCCAGTTGTAGCAAATATGCTAGCGCCAGCTCTGTATCCAGCAGCAGTCCGATATGCGACAGGTCAAAGGAAACACGACCTGAACGCCTGGACGCCCCCAGTTCAGCTATGAGATCAGACAGCTCCTGCGCAGCTAGCTCACATTCCTTCTCGCTTGTCGTATTTTCTCCAATATACTCAAGCGATACGGCGTAGCCAAGCTGCTCTAGTCTAGCTGCTGCAATCATGGCTTCATGACGCTGCTCGCCCGTGACATATTGCGCCGCCGCTCGACGCACCAGCCGATTCATCTGTTCATTTTGCTCCAGATAAGCCTTGATATCCTGACGACGAGCAATAGATTTGAGTGCTTCTGCTAGCTGCTTATCTAGCTCTGTAAGTTGTAGTTGATTCATTCTTCCAGCTCCTTTTCGTAAGGCAGCTTTTCGAGACTGAGCCACTGCTACAAATGCCAATAACCTCAAGTGACTGTAACGCTTCATTAAGGGGCTGCAAGAATGCGGCACTGCATTGGCAAAAAAGTGGAGACTCTGCGCGAAAAGCCTTCTGAGTATCCTAACTGTACAGGAGAGGGTGACCAAAATATTGTACAAAATTGCTCCGAATATTGCGCCAAAATATTGCTTCAATGATATGACTCCAGAATATTACTCGATATGAATTTTTACGAGGTAAGAAGCATCTTGTTGACAGCAGAAGACGAATTGCATTGATGATAATTTCAATATAGTCGATGATAATTTGAATCTAGATAGAGAAGCTTCTATTTCGATAAGTACCTATACGGATAGACTGTACTGGCGCGGCGTGACTCCGACGATTCTGGTGAACATCCGTGTAAAGTGACTCTGGTCATAAAAGCCTGCCTCAATCGCTATATCCGATAGTGATCGACGTGCACGAGCCAGCTCGACTTTGGCAAAATTGATGCGCAGCACGTTCTGATAAGCATGAGGAGGCAAGTGGCTCCACTGCTTGAACAGACGAATGAGATGGAACCTGCTGATGCCTGCCTGTTGCTCTAGCTCCTCCAAGGTAATTCGCTTCATAAAATGCTCGTTCAGATACTCATGAATCCGTCGAATGTATTGATGATCTCCCTTGCTGCGATACGCGTGGCGCAGATCATCCGGCTCCGCACCTGTAATGACTTGTAATAGGTCAATGAGGGCTGTCTCCGTCTCCAGTGGTCCCCTGTGCTCCCGCAGCGCAGTCATCACATGCTCGATCAGGACAGCACACTTTTGATTTTTGGCATCTGCGAGCAAATACGGGATATGCACACGCTCCAGCTCCCGCGGCTCCAGCTGCTTTAGCCACTCTGGTTGAATGAAGAGCATACTGTATTGCCAGCCCAGCTCCGGCTCTGGCTGACAGGCATGCAGCATCTGCGGCGGGAAGCTAATGACTCTCCCGGCGTCCACATGTAGCAATTGACCATCACACCACGCGCGAGTACGTCCCTGATGGATCAGACCTATGGAGTATTCCTCGTGAAAATGCTTATGGTAAGCCAGATCATCGGCAAGGCAATGCTTGGCCTCCAGAAACGGAGTCTCCGCATCCCGATAAAAGTTAACTCTGGACATGCTCTTCTCTCCTTTCCCTACTGTTCGTCTATGACCCATGCGGCTAAATTCATATGCCATAGGCGCCGTGTAGACGTTAGGTGAACGTATGCATATAGGTGAGGCCATACATGTAGTTCCTGCTTGTATGGCCTCCATGTATGCTCAGTATGTAGCCAAGTACAGTGACGGTCAAGCTTCCTTCACCCCGGATACGACAAGAAGCCACCTGGCCATGAGCTTCGTCTCATGCATTCAGGTGACTTCAATTTAGGACAGGAGCAGGCTTAACAGCGGTCGACAGAGCTCCCTGCTTGCTAGCTGCTCTCTACTCACAGTTGATCTGGTCAAGGTACTAGAGTAGATCAACTGTACTTAATACAGATGACAAGCAACCTGACGCCCAGGGGATATTTCACGCAGCTCTGGTACGACGGAGCGGCAGGTATCCTTAACATACGGACAACGAGTATGGAAGGTACAGCCAGACGGAGGATTCTCCGGGTTCGGTACATCTCCGCTCAATACGATCCGCTGCCGGGTGATCTCGGGGTTCGGCACCGGAACGGCTGACATCAGCGCCTGCGTATACGGATGCAGCGCCTCCTTGAACAGCTCGGCCGTCGGAGCCAGCTCCACCACTTTACCCAGATACATGACAGCTACCCGATCACTGATGAATTTAACGACAGACAGGTCATGCGAGATGAACATATACGTCAGCCCGAATTGCTCCTGCAAATCCTGCATCAGATTCAGCACCTGCGCCTGAATGGACACATCGAGTGCTGAGACAGGCTCATCACAGACGATGAACTTCGGGTTGAGTGCCAATGCACGGGCGATACCGATCCGCTGTCTCTGACCTCCAGAGAATTCATGCGGGAACCGATGCGCCTGATAAGGAGACAGGCCGACGACCTCCATTAGCTCCTCTACACGGCTCTTGACCTCATTACGGCCCAAGCTGTGATGGGTCAGCAATGGCTCTTCCAGGGTACGCTGTACCGTCCAACGCGGATCAAGTGACGCATAGGGGTCCTGAAATACCATTTGCATATCGGTACGAAAACGACGCAGCTGCTCAGGAGACAGGGCGCGCACATCCTGGCCTTCGAAGAACACTTCACCGTCTGTCGGTTCAATGAGCCGCAGGATCGCACGTCCTGTGGTAGATTTACCACAGCCGGACTCACCAACTACAGCCAAAGTCTCGCCCGTCTCTACCGTTAGCGTGACTCCATCCACAGCCTTGACTGCACCTACTTGCTTGGCTAGCAGGCCTTTCCGAATCGGATAATGCTTCTTCAGATTGCGAACTTCCAATATGGCACTCATCAGGCTCCTCCTTTCTGCTCCAGCAGACAGCGACAGCGGTGTCCCGGCTCGGTCTCCAGCAGTTCGGGCTGCATCAGCTCACATTGCTCCTGCTTGACTGGACAGCGTGGAGCAAAGCGACAGCCTGCAGGCATATGTGCCGGATTGGGCACCTGCCCCGGAATAGAGGACAGTCGCTTCTGGTCTCCGGCCAGCTGGGGCAGCGAAGCCATCAATCCCCGCGTATATGGATGCTTGGGATTCGAGAAGAGCGTCTTCACATCCGTCTCCTCCACGACCTGCCCTGCATACATGACCATGACCCGATCGCACATCTCGGCGACAACGCCCAGGTCATGGGTGATCATCATGATTGCCATATTCTCCGTACGCTGCAGCTCCCGCATCAGATCCAGAATTTGCGCCTGAATCGTCACGTCCAGCGCTGTTGTCGGCTCATCCGCGATGAGCAGCTGTGGGCTGCACACCATCGCCATCGCAATCATAACCCGCTGACGCATTCCTCCTGATAGCTGGTGAGGATACTGCTCCGCAATACGCTCGGGCCGCGGAATGCCAACCTTGCGCAGCATGTCCACTGAGCGCTCCCAGGCTTCTTTTTTGCCTAGCTTCAGATGATAGCGCGCCGACTCTGATATTTGTTTACCAATCTTGAACACCGGATTTAATGAGGTCATAGGCTCCTGAAAAATCATCGCCATGTGATTTCCACGCACCTGCCGGATTTCTCGTCTGGACAGCTTGAGCATATCTTTGCCCTTGAATCGCACTTCACCGGAGGCGACACGTCCGATCCGCTTGGGCAGGAGCTGCATAATCGACAGCGAGGTGATACTCTTCCCGCAGCCAGACTCGCCCACAATCCCCAGCGCCTCGCCTTGTCGCACAGACAGGCTCACGCCGTCCACGGCCCGAATGACGCCGCTGTCTGTAATGAATTCTGTTCGCAAATCCGTGACTTCGAGCAGTTCAGTCATGTTGTTCCTCCTCCCAGAACGCGTATCTACTGTATCATTTACGAAGAAGCTGTAACTCCCTGTGCGCTAGCGCCATGAGCAGGTGCATCCTTCTGCGTGTCTTCCATGCCCTCCACACCGAGATATTTCAAAGCGCTCAGCGCATAGACCTTGGCACATTGAATAATCTGCCATACAGGCGCTTTTTCGTTAAAATTATGAATCGTGGACAGCTCGGCTGGTCCATATTGTAGTACGGGAATATTGTGATTGCGGAAATGACGGGCATCACTGGAAGCCCATTGCAGCACACCATAGGCTTCCTCGCCACTGACCTCGATAATGCTATCGACCAGATTACTAATGATCGGCTCATGCGGTGGTGTCCAGTTGGCATTACCTTGGAAGCCAAACGGCTTCAGCTCGGATTCAATACCGGCCTCCAGCAGCAGAGAGCGCGCCCGATCCAGCACATCCCTGTAGTCCACGCCGAATGGCACACGGGAATCTACCTGTACCGTACAACGATCCGCAACCACATTGACCTTGGTTCCACCTGTAATTGTCCCGATATTCACGGTGACATGATCGAAGACCTGATAGGCTAGTCCAGCCTGTTCACGCTCAATCGCATATTGCTGAGAGATACGGATGATCTCCTGCACCTCTTCTGGAATATTGGGCTTGATGTCCCACAGCCGCTGCAGGGACTCAATTCCCTTCGCTGCTTTGACGATGGCATTGTCACCTACGACGGGAGACAGACTTCCGTGTCCAGGCGTACCCTCCACGGTGAACTCGAACCAGCAGCTTCCCTTCTGTCCGATCGTCGGATGCTGCGGACTGGAAGGCTCAGCGATGACGGCCGCAGTCCCCGTTGCCAGGCCTCGCTCCAGCACCCAAGGAACCCCCAGATCGCCGCCAGTCTCTTCGTCCGGCACGATCATCAGTGACAGATCACCACGTAGTGGCACGCCCAGCTTGGCCAGAATCGCCGTGGCAAACAGCAGCCCTGCCAAGCCACCCTTCATGTCGGAGGCGCCACGCCCCAGCATGTATCCGTCCCGAATCTCGCCACAGAATGGATCGAAATCCCAGCGTGACAGGTCCCCTGCCGGAACTACATCCGTATGACCGCAGAAAATCAGATGACGATCGGACTTGTCCTGGCCTGCCCCCTCCAGCGTTGAGACCAGATTCAGCATCGTATCCGTAGCCGCGTGAACCTGCGTAGATATCCCCGCCTGCTGCAAATAATCAATAATGAAGGCGCTGATCTCCCGTGAGTCTCCAGGCGGGTTCTCCGTCGGATACTGAATCAGCTTCGAGCACAGCTCCAATAGATCATCCTGTTGCTCCTCGATTGCCTCCAGCACTTTCTTCTTCCAGTCCATCATGATCAGACTCCTCTCCGCATCGTCTATTCAAATATTCATACAGTTAACCATATCGTCCTGAAAAAAGGTCGGAAGACAGGTATGCACCTGTCTCCCTCCTGCTTCTTGCTGCCTGTGCTGTTATTCGCCTTTGTTAAGCGGGTAGAAACGCAATACCTCATCTGGATAGTACACGTATCCGCTGACTTTGTTACTCATACCCACAACGCGATTGTATTCATACAGGTAAGCCCAAGGTGCTTCTGTTGTAATGATTTCCTGTGCTTTCTTATACAGCTCGTTACGCTTGTCCGCATCTGTCTCTGCGCCCGCTTCTTCCCATAGCTTGTTGACTTCCTCATTGTTGTAATGAATGTAGTTGGAGGAGCCTTCGCCGTAGAGCAGGAAGCCCAGATGGTAGCCAGGATCATTCACGAAGGATGTCCATTTGGAGATGTAGGATACCAGATTACCTTCCTTTTGTTGCTCCAGGAATTGAGCACGAGCGACCTTGTTAATGTTCATCTTCACACCAATCTTAGCCAGCTCTGCCTGAATCAGTACCGCATCATATTCCCAGTCATCAAAGCCTGATCCCAGTGTAAAGTCGAAGCTGAATCCGTCTGGATAGCCCGCTTCTGTCAGCAGCTGCTTCGCTTTATCGAGGTTATATTCATAGACGTAGCCTGCATCCGTAGAGCCTGGTGTATTGCTGGCTACCGAGCTCTTCATCACTTTTGCTTGTCCATACATAACGTCATTGATCAATTGATCGTAAGGAATCGCATAATTGATAGCCTGACGCACCTTCACATTGTCAAACGGCTTCACATTGTTGTTCATACCGAAGAACAAAATACGGTTACTGGCATTGGATTTAACGGTCAAAGCGCTATTTTCACTCAGCGCCGCCACGTCCTTCGGCGGAATCTCAATCGCCATATCCACATCGCCCTTGTTCAGCAGCAATACACGGTTAGAGGCTTCCTTGGTGAACTTCAGTGTAACTTTGCCAAGCTTAGGAGCACCTTGCCAGTAGTCTGCATTAGCCTGGAACACCGCTTCCGTTGCCGGGTCCCACTTCTCCAGCGTGAACGGACCGGAGCCAGCGGCATTGGTCTTGAGGTAATCCTCACCCTTCTCCTCGACGAGCTTCTGGTCCACGATCGAGAAGGTATACATCGCGATAATCTGTGTGAACATGTGGTTCGGCTTGTTCAGCACGATCTCCACAGTGGAATCATCCTTCTTCGTTACGGTCTTGATGTCAGCCATTCCGTACAGGAAGCTGCCGGAGCTGGAGTTCTTCACTCGGTCATAGGAGTAGACGACCGCGTCGGCATTTACCGGGTTGCCACTTTGGAAGTTCACGCCACTTTTCAGCTTGAAGGTGTAGGTCGTATTGTCTGGCGATACCTCCCAGCTTTCTGCGAGCATTGGTTGGATATCTTCTGTATTAGCAACCTCTGAGCCATCCAGTGTCTTCACCCCATACGTTACGAGCTGGTCGTAAGTGGCCAGTACCAGGGTATCTGAAGTCAAATCATTGGCTTCCGCTGGGTCCATCGTCGTACCGCCTTCAGAGTAGGCTACCGTCAGCGATGGTGCAGGCTTCGCTGCTTCTCCATCGCCGGATGCCGCTGGCTGCTGGTTCGCGTTGCTGGCACAGCCGCCGAGTACTACAGTAAGGGCAATCAATGCTGAGAACCATTTGAGCTTTTTCATGTCTGTTTTCCTCCCCAATTGAACCTTGTCATCTGATGAAGCCTTCGTTACCACGTAGAAGCGAGTTGAATCAAGTGGAATCGAGTTGAAGCCGTGTTGGATCGGTAGAGCGATTGCTGCTTGAATCCTTCAAGCCTTGATACCTTGAATGCGTTGATTTCTGGATGTCTGGGTACCTGGATGCTTGAAGTTGACGACTATGAATGAATGCTGGTGCTAATGCATGCAGCAATGAAGCCAGGTATCGAATATACAGCAGTCAGTAAAGTATGATTCACCATATGATCATCACACTGTGAAGTCATGCAGCGATATCGCATCAATTCATCAGAGTGCATGGATGCACGTGGATACACATAGATGGTCACTTTGGATACACATGGATGAAGGTGATTTACGGTACCTGTTTGTACAAGTATGAATCATCCATTCTCCCAGACCGGAGAACCTATTCACTGGCTGGAGCGAAGCTACGTTCGGTCCGCTTCTTCACCCGGGCTATTTACCCGAGCGTAGCCGTGGATCAAGTACATCGCGGAAGCCGTCACCCAGCAGATTGAAGCCCAGAATCGACGTCGCAATGGAGAGTCCCGGGAACGTCACCAGCCACCACTGGCCTGAAATGATGTATTCCCGTCCTTCGGAGATCATTGCGCCCCACTCAGCGATTGGTGGCTTGACACCAAGACCGAGGAAGCTAAGGCTTGAGGCTGTCAGAATGGCAAATCCCATTCCCAGCGTAGCCTGCACCAGCAGAGGAGCAAGTGCATTCGGCAAAATATGCTGGAACAAGATCGTTCGATCCTTCACGCCGATGGCCCGGCTGGCCTCGACATATTCTTTTTCACGTAAGGACACGGTCTGTCCATACATCAAGCGGGCGAATTCGGGAATGCCCACGATACCGACAGCGATCATGGCTCCAGTCAATCCGTTCCCCATGGAGGCGGCAATCGCCATCGACAGCACCAGGGAAGGAAAGGCTAGCAACACATCCATGATACGCATGATGATTGTTCCAGTACGTCCGCCATAATAAGCAGCGATGCCACCTAGCGGTACGCCGATCAGGAACGAAATACTGACTGCAATGAGGCCAGTCCAGATACTAATTCTGGCTCCGTATAGTACCCGGCTCAGAATATCCCGTCCATAGTTGTCCGTTCCGAACCAGTGCTCGCTCGTGGGAGCGGTAAGCTTCACAGAGGTGTCTGTAGCATAAGGATCATAAGGTGCAATCCAAGGCGCGACAGCTGCGATCACGGTCCACATAATGATAAAGGCCAGTCCTACGGCTGCCAGACGATTGCGCAGCAGGAGTCGAAAGAACGTTCTTGGCTTGGGAGTCACTGCCTTGGCAGGTGATGTGCCCAAGCTCGTCGGTGCAGCAGTATTCACAGCGTTGTTCCTCCTTTCACAGCACCCATCGTTACTGAGAAATTATTCATAGCGGATTCGTGGATCGATTAATCCATACACCAGGTCCACAATCAGGTTGATGAAGCTGAACAAGATGGCACTGACCAGCGTAAATGCTTGAATCGGTGCATAGTCGGCTGCGAGGATCGAATCCGTCACATAGCCACCGACACCTGGCCAGGAGAAGATCGTCTCCGTGATCACCGCCCCCCCCATGAGTCCGCCGAACTGCAGTCCAAGCACCGTCATGGTCGGAATCAGTGCGTTGATCAAAGAGTGTTTTCCGATAACTGCCGTCTCACTGAGGCCCTTGGCCCGTGCGGTGCGAACATAATCTTGTCCTACCACCTCCAGCATGCTGGAACGGGTCATTCGTGCCACAATCGCCATCGTACCTGTGCTCAGACAGATCGCGGGAAGCAGGAGATGTGCGAGGCTGCTCTTCAAGGCAACCATATCGCCACTTAGCAGACTATCTACTACATACAAGCCTGTAATATTCGTCGGCGGATTCAGATCACCGCTGATGCGTCCCATGGGTGCAGGAGCCCAGCCTAGAATTGAATAAAAAATATAAATGCCTAGCAGACCAAGCCAGAAAATAGGTACGCAGGCTCCGATCAGCGAGAACACCCGTGAAATATGGTCAATAATCGATTCCTTCTGTGTAGCAGCAATGATACCTACTGGAATGGCTACACAGATAGCAATAATCATGCTCGCCAGGGTCAGCTCAATCGTCGCCGGGAAGCGGGTGGCAAAGTCGCTCATGACCGTATGACCGGTATGATAGGCGAAGCCCAGGTCACCCTGCAGCAGCTGCCCTACATAAGCGAAGAACTGCATGAATAACGGCTTATCCAGCCCCATGTCCGCCCGAATCTTCGCGATGACCTCATCCGTGGCCTGTTCTCCCGCCATCACAAGCGCAGGATCCCCAGGCAGGACCCTGGACAGAATGAACGTGATGATGATAATACCGATTAATGCCGGAATCATCTGCAGCAGCCTGCGGACTGTAAAAGCAAACAATGGATCAACCCCTTTTTATCTCTGTTGTCATCACCTTGCTGTGTGCCAATTGCATCTCTTCTTCAGCATTCTGCATTCGATTCATTCCAATCGTTCATCGTTCCAGTACAAGCAGAAAGCTGCCTATCGCGCTGGAACATCTTGTAGCTCGGACATTGTACTTCAGGTTTGCGGCACTTGCTCTTTAGTAATTGTGCTTATTTTACATAGAATCCGAGGGCTGAACTACGTCCATTTCAGCTAAAAAAAAGCACAACCGTTTGTCGGTTGTGCACTAATGTACCTCTCCGTGTCATTTTAAGTCACATTATAAAGTTCTTATGGGCGTATTTCGACAAGAAACAGATCGGGATGCAGCGAACGTTTGTCCTGCAATGTAGCGAACGTTTGTCTTGCTGTGTACGAATCGTTCGATTTCACCAATTCAATCGCCCCCTGTAAGGACTGCTTCCCCCATGGATGAAGTCTCAGCCTTCCTGCTCATCCTGTCTTAAATAGTAGTACACCAGACATAAGTGGCATACGAACTGCTCCCTCGGCTGATTGAGATCGAAGCCTACGATATCACGAATACGCTCTAGCCGATATTTTACAGAATTGCGGTGAATATAGAGACGCTGAGCCGTGTCCACCAGGCTCCCCCGACTCTCCAGGTAATAGAACAATGTACGCAGCAGGTCCCCTGCATGCTCCTGATCGTACTGGCACAGCTTGCCCAGCTTGCGCTCGAACAGTGCGGCGAAGCCCGTATCCTCAATGGATTCCCCAAGAAGGTGGTAGACCTCGACCTCCTCGAAGCGAGTCGTGCGTGATCCGTACAGGCGTACAGATACCTTCAATGCATTCCGAGCTTCTCCGTAGCTCTGGTGCATGTTCCACAGCTGGACCGGGCTGCCTATCCCGGCTCTGAAGCCCCCTAGCCGATTCGCAGAATCCTGCAGCCAGCCATCTACCGTCTTGGCCCAGGCACAGGGCTTCTCCGTATCATCAATGCCTGGTCTGTAATCGGGTGTAGGCAAGAACAAGACTGCCCGATTCGAGCGAAACTCCATATGCGGCGTTACACCACGTTGTCTGGCTTCGAGCTCCAGCAGGGCAGTCAGACTTTCCTGATTCGGCTCATCCTCCCCCTCGATAACAGCGACCTCCCACAGATGCTGTGGATTCATCCCCAGCTTGCTGCCGCGAGCTTCAGCCTCGTGTCTTGACATCAGAGGAGGTGTAAGCAGTTCGTCAATGAAATTGCCACGTAGCCGATGCTCGGTGTCTTCTGCCACCTTGTTGCGCATCAGTTCAAGCGACAGCACCAGTCGTGCTTGCTCGATACCAACCTCCTCCATCTCATCCAGCTTTGGCTTGTCCACCAGCAATCGTGCGACCCGCCTCCGATCCAGGTTAATCTCCCATGATAACGGGGCATGCTCCGTCGTCTTCCAGTTATAGTTCTGTGGAGATGAGACGATAATCTTTCCTGCATTATCAATAACGCCAACAGGAGCCTGCAGCAGATCAGCTACGTTGTCACCAACAGCCTGAATGCCGCTATTTTCGAGGACCATCGTGGTCAACGTGCGATAGACCTCCTCCGAACGGCGCAGTAGCGCAGCCTGACGATGGAGCACTAGCTCCATGATGGGCTGGGTAATATCCATATAAGGAATATCCGGCGGAATTTCGAGTATAGGCAATCCGCATTCATTGCTGGCATTCACAGCTTCTATAGGAATTTCCTTGAGAAAACGAGCGGGCTTGATTGCCAGCGCAGCTGCTCCCGCCTCATTCAGCGTATAGATCAGCTCACCCAAGATCGCAGGATCATGTCGGATGGAGTAGGCCGTCGTCAGCATAAGCATACCTTCTCGCAGCCAGCCCTTCAGCTCTGGAACTTCCATAATATCCACGAAACGGACGACCCTGTCCAATCCCTGATGTCCACTAATCACCTTGGCTCTGCTGAGTATGGAGATATTCATTAGCTCCTGCAGTGTAATTCCTGTCGTTCTCAAGTCTATCGCCCCCTATGACCCGGTAGTGGCACTCATGATGATAAATCCTTCCCGATCTGCTATGTCTTCTTATACGTATTATGTCGTTACTGTCATTTCATCATGTGTTAATGTTCCAGATAGTGTACCAGACTCCATTCGTAAACAAAACGGAAATTCCTGAGACTTTTTCTTTTATTATCTTGTTTTCATGAAAATAGACTTTATTTTCATGTTGTTATATGAAATTTATGGATACATAAAAAAATTCATTACGTTATCACTTAGAAGGAGTAAAGTGGTCTAGTGGATAAAATCTTATCCCCCAATCCATTGGTTGGATTGTTGCCCACAGAACATAGAGCCATAGAGACATGAAGACATGGAGACATAAAGCGTAGAACCATGAATCATAGAATCACATAGTCATTGAGTTATAAATATCTCCAATCATACAAAATAGCACCGAGCAGGCATTTAGCCAACCGGTGCTATTTGCACACAAGCCAGCTCCCAGCTAGTCTTGTATTGCGTTTACTATGGGGAAATGCAGCAGCCTCTGCTTAGTTGTTCATCTGCACAAGGTTGTTCGTCTACAGAAGGAAGATCATTTTCCCCCGACATGCGAAGCTGCCACGGCGGCTCCCAGCGAGAGAATCGGGTCCAGCACGCGGATGCCGAGCGTTCGCTCTGCTTCGGCGGCGAACCCCATCGTTGCAAAGCCCGTACAGGATAATGCAATGCAGTCAGCACCCAGTCTCTGCAATCGCCGGGCCGCCTCGAGCGCAGCTGTCTTACCTGCTGGTGTATTCAAATCCACCGTCGTCACCACCCCCTCAGGACGCTCCATCCCTACGAAAGCATCCCCTAGAATGGAGCGAATCAACGGTGGTACCTCCTCCAGAATGGTAAGCACTCCAATGCGCTCTGAAGCGGTTAAGGCCAGATGAGCAGTACAGGAGCCTGCTCCAAATATTGGTATGCCGGTCGCCGCCCTCACCTCGGCCAGACCAGGATCGGCGGCACAGCTAATCCCGATAGCTGTACAGCCTAATTTCTCTAATTCACGAGCCAAGGCAATAATCTTCGGAATGGCTTCCTGCTCCGTAGCCTCATCGTACACACCCAGCGATTGGTCTGGAATGCAGCGACTGATAACGGGGAGTCCGTACTTCGCCTCAAGCAAGGCCCCGTGCCTATGAACCGCTTCCTCCTGCTCTAGCGTAATTACCCGAATCATCCCTAACATCCGTCCGCCTCCTAGCTGATGTGTAATGAAGTTGTAATTAATGAAGCCCTGCACCTTATCTACGAGACAGTCTTATTACATTACAGATGAACTGTTCGAAAGTATCGTACTGTGCATATAAGATGCCTTTATGTAGCAGGTTGTATTTGACATACTGTCTTCACATATTTAGCATATTGTATTTAAGATATTGTATTTAGCATGTGTACTTAGCATGGTGTATGTATCGTGCTTATCCGCTCTTCCACGTGCTGTTCTCTGAATAATTCCTTGTGCCCAGCAACGGGCAGATCCCTGTCATTTGGAGAGCAGCTCTCCTTGCCGCATGATCAGGACATCGTCAATATACACATCCGGCTTGCAGACCACTGCGTCGATATGTACACCCGCAGCAATAGTCCCTCCAAAAGTGTTATTACTGCCAAAAGCTACATGAATCGTGCCGTACACCTTTTCATCCTCCAGCACCACACCAGTAATGCGGGCTTTGTCATTCGTCCCAATACCGAATTCACCGAGTAGGCGTCCATCACCTTCACCCAGAATCTCCAGCAGCTTCGCTCCTTCTGCTCCGCTCGCTGCAACCAGACGACCATTCTCCACGGTCAGCGTGATCGGCTCAGATAATGCACCGATTCCTGCGATCGAGCCGTCGACCACAATACTGCCGTGTGCTTGACCCTCCACAGGTGCGATGTAGGCCTCACCGGAAGGCAGATTCCCGGACTCTCCTGGGTTCAAATACATCCCTGTACTTGGAACACCTGGACGATCTTGAATGGAGAACGACAGCACCTGTCCATCCTTCTCGATACGGACTTCGCGCCCTTGGGAGAGCAAGTCTGTCACTTGTTCGGTCAGAGCCTTCACTTCGGTATATTCAGCCGTTATGGCTCCGTTCATGAACATGTCATCCGTCATGCCCGGCATCGTCGCGACTCTTGTACCTGCAGCCGCTGCCGCTTTGCGTGCTTGTGTGTGTGTCACCGAGTGACGTGTCACGCAGACAGCTACATCGGCACGAGCCATGGCTTCAGCGATCGGAGCAGGTGGCTCCTCACCTGATCGGTTTCTTTCCTTCATAACCAGCAGCACCGCTTCCGCACCAAGCGCCTTGCCTGCCTCATAGATGGATTCTGCCAGCTCACGCTTGGCATCATCCGCCACGACTGCCAGATTCTCACCAGGGCGTAGCCCCAGACACTGAATCAGTACATGCTTGCTAATCTCGATACGCTCTTGACTCATTGGTATTGCCTCCTTCTATGCCTATAGGTCATACCGTCTCGGAGACGAGCTTGCCCATTAATGCATTCGACAACATCACCGGAACTCCCTCCGCGGCCTCGCTTACCCACTGACGGTGTCGTTCATCATACCCCATGCAGTCCAGCAAAATCAAATGGGCCTGATCCTTCAGCGCTCGTGCTGCCTGGCGGAACTCCGCTTCTCCTGAAGCATAGGGGGATGCTGCTGCAAAAAGAGGTGGAGGCGTAGAGGTAAACTTTTGCCCCAGCTGATCTGCTTGCTCCGGTAGAGGGCCAATCAGTCCTAGCCTACGACCATCAGCCAGCGCTTCAACTGCTGGGGGGATAATGCGGTCTGGCTCAATCAGGTGGGCACGGTCTACCCGCAGCCCTGGAAATGATCCCGTACATAGCAGCAATATATTCAGGATGCCGCGCTCCTCCAGCTCCCGAATTTTTTGTTCCAGAATCGGTCTGATTCGTTCCCGGGATACAACCGCGGCGCAACCATCACGCAGACGGGAGGTCAGCACATATTCCCCGGGCTCTGGTGCCAGCTCTGCAATCTGAGCAGGTGTGAGCTCGTCCAGTACTCCACATTGCACAAGCTCCGCACGGCCCTCCAGATATTTTTCAATAATAGGAGCCACATCTGTTCGAGGAGACTGTCCAATCGTAATCATACCAAGCTGCTTCATAGCATCGGCTCCTTTTGCCCTGTTCATCATGACTCTGCATTCTAAGTTATGGCACAGTTGCAGAGTCACTGATACTTAGAGTGATAGACCATTCGAGTATTAGACCATTCGACTATTATTGCCTTGACCGAATCTGGTTTCAGGTTGAATGATCTGGAGAGCGTAGTGGTTAGCGGAAAGCGGGGAAGCCCTAGAGAAACGACAGTGGCCTCCTTTAAGCTTGCTGTTCATCAGCTTTTCATTTTCGTTCGAAAGAACAGCAAGCTTAACAGAGGTCGACAGGGCTCCCTGCTTGCAGCGGCTCTACACTCATTTGATCAGGTCAAGGTACTAGCCTATCAAGCTGTAGGATTCAAGAATTAGGCCGTAGGGCTACCAGACTTAGCACCCGAGGTCTGCAGCACTTTCATAGAGCCATAGAGGCTGTGAATACGCTCAAATTCCGCAGCGTCATAGAAGGAACAAATCCCGCCGGTGAACTCCTTGGCAACTTCAATGGCAAATCGAACCGCCGTAGCGATATCAATCTCATGGCTTGCTCCCGTGCCGCAGCCTGGTACAGCAGCCTGAGCTGTAATGGCGACACCTACTACCGGAGCATGTGTAGCTACGGCTGGCTGCAGAATTGAATTGATATGGTACAGGTCATTACCATAAGGCGTAATATCCTGCATTGTGATCGGGAAGGTCACAGGCAATTGTCCTGTTGCCATCTCCATCAGTCGCAGCAGGTCCTCGCTAATGCGCAGAATATAGCCTTCCTTGACCGTCGGCGAGATCGCAATCCCTTTATGATTAATGACACGGTTGCCCTTGGTCGTATCAATCGACAGAATGGCTTCCATCTCGGGCAGGACCTCTTGCTCATTCATTTGCTGGATGTCTACAGGAGAATCCATGAAATCAACCGGCTCATGCGGCAGTGTCGGCGCGTCTGGGCAGATGTGGGTCGTCAGAATGACATCTCCGCGAAGCACATCTCCCTTCGTCTGCATATCTGCCAGCTTCAAGGCCGCAGCGATTGCAGCTACTGCACCATCCGCATCCGAGACGATACCAATGCGCCCGGGGCGTGCTCCAATGCCGCCAAGACGACCGACGATCCCCATCGTTGGGGCTTGCCCACCGCCTGATTTCCCGTCAGCTCCTGGCACTACAATTTTCACAAAATCCGTGCTACCTTTTTCCCCCTGCACCGTCTTTACCTCTACCGACACACGCGGGTAGGAAGCAAACAACTGCTTCACACTCTCTCCTGTAACATAAGCACTATCCAGAGCCTCAAGGGCCAATAATGTTTTTTGAAGTGGCATGGTTACACATCCTCTCTAAGCTGTTCATCTTGAGATCAAGTCTACCTAGTTCGGAAGAGGGCTACAATGTACCACTTTGCCAAAATGATTGCGGGTTTATTGTGCGAGAAGGATAAAAAGAGTTATTGATAGCGCTTTCTTTATTAAAAGTTAACTCACTATGTCCTTTAATGTGACATACTCATCCATGATATGGTGCTCCTTACAATAAAAAAAAAGAATGTCATGGAACATGAACATGCTCCACAACATTCGCACAATTAATTCATTAGAAAAGTAACATGACATGAACCATTGCCAGGATACCCATACCATAAATAATGGATCTGGAATACATATTTTTCATTCCATTCTGGGGGTGTTTTTCGAACAAAAGATGCAATATAGCATGAATCATGAAAAACAGATCGAGAACCCAGAACACAATGGTCTGGTGAGGACTGAACAGGAAATACAGAATGATTAGGTACAGAGGTAGATGAATAGCTGTGAAGATTTTATATGCGGTGGAATCCTCCATTTCCTTGAGCACGACAAACATTTTCCACTCCGCATGTCTGATCGCATCCATTTCGTGCAGGAGAAATAAAGACAAATTCAGCAAAAATACTATAAGTAAGTGATTTGGCAGTAAGCGCTCTGGCAACAAGAGGTCAGACAATCGTGAAGCCTCCTAATAAGCTTATATTTGTATGAGTGCATCGGGTCATTGTAGGTACCAAAACAAACACATTTGCTACATTCAATTCATGTCTTGCGATCATTTCTTAGTGATAGTAAGCGTTCCCTGAATCATGGCATGGGTTAGTTGAATGTGGCATCAATTCTGTCACGGTCATAGTCCAAAATCCAGCCGTTATACTGCTCATATATCGGTCTCAGCGTCTCTCTGTCCGCAGCTACTATATCCAGTCCCCGATCATCATAGAGATGAAAAATCGTCCTGTTCGTTGTGTTCAACACATATATGTCGCCATCTACCGTAGGTTTCAGCCCCAACGTCTGATTAGCAATGGCCTCCATAAGGTCAGCTAATTTCACATATCTGGATTTCACACGCACCGCATACCGAATCGTCATCACATCATCGGAATCATCCGGTTCCTTATACCGATACTCCTGTTCTTTTTTACCTAGTGGCCCTATGTGATTCTGGTCTATATAGGTATTGAAGGCTTCCGTAACCTCCTGCTCAAGCGCATCCACAGGCTCATCCACCCACTTGTCCACAAATAGCATCACAAGCACATCGTCCTCAGGCTGGTTCAAGGCATTATATAAGGCTACGGCCCTTTGCTTCACTTGCGCAGCTCTTGCTTCGGGCTCCTCCACATCTGCCCCCATCTCGAATCGAATGGCTATGCGGGAGTTGTAAAACAAAGGCTTCTTCAGATCATTTCCGTCAAAGTGTTCCTTCAAGAAACTGTCTATATATGAGTCTCGCTCCATGCGAACCTCCTTTGTGTGATAGTTGGTCTACTTCTATTTTACGCTGAGAGTCAAGGGTATCCCTTTTTTGACAGTCAGGACATAGGTGTTAAGGAATATAGTACATTCCGTGTCCTTTGTTGTTCGGATGGATCCTTGAGTACAGAGAAAACCGCCATTCCCTAGATTAAGAGAATGACGGTTGCTTCAACAGCACGTGCAGGCTAACTAATCAAATCCGAAAATCGGTTCGGTTGGTTTGCCTGTCTGAATTAGGGAAGCACCTACAAGTAGAGCTATAAGAAGACATGCTTAAGGCTCAATACCCCAGACAAGAATACCGTCTTTGTAGAGCGTCACCTTCTCCCAGTCCTGATACGATGTTTTGGTAGAGTCATATGAGTAATCATTCGTTTCATCAAAATTGCTCCAATCTGTCTTGTACATACGAAGCTGAATATCCCCGGATTGTCCGCCTGGCTGAATCGAACCAGCTGCAGCTGTGAAGCTGAGCTCCACATACGAATCCGTGAAAGTGCGTTGAATGTTCTCGCTGCCAACCTGGGCCCAGTCGATTGCCGAATCCATATCTGCCGTACCTTCCTTGGTAAAGTAATAGCGGATTGTGAGATCACTTAGGCTAACAGGAGTATTGCCAATGTTTTTAATATTGAAGTTTGGTTTGATCTGGCTGTCCGTTGCATTGGTATCTCCTGTGCGGTACTGCAATACCAGATCGCCGCTCGGAGCCACCACACTCTCTGGCGTTGCGGAAGCAACGGAGGAATCAATGCTCTCTCCAACGGCATTCATGGCACTAACGACATAATAATAGGTCGTTCCATTAGTCAGACCTGTATTCGTGTAGGATGTAGTGTATACATCGGAAGCTACCGTTGTGAATGGACCGGAGGCACTTAGTGCCTGCTTGATGTTATAGCTCATTGCGCCTGTGGAAGCAGTCCAGCTTAGTGCAATCTGTTCATTGCCTGCTGTTGCTTTCAGTGCTGTTGGAGCTGCTGGAGCCGTTGGTTCGCCGCCTCCATTGTCAGTGCCTGAGAGCACAGGGTATGCATTTTGTACCAGCATCACGAATTGATCATGGAACCAGTGGCCCGAGATGGGTGCGTTAGGTAGGGCACCTGTCAACACGCCATCAGGGGTTGTAAACGTTGGATCACACATCCGGTCAAAGCCTTTGCCTTCATTGTTGGGAATTTCAGAGCTAGAACCATCGGACTCACCTGGAGGCTTGACCCATACATAGGCATCCAGATGTGCAGGACCAGGCGCTACCGTAGGTGGTTCACCGATACCTGCTCCACTGTTGTTACACCAATTGCCTCGGTGGTCCCTACGATCGACACGACCGGAGTCTACATACGTGTTAATATCGTTGCCAGACGCAACTGTTGGACGATTCGCGCCGCCCCAGCCATTGCGGCTGGTATCGATCAGGAAGCCAATACTGCTCGGCCAGCCCGCCTGTACGAAATCAGAATAGAGTGCAGCTGTGAAGTCCGTCTCATCAAAATACGGATTCCATTCATAGAACTTGGCGGATCTGATCGGCTGTCCTCCAACATTCAAGTCCGAGTTGGGCAGATTCGGCTCGAAGAGGGGAGTACTGTTAGCCGTATTTGTAATGAAGCCGTCAACACTGTTCAGACCAGCCTTTGTTTCCCTAACCACGTTCGTATACAAGGAGACTGTACCTGAGCGGTTGTTATCCCATCCGAGCCAGCCGGAATGGGCGATATCCAGATACGTATAGACATTCGGGATCGCATGCAGCTTGTCCAGAGCGTATTTCACTCCGTCCGCATAAATCCCTGTCGAGCTGGCCTGTCCACAAGCCGGGGTACTAAGGTTGGTTACGAGATTCGGCAGACTGTCGGGCTCAATAACGGTGACAATGCGAATATCTTGGTATTTGGGATTGGCAAAGATATCAGCGATAACATCAATATAATCTGTTTTGTACGTCTGCAGGGCAGCCTGCGTCAGCGGCAGCTCTCCGTTGGAAGCCAAGGCGTGGCAATCACGGCCAGGCAGATTATAGATGACGAATGAAGCTGTAATGGGTGTACCGGCTTTCTTTTGTGCCAGAGCGGCATCCAGGTGCTCCTCGATGCTCTTGCGTCCGGCATTGTTATCTCCCCCATAGATGGCTGCTATGCGGTCGATCCATACCGCTGTCGGATAGGATTTAACCGTTTCCATCTTTGCTGCTAATGAGGCATCAGTGGTAAGCGCAATGGATGTATCGACTAGGTCGGAATAATCCTGGTTCAGGTAAGCCGTAGCACCAATAAACGGATTATCCACATGGGCTTCTGCAGCCTGAGTACCACTCGGAGGCATCCAAGGAAAAATTCCCGCCGCCAGCACGGTGGCGGCGAGGATGTGCTTCATACCTTTACGAAGCGTATTTTGTTTTTTGGGTCCCGCTTTCAGTTTTGTCTTCATAGTACCACCTTTCCTTTGTATAAAGTGAGAATAGCAAGCTTGCTCCTCTGTTCTGACACGATGTGCGCACGCTAGCGAGCGTACGGATGAGTCGTGAATGCTCACCCCCTTTCTAAAACGATTTCGACATGAGAAAACTGACAACTACAAGTGAGATTCGTGGCTCTTATAGGTGAGTTCCTGGGTGAGGTACAGAAGGTGTGGGTGATTGTGAGTCAGTATCGGTGCTCGAAATTTAGGACACGTAGCAGCCGAACTCTAAAAAAAGGAAGCGCTTTCTTTTTGGTGTTTGAACAAACCTACTCCTATTACATAAAAGCTTCTACATGACAAGCTCATCACCTTTGTAACCAACTGCGAAATATGAAAATATTAGACTTAATTGAATTGATTAATATAAATTATATTTTATCCCAAAAATAACAAAGATTTTGAGAAAAATCTACCCTTTTCGCAAAAAAATGCTCTTTCCCTCTAAATAAATTAGTATCTGACCTCAGTCAGACGCACGCAAGGTATCCTTGGTAGACGCGACTCGTAAGATGATGGGCTTTTGTCGATGCGGATGCTTCAGCCCGGAGCTCAAAATGTAATTGGAATGAGCTCTTCCGAATCGCTGAAGGCAGGGGAGGATGGATTGTACTGTGCTTCATGTATAATCAAGCGGCTAAAGGAGCTAGAGGAGAGCTGCCAAAGCCTTCAGCTGGAAAGGCAAATGGGCACTGAAGGACGTTACAGTGATCATTAATGCAGTATGACCCTCCTTCTCCTTGTCAGGTGTAACGAAGGAATGAAAGGGCAAAGACCCGTTGAGACATGGAAGGGTAAGCTACAAGAGCTAGATGGGGCATGCATCCTGCAATTTAGTGATGTTCTAGCAAATCCACTGCTCTAGGCTCTCCCAGCTGAGTACAAAAACACAACCTTCAGACGCCGGGGAAGCAGCATACTGAAGGCTGATTTACACTGAATCTTTTTTTCTTGAAAGTATCGCTCCCCTTGCTCCCTGCACACTCGCGCATTATAAGAAACGTCCCCTCATAACCCCTTCCCAAAGAGGCTCAAGCAGCATCTACAACAACTACTATAGCTCTGGCGGGCTGACCTGAAGGGCAAGCTGATCTATCTCATCCTTAGACAGGACCGTCCCCACTCCTTCATCTCTTCCCATGCCCTTAGCACTCGACAAGGCTGCAGGTGAAGATGTCAACAATACCTCCAGGAAAGCCGGGTCCAACTCCAGCCGGGTGATTACAGGTATATCCTCCTCTGGGACAGTATGCTCCCGGACTCTAGGCTCGCCTGCAGCTGAATCAGGAGATGCTCCGCGAGCTACAGGAGCGCCCCAAACGCTTGTATCCGTTATATCGTTCGTTATATCGTTCGTTATATCGTTCTCCTGCACCGTGTGCCCTGCAACAAAAGGAGCCTCAGTTGCTTCTTCCTGAACTGACGACGGAATAGTCCCAACAGGATGAGACGGTACATGCTCGACAACTTCAACAGAATGAGACGATACCTGCTCGGCAGCTTCACCTGCTAAGTGCTCAGAAGTAAATCCGGAATGCTCGGCAATGAACGCTGCAGAATGGGCTCCCCATTCATCGCCGCCTGCTACCTCTCCTTCATGCTGAAGTGCCGCTGCGGCCAGATTCGGGAGCACCGATTCCGACAGCTCTACTGGGTGCAACGGGTGTACTTGCTGAATCAGCTGCTCAGAAGTAGGTGCTGCTGCTATAGGCTGTACTGGGGGTACTGGGGGCGCCAGCGGCTGCAGCATCTGCTCAGGTGGGCAAGCCTCAGCCTGCTGCGGCGCTCCAGGCCATGGCGGTAGTGCAGGAGCTATGAAGTGGTTTCTCTGCTGCTGCAATGGACTACTAGGCTTAAACTGCTTCACTTGCTTCGGCTTCCGTTGTCTCACTCCTCTGCTCCCCCTGGCCTGAGTACTCCTTCTGAGTCTTCTCGCCTGTCGCTTGACTCCCCCACCGCTACCGCTATACGACGTTGGCTTTCTTTTCCGACTCTTCAAGCCTTCTGACCGGCGTCGCTTACGAGCAGAACCCCAAGTCGCGGTGCGTTCACTTTTGGTGCGTTCGCTTTTTGTACGTCTGCTTTGGGTTGGTCTGCCCACAGCGCATTTGGTCTGTCTGAGCAGCCCCATACGATAAGCCATATGCGTCATTCCTTTCTCTTAGCTAGGTTGATTCGTCACTTCTTCATAGAGCTCCATCGTCTCAGTCATCATGCGTGACATGGACCAGTATTCCATCGCCCACTCCTGGGCCTGCTTACTCATCTGAGCCCGTAGCCCCGGATTGTCCAGCAAACGCTTGAGGTGTCTATATAGCGCATTGCTCTGTCCTGGAAGGCAAATGAAGCCCGTCTTGCCATGTTGCACCATCTCGGGAATACCACCGGCTCCTGCCGTTACGACGGGAGTCCCAGCCAGCTGAGCCTCCATGACGGAGAACGGCAGATTATCCTGCAGACTCGCCAGCGCGAAGATATCCGATTTCTTGAGCAAGGCTGGTACGTCTGCGCGATCTCCCAAGAATAGGACATGCTCCTGCAGGCCGAGCCTTTGCGTCTGCTGCTGTAGCTCCTCCTTGAGTGGTCCATTTCCTAACAGCCAGCACACCCAATCTGTACGGTCTTGCTTCAAGCGAGCCAGTGCGTCAATTAAGTACTTGTGTCCTTTGACAGGCACCAATCTGGCTGGACACACGATCACCTTGGTCCCCTCTGCTGCACTTATTTCTGTCGGCTGCTGCGTCCGTGCCATGAAGGCATCTACATCAATGCCGTAGGGCATGACCCTTACATGACGGTTCGGAATACCGAAGTCCGATACCATCAGCTGCTGCAGCCAGCGAGAGGGCACCATTGTCGCATGACTGGAGGTAGCACCATACAGCTCCTCAGCCGCAGCATATTTCCAAGCTAGTGTGTTCTTTCCTGTAACCTCTCCATTGTGCAGGAACTCCGTAGCAATACAGCCATGTATGGTGGCCACCAACGGCGTCTTCTTCGGCTTCACCCTCCACAGGGCTCGGGTAGAGACAATATCCTGCGTATGAATCAGATCGTAGGATTCCAGGCCGAAGGAGGCTGCCGCAATCTCGAAGCAATAGCGTTCGATATCCCGCCAACGAATCCAGTGCTCCACATGTGGCATGTGTTGCTCATAATAAGCGCTGAGCTGACCATGTACCCGTTCCTCAATAAGTGACTTCTTGAGCTTGCGACCGTTGTTCGACATGTAATAATGCGCCATATCCGGGTGATGGGCGAACACATCCACCTCATGTCCCAACTGTTCAAGCCCCTGCTTAAGCGTGTCTACGTAGGTCGACAGACCGCCGACATGGGGCAAGTAAAAATACGTACTTAGCAAAATTCTCACCTAATCCAGCACCTCCCCAAGACATTTCACACTATTCTATGTGCTGGTGTCTGTCACCGTCAGGGACATCCAACCATTTTCCATGACGTCTGCCATTCATAGCGCCATTCACCATAATCTCTTGAATCCTGGAACAGGCATGGTATTCTACCATTTTTGCGCTGACGGTACTTTAATCTATACGTTTGGAAGAGCGAATGAGTAGGATATACAAGCACTGGAAAAGGAGTGAAAACATGAACAAGTCAACCTTCAACATTGCCGTAATCGGATTAGGATATGTAGGACTCCCCTTGGCTCAGCTCTTCCTCAGTAAGGGACACCACGTCTATGGAATCGATGTGGATAATAGCAAGATTCAGAAGCTGCTGCAGCATCAAAGCTATCTTTCGGATTTCTCTGCCAAAGAGATTCGATTGCTGTTCGCGGACGGGCTCTTCCAGGTCAGCAGCGACTTCGCCGATGTCACGCATGCAGATGCCATTATCATATGTGTGCCTACACCACTGGACCGTGACAGCCAGCCTGACCTCACCTACGTCAAAAAAGCTATGGAAGCCGTGCTCCCCCACCTGCACAAGGGCCAGTTGATTGTGCTGGAGAGCTCAACGTATCCGGGAACAACGGAAGAGATTTTGCAGCCCATGCTGGAGGCCAAGGGACTTGTGGTCGGTGAAGAAATCCATCTGGCTTACTCTCCCGAGCGTATCGATCCGGGGCCGCAGCAAGCTGCTCTACATGCAATTCCGAAGGTGCTTGGCGGCGTGACAAGACAATGCACAGCCTTTGCACAGCAAGTCTATGAAAGTATCTTCGATCAAGTCGTTGTCGTATCATCCCCGAGAGTGGCCGAGTTCACCAAGATCCTGGAGAATTGCCAACGGCTGGTTAATATTTCCTTCATCAATGAGCTGACGGTGCTCTGCGAGAAGATGAACATTAATCTCTGGGAAGCCATTGATGCAGCGAGTACCAAGCCTTATGGCTTTACCCCCTATTATCCTGGACCCGGCATTGGAGGACACTGTATTCCCGTTGATCCACTCTACCTGCTCTGGAAGGCCAAGCAATACGGCTACGATCTGACATTCATTGATCTGGCCCATAAGGTGAACCGCTTCATGCCCAACTATGTCGTACAAAAGGTCAGCCAGTCCCTGTCCGCCCGCAAGGCACTGAACAAGAGTAGTGTCCTGGTCCTCGGTATCACCTACAAAAAGGATGTCAATGACATGCGGGAATCCACAGCCATTCCAATCATGGAGAAGCTGTCACAGCTCGGTGTCCGCATAAGCTACTCCGATCCGTATATTCCCGAGGTTACCGTAGGACGTGCGAAGCTTCAGAGTATCCCACTTACCAAAAGAAACATCCAGCAGCACGATTGTGTGCTGATTCTGTCTGACCACTCTTCTGTCCCCTATGAGCAGCTCCCGTCCGTCTCCAATCTGATTATCGATACCCGCAATGCTACCAAGCATGTCAAGGATCGCAGCAAAATCATCCTAATCTGATCATTCAAGTGATCCAGTACAGCTACAAAATCTATTAAAGGCGGTGTCAAGCATGAACATTCTGGTAACCGGCGGGGCTGGCTTCATTGGCTCACATCTGGTAGAACGCTTGCTCCAGCTCGGTCATCGGGTATGGACGCTGGACGACATGTCTACAGGTCGACTGCATTTCCTTGAACAGGTATCCCACAATCCGAATCATATCTTTATACAGGGCTCTGTGACGGATGCAGGCGTGCTTCGCGAGCTCGTGGACGAATGTGACGTTATCTTTCACCTGGCTGCCGTACTTGGTGTAAAGAATACAGTGGAGAATCCGCTGAAAGTCATTGAGGGGAATATAGACGGTACCCGCAATATTCTGAAGCTGGCATTCGAGCGCGGGATCAAGGTCGTGTTCTCCTCCACCTCGGAGATTTATGGGCGCAACACACAACTTCCGTTCCGTGAGGATTCGGACCGGGTGCTCGGTGCACCTTCCATCAATCGTTGGTGCTATGCGACAGCAAAGGCAACGGATGAGCATCTGTGCTTTGCTTATGCACAGGAAGGACTCCCGGTCAGCATCGTACGTTACTTTAACGCTTACGGTCCGCGCCAGACCTCCTCTCCCTATGGCGGGGTCGTATCCCGGTTCATCAAGGCTGCCCTGCTTGGTGAGCCGCTCCAGGTATACAACGATGGATCGCAGATTCGCTGCTTCACATATATCAGCGATGCGGTCGAGGGCACCATTGCCGCTATGGAGAGGGAGGTGGACGGACTGGCATTCAACATTGGCTCCGAGAAGCCAATTACCATTGCCGATCTGGCCGAGAAGATTCGCACTATTGCAGGGTCTTCTTCCACGATTGAATACATTCCATATATCGATGCTTATGGAAGCAGCTATGAAGACATGCCCGTGCGCGTACCCGACATCTCTCGTGCTCGCAATCTGCTACAGTACGAACCGCGTATTTCGCTGGAAGAGGGGCTTCAACTGTCGATTGACTGGTTCCGCAATCAGATGAAAGCGGGCCGACTGTCATGAAGGCTGTCGTCACAGGGGGAGCGGGATTCATCGGTTCCCATCTGGTCGATGCCCTGCTCTCTGCAGGGGCAGAACTCCACATTATAGACAATCTTTCAACAGGCAAACAGGAATACGTGTCCCCACAAGCTCATCTGCACGTGTGTGACATCGGTAGCCCTCAAGCACAGGAGCTGCTGCTCCGCATCCAGCCTGAGGTGGTGTTCCACCATGCCGCACAGGCAGATGTGCAATATTCCGTCAAGAATCCTGGCTACGATGCCACAGTGAACATTGCCGGAACAGCTCATTTACTGGAGGCTTGCAGGCTGGCTGGAGTGCGGAAGGTCATTTATCCCTCCTCCTGTGCCGTCTATGGAGAGCTGGATCAGCTCCCCATTCGGGAAGAGGATCTGGTGGAGCCTATCTCCTTCTACGGGATCTCCAAGCTCACACCAGAATCTTACCTGCGTGTCTTCCACAAGCTCTATGGCCTCGATTACACTGTTCTGCGTTATGCGAATGTATACGGACCAAGACAGACACCCAAGGGAGAGGGTGGTGTCATCTCTATTTTCCTGGAGCGTCTGAAAAAAGGTCTGCCATTGACCGTCTATGGAGACGGACAGCAGACACGGGATTTTGTCTATGTGCAGGATGTCGTCGCAGCCAACCTGGCCGCTGTTAGGCGGGGCCACCAGCACATCATTCAGATCGCCACCACGACACCTACCTCGCTGAACACACTGGTGCATGAGCTGCGTCAGCTGCATTCTCAGCCCTTCCAGGTACGCTACGAGCCTGAGAGGCCTGGTGACATCCGGCACAGCGTGCTGCATCATAGCGAGGCAGTTCGGCTGCTTGGCTGGAAGCCCTGCTATGATCTACGCAGCGGTCTGAAGGAAGCCTATGAATATGTAATGGAAGAGTAACAGCTTTTTGAAATAATGAGATAAAGGCCTCATGATCTCATGTACGGAAGTACATAGATTATGAGGCCTTTTCTATCTAGCATCTTGCTGATAGGTTGTAGCTGAGTTTTGATTATTTATACCTTTTCTAAGTCATGATAAGGGTCAGTATTCCATAAGCTGCAAAGAATCTTGTCCAGTTGTTTTCTTGTTTCATTTTCCAGTAATTCATAGGTCATATCTTTCTTCATATGCAGCGCCATACGTACTATATCGCTACTTCCGCTTCATCTCATTTTTCATACCGCAATTACTTAGATTATGTCTGCCAGGGTTTAGTTACCCAACTCACTCGGTACTGGTAAAGGTACTTCACTAATAGCTGAAGCAAGAACAAGGGCAAAAAAAGACCACAATACGGGCGGATATCTCGCATTGTGGCTTGGATGGTTGTCTTGTTCTATCTTTTTGTTAGAGTTATATACTCAATCTGTTTTTTATTATTTCTAATAAACTATTAATCTTAATTTTATCTTCTGGGTGCTCGTCAAGATGTTTCGTACTAAAGAAAATTAAATAGTTATAAAATTTATCATATTCCATTATTGCCATTACATCTTTGTCATAAGCTGGCGGTTCTCCTATAAAGCACACTTTCTTGTCTCCAATGTAGTACTCCTCCTCTGGTTCATGATAGGTTGAAAACTGTACCTCTAGTGGGCCTGATCCATATCCATGCCTTTCAATATCCCCGAAATACTCTAAAGCCCTTGGAAAATCGATAATCCAGAAATAAGATTCAACCAATTGGTCAATCTCGTCTTTTTCTGTAAGTATTCTATACATTTCTTTTCTCCTTTAGGGCGTGTCTTCAAACTGATTAAATGGTAATACATGGGTTAATTATATTAAATGAATACACGATACGAAATTCACGAGAGACAATGGCGGCTAATTCAAGATTTGTTCCCACCTGAACGAAAACCACAAGGAGGACGTCCCGCAGTGGACAATCGAATCATGTTAAATGCAATGCTTTGGGTGGCTCGTTCAGGCGCCCCTTGGCGTGATCTTCCAGACCACTTCCCCAATTGGAAATCCGTCTACACCCGCTTTCGACGCTGGTAGCAAGCGGGTATTTGGGATGAAGTGCTAAAGCATGTTTCCCTCGATCCTGACGAGGAAAGCGTGATGATTGACGCCACAATTGTGCGAGTTCACCAGCATGGATCAGGCGCAAAAGGGGGCAAAGCAAGCAAGCGATCGGACGTTCCCGAGGTGGATTAAGCACGAAAATTCATGCGGTAGTTGACGCGTTAGGAAATCCACTTCGCTTCGACTTGACCGGAGGCGAAGCACATGACTCCGTCCAAGGTTTCAACATCCTTAAAAGTATGAAACTGACCCGGAAGCAAGTCTTGGCCGACCGAGCGTATGATACGAATGCTATTCGGGTCTTTTTGAAGGAACAACAGGCCATACCGGTGATTCCCGGAAAGAAAAATCGCCGAATGACCCTAAAATACGATCGTGATGTCTACAAAGAGCGCCATTTGGTGGAATGCTTCTTTAATAAAGTAAAGAATTATCGTCGTTTGGCGACTCGTTATGATAAATTAGCGTGTACGTTCAAGTCTTTTTTGGCCTTGGCATCCATTATGGTGTGGCTTGCTTGAGTTTGAAGACACGCCCTAAATAATGGTATGATCTTTGTAATTTTTCAGCATTACTGACCTGCTCACTTATTTCAATTTTAGGGGCTTGTCCTGTTCCCTCAGTCTTACGACTATTTGAAGCTCCCTGGTAATTCAATGTATCGTCAAATTCATCAATCGGACGGTTGACACCGGGGCCACCTTTCTCCTTAGGCTGCGGATCTACAGTTGTCTTACCTGCCGTCGAGCTTAGGGCTCTGCCCTCCATATACGCCGTACCTGCACCGTAAGCAGTAACAACTGCTGAATCAATTTTAAACCACCGACTCGCATTTTCAAATGACAGTCGGTCCATTTCTTCAACCGTTAGCGTCGATAAGTCCTTACCTTGCTTTTGCAGCTTATCCAGCTCATACACGAGATATGAATTATGTCCAAGCTCCTCTTGGCTTAGTCTTTCAGAAGCCTTACTTCCATAAAGCCATACTAGATAATACTGCTGCGCCTGATAGAAGCCCTCCTTCTCTCCACCATAGAGCTTACTATCGGGATTGCGTGCTTTGATCGCCGCCAGAGTCTCCTTCTCTATCTTCGGCCTTAATAGATCTTTCTCCATATGCAAGGCCATATACGTACTATATCGCTGCTTCCGCTTCATCTCATCCTTCATGGCCTTAATGAGCTCTTCCGCCATCGGCGTTCTGCCGAACATTCTGGCAGCGGTATACGCCTTGCCCAGCAGCGGACCACCCACAATCGACAATAGATGCTGACCGAATATGCTCGAACTGGAACGTCCTCTGGCTCCTCCTGATGATACATGGCCCATGAACGGCATCGTACCAGCGATCGCCACAGCGACAACGGCACCCACAGCAGCGGCCACCGGGCTTGCTCCCAAAGCCGGAATCATGCCTGCCACCGCCTGACCCAGCTTCAGCGCATGGAGTTGCGCCCCCATCAGATTAGCCGCAGGAGGCTTGGCCCCCTTCACTTCCCTTCGAATTCGAGGAGCTGCCACCTGACGAGGAGTCTCCACCCTCTCCCCCGGAAGCACCGGGCGGGTCTCCGGGAGTCGGGGCTCCGGCAATAGGCGGTCCCAGATCGGCTCCAGATCCGCTACGAAGACCGGGCGCTTCACCGTTCCCTCCAGCTTCACCTGTGCTGAACGCAGATCGGTCTCACCGTCCAGCACGAGACTGCTGCCTCCGGCATGCAGATAGATGGCACTACCTGCATCCACCTGCACACGACGATCTGCATGGAGCGAAAGACGACTCTTGGCAGAGACCGACAGGCTGCTGTCACTGCTCACCTGCACGCTACCAGAGTGAAGTCGGATGTCTACCTTTCCACACACAAAAAAGCTCATTCCTACTCATATAGTGGGAATGAGCTTGAAATTTTATCAAGTGTTTATACATTTTTTAGTATTTGGTTTGTTGGTTGTACTGTACGATCTTGTTGTAGAGAATTTAAAAAGTTTACATAAAACTCTTTACATATCCTGTCGACTCTGTAGTTCATACACCTCAATACATTTTTTATTTATCCAATCCACTGCTAATTCTGCTTCTTCTCTTAACATAACGCCTCTCTGGCACTTATACTGAAAATTTTCTTTTGCCCAGACCAGTATGATCTTTGTATATTCTAAAGTCTCAATTTTACATGTGCTGTCTTCATCATCATCTTCAGCAAAGATATCTTCAATGGTTGTAAAAAATTCATCTGATTTTATTAAGTTCACATTTCCCCCACCTTCGTATAAAGTTACCTTTCCTGATAGTAATTCAAGTAATTTTTCGATTTCGTCCTTTACAGTAGCAAAATCGCCAAAAACATCCGAACCTAGTGAATTACTAATCAGAAAACCATTCTTTAATGATGTATCTATACCGAAATCCAAAATAACCTCATTAAAATCTTCATTGAATTCAGTTGTATACAAATATTTAATCATGTTGTTATCTCCATTCTTCTTAATACAACGGATATGCTGATGTAATTTTCCCATTTTTCACAACAAATTCAATAGTCATTCCTGTACTCGCAGTCCCTCTATATCTATTATTCTTGTAAACAACTTTGTTATTGAAAGCTATATTTATCTCGTCAATTACTTGTTGCGGTGTCCAATCTTTCGGAAAAAACGTAGTCTTCGCTTTCTTTAGTATTCCATCAACCTCTATATTGGCTCTATATACACCATACTCATTAGGGGTATCAACATTTCCAACAATTTTCCCCTTACTATTTGGCATACCTTCATAATGAAATCCAACTGCTTGTCCCTTTATAATTTCGCCCTCAAAAATATGATTTAATGCGTTGCTCGTCGTTCCTTTTTTAAAAGTATCCGTATTCTTTAAATCATCGAGATTCCAATTAACATTTCCTGTCCCCTCAGTCTTACGACTATTTGCAGCTCCCTGGTAATTCAATGTATCGTCAAATTCATCAATCGGACGGTTAACACCGGGGCCACCTTTCTCCTTAGGCTGCGGATCTACAGTTGTCTTACCTACCGTCGAGCTTAGGGCTCTGCCCTCCATATACGCGGTGCCTGCACCGTAAGTAGTAACAACCGCTGAATCAATTTTAAACCACCGACTCGCATTTTCAAATGACAGTCGGTCCATTTCTTCAACCGTTAACTTCGATAAATCCTGGCCTTTCTTTTGCAAGCTGTGCAATTGATAGATGAGGTATGAGTTATGCCCCAATTCCTCTTGGCTCAAGCGCTCCGTTGCCTTGCTCCCATAAAGCCACACCAAGTAGTACTGCTGCGCCTGATAGAACCCTTCCTGCTCTCCACCGTACAACTTGCTCTCTGGATTTCTTGCCTTGATCTCCGCTAGTGTCTGCTTGCCGATGTCTGCATTCGGCCTTAGCATATCCTTCTCCATGTGCAGAGCCATATACGTACTATACCGCTGCTTCCGCTTCATCTCATCCTTCATGGCCTTAATGAGCTCTTCGGCCATCGGCGTTCTGCCGAACATTCTGGCAGCGGTATACGCCTTGCCCAGCAGCGGACCACCCACAATCGACAATAGATGCTGACCGAATATGCTCGAACTGGAACGTCCTCTGGCTCCTCCTGATGATACATGGCCCATGAACGGCATCGCACCAGCGACTGCCACAGCGACAACGGCACCAACAGCAGCGACCACCGGGCTTGCACCTAAGACTGGGATCATACCCGCCACTGCCTGACCCAGCTTCAGCGCATTGAGTTGCGTCCCCATCAGATTAGCCGCAGGAGCTTGGCCCCCTTCACTTCCCTTCGAATTCGAAGAGCTGCGACCTGACGAGGAATCTCCACCCTCTCCCCCGGAAGCGTCCGGCGAGTCTCCGGGAGTCGGGGCTCCGGCAATAGGCGGTTCCCAGATCGGCTCCAGATCCGCTACGAAGACTGGGCGCTTCACCGTTCCCTCCAGCTTCACCTGTGCTGAGCGCAGATCGGTCTCACCGTCCAGCACGAGACTGCTGCCTCCGGCATGCAGATAGATGGCACTACCTGCATCCACCTGCACACGACGATCTGCATGGAGCGACAGACGACTCTTGGCAGAGACCGACAGGCTGCTGTCACTGCTCACCTGCACGCCACCAGAGTGAAGTCGGATGTCTACCTTTCCACTGCTCGCCGTCAGCGTCAATTCAGAGGGGCTGAGCTGTATTGACTTCCCCGCCGCCGTACCCCACACCTTCACTTGGGGATCAGCCAGCCTCGCTGACGCTGACTTGGCCCGACGGATCGAGGCCGTTGCCACAGCCTCCGCCTCCCGTACATTCGGAAAATAGACCTGAACCTGGTCGCCCACCTCCGGCATGACATACCAGCCGCTATGCCCCTCGGCACTATAGAGCGTTCCGTATGGGAACCACCACGCCTTCGCAGGGTCCTGCTGCTCGTCCACCTCCAGATGCACACGCAGGCGATCCTCCTTGACCTCCAGCACCTTGCCTTCCAGGATGGCCCCTGTCAATCTTGAATTGTGTTGCAGCGGCTTATGAATGCTACCTTCAGGCATCAGGCGGTACTCATGGAGCAACAGTTCTCTTTGGGTGCTCGTCGTGATCTCACCGACGGTCCAGTTCGTTCCCGCCCACTCTACCTCATCTCCCGGCTGGGCCTGTGTTCCGCTCTCTAATATATGGTTGAATTCCGCCGTGGCGTCCTTATCGAAGCTCCGTCTCAGCCGATAATGGGCGTTGTCCAAGCTGACGGAGCGTCCCTCGGGTACGCCGAACCAGAGCTTCGGACCAGGAAGCGTCACCTCAGGAACCAGCACCGTTCCAAAACGGGATGCCATCCGTTGCAGGAATGCCCAGTCGGTCTCCTGATACTGGACGAGAAGCTCACCAAGCTTGACTTCATCGCCAACCATCTGGATGCAGTCCGCATCGGGATAAAGCTCTAGCACCTGCCGAATAAGCTCAGCGTACGTCATTTGCGAGTCCTGAAAAGAACGCGTCCGTGGTCTGACGTCCAGTTGATAGGTATGAGACACCGCCTCCAGCTCTACGGTGTATACCCCTCGAACCATGCTCATGCGCACCTGCTGGAGCTCTCCATGAAACAGCGTCCGTGCGGGCTGACCCTCCTCCCCTCGGAGCGTAAGTATGAGCGGCTGATCCGCTCGGGCCTGCTCTAGCACGCGTCCCTGTTGCTCCTCATCTACAATTCCCATCAGGAACAGTCTGGCGTGATTGTGCAGTGGGCGGCTCATTCGCATGTCTGAAATCCGTTGCAGTGCAAATGGCGCTGACAACTCCAGCCGATGCAGTGGAATGTGACTGGGCTCTACTTTTGTGCTCTGATTGGTCGGAATCTCACTCACCACCATTCTTCCTCATCTCGTTGTTCCTCCCCTGTCTTCCCTTCCTTGTGATGAACGTCCGCTCAGTCGAGGTTCTGTCCATCATCGTCAATTCGAATCATGCCTCCATACATGCAGGCGTTAGAGCAGCTTTGCAGCAGCGCTGGCTGACCTTCAATCAGCACATCCTTCTTGCCTCCAATCCATGCTCCCGTGATGACCGGGACACACGGTGCTTTGGGCACTCCGTAGATATCTACCAGTTTGCTCGCCTTCACCGCAGGGTTGGCCTTACACCAGCACCTGCCAAAGCCAGATATGTTCACTCCCGGCTCACAATCGCCGACATTCATTTGCGCCTTGCCTTTGATATATACACCATGGCTTAGCGGGCGCTTCAGCCGAGTGGGCTGTGTGCCGAAGCTACAGCTTAGAATGGCCCCGGCTACGACATATCCCAGCTTACTTCCCTTTCCGGGCCGCAGATCTTCCTTCCCGGCAGAAGCACTATTCCCTGTCTGTGACAATACCCTCACTCCTTTGCGGCATCATGGCCACCGCATCCTGATCTCCTAACATTTATCTCTCTCAAACTGCTCTTGCCTACTTCTACTTCAACCTGTCTACAGATCAATTGAAGTCTGCATATGGTCTCTCTCTGTAGTTTCTTTCCTGCTAATTCGTCTTCACCTCACTGCCCATGACCGTCGTCTGACCGCCCAGAGACACCGTACTGCCCTGACTAGAGAGCTGGATTTCCTGTCCTGCCGTGATCTTGACCTTGTCTCCTGCACTCAGCGAGATATTTCCACCTGCACTGAGGCTGATCTCTTGATCACTCGTAATATGAATACCTTCCTTCTCATTCAAGCGAATAAAGACGGCTCCGTCCTTGCTGGAAATGATGATCTCATCCGGTGTCAGCCGAATTTCTTTACCGTGTGGGGTACGAAAAATCTTCACCTGCGGATTACTGAAACGGTTCTGTCCCTGCTGTCCCTCCTCACTCCGTCCCTCCCGTGCTGAGCTGCTGGCGAAAGCCCCGTCCTCCAGATGCGCCGGAAAGGTAATGCGTACGCGATCCCCCAGCTCTGGCATCACATACCAGCCGCTATGCCCTTCAGCGGTATAGGGAGAAGCATACGGGAACCAATAGGCTACTGCTGCCTCCTGAGTCTGATCGATATCCAGATGTACACGCACCCGATCTCGCTCCACCTGAATGACGCTGCCCAGCAGCGATAAGCCTGTCAGCTGTTCATTGAACAGCTCGCGGTGCCGGAGACCTTTATGCGTCGTCATAGTGTATTCGTGCGTTAAGATGCCTTGCGTCATGCGGGTATGGACCTTGTATACGTACAGACTTTTACCTTGAAAGGCCACCTGGCTGCCCAGATCCAGCACTTGCTCGGTCTCCAGCCCATAATCCACGAAATCCTGCTCATTCACCGGGGTCGTATCATTTCCGTTAAAATGACGATACGTCTCGATCCGTTTACTGACCGTATAATGATAGTTGGACAGATTCAGGCCAGAGGGCGTTTCCTCCACGCCAAAATATAATTTGGGGGTATCAAAGTTCGATGCAGGACTGAGGGAAGTCCGATAGCGCGAAGCCATGCGCTTCAGGAATGCCCAATCCGTCTCGGCATATTGGACCGTAAGCCTTCTTAAGGCCGCACCGCCTGTGGCAGAGTCGATCAGGTCAAAGCCAGGATAGTCCTTTCCTACGATGTGCAGCATCGTCTCGACTGTCATATTCTTGTCCTGGAAGGATCGACTTCTGGGGCGAATATCCAGCTGATAGCTGTACGACACCGCATCCACCTCCAGATAGTACACATCCCGTACGACCTTGATCTCGATGTTCAGTACCGTGCCGTGAAACAAAGCAGCCTGGCTGCCGTCCTCTTTAAGCTGGAATACACCCACAGGAGAATCTGCTGCCGTCATCTGCACATAGCTGTCCTTCCATTCCTCAGGCACCATGGCGGTAAACGACAGCCGTGTGTGCTCATTCATCTGCTTGCGAATATGAAGCTCCTGAATGCGCACGTGCTCGTAGGGGGTGATGTGTAGTAAATCATACGTCGTTCGCGGGGTCGTCATAGTGTCTCTCCTTTCGTAGGGATCATCTTCAGGGTGGCTAACATCCGGTAGGCAAGTGGTCTCCAGATGGGTAGATGCTCAGCCGTACAGTTAAAGGTGCCGATTAAGGCCTGGCCCTCCAGCTCCGTGAAGAACATCAGATGATACAGCAAGTCATTCCATACAGGCGTCGTGAATTCACAATAGCCGAGCTGTCGACCGTGAATGTCCACCAAGCCCTCGCTCTGCCATTCCTGAATGCGCTGTGTCTCTTTAATGACGGCTGTCATGTCCATCGTGAGCTGCTCTACATCCTGTGGGCCGATATCGCTGTCGATCCAGTTCAAAGCCAGATTGATGCTCCCCTCCTGATTCGTCAGGATCAGGGATGGACGATGGGCGGACGGATACTTCATTTGCTTGAGCTCCGGTGCCATCTCATGAAATGTAACTGGCATCGTCATCCCTACTCGTCCATCCAGCAGCAGACGTTCTGCGAACATCAGAATCTCTCCGTCTACACGACGCATTCCCTTCAGCCACTGCTCTGAAGCTTCCCCGAGTGCGATAGCTTCCTCTAATGTTCCTGTCTTTGCGATCCCCAGATCCTCAAGGCCCTCAACTTCTTCCGCTGGCTCCTCCTGTTGGATTTGGCGCAGGCTAACCATCATTTCATCCAGGTGCTTCTTCTCCAGATGTTCCATGGATACTCCTCCTTCTTGTTGACTGGCTTGCTATACGTCATGAGATCAAGCTCTGCTCCATAGCTGACTTTCGTTACTTGACCGTGAACTTAAGCATCCATGCTCCATTCCTCTACTGCAGCTCAGCCTCTTCCAATTGCATGCCAATGAATCCTCTGCGTAGCATACTTTCTGCAAGCACAAGCTCCACAATGAGGTACGGTTCACGCAATCCCCGCAATCGCGCCAAAGGCTGCTGTTGCATTCCCTGCTGATTCACGACGAGCTTTTGTAGCCCACCTCCAAGCTGCCACTCGCTCCGCGTACCAATACCATCGACAAGTGGAGGCTGGACAAGCCAGTAGAGCCGCTGCTCCATTCGATCCAGATCACGCAGCAGCGCCATCCGGCTGAATAGCTGTGGCATATAGAAGCGCAGCAGTTCATGCACGGAATCGGACACGAGCAGCAGCTCACCAAGCATCAGATCAGGATAGACCGTAAGATCATGGCCTCGCACGCGGAACTGGGCTGCACTGGACTCTGGCCATTGTGTCCAATCCGCGAGACTCAAGTCCTCTCCATTCGCCTCTTCATCCCATACAGGGATAGCCGGATACACCATGCTGTGCTCCGGCTTGCCGATCCAATATTTCATGATTCCACCAGCTTCCTATTCGTTGCTACCTTACTCATCCGCTCTAATCCCACGGATACATCAGAAGAAAATTGTGCTCCTTCCAGCCAAGCCCCGTGAAGCATAGCCTCATCCACATGTAAGGCTCCCCGAAAATCAGCACCGGGCAACCAAGCGCCTGTAAAATCTGCACCCGCCAGATTAGCACCGGTAAAGCATACCGGCTCATAACCAGGTCGTTCCCAGTGCTTCTCCGCCAATAAGCCTGCCATTCCAACACAACCTCGAAAAGACGCATCACGCAGGTCTGCTCCTGTAAAGCTTGCCTCTGCCAGAAATGCCCCGCTGAAATCTGCATCACATAAGTCCGCTTCATCCCAGCGAGAGCCTACTAAATAGCCATTCGTGAATAAGCTTCCTTTACAGGAGCTTCCTCGCAGATCGCTATAATACAAATGAATTCCCGTATAATCTCCCTGCGACAGCTCGGCATGACGAAACACCTCACCGGAATACGCAAATCCATGTCTGCCTGACAGTTCATTCCCTAGCTCTTCTGCAGAGCGCTCTCTGCGATCTACCTTATACACAATCTCGCTGAGATCCCGATATTCGCCGACGCGAATTTCACATTCACGCTCAAGTCGGACACGGTTCAAGGCAGGCATCAGCTTATCTTCATGAAGTCGCAAGGTATAGCGGGCTAATGCAAGCACGTACTGATGGACGAATGCTGCCGTATGCATGATCCTTCGCTGCACATCTGTCGGGTCAATCGCTCCAGCATATTTTTTGGCCAGCTGCAACAGCTCCGCCTCCAAAGGCTTCAAGAAGCCATAGGCCCAGGACGCGTCGTAGCACGCAGAGTACGCCTGTTCGTCAAGGAACCATAGCCTGTTCGAGGCTTCTACCAAGTAGAGACTCTGTCCGCTGAGCATGGATGTTCGTAGTAGAGAGAATGTAATATAACCAAGCGCAGCTTGCTGCCCTTGTTCCTGCAAAGCTTCATATCCTGCGATAATCTGTTCTATGGAACACCAGAATGACTGGGCTAGCTGGGACTTATGTAGCTGATAGTAAGATTCAAGCCGTTGAAGCATATCTTGCACTCGTGGGATCACTGTATTCTGTTCAAAATGCTCCATGGCTTGGGATCTGTTCATTGCTGTCTCTCACTGCCTTTTCCAGATGGATATGTGAAGGTACAGTCACCTTTTAAAAATTGGAATGACGAGAATAAATCTTATGAATTGTTCTATTTTAAATACAATGTAATTTTACATTATAATAGTTAATTTTTACTATCAGGCTAATGTTTGAAATTAGTCTGTTGTGCCTTCACATTCGTGAAATACCCATACGCATTTCTGCAGGCTTCTCAGTATGCTAAAGGTAAATACATGCAAGAACGAGTAAGAATAGGCAAAATGCAAGGGACAGAGCTCTAACAGCTCTGTCCCTCAGTTACTTCTATGAACGGTCGATTTCGATCTCCAGAAATCTGCAAAACATCTATTCTATACACTAAGCTATTGTCCCCATCTAATTTCCTCTGTCGCCATGTGTTCTATAATCGTGTTCTATAATCCTTGCAGTCATGTCTTGCGTCCCGTGGGAACGAGGCGGATCGACTGCCACAGCTCCGGCGGTCCGACCATCTCACAGCGATAGTGACCGCCCCAGCGCTGCAGAGCCTTTTCCGTATAGAATCGTCTCAGTTTGTTGTAGACGGCAGCATTTCGATCATGACTAAGGTTCGATTGATGGTACCGGAAGTGGTACAGATCACGGTTCACGTAGACGAATCTGTAATGATCCAGCAGTCGCAGCAGCATACGCCGATCCTCCATTTTCCGGCCACCGGTAAGCCTGTCGATCTCCCAGCCTCCGACACGTCTGACACTAGAGGTTCGGTAGAAGCGAGGCTGCACCATGGGATCATATACGGCAAAGTCATACCTGCTTGCGAAGCTTCGCTGCTTCACGGTCTTGTGATAATGCAGCTGTCCTCCATACTCATGCCAATGTACAGTATTCCCGTAAGCAAGTGCTGTAGTTGCAGGCTGTCTGGTCATCGCATTATACAGCACCTGTACAGCATCCCGCTCGATCCAGTCATCGCCGTCCACCTGAATGAAGTATTCGGTCCTGATATGCTTAAGCGCCTCATTCAGTACATGACAGATCCCTTGATTAACCTTGCGTACAATAATTCGGGTACGGGCTGGGTCTGCATGTCGTCTGGCAATCGCAACAGTCGGGTCTGTCGAGGCATCATCAATGATCAGTAACTGCCAGTCCCGATAGGTCTGAGCATGAATGGACTCCAGAGTGCGCTGGATGTAGGCTGCCTTGTTATAGGTAGGGACGACAATCGTCACCTGACTCATGCAAGCTCACACTCCTTAGGTGCCGGGGCCCGTCCCCGGTCCTGTTCCAGGTCCTGTGTTGGGTCCAGTCCCCAAGCCCATGCCAGGAGCAGATCCCAGTCCCTTCCCTTCCGTAATCTTCAAGCCTGTGTACGCTGCTGCTGGAGGGGTAGAGGAGGTAGAAGATATGGGTGGTGTTGGCGGCAATAATGGCGCCTTTGGTGGTGCTGGTGCCTTTGCTATCGGTGGTGGAGTGGCTACCTTTGGTGCCGCTGTTACAGCAGGCTTAGCCGTACTGGCAGGGGCTATTGAAGGCGTCGGCGGCGAAGTTGGGATGTCTGGCGGTGCCTGAAGTGGCTGAGGTACAAGCCCCGGCTTGAGTGGTGGGGACAATCCTCTGGCCGTCTTCAGTGGAATGAGACGATCCAGTCGCTTCCAGCCAACCCCGAAGGTCAGAATGACCGGCTTGTATTCATTTCCCCAGCGGCTTAACGCATTGTGGATCGTCCATTCTGCCATCTCGGCATACACACGAACATTATTGGTCTGATTCGTGTCATGACGACGGTGGTTATAGAGCAGCTTATCAATCCAATGGAAATGATATTGCTCAATCAGACGGAGCAATACACGCTTATCCTCCAGATATCTGCCGCCATATTTGTCATCAATGGGCCAGCCCCCGATCGAGCGCAGTGCGGATACCCGATAGCATCGCGGCCATACCGACGAATTGGCGAGCAGGAAGGCATACTTGTCTTTGTAGTGCCGACCCTTGTAGACCTCGGTCATCAGACGATTGCCATACGCGTCCTCATGGACAATATGAATGTTGCCTGAGATGACGGCTACCTTTTCCGGAAGCTTGGCGGCCTCCTTCACCATAACCTCCAGCGTATACGGGAAGAACCAATCATCCGCATCCAGTTGAATGACAAGTGGGGTCTTTACCTGGGACAATCCCTTGTTCATTGCCTTTGATTGTCCAACATTCCGTACAGTCTTAAGCAACATGACCCGCGGATCCTGCAAATATCTTTTCAATCCAGGCGAGTAAGGCTGTGTTGACCCGTCATCCACGAGAATAAGCTTCCACTGGCTGTAGGTCTGTCTAAATACACTTTCGATAGCTTCCAGCAGAAAGGGGCCTGGATTATAGAACGGGATGAGCACTGTAATCTGTTCGTTCAAACCTGTAACACCCTCCTTCAAGGTTCCTGCAAAGCTGTCCGGTGCAAGGAAGCTGCTACCAGAGCTCTATTTAATATATTCATAGCAGCAAGAAAAGATATGGTCAGCGGAACAAGCCATGCACAGAATCCGCATGTACCCTGACTGTACGCAACACGCAACCTTTCACAAAGCTCAGGATTGGATGCACCAGATTGATGTGCCACCCTACTTGTATGATAAGCATCGTTGTTAGCAGAAAGAGGGGAAGCCCTCGAGAAATGCAGTGGCCTTTAAGCTTGCTGTTCATCGCTGTTGATCGTTATTCATCTGAGAGGAAAGAACAGCATGCATAACAGTAGTCGATAGGGCCCCCCACTTGCCGCGGCTCTATACGCATAGTTGATCTATTCCAACCACAAGACTATAAAAAATGACCTCGCTGTCCACATCTGTTGTGGATTTTGAGGTCATTTAGAGATCACATTTCAAGATCATTTCAAGACTACTTCTGACTGTTCACCATCAGATCGTATTCAAGAACTGCTCCATCCGCGCCCGGGTTCGCCCTTGTACATAGTCATACTCACGCTGAATCACATCACGATAGCGCAGCGTCCCCATTCCCCCGTGCCAGCGGTAGCCGACCAGCGACTGATTCAGAAACGGGAAGGTATAGCCGTTCACAATCGCCCGATACCAGAAGTCTACATCATGGGTATAGGGCAGCGACTCATCGAAGAGCCCCAGGCGTTCGAATATCTCCTTCCGAAACATCACAGTACAACCGTTCACAGGATTTGCAGTCAGGAAGAAGGTGTAGAACTCCTTCAGATTGGCAAACAAAGGGGCTACCCCATGCCTGGAGATGTTACTGTGCAGATCGATATAGTCAAAGTTGGTATGAGAGATATAGACCTGGTGCTCCAGCATGAAGCATACCTGGTTGTTGATCTTATCGGGGTAAAAGAGGTCGTCGGAGCTCAGCCAAGCAATGTACTGACCGGATGCATGCCTTATCCCATGATTGAGAGCGCTGGCTGTTCCGCCGTTAGCTTTGCCCAGATAAATTATACGGGATCGATAGGGATCAAGACGTTCCTGGAACTGTGTGGAGCCATCATCGACGACGATAATCTCCACGGGGCTATACGATTGGGCAAGCACGCTTCGTACAGCCTGATCGACATAGGGACAATTATAGAACGGGATAATGACGCTAACCAGTGGCCTCAATGTACTCCTCCTTTCATCTCCCAGTCATGTAGCTCCTGCAGCATTGACTCATACGATGGCACCTGATACTGCAGATCCTTGCGAGTAGAGAGCAAGGTCTTGTCTTGCACGATTCCCGCCTCTGGCCGGATTGTAATATCGTCACGGCTCCAGATGCGCTTAAACAGTACTAAGAGATCATGCTTGCTGATCGGCTGAGGTACGGCCAGATGGATGAGCCCATCGAGCTGTTCATTCAGTAAGGCATCAATCGCCTTGGCCAGCTCCAGCGTGGTTACTCCATTCCACATAACCCTCGTATAGCCAGCTACCTCCCCGGATTGCTGCATGAACCAGTGCATGAGGCCGATCGCCCGGGACCGTATCTCAGGACCAATAATGGATGTGCGTATCGTGAGATGTCCTGGCTCATGTATTTCCCCCAGAATCTTCGTTAACGCGTAGGCGCTTGTACCATCTGGTGGGTCAGTCTCGGTATAGCGACCGCGTGATCCGGAGAAGACACAGTCCGTACTGATATGAATGACCCTCGCACCTACCTGATTCGCACTCTCCACCAAGCGATGCGGCAGCAGACCGTTGATCCAGTAAGCATCCGTCTTCTTCTGCTCTGCATGCTCATTTAGCACACCAATAGCATTAATAATGACCGCAGGACGTACAATGCGGATGAGTAGATCAACCATACTACCATCCAGCACATCTAGCAGCAGTCCTCCCTGGTCCTTGGAATCACGAGTCGTATAGAATACCTGGTGCACAGCCTGATGCTTGAAGTAATTGACCAGTACATGCCCGGCCATGCCGTTACCGCCCAGAATCAGGAGCTTCAATGAGAACCCTCCCTAATATCCATATTTCCACGACGCTTTATGGCTATCGCACTCTGCTATTGCTCATACATGTCGTTTTCCACCGAGTACATATTTGACTACAATATCCGAGACGTCCTCCGCCAGATACCCTTCCGGGCACTTCCAGCTTTGCGGCAATGAGGTCATAATGCTGACGGCCTCCGCAATCGCATCTCCGTCTAATCCTGATATGACATTGCTGCCGCAATCCACCGTCTCGGGCCGTTCGGTTGTCTTACGCATCGTGACGGTCGGTACGCCCAAAATACAGCATTCCTCCTGAACGGTACCGCTGTCCGTTAATGCGCACCAGGCGTGGGCCTCCAGCTGTACAAAATCAAAAAAGCCAAAGGGCTCATGGAATTCCACAAGTGGATGTCGAGTCATGCTGGGGCTTGCCGCAATCCGGGCAGCGGTGCGAGGATGAATGCTGCATAACATGCGCTTGCCACTGCTCGCAGCGACCTTATTCAAGCCATCCAGGATCGCTGCCAGATGCACTGGATCATCCACATTTTCGGCTCTGTGGGCCGTCACGATGCAGTAATCTCCCTTGCTAAGCCCCATGATGTCCAGAATTCGGCTTCCTTGAATATCCGACTCGTAATGCTTCATTACCTCATAGATTGGATTTCCAGTACAGACAATGCGCTGCACCGGAAATCCCTCTCGCAACAGATTCTGCTTACTCTGCTCCGTGTAAGGCATATTAATAGAAGAGATCGCATCAATGACTCTTCGGTTCTTCTCCTCTGGAACGGCCAGATCGAAGCAGCGGTTACCTGCCTCCATATGAACGACGGGGAAGCCCAGCCGCTCAGCCAGTACCGCACATAATGCACTATTCGTATCCCCCAATAACAGCACCTGATCCGGCTGCTCCTGATGAAGGATCGTCTCCATCTGTCCGAACATGGCAGAGAGCTGCTGCCCAAGTGTTCCTGCCTTCTGCTGCAGCACATAATCGGGCGCCCGCAGCCCAAGCTGGCGGAAGAACTGTCCACTCAGGCTCTCCGTATAATTCTGGCCCGTATGCACCATGATGTGCTTGTCGGCATACTGATCCAGCTTGGTCATGACCAGGCTGAGACGAATGATCTCCGGCCTGGTACCGAGTATGGTCATGATTTTCATCTTCTGCTTCCCCACCTTTTCTTGCCTCTGCCCACTTTGCCCAGCCTGTACGTTCGCTTCATACGTTGATGTATGCGGCGGCGACCCTTCAGGTGTGTACGCTGACCCTTTCGTCTTCGTATGCTCCTGCGCTTGCCTCCAGCACGTACTTGTATGAAATCTCTCACATATTCTGGCTCTGGAGCGGGCGGCAGAGCTTGCGGTAGCTCAGGTACAGCCCGATGCTGCACGGCCTCCAGCTCAGGAGCCGATTCCTGACGCCGCAGAGGCAGACTTTCAATGATCTGTGCCGGGAATTGCCGAATTCGTGGCTTGCCTTCCGAGCCTTGTGTGGTCCAGTGCCCATAACCTTCACCATTAGCATACAGAGCTCCATCTGGATGCTGTAGGCAGGGGAACCATGATGGATGCTCGGCAATCCAGCGTACGACCATATCCTTGCAGCGGCTACGATACACATCTGCCCCATACATACGCATGGATTCCTGCTGATTTCGTTTACTAACCCGCACCGCTTCCTCGCGATTGTCTATTAGGTATGCTACTTTTGCCGTTAACTCATAGCTGTTCCCTGGCTCCACCAGATAGTCACCGTTGCCGGATAGCTGCATAATCTCCACGAGGCCTCCGTGCGCAAAGGAAATGACCGGCTTGCCGTACATATGGCCCTCCAATGCCGTTAGCCCAAAGCCCTCCTCGACCATACTGGGAATGACCACCATATCCATGGCACCATAAGCCGTTGCTACGGATTCCTCGAATTTGGAAAAGCGAAAGCGTCTGCTGTAGCCGGATTCGCGAATTTTGGCCTCACATTGCTGGTAATATTCCTGCTCAATCGGCATTCCAATGATCCAGAAGCGGCAGTCCCGGTACCTGTGACACAAGGCCAGCGCCATGTCGATGAATGACTTTAGCCCTTTGGATTCGGTGATGTAGGAGGAGATATAGCCTATGCAAATATGCTCGGGGCGTAGGCGAAGCTTCTCCCGCTTGCGAGTGCGCTGAATATAGCGCTGGGCCTGCCCCATCGAATCTATGGAGGTTGTCGGGTACAGTACATCCATCCGAATCCGTATTCCAGCCTGCTGTAGCGGTCGTAACGTCGCATGGGATATGCCCACCAGCCGATCAGCCAGCCGTTCCATGATTCGTGCAGCAAGCGGAGTATACTCATTGCTACGAATAATCTCCGTAATGCCCCATATGACAGGTACTCCAGCCTCTTTAGCCGCTAGTGCAGGCAGTACATGGATACAGGTATTGACATAGATCAGATCAGGCTGATGCTCTCGAATCATGCGCACAAGAGCCGTGTATGCAGACGAATGCTTTAATTGCTCGATATCCCTCTCCAGCTCAGGGTAAGGGGTATACATGCCGTACAGCACGGGTACTTCCTGAATATGTGTGTAAATGTTATCGCGACGCGCCTCTGTAGTCAGCTTTCCCTCCTCCGGAGCGACAAGTATGCAATCGAAATAGGAGCCCACTTCCCTGCAAAAGTGGAGCAGCAGCTTCTCAGCTCCTGTAATGCTCCGATTGCTGCTAATGTGACTGAATAACATCAATGTAGGTCGTTTGCTCATCTCCATCACCCTGGGAACAGAGTCGTCAGCAGCTGATCGATTCTGTTCATATACGTATGATCCCGGAGTGTGCGCTCCAGCCCTTTGAGCGCAATGTTTCGCCGCTGCTCCTCATGCTCCAGATAGTAATGCACCTTATCCAGCAGCTCATTGGGAGAGCTGTAGGTCTCGATCTCTACACCAGGCTCGTAGAATCTGGGAAGATCCTCGCGCATATCCGTCAATTGAAAAGCAGACGAGGCCGCGACCTCGAAGGTGCGTGGATTCGGTGAATACCCCGGTAGCTTCAGCAGGTTATTGTTCACAAGCTCATCCTCATGCGAGCGGTGCAGATTAATAATAATCTTGCTTCCGTTATAGACCTCGTTGGTCTGACTCGGGTCCAGCCAGGTGCCTACATCAATTCGATCTGCATACAATGGATAATCCGGCATCCGGTCCCACCAGAGTCCGTTGATACGGAAGTCACGCTGCATGAGCTGGGACATAATCGGCTGCAAGTAGAAGATACGACTCCAATAAGCAGAGCCGGTAAAGCTCAGCTCGCGGCGGTTATTGGATGGATAAGCCAGCGGATGAAAATGTGACGGTGCCACGCCAAGCGGCAAATAATGAACAGATGCACTGCAGGCCTGCTGGTACAGCTCTAGACAATTCAGCTCCAATGTGAAGACGTGGTCGAAATGCTGGACCAGTGGAATGGTCAGATCGGTGTAATACGGATCGTCCGTCAACCAGACAGCTGTACGAATTCCCTTTCGGCGGATTTTATCCATCTGCTCCTTGTCGACGTCCAGACCATCCAGAGCCAGTACCAGATTCGGGTGCTGCTGGAGAGCAATCTCACTGAATGGCAGGGAAGGGTCCGTCACGGTTACCCGGGTTGCCAGCAACTGGAGTGCATCGATAATCGCCGAATCAATCGGGGAATAAGGGAATGACTTGCCAGAAGGAATATACAGAATATGCAGGGGACGAACCGGAAAAACCGGGCGCGGCAGAGCTGCAATCGCGTTCGCTCTTCCCCGCATATAGCCCTCCTCATACCCCTGATGCCAGCCATGCGGCTTGAGCATGACCGTAATTGTATTCTCAGACATCGCTCTCTCTCCTTTAATAAGCCTAATGGTTGAATCTAGCTGACGTTTCGGCCTCAGGTCACGGCCAGTTGGAGCAGCTGCGGGATACGATGGGCAAACGTGTGCTTCTGTAAGGTGGTACGCATTCCTTCCCACGCCAGTCGGAGCCGCTCCGTCTCATGTTCCAGGTAATAGGCCAGCTTCGCTTGCAGCTCTTCAGCCGTAGCGAAGGTCTCAATGTCGTGGCCTGGCTGATAGTAACGGACCAGATCATCGCGGATGTCCGTCATCTGCAGCGTACCGCAGGCACTGATCTCGTAAGTGCGCGGATTGATGGACTGGGCAGGAATCTGGTGCAGGTTCTCATTATCCAGCCCGCTCTCGGCAGGTCTGTGAATATTGAGCACAATCTTGGCACCGTTGTAGTAGTTAGCCGTCTCCTCAATGTCCATCCAGCCTGGACGAATGAAGGGACCGAGGATATCCTGTCGCTGCATTCGTTCCCAGGAGCCACCTACGATGAGCACCTTTTTACCTTCGAGAAAAGGAGCCAACTGGTCGAATAGCGCCACCCGATTCCAGAATGCACTGCCGATGAAGCAAATATCATATTTGTACTCTGGGTTAACCTTCCGGGGATGAAACACACTCGGGCCAACCCCCAGTGGCATATAATGTACCTGTTTGGCCTGCATACTCTGGTAAAAGGGTACACAGGACATTTCGTGTGTGAACACTACATCGTAGTACAAGCAATTTTTAGCTGTCTTCTCCGTAAAATAAGGATCGTCAACGAACCAGACCGCCGTCCTGATCCCGAAGGCACGGACTTGTCTCAGCTGTTCCTCATGGTCCTCCGGCAGTCCATGCAGACCATTCATTACCAGCACCAGGTCAGGACGCGACACGATGGCATCGGCCAAAATCGTCTTGATATTGCCCACGGTGCATTCACGTACGCTCTGGCGGAGTGCGTCGATGACGCCCGTATCAATGGCTGGAAATCCTTGCGGAATATACAGCACACGCAAGTCTGACATTTGCGGAGTGACCGTGAAGCTCTCCAGTATGGCCTTGCAGCCTCCTACTCGTCGTCCTTCCTCATAGCCGCTCGAATACCCCTCTGTATGTGTCAGGTGACTCACTTCCTTTCCAAGTTAGGACACGTCATTTCAGATTCCACAGCTTGCAGCCTGCCCACCCAAGGTCCCCTAATGTGATCCCGCCATCCATGCAGGAGCATACAGGCAGATAGTGTCGTTCTTAACCTATATATGCCGTGGGGTTATTTGCATCATGGACGACAGCCGTGTTTTGTGAAAATTGGCTCCAGCCCTGTCTTGTCTGCTCATCTTCGTTGTCAGAATCTACGGGACCATAACACAAAAAAGGTACGAATAACCGATGTCTTTCGGTCATTCATACCATCTAGGTGGACGAACGATATTCCCTATCCTTGAGGCTTAAAGGCAAGCTCGTGCCCTTCTGCATACCCTTTGGCAAAGCCTTCGTTGAACCCTTCATGATACGCCTCGTCGAAGCTCTGGCTGACTGGAGCCGGAACGACCTCTACCTGTTGGGGTGCGGGGGCTGGCTCCTGAGTCGGAACAAATATATTCTGCTGCGGAGCGAACCCGGCAGCAGCCCGCAGCTTGCGGCGAGATCTGTAGAGTCCCTTCTTGCCACGCTTGGTCACATGCTTGCGCCCTTTGACCAGCAGCCCTCTTCTTTTCTTCTGGAGTTTCAGCTTGGCTCGAGAAGCCCGACCGAGTGTTTTGCGCCCGGAGCGTAGCCTGGACTTCTTGTATACGCGTCCCGTTTTCTTCTTCATGTCAGTCCTCCTTATAGTTGCTCATCGGCTCTGTCCTGATCCGCTGCTGCGGAGGTAGCCAGGGACTGGACGGCACCCCATGTCGTGGCTTGGGCAGCGAGATGCCCCCCAGCATGCGCGCCATCTCATGCTGATAGGCTGTAAGTAGCCGCAGGCTCTCCTCCATGCTTTTGGCGGATACTTCGGCATGAGGTATCACATCGGCCATACTGTGCAGCAGCCTAGCAATGGCATGCTGGCTGGCTGCTATGGAATCCACCAGCTCCAGCTTCACCTCATGCTCCCGCTGATAGCTCATGAATCGCTGTCTCCGTCACCAAAGCTGTCGCCGAACATCCCGTCCAGTCCGTCTGCAGACTCCTCCTCCAGCACAGCCTTCAGATTGCTGCACAGACCTGTCTGCAGACGGGTTAATCCCTCCAGCATTTCCACCATCTGCTCATGAATCTCCAGTGGCTTCTGCAGCTGATCCTCGTGCGTCTCAAAGGTATGAGCCATGACATGATTAATCGTCCAATTGCGAGCCTTCTCGGCTTCAAGAGCCTTGGCCTCCAGGATGAGCGCCACATTTCGCTGCAGCTTGGCAGCGGCATCCAGCATATGCATCATGGCCTGTTCCCTGCTCATCTTCACCTCACCGCCTTTAGTAATACGCTATTCCTCATCCTGCCCATTCATTTCCTTCATGACCTTCGTAAGCATCTCAGCCATGGCATCCTGAAAGTCGGCCAGGCCATTCAAATAGGCAATCACACTTTTGTTAACCTCCGAGGAGCCGTCCATCAAGCCGGATATGCCATCCAGGTCCGGGTCCTGATCCGGCAGCTGATGAATGATGTGGGCCATCCTCACCACAACCTGCCGCTCGGTGTCCAGCAACCGGGCCATCTGCTGATGTGACTGGGAGATGTGCTGCAGCAGATCATCAATTTTGTCCTGCATGAACCACCCGATACCTCCTTATTCTTTTCACCACTTGTATATCCTGTGGGCTAGAATCAGTATGCCGCCTCCTACAACCTATTCGCCTGCCTGCATTCGGGTTCTTCCAAATTCCATCGGAATTGAAGCTGATCACATAATTACTCTGCTCAGTGAGTCGGTCGCTTCCCAAGATGCAGATTCCCCCACACGTTCCGCCTGAATACAGCTTGTCTAGATGCCAAAATCATGAAAAGGCCACGGCATACTCCAGTACACCGCAGCCTTACTTCCTGTTCTTACTCATCACCTTGCTTGCTAGCCTCAATATCTTTGGTACCCTTGTTAGCTTTGGATTCCTTGGATTCCTTGGCTTCCTTGATAGCTTCGATATTCTTGGTAGCTTCGGTATCGTTCTCAGAAATCTCGATGACCGAGTCAACCATCCGATTGTCCCTGTCATCTATTCCTTCATGGGCCAGCTTCTCGCTATCATCCTGGGATTCAGCCGCTACTTCATCCAGCGAAGTCTCATTGAACTCCACTGTCGAGGTACCAGCCTCCACCTGCTCCGAAGGAGCAGCCAGGGCAAAATCCCTCATGTGCTCGCTGGCTTCCCGCAGAGATTCGAAGGTGCCTGCATCGCTCCAGTAGCCCTCCAGAATGTCATACTCCAGCTGACCTTCTCTGGCGTACCAGTTATTCACATCCGTAATCTCGAACTCACCTCTTGCTGAGGGAACCATTTGTTCAATGACCGAGAAGACAGATACATCATAGAGGTAGATGCCTGTCACACAATACTGGGACTGCGGGTTCGCCGGCTTCTCCTCAATCTGCAGAATCTTGGAAGGCGCATCGGGGTCAAAGACAGGCACACCGTAGCGATGAGCATCCTCTACTTCCTTCAGTAGTACCCTGGCGCTGCCGAACGGCTGCTCCATGAATTTTGCAATACTTGGCTGCAAATCATCCACGAAGAGATTATCCCCGAGGAGGACTACGAATTTACCGGCATGCTCGACAAAGCTCTCGGCCAGGTTCAAGGCTTCTGCAATCCCCCCGGCCTCCTCCTGAATACGGTAGGAAATCTGCACCCCGTAGGCATTGCCACTCCCCAGCAAGTTCGTGTACAACCCGGCAGAATGCTTACCCATCACGATCAGAATGTCCTGGATCCCCGCTTGACGCAACCTCTCAATCCCGTACAGAACCATGGGATATTTGCCGACAGGCAGCAGATGCTTGTTAATGATCGATGTCAGGGGCATTAGGCGTGTTCCCGTTCCCCCGACCAGAATGATGCCTTTCATGTCCCACCACCTCCGCTCTCATACGGTTCACCACGAACCGTGTTCTCTGGAAGCTCAATATATTCGCGAGGATCGGTATGCCATTTGCTCATGAACCTGCGATAGTTGCGCTCTATAAGGGCTTCCAGCTCTGGCTGTCTGACTTTGGCAAAGCTCGCGCTACCCTCATGATGTACAAAGCAATCGCTGCACATCAGTAGTCTGCTGCCCTGCAACCGGGCCCGGAAGCAAAAGTCATCATCCTCGTAATGCCCTGCACCGTATCCCTCATCAAGGTAACCAATGCGGTCCAGCAACTTTCGACTGAAGAGCATACAGAATCCTACCAGCCTCTTGACCTCTCGCCAGCGCACTGCATCACTGACATTGTTGCGTACAGCATAGCTCATGAATTGTTCCATAGAGTTCGCCCCGCAATCGACCTGCTGCAAGCCACTCACATAGTTCGTAACTGGACCTACAATCCCTATATCGGCTGCGCTATGCAGGGCAGAACGTAAATTCATCAGCCAGCAGGGAGTCACTGTGACGTCATTATTCAGCAGTAGCAGCTCATCTCCCTCTGCCAGACGAAGACCGAGGTTACAGGCTGCCGGAAAGCCCCGATTCACAGGCAGACGTACACTGCGTAGATTCTCTTGGACACAATAGCTACTTGTGCCGTCTGTTGAGGCATTATCCACTACGATAATCTCGTAAGGTACGTCCGTATACTGCCGGATCGCAGCCACACAACGCTGCAAGAGCGGCAACCCATTATACGTGGGAATGATGATGCTTGTGAGGCGTATAGCGATTCCTCCCTTCGGCAATCTTGGCGCGGGACGGTAGCGTGCGGGTGCTGGATTCACCTCGGGCATTCCATTCGGAGGCATTCAATATGGCAGACAGCGCTTCTGCATGATCCCCAATAATTAGCTGCTCCACTGGATTCCCTGCCCCACGGTTCATGCTGGCCCGACGGCGGTTACGCGCCAACACGTTCACACTGCATACCCCAGCAATCCTCATTCCCTTCATGATTGCACGTGCCTGTGCCAGCGGAGGAACGGCAAGGACGTCTGTGCCAACGGCATCAAGACAGCGGCGAGAGAGTGCATGTGGAATAGCTGTCATGGAATCTGCTCCAAGATCGGTACGATCCAGCATCCGATTCAGAAAAGCCTTGCAACGCGTAACCTGATCCTGCTGCTCGAATACGGGAATCAACGGCGTCAGATGATTCAATGCGACATCCGTTCCTCGCTGTACGGCAAGCAGGAAAGGCGCAAGCTCCTCAGCACGGAGTGGAATGTCCGCATCTGTGAACAACACGATATCTGCTGTGGTCAATCTGGCCCCAATGCTCCTGCCGACGTCGTAGCCAAGCCTTTCCGGAATATGAACGACAGTCACACCTGGGTGTCCTATCGCCTGCTCATAGGTCCTGTCCGTACAACCATTCAGGACCACAATAATATCTTGTAGGGGCAGTCGTCTTAGCTCGCTTAATACACGTGAGATCGTCTTCTCTTCGTTGCAGGCTGTCACGATGGCAGCAGCCTTCATATGAATGGGAATCCGTAACTCCCTTGTATGTTGGAAAGCTCTGGCCCTGCCGTTCACAAGCGGGATATGCTGTGATGTCTGATATGGCGTCGAGGATGACGAACGGTATGGAAGGCCGTGTGATGTATAGTGTGATTTTTTGTTCGATGTACGATTCGATGTACGGTGTGATGATCGATGGAGTGGTTGTATTGCTAATTTAGAGACTGACTTGTGTAACGCCCCGAACGATGGCTTGGATGCGGCTCTCCCGCTCCACCGAGCGAGGGAAGGTGAGAGGGTCTTACGGGCGGACGATCTAACTGACAATCCTCCAGCTCTTCTTCCTGAGCTTGTGCTACTTCTCGCTGTGCCTCCACGTTGCCTTTTATTTCTGCTGTGGCTTTGATTCATGATCGGATCACATCCATATGACGGAGCCGTTGCATAGCATCATATCCCATGCGCAGGCCTCTATGCTCCGCTAATCGTCTCCACGCCTCTTTATGATCTTCCACTACAATGTGCTGTAGTGGGTCCACACCACGAGTCGTTCGTCTAGGGTTCCAGCTTCCCACTGGAACGGACGCTGCCAGGCTCAGCTTCAAGCCATTCAGGACGGCCATCGCTTGCGCCAGCGGCGGTCTCTCCAGCACCTCATAGCCAAGCGTCTGGAGTGCTGTGCGGCTAAGAGCATGAGGCACCGCTGTCAGTGAGGCTCCACGCAGGTCGGGCCGTTGCAGCAACATATTCAACATATGCTTCGCTTCCACTACCGGGTGAACATTCCGCGTCCGGACGGGGCCACTGTAATCGTTCAAAGCGATATCTGCCCCCTCCAATATAGCTCTTATGAAAGGCTGAAGGAGAACAGCGGGAATGATCATGTCTGCGTCCAGAAAGAGCAGGATCTCCCCTTTTGCCACCTCTGCTCCGATACGGCGTCCGATATCATGCCCCAAAGGATGCTCGTAGGAGAGAACCCTGGCTCCAGCGGCGGCGGCAAGATCACCCGTGCCGTCCTCAGAGCCATTATCCACGACGATCACCTCAACTGGCGAACTGACCAGCTGAGCCTGCGTCACCACGGAGGCAATGGTTCGGCTCTCGTTCATCGCCGGGATGATGACGGATACGAGCGGACGTGCTTCATGCAGCCAATCTGCCCGGATACTGTCCGAATGCTGCGCAGACCGAGCAGGTCTGCTCTTTCGGGACGACCTGGCATTTGTGGTGGTCACGCTTCTTGTCATGGAGCGATGCTTCATTTTGTTGTCCGATACTCCAGCTGATATTCTCTTCTTCTTCCGATTCATGCCTACCCTCCTGCTTTCCCGCTTCGGTGGTCGGTATCCGAACAGTTCCACACATGTTATGCTCCCCTTGATGGGGCGGTAACGGCATTTGTACTGGCTATCGAGTCCACCTTCTCCCAGAAGGAGGCTTGACGGCAAGCATCTGCTGTACCACATGATCCCAACGTTCTGCCGTGTGCTTCCAGAGCAAGCGCCTGCTAACCTCCCGCTGTCCTGCCATCCCCATGCTTCTGGAGCAGTGTGGATTTCTGAGCAAGTATGTGATGGCCTCTGCCAACTCCTCTGCCATGCGGGAAGGCTCTACCAGAAGACCCGTAATCCCATGCTGGACTACCTCTGGAATCCCCCCAATTCGTGAGGCTACCACCGGAATTCCTGTAGCCATGGCCTCGACATTCACCAAGCCAAAGGCCTCCTCTCCACAGGAAGGAACCACTGCGATCTCCGCAAGCATATATAACTCGGCAAGGGCAGGATGGGGCGTGTAGGGAAGGAAGAGCACATGCCCTGGTAAGGCAGCAGCCTGTCTTCTCAGCGCAGACAGATAGGCTGTCTCCATATTTCTGCCATATCGGGGGCTACCGACGATGAGCAGCAGGACATTGGGGCACTGCCTGATAATATGCTGAAGTGCATGTAGCAGATGGTGAACTCCTTTTCCCGGTATCAGGCGCCCTGTATACAGAATAATGCGGCGGGAAGACCAGCCCAGCTGCTGCAATCTGGCCTCTCGAAGCAATTCTGTCTCTGGAAGACCACGCCTGGCGAAGTCCCGGGGGTCCACTCCTGGCAGATTGACGAACAAGCGACCTTGGGATTCAGGAGCCAGCCGCAGCACCTCATCTCTCAGAAAGCTGCTGTTCACTATGATCCCGTCGATGCTTCGCAGCATCGCTCGTAGTCGGCGCCGGGAGATCAGTGGCGGCTTGATGAACGTCGTGGAATGGAGTGTCAGCAGGACCTTCATACGGGGAAAGGTCCTCTTGATCTGCCAGGCGATAGCTGGCCTATTATGCACATCTGCCACCTCGGGCTGCTGGGCTGCCATGGCTCGCATGACGACACGCGTATAGCCTTTACCACGGGATACGCGTACGCAATGAACTCCGTGCACTTCTCCCCGCCGCGGCAGACCCTCTCCACGAATTCCATAAATGATAGTCTGCTCCCGATACACAGAGAGCGGTACCGTATGCTCGATGATGCGTTCTACAGAGCTGCTGTGTGCAGACGGCACCACGAACGATCCCGGCGAGATGACGGCGATTCTTGCAATCTCCCTCATGGGCGTCATCCTCCAATTCTGTTGCGGATACCCTACATCATATACAGAGAGAGCAGCGTATGGACACGGAGTATGTACCTATAAGGAGATTTTGGGCCAAGGCCTTCAGCCGTTGTCCATTACAGCAGGACAAGGACCTTCATATACTGCTAGGGACAGACACATTCTGATTCGACACGCAAGCGAGGCATTCAGCCAATGGCAACGATCAGATGAAAGTACAAGGCTAATGAACTGTTGATCCAGGGATAACGTAAGGAGGAACGGTCATGCACATGCAGTACGCCGGTATCTTACTGAATTCAGCACTATACCGGGGCATAACGACAGGAAGGACGGGGACAGAAGCCCTTGGACACTATGTAGAGGCAGCCCGAAAGTATGGGGTCATCCCCTGCTTTCTTCGACTGGAGGATATTCATCCGACGAAGCGTCATTGTGTAGCACAAGTACCAGTTGATGGAGGCTATCAGCGGATGCTTGTTCCGGTTCCTACGGTCATTCACAATCGGGCCATGTATAAGCATCGTCGTAGCTGGCAGCGATTGGAGGCGCTAAGAAGACGCGGTGTTCATATTTTCAACGGATATACCCGCTTTAATAAATACGACGTTCACCAGCTGCTAATGCGGGACCGCTCACTCCTTCCCCACTTGCCAGCCACGCACAAAGCATCCTCTGCAAGTATTACGAAGCTGCTGGAGGAGCATGGAGATGTCGTCCTCAAGCCCTGCAATGGCAGTATTGGCAAAGGCATCATGCGGTTGTACAAAGGCAGTGAATACTGGATGATGCAATACAGAGAACGTGCAGGAGAGCGAAAATGGCTAAATGCACCGCTGCTGAATGGACAGCTGCCTTACTGGATGCTTCAGCGTATGCACTCACAGGCTTACATTGTGCAGCAGACGGTTCCTCTGGCACAGTATCACGGTCGTCCATTCGATATTCGCGTGACCGTGCAGCGTGGATATGGTGGTAGTTGGGGAATTACCGGCATGTTCGCCAAGGTAGCACCACCGAACAGCTTCGTATCCAACGTAGGACAAGGCGGAAGTGCAATCCACGTGGAGGAGGCTCTTGCCTTCAATTTCCCGCCTTATCAGGTGAGACTTCTGCTCTCCAGACTGGAAATGCTGGCCATACGCATAGCCCAATCCCTGGCATCCTCTCTGGTTCATAGCGGACCCTTAAGTCCTTTGGCCGACATAGGGCTCGATCTGGGAGTAGATCAACGTGGTGAGCTGCACTTTATCGAATGCAACGGCAGGGACCAGCGCTATGGCTTCCGTGAGGCAGGCATGCCTGAGATCTGGCAGGAGACCTATGACAAACCTGTCGCATATGCCAGCTGGGTACTCCATCAACTGGCCCTGAAGCGTATGTGATGGGTCCAAGGCTACCTTGGCACAGCAGCCTACTAATTGGGCAGAGATAAGTTGAATATCTAATTATTGGGCATTGAGGTATTGATGTTGAGGTACTGATGTTGAGGTACTGATGTACTGATGTATTGATGTATTGAGGGCGGAGGTACTGAGCATTGACGTATTGAGGTGCCGAAGAACGGAAAATATGAGGTGTAGGGCGGTGATGGGACTCTGGTCTGTGTTACCACCGCCTCGAATTTTCTCTGCTCAATCCTTGCGCCAGCCCCCCCTATTCATGCGGGTTGGTGCACTGATGTACTCCAAAATATTGATTTACATAACATTATGTGGCAATATAATGCAGTAGTGGCCGGATACGCTTCGGTTCATGGCCCGGAACAACCACAAGGGGGATCTGTAATGGCAAAACAATGGCTCCGGCTGATGACAGAGCTCTCATCACGCAAATGGGTCTGCCGATTAGTGGGAGGCTTCGCCCAGAGTGGCGCCAGCCGACATGTAATACCCACATTTATCCGTACATACCGTATTGCCGCTGAAGAGGCGGAGCGAGATTGGACTGATTATGCTTCGTTGAATGAATTTTTCACACGGCGGCTGAAGCCGGGAATGCGTCCGGTAGATGAGACACCGAATACGCTCGCAAGTCCCGTAGATGCCCTGATCACATTCGCAGGTGATGTCGAGGCTGGCACGATGCTGAATGTCAAAGGACAGGATTATTCCGTGGAGGAGCTGCTGAACTATTCTCCACGCTTCGAAAAATACAAACACGGTTACGCTTTTGTACTATACCTGAGTCCGACAGACTATCATCGGATTCATTGTCCCGTGACTGGCAAGCTGGTCGAGAAAGAGCACATCAAGGGCAAAGTCTACCCTGTCAATGATTTCGGGCTGACACATATGAGGACTGTGCTTAGTCGAAATGAACGGAAGATCGCCTACATCCAGCATAATTATGGTGAATTGGCACTCATTAAGGTTGGCGCAATGAACGTCAGCAGTATTCAGTATACCGATGAGCAGGCGAAATCCTGGACCAAGGGGGAGGAGCTAGCCTTTTTCCAATTCGGTTCAACAGTAGTGCTCATTACGGAAGACGACACCTTCAAGCCGCTGGAATCCGCGGTGGTCGGCAGTCGAATCAGAATGGGGCAGTCATTGGGTCACTTCGTAGGCCAAGCCTGACATCGCTGATCTAAGAAGCTATCGAGGACACCATTTGCTCGCGTATGATATTCGATCATTTCGTCCATCCTCCACTAACATAAAAGGTCGAGACAGTAGCTACTCAGCTCCTGTACTTGACCTTTTTGTACGTCTGGCATTGCGACAATACGTGTTACCCAATACTGTATGTATGACATGCCCTTTCAGGCTGTCGTATGCATAACGTGTTCGATTAGCGTCTCATTGTGTACGCCCTACGTAGATCAGAACCATACACTTTGTGGCTCTGCTACCCTAATTCTGCGCTGCCGAAAACGGGACTTCACCAGCCCGGAGCCGTTGCCTCTGCGTGTCAGCATTCTGCGTCGTCTGTTCATACCCGATGTCTCCCTTCTCTATGTATCCCAGACCTTGCCGGGTGCTCTTAGAGAGGATTACCCAGCAGCTCCTGACTTGAAACGACGAGCAAGAAGTGAAGCCCCTTGCTAGAAGGGCCCATTCGATTCGGATGATCCAGCCTGCCAAATAGTCCTTTGAGGCAATCAAATGTACGTGTAGAGCTGCTGTGAGTGGAAGGCTCCGTCAACCACGGTTCAACCCGCTGTTTTTTGACCGAGGATCATGGCTAACGTATCTCCGATGGGCTTTTCCCCGTATATTGCTTGAACTGGCGGCTGAAGAAAAAGATGTCCCTGTAGCCTAGCGCCTCCGCTACCTCCGTAACATTCATACCTGCATGCAGGAGCAGATGCTGCGCACGCTCAATTCGCATACGGATGATATGAGCTTGCACCGATATCCCGGTCAGCTCTTTGAATTTGATGGAGAAGTATCTCGGAGACAATCCGACCCGGGCCGCCAGCTCCTCCACACGATGCTGCATACCTGGATGCTGACGAACATAATTGGCGATCTCATAGATCCCTTCCTCCAGATGATGGCTGACGGTACGGACTACCTTCTCCTGCCGATCTGCCCGCAGCAGATGGATTAGCAGTTGTTGCAGCAAGAGCCGCCCTTCCTCAATGGCGCCATAGGCTTGCTCCAAAGACAGTCGTACATACCTGGACAACATATGCTCGAAGTCCACCGTCTCCTCCAGCACCCGATAACGCTCAGGCACAGGCTCGGGGGTGGCCTCGACATCAAAATGAATATACGTAAGAACAAGTGGGCGCTGCGGATTGTGCACGGCACTTGTATAATCTCCAGGCCTGAACAGGAAGCAGCTGCCGGCTCCCACCTCATAATTCTCTTGATTGACCGTGACCGTGCCTTCCCCACTCCATACATAGAACAGATCGTAATTAGGCATCGGCTTCTCACGCGGCTGCCATCTCCAGCCTGGTTCACATACGATTTTGGCAAATGCCGGGAGCAGCACAAGCTGCGATGGTTGCATATGAAGCACTTCTTCCTACCTCCTGTCCAAATCCTGTTGTTCGCCTTGCTTCTGCAAGTCCAGCACATCCTGCCATGCCAGTTGCATACGCCGGGCCCCTTCCTCCAGCTGCTGTTCATCCAGATGCGAGAAGCCGAAGCTCACCGCTGGAACCGAGGGGGACAAGCTATAGTCCTTCATGTCCCTCATCCAGACACCACGCGCAGCTGCAGCTCGCCTGAACACCTCGTAGCTCGCCGGGTCCTGCCGCCAGCGTCCGAAGACATGTAGACCTGCATCTGTTGGCTCCAGGTCAAATAATGAATCTGTATAATACTTCATCCATGTAGTGAAGACAGAATATCGTATCTCATACAAGCGCGTAAGACGACGCAGATGGCGAGCATAGCTACCTCTCGTCATGAAATAAGCCATAGCCCGCTGCTCCAGCTGCCCGGAAGGGATCGGATCATATAGCTGCTTGGCCGACAGCAAAGGTTCCACTAGTGAGGGAGGTACTACAGCGAAGCCTACACGGAAATCCTCCGGCATCGTCTTGGAGAAGGACCCTACATAGATCACGCGTTCCTCTGTGTCCAGTGCCTTCAAGGGCTCGATCGGCCTACCTCCCCAGCGGAATTCGCTGTCGTAGTCATCCTCTACAATGACGGCCCCCGTTCGCGAAGCCCAGCTTAACAGCTCTCTTCTGCGCTGCAGACTTAGCACTGCTCCAGTGGGAAATTGGCGGGCTGGTGTCACGAATAGCAGCCGAGCCTTCCAGTCGTCCGGGATGATCCCTTCCCGGTCAAGCTCTGCGGCTACAATCCGCCCATCACAGACCTCGACTGCTCTGCGAATTCCAGGATAGCATAGCTGCTCCAGCACCACCTCATCCTGCTCCTGTATAAGCAGCTGCGTCAGCAGCGCAATGCCGTGCATTGAGCCATTGAACAAAATAATTCGCTCTGCCAATGTACGGATACCTCGTGTCAGGCGCAGGTGGGCAGCGATGGCTTCCCGCAATTCAAGGCTTCCTTTCGCATCAGTCACCCCTCGATTCACTGCGCTAGCCGCTGCAGCTGCTGAAAGCGACCTTCGCCATTCTGCATCGGGAAAATGATCCTCTGGCATGCGGCGAGGCACAAAGCTGATGTCGCTCGGGCTCGGAGCATCCGCAGTGCCTGGCGTGTGTATGGCACCCCCAAAGGAATACTGTGACGCCTCAGCCTCAGGTAAACGGTTTGACGACGTAAAGGAAGGGCACAGCCTACCTTCATCCTGCTGACGAGGGGGCAGCTTCGTGCTCATGACTCGTCTGGCCCATGGAGAGAGAAGGATCGGCGCTTCCTCTGTTGGACTGGAGACCGAGGTCGCTGCAAACGCTACGTAGGTACCGCTTCCGATCTCGGTGTGCACATAGCCATCCGCCTGTAGCATCTCATAAGCCTCGGCTACCGAACCACGCGAAAGTCCATAATGCTTGGCCATCCAGCGCGAAGACGGAAGACGCGTGCCCTCCTCCAATCTCCCCTCCCAGATGGCATCCTTGAGCGCATGGTAGAGCGCAGCATATTTATACCGATACCGCTCTATATAAGATTCCAGCGGCAGCATAAAGTCCATGATCTTCAACTCCATAAGAGTCAAAATTGACTCCAAATAAGTGGCCTATACAAATTACTTTAAAGTGGATCTATTTTCATGTCAATTTTCGTTTTATGCTAGTTGCATATCTCGAACCGGCCGGCTAGAGCATACGATGAAGGAGGCTATTTGAGTATGCGAAGAAAAGAATTCAGCGTAGAAGAGGAGCAGGATATTCAGGAATTTCTGGATCATATGACGTTCGGCTTTCTGGGAACCGTGACCCAAGAGGGAGAGCCGCGCGTGACTCCACTTAATTTTGTGTATGAGAACGGAATTATTTATTTTCATGGTAGCTACGCTGGAGAGAAAATGAAGAATATAAAGGCTCATGCTCAGGTCAGCTTCACCGTGGCTGAGGAATATTCGCTCATCCCCTCCTACTACACAGATGCGGAGCTTGCCTGCCCAGCAACCGCGTATTTTAAAAGTGTTACCCTACTCGGACATGCGGAGGCTGTCACGGATCTGGAGGAGAAGGCAGCCGTACTCGGCGCATTCATGCGCAAGCTCCAGCCAGAGGGCGGATATGCCCCTATTCAGGCCAGTGATGAACGCTACCGTGTTGCACTCAAGGGCGTGTCCGTCACCCGGATCATGCCTTCCTCGCTGACAGCCAAGTTCAAATTTGGGCAAAACCTGAGTGCAGGGGCCCGGAAGGAGATGACTGAACGACTGGAGGAACGTGCTCAAGGTAAGGACATTCAGACTGCGGAACTCATGCGCAAATATTGTCCCTTCCATTCTTCTTGATTTTCCCTGTGACGATGCGCTTTTTCGGGTGACTGTGCCGCGGTGAAATGCTATAATGTATGGCAATTAGTAATTAGAACTAGATGGTGCCATGCTGCCCTGCGGTACAGGGTCATGCATTTCCATCGACTGGAAGGATGAACCGAATGAATTCATTGGCTGAGCAATTGAATCACACGCTTCACACCGAGCAAGTGCATGTATACGAAATGCTCTCCACCCTCGGCAAAGAAATCTACTTTCCGAAGGAAGGTATTCTGAGTCAATCTGCCGAAGCAGGGAAGCTGGCCCAAAAATACAATGCCACCATTGGTATCGCTACTGAACAAGGCGGCCCAATGCACCTGAGTGTCATTCAGGAGAAGCTGTCGGCTTTCCAACCGAAGGATCTGTATCCTTATGCCCCTCCTGCGGGCAAGCCTGAGCTGCGTACAGCTTGGCGTAGCAAAATGCTGGTGGAGAACCCATCCTTACAACATAAATCCTTCGGCACTCCCATCGTGACGAACGCATTGACCCACGGTCTCAGTATCGTGGCTGATCTGTTCGCTGACGAAGGCGATGCTGTCATTTATCCGGACAAGAACTGGGAGAACTACGAGCTGACCTTCGGTGTCCGTCGTCATGCTCGTCTCGTCAATTATCCGCTGTTCACAGAGGATATGCGGTTCAACAGTCAAGGCTTGCGCGAGGCGCTCATGGCTCAGCAGGAGCAGGGCAAAGCGATCGTGCTGCTCAACTTCCCGAACAACCCGACTGGCTACACTCCGGGTCTTGAGGAAGGTAACGAGATTGTTGCCGCCATCCGCGATGCTGCTGAAGCCGGGATCAACGTCGTGGTGGTTACGGACGACGCCTACTTTGGACTATTCTTTGAGGAATCCTTGCAGGAGTCCCTTTTTGGCAAACTTGCAAATATCCACCCACGGGTGCTGGCTGTCAAAATTGACGGTGCCACCAAGGAAGAGTATGTATGGGGCTTCCGCGTCGGCTTCATCACCTATGCTTCTGACAGCAGCGAGGTCCTCTCCGCTCTGGAGCAAAAGACACTGGGTATCATTCGTGCCACCATCTCCAGCGGTCCACACCCGTCCCAGACCTTCGTGCTGGATGCGCTGCAGTCACCGGAATTCGAAGCCCAAAAGGCTGAGAAATTCGCAGTGATGAAGGGTCGGGCGAACAAGGTCAAGGCATTGCTGGACACAGGCAAGTATGATGATGCATGGGAATACTATCCGTTCAACTCCGGCTACTTCATGTGTCTGAAGCTGAAGAAGGTCCATGCCGAGGAACTGCGCACTCATCTGCTGCAGCAATATGGCGTAGGCACCATCGCTCTTGGTGAGCATGATCTGCGCATTGCTTTCTCCTGTATTGCAGAGGAGTATCTGGAGGATCTGTACAATCTTGTGTACCAGGCCTATCAGGATTTGGTGTAATTACTGGAACTAGAAGAGGGCGATCACGCGTATGTACGCAGTGATCGCCCTTGTTTTTGCTCTGTTTATACAAGATATATTAAAGTCTAGAAGGAATTAATCCATAAAATAAAAGTCGTCCTCTATTCCCCCATCAAAGTTAAATAACACTCTGTGTAGTCCTATATTTTTACCACGGTACCTTATCGGAATAGATACAGCTACATGATTATAGTTGAAATGTGGATAATTTGAATATATTATGGACAATGATTGGATTTTCATTTCTAAGAAAGCAGTTGAATAATCAGGAAAATCCCCCACAAATTCTTACGGATATTTTTTCTATAACTTTTCCCTTGATTCAGTTCTCTCCTGACAAGTGAGGTGCTTACTGGAATATTGGCTCAATCCACCCCTTCTATTTAAAAGTACCATCCTGTAACTCACTAAGACTAATCTCGAACTCCGCATGGTCTCCAATCGCATGGGGTACTTCAAAGGAGATGCCCAATGAGTCATTCGTAATATATGTGTAGATACCTAATTCGTTCTGCTCGCTAAACTCATCAGAATGTTCCAAATAGGAAATTAACTCATGATTAGTATAACTATTAAAATAATCCTTAGCTTCTGATTCAACTTCTAAATCTGGATCATATGTTACATATTTTGCTTTTCTCAGCAGTTCCAAAAAAGTATCGTTTATAATTAACAAGTCTGTAATTCCGATCCTCTTCTCAGTGATTAAATCAACATTAGTTGTAAAAGAAATATTAACAGGGTAAGCGCCAGTTGTAGTGTAACTAGTACCCAGGTATTGAATACTCAGCAATTCTTTTCCGATGCGACGTGGAGTGAAGTCCAGTTGAATTTCCATGTTTGGATTATCCTCTACATAACTTTCCAAGGCTCTCAAAACATCATTTTTCAGCATTTTGTTGATTCTATTTTGTTTTTCTGAATCTTCTAAATGAACAAGCACAGGGTATAGACTCTTTACATTACCGTGAGTATAAATTGCCTTCTGGAAGTATTGTTTATTCTCACTTTGGTCAACGCTTTCTTTCCTAGTCTCTACATCCTTAAAATCTCTTGATAAGTTAGTAGATGTTTCGTTCTCGCTAGTCGGCAATCCATTGTTACTTAATCCACAAGAAGTCAGGATACACACGAAGATGATCATCATACACAATTTCATAAAGAAACTCCCTACCTAATCTAGTGTGTGTCTGTTCAGTAAACCCACTGTAGAATTGTTCATGGTACTTCCAAAATAAAACAAGGGAGCCTGACTTCGGCTCCCTCTCACTTTATAAATTCTATATTTACCTCGCTATCCCAACTCCCAACTAACCTCGCCAGACAAGCTCTGCTACTCATCCTCTTCCGCCTTAGCCCAGCGTCTGGCCTGAGAAGCTCTCATCAACAGCAGCACAACTCCACCGCCAGCCAAGGTCAATACACTCATCCCCAATCGCTCCATTCCGCCGCTAAGCAAAGGGAGCCAGAGCAAGATAACGATTGGTAGGATCATGCGCGTAATAAAACTAAGGAAAGCCTGCTTGCGCTGCTCCGACGTAATCGGATATAGCTGTAGCCACAGCGATTCCTGATGACTGCGACGCAGAGAGGTGATCTGAAGACCAATGAGCAACAGGAAGAGCAGGTACAACAGACTGCCAAGCCATCCGGATGCCGTAAAGCCAACGAGCAAGAGACCAAGCACCAATAAGCGGATGACAATCCCCGCAGCCTCGGTGCGAGTGAAGGTCTTGGTTAAGAGAAAGCGATAAGCATTGGCTCGATTCCAGCCCATCCCGGCTCCTAGCCAGGAAAGCCAACTGCGTGATGTAATCTGCTGTCCCAATGCGGGCACATCTACGAACCAACTTAATACGCGCATCAGTCTGCCACCGTTGCTCTTCTCTTGGGCGATCAACAGCTCCCATGGCACCGGATGCTTGATGGGGAGGCGCAGCAGAATCAGATACAACACAGCAATGAGCACAATGAATGGAAGGCTCCGCAATGGCGGATACCACCACCAGGCTCCCAGAATGAGCAGGGCAAGCACCCATCTACCTACTGCAAACACTCTTCGCAGTGATGGAGAGACCATTCTAAGCTCCTGCCATCCGCCATAGCCTGACAAGCCCTTAACCAACAGGAGCAGAACGACTGACAGAATCAGTTCTCTCGGCTCTACCTCACTGCGCACGTACAGCGGCCACAGGATCATCAGCAGCAATAGCATACCTATTGCCTTATAGGTGACTCCTCTTGTATGTACACTCCGAAAATAAACCTGCATTCGATACTCTTGCGGACGCAGGAAGACGATATCCGCATCCGTCAGATAGGTCCGGTAGCTGCTATAAGCAACAGGAATCAGTACGAGCAGCATGATCCAACGGATGGGCAGTTCCGCTGGAACGTTCTGCAGCAGCGAGGTGTACCATGCTGCGAATGCAATCATGATAAAGGCAAACACAGCAGCAAGTCCACTCTGCAGCACATACCCGAGATAAGGTAGGATTTGCTTCCAGAACGACGCTCTTCTGTCTTGCAGAAGCTTGTTCAAGTCCATGGCTTTAATCCCTGTCCTGTACTAGAGAATAGAATACTTCCTCCAGCGGGACGCCCGGTTTCCCTGCCTGTGCTCTGACCTCATCCAAAGTGCCCTTGGCAATGATGGAGCCATGATGCAGCACCACGAACCGATCACAATAATTCTCAATGGTAGACAGAATATGTGAGCTAAGCAGAATGGACGAGCCTGAATTCCGAATCTCCAGCATGAAATCCAGCAAAGACCGTATCCCCAGCGGATCTAGTCCCAGAAATGGTTCATCAATGATATACAGCGGTGGCCTTGCCAAAAAGGCGCACATAATCATCACCTTCTGACGCATCCCCTTGGATAAGTGGATCGACAGACTGCCGCTCTTCTCCTTCATCCGGAACAAATCCAACAGCATCGCTGATCTCGTGCGAAAATCCTCCTCACTCACACCATAAGCACGAGCTGTGAACTCCAGATGCTCCATCACTGTAAGCTCTGGATATAGCTCAGGTGCCTCCGGGACAAAAGCGATTCCGGCCTGATATTGCTCCGGCTGCTGTTCCCTGGTCGAGCCCTGTACCCGAATTACTCCGCTATGCGGCGTCATGAGTCCCAGAATATGCTTCATGGTCGTGCTCTTGCCTGCTCCATTCAGGCCGATCAGACCGATCATCTCCCCGGGACGTACCTCCAGTGAGATATCGTGCAGTACAGGACGCTTGGCGCTGTAGCCGCCCGTCAGTCCGCTAATCTCCAATACAGGCTTCTGTTCCTGTTGCATGGCTTCCCCTCTTTTCCGTTCCGGGCGCCGCGACACATGACTCTCGGCAGCGCCTGCGTATTGATCTATTTATTCACGGGTTGATTCATCTGAGCGGGATGCTTTTTCCTTGAGCCACTTCGGTGCTCCTTTATTCTTGCGATCCCGATCCCGATCACGCTGACTCTTCAGCGGACTGCGACCAGATGTGTTGGCACTTCTCCCTGCACGTTCCGATCGCTCAGGGGACGGACCTGTACGACTGGTGCTCTTACGACCGCCATTCGTGGTGCTGGTGGTCTTACCGCTATTACTATTACTGCTATTATTCCCATTACCGCTGTTACCGCTGTTGCTCCTATTACTGCTACTACGTTTGCTGCTATCCTGCTTATGGCTATCTTGCTTACTGCCATTACTCATATTGTGACTGGCGCTGCCCGTTCTGGCATGTCGCGGGGCGGAGTAGGCCTTCTGCTCATCCAGACTGAGCACCTTGCCGTCCTGAAGCACACGCTGCTGAATGCTCTCCCCGATCTCCCGTGAGAATTTGCGCATAATGAATTCTTCGCGCTCAGTGACGATGGAGACCACCGTTCCCTTTTTACCCATCCGACCTGTGCGGCCTGCCCGGTGCACATAGTGCTCGGCATCGGTAGCCGGGTCATAGTGGATAACCATGTCCAGCCCCTCGACATCCAGTCCGCGAGCCGCCACATCCGAGGCGATCAGCAGCTTCAGCTTGTCATTGCGGAATTGCGACATGACGCGAGCCCGGGTGACCTTATCCGCATCCCCGTATAGAGCCGCAGCACTTAAGCCTACATAGTTCATCTTTGCTTCGACTTCGCCCAGATCGTCCGTGACGTTAACGAAGACAATGGCTTTGCGCGGATTATATTGCCTTACGATCCGGCGAAGCATATCCGCCTTGTCACGCTCCTCGCACACAAAATAAAGATGCTGAAGCCCCTCAGCCGTTACTCGGCTCGGATCAATACCTACCTCAGCTGGCTCTCTCATCTCCTGACGGGCCAGTCCCCGAATCTCATCATTCAGCGTAGCAGACAGGAAGACCAGCTGGCGGTCCCGAAGAGCGCTCTTCAGAATGTTGCGTACCTCGCCAGAGTCTCCGAGCTTGAACATCTGATCTACTTCATCCACGACGATCGTAGATACCTTGTGCATCTTCAGCTTACGCAATGCAAGCAGCTCACGCACCCGTCCAGGGGTACCGACCACCAAGGCTGGATGTTCACGCAGCTTGTCAATCTGGCGCTTGACTGCCGCTCCGCCGATCAGACCAAGCACCCCGATGCCCAGACTCTCACCGTAACGCTGCGCCTCACGGACGATCTGCATGGCAAGCTCCTGACTGGGAGCCAGCACCAGCTTCTGGGTACTCTTTTCAGCAGGATTAATAGACTGAAGAAGGGGTAGCAAGTATGCCAAAGTCTTCCCTGTACCCGTCTGCGATCTGGCGAGCACATCCCGTCCCTCCAGAATTAGCGGGATGGTCTCCTGCTGCACTGGCGATGGCTGCGTAATGCCATGCTCTGCAAGCTTGTCCGTAAGTGATTGTTGTATATTCAATGCTGTAAAATTCAATTCTGTCAAGATCGTCCAACCCCTATACATATTTTCACCGTTGTTCATCAACAGCTTTCCTGAAGTTCAGTCTTACATACTAGCTGCACTATTTTGCAGGTGAAAGCTCTGATTCATCATCATCTTCCATTATATGCGAAAAGAGCTCCCTGACCAAATTACGTTCTTTACAGGTCCAGGAAGCCTACATGCAGACAGCCCTTCTCACGCAAAAAAACCGGCTGTCAGTACACAGCCAGTCTATTTCTGATTCATAATCCCATGGGTAAGCCGATCGGCCAGCCTGGGAAATAGCTGATACAGCCGGATCGCCGCGGAGGCCAGTCTCGGCAAGTTGACCTCTTCCTTACGCTTCTCCATCGCACGTACAATCTGTTCTGCGACCTGCTCCGGCTTGAGCATCATCCATCTGACGTTGCTGACATAGCTTCCATTGGGATCGGCGATATCGAAGAAGGGCGTGTCTATCGGTCCAGGATTAATCGTTGTTACAGTGATCCCCGTCCCACGCATCTCCTGACGCAGTGCATTGCTGAATCCAAGCAAAGCATGCTTCGTGGCCGTATACGAAGTGGATTTGGCTGTCCCGATCTTTCCTGCCATAGAGGCGACATTGACGATTTGACCGTCCCTCCGTGCAAGCATCGCTGGCAACACAGCCTGAATGCACCGCACCGCTCCCATATAATTCACGTCCATCATACGTCCATATTCCTCAATGGGTATATCCGTGATCGCCTCAAATTTTCCATATCCAGCATTATTGAGCACGATATCTACCGCTCCGAACTCTTGCTGGATACGGGCCGCGGTCTGGGCGACCTCTTCATCACTTGTGACGTCCATGCTCATCCACTGGTGTCGGCCTTGCAGACGAGTGGAAATCGCTTGTAGCTTCTCTGCTGATCGGGCCGTCAGAACGGGAATGGCACCTCGCTGCTCAAGCAGCTCCGCACACATGGCTCCTATGCCGCTGGATGCTCCTGTAATCCATACAACCTTGTCCTTCAGCCTACTCATGATCGGTGCTCCTTTGACCTATCAGCATCCTGCATCGTCCATGCAACATGTCTGATTAGAAGAATGATATCTTCTATATTAGGAGATCATCACCTGAATATCCAGTTCACCGATTCCATCCATGACAAGAGGTATGCATAGCGCACGCTGTGGACTGATGTTGAGACTTGAGGAATTCACAACCTGCGGAGGAGTAATGTCTACTGCGACCCCTTGATTGGACAGAATCGTGCTTGCGTTACCGCTAATCATGTTACCCAGCTCGGAGATGGCACTTTTGCTCATTTCATCCATTTCTGTAATCACAAAGCCACCCATCATCGCTGACACGATCTTGAGGGCCACCTGCTCCTGAATACCGAACATCACATTACCACTCAATTGGCCCGTCATCCCGATCATGATCCAGATATGCCCGTCAATCACCTCGATGTCCTTGATACCGAGGGCTCCTGTCGAGGGAGAAATTTGAATCAACTGCTCAATGACATTACGAGCCGATTCCAGAAAAGGATTAATTACTTCCGCCTTCACGTTACCTTGCACCCCTTCGCTTATGGGTTTTTAGTCACACAACAAAAGTCCCATTTATCATTATTTGTATTATACTGTAAGATCAAAAACAATTCATTATAAATTAAAATAACACGTCACTTCTTCCTTATCGTCAAAAGGAAAGCCATTTTTTATAGCAAAAAGTACAATTTATACGAACTTTGTCCTATACGAAAATTTCACCAGTGATATTGGTAGCCTGTACCAAATTTAATTCTAAAGGACTTTAGTCTTATGTGATTTTTCGGGCAAATGAATGAGGGTATATAGCTTTCTCACATACTATTCACATACTTAAACGGTACAAGTGCTACATAAATAAAAACTACGGTTAGAGACAGGAGCATTGGGGGAAATAGTTCACTTATCCCATGATTTTCCGTTCATTTAATGAAGGAACACAATAACATGTGAGGAACCCATAGCAGTAATTCCAGCTTGCACATGAAAAAAATAGCTGCTTTTATCACGTTCCGACGGCTCTCTCATTGCCCTAGCGCCTGGATTCACCTATAATTTAGGGATAGAAAAAAGAATTCCGGCATTGTGAACAACAGATTAGGAGGGATTCCATGAATATCAGCCAATTGGAGACCCTGCTTACCATCTCCAAAACCATGAGCTTTCGCAAGGCGGGAGAGCTGCTAAATCTGACTCAGCCTGCGGTATCCGCCCAGATCAAGAGCCTGGAGGATGAGTTCAAGACCGTGCTCGTCGATCGGAACCAGCCGGTGACCTTAACGGACCCGGGAAAGGTATTTTTAGAGCATGCCGAACGAATACTGGATGTCGTGGAGGAGCTACGCCAGAAGCTGACCGATCTGAAAGAGGTACCTCAAGGTCAGATCATTATGGGCACGACCACATCCATAGCCATTCAGATTTTACCGCGAGTACTCTCCTATTTTCAGGACCAATTCCCTCTGATCAAGACCTCCATTCAATCCATGCCCTCATCAGCCATTTATCAGCAGGTGGAGAGTGGACTGATTGATGTAGGAATCGGGTATTTGATTGAGCGCAATCCGAACCTCAGTACTTCGATTTTGTATTACGATACCTTCGAGCTTGTTGTCTCGCCCCATCACCCCTTGGCATCCAGGCCACAGGCGACGATGGAAGCTCTGCGCGAGATTCCCCTGATTCTCTTGTCACCTGATACGGTAGGCCGCCGCTTCGTTGATGATGTATTTAAGAAATTCAATATTGAGCCTCATGTAGTGATGGAATTGTCCAGCAGTGAAGAAGTAAAGCGGATGGTTGAGATTAATCTTGGAGCTGCCATCATTTCCAAGCAATCCGTAACAGCCGAGATGCGTGCCGGGACGCTCAAGCTAATCCCTGTTCGTGAGTTGGAAGTTAGTCATCCTGTAGGAGTCATCTATAAATCCACCCGTTATCTGAACTCTGCCATGCAACAATTTTTAAGCGACCTGAAGGGAATGCCGGAGACGCATTTTATCAGCTCCGAGTGACAAGGAGGAACAGACAACATGAAGTTTGACCTGCATACTCACCATTTCCGCTGCGGACATGCAGACGGCAACATAAGGGACTACATAGAAGCTGGCATAGCAGCAGGATTACAGGTGATCGGTATATCTGATCATTCCCCATACTTGTGCAGTGACAAGGATCAGGCATTCCCACAAATCTACATGGCGAAATCACAGCTAAGTGGCTACGTTGAAGAGGTTCTGAAGCTGCAGCGCGAATATGCAGGACGAATTGATGTACTGCTCGGTCTGGAGACAGACTATTTTCCGGAGCACTTCGAATTGTATCGAACAACGCTCGCTGCCTATCCATTTGATTACCTGATCGGCTCTGTACATCATGTGGAGGGTGTCAGCATTTTCAATGAGCGCCGCTGGAAGGGTCTTAGCACGGAGAAGCAGCAGGAGGTCAAGAACACCTATTACAGAATGATCAAGGATTCTGCACGGAGTGGTATGTTCCAGATTCTAGGGCATATCGACGCTATGAAGGGCAACTATCCTGCATTCTCGGATATCGAGACCGAAGCAGCTATAGACGATACCCTGCAGACGATTGCTTCCTGCGGCATAGCCATTGAGATTAATACCTCTGGGAAGACCAAGCGAGTCGGTGGATGGTATCCGTCGAATAGCATTTTGGAACGTGCTTGTCATTATGGAGTCGAGGTTACCTTTGGTTCGGACGCTCATGTACCATCCCGTGTCGGTGATGACTGGGAGGAAGTACGCAGCCTGCTGAAGGAGATTGGCTATACATCCTGGGTATACTACAAGCAGCAGCAGAAGGTGACGGTTCCACTATAAGCTAGCTCAAGCAATCTCTCATTAGAAATGGGTCTGATCGTCACGGGCAGCCACTACGGCACTCTGGTGTGAAGGCCCATTTTTGTTTTGCGTTCTTGTTTTGCGTTCTTGTTTTGCGTATTTGTCTCACTTTTGCTTTCTTATCTTACTTTGTCCAGCTATTTTATCCTACTTTCAGGAACGTTCTAATCATTTCCATGCCTCTTCGTATCCTTCTCACCTCATGCTCTTTTCCCTGCGTATTCTTCTCCCTCTATGCCCTGCCTCCTCAATATGCCTCCCCTTATCCAGTATTGGGTTCTATATGCCCCCTATGACAGCCCATTTCAAAGAATTTTGAAACGTTTTGCCAGCCTAATCTCTCTAATTCAGAGAAGAAGGAGGTAAATTAGCCTTGAGTACATATTCAGAACTGATTATCCGAGCCAAGCAGGGTGATCCGAAAGCATTTCAGGAGCTGGTCCACACTGACAAAGAAAAGCTCTACAGAATGGCCTATATCTATATGGGGAATGAAGAGGATGCGTTGGAGGTTTTTCAGGAAACGATATATAAGGCTTTCAAGTCGATCTCCACGCTTGAGAACAACCAATACTACTCCACATGGATGACGCGGATTCTGATTAATACAGCTCTTGCCCTTCTAAGAAGAAAACAGAAAGTGATCCCTTTTAGTCCAGAAATACTTGAAAATCACGCCAGCACGGACAATGGACAGCTTGAAGATCAGCTTGATCTGCTGCAAGCACTGGACACGCTGGAAGAGAAATACAAGTCGGTGCTACTGCTACGCTTCTATAAAGATTTCACGATCAAGCAGATTGCCGAGATCCTGGATATTCCTGAAGGTACGGTCAAGACTCATATCCATCGCGGCTTGTCCAGCCTTCGCCAACAACTGAAAGGAGCCTATGATGAAGACAGAACAGATTCCTTCCTTTAAAAAGGAGATCGACAGCATCCCCGTGCCGATAGATCGACTCGATCAGATCATTTCAGCTACCTGTCAAGAGGAGCATCCGAGAAGACCATCGCCCACCCGGCTACGAAAAAAAGTGTTGTATCGTGCAAGCGCCGCCGTGGCCACACTTGGTCTGCTGCTTGGCTCAGGCTTCGTCTCTCCGGCTATGGCCAGTATCATGGCGCAGATTCCCGTAATCGGTTCAATATTTGTTCAGCAAGGAGATCCCGGGCTGAGGAATGCCAGTGAGCAGGGCTTAACTACGGCCATTGGAGAGACCCGAACCAACGATGGTAGTTCGATGACCATTAACGAGGTGTTTTACGACGGAATAAGACTATCCGTGGCCTATTCCTTGGTATCGCAGCAGCCACTGGACTGGGATGCCCAACTAAGGACTGACATTACCGTGAACGGCAAAGAAACTTTCTTCAACAGAGGCCAGACCCGAACAGAAATAACACCAACCTATCATGTCGGAATTATTGACATCGACCCACCTGCTGATCTGCCGGATCAGTTCGAGCTAGGCCTTCTCTTCCATGAGGGAGAGAACAGGCAATGGAAGTTCAATATTCCTGTAATCATGCAGACTGACACGCAGCTCATTACAGTGAACCATAAGCAACGAGTAGCAGATATTGAGTTGAACGTGGCTAACATCAAAAGCAGTGCGGCTGGCATGCTGTTGACCTATAATACAATAACGAGCGAAGATGATCATTCAGATTATAGGATAACCTTTAAAATGAAGGATCAGGAAGGCAGAAGGTTGGTAACATCTTCAGGAGGAACCAGCGTCGAGGTTCGTGATGGTATCCGTTACTCGTCCAGCACAAAATTGTTTGCACCGCTTGGTACAGACGTCACAGCACTGACTATCACGCCATATCTGTCTTTTCCCACCAGTGGTGAAGGGGTTGCTATTGATGAAGGTCACAAGGAATCTCTGCCCGAACAGAGGTCCGCATCCAATCAGATACAGGCTACAGAACTCGACAGCTTCACGGTTATAATCCCCTAACAAAAAGGCTTTGTTAAACTTTGTTGTTGATATTTGATAGTAACAAACAAACGTTCTACAACATAGGCAATATCACTATTCGGAGATGGTTTACCTATGGATTTAAAGGAACTGAAAAGCTTGCTACTGCCTTAAACGATAGCGAAAAACGAGAACTTGTTTACTTTTTGCAGACTCGAACGACGGGGATTGCTAATCAAATACCGGCAATTGATGAAATTCAAGAGCAGAAGCACAAAGATGGACTTGTTTGTCCGCATTGTAAAAATCATTCTGTCTTGCGATTTGGAAAGTACGCTGTAAAAACATGCACTGGAGAGGTTAAACGTCAACATTACCGTTGTAAGTCCTGTCGCCAAACGTTCAATGACCTTACAAACACCCCTCTTCAACGCACGAGAAGACCTCATATTTAGGTTCGTTTTATTGAATGCATGATTGAGGGCTTTTCTCTGAGAAAATGTGCAGAGCAGTTAAACGATGAAGTCACGCATGTTCACCAAACGCAAGCCACGTAAACGTGGAGGTAAAGCTAATTATTGTGGTATAAGCCACGATCAAGTGTGCGTACTGGTTGCTCGTGACCGTCAGAAAATGACCTACTCTGGTGTGCTTGGGCGTGGACGTATTCGAACTACATAATTGGACGAAGCAATTGGCGGTCATCTCTCCGACTCAAACGTGCTATGCACTAATTCGTGGAGGGCATTCAGTTCCTATGCGAATTCAAAAGGCTTGGCTCATTATCGATTCAAGCCCGACGGAAAACAGCGTGTGAAAGGCGTATACCATATCCAAAACGTAAACAGCTACCACAGCCGCTTGAAGAAATGGATGGATCGCTTTAATGGTGTTGCAACGAAATATTTGCAACATTATTTGGCTTGGTTTCGATACTTAGACAGCAAGGAATATGAGAATACCGCATCGAATAAGAAAAATATGTTGGTCAAATCGTGCTTGTTTACTGTAACCGACACGAATACCAAACTTCGGATTTCTGCTTATTCTTGTTAAGCTAGCTGGCAGTTATGTACTAAAAATTTGTTCGAGATGGTGTTCCAAGTGCTCAACATAGTCTTTTATAAGCCACTCTAACGTAACAAGTTTTTCTTCACCAATGTCGCATAAATACAGCAACTTGTCTTCAGGAATGTTTGCAATGACTTCAGCCACTTGCTTATTCAACATAACCCAAAGAGCCAAAATATGATCAATACTTAGGTTTTGGTAATTCATGAGTTCCACCCAATGATTCTGGGCGTATTTTAACACTGAGTAAGGTTGAGATTCATATTGAGAACGCACAAATCGTTGTAAATTAGTAAGTGCGGAGTCACACAGATGCCCTAGTATTTCCTTTTTTGACCAACTGTTTGGTCGGGTCCGAATAGAAAAATCGAGTTCAGAATAAGTATGGATTCTGGATGGAACATCCGTAATCCTAAAATTAAGATGTTGTAAGATGGCTTCCATGGTATCTCCTCCAATTTGTTTTATAGATTGTACCAACACTAATATTGTGGGTCAACAATTGGTTATTACGTGCAGGTAATTCTTAAACAAACGGGTACGATAGCTTAATGAACCGCCTTTCAACTGAGGCGGTTTTCTTATGGTCAAATATCAACATTAGAATTTAACATAGCCAACAAAAAAAGTGGACCCGAAGCTTCGGGTCCCAAAATTTATAATATTCAAAAGGGGGTCATGTCATCATTGTACCCGCTGTCTGTTAGAGTCTTTTTGCATCTATATTTCAATTGTGTAACAAAACATAACGATAAGAAATCAGAGCTCAATATCGCGCTTGGTGAGTCCCCTCATTCGAAGTGATGAACTCCTCCGCATTGATGCCATAAACCTCTACGATCGTGCCTTCGTTTCCGATACCGTGATAGCCTAGCTTACGATCCAGCTTCATTCCGTTCTTCAGCAGCACACGTGCCGAAGCTCCGTTCTGCTCATGGCATCTGCCCTCGACTCGTTTGAAGCCCAGATTGCTAAAGCCCAGAGCTAGCCACTCCTTCACGATCTCACTTGCCAGCCCCTGCCCCCAATAGTCCCGCTCCAGAATATAGCCAATCTGCACCTGACCATTCCGCTCATTCCAGTGCTGATATGAGATCAGCCCAATCACCGTCTCATGCTCACGGAGTGTGATTACATAATGTAAGGCCTCCAGAGCGGCTGCGCTGGTATGGATTTGCTGTACAAGTCGAAGAGCCCGTTCCTCAGGCGGCTTGTTATTACGATTGACATATTGGACTACGAGCGGGTCTGACAGCAGCTGCCTCAGCCTGCCTCCATCCTCTGGACGCAGCTTGCGCATTCTGGTCCTTGCTGAATATAGCTCGGGAAGTGAAGCACGAATTGTCTGTTTCGTCAGCACCATATTACCTCCTTGGGTACCTCCGGTGGGCGTCCACAGCCTGACATTCATATCGCGGGACCGGAAGCTTAATCCTGCAAGCCTCTGTATATGGCAGTCCGTAATTCTCTGATGTAATAATTCAATGATGGCACCTTGGCCTCTTCAGCCTGTCTTACAGCCAGTTCAATATCGTACGGGACTCGAATGAACTGGATCGAGAAGCCTTCCCGTGTAGTGTCTCCTATATGCCCCTCCAGGATACAATACGAAGCCTCCGTCATATCCAGCGGATTGCCCACACTGCCTACATTGAATAAAGTTCTGCCGTGCAGGTGTTGCAGAAATGCATTATGTACATCTCCATACCCCACGGTATCAGGTTCGAAACGGCTGTCTTCCTTCTCATCGGGTGTTGGATCGAACATCCCCATTCGACTTTCAGCGGAATCCCACGGTTGTACCCGGTGGTAGACGCTCTGCGGAGAAGCATGGACAAGCCGAATACGGCGCCCACTCATTAGAAAATCATAATGGAATGGCAGCTCCCCTAGCTCACGAACTCGCTGTGGCCCCAATAGCTTCGCATGCCAACTGAAGTTCTCGTCCGATTCTCGTCCGATAAGCTCATCCCAGTTCCCTCTAATCATGATCTTGCAGTGCTTACGTGCACTTTCAAATACCTCTACAGGGTTCGGCCCTTTACCGACCAGATCTCCCAGGCAGTAGATTTCCGTAACCCCTCGTACAGATATATCCTCCAGTACTGCATTCCATGCAGCCAGATTGCCGTGCAAATCCGAGACTATAGCAATTCGTTGCATCCTGATTCCTCCTTCATCTCTAACCTCGCTGAACGAATTGCACCCTGAGCACTCCAGACGCTACACATCCTGTCCTCTTCGGAGCGTAAGCACCGTAAGCTCAGGCGGACACAATACCCGGACAGGCAGTTGGGTCATCCCGATACCTCGATTTACGTATACTGGCATCTTACGCTCTCCTACGCTATATAGCCCCTGCACGTACTTGCGTCCACCAGGTGGAGTCTTGAGCGCACCAAGGAACGGGGCCCGAATCTGCCCTCCATGGCTGTGCCCAGACAGCTGCAAATGAATGCCAGCTTCTGCAGCCTGATCTGCAAAATCAGGCGCATGCATGAGCAGCAGCTTGAACATGGTGGCTGGAATCCCTGCTATGGCTCTAGACAGATCCGGCTTGGTAAGCAGCAAATCCTCCAGGCCAACAATAGCTAATCGCTCTCCGTGACGCTCAAGGATCTCGTGTTCATTTTTGAGCAAGCGAAATCCAGTATGCTTATATAATGCCTGCACTCCTTCGGGTATACCCCGATAATCATGATTACCTAGCACAGTGTACTTCCCCAGCGGGGCCTCCATTGCAGCCAGCAAGGGAAGGTAGTCCTGCATGGAATCAGCATAATCATCGACAATGTCACCCGTGAAGCACAGCAAATCTGGCTGAAGCTGTCGAATAGCCTCTGCCATATTGTCAATATGATCATCATTCGTAAAGAAGCCCAGATGCATATCGCTGAAATGCACGATACGCATACCATCAAAGCTACTCGGCAGCCCCGGGAAGCTGAGCGACAACCGGGTAATCTCCAGCCTGTGTGGCTCCCAGACACTGGCATATCCGCCCGTCAGCAGGGCCATACCTACCGCCGCAACAGCCCCCTTCTTCAGAAAGCTTCGCCGTGTCATCTTGAGCTCTCCAGAGGCTACTGTCAGCCCAGATGTCATCTCATCCAGACCCAGCCTAGTATCTGTAGCTTCCTTCTCCCTATCCGACTCAGGCCTCCCTGCATGCGGTTTATCCACCATATGCATCAGGCCTCCTTATTTATAAAGTTCGGTTGACCGGTAGCCATGCTTGAGCATAATCGACTAACACCCGCTGTCGGCCCAAGAAACAGGATGCCTGACCGATCTCCATACGCCGAGCCTCACCTGGGTAATCCCGCTCAAAATCTGCCCCCAGGCGGTCAAAATCATCTGACGTAATATTGATATCCCGACGCTTAACCCATTGCTTGCTCCCCTGCTGTAGCACAGGCGCCAGAAGCTCCTGCTCTTCTTTCCCTGCATAATCCGTCCTGTACTCTGCAAGATGCAACGAGGTATTACTGTCATGTCCGCAGCCTAACAGTAACACATAAGCATCGTTCTCATACATTCTTGCCAGTGGAGAAGCCTCGCCAAGTGCAAAATCAAGACTGTGCTCAGCTAGCAAGGCCTCTGCAAGTGGACCTTGAGCAGCAAAGGAGAGCTGGGGATGCATGCTACGTATCACTCCAGGCAACAGCCGAAACAGCTCGGCGACTCGCCCCATGCCATTTGTAACCGTCAAGTATGGATCATAAGCCGGCATCTCCTCGCGGATCAGATTCCACCATTTCGGATCTGCCGGAGGAGCCTGCCATGTTGCAGGATCTGTCAGATCACTCGATTGCGTCGGCATGACCAGCGTTCCTTGCGGCCCCAATGCGAGTCGGAGCGCCGTAATGACAGTGCTCGCGTCGCCTGGAATATATCGTCCGAAGCTGCGCAGCGAAGTATGTACGAGCAGTGTCATGCCTTCACGAACACCCAGATTATGCAGGGAACGCACAAGCTCCGTCTGCGTAAGGGGCTGCTCAATGATCATGTTATGAGTCATTCGCTCAATTCCTTTCAGCTTGCTGTTCAAACCGCTATCCACCTTAAATCATGGAACAGCAGGCTTAAGAGCGGTCGACAAGGCTCACCGCTTGCGGCGACTCTATACTCAGCTGTAATCTGATTAAGGTACTGGGTCGTTTTTATTACACGTAGTATATCATAAGCCGGAAGTCTATTGAAAAAAAACGCTCCCCGCCAGACAACTGCTGTGCAGTTCTCATGACAGGGAGCATTTCAAGGATGCTGTACCGTTACACCGTCAGCCAACGCTTAAACATGTGCTTGGTCGTTTCCTTGTTCATTTCAGCAATTGAAGTTGTCAATGGAATACCTTTCGGACAAGCGCGTACACAGTTCTGTGAGTTGCCGCAGCCTTCGATTCCACCAGCCTCCATTAGCGCCTCCAGACGCTCATCCTTGTTCATCTCACCTGTAGGATGACTGTTGAATAGACGAACCTGAGAGATCGCCGCAGGTCCAATGAAGTCTGTCTTCTCGTTCACATTCGGACAAGCCTCCAGGCAGACGCCGCAGGTCATACATTTGGACAGCTCATAAGCCCATTGTCGTTTCTTCTCATTCATTCTCGGACCGGCACCCAGGTCGTAGGTACCGTCGATTGGAATCCATGCTTTTACCTTCTTCAGTGCATTGAACATCCGTCCACGGTCAATGACCAGATCCCGTACTACAGGGAAGGTGCTCATCGGTGCCACCTGTACCGGCTGCTCCAGTTGATCGATCAACGCCGCACAAGCCTGACGCGGCTTGCCGTTAATCACCATGGAGCAGGCACCACATACCTCCTCCAGACAGTTGGATTCCCAGCATACTGGTGCTGTATCGCCCCCTGAGCTGGTGACTGGATTCCGCTGAATCTCCATCAGAGCACTGATGACATTCATGCCAGAGCGGTAAGGAATCTCGAACTCTTCCTTATACGGTGCCGACTCCGGCTGATCCTGACGGGTAATGACTAGCTTAACCGTTTTTTTCACATCGGCCATCCTATTTCATCCTTTCCTCCGGCTGCCCGTTAATATAGGCGCAGACAGACCGGGTAGTCGTCACTTCAGCCATCTTGGCCGAATTATTTGCTCTTGGAATAGTCACGTACACGCGGTGGAATGAGAGATACGTCCACAGGCTCGTACGAGATTTGTGGCCCTTCCGGAGTCCAATCCGCAATGGTCGTCTTCAGGAACCCTTCATCATTCCGATCCGGGAATTCCGGCTTATAGTGTGCACCACGGCTCTCATCACGCAGCAGCGCACCCTTGGTCATCGCCTCTGCCAGCTCCAGCATATTCCACAGCTGACGTGTGAAGGCTGCGCCGGTATTGTTCCAGCGCGATGCGTCATTGATGTTAATTTTGCGGTAGCGCTGCTTGAGCTCCTTGATTTTGTTGATCGTCGCTTCGAGCTTATCGTTGTAGCGCACCACTGTCATATTGTTGGTCATCCACTCGCCAAGCTCTTTATGAATGACATAGGCGTTCTCGTTACCATCGTTGGTCAGAATACCTTCATATTTATCTACCTGCTGCTTGCGTTGCCCCTCGAATACAGAGGAAGCTACATCGCGAGCCGATTTCTTAAGCCCCTTGATGTACTCTACTGCTTTCGGGCCAGCAACCATGCCGCCATAGATAGCTGATAGCAAGGAGTTCGCGCCGAGACGGTTCGCACCATGATACTGGAACTCACATTCACCAGCAGCGAACAGACCAGGAATGTTCGTCATTTGATTGTAATCTACCCACATCCCACCCATGGAGTAGTGAACCGCAGGGAAGATGCGCATGGGCAGCTTGCGTGGATCGTCACCGACGAATTTCTCATAGATTTCAATAATTCCACCGAGCTTGACGTCCAGCTCTTTGGGGTCCTTATGCGATAAGTCCAGATAGACCATGTTCTCGCCGTTAATTCCGAGCCCCTGATCCACGCAGACACTGAAGATTTCACGAGTTGCGATATCACGCGGAACCAGGTTGCCGTAAGCCGGATATTTTTCCTCCAGGAAGTACCAAGGCTTACCGTCCTTATAAGTCCAGATCCGCCCACCTTCACCCCGAGCCGACTCGGACATCAGACGCAGCTTGTCATCACCAGGAATGGCCGTTGGGTGAATCTGGATGAACTCACCATTTGCATAGCGTACACCCTGCTGATATACCGCGCCGGCAGCAGTTCCGGTATTAATGACGGAATTCGTCGTTTTACCGAAAATAATGCCAGGGCCACCGGAGGCAAGAATAACGGCATCGGCTATAATGGTCGCGATCTCCATCGTCTTCAGCTCCTGAGCCACAATACCACGGCAGATCCCCTCATCATCAATAACAGCCTGAAGGAATTCAGAGTTCTCGTGCTTGGTGACAAGTCCTGCTGCTTCCCAGCGACGTACCTGCTCATCCAATGCATACAAGAGCTGCTGCCCTGTCGTAGCACCTGCAAATGCAGTACGGTGATGCTGAGTACCACCAAAACGGCGGAAATCAAGCAGACCCTCAGGGGTACGGTTGAACATAACACCCATACGATCCATGAGGTGGATAATACCCGGTGCCGCTTCGCACATCGCCTTAACTGGTGGCTGATTAGCCAGGAAATCTCCCCCATAGACGGAATCATCGAAGTGAATCCACGGGGAGTCGCCCTCACCTTTGGTATTTACTGCTCCGTTAATACCGCCCTGCGCACAGACCGAGTGTGAGCGCTTGACTGGTACCAGCGAGAATAGGTCTACGTGAACGCCTGCTTCTGCCGCCTTGATGGTCGCCATCAAGCCAGCGAGACCGCCGCCCACGACAATAATATTGGATGCTGCCATGAATTCTCACTTCCTCTTCAGTAATACTTGCCGATGAATCTTGTTATGATCATCTACTATGATGCAAACCTCTATAATCCATTCTTAGCTGTACAGAGCGGAAATGGTATTCAGCAGAGAGGTTGCCTCACTGAATTCAGCCCCACGGAACGCAAAGAGTGTCGCAATGAACATGACGGACATCACTGCAAATACTCCCATGCAAATGAAAGAGGAGACACGTTGAGCACGTGCACCTACTGTAATCCCCCAGCTAACCAGGAAGGACCATAGTCCATTGGCAAAGTGAAAGGATACGGCCACTACACTGATTGTGTAGAGGACGAACGATACAGGATTGCTCAGAATAGCATACATCTGGCCGCCAAGCTGCTCATGCGTAATGTTGCCCAATGCCACCTGCACTCGCGTATCATACACGTGCCAGATAATGAAGACGAAGGCAATGACGCCTGTAATCCGCTGTACCAAATAGCGCCAGTTGCGCTCATACCCGTAGCGATTCACATTCGGCTTCGCCTGGTAGGCAATGTATAGACCATATACACCGTGGAACAGCATCGGTAAATAGATCATTACGAACTCCAAAACCAGGATCAGCGGTAGACCATTAATGAAAGCCACGCTCTTGTCAAAGCCTTCCTTGCCGTTCTCTACTGCGCTGAAATTGGCGAGCAGGTGATTCACAAAAAACAGGCCCAGTGGAATGATACCAAGCAAAGAGTGAATCTTGCGGGAGTAAAACCCTTTCATATGCATTGTTCCCCTTCCCAAAAATAGCGTTTTCAAATTCTATATTTATCATATCTCCCAAGAGGAGTTTCGACAAATTGTTCCTAAACCTGACTGATTAACTGTGAACAACTTGTGTCACTTTTTATGTTACTCCTTTTCATCTTATAATGGAATTGCAATATATTTATTAATTGTTATAACATTTAAGCATATACCCGTTAAAACTAAGCTGTGGTTGGTTGATTTAGACGAAAAGGAGCTGGTAGCCCTGTTTGAGGATATGAGTGCGTTTGCCGTCGTTGTAGAGCAATCGAGCCTGAATAAGGCTTCAAAGCTATTAAATTTATCACAGCCTGCCCTGTCACGAAAAATAGCCAAGCTGGAGGAGGAACTGGGAGTCAAACTGTTCGACAGACGCGGTAAGCGGCTGGAATTAACTTCTACCGGTCGCTTTGTCTACACCTTCGCGCTGGAGCAAAGACAGCGGCAGCTTCGCTTCCTGAACAAGCTGTCGCAATACAAGCAGGAGGGGCAGAGTGAATTGACGCTGGGTGCAAGTCTGACGACGATTCAGACAACCCTGCCTACGCTGATGGAGGCTTTCATGAGCAAGCACCCCCAGACTGAGCTGAAGCTACTGACCGGCAAGACGCATGAGATCGTCGGCTTTGTGCGGGACAAGAAGGCAGATGCCGGCATCGTAGGCTCCTCCATTGAAGAGCCCGGGCTGAGCTGTGTCCCACTCTTCGATGATCATCTGATGCTGGTCGTCCCTGTCGGGCACCCGCTGGCCGCACAGCCGGGACCAACTGGAATGGCTGAGTTGCAAGGACTACCGATGATTTTCTTCTCCAAGGGAACGTGGTATCGTCGCCTCACGGACGAGCTGTTCCAGCAGAGTGGCATTATGCCAGACATTCGCATGGAGATTGATTCCTTCGAAGCGATCGTGCGCCTACTGCCTACCTGCAAGGCAGCCGCATTGCTGCCCAAATCCTATCTGCGCAAGGAGCTGGTACGGGATAGCGGCCTCGTAGCCGTGTTCATGCCCGAGTTGAAGGAGACTCGGCGAACAACCTGTCTCATCTACGCTGAGACCGTCGAGCATGGACCGACTGCCAGGCAGTGGATTAGCGAGACACGCGCTTCCTTTGCTGGGTACCGGATGATCTGAAGCACGATTGTAACTATCCGAAAAGAAAGCTGAATCTGAGAAAAAATACAGATACAGCTTTCTTTTCATAGAAATGCTATTTACTTCAATAACTCACCTAAACGGGAGCCGAGAAACTTGCCAGAGCACCTCTCCAAGTTCTGACTACTCACCTCGTTCGACTTCATGCCACTTCAAATCCAAAAGAATTGGAGGAATATAAATCAACTTGGCAAAATCGTAATTAAGGTCATAGGTTAAGTTCCCCACCAGCAGCTCCTTGCTTGCATCCTTTTTCAATTTCCAATGAGCACTAGCTACGGCTTTGCCTTCATTAAGAAGCTTCATAGCTGTATCCCAATCCATTTAGACTCCCTTATTTTTCTCCAATTCAGCTAAATAATGCTCATAACGCTCCTTCTGAGCAAGCTCGTCTGCTTTTGTGAACTCGGAATCCCATACCGGGATGAAATCTAATCCTTTCAGACCCGCCTCTAGCACCGCATCACGAAACTCATCTGAGACATATACACTAGTTCTTACTAATTCAGGTATCTTGAAAATATGTCTTTTCTCCGTACGCAGCATTTCTTCTTTGAAGTATAAGCTATGATAAGAAAACAAAATATCATACTTAATTTCCGGATCAGAATTCTCATGATCCACGCAGTCCAATATATTGGTTACATTACAGAAATAAAATTGATATTTATCATCTATTAACGGTAAAAATTCTACTAAATCGGCGATTAATGGCTCAAGAATTGTGATTGAACGTTCATGAAAAACATTCATAGCAGGTGCATATCTAGGAAAGTCAATTGCTTTGTTTTTATCTGTTTTATAAATTACTTTTAAAGGTTTCCATGTATCCTTTATAGGTTGTCCCCTTGATATATTACCAAGTATTTCATCAATTTCTGGTTTTGTTCCGTCTTCAATGTCAATCATTAAAGCATTTAATCCTGTAGCTAACTGCCAAATCTTCATTTTTCCCCTTCATTTTTTTGTGAATTTCATTGTCAAAATTTAATTGTACAACCAAAAAAAGCTGTGATATTGTTGCTATCTCCAGCAACAATATCACAGCCGTTTGAAATACTAAATCATATATTTGTAAAAAAAGTTAAAAAACATCCACGAAAGCACTGCTATTGAAGATAAATCTACATCCTTACTCATTAACGACCTCATCCTCGAAGCGCTCCAGATTATCATTGCTTCCGATGACGACCATGATATCATCCTTGTGCAGTCGATCCATGGCCGTAGGCGCAATGCGCACCCCCGCAGAGGTATGAAGGGCTACGACCGTGCAGCCGAAACGGGTGCGAGAATTCAGGTCTGCCAGTGTCATATCATGAAGACAAGCGGGTACCTTGAGCTCCACAATGGAGTATTCACCTGATAATTCCAGGTAGTCCAGCAGATGCGGAGTAACGAGCTGATGAGCCACCCGTATGGCCATGTCGCGTTCTGGGTATACAATACGATCCACGCCCAGCTTTTCCAGTGCCCGTCCGTGCAGCTTGGAGATGGCTTTGGCTATGACCGTCTTGACTCCCATTTCCTTGAGCAGGATCGTAGTCAGAATGCTCATCTGAATATCGTTGCCGATCGCTACAATCCCGCAGTCAAAGTTCCGTACCCCAAGGGAACGAAGCGTCTGCTCATCGGTGGCATCAGCCACAACCGTATGCGTCAGCAGCTCACTCATCTCATCTACTGCTTCCTCATCTTTATCAATGCCCAGTACCTCACAGCCCATCTCCATAAGCTGTATTCCCAGATTTGCGCCGAACCGTCCCAGTCCAATGATGACATACTGCCCTGTTTTCATGACCTCTCCGTAACTCTCCTATTCTTAACCCATGATGAATTTCTTCTTAACGTAACGAATCAACCGATAATCATCTTGCCTTCAGGATGTCTATACAGTTCTTTACCCTCGCGGCGACCTAATGCATACGCCATCGTAATCAGTCCGACCCGGCCAATGAACATTAGCATAATAATTAGCATTTTGCCGACGTCCGTGAGATCCTGAGTCAGTCCCATACTAAGCCCTACCGTCCCGAAGGCAGATGTAGCCTCGAACAGAATCATCAGAAAATGATGGTCCTCCGTCGTAGACAGGATCATCGTCGCTCCAATGACTATGAACAGGGCCAGCAGCACTATGGATAGAGCCTTGAGAACACGCTCCTGTTCGAGCCTGTAACGAAAGAACACGATATCCTCTCTTCCTCTAATCATAGCCCATACGGCACCCAGCAGCAGCACGAACGTAGTCGTTTTGATCCCACCTCCAGTTGATCCCGGAGAAGCACCGATGAACATTAATAAAATCATGAAAAACTGCGTAGCCTGCTCCATATTCGCAATATCCAGTGTATTTGCACCTGCCGTCCGTGTGGCCACAGACTGGAACAGGGAAGCGAGAAGCTTACCTCCCCCATCAAGACGGCCAAGAGTAGCGGGATTGACGAATTCGAAGATCAAAATAACCAGCATCCCTACCAAGATCAGGGCAGGAGTCACTGTTAGCACCACTTTGGAATGGAGAGACAGACGTCGTTTGCTCCGATATTCCACCAGATCAGACAGCACAACGAAGCCTAGTCCACCAGTGACAATCAGAAAAATCGAGATCAAATTAGTGAAGGGGTCTGCTACATAGCCGGTCAGACTACGGAAATCTCCGAAAATGTCGAACCCCGCATTGTTAAACAAGGATATCGAATGCCAGATACCGAAATACAAGGCTTGCCCCAAGGGCATGTCAAACGCCCAACGAATCGCGAATAGAACAGCGCACACCGCCTCAATCGTCAATGAGTAGATAATCACCTTGCGAATGAGAGCAACAATCCCCTCAACAGAGGTCTGGTTCATCGCCTCCTGCAGGATTAGTCTCTCCTTATAGGAGATTCTGCGCTTAAATACCAACGCTACAAGCGTAGCCATCGTCATGAAGCCCAGCCCACCGATCTGAATGAGTACTGCAATGACGATCTGACCGAATATGGTAAAATGAGTGCCTGTATCTACAACGACCAAGCCTGTAACACAGGTGGCCGAGGTAGCCGTGAACAGCGCATCCAGAAATGGCAGGGGCTCTCCCGATGTATTCGCAATAGGCAGCATCAAGAGCAATGTGCCCAGAAATATAATAAGAGCGAAGCCCCCAGCCAGAATACGGGGTGGCGATAATCTGAATTTTTGAATGTGAAGCTGCATGCCGACCTCCTCAAGCACAATTATCCCAAGTAGCCCCAAACCTATCCTCGTTCCCCCAGCTGACGAAGTGAACAAAAGGCTGAGCATAGGACGAACTACTCATAGCATTTCTTCTTTCAACGTAAAACATAATAAAAACATTTATCGTTGTACTTCACAGAAGACAGACCGCATTTAGTAGTAGTTTTTATTGCGATTACTGAATTGTTCAGCTCCACTGAAACTTAAAAACAGACATTTATTTATTACGTACAGGACGTATTGTTGGATGCATAGTTGGATTAGCATACAAATTATAATCGTTCCTCCTGCACTTCACAAAGGGATTTTCAGTGAAATACTGCAAAATTTCTGCAAATCCCGGTAAAACCCTGACCTTTTTGCGGATTCACTGCTGATTATTGTGTTTCTCATACATTCTTGCTGGAGCATTCTATTGATGACGAAGTACATTTGGAGCACATTTATTGTAGTAACGCTTGCCTTTACTGGCGATTCAATTTCATCTTATGTTATCTTAGAATGGTGTACATAAAGGAGGTATTAGATGAATCCTGTTGGGAAACCAGCCGTGCTCAAGGCTAATTTCAAGCTTCTGAGCCTGCTTGGCGCCATTGGCCTGTTCATATTTTTGCTGCTGCAGGTCATCCTGCCGACACTGGCTGGCAATCAAGAGCTCGTCCCGAAGAAGACCATAAGTGATCAAGAGGCTGTCTCTTCAGCTACTACATTCATCAAAGAGACACTCGGTTATCAGGTAGAGACCCCGGCGAATCCTCTGGTCACCTACCGTGCTCATTCCGATCTATATGGGTATCTCATGAAAAATGAGTTGTTGGCGGAGTACAACCGAACTTGGGTGTCCGAATATCCTTACGATCTGTTCCGTGTTCATATCCCATATGATGATATCAATGCTACGCTTCGTGTCGACCTGGATATGGTCACGGGTAAGGCTGTAGGCTTTGTCGTCGATCGGGGTACCCCTTCATTTATGGCCGAAGGCGTTCTGGAGGATGAGACCAGTGATACGATGCTGCGTTTTGCTGAAGGTAGCATTTCCCTAGCAGACAAACAGGCTGAGGCGAAAGCCGTCCTCACCGATATGGGCTATGATCCTGCTACGCTGGAGCTACTCACGAGCGACGGCGACACTGGGCTGCTCTATCGGGTTACTAATCATCAGATTGGCGAAGCACCACTTGAGCTGAAGTTCTTGTTCGAGAATGGTAAAATTCGATCCTTCGAGCCCATGTTCGTGGCACCGAAGCTGCACACAGATTATGTGAAGCAGCAGACAGCGCAAGCGAATTGGATGTATTATATCGGATTTGCCCTATTCACCTTTGTATTAGGCGTTTTGGCCATTGTGTATAGTATTGTGAAGCGCAGCTTTACCTCTTTTGGCAGAGGAATCGTGCTGAGCATCGTCTATTTCCTGGCTTCCATGATCAGCTTCTTCAACATGCTTCCCGTCTTCCAGAGTGAGAGCACAAGCTCCTTCATGCTGGTATTTCTGATTATCTTCCAGACGATCATTACGATTGTTATGGCTGGGTCGGTCTACTTCTCATTAGTCGGGGGCAATGCACTGTGGCGGGAGCATGGATGGAATCCATGGCCAAGAGCGAAAGAGCCAGGTTACGGGCTCTACGTCCTGCGCAGTATGTGGGCAGGTTACTTGTGGGCGTTCATATTACTGGGTGTACAGTCCATCATCTTTGTGATTCTCGGCATGACGATTGGTACCTGGTCGACGACGGACGAGACTCAATCGCCTTTTAATATGACCTATGCGTGGGTACTGCCCATTATGGCCTGGATGGCCGGCATTGGTGAGGAAGCGGTCTATCGTTTCTTCGGAATTGCCATGGTAAAAAGAATGGTCCGCAGCACCTTGGTCGCCAGCATCATCACATCACTGATCTGGGCCTTCGGCCATACGCTGTATCCAATCTATCCAGTCATTACAAGACCGATTGAGCTGTTATTCATCGGACTGTTGTTCAGCTTCATTTTCCTGCGTTATGGCTTCATTACTGTCATGTTCAGCCATGTGGTGTTCAACAGCATACTTATGGGCATCAGCCTGATGACGATGGGGCAGTTGTCCAATGTAACCGCTGGCGTGGTCGGCATCATATTGCCTGCCATTGTCGGGTATATCGTGTACAAATATAATCCTACACAAAAAGAGAAGTCGTATCCTACGACTCCTCCTGAAGGGCAGCTATAATCGTAGCTGCCAGCTTATCCCCTATAGAGAGAGGCCGGAAGTCTTCGACGCTGGCCTCTCTTATTTTTTTGATCGAGCCAAAATGCTTGAGCAGCATCTTCCGACGCTTCTCTCCAATCCCCGGAATCGAATCGAGTCGCGAGGTGACCATGGATTTGCCTCGTTGCTCGCGGTGGAAGGTAATTGCAAAGCGGTGGACCTCCTCCTGAATCCGCTGCAGCAGGTAGAATTCCTCGCTGTTGCGTGGCAGCACGACTGGCTGTGGTGGATCACCGAGCAGTAGCTGAGCTGTCTTGTGTTTGGAGTCCTTGACGAGTCCACTCACCGGGATGAACAAGCCAAGCTCATGGTGTAGCACATCAATCGCTGCAGCGATCTGTCCCTTACCGCCATCGACAATGATCAGGTCTGGCTGCGGCAGATTCTCCTTCAGCACACGCTCATATCGTCTACGAACAACCTCGCGCATCGTCTCATAATCGTCTGGTCCCTGTACGGAACGGATTTTGTATTTGCGGTATTCCTTCTTCTCTGGCTTGCCATCCACAAAGACAACCATCGCTGATACCGGGTTCGCTCCCTGAATGTTGGAGTTATCAAACGCCTCAATTCGGTACAGCGTCTCCAGTCCGATCGCTCGTCCCAGATTATCAGCAGCCTTGGAGGTTCGCTCCTCATTGCGTTCAATGAGGCGGAACTTCTCGTCCAGCGCGACTCGCGCGTTATCCGAAGCCATACCTGTCATCTGCTTCTTCAGGCCGCGCTGGGGAATATGCACCTTGACTCCGAGCCATTGTTCCAGTGCCGAGGCAGCTGTGCTTGGATCATCGAGACCTCCGGTAAGTGCGGGGGCTTCTTCAATTGCCTCCAAAGCCTCTGACGAATTCAATTCATAGGATACAGCTGCCTCATGGATAGATGAACCGTCCTGATCAGCAGATGGGCTCGCTGATTCCAGCGCCGTTATGTTATCCGCTGCTGGTGCAACTCTCGTCTGCAATACAGCCGAATCCTCGTCATTACCTAGGACAGGCGTTACCTCCTGTGATAATGCCTCCCCTCTTGCTTCAGCCTCTCCCTCTGCTGCGGTCTCTCCTCTCACTTCGACTACGGGCTGCTCGGTCTGCTCCTGCTCAGTCTTTGCCGCATGCTCGCTCAAGACGGGTAGCAGAATCTCCTGCGGCAGAGCCGGATTGTCACTATAATATTGGGTCACGAAGGACACAAAATCACTGTACGCCTCTCCATAGAAAGGAAAGGAGGACATGTGCCGCCCAATCATTTTTCCTTTGCGAACATACAGAATCTGCACGCTCATCCAGCCTTTATCCACAGCATAGCCGAAGACGTCACGATCCTTGGTGTCAGCCGTCGTAATCTTTTGCTTCTCCATAATCGCATCAATGCTGATAATCTGGTCGCGTAGCTCCTTTGCACGTTCAAAATAAAGCTCCTCGGCCGCTTCCTCCATCTTGCGCTGAAGCTCCTTCTTGATCTCCTCATGACCGCCACTCAGAAATGAAGCAATCTCTTTGGAGATATCCTCATAGGTCTCTTCGGAGACCTCCTGTACACAAGGGCCAAGACATTGATGCATATGGTAGTAGAGGCATACTTCCTTTGGCAGCACGCCACATTTGCGTAAAGGATACATTCGGTCTAGCAGCTTCTTCGTCTGATGGGCCGCATAGGAATTGGGATAAGGGCCAAAATATTTAGCTTTGTCCTTCAGGACACGGCGTGTGACCTCCAGCTTGGGATGACGCTCGTTGGTTATTTTGAGATAGGGAAACGTCTTGTCATCCTTCAGCAGGACATTATAACGAGGCTGATGCTTCTTGATCAGGTTGCACTCCAGAATCAGTGCCTCCATGTTGCTCGCCGTCACGATGTATTCAAAATCACGAATGTCGGCTACCAGGCGCTGGGTCTTGCCATTATGGCTCCCACGGAAATAAGAACGCACCCGGTTCTTCAAAATCTTGGCCTTGCCAACATAGATGATGGTGCCTTCCTCATTCTTCATCAGGTAGCACCCCGGCTGATCCGGCAGCAGCGCTAGCTTATGGTTGATGCGTTCTAATGCCTTTTCCTGCTCGCGTATTCGCTCTGCATGATGTTCCATGGCGCAGGGTCTCTCCTTCCAAGCTGATTCACTATATCAATATAAATTGAACTGAACATGTTAAGATTTCGGGTCCGTGCAAATGCGGTGAACGTTTGAACCTTCGCCACTGTTGTCTCCAGATTTCTTCCATATAAACGGCCTATAGCCGTGGAAATCCAGAGACAAAGGCGGTCGCTGTCGCTCCTCCAGTTCCAAACTTCCCCTCCGTTACTTGCCCCCCTTATCAATTTTACAGTTCAACCTATATAAAATCTTATATCGTCCTTCATAGTATATCATGATCCGCTGCTTCTCATGGCTTCTTCTCCTGCCTTCTACTCTCGGCTGTTTCTCCCGACTTCTTCAGCAAGGCAGAGATCAAAATCAAAAACGCCCCCGGCATATACCGGAGGCATTCGTCAGTAATATTGGCAAGAAACGGTACGTCCGAATCGGACAACCGAATCATGTTATTACTGGTGTTTGGACAGCATGTTCTTGAGTGCTTCCTTGGAGTTCAGGCCTACCACTTTATCGACAGGCTGTCCATCCTTGAACACGATCAGAGTAGGAATACTCATCACGCCAAAACGGGAAGCAGACTCCGGATTATCATCCACGTTCACTTTCGCAATCTTGACATCCGACACTTCAGAGGACAGTTCCTCCAAGATGGGTGCCAGCATTTTACAAGGTCCGCACCATGGCGCCCAAAAATCAACCAAAACGGTTCCTTGTCCTTCCACCTCAGTATTGAAGGATTGATCGGACACGTTAACTATAGCCATTGGAAATTCCTCCTTATAGGAAAGTCATATATATTATAACCTCGAATGTCTGTGGCGACACCTTACGATTATAGCATACCACTAATTCAAATGTAAGTAAACTGTGGCAATTAAGACCCACGTTGATTCGTACCCTTGACCGTGATGACATCTACGAATGGCCGGATACGATCCATCAGCCGCTGTCCCTTGTACACTTCCTCGCCATCCTTGCTCGTGAAGCTGAGATGCTGCTCCAGGCCAGCTAATGAATAGTTGGAGGTAAAGAAGGTCGGCTTGCGATTCATCCGATAATTCAAGATGGAGCCAAGCACATGATCACGTACCCACGGACTCAGATTCTCGGCGCCGATGTCGTCGAAGACGAGCAGATCACAATTTTTGAGCATATCTGTCGTCTCCTTCAGCTTCTGACCATCCTGGAACATGGACTTGAGATCCTCCACAAAATCAGGCATGTACACGATGACTCCATTATAGCCGGACTTGGCCAGCTCATGCAGCATATAGCCTGCGAGGAAGGTCTTGCCTGTCCCGAAGGTACCCTCCAGGTAAAGCCCGCGCGGAGTTAGTCCTTGCGTCTTCACCTCATTAATGTAAGTAAACACCCGACTCACTGCCGGCACGCGCTGTAGATCCTTACGCGAGATCTCCACCGCATCATAGCCCTCACGCAGCGCTCGCTCATCCACGTAGAAGCTACGAATACGCTGCTTAACCTGCTGCTCATGCTCCCGGGCCAACTGGAGGTTGCAGGGCGTACGGCTGTCTACAATCTGGGTGCGCCCTTGAGCCTCCTCTACCATGAGATTGCAATAATGGCCTTGAAAATCATTCGGACAATGCTCAAGTCCAGGACATTGGGCACAATTACTACGATCTCGCATGTATTGGTACAGTCTGCTCATATTCAGACGCAGCAGCTCATCATCCAGCTCTGGATGCGCAGCACGGAATTCCTGCACCAGCGGGTGGTTCATCACCTGCTCGGTAATATTTCGTGACCGCTGCCGGAACGACGGGTTCTGCATGTTCTGCAGCAAATCACCTAATGATTCCATACCTTGACCTCCCTTGCGATCATTACTTCTATATTCATTGAACTTTGTACGTTAAAGTACGTTCACGTAGATTCACTTGCCTTACAAATTCGACTTTTTGCCAGACTGCATTTGCTCCGCCATGCGTAGCAACTCCTCCAGTTCTTGCTCGGATACAGGTGTCTCTGCCACCTGATCCTGAACAATTGGAATCGAGGGCTTGCCTGAAGCCCCCTTCACGGACCGCGGACGCTGTCCACCACCACTACTGCCCCCAGTTGACTTACGTCCTTTGACTTTGGATTGGTCTCGAATATACTGGACGGCCTTCTCATAAGAGTTCACCTGCTTGACGAGCATATTGGAGGCTACCGTCTCGACGAAATTCCGGTTGATGCGCTGATCACTTCCGGATACCAGCATGGTCATTAGATAATGAATAAGTACATTGATCACTTCACCAGGAAGCTTGTAGCTCAGATCAATCTTTTCGAATATATCCAGCAGATTGCCCGGGACTGTCCCCGGAAAAAACGTCTGTAATAAGCGATAATAAGGCTCATTGCGGAGCATCATATTATATTGATGGATATCGCACTTGCCCTCGAATTGCGGAGGCACTTCTACATAATATTCCATCTCGACCGCTTGCTCGGCAGGCGGCTGTGCGGTCTCCTCTTCCACGCCTTGCCGCAATGCGATGACCTTGGCAGCCTTCACCTGCTGGTCCTCCATCCGCTTCTTGGCTTGTCTGAACTGAAGCTGTGCATGATACTGCAGCCGATCCAGCACAACCTCCCCCTGCTCCGTGAAGACATCCTCTTCATCCAGCAGGCGGCTTACATCCTGAGCGCTCAGATCATATTTGTGGGCCACATATTGTACCACACCGAATTGCTCATAATCAAAGCGCAGGCGCTCAACATGCTTGCGGTTCACCGATTCTCGTGGAAAACGCAAAATCATGTCTGCATAATTGAGTTCTCCGGCCTCATCCGCCGAAGCCCCCTTATGGCGAGACACCGCTACCTCAGACAAGGCCTGCTCCAGCTCATAATCAATGACATGGGTATTCAGCTCGAATATATCGTAAAAGGGGACTGAAATGTTCTCTTTATTGTGAAGCATCTGCTGCCAGTCGGCCGTCTCCTGACTCCATAGCGATGCACGCAGTGACAGGACGGCGAACTTGCCAATCTTGTCTCGCAGGAGCAAGGTCAGATGCTGTGTACGGAAAAATTCCGAAGGGGATAATGGCTGCTGTAGCTCATATTCATACATATAATCATCCGTGTCCGGAGCATACATTCTGGACGTCTGCAACAGTCCGACAGCTTCAAGCTTTGATGTCTGTTCAATCAGATATTTGCGTCCCTTCTCGCTCGGCTCCAGGCCTAGCGTCAGAAAAAGACCGCGCTGCTGCTCTACAGGCGAGTAACCGATCTGTCCAGCCGGAATTTGCTGGGACAGCAACTGATATAGACTGACAGCAAACGCTCCTACCATCGGCTGATATACCTTGCTCAGCATGATCTCATCGACATGCCCAAGCCCGAACTCGCGGTATACGCAGTATCGGTGGTGCTCCGTAAAATGCAGCAGATTCTTCATGCGCATAGTGTGCTCTTCCTTTCCTTGCATCACCAATCTCCAAGATGCCTTACTATTCTATCATACTTGGGCCGCTGATAAAGACGGAAAATATACGGATATATGCGAGGATTTCACGATCATCTTCAACCTACTTCGCCCTTAGGCGCAAAATCGGAGGATTTGATCATCGGCATGAATTTTACTGGCATCGTCATTTGCTCGTTTCGTTTCTTTTGCGCTACAATAAGATGAAGCCAGTCATTCCTTGCAGGATGCTGGTAGGTCAATCCACATGCTTATCCATACAGATTACATAGGCAGGAAATGATCCTGCAAACGTCAAATGACAGCACAGGGCCGCAATCAGAACAGCCGGGTATCCTATTCGTAGCGATCACCGACTCTTCCTTCGGCTCTTGCTGATTCAGCAAAGGAGTGTACGTAGAATGAATCAACCTGTAGCACATACGAATGAGGCCGCTGCAACGCTGGAGGGCTGGTACGCCCTTCATGATTTTCGATCCATCGACTGGACGGCCTGGAAAGCTGCCGATGACGAGGAGCGCGCTGGAGCACTGGACGAGCTGCGTGAATTCATGGAGGAATGGGGAACGACGGAGGCCGATGGACTGGGCAGCTCCGCTTTGTACACCATTGTTGGTCAGAAGGCCGACTTCGTAATGATGCATCTGCGCGAGACGTTAGAGGATCTGAAGACGCTGGAAAATGAATTCAATAAGACTACCTTCGCCAAATATACGACCAAGGCTTATTCTTATGTCAGCGTCGTAGAGCTGAGCAATTACCTTGGCGGCAAGGACGAGGACCCGATGCAGAACCCTCAGGTTGTAGCCAGACTGAAGCCAATTCTGCCGAAGAATCGCTACATCTGCTTCTATCCGATGAACAAGAAGCGCGAGCTTGCTGACAACTGGTACATGCTATCCATGGAGGAGCGCCGCACAATGATGCGCAGTCATGGATTAATCGGCCGCAGCTATGCTGGCAAGGTGAAGCAGATCATTACTGGCTCTGTTGGCTTTGACGATTGGGAATGGGGCGTAACGCTGTTCTCTGATGATGCTCTTCAGTTCAAGAAGCTGATCTATGAAATGCGCTTCGACGAGGTGAGTGCGCGCTATGGCGAATTCGGTTCCTTCTATGTTGGTAGTGTGCTTAACGCCGAGTCCATTGAAGAGATGCTGAAGCTATAAGCAGCCCGGAGTAATTCCAGGTAACGGCTCACATATAAACAAAAAAAACAAGCCATCGAAATTTCGTATGGCTTGTTTCTTTATTTTCGCTTCCGTTGTAATTATCCGAAGAATCGCCCCTTCTTCATGACCAGTGGAATGCCACCAATAATGAACAAGTAGCGCATATCTACGACCTTCTTAAGCTGGGCTGCAACCCAGCCCTTGATCTTCTTTCCGCCCACGACAGCTACCGCCTCTCCTTTACCAAGCGAAGCTACTGTTCCCTTGTTGCTGAATACGAATTTGTTAAGCTCTCGCCCGCGAATGGAAGCAACTATGTTCCTCGCGCACGTCACACCCTGCTGCATGGCAATTTGCGCTGTTGGGGGATATGGCTTTCCAGCCGGATTCAGCATTAAGGAGTTGTCCCCGATCACGAAAATATGATCGTACCCCGGGATTCGCAGGAATTCATCCGCCTTTACCCGGCCACGCATGACCTCGAAGCCGGCCTTTTCAAGCAGATGATTACCGCGAATCCCTCCAGTCCAGACTACCGTGGAAGCTTCTATTTTTTCTCCTTCGCCAATAATGACGCCATCAGCCAGACACTCCTTGATTGGAACGCCAATACGGAAGGTGACCCCTTTGCGCTTCAGCACATCCATCGCATATTCGACAAGCTCAGGATCGAAGCCTGGGAGAGCCGTTGGGGCAGCCTCGACGTTAATAATCGACACCTGACTCGGGTGGATATCATATTGACGACACAGCTGCGGCAGACGGTCAGCCAGTTCTCCCGCGAATTCAATCCCGCTAAATCCGGCTCCCCCAATGACGAAGCACAATCGCGATTCGAGTCCGTCGTTCTTGTATAGGGCCAGCTGATATTCGATGTGCTCACGAATGAGACGCACCGAATTAATGCTGCGGATCGTCAATGCATGCTCCAGCATACCTGGAATACCGAAGGTCTCTGGCTCGCCGCCTAACCCCAGTACCAGATAATCATACGGGATAGACCCGCTATCCAGAACGACAGTGCGCTCAGCTGGCTGAATCGCCTGAACGGAAGACTTGATCAGCTTCACCTTCAGACCATCAATCAAATCTCCGATCGGGATTCTTGAATGCTCAATGCTATCTGTTCCTGCCGCCGGCATATGAAGGTGAGTCGTAATATAGTGATAATCATGCCGATTGACGAGTGTCACATCTGCTTCCTTATGCCTTAATTCCTTTTGCAGGCGCTGTGCTGTCAGGATACCGCCATAGCCTGCGCCCAGGATTACAATTTTAGGTTGATCGCCCATGAGACCTACTCCTTCCGTATTCCTAATCTTCCCTGTCCTGAATCTGAGCATACACATAGCTTGCAACAAAAATGAAGGTTCTATTAACTTACGGGGGATGAACTTCCCAATCAGAGTTCGTGCGTTTATAATGATAGTCAGTTGAATCATACGGATTGTGGCCTGATTCCCTGTCCATGAATGGTTCATAATTACAGCGGAGGTGTTATGAATTTGGCTACACCAACAGGTGAACATATAAGTGATCTAATTATTATCGGAGGCGGTCCAGCAGGGATTTTTGCTGCATTCTATGGTGGAATGCGTCAGGCCTCTGTTACTCTGATTGAAAGTATGCCCCAACTCGGGGGACAGCTTGCAGCACTTTATCCAGAAAAATATATATATGATGTAGCAGGCTTCCCGAAAGTTACCGCCCAGGAGCTCGTGAACAATCTGGTTCAGCAAATGAATCACTTCAACCCCAATGTACGACTGGAGGAGAAGGTCGTCTCTGTCGTGAAGAAGGATGAGCGTCATTTCGTAGTGACGACTGATACCGCAGAATATGAAGGACGAGCCGTCATCATCACAGCAGGTGTTGGTGCATTCGAGCCTCGTCGTCTGGAGCTTCCAGAGGCAGCCAAATTCGAGAAGACGAATCTGCATTATTTTGTGAGCGATCTGAGCAAATTCGCTGGCAAAAAGGTATTGATCAGCGGCGGCGGCGACTCTGCTGTAGACTGGGCCCTGATGCTGGAGCCAATCGCAGAGGAAGTCACTCTCATTCATCGCCGGGACAAGTTCCGTGCTCATGAGCACAGTGTCGAGAATCTGATGGCATCCAAGGTGAAGGTCATTACTCCTACTGAGATTGTTAGCCTGGAAGGGGAAGATCAGATCACCTCTGTCACACTGGCTCACGTCAAGACCAAGGAGACGCAGACGATTGAAGTAGACGATGTGATCGTGAACTTTGGCTTTGTATCTTCACTGGGGCCTATTTCTGAATGGGGCATCGAGATTGAGAACAATTCGATCGTAGTCGATTCAAGACAGCAGACGAATATCCCTGGCATCTTCGCAGCTGGCGATATTACCACCTACCCTGGTAAGCTGAAGCTGATTGCCGTAGGCTTCGGAGAAGCGCCTACAGCCGTCAACAATGCGAAGGTATATATTGATCCCGAGGCTAAATTGTCTCCGGGCCATAGTAGTAATATGAAGCTATAGCTCTCCATGTAGCATATGAGAATAAAGGGTGCTTTACTCCCGTATTTTTTCACGGAAGTAAAGCACCCTTTTGTGTGGGGAATCATATCTTGTTGGCAACGGCAGAAGAACGGCTTTGGAAGGCTCCTATACCAGCATCCGGCCCAGATGTACAACTCCGAGACAGCGTCTGCCTGGAGGGAAATTAATGCAGAAGAGTCGTGTCATCCACAACTAGCTTTCTCTTCTGAATCTCTGCCAGAAGCAATGTGATAAAATCACGATCAAGCTTCAGCTTAATTGCCATGTGATAGGATTCCAGCAGCATTTCATCCGTCAGCATTCCCATCCAAGACACACCTTTCCTTTTTTTTCCTTATGACTATTCTAGCAAATTAACATCGGCAGAACAAGTGTTCCTGATATCCACAACCACCTGTGGAAATCCTGTGTGTAATTTGTTGGTAAGTGTCTCGATCCCTTATACATTGCAGTGGATAATGTGGATAATATTTATGCACAGGCTCCTACTCTATATAAAGCTTCCAAAAAATAAATTTGCACACTACTAGTAGGTTGGGAGACACACCACGAAAGGTGATTTATTGTGGCCTAGTGTTAACCTCAAGTAGCCAGATGCGCTTGTCACGGTCAATACCGTAGTCGAAGCCAAGCTCACCAATACCAGGGAACTGCTCTTCCAGAATGGAAATACATAATGCAGTCAAGGCTCTCATTTCCTTACGTTTGGGAGATACAGCCTTCGCACCTAGCGAACGCTTCAATGCATCGCGTCCCTGTAGCATCGTTCCTCCCTTGCAAAGGTTGGTTACGACGAGGCCTGGCTTAGCTACCCGGCCAACCAGGGCCCGTAGCTCCCAGAGGTCACCATTCTTGACCATCTTCAATCGGTAGTCCACAGGTCTACTTCCGATCGTCGCCAGTCGAATGCCTTGCTGAATCAAGTAAGGACGTTTCAGCTTGACGGCCTCAAGCTTCGTTATCATCTTCTCGAAATCTCTGAATCTGTGCGTTCGTTCCATTCGGTTAAAGGCATACCCTTCAGCTGTACGAAGTACCCGAATAACACCACTCCCGCCTCCGCCTCTTACAGGCTTGATGAACACCATCTGATAGCGGTCCAACATGAATCGAAGATTAGTAGCAGAGTATTCGCTGGTCTCCGGTATATGGGCTGCTACCTCGGCACTTCGCAGCAGCGCTTCCGTTTTTAGCAGTTTGCTAGCTAATTGTCTTGGCACATTAATGTCTCCTTTCTCGGACGGATATATTAACACTGTACTCAAATGGTAGCTTCACCTCTTGGATGTTTGTCCGAGGCGAGGGCCTGTTTTACCGTGGAATTCATGAGTGGGTAGCGTGTCACTCTCATCATTGATACAATATCTCTATATATTTGGATTGGGAGAATACCACTGACTAAGGAGATTAGCTCTAATGTATGAGACTGTAGGCATTATGGACATCGGGTCCAACTCTATCAGACTGGTGATATATGAATTCACTACAAACGGTGAATACCGTGTAATACAGGAATGCAAGGAATCGGCACGCCTCAGTGCCAAGATTGGGCCGGAAGGTAGAATGGAGCGGGAAGCGATTGCCGTGATAGCACCCATTCTTCGGCAATTCCGGCAGGTGTGCGAGGTATTCAATGCTACGCGAATCCGTGCTACAGCTACCGCAGCGATCCGCAATGCCGCGAACACAGAGGAGATCATCTCTTGGATTGCTGAGGAGACGGGTCTGGAGCTGGAGGTTCTGTCTGGCGAGGAAGAAGGAACCATGGGTTTTCTTGGTGTAGCCAATACGATGAATGTGCTGGATGGAATCCTCATTGACATTGGGGGAGGCAGTACGGAAATTACCTTGTTCAGTAGACGTGAGCGTCTGCAGACGGTGTCTTTTCCTTTTGGAGCTGTGAATATGAACAGCCGCTTCGGGACAAATAGCGAACAGGATAGCTGGGACGATACGCGTATTGAAGCACTTCAGGCCGTTGTCCGTTCAGCGTTAGCCGACCATCCCTGGATTACCGAGAATCTAGGACTCCCCTTCGTTGGCCTGGGAGGTACGGCACGAACGTTGGCCAAGATCAGTCAGAAGCAACGGAACTATTCCCTGCCAATCCTGCATCATTATGAGATGAGCGTCGAAGAGATTAATGAGATGTACCACAGACTACCAAAGATGAGCTACAGTCAGCGCAAAAAAATAGCCGGCCTGTCCAAGGACAGAGCCGACATCATTGTATCGGGACTTATTATCTTGTACACCATCTTCTCCGCTGCCAAGGGAACAGCCTTTATGATCAGCGGAGCTGGACTACGAGATGGTCTGTTTCATCAGATGAGAAATGCACGGCAGCCACTTGTAGCAGATCCACTCGATGCAAGCATTCAGAATGCGCTGGCTTCCAGCAGTCCGGCTAGAAAAGAGCATCTGGAGCGGGTACTCAGCCATACTCGGCAACTATGCAGACTACTACAGGTCGATAACCTTCCATCAGATGAACGTATTCTTCGTACAGCAGCCATGCTGTACAAGAGCGGCGCTACACTGAACTATTACCAGTACAGTCAGCATAGCACCTACCATATCATGCGCGGTGGACTTGGTGGTCTATCACATCGGGAGACGGTGCTAGCCGCAGCACTTGCGGATTATCATCCGAAGCTGCGCACAGAGCAGCTGCTTGATAACCATCGTGACATCGTGCGGCATACAGATACAGCATGGGTCCATCAGACCGGCTCTCTCCTACAGCTTGCTATTGCCCTCGATTGCAGTGAGAGTGGAACGATTCAGCAGATGGAGGCCTCCCTGCAAGAACAGACGCTGCATTTAGCACTATTCTGTAAAGGCACCCCCGTACTTGAGCTCAACGAGCTGGAGAATAAGGCCAAAGATGTGCAGAAGGTATGGAACCTGCAAATTACTTGGTCCGTACAGTCCGTTTCCAACTCTTAATATTCATGGATTCAAACTGGCTGCGAATGGATGGCTCGCTATGAGGTACATAAGCGTAGCTTCCATTCGGCAGCAGTTCCCTCGCTTTGACATTGTCTTTTAGCTGCAGCTGCAATATTCGAATGACCGATTGCTTCAATGTATTATCGTTAACTGGACACATGAGCTCGATCCGTCTGGTCAGGTTGCGAGTCATCCAGTCCGCGCTAGAAAGATACACCTCCTGCTCTCCCCCATTCTCGAAGAAGAACAGTCGTGAGTGCTCCAGGAATCGATCTACGATGCTAATGACGCGAATATTCTCGCTAAGCCCCGGAATACCTGGACGCAGGCAGCATACTCCGCGTACAATCAGCTCAATCTTCACTCCAGCCTGAGAAGCTGCATACAGCTCATCAATCATTTCCTGATTAGATAAGGAATTGACCTTCGCCTGGATGTAGGCGGATTTGCCAGCTGCCGCATGACGTGCCTCACGACGAATCAGCTCGAATAGTCGGTCCTTCATGCCTGTCGGAGCTACCGTAAAGGCCTTAAGCTCATTCGGGGTTGAGAAGCCCGTGATCTCATTGAACAGTGTAGACGCATCCTCCCCGACAGATTCCTCTGAGGTGAATAGTCCAATATCTGTATACAGACGAGCCGTGCTCGCGTTGTAATTGCCTGTACCGACATGCACATATCGCTTGAGGGCGTTCTGCTCATGTCGTACGACGAGGATAATCTTCGCATGGGTCTTGAGTCCAACCAGTCCATAGACAACATGACAGCCAGCCTTCTCCAGCTTGCGGGCCCAGGCAATGTTACGTTCCTCATCGAATCTCGCCTTCAGCTCGACCACTACAGTCACCTGCTTGCCGGACTCAGCGGCATGTGCCAAGGCCGGAATAAGCTTGGATTCCCCATTTACCCGATATAAGGTCATCTTGATCGCCATGACATTCGGGTCCTCCGAGGCTTCAATGACAAAATCCGTCACAGCATCGAAGGATTCATATGGATGGTACAACAGCACATCCCGGTTCCGCAGAATCTCGAAGAACTCTTCCCTGAGCTCAAGCTCTTGAGGATAGACAGGCTTGATAGGTGGGAAGCGCAGGTGGGAATGACCTTCCAATCCTTCAGCAAACGAGGACAAGAAACTCAAATCCAGCGGACCATCAATCTCAAAGACATGATCATTCAGCTGGAAGGCATACTGAAGCTCCTCAAGCGCATAGGGGTGGATTCCTTGCTCCACCTCCAGACGTACAGGCGCCCCGCGACGACGGCGACGAAGCTCCTTCTCGATCTCCTCCAACAAATCCTCAGCTTCCTCTTCATTAATGAACAGATCAGCATTCCGTGTAACCCTGAACCCATGAACTGCCTCTGGCGTGTAACCCCCGAATAACGTATGGATATGATTCTTAATGAGCTCCTCAAGGAAAATGAATGACTTGCGTTTGCTATTCGCCCGCCCAGGAATCGGCACTAGTCGCGGTATATTGGAGGGTACCTGGACAATGGCAAAATAGAGATTATCATCCGTAGCAGCCTCTTTGGGCTCGGATTTTTTGAGCTTGCCCTTGGGCATGACAACGTTACGTTTCAGAACTACCGCCAGATACACATATTTATTATGAACGAGCGGGAAAGGACGGCTCTGATCGACAGCCATCGGCGTCAGGACCGGAAATACAATATCATGATAGTAAGCATCCAGTGCCTTGCGTTGGGTCGGGCTCAGATCCTCATATTCCAGAAAACGCAGCCCTTTTTTGACCAACTGACGTGATACCTCACGGTAGGTCTTGTATTGGTCAGAGACCATGGAGCTGGCTCTCTTCATCAGTCGTTTATATAGGCCTTGTGGGGCATAACCGGTAAAATCCTTTTGCATGAAGCCTGCTTTAATCTTTTCTAGCGTCTCAGCGACGCGAACACCCATAAATTCATCCAGATTGCTGGAAACGATCGCAAGGAACTTGGCTCGTTCGAGCAGTGGGGTCTCCTCATCCTGTGCCTCCTGAAGCACCCGGCGATTAAATTCAATCCAGCTCAGATCACGGTTAAAGTACCGAGAGGAGCCGGATTTGTCTATAAGCTGACGTTCATTAAGGATCATCGATTCATTAAGCATAGGGCCTCCTGTGTACAATCAAAAAGTGTCTAATAATGTTGAAACTCTGTACATTACTATTGTACTACCCGCTGAACTGGTCAAGCATCTGCCGAATGTTATGGGAATGTAAAATCCATGTAAAATAAGATTTAATCTTTACATCTGCTGTACGATAAGGTAAAGTCATTACGTCCGTCGGCATACCTTCCATCCATGTAAAGTACCATTTCTTCGGTCAACTGATCAGGAGGCTTGGATACGTGATGGCATGCTGAAAGACACAACAGAAATATTACCTTTATTATACCTAATTTCAGGCACAGTGCTCGATGTAAGTCTGCATAAATTCAGGAGGATAAATCAAAATGGATTCCAAAAGGAAAACGTTCATACTGCAAAAGAATATCGACTTCTTCACTGCAGCCCTCTCACAGACACCCGTCTCGGTCTGGCAGGAGGATGCTACAGGCGTATATTGCGAGATTGGCCGTGGCTGCATCGAGATGTTCTCGGATCAAGTCATTCGCATCGCCAATCCTGATCATACAACGAGTCATTACGAGCGAAGCTCCACGATGTTCCAGGCTGTCATGCAAGACAAGCCCATCTAAGCTCTCGATCAGTTAGCCATTATCTCTCGATGAATTAGCCATTATCTCTCGATGAGTTAGCCATTATATGATATGTATAATCCCGGCGCCAATTATGGCGCTTTTTGTCATTTCATTACATGATTTTTTTGAACCTGCTTCTGAAAAGGTGTAGAATGCTTGTATTGGTTAACACGGAAGGGAAGATACAAATGACAGAAGCCAGAATACATACGAGGTCTGACACAGCAGGCCGTGTGTTGATTATGACCGCAGTGGAGGCTGAGCGTGCCGCTGTGCTTAGAGGTGTCGGAGATGACCCTCGCTTTGTCGTGTCGCTCGCTGGGGTAGGTCCTGCCTCAGCCGCAGCACTCACTGCTGCCCTACTTGCGAAGGATTCCTATGCAATGGTGATCAGTGCTGGAATCGGGGGGGGGTTCAGTGAGGTCGCAACGATCGAATCCATCGTGGTAGCAACCGAGATCATTGCTGCCGACCTAGGGGCTGAGACACCGGATGGGTTCAGTAGTGTGGAGGAGCTAGGCTTCGGAAGCAGCAGGCTGGAGGTAGACCCTGCCATTGCTCAGCAATGGGTGGACTTACTCCAGGCTGCTACCATTCCCGCTTGCAGGGGCCCCATACTCACCGTCAACACAGCCACAGGTAGTGAGAAGCAGGCGTGCGAGCTGCGCAAGCGAGTGCCAGGCGCCGCTGCCGAGGCTATGGAGGGATATGGGGTCGGCATAGCCGCCCGCACCTTTGGGCTACCCTGTTATGAAATACGCAGCATTTCCAACGCCGTGGGACCGCGTAACCGCGAAGCATGGCGAATTCAGGAGGCACTTCACTCGCTGGAGCTCACATTCCGCACATTAATGGAGGTCATGTAATGCAGATTGCTTTTTCACCTTGTCCAAATGATACCTTTGTCTTCCACGCCTGGGCTCATGGCCTACTGCCAGACGCACCGCCGTTGGAAGTTACATACGCCGATATTGATATTACCAACAACCTTGCAGTTACACCAGATGGACTGGAGGTCATGAAGATTTCCTATGCTGCCCTGCCCTGGGTGCTGGATGAATACGCTCTGCTGCCTTGTGGCGGCGCATTGGGACGTGGCTGTGGTCCCCTTGTACTCACACGTACGGGAGCCATCTCACCAGAAGAATTGTCTGGCAAGCGAGTGGCTGTTCCCAGCGAACGCTCCACAGCCTATCTGCTCTTCCGGCTCTGGGCGGCCAAGTATGTTCCAGGGGGCGTGGGAGAGATCATTGTGATGCCTTTCGATCAAATTATGCCCGCCGTTCAGGAAGGCAGTATTGATGCTGGACTGGTTATTCATGAAGCCAGATTCACCTACACCAATTATGGACTGCATATGCTGGTAGACCTCGGAAACTGGTGGGAGGAGGATACAGGATTGCCCATCCCGCTTGGAGCCATTATAGCTCGTCGAACGCTTCCACTCGCTCAGATTTCACAATGGATTCGTCAATCTGTAGATTACGCCTGGAAGCACCCGGAAGCCTCGCGTGAATATATTCTCTCCCATGCACAGGAGATGTCTCCAGACGTAGCAGAATCCCATATTGCTCTATACGTGAACGAGTTCACGGCGGAGCTTGGAGAAGACGGCTACGCTGCTATTGAAGCATTGCTTGGACGAGCTTCTGCGGAAGGACTTGTACCCGCCTTCGATCTGGCCAAGCTGCGTAGCTTGTAAGCTAGTTCTGATTCATAAGCCTCACCATTCGGGTATGTAGTAAGAAAGTCTGAGAAGTCACCACAATACACGACTGGTTCGACCATCCAGAGGAGGGATGAGAATTGATGAAGAAATGGGTATCACTGGTTCTGGCGGCCGCATTATCCGGGGCACTGTTCGTTTCGGTATCTCATGCAGCATCCGCGCTGCAGGTCACAGGACCATCCCCGATCCACACTGGTGCATTACAGGTATCAGTGAACAACAAGATTGTAGAGCTCCCCTCCGGAGCATCCGTAATCATTTATGAAGGTACAACTCTGGTTCCCCTGAACGTTGTTCGCTCCCTCGGACATGAGGTGAGTTGGGATAACAGCAGTAAGACCGCATCGTTAACAACATCAAAGGGAAGCATTACGCTCCGGCTTGGTGCAACATCAGCTACACTGAACGGCAAGCAGGTGACGCTTAGTCAGCCTGTGATGCTGCGCAACAACTACGTGATGGTACCACTACGCTTTATCGCAGAATCCTCAGGAGCCTCTGTTGGCTACAGCTCATCGAATCAGGTGGTCTACGTCGCCTCAGCTACAGAGCAGGAGCTTGCTAATCTGGCCTTGCCTTCGCTGGCCACTGCCCGAGCAACCGCGCTGTCCCTGCCATTGGTTGATATGCTCATTGAGCTGGAGAAGGCACCTACTGATAATCGCTCGCTGGTATTTTTTCAAGAAGGACGATCTGACCGATTCATTTCGATACAAAATGATGTCATGAGCTATTATCAGGTTATCAATGGGGTGAAGTACAAAAAAGGTACAGCCCAAGTACGTGCCGGACAGTCTGGAGCCGCTCCCTTTGCTTCAATTCCATACAGCTTGACTAGCTCCTACATTGGCGCAGAACGCCCGGAGATGTCTGGACGGATGGTATACTTCCGTGCCTTGCCTGGAGGAGGCCTTGAATATGGCTATGCCACTGCGAGTGGAATGGCCAAGGTCGGGGAGACGACTACGATGGAGCTAGCCATTCCTGGTGAGCAGCGAGTGAACTGATCAGAGTATAGCAGATGAATGACGAAGCATGATTACCTTGCTAAAATCTGTGATACTACATAGTGCAAAATGCGCACAGAACAGTGCAAGAGCACACAGAAATAGCCCTGCTGGCGATCACCGTCAGCAGGGCTATTCCTTACGTTCTTAGAGCTTGTGCGGAGTGCTTCAGTACTTTACTACTGCTCAATAAACTCCGGCTTGAAGACTTGATCCAGCTTTGCACCTAGTCGCTTCACCAGCGGAACCTTGATATCTCTTCCCAGCTCTTTCAGGAAGACGTCAGGATCACATTGAACCTGCTCCAGCTGCAGCTGAATGGCTCCTTCCTCAACAATGTTGGGATTGTCCTCCTCGGGCACCACTACCGAGACATCATACTTTTTCGTCAGCGTATTGCTGTATCTTGCGAAAATTTCAAGCAATTCATCGTTAGTGAATTTCTCAACCGCTGATTTCCCTTTGTTCGTAAAATGCAATTTCACTTTCAATGTAATGCCCCCTTTTCATCAGATCCTGCGTGACATTCTCTATGGCGCTGTGAAAGGTTGTTCGGACACAGTCAGTCAGGCGACTGGGATCGAATATTGCAGAATGCTGGCATATGTTATCTATACTACAGTATATCCTTCTTTCTTATTTATATCTACTGGTTGTAATCAACTGTTTCCACGCATCCTGTAAAATTTTCATAATTTTCAATCATGCGGGAAAATATTTAGACAATTATTACATTTCTGATGCTAAATTGGCTACACACGCTTGGTGCAGACCCAGCCATGGGACTCGTACTCACGAGCAGCGTCACGTAAATCCTCCACATCACTAGTATGGATCGTAACCGCTGGAAGCACAACCCAGCATTCAGCAACGGAGTAATCAAGCATGACGTCTTCTACTTCGTAATACAGCATATCACCAAAGGCGGCATCCATAATTTTATGTCCGATATGAGGAATGGCTTCTGATTCAAACGTGCGTGAGACCTTCGTATACTCATTCACACCTGTAGCCTTAATTTGCTGAGAAATCACAATGTTCAATTTTTGCTCCTCCTGTGTGGATGTCTGTCAGTCAACACTCCTGAAAGCCCCGAATGACAAGCTAACGTGCCATGTCCGGTGTCCAGGTTATTCGTTATTGGGAATGGGACCCGGAACAAAGATCGAGCCTCTGGCATGCTGATGATCATTAATGATCTGCAGAAGCGCCATAGACAGCTTGTGGGGTAAGTAGGGCTTCACAAGATACCCCCGGGCTCCAATATCCAGGGCACGCTCTTTTTCCTCAAATGCGCTAGAGATTAGAATCGGCACATGCTTGAGCGCATCCGTTTGCTTCATCTTCTCAATCACTGTCCAGCCACTCATACCATGAGTAAGGACAAGATCCAGCACTACCGCAGTAGGAGGCTGTTCCAGCATAGCCTCAAATGCTTTTTCCCCACTCGTGAATTGTACTGCCTGGTAGCCGCTTCCGGTCAGCTCCTCAGCCAGCAGGTTGGACAGACTCGCATCATCCTCGACAATAAAGATGGTTCTGGATGCTTGGCCAGTCTGCAGCTCTGATTCCCTATAGCCCTCATTCACAAAAGGGAGCAGCAGCGAGAAGGTACTGCCTTGGCCATAAGTGGATGTTACTTGTACGTCGCCACCGTGATGCTGCATAATCTCTTTTACAATGGCGAGGCCGAGTCCAGTTCCGCCAATCTGACGGCGATCTGTATTGTCTACACGATAAAATTTTTGGAACAGCTGCGGAATAGCTTCTGCTGGTATGCCAAGCCCTTCATCTGAAATATCTACTCGCAGATAAGAGTCCTCGATACCTAAAGTAATACCCACCTTGCCACCAGAAGGTGAATACTTGACCGCATTTCCGACTACATTCATGAGCACCTGTTTGATTTTATCCGAATCAGCCTTCACCGTTACATCTCCAGCAGCGTTATCGAATACGAAGGTATGCTTGGTTGCCTGCACCCTCTGCATGTCTATCGTCTCTTCAATCAATTCCGCCAGACTGACCCGACTGAAATGGTAGGTCTGTCTGCCTGATTCCATCCGCTGCAGATCCAGAAAATCATTGATTAACGACGTCAGTCGGTGAGCCTCCTGATGAATGGTTCGGATATATTTCTTCTGACGCTCTGCGGTCAGCTCCTTGTGCAGCAGGAGCTCAGCAAAGCCGAGCACACTAGCCAGCGGGGTCCTCAACTCATGGCTGACGGTGCTGACGAATTCGGATTTCATTTCATCCGCCTCGTACTCCTTCGTAATATCACGGTGTACCAGCAGCGTCCCTGCATGATTACTTCCCGTGAATAGCGGCTTGCTGTACATCTCGATCATGCTCCGATCCGGCATAGCCATTTCATATATGATCCGTTGCTGCTCAGCAGAGCGACCATCCATAAGATCTGTTAGGTACTGGCGAAGAGGAGTAGCATCCGCTAACAGAGGGGACAGCTTGGTCTCCATGTCCTCCAATGTCAAATGAACCTCGGGATTATCATCGTGTTCGAGCATCATCATTCGCTTCCAGCTTGAATTCACTTGAATGGTCGTTCCATGCCGGTCCAGAAGCTGGACCCCAACATCAATTGTATCCAGAATATCCTGAGTCAGCTTCCGATGACTCTCGGCATCCTCATAGATAGCCAATTTCTCCAACGAGAGTGAAATTTGCTGGGCAAAGGACTTCGTCTCCTCCTCCTCTTTGGAGGTAAATTCTCGTGAAAAGCGTGTCAATGCCAATATCGCAATAATTTCACCATTTGAATGGAGAACGGGCACAAAAATATCGCTCGCTGACAGTTGCCCCAGATGGTATCCTTTCTCTGCGTCGCTTGCTTGACGATGAATGCTATAAGGCACCTTGGTCTCTTCCAGTCGTGGCAAGATGCCCTCTCTATAATTTGTTACAAACTGGATAATCGAGTGCTCAGACAGACCAAATGAGGCATAATCTGTCTGTGCACCCGGGAGCAGCAATACGCCCTTATCAGCTTTCATGATGGCTGCCATATGTGTAATAATGCTCTGAAGCAGCTCTTGTCGGTCGAGTGTTGTCGAGATGGAGCGTATGAATTGATTATGCTTTTGAAGGCTATGCTCCTTTTCCTCCATTTTGACGAGGGCCTCGGTAAGCTCCTCCTGCTGCATCTGAAGCTCATCCTGCTGTGCCTGCAGCTCCTCATTCTGGGCAACAAGCTCCTCTTCCTTCGCTTGAATCTGGATCATCATGGATTGCAAAGAGCGGGCCAGCACGCCAATCTCATCTGGGCGATCTGTGTAGTTGACCTTATCCACACCACCAAGCGTAAAGGCTTTGGCACTGCCCGCCAGCCGAATCATAGGCATGCCCAAATCCCGAGCGGTCTTGATCATCATCAGGAACAACAAGAACATTATGAAGAGCACATATACGATGTATTGAACATTTTGAGCTTGGAGACGATCGATGACCTTTGTCTGTTTTTCTTGTCCACGAGTACGATATTCAGCATTTAATGAGCTTAGCTCCTCAAGAAGATGATTCATTTGCATCGTGGCGCCTTGCTGGGATAAATTGCGCAACTCCCTATAATCCCCGTTCTGAGATAGCTCCGTAGCCATAGGCAAAGCCCGGGTAAAGAAATCCTTCAATAGCGAATCCAGATTATCCATCACCTGAATTTCCCTTGCGCTAGCCTGGTATTTCTTATAATCAGCTATATTTCGTTCCACTGCAGCCTTTTCTTCAAACATCTTCTTATACTCTTCTTCATTCTGAAGCATAAAGTACCCGCGAGCACGGAAAAAAACACCAGTAAAATGATGCGACAGCTCATCCAGAATCTCCTGCTTGGCTACCAGCACCTCATCCATCTTCCGAAATTCTTCTTGCTCCCGCTGCTCGTTCAAGTACAGAGCCCCTGCACCGATAAAAAATAGCACCAGAACAGTCAGCATCATACCCATGAAGCGCATCATTAAATTTCTGCGGAATGGAATGACCCACTTGCTCATACAAGCATTTCCTCCACCTTGCGAACCAATTCCAGTGGACTGAAGGGCTTGGACATGAAATCATTGGCTCCCGCCATCCTTACCCGGTCCTGCTCCCGATGCTGGTTCTTGGCTGATAGCATCAGAATTCGAGTATGCTGTCTGTCTGGCATAGCTCGAACCTGTGTAATGACATCCAGCCCTGTTAATTTAGGCATCATATAATCCAGAATGACCAGATCGTAGCTTGTCGAAGTAATCCGCTCCAAAGCTTCCTCTCCATCACACGCGACATCCAGCTCGTATCCTTCATCTTCAAGCGTATCCGCCACTAGCATACGCAGCACAGGTTCATCCTCTGCAAGCAATAACCTTTTCAACATTTGTTCCCCCTCAGACTTATGTTTAACTTTTGATGGCCAGATTCATGCGAGCAAGCAGCCGCTTCATCCGGGCCTCTAGCTCACCGATATGAAATGGCTTAGTCAGATAATCATCTGCACCAAGCTGCAAGGCACGTACAATATCGTTCTCCTCTTTGCGACCCGTAAGCATAATGACAGAATACATACTGGACCTCGGCAGCATTCGAATACGCTCCAGCACCTCCAGACCATCCATTTTCGGCATAACACCATCCAGAACGACCAGGAACGGGGACGATTGAGCATGCCAGGGGTCCGCAAAAAACATTTCGCCATCGCGATAAGCCCTCACCTCTACCGGCATGATCCCACCCATCGACTCCTGCAGGGATTCCAGCAGCAGCGCGCGAATGATGGCATCGTCATCAATAATCGCGATGTTCAATTTACGGGAGTAGGTCTCCTTGACCATACCCGTATAGCCAACCTCCACCCTATTGCGACCACGCTCCTTGGCTTCGTACAATGCCAGATCAGCGATGCTCAGCCACTCGCGACACTGCTGTGGATCAGCATCCAGCACTTCCACTACGCCAGCCGAGAACGTCATCCGCAGACCTGCATCAGGCGCCCCCAGCTCCAGAGTCGAGAATTCACTGAGCAGTCGTTCAAGAACCTGCTTGGCTTCGTCAGCACTGGTCTGCGGCAATAATAGTACGAATTCCTCACCACCAAACCGTATCAAAATATCTGCCGTGCGAATATTCTCCTTCATGTACGAGGTGAATCCAAGCAGCACCTTGTCGCCAACAAGATGTCCATGCTGATCATTCACCTTTTTGAAATAGTCCAGATCAATGACCGCTAAAGAGAAGTTGGAATTCAGACGATTGCGTTCACGGCATAACCGCATATAAGCTTCATCCAGGTATTTCCTGTTCATAACTCCTGTTAGCTCGTCCATAAATAACAGGCTGTCGATTTGCTTCTTCTTCCGCATTTGCCGATTCAAGCGCGCCAGCAGTTCATCCATATCTAGCGGTTTATTGAGAAAATCATCTGCTCCCATCTCAAACGCCCTAAGTCGGCTCTCTTTTCTGGTATCTGTGCTGATGATCGTTGTCGGAATGAAGCCCTTGCTGATCCGATCCTTCAGGGTAGCAATAACCTCGAATCCGTTTTTTTCGGGAATAATCAGGTCCAGAATCAGACAGTCTGGCCATAAATCATGGAAGTAGTGAATCGCTTGATTGGGATTGACCGTAGCGATGACAAAAAACCCCCTCGACTCCAACTCTTCCTTCAAAAATTGAAGCAGAGCAGCGTCATCATCCAAAATGAGGACGAGCGGCTGCTCGGTGGGGATCTCTGCTCTTGTAGGCATCGGATGCTTCATCTCAAGCTCCTGGCTATGTCCAGTGGTGTAGCTAGTCTTAATGATAGGCATTAGGAAGGTACGTAGCTCGTGAGGCGTCCATACATAATCGGAGATGGGCTCTAGTCGCTCCAGCAACGAGCTGGACAGCTCAGATAGAGCTGACATCTGCAATGTGCCTGCGGTGCCCTTGACCGAATGAAGGAATCGACGCACTTCTTCATGCTCGATAGCTTGAGAGAGATCGAACCAGTCATCCATTTGAGTACGTATGTTAGCCAGCAAGAGATCTATGTATTTTCTCAAGATTATTTCCCCTTCTCGGATCTGCTGCTTACGACAAGTTCCTCTTACCGAAGTGACAGCCTGGCCGAATCTTCCCTAACAGAGATACTCAAGATCTGACTAGTAAGTCATTCCAGAGAAGAGCACTGCCCTTTTCACTAGATTTAAATAAAAAAGACCACCAGCAAAAAAAGCGGCAGGAAGGGGTTCACCTGTTCTAAATTGGAGAGTTTTGTCGAATAGATGATTTGATTATACCATAAGCTGCTTTGAAATTTGATAGCTTACCTGAACAAAGATATTCTGACAATCAGTGATCATTCGCTGAAAGCCCGCGTGGATGATCTCATGTACACAAGCGATCATTGGGACATAATAATCAGTAAGCAGGGGATGAAGTTCATTCGCAAACTGAAGAAGGGCCCTGTACTTTTCTAGATCGGCATTGGTGTACGTAGTATCAGATGAGATGTCTTTCAATAAAGCTGTTAATTTCTCAGCGATCGGTCCCAGAAGGACTGCTCCAGTTGCCTGATCCATCACGGCAGAATAGACTGCTATTCTAGACAACTGGTTAGATATTGCCGTGACTTTTTCTGAAGTCAGATCTTGGGGGTCAGAAGAACCCATGATTTGATAGCCATTCGAAATATTATACAATGCACTGCCTGCATGCTTTCCAATTTCATTTGAGTTGTTTTACTTATATTTTGTTGATTTTGATATAATAATAGCGAGCAAGAAATTACAGCGACAAAAAGTATCAGAAGCAATACTGGAATTGTTCGCTTTCTACATCCTTTAATATAGACGAAGGATTTCATGGTGATGTTCCGATTTGTTATTGGCTATTTCCTAATTTGTCATTAAATAAATAAAAAAGACACTATAAAAACAAAGCAAAAAGACCTCCATAACGTAATTAGCACGAGACTAATACGCCATAAAGGCCGCGTGATTCACAACCCTGCAACGAATTTCAGGGATTATTAAAGTCCCTCATTCAAGGTTATTGTTAATCTACAAGAACATTAGCATTCCTTGTCAGGGACACCGGCTTCTTCACGAGTACGGAAGCTAGAGCCGCAGCCGCAAGTGGCAACAGCATTCGGATTGTGGATGGTGAATCCACCCGTCATACCAGATTCCTCGAAGTCAATCTCAAGGCCGTCCAGGTAACGTAGGTTCTCCTTCTCTACAACAACCTTCATATCCTGTACATTCATATATATATCCTGATCAGATTCTTGATCGTCAAAGCCCATCGCATAAGAAAATCCCGTGCAGCCGCCTGGAGTCACGCCAAGACGCAAGAACATATTAGGCGTCTCCTGCTGAGACAGCATCTCCTTCAGCCGATCTGCCGCAGATTCCGAAATGGTAATCATGCTATTTCCTCCTTTATTTCTTCAGTTCATTTCAGTATACTCCACATACAGAAGGTCCTCAAGTCATCATTCACAACGCAAGCTGCCGCGCGAATACCCTTTTTCACAGCAATTGTATTGAACACCTGCAACGTCAGGTTTATAATAGAAACGACGCAGTAGATGAACTGTCGGAATTTTGTCAACAAGAAGTCGCTCAATCGACACATTTATCATTGTAACATTTTTCACTTATTGTGTGAGACCGTGAAGCCGGGACTAACCGACGAAAGCGGGCATCCTGTGTGCATCGTGAAGCCAGCTATTCCTTCACGCATCACCCAGCAACTTGAAGGAGGAAATTGGTATGTCCACATTAACAACACCTTTTACAGATAAACGCATGGCGGAGATCGTAGAGAAGGTACAGCAGGGTCAGCGCCTGTCTCTAGAGGACGGCATTTATTTATATGAAACGGATGATCTGCTGACGCTTGGGCAGCTTGCGAATGAAGCTAACCTGCGCAAGAACGGCAAGAAAGTATACTTCATTGAGAATATGAGTCTATACTTCACGAATGTATGCGAGGCACGCTGTGCCTTTTGTAATTTCCGGAAGGATCAGGGCGATGATGGTGCCTACACCCTCTCTGGCTCTGAAATGATTGAATATGTAGAGCAGCATATCCATCCTGGCGTTCGGGAATTCCACATTGTAGGTGGACATAATCCGCATGTTCCTTTTCAATACTATGTAGACTCCCTGAAGGCTCTGCACGAGAAATATCCGAATGTCACTCTCAAGGCCTACACGGCTGCGGAGATTGACTTCTTCACACGTATCAGTGGACTCAGCATCTCCGAGGTGCTGCATGAGCTGCGAGGTGCTGGACTGCGTTCCCTGACTGGCGGTGGTGCCGAAATCCTCAGCGATGAGTATCGCCAAAAAATGCGTGTCGACAAAGCAAATGTGGACCGCTATCTTGAAGTACACCGTACAGCCCATAACATGGGTATGCGCACGCATACGACGATGCTGTATGGCTCAGTAGAATCCTATGAAGATCGCATCAACCACATGCTGCAGGTTCGCCAGCTACAAGATGAGACGAACGGGTTCATGGTGTTCATACCGCTGTCCATGCAGCCTAAGAGCAAGAATGCCAGCATTATGCGCCGCAACTCGGCTTACGAAGATCTTAAGACAATTGCCATCAGCCGTCTGATGCTGGATAACATCGATCATATCAAGGCTTACTTCATTAACATTGGACCTCAGCTGACACAAGTGGCTCTATCCTTCGGCGCATCCGACGTGCATGGCACGATCGTTCGTGAGAAGATCAGTCACGCTGCTGGTGCACTGACTCCTGAAGGCTTGACTCGCAAAGAGCTGATCTGGCTAGTGAAGGGCGCAGGACGCATTCCCGTTGAACGGGATACCTTCTACAACGAGATCGAAGTGTACGAATAAGCCTGAAGCAGATACCTTCTAACAGGTTAAACAGGCTTTGTTCACTGGAGAGATCATGAAGCTTGGCACAGGTAATCTGACCTAACATACAGCAAGAATAAACAGAATGCAATGAATCGACTCACAAGCCATAACAGGCACGAGCCAACATGAGCTAAAGGATAAAGCCTAGTAACAGCACAACACAGAAAGGGCTGACCTGATATGAAGAAATTCGTCATTCTGGGGGGCGGCTACGGCGGCCTCACCATTGCCAAAGAATTGCTGGATAAGCACGTTCCCAAAGACATCGAGATCATCCTCGTCGATCGCATGCCCTTTCAGGGTCTGAAGACCGAGTATTATGCACTGGCTGCGGGGACTGTCTCTGATCTGGAGCTCAGAGTCTCCTTTCCGGCACATGCCGAGCTTACTCGCCGCTACGGTGAGGTTACCTCGATTGACCTGGAGAACAAGACCGTGCACTTCATGATCGGTGATCCTCTGGAGTATGACCAGCTTGTGATTGGGCTAGGCTGTACAGATCGGTTCCATAACACACCCGGTGCCAAGGAATATGCCTCTACAATCCAATCCTTCAACAGTACTCGCCAGACTTACCTACGCCTGAACGAAATCAAGCCATACGGTCAGGTGCATATTGTTGGTGGAGGATTAAGTGGCGTCGAATTGGCTGCTGAGCTTCGCGAGAGTCGCCCAGATCTTAATATTGCAATCCTGGACCGTGGAGAGCGCGTCTTAACAGCCTTTCCACAGCGATTGTCAACGTATGTCCATGCCTGGTTCAAAGAGCATCAGGTGGATACCATGTCCCATGTAGCCGTATCCCGCGTAGAAACATCTGCCATCTACAATCGGGATACGGAAATGCTGACCGATGCCGTAGTGTGGACAGCAGGGATTCAGCCTGTCAAAGCCGTTCAAGACCTGCAAGTGGCCAAGGACGCGCAAGGGCGTATATTGCTGAATGAGCTATATCAGATTCCACAGTACCCGGAGGTATACGTGGTTGGGGATTGTGCGAGCCTCCCATTCTCTCCAAGTGCCCAGGCAGCTGAAGCTCAGGGTGAGCGTATTTCCCATATTGTGAGAGCGCTATGGAAGGGAGACACTCCGCATCCACATCCGATTAGATTGCGCGGTACTCTGGGCTCCCTTGGCAAAAAGGCCGGCTTCGGCTATGGCTTCATGGGAGCGGCTTCTCTCCGCGGACGTATTCCGCGTCTGCTCAAGAGCGGTGTCTTATGGAAATCCAAGCGTCATTTCGGATAGCATCTAGGAGACAATCAGGTCAGCTGTACAACATTCGTTAACACAGTAAAGGGTTCCCCGCTTGGATGTGCTCAAGCGCGGGAACCCTTATTTTTAATCCAAATCAATCTCCAGCCATGCTTCAGCTTCCTTGATCTTGGCAATAACCGCCTCATACAGCGCATCAGCCGAATCTGCTGCCACGATCTCGCCATTGACCATAGCATAAGGCTCCATATAACATTGCCCGCAATTGGTCAGGCATCCATATTCGATCACATCATAGTCTGGATTCTCTTCCAGACGTGACATGACCTCCTCTGTACCCAGATGCATATTACTGCTGCAAAATTCGATAATTGGTCTCAATTCATTTCACCTGCTTTTCGTAAGGCCATTTTAATTTAACCTGAATTGTACTATAATAATAGGTATCAGGAAAGGAGTTGAATTCTAAATGAGCGATAACACGCAAAGCATCACCTTGTATGATGAAGTACTGGAAGTGTTGGACAAATTGCGTCCTTTCTTGCAGCGCGACGGCGGTGACGTGGAACTGGTCGATGTTGAAGACGGCATCGTGAAGCTGAAGCTGATGGGTGCATGCGGCAGCTGCCCGAGTTCAACGATCACGTTGAAAGCAGGTATTGAACGTGCCCTTCTCGAAGAAGTGGAAGGCGTTCAAGAAGTGGTACAAGTATTCTAAGATATGCCCTTGCATATTTTATGACAGAGAGTCCTGGCTTCAGCTGAAGCCAAGACTCTTTTTTTTGCGCATGTTCATGTATCCACCTGGGCTATTGGTTTTGTTGCTCTCGGCTCTCATACGAAGATGGAACCGTATTGCCCTTAGTCATCAATCCACTATTTTAGCTTGCTCCGGCTTCACTGAAGATTTACCGATGGAAGGTCGGATGGGGTCCAGCCCCCCTGAGATGTCCATAATGTTCCCAGTAATAAAATCCGAATCATCCCCGCACAAATAAGCGATGACACGGGCTACATCCTCCCCGCTGCCGGGTCTTCCTCTGGGTGTCTCTGGATCAGGCAGACTGCTGACCTCTGCGATCGTCTTTTCCTTATTATCCCCCCGAATATCACCGGGGCAGATCATATTTACAGTTATGCCAAATGGGGCCTCTTCCACTGCCAGTGTCTTCGTAAAGGATACAAGTCCTACCTTGGCTGCCGCATATACCGCTCTGTGCGGCCACGATCTCGCTTCTCCAGCATGTCCGAAGCCAAAGTGAATAATTCTTCCCCACCGCTGCTTGCGCATGTGAGGCAGCACATAATGATCCAGCAGCATGGCTCCTACGAGGTTCCCCTGTATTAGGGATTGAATCTCCGCGTGAGTATACTCGGCAAATAAACGGCGTTCACGAATAAATGGTCCTGCATTATTAATCATGATATCCACGCCGCCAAGCTCCTGCTCTACCCGGCTAATGAGTTCTTCAATCTGGTCAGGCCTCGATATATCCGCCTGTACTGTAATACACCGCACGCCCTTCATTCTGATTTGCTGCTGAAGCTCCTCCGCTTCCGCCTGACTGTGTACATAATTCAGTGCGATGTCGCAGCCCAGATCCGCCAGTTGAAGAGCCGTCATTCGACCAAGACCTTTGGCGCTTCCAGTTATAAGGGCTATTCTGTGTCTCAACATCCTTCCTCCTCTGCACAGAGAACGGTCACAGCAACAGTATATTCGATTTGGCACCTCCTCACAAGAAGAGCACCTGCCAAATCAAAAAAAGCCAGCATCCGTCGAAGCGGAGGCTGGCTGTTCTGACAACGAATAGCTGATGTTATTTCGGACCAATGATGCCAACTTAGAACGCTGGAACGATAGCACCTTGATACTTGTCTTCAATGAATTTTCTAACTTCATCGGATTGCAGCGCTTTGGCCAGCGCTTGAATTCCCTCGGAATCCTTGTTATCCGGACGGGATACAAGTAAGTTCGCATAAGGAGATTCTTTGTCCTCGATGAACAGTGCATCCTGTGTAGGATTCAATTGAGCTTCCAATGCATAGTTCGTATTGATAACGGCCAGGTCGAGATCCGGCAATTGACGCGGCAGAATGGCTGCATCGGCTTCTTTGATATCAAGATTCTTAGGGTTAGCCGTAATGTCAGCAATAGTGGAACCGACATCCGTGTTATCCTTGAGCGTGATCAGCCCTTGCTTGGCCAGCAATACCAGAGCACGTCCACCATTCGTTGCATCGTTAGGAATACCTACAATTGCTCCATCCTTCAGTTCGTCGATGGATGTAAGTTTCTGGGAATAGGCACCCATAGGTTCAACGTGTACAGATACGACTGGCACTAAGTCCATGCCGCGTGTCTCGTTCTCGCTATCCAGGTAGGGCTTGTGTTGGAAGAAGTTCGCATCCAATTGCTTATCGAATACTTGTACGTTTGGCTGTACATAATCATTGAAAGTTACTACCTGCAGACGAACACCTTGTGCTTCCAGGCTTGGCTTAATAGCTTCCAGAATTTCCGCATGCGGAACTGCTGTTGCTCCTACCTTCAGCTCGACTTGACGCGGTGCGCCTCCTGGTGTCGGCTCAGCTTCGCCTGCCGCCTGATTACCTTGGGTATTGTTGCCGCAAGCTGCGAGAACCGCCATCAAGGTAATGCTCAGTAACAATAGAGACCATTTTTTCATGTGTACCCCTCCAATGTGATTAATAAAAATAGTGACATAAGGATCTATATATATGTTTTCCTTATTTCCGTGTGTAATGCCGAACCAGACGGTCACCGACCATCTGCAGCACCTGTACAATGACAACCATCAGTGCAACGGCCACAATCATGACTGGCAGATTATACCTGTAATATCCATAGTTGATGGCTAGTGCACCCAGCCCGCCACCACCAATCATTCCCGACATCGCGGTGTAAGATACAAGCGTAACAATCGTAATTGTCAGCGCAGCCACCAGACCAGGAAGCGCCTCGCGTAGCAGGACTCGGAAAATAATCTGGGTCGTGGAGGCACCCATTGATTGGGCCGCCTCAATGACGCCTCGGTCTACCTCACGCAAGGACGTCTCCACCAAACGGGCAAAGAACGGCACGGCTCCAATGACGAGGGGTGGAATCGTACCCTCGACACCAATAGACGTGCCAACGATAAGACGCGTCAGCGGAATCAGAGCCACAATCAGAATGATGAATGGCACGGAGCGCAGAATATTTACAATGACGGATAATATATTATAGACAATCTGCAAAACGACATTAGACGAACGGCTCGTCAGAAATAGCACTACGCCCAGGGGAAGCCCCAGAAGTAAGGTGAAGAGCCCGGAGGCACCCAACATTCTCAGGGTATCGATCGTCGACTTGCTAACCTCTTCCCAATTTATCTGGGAAAAATCCAGATCCACTATCATTGCATGACCTCCACATCCAGCCCCTGGGCAGTGAGCTCGGCTATTGTCCGGCTAATATCAGGAGCAGCACCCTCAAAGCGTACGATAAGCTGGCCATAAGGCGTATCCTTCAAGGTAGAGATGGTTCCCTGCAGGATCGCAAAGTCCACACCCGTATTACGCACAGCCTTAGAGAGGATCGGATTATAGGTCTGGCTACCAAGGAACGAGATCTTCACAATCTGGGCTGAATCCTGATGGGCCGCCTGGAGAATCTTGCTAAGTTCTTGCTGCTCATCGGCTTCTCTCAGAATGAAATCTCTCGTAACCGGATGCTTCGGCTTCAAGAATACCTCGGATACAGGGCCTTGCTCAACGATCCCACCCTGATGGATAACACCTACTCGATCGCAAATGCTCTGGATGACGTGCATCTCATGCGTAATGAGCATAATAGTTAGATTAAAGCGCTGATTAATATCTCGCAGGAGCTTCAGAATAGAATTCGTCGTCTGCGGGTCAAGTGCCGAGGTTGCCTCGTCACACAGGAGCACGTCTGGATCACTTGCTAGTGCTCGTGCAATTCCTACCCGTTGCTTCTGTCCCCCGGATAGCTGAGCTGGATATTTAGAGCTATGCTGCTCCAGTCCTACCAACACCAGTAGTTCTCTCACTTTGGCATCCAGCTTAGCCGCAGGAGTGTGAACCAGTCGCAGGGGGAAGGCTACATTTTCATAGACCGTCGCAGAGGACAACAGGTTAAAATGCTGGAAGATCATGCTGATCTTACGTCTCGCCAATTGCAGCTGATTGCGCGGAAGCGCCGTCAGATTCACGCCCCCTACCCATACTTCTCCTGAGCTTGGGCGTTCGAGAAGATTCACACATCGAATCAATGTACTCTTGCCTGCACCGGAGTGACCGATGACACCGAAGATTTCACCCTTTTCTATAGTCAAGTCCAGATTGGACAAGGCGATATTTTGTTGACTTCCCTTACCGTAATACTTCGTTAATTGCTTAATTTCAATCAAGGACGTGCCCCCCTTTCTTACCTTTACCCTTTCCTGCCGTAACTGCCCCGAAATATGCATAAATAGAAGAGCCCTTATCACAGAAGGATAAGGGCTCTTGCATGAACTGCACCACTTGTCTCATCTGCCAATACAATCTATTCATAGATGTATTGTTGGAATTAGCACCATGACGTTCACCCCGCTCGTCTATACGACGGGGATAACCGGTTGCCGGGCTTCAAAGGGCCAGTCCCTCCACCACTCTCGATAAGAATTATGTTATTATAATCAGATCTCACTATCTGAATGAATACTACTTGTAAATAATCAAAATATATGAAACTAGCTTTCAGTATAGATAGTTTACACACGTTTGTCAAAGGTCAATTTTAAAAAGAAATATAGTCCAGTCAACAGATATGCTCATTTCCGCACTAATCAGAAATTAAGATGTATATTTCCCCTTAACTTTCATTTACTAACTCTTCATTAACTTCAACTAACATCCGAAAAAATTAGTATATCACTTCACTAACCTAAATAGGGGGAGAATGTATGATTTCTATCTCATCTATGTCCAAGACTAGCAGCCCTGCTCAGTCTACTTTTAGCTCGGGATACGAAAGAGAAATTCAGGGACTTCTAAAGCAAAAGATGAGGCTGAATGAACAGCTTCAAGATGTCAAGGCGAATGATGAACTGGAAGCCACCATCAAAGCTGATCGGGTCAAAACACTGACAAGTAGTATCCAGCAGTTAGATAACCAGATCGCACAGATTAAGATGGAAGAATTCCAAGAAAAAAACAAAAAAACAGAACAAGCTCAGCAACAAACTCAATCAAGCCAAGTTAAAGAGGATGGTCAAGATCCATCCATGCATCAGTTGATGAAAAAAAGTCAGACCTATGATCAATTAGGCAAGTTGGTGGGTATGCGTAAGAATGTGGAGACTTCCGTACGAACGATGGAAGGAGAAAACCGCTTTGACAGAATGGTTCTAGAACCTACTCCAGGTGCTGACTCGGGGAAATCTATCATGCTGGAAAATGCAGAGAATACGGTGCTCGCGAAAAAACGTGAGATGATACAGAAAGCAAGCTCTCAGATCAGTAAGATTGACGAGAAAATTGAGGAGTTATCCCAGAAGGCAAATGAGCCTGCTCCAGCTCAGACTGAGTCAGCCAACAAGCCTTCTTCTGAAAAAGAAGCGAACCAATTGGATGGATCCAATACAGCATCAAAGACAACATCGGAGACTGACGCATCGTCTTCTGAAGGCATACAGCCTTCGACCTCAGCAAGCCATTTGACTCATGCTGGTAGTCCAATTTCAACATCCTCCACTTTAGACGTCAGAGTCTAATACAATAAAGCTCAGAACTTAATTGGAACCGTTAAATACAATAGCTATCATGCATGATCCCCCTGGCAATGCTAACAGCCTGGGGGATATGCTTAATGAAGCTCAATGCTTCCTTCATTATAGTTCTCGGCTTGATGATCCCGACAACTCACATGATTAGGGCTTACCAGCCCTCCAGGCCCTGCCGTCTCAGATCCTCGGCTACAAGTCTGGCCAGCTGCTCAGCTCCCTGACGGTTCGGATGCAGAGTATCTCCTGGCATATAGAGATTCAGAGTCGCCTCTGGTCCAATGGAGGTAAAGTAGGCTGAGCTGAGCACATTCAGATCAACCAGCGTTACATTCTCCTCCTGTGCCAAGGCTAGCGTAGCCCCTCTGTACCATCTGTTCACGGATGAATGTACCTGATTCGCATTGAAATCTGTGGCTCTGCCTTGTGGTGTCGATAATATGACATGGGCGCCTTTGGCCTTCGCCTGAATTACCATATCCCGCATCGCTTCCTTGAATTGAGCCTCGCTGACCTGATGCTTCGCATTCGTATCATTAATGCCGAATTGCAGGATGAAGTAGTCACCAGGCTTAATATATTGTAGAACACTCTCCATCTGTCCATCATCGCGGAAGCCCCTTGCAATCTGACCACCTGTGGCCATATTACGCACCTGGAACACATCTCCATCTACATATCCTGGCAGTAATTGTCCCCAGCCGCCCTGTGCACTGCTATCCAACGGGTAATAGTTGCACACCGTCGAATCACCGCCAATGTAGATTGTACGACTCGTCGCCGGCTGACTTGATAGCTGCACGATTTCGAGCGCACTCAGTGTAAAAGCTGTCCCCTCTTTTCCCTCCGTAACTAGCAGGTTCAGTTGCCCATCGGTAACCGGGATTTGGAAGCGATCGACTGCTCCATTACCAGTCAGATTCATCAGCTGGTAGACCCCTTCCGCAGCCACACTGGCTCTGCTCGTATTACCAAGTGTAACTTTCACCTCATAAAGACCTGTTGGCAAATCCACATTAAAGGTATTGCTGCTCTTGATACCGAATTGTCTGAATTGCACCGCGTCCGACTTGACTCCTGTACCCGAGGCTGTCACATTACGCATATGCTCGGGGGTCTGGAAGCCGTATCCTTTGCTAGCAGTATAGCCATCCTCTGCCCTGACCCCCACGTATCCAGGCTCTACTGCCCCCGCTCCAAAATCAAAACGATATTCGAGCCCGGCAGCCGATGTCTGTGGAGAGAATATTCCTAATGACACTAATAAAGCGCTTACAATTATCAATACACCAACCTTTCCTTGCCTCTTTCGTCTACGCATTGCTATCTCCTCCTTCAAGATATGGATACAAGCCTAAGAAAGTAATTCGCTACTTTATTACCATTTCCTTCAATATATGATTTATTTTTTACATCAAAAAAAGACCACCTTAACGATGGCCTTTCTGTCACTTTTGCATCGCTTTATACTGCACTGCACTACACTACACAACATTACGATCATCGACTGCAACAATCCATTGTTATCATCTACTGAAGATAAGCTTAGTGGAGTTTGTTCTTCTGCGCTCTCCTCAAGAAATCATTGGTGTAGTCGAATGCAACCGTTACACTCCGACACACCATCTCCAGACCCTGCCTTAGATCCTCCAAGTGTGCATCCACATCCTCCAGTCGGATTGGACCGAACAAGGCTCTATGCCTTTGCCACAGATCATCCTGCATTTCAGGACTCATATGATGGACCTCGATATTTCGACGCTTGCGCAATCGGTCCATCGGCGCCCTGTACTGATCCTTCAGATCAAACAGACGGTCTGCAAGTGTACCGTGTACCTTCAGATATTTGAACTGACGAAGCACCGTGTAGTAGGAATAATGTGCTTTTACACGGGTTGTATTGAGATCGTACAGATCATTTAACAGATTACCAAGTTTATCGAGCATGGAGAATACCCGTATGAATCCATCTTTGTAAAAATAGACATACCTTGAGTAATCGGGCTGATCGCTTGCAGACATCTGATCTCCTGCTCCCGCCTTCACCTTTGAACGAAAGTAACCAGCGACGAAGGTGCTCTGCTCCAACTCATCCAGGGAAGATATCAGGCCTCGGGTCAGAATATCCGTCTTACGGTCCTCATGGGAAGGATCACCATGCTTGTGTATCCGCCGCTGCAACAGCTGCAACGTCTCGTTCATGCTGTTCATGGCTTCCAGCAGGACTCCTTCGTCCTTACGGGGCTCCTCCCCAACTAACGTACGCAGCAATCTACTCGCCCCTTCCTCACTCTCACATGTCAGTATTATTAAAATGATTACTCTCAGCTATCCATAAGCTTGATGCTGTCTCCATGGCGTACCTCGGACAGATCACCCTTGTGGATTTATAGCCCACGTAAGACTGGTATCCTTATATCAGCTCGTTAGGTGCGAAATGATGGAAGGCAGCGAATACAAGCGACAAAGCTTAAGATACCGTTCTCAAGCTTACCTTATATCATGTCCTTGATCCGTCCCCGCTCATTCCCCCAATGCCTTAAATACCTATGACAAAGTCCACGAGAAACTCGCGGACTTTGTCAGTACTATATTCATTATAGCTACACAGTTACTTAGAGGCAAAACGAATTCTGAACGAGTACTTTCCAGCAAGGCTACAGCTTACTAGCCCTACTCCAGTGCCGCTTTCTTCATCCGTTCCGGTGAGAGCTGCCATACGCGGAAGCTCATATAGCACAGAATGGCAAAGGCAGCCGCAATAATAACCATGTGGGACAGCACGACGAACATGTAGATCTCCGGTCTGCCCGCTACAACCAGCAGAATCATACCTACGATGACCTGCAGCAGCAGCAAGAGCGCTGAAGCGACCCCCAGCATACGAAGATCACGATGATCAGGATGCTTGTGATACGCGAAGTGGCCGACGATCAGAATAACAACGAACAGTAATCCACCTGAGATCTGATGAATCGACAGCGGTGCAATCCCGAGGAAATCATTGATGTTCTTGGTCGTAGCATGGGTCAGAAATGCTCCTGTATACACAGCCAAGTACGTGTAGATCGTAGAGCCCCATACAAGCCAACGGAAGCCTTTCTTGACCGGAGCTCCTTGCGTTCGCTTGCTCTTGGCCGAATCCGATGCCTCCTGCCACACTCCCAGCGTCATCATCGTGGCACTTGCGAAAGCAATGAGCGCGAATCCGAAATGCAGCGCCATAACTGCCGTGGACTGAGAGAACACGACCGCGAACGCTCCCATGATGCCCTGTATGATGACAAAAGCCAGTGTCAGGCCAGAGAACACTCGCAAATCCGTACGGCGTTTGCGGAATACCAGCATAAATCCGGCAAAGCTCGATAATGACAACAATCCAGCCATTGCGCTAACGAAGCGGTGTGAATATTCAATCACCGAAGCGACCGTGTGCGCAGGCACCAGCTTGCCGTTACAGGTCGGCCATTCCTGACCGCAGCCCAGACCTGAGTCCGTCCGTGTGACGACACCGCCACCAAAGGTAGCCAAAAACATAAATAAACAAGTTATTAGCGCCAACCATTTCAAGATTTGAGTACCCTTCAATTTGTTCTCACCTACAGCTTTATATTTTTTTGGTGAATGTTATGAAAACTTAACTAAAATAATTATAACTGATAGATTCATCACAGACATGGTTAGATTGTGACAAAACATGAACGACTATCACGAGATGACCAAACCAAAAAGGCCATCCCCACTTTGCTAAGCAAGGATGCCTTCCTGTCATTTGCTACGCATTTGCATTTGCATACGCATACGCATTCGCATTTGCCTCATACATCAGATGAGGTCCATCTATCCTTTTGTCTGCCATCAAATCACAAGCTACCGTCCTACAAGCACTCGTTGGATTACAGAGTCATCGCTCCATGCACCTCTGATGCCCGATCCAGAAATTGTTCAATTTCTTCTCTGGATTTGCGCAGCCTGTTCACCAGACGAACGAGCTCTTGGCCGTTGCTAAAAGCGATGAAGCTTGGAATCCCCAGCACATTATGTGCTTCACTGATTCCTTCCGTATGCTCTACATCCACTTCAATCAAAGTGAGCTGATTCGCATATTTTTCCTCCACCTCAGGCATGAAGGGATCTATGAATTTACAATCACCGCACCAGTCGGCTTTGAATACAGCTACAGTTAGACCGGGCTTCTGAATTAATTCGTCAAATTGGTCCTTGTTACTTACTTTTAGCATGAGATATTCCACCTTTCAGTTCAATTGAGCATTTCCTAGGGAACAATAATTCTGTGGACATTAATCCTACGGGCAATAGCTCTGCCTTCTGCATGCATCATGTAGCGTGGCTACCTACTTGCTGGTATCAGCTACCAATAACCCTCATTATTATTGTACCCGTAATTATACAATTTGCACAGCGCTCGCACATTCTCATCTAAAAGTTCATACCGGTTCTTGCTGTCAGGGTTAATCAGGGTCAAACAAGCCATACTTAGAATAACATGATCTCAGTGCCGGCTGATGTTAACCACTCCAATCCAGGCCAGGCAGGAAAGGAAGGATCAAGATGTCGGATTGGCTCCACCAGATTGCTGTCGGATTCCGTGATACGCTTCGTCTTGCACGGACCATCCCCCAAGCTCTTGAACACAAGTGGACGGGTACTCAGGCGGCCTGGTCCGCATCACGCAGATTGCGCTTGCCCATCCGCCCTATCCCTTGGAACCATGAAGCTGCCGAAGCCGCTTTGCAGGAGCTGGAGCTGTTCCTTCCCTACCTTGGCCGTAACATTCGCCATTGCTCTACCGAGCATACCTTGTGCCAGCAGGATCAAGAGGTGCTTGAGCTCATTCAACATGATACAGCGCAACATAATCGTAGCAATATTACACGCACCGCTGCTTATCTGGACTGTTATCAAGCCTACCCTGAGCTGCATTGGGCACTACTAGCACATCTTGTCTCCCGTAACGGGGGGTATAACATGACAGATCTGAAAGGCGGACTGCTACAGGACCTTCTATCAGATCAGGACCGAAGTTCTCTCTACCGATTGTTGGAACGCAGCAATGCGCTCATTTTCCAAGATGCCTATCCCCAGCTTCAGTTGTATGCACACAGCAGGCGACTGGGACGGAGTTGCTTCCATCTGCTCCCTCACTTCCATATCTCTGCCTTCATGCATCCTTTCTGGGAACGCTTCTGGACGAAGCGCGATAGTGTCATGCTAAGCGTTGCTCTTATTATTAATGAGCAGTATTATATCGAGGGTCGAGTTATCCAGCATCCCTATTTCCAGAAACATGTTACCAGTACACTAGGGTTCAAAATGAATCAATGGCTGCAATTGAACCAGGTGCTCTTTCCCCTTGGGGTAAATGGTCACCTCGCCGGGCTTGTGCTGGAGCAATTCGGTAGCCTTAGCAAACGGATTGCTTTCGGTAAGCAACTCTACGGCATGCTATTCGGTTACAAGCAAGTACTTGAACAGGTCACTTCCTTTGTTAATCAGGTCCCACATGAAGGCTCTCGAAGCGAATATTGGCCCGGATTATTCACCCCGCATATGCAACAAGCGCTGCGCTCTCCTGTAGAGAGTGCAGCGCTTGTATCCTCGCAATGGTTGCCAGAAGGGCAGAGACTATATAGTCCCAAGCTTCATGAGGTGTGGACGGATACCACCTATGAGCCCATTCCACATTATGACTGGTATCAACAACGGATGGTCATGAGTTACTTAACCAAGCCTCGCAGGCCACTCTTGTTCGAGATCAGCCATGAGCATCGCTTCGGAATTCAGAAGCTCGCTTGGGCTCATGATGCCGAAGCGAATCTCACCTTGCCAACAAGCTAATAGCCTACTCCCTGCCAGCCTCGGACTGAGCTTGTCCACGCTGCAGCCGCATCAACGGCCTGAGCAGCTTCTGGATAATCCGTGGATAGCCTGCGAGCTCTTCTCTGGTAATCACTCGCAGCACAATCATCAGAACAACAAAGGCAAGTGCAACTGTCGCACCCGACACTCCGCAAGCCAAGAAGAAGACCAGACGCGAAGGAGTTGCTCCGAAGGGGAGTAGTGTTAATACATTCATACCATAGCCTGCAGCCGCTGATATGACGACCGTCACGAGCAGGCCTGGCCATTTGCGTCCCAGAATAGAGAATGGAACGATGCCCTTGAGCACACGGATGTTAAGCAATGTAATGACCAGGAAGCACAATGCAGTCGCGGCAATGATCCCGTACACATCGAACCAGATCGACAGAATCCAGCTTGCAGCGAGCTTCACTACCAGGCCGACCATGACATGAATGGTAGAGATATTGGGCTTGCCCATCCCGATGAGCATGGAATTACTGGTCATCATCGTAATCTGGAAAATGGTCCCCAAGGTCAAGGCGGCAATAATTCCGCTCCCGCTCAGGTCCTTGAATAGCAATCCATTAATGGAATAAGCTGCCGTAGTGAGTGCAATAACAATCGGCAGACCGCTCAAAATAGAAATACGCAATGCCAAGGTCATCTGACCGCGCAGATGATCCATATCCTTGCGTGCAAAGGCTGCTGACACGACTGGAAGCAACGATTGGCTAAGGGCTATGGCAAGAATAGGCGGAATACCAGCTACACTCTGAGCCTTGGCACCGAGTACAGCGAGTGCTCCAGTTGCACTGGCCTCGCCGATTTTGTCCACCAATAGCGTCTTCAAGATCGATGTATCAATAAAATATACAGCAGGTACTGCGAGTGAGGATAATACAATCGGGATCGACAGGGTAAAAATGTCCTTGTAGATCCGCAGTAATGGAATGGGTGCTCCCAATGCTTCACCTGTCCCGCTCTTTCGGTCCTCACGGCGCAGCTTGAAGGTGAAGTATAGCATAACCGCGAAGGCTCCAATGCTGCCAATCACCCCGCCGAAGGATGCACCAGCAGCACTAAACTCTTCATTATAGCCTGCCTGCACCAGCATGTACCCTAACAGGATCGCTACCCCAACTCTGGCGAATTGCTCGACGATTTGCGAGATGCCGCCAGCCGTCATGTTGCCTCGTCCCTGAAAATAGCCACGCATCATGGCAATAGCCGGGAACAGCAGCAGGGCAGGTGCTAACGCACGTATGGCGAGTGCAGCCTCAGGCTGCTTGATGACATTGGTCGCATAATAGGGCGCTCCCACATACAGCAGTATCGTCATGATTATACCTGCGCCGACAGCAAAGAGCAGAGCCGCCTGATAGATTCTTGCGGCCTCATGCGGTCGATTCAAGGCATAGCGCTCCGACACCATTTTGCTTAAAGTGCTGGGAATACCCGCTGTCGCCACGGTAAGCAGCATCAAATATACAGTATTGGAGGCTGTGAATGCCACGTTACCGACATCTCCGAACATGTGCTCCAAGGGCACTCGTTGCACGAGGCCCAAGACTCTGGCCACCAGCGCTGCGGCAGCCAGAATCAGTGTTCCTCTTATAAAGGATTCCTTCTTAGACAATAGTCGTACCTTCCTCGCGCTTAAAATATCCAGAACAGGAACAGGATAATCATAGCCAGTTGCAGAACAATCTTCATGACTGTGCTAGTAAACAGTCCTACAACCGAGCCGATTCCTACCTGAACGGCCTTCTCCAGCGACTGACGCTGCAGCAGTTCACCCAATACGGCGCCAATGAACGGTCCCAGTACAAGTCCGAATGCCGGGATGACAAATGGACCCACAATAACCCCCACCGTGCTCAGGATGGTCGATAGCCGTGAACCGCCGAACTTCTTAACGCCCCAAGCATTCACCACATAGTCAGCTACAAATAGAATGACTACGATTAACGTCTGGATGATCCAGAACCAGATCGTGTAATGCTCGAACGTAAAGAACCAGCCGTACACAAAAAAACCGAAATAGATGGCAAGTGCCCCTGGTAATACCGGATACACCGCGCCCAGCATGCCTATGGCAAATAAAGCAATAATCAGAATCCAGCCCAATACGTCCATGCAAGACCTCCTCTACTCCTAGCTCATGTATAAGATAACTTATAAATGTATTGTAAGATCAATGTAGGATCAAGACCGATTAGACGAGAATATACTTGCGGATCACCTCGACAATGCCATCATCATTGTTGCTCGCTACCACTACATCAGCAGCCTGCTTCACCGTCTCCTGGGCATTGCCCATGGCCACACCCAGACCAGCTGCCTGAATGACAGCCAGATCATTCAAGCTATCACCCACAGCAACGACCTCCTGCATCGTGATACCCAGCAGATCGCATACCTCCTGAATGCCTGTTGCCTTGCTAATTCCTCCAGGGTTAATCTCCAGATTGACAGGAGATGAATTCGTAATTTGAAGGCCGCCAAGGTCCTGCAGCTTCATCAAGATGCTATGACGCTTATCATCATCGCTTGTATTGTATCCGAATTTCAGCCATTCCAAGCCGTCCAGCGATTCTGGCCAACGCTCGGCGTTATAGAGCTCCTTCGTGCTATAAGCCCAGTACCATGAATCATGCTCAAGTGCGATCTCTCGCATCTTGCGAACCAGCTCTACATCCAGCAAGGATCGTCTCCACAGTTCATGAGGAGATTTCCATACCTCACTGCCATTCACAGTAACCATCGGCGTCTCCAGGCCAAGTTCCTGAGCATAAGGCAGTGCATGCATGGCGGCCCGTCCTGTAGACAGACAGACGTGAATTCCCTCTTTGATCGCACGGTGAATCCAGTTCGTCGTCTCCAGTGAAATTTCATGATTGTCGTTCAGCAATGTACCATCCATATCCAAGGCCAGCAATTTATACTTATAGTCTCCCATGAAGCTCCTCCTCTGTGCATCACGATTCTACACGCTTGTGGTGATGCTTCCTCTCTACTTAATCAGGGCATTTACCCAACGACATTTTACCACTATCACGCAGCAAGGGCTACAGCATCATGTCCCAATTGCAGACTTGAGCGAGCTTGTTTGATTCAAACGCTACCGCGAGTAGCCACTTTTTCACAGCTCCAATGCAACAAATAAAAAAATCACTCATTGGAAAAGATAGAGGTTGCGCTCCCCATTCCAGACGAGTGATTTCTTCGGGTTCAGTTATTGCCATTACCCTCATCGGTGGCAGCCCTGTTGCCTTTCGGCACACCGTCAAGTCCGTAGACCTGATCGTATGCGTCGAATATCTTGCGAGCAATCGGAGCTGCACTCGTCGAGCCAAAGCCACCCTCGGGTACAACTACAGCCACGGCCAGCTTTGGATTGTTACGGGGAGCAAACGCGATGAATACCCCGTTATCCTTGATGCGTCCGCCTACGCTTTGCTGTGAGGTACCTGTCTTACGGGCAAAATCATACGGGAAGTCGCTAAAGGCAGAGACATTGGTCGCCATCCCCCGAATGACCTCATCCCAGTGTGCTTGTTCGAATTCTACCTCATTCAGCACCTTGGGCTTGATCTCACGCACGATATTACCCTCACTGTCTTTAATATGACTGACCAGCTGAGGCTCCATCCGCTTGCCCCTATTGGCAAGTGTCGCTGTATACTGCGCGAGCTGAAGTGTCGTATATTTGCCCTGCTGACCGAAAGAGCCTTGCACCATACGTGTCAATACACTTTCATTTGTTTCTTCTTCTTTATACTCAAGTCTACCCAGATACTCCCTTGGCAGGTCTACACCTGTCGAGACCCCTAGCCCAAATTGCTTCATATAACGGTCCCATATGTCGATAGCTTCCGCTCCATAACGGCTATTGAGTCTCTTCCCGATCATATCCACCATGAACGTATTGGATGAGACTTGAATGGCTCGTGCCGGACTTAAAGAACCATGGGCACTTCCTCCCGAGTTACCAACTCTGGAGGAGTCGTTGCGTCCGTAGAAAGCCGAACCGTTATCGAAATAACGATCTCCTGTAGTGAAGAACTTCTCCTTCAGCCCGATCAGCACCGTGAGTGGCTTAATGGTGGAGCCTAACAGCAGGACAGACTCGGGATGCTGACCAGGACGATTCGGACGGACCGGGGAGATGGTCCCGTTGCGATACGTATATTGAATCTTCTTCCAATCCTCTGGCGACGTTCCGCCTGTCTTCCAGACGTTGGCATCATAATCCGGCATGCTCGCCATCGCCACGATGTGTCCGGTATCGACCTCCATTGCCACGGCATAGCCAGTAGTAGCTTCCCGAGTCTTCGGAGAAGACTGAAGCTTTCTTAGCTGATCCGTTATCGCCTGCTCTGTGGCCATCTGGATATCCTTATGAATGGTAGAGTAGACATCATAGCCCTTGCGGGGCGGTGTCACAGACACGACCCCATCAGGCAGGTAGCGTGGATTGATGGAGATTGTCTTGTATCCGTTCAAGCCACGCAGCTCATCCTGATACTGTAGCTCCAAGCCATCATAACCGACTGTCTCACTCTCCCGATAGACCAGACCAGGATTGAGCTGGGCATTCTGATTGTCATGAATCTCCTTATATTTATCAACATTCGTGCGTGCGTTCTGATAGGTACGAATATAGCCAATGGTCTGGACCGCCACAGTATCGGGATCGTACTGACGCTGGCTTTCCTCGATAATATCAATTCCCGGATACTGATCCTTATGCTGTAGAAAATAGGCAATCTCCTCCGAGCTTAACCCCACCTTCACCAGCCGTGGAGTGAATCCACGCTCTACTACATAATTACGATCCAGTCGGTTCATGATCTCCGCCGCATCCAGCTTCTCTCCATCAGGATCACCGTATTCGGCAAATTTGTCTGCCAGCTCCTCCGTGAATTGCTCAAGTTCAGGCAAGAGCCTGTTCTCTTCCTCGCGCAGGGCTTCGGTCTTGTCGCTATAATCCTTCTGGAGCGTGACATAGAGTGATTGGATCGGGGTCGAATAAGCTAACTTATTCTTGCCGGTAGCATCATAGATTACGCCTCTAATCGGCGAGAATGGGACGTTGCGAGTACTAGAATAGGCCACTTCCTCCTTGAGCTCGTCAGCTTCCAGGAACTGTAGCACAGATAATCGAACGATAAGGACAGTGAATAATAGAAAGGAGCAGAAGAAAAACACATTTAGCCGGAAGGTAAAGCGCTTCCTCTCTGCTGTAGTCACTCCGGATTTCTCGATCTTACTCAACTTCATTATGCCAAATCCTCCTGTAGCACAGAGATATTCCAATGTTACCACAGCTTACCGGTCAACTGGTGACAATCCAGATACCACTTCTTTTACCAAGTAGGCTAAGCGATCTCAACCGAAGCAAAGGCTCGATGCTTTTGGACGAGCCTATCCAGACCACCGGTCATGGGACCGGCTTGAATACGCTACCGAATCTCTGCAGACTCCTTGCACAACAAATGCAGAGATTGCAGCGAAGTACCCGGTCCTTTCAACAAGAAAAGACGAGCCAGTAGCTGCCCGTCAGTGTTACAGTTGTTGTTTGGAAAATTAATTACGGTACTCGTCCTCATCTCCAGTATTTCCACTGTACCTATGAGCGTGGGGAATTCTACCGTTCACCGTTGTATACCCTTCGAAATGGTGATAATGTCCACCGCCTGACAAGCGAATGGCTGGTCCTGTTGTTCCTCTGATGGTGTGTAAATGCTGATTGTTAAATGATGTTTCTGCATAATAATGATGAACATGCGGAACACCACTTGGAGCTGGCTCTGTTACTCCAACGTAATGGTGGTAGTGCCCCATATCAAATGATGTATCCCCTTTAAATGGATGCGCGTGAAGATTAACTGCTCTACCTTCCCACGAAGTAATAAAAAGCTTATGCGAATGTTTGAAATCTGAATCATCGGAATGCACAATAAACCCTGTTATTGGTATTTCCATCAGTTAACCCCCTCTCTTTATCGAACTGCTACATGCTATGAATGAGGTGATGTAAATGTTCAATGATTTGTGTTGATCCTGTAATTCATCAGGAAGGGCGATCAGAACAGATCGTATTTCGTCACATTATGGGCAATAGAAAAAGCACCTCAAAGGGTGCTTAAAACAACAAGAAAAATTCTTTTTATGGAAGTCTTCTAGCCCATTGTATTCCATCAAATAGATGCATCCATCTAGATACCTACCTCACATCATAATCTCTCTCTTGTCTACCTTCATGCCAGACAATGACCGATCGAACATATCAAGAATAAATAAGAATCGTTCAGCTTCACGAAAAACATGATCTGCTAATAGAGGATGAATGATACTTTTGATTCGACACTCCTCAATTAAGTCGCGCGCAGTCTTCTTAAAATCTCGCAATGATTTGACCGAGACGCGGTTCTCATCAACAAATTGACTTAGTAATGGATGGGTCTGCGATTGTGGGCGCATGGAACTTAGGTCAATGGCTTGAAACATCAGCGTATCAAAATCTTGGCTGAATTCCCTTGCTTGTTCCACTAATTTTCGCTCAGATGGATCAAGCAGATGACCTATAAATTTTGCGTGGTCAGCCATGATTTTCAGGAAAAAGACATTTTCATCAATAATCGCATCAGGTAATGGTTCAAGTCTCCCGCTATTGAGCTCTTCTAACCGATTTCTGAAATAATTTGCTTCTCGGCTAACATGATCTACAAGCAAAGGAAAGTTGGTTCCCCCAGGAAGTTGGCAACTTAGTATAAGCCCAAGTACCTTTCTCTTAAATGCCCAAATATATGAAGCGGCTTTGTGAACTTCTGAATTAAACTGTCTAATTACTTGGGGATCAGCATCTTCTTGAAAAGAATGTGCTCTTCTTTCAATATCCTCAAAGATGGTATGAAATTGATTAGCCTCATTAATTAACTGCGTGTCCTCACACCTAAACCCAAGTCGAAGAAATAAGGAATGTTCTTTCATTATGCGCGACCAAAAACGTATCTCATCTAATGATCTGACTACAAAAGGGTCCGACAAACCATTTTCCACCTTTCGGGCCAATGAATAAGACAACCATTTGTATTGGCTTGATAGCAAAGTATATGGGCATGACATGTTTCAATATGCTATTGGAAAATAAAAATCAGTTCTGTTGCGCCGGAAACAGTGTACATTAAATGGGTTAACAGTAATAACCAGCCTACCTAAACATACGAAAAAAGACCCCCACCCGTTAATACAGGGGGAGGTCCTACCTCTCGATACAACAGCTAAATTAAGGATTAGTATCACTACTATTGTTGGCATTGCCGTCTTCCGCATTCTTTTGCTTCTTTGGAACACCATCCAGACCGTACACTTCATCGTATGCGTCGAAAATCTTGCGTGCAACCGGTCCCGCACTGGTCGCTCCGAAGCCGCCCTCTGGAATCATCACAGCGACCGCAAGCTTCGGATTCTGACGTGGAGCAAAGGCGATAAATACCCCGTTGTCCACGAGCTTGCCGCCAACGCTCTGCTCAGAGGTTCCTGTCTTACGGGCATAATCATAGGGGAAGTCGTTAAATGCAGCCACATTCGTTGCCATCCCCCGAATAATCTCATCCCAATAAGCCTTCGGGAAATCGACTTCATTGAGTACCTTAGGCTCGAACTTCTTCACGATATTGCCTTCATGGTCCTTGATCTGACTGACCATATGCGGCTCCATGCGTTTCCCACGATTCGCCAGCATGACTGTGTATTGTGCCAGCTGCATCGTCGTATACTTCCCTTGCTGGCCAAAGGAAGCATAGGCCAGCTTCGACAGATTACTCTCGTTACTCTGACTGTAATATTCCTTCCGACCCGCATATTCACGAGGCAAATCTACTCCAGTCGGTACTCCAAGTCCGAATTGCTCCATGTAATTATCCCAGACCTTGACCCCTTGATCCTTCTCGGCATCATTACGGTATTTGTTATATAGTCCCTCACCGATCAGATCAACCATAAAGGCGTTGGAGGAGTTCTTGATAGCCGTATCTGGGTAAAGTCCCCCGTACACGTGTCCTGAGGAGTTACGTACACGTGAGGAATCATTCCGACCGAAATAAGCCGCACCACGGTCCTGATAATAGGTTGAGGTCGTGATCAGTCCCTCCTGCAAGCCGATCAGCACGGACAGTGGCTTCACTGTTGAACCCAACAAAACAACGGATTCAGGGTGAGAGCCCTTTTGGCCTGATAAGAAAGCGCGGATCGTACCGTTCTGATACACATACTGTACCTTCTTGTAATTTTCTGTCGAGATACTGCCTGATTGCCAGTAGTTCGTATCGTAATCCGGCATACTGGCCATCGCCACGACATTACCGGTATCGACTTCCATCGCTACAGCAAAGCCCGTCTGTGCGTACGGATGCGTGCGGCCTGACACACGATTCGAATGCAGCCAACGAAGCTGATCCATAATAGCATCTTCTGTCTTGAGCTGGATTTCCTTATTGATGGTCGAGATGATGTCGTGCCCCTTCTTAGGTGGCGTGATTGACTCTACGCCCTGGGGCATATTTCGAAGATCCACCGGGACGGTCTTATAGCCGTTCTCTCCCCGTAGCTCATCCTGATATTGCAGCTCCAGACCATCAAAACCAACGGTCTCATTGTCCATATAGACCAATCCTGGATTTTGCTGCTGCGACATGTTGGCTTCAATATCCTTATATTTATCGAGCGAGGTTCGCGCGCCCTTGTACTTGTTAATGTAACCGATCGCTTGTACAGCTACGGTATCTGGATCATAATGACGAATACTCTCCTCGACGACCTCCACACCCGGGAACTCGTCCTTGTGCTGCATGAAGTAAGCTGTCTCCTGCTCCGTTAGCTCCGCCTTGATTAAACGAGGCGTAAATCCGCTATATTTACGATAATTCCGGTCCATCAAATCCAGAATCTCGGCCGCAGTCAACTTAGGTGCCTTGGAATCGCCATATTTAGCGAAGCTGTCAGCCAGCTTCTCTGACATCTGCTCTAGCTCAGGCAATAGCTTCTTGTCATCATCTCGGATATTCTCCGCACTATCACTATAGTTTTTAGCCAGCGTGATATAGAGAGACTGAACGGGTGTCGAATAAGCCAGCTTATTCGTGCCTGTTGAATCATAGATGGTTCCGCGAACAGGAGGTAGCGGCACATTCTTCGTAATACTGCCTGTCTCTTCCTCTCTTAACTGCGGCCCCTCAACGAATTGCAAAATAGCCAATCTAACAATAATTACGGTGAATATCAAAAATGCACTAAAGAAGAAAAGGTTGATCCGGAAGCTGAATCGTTTACGAGCGGTTGCCGCCGTGTCCTGATTCTGCCCGTGATCTGTCTTTCTCATCATGTGTCCGGTCTCTCTCCTTCCTAACTACCTGAATGCCTTTCGCACTCAATTGGTGATTGCAGTGTCTGTGTACTCATCTGGAATGTGTGTCTGTGCAAAGCCTGATGGATTGAACCAGTTTCCACTCTGTGCCCATGTAGCATCCAGCGGAATCCATGCTTCCTGCTCGGCAATGTACACTTCATTCCAGGCATGAGGCCCATAGCCCCCTGCTCCATTATAACCTAGCCCCGTCACAACCTTCACCTGCAGCCCCTGTGATCTTGCCATCACTGCGTACAGGCGGGCATAGTCAATACATACACCCCTTCGGGTGTCAAAAGTATCGCGTGGAGTCTGCTCGCGCCATTCCCCTCGCTGCTCATAAGCCTCCACTTTATCGTAATCATACGCAATTCTGCTGCCTACCCAATCATACAGCCTTCGGGCCTTCTCCTCATCCCCTGAAGCTCCACGGACAAGCTCAGCCGCAGCCCCTTCAATATCAGCAGGAATGCTACGATCAATAATCTCATATTTCTGTCGTAGAATGTCACTGAATTCCTTCGTTACAGCCTGGGTCAATACCGGCAGTTTATCCTTGATGAAGCCTCCAGTCAGTGGAGCCACTACCGTCTGGGCACCCTTGCTGTAGATTGGAGAGGCCTGTACATAGCTACTGAAGGAACTACTTGGGTAAAGACTGACGCCAATGAACAGCACTGCAATGAGCATCATGGCGCGCGCTGCACCGATGACTACACCAATGCCTGCACCAGATAATCTCCCCAGAAAGCTGGATGCCCCCGTTGTATGAGAGGTCGAATCCTTATCTCGCCCCATGACTAACGCATAGATTCCCCGTAACAGCGACATAACGATCATATAGCTGAGAAGGAACAACAGAGCAAAGCGCAGCAGCGGGAACATCTCCACCACCTGAAGCACAGCCTCCATCACATCCCGGAAGCTGCTAGTGCTCGTGTCGCGTTCGTTCAACACAGTCATATAATCGGCGAGCCAGCTCTGCACGATAGGAGATAGCCAAGCAGCAAGCCCGAAAGCGCCAAGAATACCCGCAACCGTTATTACACCATCTACGATCAGATTGAAGAGTGCTCCAGCAGATCTGGATGCCCCTCTACGCCAGCCCTGCAGTAGGGATATTACCACCACAACGATTAGCGCAACGGTTACCCCATTCCAATTCCATGACGTCAAATTCTCAAGCCAATCTTGCTCCATCTCTACCTCCCTGCTTCAGGCTACCAGCGTTCAGTCAGTGAGAGCTCAACCCAGCTTAGGGCGAGCTGCTCTTGGCCTGATCTATAAAGGTAGCGACGGTATCACTGACACTCCACTCCCCGAGTGGCACACCCTTGAAGGATACCTTCACTTTATCGCTGCCAGCTGTCCCTGTAACCTCCAGATTTGGACTCGTAATCGTAAAGCCCCCGTCTCCATTGGAGGTATACTTCGCTTCCTTGGCTTCCTGCGCCATAACCTTGACCGCTTCCGATTTCATGGTCTCCACAGCCTCATCTTTTACACTCATGACGGCCTCTTGAATCTGATCCATCGAGATACCACTGTAGATTAACAAACCAGCTACAATGACAATGACAATAAGCCATTTCAAGACGGTCTTGACTACATTCAGCACAACAAGCAGCACCACTAGCGCGATTAGAATCACCAGCCAGTTCTGCTTGATAAATTCAATCCATACATTCATATCCATATTCATGACACTCCCGCTTCAGCTTAGCAAATATTCCACAAGGCTAGCAAGCCTCATGCACTCTATCATTATACATGATTCACTATTTCCCTGTCAGCTTGCCCTGCATGGCACTTTCAAAGGAATATAGCACGAGGAGATGGTAGACATTTCACCCCAATAACAAGATAGACGTACCGTAATATTTCAAAAAAAGGTCTATGTCTGTCCCAAGTGGAGTAGGCTCTACAAAGAGCCCGTACAAAGGAGTGGAAACCTGAGTGAAAACTGCCTTGTGGTTGTATCTGTTCCTGTTCATCGCCTTCTTCGATCTGCATGCCCAATACCCGATTCTTACTCCCTTTGCCATTTCCTTGGGAGCTGCACCTACCTTCATTGGCTGGATGATGGGCATCTACTCCCTGACACATCTTCCTGGTAATCTGCTCGCAGGGCCAGGTGTTGATCGCCACGGCAGCCGAAGATATATTATGTTCAGCTTGACAGCAGCAGGCTTTATTTTGGTGCTACAGGCATTTGTCAACTCCCCTTGGGAGCTGCTGGTGCTCCGTGCATGCAGTGGTTTTGTACTGGCTTTCTTGTCTCCCGCCTGTATGACACTATTGGCCCGTCTATCTGACGATCCTGTCACCCAAGGAAAATATATGTCTGGTCACGGAGTCATACACACCCTTGCTTCCGTTATCTCACCAGCTGCGGGAGCATTTATAGTAGCCAGCCTTGGCTTTCAGAGCACCTTCAGCTCGCTTGGCATCATTCTGATCCTTACCGGGATCATGGCTTATTTCACCCTGCCCAAATCCTCACAGGTGCATACGACACTTGCGCAGGAGAAGGACACAGATACCCCACTACCGAATTGGCGGTACTTTCTTCTGCCGTTAGTGATCGCCTGTGCTCAAGGGATCTTATTCTATGAGCTTCCGCTCCGTAATGCAGGGACGGAATCCATCCTGTCAACAGGGCTTCTGTTCTCGGTCATTAGTCTGGGCGGCTTGGTTACGTTAAGCATGCTATTCCTGAATAACTATTCTCCCTTGCTCAGATTAGTTAGCGGCATGCTTCTGATGGCGCTTTGTTTCTTTTATATGGCAGCCTTCCCCGATAGCTCGTTGGTTCCCGTCTTGTTCGTACTTGGCACAGCCAAAGGAATCATCTTTCCAGCCATGGCTGCTTTGTTCATTCGGCTGGGTGGCAACCGTCTTGGCAGAATCTTCGCCCTGCATTCCATTGTTGTATCTGTTGGCTCCTTCATTGGACCGGTCGTGGCGGGTCAGCTTCGTGATCAACACTCGCCTTTCTTCCTAGCCTTTCTGATCATGACATGTGGCCTGCTCTTTCTGCCCTTGCGCCGCCCTACCCCTGTACCTCCACTCTCCACGAATGGCTCCTGAACTATCTGAGCCAGTCGCCTATTTATACAATATAAGGCGAATGCACAGGAGATCTGTCCCTGGGACACATATCATACATTGTAGTCAGCAAACAACTTAAAACATAAGAAATCCCCACGAAAGCGAGGTACAGCACATGAGTAACTGTAACCCTTGTGGTCCAATGTACGGCGGTGTCTGGACATCTACAGGAACAATTCTGGTATTGTATGTGTTGCTGGTCATTATTCTGCGTACTTTCTGGATCTAATCTACTCCGATTCGAATTGAATTCAAATTGAGTCAATAGCAAAAGGGACCGGGAGCTCCAGTGGAGTTCGCGGTTCTTTTTTTAGATAATCCAATATAGATTTGAGCGTTATTAGCTTTCAATAGAGCTGAACAATTCGATGTTCGCAAAGAAAAACCTCATCCCAACGTGGTTTGTCTCCTGTGAAAGTACGTCGATAGATATTTTTCTTTTGCTGCTTTTTGCATCTTATTTGTCATTATTGCTACACTAGACCTGAGCCCTCATCATTTCCCGGGGAATTCATATCCTACGCCTAGCGATTAGAGGTGAATCCATTGTCAGTAACCATCATTGTGGAAGGCAAAAATGACCGCAGCAAGCTTAGACGCCTGCTAACGCCCGAGGTAACCATTCTCTGTACATTTGGCACACTGAATACGGTCAAGCTGGAGCATCTGCGAAAGGAAGCACGACATGACGAGGTCTATCTCTTTCTGGATAATGACAGCTCAGGCAAAAAAATCCGTGGTGTGCTAAGCGACTCTTTTCCCGATGCCACGCATATGTATACCCGAAGAGGCTATGCCGGTGTCGAAGGCACACCTGATGAGTATGTCATTGCACAGCTTGAAAAAGCTGGCTTGGATGAATTTATCGTCTATCCAGCGGTACTGGATTAATTTCTTCTAAATACAAAAAAACTCCGCAAGGCTGCGGAGTTATATCACGTATTTGATGATAAGAAATGAATGACGATCATAACGATGACAGCTCACAATTACTTATGCACCGTATCGAAGATCATCAACAGGAAGCTGATCGTCAAGTAGTTAATGGAGAAGAAGAATACTTTTTTGGCCCATGCATCCGTGTCCTTTGCTTTGAAGCCCTTCAAAGCAAAATACAGCCATAGCAGGGATAAAAGCAAGGTCGCAATCATGAATACAAGGCCGGTATAGTTGTACACATACATCAGAATGGGTACAGGAATCAGTAGTATAATGTAAGGAAGCGTCTGCCACTTGGTGCGCTCAATTCCTTTGACCACTGGCAGTAGCGGGAAGCCTGCGGCACGGTACTCCTCCACTCTTCGGATGGCAAGAGCCCAGAAGTGAGGGGGCTGCCACAAGAACAACAGAGCAAACAGCAACCATGCACCTAGGTCAATCTGACCAGAAGCAGCTACGTAACCGATGACTGGCGGCATAGCACCAGAGATGCCTCCAATGGATGTACTCCATGTCGAGGTACGTTTAAGCCATAGGGTATAGATTACTACGTACACGAACATACCTAGCATACCCAGTAAACCAGCCAGAGGCCCGGATAGCAAGAACAAGACGGATAGGCCTACAATTCCCAAAACAATAGCGTAGATCAGCACAGTAGTCGGCTTGAGACGGCCTGTTGGTAATGAACGCTTGCGTGTGCGCTCCATCTTCATATCCAGCTCACGGTCAAAATAGTTGTTAAACACGCAGGAGGAAGCCATAATAAGTGCGGTTCCGATTAGTGTAAAAAGCATTTTCATGTAGTCGACGTTCCAGCCGGAAGCCAGCCAAAATCCACCGAAGGCTGCAACCATATTGGTACGAAGGATACCAGGCTTGGTAACTGTAATAAAATCCTTCCAGGTACCTGCCTCAGCACCAGGTGGCTTACGACCTACTGTAACTGCGGCAGCGTCCGATTGAGTTTTATATTGTATATTATTCACGTTGGATCATGCCCCCTTCATTATCAGTCAGAAAAAAACGGAGGTTTTCTGCCTCCGATATAAATTTTATCACAATTATTTGCCAAAGAGTTTGACAAAGATCGTACATTTCCAATTTTAGAGACATGAAAAGGAGCTGTTGTCGTGTGGATACAGCAACACATTTTGCCATTGGCTTCGGTCTGGCAGGTCTTGCCTATATTGATCCAGTAGTTGCAGCCGATCCCGTCACTGCTGGAGCTGTTATGCTCGCTACTGTGCTCGGATCGCAGGCGCCCGATTTCGATACCGTACTAAGAATGAGGGGGAATGCAGCCTATATACGCAATCACCGCGGATTATCTCACTCTCTTCCCTTTCTGGCCATATGGACGTTCCTGATTACGGCATTGATTATGTTACTGTTCAGAGAAGCCGCCATATGGCACGTAGCCCTGTGGACTGGGATCGCCGTATGTCTGCATGTCTTCACCGATTTATTCAACACCTATGGTACACAGGCTCTGCGTCCCTTCAGCCGTAAATGGATTTCCTGGGACATCATTCATATTTTTGACCCCTTCATCTTCGGAAGTCATGTCGTCGCAATTGTACTTTGGGCACTGCAATTATTGCCACCTGCCCCTCTGTTCACGGCGCTATATGGACTGCTCATCTTCTATTATATATGGAGAGTGTGGAGTCATCGGCTGGGGAGACAGCGAGTACAGCAGCTGGATGCTGGATACAAGGAGGGAGACACCTATTCTCTAATTCCAACGATGTCCTGGAACAAATGGCATGTCGTGAAGGCATCACGTAATGGCAGCTATGAGCTCGGCATCTATGAGAACGGTGAGCTGAATTGGAATCGACGCGCCAAGTCCTCTACGCACGCAGCTGTGGAAGTCTCCACCCAGCACAGTGACATTCGTTCCTTCTTGTATTTCTCCTCATATGCCGTGGCGGATGTAGAAGAATTTGCTTGGGGATATATTGTTCGTTGGACCGATGTTCGTTATCGGCACCGAAAGCAGTATCCGTTCGTAGCAGTCATTGCTATGGATCGCAACTTCGAGACACTTCACACCTATGTCGGCTGGCTAAGTGACGAGAAAATGCAAAAAAGACTGTCCCCTCACATGAACTAGACAGTCTCTTGGTTATGCTCGAACGAATCACAATATTGCAGTTGGCAAGGAACGCTATTAGAGCATCTGTTACAGTTCCAACCTGAATAATGGGCATGAGTGACACGATAACTGACACTCATGCCTTAAATTTTCGAAATACTTCCTCTCGACAGATGCACAAACGTCCCATTCCAGTTGTTACTATGTAAGCGTACTCTTGACGAAATAGTGGCGTTTGATTCACAATACAAGAAGGAATACTTAAAAAATAAAGGAAACGGTTAAATTCCGTCTAGCCATGACGAGAAAAAGCCGGAGCACTTACGCTCCGGACTTTCATTCATGCAGGTATTGCTGAAAGTCGAGTCTTACAGTCCTGTCTGGCCTGCTGAAGTACCTGCCAGCGAAGCTTCTGCTTGCTGTACCAGCTTTTTGGTAATATATCCACCCAGGGAGCCAGCTTCACGAGATGGCATGTTGCCATAGTAGCCGTCTGCTGGAATTGTAATTCCAAGCTCCTGCGCAGCCTCATATTTCAATTGCTGAATGGCACTGTTAGCTTGTTGAACAACCAGATTGTTTGAACGATTACGTCCTGCCATATTTGAATCTCCTTTCAGTCTTGTGAATGAAGTTCCTTGCAAGCTTGCAAGCTTAGTATGGCTCAGACCCGGTTGCTTATTCCTGAAATGATCATATTCAATTATGGAGGTTTTTGCCATGAGTAAGTCTCTGTCCATGTGGTTCGCAGCTTCTTCCATCGTACTATTGACCGCTTCCGCTGTTGCGATCAGCCATTCGATCTGGCTGGCTCTTCTGCTTGGTTTGCTGTCTGTAGGAAATATTGGCTGGGGCTTCGTCGTCAAAGCCAAGCGCAATCGAGCCTAGTACCACGCCCCCTATGGGTGCAGCCGCTGCAAGCTTTAATAGTGCGCTTATGCGATATGGTTTGGGTAACCGCTCTCTTTGTTCAAGATCTATTTGCTCAGCCATGCTGTATCCATAGCCAAAAAGAGGAGCCCATAAGGGCCCCTCTTTTTGGTGTATCTAATACATAAGATGCAGCTATTGCACCTTCATGCATTGAAGCTTAGTGTATGAAGGGGTTGGCCCAAAGAAGAATGTCCTACGAGTTTAGCCTACTCCTACAGAGTTTAAACTACTGAGTTTAGCTTACGGAAGCCTATGCTATAGCCGGATTTTATAGCTAGCTCACTTGCGACGAGCTAGCTTTATCTAGGCAAAAAGCCCATCCGATGCCTTACCTCAGTCAAAGTACGCTCAGCTGCCTCCTGCGCTCTTTCAGCGGATTGGGAGAGAACACGGGTCAACTCTCCGGATTCACGAATGTCTCGATAACGCTGTTGCAGTGGCTCGATGACGCTAAGCACGGCCTCAGCAAGCTCTTTTTTGAAGGCGCCATACATCTGCCCCTCGAATCTTCTCTCCACCTCGGATAGCGACAATCCAGAGCATTGACTATAAATACTCATCAGATTGCTGACCTCAGGCTTGTTGGCAGGATCATAACGGACTTCGCTTCCCGAATCCGTAGTTGCCCGACTGATTTTCTTACGAATGACGGACGGCTCATCCAGCAATGCAATATAGCTGCCTGGGTTAGGATTGCTCTTACTCATTTTCTTCGAGCCATCATCCAGTGACATGATTCTAGCCCCAACCTCAGGAATATAAGGCTCTGGAATGGTGAAGAACTCCCCGAATCTGTGATTAAAACGTCCTGCCAGATCACGGGTCAGCTCCAGATGCTGCTTTTGATCCTCGCCTACGGGTACGAGATCCGCATTATAGATCAGAATATCAGCAGCCATCAGTGCAGGGTATACGAAGAGTCCCGCACCGACGGATTCCTTCCCTTCCGACTTGTCCTTGAACTGCGTCATCCGCTCCAGCTCACCCATATTAGTCAACGTCGTCAGAATCCATCCGAGCTCTGCATGCTGTGGCACATGGGATTGGATGAACACACTGGATTTCACTGGGTCAATGCCAGCAGCCAGATACAACGCAGCTACAGCCTCTGATTGCTCCCGCAGCTTGGCTGGCTCCTGCTGGACAGTAATGGCGTGCAAGTCCACAACCATGAAATAACACTGATGCTCATGCTGTAAGGCCACAAAATTCTTCATAGCCCCGATGTAGTTGCCAAGGGTCAGTTGACCGCTGGGCTGAATACCTGAGAGCACTGTTTTCATAATTACATTCCTCCTATTTCCGATATGATCTGCAATTCCACTGAGTCTCCCTAGCGAACGCAAAAAAGGCCCCACATCCCCAAGGGACGCGAGACCGTGGTACCACCCTAATTCGCTGTCTCTGACTATGGCCCGAGAGCTGTTCTGTTGAACAGCACGGAAATCACCAAGAATAGAAGACCAGCCTTCAGGTTCCTGTAACGGGGAACAGTCGTTCCTTCATACTGACAAGCAAACAACGTAAGCTTGGGTTCTGTCGGAAACTCCAAGGTCCATTCGGCATTCCTCTCCCGCCGATTCACATCAACCATCGGCTTTCTGTAGAGAGTCTGGATTGCTTACTCTTCCTTGTCATCGTATTCAGCGGTATGCAGGACAGTATCATTTGACTGTCTCTTTTACTTAACAGTATGATAATTCCAGTTCACCTGAATGTCAAATAACATGTTATCATAAGAATGTATATTGCAATCATTATCCGATCAAAAGTGAACAAAGGAGCATGGATATGAAACAAGTGACCAAAGGACATTGGAATGGTTACGACACGTACGTCTTACATAGCGAAGAGCTGGAAGTCACGGTACTGCCGCGGCTGGGAAATCAGGCCATCTCTGTCCAGGATACCCTCAGTGGACGCGAGGTTGTACGTAGACCTGAAGAACAGGATTTGTCCTTATTTCAACAGAAGCCCTACCATTTCGGCGTTCCACTGCTTGTTCCTCCAGGACGCATTCGTCAAGGCCGCTTCACTTATGAAGGAATTGCATATCAATTCGATCAAAATACCGATAACCACAATCATATTCACGGGCTCCATCGCAAGCAAGCCTGGTGCGTAACCGACATTGAAGAAGACGAAGACGGATGTACATTGACGTCGGAATTGCTGACTGCAAATGATCCGCATTGGCTTGAGCAATTCCCGATTCCTCTGCGGCTGCAGATGAGCTATCGACTACAGGGAAATATGTTCACGCAGACACTGGAGGTCACTAACTTAGGGGAGCATAACGCTCCTTTCGGCATAGGTTACCATACCTGGTTCTTGCTTGACGGTCAGCCTGAACGTTGGCAGCTCCAGCTACCCGTCAGCGGTCTCTACGGTCTGGATGAGCAGTTGCTTCCTACCGGCGAGCTCCAAGAGCTCGGGAACCTGGCTTGTCTCACAGATGCACTCCCGTTGCAAGGTACGAATCTGGACACAGCTCTTCGAGCTGCTCCGGGGCCTGCTGTGGCGAATCTGGTTCGGAATGATGGTTATACAGTTCGTTATACGGTGGATGAGAGCTACTTCAAGCACTGGGTGCTGTATACCAAAGGTGAATGTGAGCAGTATCTATGCATTGAGCCTTATACCTGGCTACCAGATGCTCCTAATCTGAACAAGCGGGATGATTTCACGGGTCTCATTCGTATTACTCCTGACGAGACTGTTCGACTGACCTCCAGCATCCAGATTTTGCAACCATAAATTACCTTCCTAATAACCTCTCCTTCGGCGAATAGATTCATAATGATGTCACATACTATCCTTACCAAAGCCGAAGGAGGTGACAACGATGTACGGATCGACACAACAACAAGGCAGACGTAACCGTAGTAATAATCTTATCGTACCTCAAGCCAATGCATCTCTGCAGCAGCTGAAATACGAGGCTGCACAAGAGCTGGGGATTACGATTCCAGCAGACGGCTATTACGGTAACATGCCTTCCCGTGAAGCAGGCTCCCTGGGTGGTTATATCACCAAGAAGCTGGTACAAATCGCCGAGCAGCAATTGTCGGGACAAGGCAAATAAGAATAGTGCAGAAATACAGCTAAGCGGTCTCCTAAGGAGGCCGCTTCTTTGAGTAATATAACCTTCAATACCTTTTGCTAATTGCACATTACTACTTGCACAATGCTGATCTGGATGGCTGCCTATGATTAAGATGATTCCGAATTCGCGCCTGAATATGTATTTCTGGGATAACGAATCATCAGATTAGCCATGTTATAGTTGGACTCCAGCGTTGTGTCTACTACAATCTTACCTTGCATTACTGCGAACTCGTACGAAATCTCCCCATGGGTCCAGCTACGTTTCAGCTTCAAGGCATCAAGGGCCAGACTCCGAAACGTTGTACGCTGCTGAGCTGTTAATCCTGACAGGGCAGCATCCAGCTCATCTGTTCGACAACCAATTGGATGATGCTTGATTCCGAATTTGCCAATCACATTATTGCGAATCTGCACAAACACGATACCAGATGTCAATCCTGACAGCTCCTCATCCAATTCTTTAAACACCATATCCAGTTGTCTAGGAAGTGACAGTTGCTCTATTTTCATCCCACCTCCTCCTTTCGACTTATTTAATCCCTAATTCGATGGTAAAAATTAGGTCTTATGGCTCAATTATATGAAAATACATAGCTTCTTTCAACGATATTCAACATAAATGGGTTAAAATCCCTATAAAGTTAACGCATTCATACATTCCAGTCTTACTGGAAATTTAATTACCATTTAAATCGACAATTTGTGCGTCAACCCGATATCAAAAAGCCCATCCGTTGTTCGGATGGGCTTTCAGCATTTTGTCGAATCATCGTACTTGATGCATCATTCGGGTATAAAAGGTTAGACTACTATGCACATTCAGCTACGAAAGGAGCACGTATCCAACCATTTTCTTCACTGAATCGTATGCTTCCTCGCCCGTAGCGCAGCACGTAATGGTCAGAAGAGACCTAGGAGGAGACAGAGGAATCCGTCAAAGTCAGGAACGTCTCGATATCCTTAACGGCCAATTCGGCTGCACCACGCCAGAAATCAGGCTGTGTCAGGTCTGTCTGCAAATGCTTTTTCGCAAGGTCTTCCACTTTCATCCGACCTGTATCACGCAGCAACTCATCATACTGATCAGCAAAGCCAGTACCCGTGCGCTGTGCATGAGCATAGATTCCGGCGCTGAACATGTAACCGAACGTATACGGGAAGTTGTAAAACGGCACATCTGTAATATAGAAATGTAGCTTCGAAGCCCAGAAATGCGGATGTGTCTCGGCAAGCACGTCGCAGAATGCTTCCTTCTGCGCTTCATTCATCAGCTCTGATAGCTGTTGAGCGGTCAGCAGACCGGATTTGCGTTGCTCGTAGAAGCGTGTCTCGAACAAGAAACGAGCGTGAATATTCATGAAGAACGCCACAGACCGTTGAATCTTATCCTCCAGCAGTGCTATGCGGCCCTGTTCATCTGTTGCACTCTCCACTAATGCATCCGATACAATCAGTTCAGCCAGGGTAGATGCTGTCTCGGCCACATTCATCGCATAATTTTGATTCAGTACAGGCAGCTCATCCATCACGTGCTGATGGTAGCCATGTCCCAGCTCATGAGCCAACGTAGACACGTTCGAGGCTGTACCTGCATAGGTCATGAAAATTCTTGTCTCCTTGCTCACAGGAAGCGAAGTACAGAATCCGCCCGGACGCTTGCCAGGACGATCCTCAGCTTCAATCCAGCTTTTGTCGAATGCCATTTCAGCAAAATCAGCCATTTTCGGACTGAATTTACGGAATTGTTGCACGATGTCTACAGCAGCCTCGTCATAGCTAATCTTGTCGCTCGCTTCGCCTACAGGAGCCTCGACATCATGCCAGCTTAAGCGCTCGACCCCAAGCAGCTTTGCCTTGCGCTCCAGATATTTTACAAGGACCGGCTTGGTCTCATTAATTACGCTCCACATCATGTCCAGTGTCTCACGTGACATCCGGTTAATATCGAGAGGTTCCTTGAGAATATCCTCCCAGCCGCGATTCTCATACAGCTTCAGACGGAAGCCACCGAGATGATTTAACGTATCCGCACAGTAATCGGCTACATCCTCCCAAGCCTTCTCCCAGCTCTGGAATACCTCTTCCCGTACTTCACGATCCTGATGATGCAGCTTGTTTGCCGCCTGACCTGCTGACATTGCCACGATTTCACCATTGTCATCCTTAACCGGAACACTCACCTTACTTACAATCGTATCATAGAAGCTACCCCAGCCATGGTAACCGTCAATAGCCAGGTCCAGTGCCAGACTTTCCAGCTCAGGGCTCATCTTCTCTCTGGAGGCCTCACGACTCTCAGTTAATACAAAGCTTAGGGGAGCAATCTTATCACGCTGCATCCAGCGCTCCCATACCTTGTCCCCAGTCTGACCGAGAATGTTGTGGTACAGGGTGGTAGCTGTCTGGAGCAGGGCGAATAGTGCATTCATGCGCGCACTAAGACGAACAGCCTCCTTGTCATGCTGATCCTGTGCCGAGAGGCAACCGACGAAGGAGGATGCTTCAGAGGCACGTGCAACACAATTCTGCAGCAGCTCCAGAATGGAATCAAGCTCCTCCGTATCCAGTACGGTCTGAGGCACCTTAGCTACCTTTACATCCTGCAGTAGCTTGCGGGCATCCGCTTCAAGTGTATCCAGGTAAGCGGTGAAGTCCGCTGAGGTAGAGCCTCCTTTGAAAATCGACTCCAAATCCCAAGTTTGATTTAAGGGTGTATTCATTATGCCCCAGCCTTTCCTTATAAAATATCATGTATTGAACCATGTACGCCAAATAACAGCTGTCATCTCCATATGTTACCATACTTAACGGAGTCATCTCCAATCCTTATTTCCTCAGAATGGCAGCACTCCTTTTATGGCTGTGAACTGGTTTACGACAGCGCCCCTGGACTCCAGATGACTAATGGCCTGCTCAATCTGTTCGAACTCCTGAATCTCCTCCGCATCGTAATCCTCCATCACCTGAATTTTGGACTCCGGGATGTGGAAGCAATAGGTTAAGTATTTATTCCCTACCTTCTTCATGGCATATTGATATATGTACCGCTCTCCAAGGAGCAACTTGTATTCCTCATATCCTCGCACCTTGCCTCGCTCCACTGCTTCACACCAATCATCCAAGCTCGTATTCCTCCTGATCACTCTCGCCTTCTCGCAACAGCAATTCTAACTCCCTGTAACCAGAAAATCGTTCGCCGCCTCCTGAACCTCATCATTGTCTGAGGACAATCCTCGCTTAATGAAGCCATCCAGGAGCTGTGGCAGGCTCTCTCGGGCCAGCTCTAGCAACCTGCGGTACTCCCATTCATCATCAAAGCATACCCGCTTGTGGATTACATCAGGGGCATAGGTCAACAGCCACTTAACAGGAATCTGCCTAATTCGATCACGCGCAATTAGAATAGAGCTGATATTAGAGCTCTGACAGGCGAATTCTATTAATATCTCCAGTAGACTCAGACCAGTCTGACTCGGTAAATTTTCAATCGTCTCAAGCCTGTCATACGCACCTGGCAGGATGTGATCAAGAAGCTGTCGTATGCGTTCTTCATAAGGGTTCGTTAGCTGATCATCCACAGTGACTCACCTCCTTTTACTGAACTTGCTCTAATCCTACACCGCACCGCAGCGAACTTCACATATTCTACACCATGAGCCTCACTCACATATTCTACACCCTTAACCATGCATCCTGCTCACTACAGCTCTGGTCTTGGCGTTGAATTACCGGATTTTTTGGATCACACAACTTATGGTCTTTTGTAGGATCGCGTTCATGTCTAATGAAAAAAACGAGCACCTTGGCCCGTTTCTGGTTATTCGGTATGTCGCTCTATAAATTCCTGGATGTCATTGGCGAGCAGCAAGCTCCAGTTGTCTTTGATCTTAACCATATCCCAATCCCACCACTGGATGGCAAGCAATTACCTGATCTGCTCAGGTGGATGACCTGTATACCCACTGGCATCCTTGAAGATCGCATTGAAAGGATAGGTGGTCACCCAATCCACACGATGCTCACCACCAAGCATGATGTTAGCACCGTCGGCAATCGAACAGAACTTCCCGATCTCCAGCCTTGAACTGAATTCCCATTGCCAGATTCGTGGAGTACCATAGGTCCAGTCCCCGATCTTGTAGCTAGCGTAGGCCAGGAGCTGGTTCGTGAATACCATTCCTTTGTTGATAGATTCCATAGATTCCGTAGCAGCTTCCCATTCCTTTCACTCCGGGCATGGTGAATGCGTCTAGCTCTCTGATTAGTCTATGTGTGGTATGGGAAATGTATGTTGTTCTTCTGTATTTCTCTGAATTCTGTATCACGATAAATGTTCTTCTCTTCTCATAAGGTGTAGTCTCAGGCTAACATGCTAATCTAGGACATCTTTATTCACTTCTACCCACAACTTGATTATTGCTTTTAATTCAGCCGTTTCGATTTCACATTCAACTTGCATCCCCTCAGTCACAAAATTATTAATAACCTTGGTTGTATCTTTCGTAATTTCCAAACTACAAATATTACCGCCTATTTCTTCGAGTTCGCTCTCTTTATTTAGTACTTTTTCAATGTAGGATAAAAATACAGGAAATTTGAAAGACTCCATGTCATATAACAAGTACTCAACTGCCGATATTTCTTCAGGCAATTTAAGTCGCTTGTATCCATTTTCACTGTTGTTAATTTTAACTGGATATTTCATATCTTCTATCCTCTCTAAATTATCGAAACCGGAACCGGAACCAGGCCAATCGCTGATCCAATCCCTTCCATCCAGCGTTCCGCTACAGACAGCTTCTCACCTGTCACGAGGTTCACGCCCGTGAAGGCCTGCTGGAAGCCTTTTACCGCACCTACTCCCGGTAATAGATCCAGCAGCATGTCACCGCCGCACAGCATCAGGGAGTCGCCATCTCGACTTAAGCCGAATGGGTCGGGTACGAGATCGTGTTCCCGTTCACGTACGCATATTGGTTCAGGATTGGTGTATCCGAGATCGTACCTGTCACGACATCACGGATAATGAATCGCTTGATATCAGGAAGCATATTAGAGGAATATTATACGGGAGTGATGAGGGTTAAGTTCTCTTGAACGAAGCCGCCGGATTCATTCGGCACTGAATAGGGGTAAAAGAAAGACCTTGAAGATTGTAGCCCCCAAGGTCTTAACATATCTTACTATCATTTTAATTTCATTGAGGCAAATTAAAAATAACGTCAATTGGGTCTTTACCTTCAAAAAATGCAGAGTAGAGTCCTTTCTTCACAACTGATGTTAAATGAACTTTCTCATGTAGTAATTGACCTAATTTGATAAACACCTCTGCTTCCCGTGAAGTCACTATTTTCGAATTAATAATATGATCGGTACTGCCTGGCAATCTCCAAGCCCAATCGTTTCTTGCTGACTGCATCGTAGGATAATGAGCAGCTAAATGATTAATATAAGAATATTCGCGACACAAAGGATGAACAAAATATAAAAATTGGGAAATAATAAATGTGCGATTTCTCATCCTTATTCCCGAACGGACTTGGTCATCAAATTGTTGATACTCTGCTGGTATCTCCCCCCAATTAGATCCCCCGATCCCAACCAAAATTTCTAACGCTCTTTGTTTATCTGTGAATTGAGCAAGCCTTAAGAAAATTACTTCTTTAAATAAGTCTTGTACAGTAAAAGATTTTAGACATCTTATAGCATCTTCATTGTTGGTTTGATAATCAAATACCAGTGTTAGATATTCGTCTAATATTTCGTAATCGAAATTAAAATCTGGAAATTCAACCATTGTTTCAATTATAGCTGCTCTAGTTCTCTTTTCTTTAATATGAGGAACTGCTTTTTGTAACTCTAAAAACAACTCCTCACCTAGCTCAACTACAGAATATTGTTCCTTAATTGTTTTTAATAATGCAATTATGATCTCATCCTGGTCGCTCTTTACCATAGCATTAAATAATAACTCTGCTAATCCCTTAGACACGTTCACTCACCTTTCCAATAACTAATAACTAGTGATTTTGAATTACCTTCCATTCTATAGCACCATTAACTTCACGGTAAAGCAGTCTCATTATATTAGAAGCTCCATTGTCTGTTGCAAGATCAAGGCTCCACCAACCATCATCTCTAAGATGAGGTCTGTAATTAGATAGTCTTTGAACTGCTGCGTTATCTCCATACTTAGATGCCATTAAATCGTTAATGTGCTGATTAGCTATCTTCTTTTCATCTACTGTTAAATGCCTTTTCGAACCTGGACCCAATCTAATATCCCGAGGGACTTTCTCATTAAGAGAAGATCTTATATTTCCAGCAAGTTTAATTCCTAGTAATTGTTGTGGCGAAGGGCTAATATCACAATTATGCACCCATATCCCAAGATTAGATACAAAGTACGAATGATAGTCCTCAACCTCAAAGTTGTAAACGGTCGCTTCTCGTGACTCTTTCTCAATCTTGTCAATCGCCAGCTTGGTACCGTCGCTCGAAAGAAGCAGATCGCCAACCTTCAGGTCTTTGACATAGGTCCATCCCCTACCATCCAACCAGAACGGATGCTCACCCGTGACCTCAATGATCTCATCACCGATGTGGACATAATAGATTTCATCAGCCTGTTTTTGGAACAGACCTACAACCTCTTTATACGCCACTTCTCCGGTTTCGTCAGACTTCGCAAGTACCTTGTCTCCTACTTGGATATCCTCGATTGGTTTTTCACCATCGTCGGTAAGCACCTTGGTTCCTGCGGAGAAGCAGTTGCACTCTGTAATTGCCTTAGGAATATTCCCTTTACCAAACCATCCCTTAGCCTTCTTACCCAAGGCCACGGCGCCTTCCACGCCATACTTCCCAATCGCCTTCGAGCCTGGAATCGGAATCAGACCAATGGTCGATCCAATCCCTTCCATCCAGCGTTGTCCCACGGACAGCTTCTCACCTGTCACGAGGTTCACACCTGTGAAGGCTTGCTGGAAGCCCTTCAGCGCGCCTACTCCTGGTACGAGATCGAGCAGCATGTCGCCGCCGCGCAGCATCAGGGAGTCGCCATCACGACTCAGACCAAATGGATCGATATACGAAATCGGGTTCCCGTTCACGTACGCATAGCGATTCAGGGTCGGAGTATCCGAGATCGTACCTGTCACTACTTAGGCCTACTTTTAGTTTGATGATGGTAACGTGGTTAATTTATCAAGTGATTAAAAAGCTCATTCCAGGTATGTTAGGAATGAGCCTCTTAATCTAATATTTCTGAAAAGTTGCGCTTCTTGCGGACATGCAGAAGGAGTACATTGTTACTGTTTAGATTGTTCTAGATAAGATACCTTGAAAGCATAAAGCTACTCAAGATCAATAAATAATCATATCATTATCCTACCATAATAATTTCTCCAAATTCGTCTATGCCCAATACCAATGGGCCATCTACAAGGTTCCCATCTTTATTTCTCATTTCAAAAATAACCGACCAACATGGATATCGTCCACTATCATTATTAATATCCACTAAATTCAATTCAAATACACTTGATGGATTATCTAATATATATTGGTTGGCTACTTTTCTTATATCCTCTCGCGTAACCTTTTTAGCCATTATCTAATCCCTCCAAAGTTATCTATATACCAGTTCGCATGGTTTCGCTCAGATTGATTTATTTTATTCCATTTACTAGTGTTGGAAAGCATGTCATATACAAACTGCTCAGGAGCATTGAACTTTGTTAGATCATTCATAGGAACCGATCCTTTTGTACGAGGGAGATTTAAATACGCATCCCTTCCTATCTTACTATATTGTATATAGTGGGATAACTCATGCCATACCTCATACTGAGTAGGATTACTTCTAAGGTAAAGAGTACCCGTTGATCCATCAAAAGCTCCGCCTTTTAGTGCTGGTAAGTACTCATCCCCAACTTTGAGCGATACTCCTCTTTTCTTTAAATAGTTACCTAACATGCGCAGATCATTTTCACTATATAGCTTGCCACCGAGACGAGCGGTTTCTTCAACGTAATCAATGTTACGAGTTCCCTTACCAAACCATCCCTTAGCCTTCTTGCCCAAGGCCACGGCGCCTTCCACGCCATACTTCCCGATCGCCTTCGAGCCTGGAATCGGAATCAGACCAATGGTCGATCCAATCCCTTCCATCCAGCGTTGTCCCACAGACAGCTTCTCACCTGTCACCAGGTTCACGCCCGTGAAGGCTTGCTGGAAGCCCTTCAGCGCGCCTACTCCTGGCACGAGATCCAGCAGCACGTCGCCGCCGCGCAACATCAGGGAATCGCCATCACGACTCAAGCCGAACGGGTCGATATACGAGATCGGGTTCCCATTCACGTACGCATAGCGGTTCAATGTCGGTGTATCTGAGATCGTACCTGTCACGACATCCCGGTTGATGAATCGCTTGATATCTGGACTGTAGTACCGGGCGCGCATATGGTACAGACCATTCGCATCGGTCATAACTCCGTCACGTCCATTATAGCGGAACGGCTGCTCCGTTGCGCCTTCATGTCCGATCTGCTCTCCATATGGACCGTATTCATACGTATCTGTAATCGTACCGTCCAGTGCGGTCAGTGCCACCGTACTGCCGTGACGATCATAGTGATAACTCAGGTATTCACCACTAGCATCCTCACGACCGAGCAAGCCCAAGCCATAGACATAGTAGGCTAGCGGATTCCCGTCCGCATCGGTCTCCATCAGCACCTGAGACAAGGCTGCATTCGGGTTGATCACATAACGAATCGTGTTGCCATCTGTTGTGACGGAGACCCGCATATTCTCCGCGTTATAGCCGTAGCTTACGCCACCCGCAGACTGCAGACGATTACGTGAATCATATACGTAGGACTGCATATTCCCTTGCAGCGGTCCTGTCGTCATGTTGCCGTCGGCGTCATAAATGACCGGTTCGCCATTTACCGTTGCTAGACGATTGTCCGCTGTATACGTCATTTCCAGCGGGTACACGTCTGAAGTGACGGCATTCGGATCAGTTCCGTTCAATTCCGCTCCCAATCCTTCTTCCGGTGCAGGTGATAGCCCTGGACCGTACACGTCGAAGGTCACTTCAGACGGTATAGTACCCTGTACACCACCGGTCTCGGAGACAACATTGCCTACCGCATCATAGCTGAATGCTTGGCTCATCAGCAGATTTAAGTTATGTGGATCTTACGGATCTTACGGATATTACTGAGTTATATGTGCTGCTGGTTGAGTGACGGGTTCATTTGTCCCCCTCCAATAAAAAAACCTTGAAAGGCACGAAGCCAATCAAGGTTAATTGATCTTAAGATTCAAATGTTGTTCTATCTGGGAACCGACCATTTTCTCGAATAAAACATACTGATTTTCTTTGAGCAGCCCTATCGAAATAAAATTTAGTGGAAATATTAATATCAGGAATAGGTTCTATCTCGGCAAACTTTCTCGTTATTTTGTTAAGTTCTATTTTGCCCATTACATCCTCATTGGGTCCAAATTTGTATACTACTCTTTCTTCATTTTCCATTTCTTTGAGCAACAATACGAACGACGCCAACATCTTCTCCTCCTCTTATGGATTCCTGTACGACCTGATTCTATGGTTTTGTCATGTGCTGTCCTATAGTTTGTTTTGAATATTCCTTCAAATCTCGATTCAAACAATTCATGATTAATTAAATCAATATCACTTTACCGATAAGTCCCTGCTTATAGTCGTTCCCAAGCTTGAGCAATATCATAATCTGCATCAAAGCGTCCTACTCCATGGTCCTTTATATGTTCATTGTAAAACAAATGGTCCTTTATTCTTTGAACTCGACTCTCCTTCATTCCAGTATTTTTTGCGATTGAAGCAACGTATGTAGTTAATATCCTAAAACTATCATACATTCTATCAGCTTTACCAAGATTTCTTAAATACTCATCTGAGTCAAATTAAAACACAAAAGACCCGTAAGAGGGCACTTTTTTCAAAGTGTCTATCTTACGGATCACAGTTCAATGTTAGAAATGAGCCTCTTAATCTATTATTTCTGAGAAGTTGCGCTTCTTTGCGGACATGCAGAAGGAGTACATTGTTACAAGTTCCTGTACCAACCATTACCGATCCCAAAACAGGTCTATTTTTCAATTCGATACCTTATAACTAAACAGGTACACACCCTATTCGCAAATCAGTTTTGAAAACATTAATATCTAAAAAAATCCATAAGAAGAGCTTTTGATCTAAGCATTCTTCTTATGGATCATTAATCAAATCAAAATCTTAGGGGATAACCCTTTTGAAATTAGGAATATGTGAAATAAGCTCAGAAGGTGCATTAAATGGAATAACATTTGCATTTTCAGGAATATTAACTCTTGAAATGTGCAATCCTTCTATGCATTCATTACACCAAATTAAAAAGTATCCCTCCCTTCTTTGACTATCTCCAATGAATTCGTACTCAATATTATTACTGCTACAGTTGGGGCAAACTAACAGACAAGACTGAGGTTCTGCTTGTACCTCTTCCGCAAGTTTCAACCATTTTTTGTAATGAGAATTTACCATCATCATTTTCCCCTACGATTAAAGTAGTCCCAAAATGTATCTTCTATACCGTAGGCTCCTTCCTCAAATTTGTTTAATGTTGGGATATCATTTGCCTCTCCATAAATTCTGACTTGAAAAATGTGTGTTCTTTCATGAGCAAGAGTTTTAACTAACTCCATTTCATTTATAAAGGCATTGGGATAAAGTTGAATTTCTTTACCATTTGGATTAGCCCATCCTGCTTGTGGTAACCGTAACATTTCAGTATCTCTTACGATTTTAATTTTCACTCCATCTAGCCCCACACCAGCTTGTTCGGCTAAACGTTTGACCTCTCTCATTTGCATGGGAACTTTCAAATGATTAAACTCACCAACATTAGCTGTTCGACGGTATAATGCTAGCCCCTTGTCTGGTGTCTTACCAAACCAACCCTTAGCCTTCTTGCCCAAGGCCACGGCGCCTTCCACGCCATACTTCCCGATCGCCTTTGAGCATGGAATCGGAATCAGACCAATGGTCGATCCAATCCCTTCCATCCAGCGTTGTCCCACAGACAGCTTCTCACCCGTCACGAGGTTCACACCCGTGAAGGCTTGCTGGAAGCCCTTCAGCGCACCTATTCCCGGTAAGAGATCCAGCAGCACGTCGCCGCCGCGCAGCATTAGGGAATCGCCATCACGACTTAGACCAAATGGATCGATGTACGAGATCGGGTTCCCGTTCACGTACGCATAGCGGTTCAGGGTCGGTGTATCTGAGATCGTACCTGTCACGACATCACGGTTAATGAATAGCTTGATGTCTGGACTATAGTAACGGGCACGCATATGGTACAGACCATTCACATCGGTCATGACCCCGTCACGTCCATTATAGCGGAACGGCTGCTCTGTTGCGCCCTCGTGTCCGATCTGCTCTCCATATGGACCGTATTGATACGTATCCGTAATTGTACCATCCAGTGCGGTCAGCGCTACCTTGCTGCCACGACGATCATAGTGGTACGACTGATATGTACCGCTAGCATCCTCCCGACCCAGTAGTCCCAGGCCGTATACATAGTAAGCTAGTGGATTGCCATCCGCATCCGTCTCCATCAGCACCTGCGACAGAGCTGCATTCGGGTTGATCACATAACGAATCGTGTTTCCGTCTGTCGTGACGGAGGTCCGCATATTCTCCGCGTTATAGCCGTAGCTTACGCCGCCCGTAGACAGCAGACGGTTGCGCGAATCATATACGTAAGGCTGCATTTGTCCTTGTAGCGGTCCTGTCGTGATAGATGTTTCAATCCGCTATCGATGATCGTAGCAAGAAGATTGGCCTTTTGTACTTGCCTGAAAGCCACTCATGAGGTGAAGATGTATTACACAGATCCGTATTCCTTCTGGATCGGGGCTCGAATGGGAACACGAATGCTTCCTTGCGAGAGTTCTTTCCCTGGGGTATATCGCGGATATCCTTGGACATCGCTCTCCGCCTGATTCATCACAAACCGCGAAAATTACTGAGTTAGTACACCTCTTACGAATCCTTTTCAAAGGAATTCTCGAACTTGTCTTGATAATTAGTAGTTTGATTAAAAAAGAACCCTGACTAGGTAATCCAGTCAGGGTAAACAGAATTTTTAATTATAGTAACCTTCTCCAACCTGCCATAATAGAAACTCTATCTTCTCAACAAGATCACTTATATTTTTTGTATCGAAGGTTACCAATGGATTCGCCCAATCAAAATCCTTAATTAATTCAATACCATACAAACCTTGCGGATCCCCTTCAGGATACCAGCCAACATCTAGAAGTATATTATACTTCGTATGTTTAACTTGAAGTAAATCTTCAGTAAAATTACGCCACTTATTTTCATCATCTTCTTTTAAATCAGATGGATCTAGCTCAACAAGAGTGTTATAGCTGATTTCCCAACTTGAAGGAAATCTTAAAGGAAGCAGTTTAATCTCGGGCGGTTTTAAATGGGACTTCAAAAATTTCACCTTCTTTCTATTATCTTAATTCTGCTATTTTTAGATAGCCCATTAGACGATTGCCTGCTATTGGATGTCCATGATATATCCCACCTGAAGTCAACTCAGCACGTATCCAGCTTGTTTCTACTCCCAAATCGTATCCCACTGGTTTTCCTGCATCATAAATGAAATATGTGGAACCCTTGTCGCCTTGAACAACCAATCCTTTCTCTAATGCTGTCTTTTCAAGAGTTTTATTATTTACTTCAGGCAAATACTGAGCATGCTTTCTTCCAGTTTCACTAAATAACTTAGCCTCATCTCCATTTCTAGCTTTTAAATGCTTGTAACCGTGTGCCGAATAAGTGGCATTATAAATTTGAGTTCTAAAAGTCCACCATATGGATCAGCACCAGACAACAATTTAGGATTAATATCACAATTATGCACCCAAATCCCAAGGTTAGATACAAAATACGAATGATAATCCTCTACCTCAAAGTTGTAAACGGTCGCTTCTCGTGACTCTTTCTCAATCTTGTCAATCGCCAGCTTGGTACCGTCACTCGAAAGAAGCAGATCGCCAACCTTCAGGTCTTTGACATAAGTCCAGCCCCTGCCGTCCAACCAAAACGGATGCTCACCCGTGACCTCAATGATCTCATCACCGATGTGGACATAATAGATCTCATCAGCCTGTTTTTGGAACAGACCAACGACCTCTTTATACGCCACTTCTCCGGTTTCGTCAGACTTCGCAAGTACCTTGTCCCCTACCTGGATATTCTCGATTGGTTTTTCACCATCGTCGGTAAGTACCTTGGTACCTGCGGAGAAGCAGTTGCACTCTGTAATTACTTTAGGAATATTCCCTTTACCAAACCATCCCTTAGCCTTCTTGCCCAAGGCCACGGCGCCTTCCACGCCATACTTCCCGATCGCTTTCGAACCCGGAATCGGAATCAGACCAATTGTTGATCCAATCCCTTCCATCCAACGTTGTCCCACAGACAGCTTCTCGCCCGTCACAAGGTTCACACCCGTGAAGGCTTGCTGGAAGCCCTTCAGCGCGCCTACTCCCGGTACGAGATCCAGCAGCATGTCGCCGCCGCGCAGCATCAGGGAATCGCCATCTCGGCTTAGGCCGAATGGGTCGATATACGAAATCGGGTTCCCGTTCACGTACGCATAGCGGTTCAGGGTCTGTGTATCTGATATCGTACCTGTTACGACATCGCGGTTAATGAATCGCTTGATATCTGGACTGTAGTAACGGGCACGCATATGGTACAGGCCATTCGCATCGGTCATGACTCCGTCACGTCCATTATAGCGGAACGGCTGCTCCGTTGCGCCCTTATGTTCGATCAGTTTATTCGAAAAACAAGGACTTTGGCATATTCTCTTATAAAGAAAAGCCTTAAGAGATTAATTTCTCTTAAGGCAAAATATATATTACTTAGGTATCTTTTTTACTTGTATTTCATTTTTATTGGCAATAACCTCTAATAAAGGTAAGTCACTTAGACCAATAAATTTTACGTAGATAAGTTGATTGATTTCTTCCTCGTCAAAATCTAACCTTAATAATTTCTCTTTTTCGTCTTCCAGGAATTCTGAGTTATCTAAAATAACAAATTCACTTATTTCTCTGCCAATCGAATCAAATTCAACGAATTTTGTGTAGTCATTTATGATGATTTTCACAAATGATTGGTCCCACCTCTTTAATTCAATTCCTAAATATTTTGAGTTGATCTCTACATTTTCTATCGAACCTTCTTCAAGGTTTAACTCCTTAATTTCCACATCTTCACCTCTCTTCTACTTTTTCCAACCAGGAAAATATTCCCCTGGGATAAAACCCGTTCCTGCATTTGGAGTATAGTCTTCTGGTTTAACATATTCTTGTAAATTCTTTCTATTATGCCATCCCCAATTTTTATCTGGATTCGTCTTTAACTCAATATGATAATGTAGCCCATGATGTCTTGAATTATAAGTTTCTCCTGCTTCTAGTTTGTGTTGTTCAATTCTTATTCTTGTATTTTCATTAGGATAAATGTAAGTTTTACTCCCTTTTACTTCTCTCGGTAGTTCAGGCATTAGTTCATCTGGATTACTAGGGAATTTGTCTTTAGCCGTCCCCTTAGGACCAGACAACAATTTAGGATTAATATCACAATTATGCACCCAAATCCCAAGGTTAGATACAAAGTACGAATGATAATCCTCTACCTCAAAGTTGTAAACGGTCGCTTCTCGTGACTCTTTCTCAATCTTATCAATCGCCAGCTTGGTGCCGTCACTCGAAAGAAGCAGATCGCCAACTTTTAGGTCTTTGACATAGGTCCATCCCCTACCATCCAACCAAAACGGATGCTCACCCGTGACCTCAATGATCTCATCCCCGATGTGGACATAGTAGATCTCATCAGCCTGTTTTTGGAACAGACCTACAACCTCTTTATACGCCACTTCTCCGGTTTCGTCAGACTTCGCAAGTACCTTGTCTCCTACCTGGATATCCTCGATTGGTTTTTCACCATCATCGGTAAGCACCTTGGTTCCTGCGGAGAAGCAGTTGCACTCTGTAATTACTTTAGAGACCTTCCCTTTACCAAACCATCCCTTAGCCTTCTTGCCCAAGGCCACGGCGCCTTCCACGCCATACTTCCCGATCGCCTTCGAGCCTGGAATCGGAATCAGACCAATGGTCGATCCAATCCCTTCCATCCAGCGTTGTCCCACAGACAGCTTCTCACCTGTCACCAGGTTCACGCCCGTGAAGGCTTGCTGGAAGCCCTTCAGCGCGCCTACTCCTGGCACGAGATCCAGCAGCACGTCGCCGCCGCGCAACATCAGGGAATCGCCATCACGACTCAAGCCGAACGGGTCGATATACGAGATCGGGTTCCCATTCACGTACGCATAGCGGTTCAATGTCCGTGTATCTGAGATCGTACCTGTCACGACATCCCGGTTAATGAATCGCTTGATATCTGGACTGTAGTACCGGGCGCGCATATGGTACAGACCATTCGCATCGGTCATAACTCCGTCACGTCCATTATAGCGGAACGGCTGCTCCGTTGCGCCTTCATGTCCGATCTGCTCTCCATATGGACCGTATTCATACGTATCTGTAATCGTACCGTCCAGTGCGGTCAGTGCCACCGTACTGCCGCGACGATCATAGTGATAACTCAGGTATTCACCACTAGCATCCTCACGACCGAGCAAGCCCAAGCCATAGACATAGTAGGCTAGCGGATTCCCGTCCGCATCGGTCTCCATCAGCACCTGAGACAAGGCTGCATTCGGGTTGATCACATAACGAATCGTGTTGCCATCTGTTGTGACGGAGACCCGCATATTCTCCGCGTTATAGCCGTAGCTTACGCCACCCGCAGACTGCAGACGATTACGTGAATCATATACGTAGGACTGCATATTCCCTTGCAGCGGTCCTGTCGTCATGTTGCCGTCGGCGTCATAAATGACCGGTTCGCCATTTACCGTTGCTAGACGATTGTCCGCCGTATATGTCATTTCCAGCGGGTACACGTCTGCGGTGACAGAGGTCGGCTCCATTCCGTTCTGCTCCAGCCCCAATTCCTCTTCCGATGCAGGCGACAATCCCGGGCCATACACGTCGAAGGTCACTTCAGACGGTGCTGTGCCCTGTACGCCACCGGTCTCGGAGACGACATTTCCTGCCGCATCATAGCTGAACGCATAGCTCGTCAGCAGATTTCCATCTGCTCCGCGATTCGCCGAGCTCAGCAGCTGCCCGTTCGCATCATACGTGCGTGTCTCCTCGCTGCCATCTGGACGCTGGGTCGAGATGACCTGTCCATTCGCGTTATACGTATAGGTTGTCTTGCGACCTGCCCAGTCGGTTACAGTCCTCATTCGGCCTGCAGCGTCATACGTATAGCTGACTTGCTTGCCATCTGGATACGTCAAGGCTGTCAATTGTCCTACAGCATCATAGGTGTACTTCATGGTATTGCCATGCTCATCGGTATATTGCTTCACTCGATTCAAGGCATCATATTGACGACGAATCGTCTGTCCATCCTGATCGGTCACAGCCGTGACATTGCCATTGGCATCATAGCTGTAGGCTACGCTGCCATCTGGATCGGTGAACTTCGTCAACTGACCAGCAGCATCGTAGGCATAGTCTACGTTCTGACCGCGTTTATTGGTCTCTTGAGCGAGCAGCCCGATGGCATTGTACTTGTATGTGTGCACGCCACCTGCTGCATCCGTCTCACGAGTAACGCGTCCTACGGCATCATACGTGTAGCTAGCCGTATTCTGATTCGGGTCTGTCACCTGTGTCAGTCGATTCAGCGCATCGAAGCTCTGACGAGCCACGCCCTCCATCGGGTCCTGCACTGACGTCAGTCGATTCAGATCGTCATAGGTGAAGATCGTCTTTCTGCTGAGCGGATCAATGCTGCCTGTTAGACGGCTCAGCTTGTCATATTGACTCGTATAGGTCTGACCCAGCGCGTCCTTAGTCGCTACCGGATTGCCTATCGCATCATAGGTGACCGCATAGGCCCGTTGATTCAAAGCATCGTATGCCTCGGTTACACGGTTCAGATCATCATAGACATAACGGACCTTCTCACCCAGCGGGTTGGTCTCGCTAATGACATTCCCTACAGCATCATAGGCAAAAGTACTCTTATTGCCCAGCGCATCCGTCGCTGATACCATTCGTCCTTCACGATCGTAGGCGAAGGCAGTTATTCCTCCAGCCGCATCTGTCATCTGGAGCAGATTGCCGTTGCCGTCATAGGTATACTGTGTCTTCTGTCCTCGCCCATCCGTCTCCTGGCTCAGGAAGCCTTGGTTATCGTAAGCGAAGCGATACGTGTGACCCAACGGATCTGTATACGACAACAGCTCATCGGCTGCGTTATAGACCGATGCGGTCTCATTGCCTTCCTCGTCCCTCATACCACTCATGCGGCCAGCTTCATCGTACAGGAACGTCAGCTCCTCGCCGACAGCCGTCGTGAGCTTGGTCAATCGGCCACCGGTATAAGCGTAAGCCGTCTTGTTCCCCAGCGCATCCGTTGCCGATTGCAGGAAGCCTTTCGTGTCATAAACGTAGGCCGTTGTACGATTCTCGCTATCTGTCACGGACAACAAGCGATCCTGTCCATCATACGTATATTTCACCTGTTTGCCGTCAGGACCCGTAACGGTCTTGAGGTTATCCCGTTCATCATAGGATAGTGTGATCGTCTGTCCCGTATGATCCACGGCACTCTTCAGGTTGTCTTTGGCATCATACGTATAAGTTACCGTCTGACCCCGTGTATTGGTCACACTTGTACGGTTGCCTCGGTCATCATAGGCATAAGAGGTCGTCCGTCCTAATGCATCCATGACCTGCAACAGCTCATATTTCGCACTATGTGTACGCTGCTGCTGACGTCCGTTCCGATCCGTGATTGTGGTGATCAGTTGCTTGTCTTTCTCTTCATAGGCAAATGTCGTCGTAGCTCCTTCAGCATCGCTTTGGGTTACAATCCGCCCTTTATCATCATAGATGTTCGTGAAGAGCTGGGCACCCTCACTAACCGCCGTATCAATACGGTGATCGGCATTATACGTATAGGTCGTCTCTCTTCCAGCAGCATCCGTTATACTATTCAGCCGCCCACTACGATCATACGCAAAGCCTACCTGTCTTCCAACATTGTCCGCTACAGTGACGATGTCACCTGCCGAATTATAGGCGAAGGTCAGTCCCAAACCTGTCACTGGCTCTGTCACGGAGATGAGCTGACGTGTCGCCGAATAATTGAGCTGCAGCTTCATTCCTCCGCGGTCCTCAATTGACATTGGCAAGCCATCTGCAGCGAAGCGCAGCGTCGTACCCTGATTACGCACCAGCGTGAAGGTACCATCAGCTTGCCGGCTCAGTACATCATGCCGGACCGATGGGTCCTGCGAGGTATATGTGCCATCTGCACCTAGAACGAACGTATTCCTGCGGAAAGCATTCCAGAATACCTCGACAGATTTACCGTCGGCGGCTGGCTGCACCTTCAGCTCATAATTATGGCTCCAGCCTTTGCCGAGTGCTCCATCTCCACCCAGTAGCGAGTAATATTGCGCCTGGAACGGTACCGGTACAGCGCCGTTCGCGCTCAGTAATGTGCGATTGATGATTTGTGCCCCAGTCGCTGTATCTACAGGATCGGCATATAGCGTAGCTGGATCGTATTGGCTTGGGTCCAGCTTGCTAATCTGCTCGGCCGCAGCCTCGCCAGATATCACTTCCTCCAGCTCGACTGTGCCATCCTCATAGCGGAGCAAGCCATACGGGCTATACATCAGATAAGGTGCAGCTTCCATGCTGCGCACCAGAATTTGAGCACCGGAGGATACAGTAAGTGGACTCCGTCCTGACTGCTCCTCTCCCTTGCCTATTCGGTAGGCAAAAGCGCCTTCTGCCTTCAAGGTATGGTTCTTATCTGTCACGTTCGTGATCTTCAAAGCCCCATCCGGCTGAAGTGTCGCTTTGGTCAGGGCCGGATGCTGAATGCTCTCCACCTGAAGGACATCATATGGCCCCCACAGCTCTAGGGAAGCATTGTTCGCAGCACTCACCCGTAATGTCTCACCTGCATTCAGGCTGTACGAGCTCCCTGCATCGGCTGCCTTGTAATCCGTCACATTCGCTGCGGCATCAAGTCTCACCCAGTCTGCCGTGCCTGTCGCGGACAACTTCAGCGATACGTTGCCTTGGTTCTTGATATCGTAGCTACTCTCGGCATTCGCTGTGATGATCTTGAGCGCAGGCTCATTGCGGCTGGTGAATGCCAGCACTCCTGCGTTGCCCTGAATAATAGTCGGGCTTGCCTGCTTCCCGGTCACAATCGCATAGTGACTGGCCGGAATGGACTGAGAAGCTCCTCCTGTCCCACGGGTATAGCTCACAGGCTGGTTAGCCGCGTTGTACATGACAATATCATACGTTCCGGTCAGTGCCAGTCGGGCTGGAGCTGCCGATGTATTGGCAACTTTGACGGTCTCATCCAGTCCAAGACGCTTCACAGCCAGCTCTTCGCCCTGGCTCACAAGAATGGCCTCCGTCGGTGCAGTGACAATGACTGGCTCCACACCTGGATTGATGATGACGATTCTCTGACCTGCCTTCATTGACTTGAAAGTATAATCCGTATTATCGAACGATGAAGCCAATTCTCCTGTGGCATGATAGGTCCGCACATGATGCTTCCCTTTGACCTTCGCACTGAATGTATCCGGAGATACATTGATAATCGAGAAGCTTTCCCCCGTCTGCAGAGTCTTGATGGTTACAGGCGGTATAGCGATATTTCTGATCTCGAAGCCATCATAAGGTCCACGCACGGTCAACGGGCTGCTGTTCGCGGCCTGCATCACAATACGGTTCCCTTCCTGAGTGACCTGCGTTCCTGCGGACTCCTCTGCTCCAAAACCATGGACTGAGCCATCATCCTTATATTCAGCAAAATGGTACAATCCGCTCAACTTCAGGCTTAGTTGTCCTTTGGATGGTTTCCTGGTTAATTCCATAATTCGGCTAGGCGACAGCGCCTGCTCGAAAGTTACGGGCTGCTCTCTGGACTCGATTCTGAAGTCCTCATAGGCACCGTAGAATACAATGCTCTTCTCATCTGTATTCTGTACAGCCAGCTTCTTGTCTGGCTTGAAGGTATGTCCTGTCGTCTGCTTAATTGCGTATCTGACAAGCATCCCCGAACTGTCATATTCAGCTTCGTCATACAACCCTGTAGCACGAAGGACTGAGTCCGCTGTGCCGATACTCGTCACGGTAGCGCTCCGCTCCGGCTGAAGCTGGATCTTGGCCAAAGCTGGTACTGTCCGCTTCTGGATCTGGAACGCATCATACGAGCCTTCGATGGTGACCGTTGCTCCGCTGGAATTGGATACAGCGATGCGTTGACCATTTCTAATGATCTTGGTACCTGATTGCGTCGCGTAATCCAGACTGGACATTTCACCATCTGCATTGCGCAACACCATATCGTAGACACCTGTGAAATACGTGTAGAAAACTTTGCTAGCATGCTTATTCAAAATATCCACATGCTCTCCTGCTCCGAGCGTATGACGGAACGTTACCGGATTGGCACGCGAATTCGTCTCAAATACGTCATAACCGCCATATACGGTCATTGACTGCTGCTCGGCAGTATTCATCATGGCGATTCTTTCGCCCTTGTGCACAAGCTTTGGAAGCGTATCGTTTCTGGAGTAGAGATCCAATGCTCCGTCTACGAACATGGCATGATCAAATGTGCCAGTCGCATATACCTTACCTTGCCCTGGTCCGGTATAGGTGGCCTCCATACTTTTCCGTGGCCCCAAAATCCACTTGAACACGGCTGGGTGCTGCCTGCCGCTTATAGCGAATGCATCATATGGACCTTCTACAAGCATGGAACTTCCTGCTGTATTTGTAAGAGCTATTCGAGACTGACTGCTGATCAATCTCGAAGCCAGGGTCTCCTGCAGCCCTACATCCTCAACATCTCGATTCGCACCGTATTTGGCAAAATCATACGTACCCGTAGGATAGATGCTGAAAGGTCGTCCCGTATGGTTACGGAAATCTGCACTCTGCCCAACTTGAAGCGTTCGACTGAACGTAACCGGGTTCGCACGATCTTTTAATTCAAAAATCTCATAAGCACCATATACATCAATCGGTTGAATATCTCGGTTCATGATCGCTACACGCTGTCCAGCAGATACGGTATTGTACCCGGTGACGCGTCCACGATTATAAGAGAATGGACTTCCATCCGCCGTATAATCCATCAGATCATGAATCCCGGTCATCCGTATCATTTCGGACTGTGCTGTTCTATTCACGAACTCTACACTCTTGTCTGCCAGCAAATGGCGGATAGCCAAAGCAGGCGTCTGACTTACCTCCGCGTTAATGACATCATACGGAGCCAGAAGGACTAATTGCGTGTTACCCGAGTTCGTCACGGTTGCCCGCTCATTAGGGTATAGTGGCAGTCTGCTCGTTGTCTTGCGGTCCATGGATCGCAGACCATTGTCTTGACGATAGCTTGCCTGATCGTAAGTACCGTTCAGATCGACATTGAATACCGCACTGCTGCCACTCTTGAACTTCAGGCTCTCTCCATAATTCACATAGCCTTTAAATAGCGCAGGTGTCAGGCGTGCATTGACACTGAAGGCATCAAATGGAGCCTTGACCGTCATCACAGACAAGCCGCTGTTCGTTACGATATGCCATTCACTGGCTGTCACAGAGTGAGTCTCCCGCTCAATCGGGTTGCCATAGTGGCTGACTCTGTTCCCCTCCGTATACGTTACATAATGATGCTGTCCACTCACATCGACTGAGAAGGAACGAGCCGATATATTGTCCAGCTTCAGCGTATCTCCTGGTTGCAGCGAACGATTCATCGTAACCGGATTGTAACGATCCAGATAACGGAACATCTCGTATGGAGCTGCAATCGTCTTGCTCTCCGTGTCTGTATTCGTGAAAGCTACACGTTCGCCGCCCAGAATCTCCATTCGACTCACATAATTCGATGGCGTATAGGATTTGATCCCATTTTCATCATATCGCGCATAGTCATAGGTACCATTTATTAAAATTGAACCGACATACTGTGTCTGATTCAAGGCTACGAAGCTGCCCCCGACAGGCACTACACGCCGGATTAGCGCAGGATATGCACTCCTATCCACCCGATAGGCATCCCTTGCTCCACTTACGATTACAGGGCTAGAATTACGGTTCGTTACGACTACATACTGACCAGAGTACACCGTATAGCCAATACTGCTATCACTTACTGCATCTGCAGCAATGTGAACCTCTTTTCCATTAGCCTCATATTTAACCATGTCGTATTTCCCTCGAATATTGAGGTTGAGACTTCTGGCCTGTGTATTGGTGAATTTATAGCTCTCTCCATTATTCAGGATTTGCCGGAACATGGATGGATCATTTTCGTTAGTAACGGTAAAAGCATCATAAGCTCCGATTACCTCTAGCCAACCTGTTCCACGATTCGTTACGACAAGTCTCTTGCCTTTGGCGATCGCATCCGAAACCTTCTTGTCCGTACCAGACGAGCTTACAGAGCCGTCCTCATTGTAGACGACATATTCATAGGAGCGTGTCCCTGCGCTCTCGTAATAGACATAGAAGGTTTTATTTTCCGTATTGATCGCTTCGAGTGTCTGCCCTACCCCAATACGCTCCCGGAACGATGCAGGTCCCGAATTGTAGAAGGAGAACACCCCATTGGCTCCACTGACTTCAATCGTCTGCGTATCCCGATTCGTCACCACCATACGGTTACCAGAAGCCAGTTGGGTTCTTCCCCCCTTGTCGTCACGCTGGAAGGTCGTTAGTACCCCACTATCGTTAAATTTGACATTATCATTAAGACCACTAATCAGAAATGATTCTGCCGCGCTCGTCAAATTGGTTACCGCTACACTCGTTCCAGGCGGCAGCATACGCTTCTCGAACGTCGGTATACTTGTAGTCACGAACTTCAGCTTTTTCGTCTTGCTGCTTGTCGTCAGTTCCAGATTATAATTAGACGTATTTGTGAGATTAATCTGCTGACCTGCTAATATGACCGCATTAAAATTGCGATCATATTGCGCACTTGTAGACAGGGTTCCATTCTTGTTTAATTTAACGTAATCGAAGGAAGGTGCTGTGCCTTTGTGATATACAGTGACCTGCCCGGAATCAAATGCAGTGGTAATCTGCACATTCCCCCCTGGTGGCAATGTAAATTCCGTTGCCTCAAGGGCATTCGCAGTGAATACTCGCATACCGCCAGCCAAAATGACTGCAAATACAACCGTCAGTAGTATCCGTGTCCATCTTTGCCTCATCATTATGCTCCCCCGCCCTACAGTCTAGTGGCTGGCGCAAAGGACATCCCTACAAAGCCCGCTTGACCTGAGCCTTGAGGCTGCAGCACGGTAATCTGCAAATGAACTCTAGCCTTCACTGCACCTGCTGGTACGGATAGTCCCGCCTGGAAGGTCTCCCAGTCTGCGTTGGTCTGTTGGTAGATCGCTACATGCTGATAGCTGAGAAGCTTGCCTGCAGCATCGTAATAGTTCACTACTACCTTCACAGCCGCCTTGTCCAATTGCATGACCTTCGCTTGTCCTCTGACGGTATAGCTCTCTCCTGCTGTCACTGCCATATCGCGATACATATTCGCGCCTCCGATCTGCGGAGAGCTTACGTCTATATATTGAATGACACGCTCCTGGCCCTCTGGTACAGGCTGCTGGTACACGTCGTCTGTTACCGTGTATACATCACCCGTTACAGTGCTCGTTCCCCCTGAGGATGCCATATATGCGTCTTCCGTGACGGTGCTGAAGCTGGCTTCCACTCCACGAGTCGCAAAAGACTTCCAGCCCTCGGCCAGCTGCCCCTTCACGGGAGCAGCACCTGCATCCCTAAGAGTGGCCTTGACTGTGAGGAGATTCCCCCCTGCATCATATGTATAGTGGACACTCTTCTTTTCCTGCTCTACGCTAATCAGTCGGTTCAGACTGTCATACTCATATTGCTGCGCAGAGAGCTCTGGCGCCGCTCCTCCCAGTAACACGACCATGACAACAACAACGCGAATCCATCCAGCTATGGCTTTCCTTCTCATTCGTTAGTGATCTCCTCTCGCCGTCCATCCAGCAATATGTATAAATTCTCATATTAACCCAATTCATTTTCTATTCTCCTAATTTTCAAAAATAGATTTCAATTGGGAAATTGAGCCTATTCTATCTATACTAAATTAGAAACATTTTCTAGGTCAATAGTTTTAGCCAAGTCTTTTGTAAGAAAATCGACGTACTTTCACAGAAGACAGACCGCGTTTAATTGAAGTGTTCTTGCGATAATTGAATTGTTCAGCTCCGCTGAAAACTTATAGATTCTATTATCTAAAGAAAAGGGAGTGGCTTAGAGTAATGTTTTCGAGCCCTAATTTGGCAGAACCTCGGCAACATGCTATATTGGATTACGACAAGCCGCTCATAAATGGAGGACGTAACTGAAATTGTGGGTACCAGCTTGAGGAGACTTGATCAATGAAGACACCCATTGCGGGTAAGAATATATTGCAGGAGAGGAGCATCTTTCGATGAGACCTTTACAAATTTCTCCAGACACAGCCATCAAGCTGTCTGAGAAGCTGAACGTTCCATTGGAACAGCTGATGCATATGCCGCAGCATATTTTAATGCAAAAGCTGGCCGAGCTGGCCAAAGAAGAAGCCCAAAAACATAATGGTGAGGCTTCTGAGTCATGATTCCTTTTAGCCATACCTGGCCTTATGAGATCATTATGGGTGATATTTATGTAGAGCAATGCCCCTTCTGCAGTCAGGAGCATGTGCTCCTCCCACTTAAGCCTAAGCAACTATCCGCCATTCATGACGGTCAGAAGAAGCTGCTGGTCTTCCCCTGCTGCCACAACCGGATTACCTTGCTGGATTGTGATGATGATTATCTGCTGGCTGACATAGCACTTCGTTAGCAATCGACACAAGGTAGTAACTGTCGTAATAAGCTGCCTATGATTAGTACACGGAAGTAATTCATGTCCGATTAAGTCCATAAATACATCAAGAGCTAGCCTGAGTACTCCCGTACTCAAGCTAGCTCTTGATGTATAACCTATTTAGGCCTGCTCCATCTCGGTAGGCAGCTGTTCATTACTAGCCAGCATTTGCTCACGCAATACGCCCCACTGTTCACGAGATGCTCGAATCATGGCCGCATCCACAATACTCTTGTCGTTAATGACCCGCGAGAACCAGCGAACGGCCTCACGAAAGTTACCTACTCGCCGATTCAATTCACCAATCAGGTACAGCAGCTTGGCATTGTTAGCCCCGACACCCTCCAGCTCATAGACCCGGATGTAGGATTCAAGACAGAACCCCAGGAAGCGAGTCTCCTCCTCCTGCAATCCTTTATACCTGTAGAGCCATGCTATGTGATGAAGTAAGCTGGACACGACACGTTCCTTTTCCTTTACGGTCTGAGCACACAGGAGACCCAGCTTGTACGTCTCAAGAGCAACCTCCCAGGTACGGGCTCCACCATAATCCCGCTTCGTCCAGCGGGTACCGATCTTGTCCATGAATGCCTTCTTCTGATGATCACGAAGGTTCGTCTCTGAATTCTCCGTTGTGGCGAACCCACATTCCGGACAGATCCGGATAACATAGAAATCAGGATTCTCATTCTTGTAATATCCGCAAAAATCAGAATCTGTACGGATCGCCTTCTTCAGGCTCGGACGTACGCGAGAGGTCTGAAACTCATGCTCGCAATTGGGACAGGTTACCTTGATCTTAAATAACGGTTCAATTTCCAAAATAGCTCCAACCCTTTCTGGGAAAGCATCACAGGGCTAAGGGGTGTTCACGAAGTGATAGGCTGGTCCGGATAGCCGCTTGATGATAAAGGAGTGAAGCTCACCTTCAACCCCAACCTCTGTAAGCGCCTCTGCCATACAGGACAGCCATGCCTCTGCTCGCTCTTCCGTCACAGCAAACGGCAAATGACGTGCTCGCATCATCGGATGCCCGACGGCTTCCGAATACAGCGATGGCCCTCCGAAAAACTGGCTCAAAAACATATACTGCTTCTCAAGGACTGGTGTAATATCTTCCGGAAACAAAGGAGCCAGTAAGGGATTCTTCTGGACTTTGGGATAAAAAGCCTCCACTAACGAACGCACTCCATGCGCTCCTCCAAGATTGTCGTAAATTGATAAGTTAGGATTCACATGCCCGCCCACTTTCTATAATTCAGAAATGATAGACCTAATCATTATACCATTAATAATAAAAAAAGGCGCTGTGAGCGCCGTTACACTTCATTAAATTTCCTGCAACAATTGTAAAAATTTTAATCAGCTCACTAACACATGTTATTCAAGGAGACATGCTAGTAGCTTCGCCAGTCCTCTTCACCGGGATGGACGAGAGAAGCACGGATGACATACACGAAGACACAGACCAGAATACCAGCAACGACACTCATGATTATCACTCCATCCTTAAGAGTTTTATCGTTGGTCTCATTATTTTAACATACCCGTTACAAATGTACACCCTTGTATGAAAAGGTTTTCTCGTTTTTTTTGGTACTCTTTGTCCACTTGTCATCATAAGGATAACCAAGCTTATAATACATTCCAGCAATACGTTCATGAGGAGGCAATCATGTCATTCCTGAGAACATGGGGCTTTATTCCCCTCTCCTTATCCCTGCTTGCGGTGATGTTGATATTAACCGCTCATCCCGGGCCTGCGCTGGAAGCAGGGATACGCGGCCTGTCCATCTGGTGGGATGTACTTTTTCCCTCCTTATTTCCGTTCTTCGTCCTGTCTGAGCTCATGCTGGGCCTAGGCATCGTTCACTTCGCTGGATCATTGCTTGATCCCGTTATGAGACCTCTATTTCGCATCCCGGGAAGCGGGGGCTTCGTCGCAGCGATTAGCTGCGCTTCTGGCTATCCTGTAGGAGCCAAATTAACAGCTCAGCTATGGGAGCAGGGCAAAGTGTCGCGTGAGGAAGGTGAACGACTCGTTGCTTTTACGACCTCATCAGACCCGATCTTTCTCATCGGAGCGGTGTGTGTCGGCTTCTTCCATGATCCTTCTCTGGCTCTCATTCTCATGCTTGGTCACTATGGCGGAGCATTGTGCATAGCTCTACTCATGCGTTATCACGGAGCATCTCATACCGTCTCGCATCCCTCGCAGCCAGCATCGACTGCAGCTCACAAGACAAGCCTGCTGAAGCAGGCGCTGCTTGCCATGCAGCAAGCACGAATAGAGGATGGACGTTCAGTTGGTACCCTACTGCGGCAGGCAATCATCTCTTCCCTCAAGCTTATTATGGTCGTAGGAGGGCTCGTTGTATTCTTCTCTGTTTTTTTGCAGAGTCTGATGCTCTCGGGTCTGATGACGCAATTGAATAGCTTCGTGGCAACAATGCTCAGAACAGCGGGCTTCCCGGTATTGTTGACCGATGCAATCACCGGAGGAATCTTCGAAGTCACCCTTGGTGCCCGTGCGGCTGGCCAGACGGAGGGAACTCCGCTTGTATTCAAGGCCGCGGCTGCAGCATTCGTGCTATCTTGGGGAGGATTATCTGTTCATGCCCAGATTGCAAGTATATTGAATCATACGAATATTCGGTATTGGCCCTTTCTCATTGCACGTTGTGCACATGCCATTATTGCCAGCTTGCTTATACTGCTACTATGGAATGTCGTACAACCACTTCAGGCACTTACTCCCGTATGGCTCTCTCTGAAGGATTCTACACAAGTACTGCCAACGCTACTCTACAAGCTAAGTATGCTGCACACCACCGATTGGTACATCACCATAAGTGCATTCTCTATATTACAGTTCCTGTTATTCCTATCCTTACTCATGGTTATCCTGTTGCTGGCTCTGGTGGTTGCCTTCATACGCAGCTTCCTACGTCAAAGACCATCGCTTTGATACAGGCTGCATTCTACCCCTGACGAATTTGCTTCTAGATATGTACAGAAGTCTGATCTCACCAGGACCATCCTCATCCTGACACCTTTGTCCATTTTTCGTGTTGTTTCCTGCGGATTCGTTGTGTTCTTGCTGATAATTGATTATGATCGTAGTATACCCAATGACAAAGGAGCTTTTCATCTTGAGATACTATGTTCTGGATCGCGGGGATCGCCATTCCATTGATCTGAGTCAGCAGTTTCACCTTCTTGCCAAAGCCAAGGGCTTCAAGCTTGATGCCGAATCCCCTGAGATCGTCGTATCCATTGGCGGTGACGGGACGATGCTGCACGCTTTTCATACCTTTATCGACCGTATTCCTGATATAGCCTTCGTTGGTGTGCATACTGGGCATTTGGGCTTTTACGCTGACTGGCGTGCGGACGAGTTGGAACAGCTCGTAGAATTGATGAGTCAGGCTCAGAATGAGGAAGCCATGCGACCACGCATTGTGAAATACCCCCTCATTGAGTTGCAAATTCACAAGAAATCTGGAAGTGCCTCCTATATTGCGCTTAATGAATTTACCTTGAAGGGTGTAGACGGGACCGTGGTTGCCCAAGTAGACATTAATGATCTCACTTTTGAAATGTTCCGCGGTGACGGTATTTGTGTATCCACGCCCTCGGGAAGTACCGCATACAACAAAGCACTGGGCGGAGCTATGATCCATCCGACGATTGAAGCGCTTCAATTAAGTGAGATTGCTTCCATTAATAACCGGGTATATCGTACTCTGGGCTCACCTCTGATTCTTCCCAAGCATCATCATTGTGATATTTTTTCACGTAAGGAGCAGCGCCTGCTGCTTACTGTTGATCATATTAATATTCCGCTTGATGACCTGATCTCCGTTCGCTGTCAGGTGGCTCATCAAAAAATCAGCTTTGCCAGATACCGCCCCTTCCCATTCTGGAGCCGGGTACGCAATGCCTTCTTGAATTAAACTGATTCTATGTAAAAAAGCTTCATACACTAGGTGCCATTAAAAAAAAGCAGTTCCTGAATATCAGGAGCTGCTTTTGGCTTCATTTCCACTTGCTACAGGAGTCTGCTCCTGATCTCTACGTTCCTTATGCTGAGGGCGTTCTTTATTGCTCTGGACACGTTCCTTCTGTCCTGAACGCACGTCTCCTCTTCCCTGCTTGGCCTCCGCCTTGGGTGAACGCTGCTCCGACCTGTCTCGCTCTGAACGATTGCGACGGCCGTCACGTCCCTCACGGTTACGACGTGGTTCCTTCGACTCTCTGGAATCACGACCCTCTCGTACCTCACGAGACTCGCGCGCCTCCCTTGGCTCACGAGAATCCTTGGATTCGCGAGGCTCTTTAGGCTCACGCATCTCTTTGCGATCGCGCGACTCTCTAGGCTCACGGGCTTCACGCGACTCTCTGCGTTCCTTTGCTTCAGAGCGAGCTTCCCGTGAATCATTGCGCGATTCACTTCGCGCTTCCTTCCGCGACTCTGCGCGAGACTCATTTCGGAATTCGTTACGTGATTCGTTACTGCTACGTGATTCACTACGCGAATCCTGACTCTCGTTGCGCTGCTCTCTTACAGTCCGATCTTCCTTGGGAGAGCCATCTTCCTTGCCCAGCTCGACAGCTGTGTCCTCTGGCTCCATAGGAATATCAATCTGCCCCTGAGGTTGATGGATACGACGCAACACAAAATAAGCACAGCCGAAGTTACAATATTCGTTAATATAATCTGTGACCACCGCAATTGTACTATCCCTATGTGCTTTGGGATGACCATCACGGAACAGTCCCTTCAGGCGAAGCTGATTATAGCCCCAATCACCGATAATATAATCGTAGCGGTCCAGAACCTCGCTGTATCTCTCCCGGAACATTTCCAGGTTCCATCCGTTTCTATAGTCTTTCACAACTTCATATACTTTTCCGCCCACTTGAAACAAAGCTTCTTCCCGCCCTTCCTAAGGGTTAAGCTTTCATGGCCTTGTGCTGCTGATGCTGCGTGGCGGATTGAACCTGCTCATGCGCATGATAGGAGCTACGGACCATCGGGCCAGACTCGACATGGCTGAAGCCCCGCTTTAAGCCCTCTTCTTTTAATTTAAGAAAATCCTCTGGAGGATAGTATTTCTTGACATACAAATGCTTATCAGATGGCTGTAGATATTGGCCGATCGTCATGATGTTGCAATCCACCTCACGCAGATCATCCATGGTCTGCAGAAGCTCATCCCATTCTTCGCCTACACCAAGCATGATACTCGACTTCGTCGGAATGGTAGGCTGCATTGCTTTGGCCCTTCTTAGCAGCTCCAGTGAGCGCCGATATTTGGCCTTTGCTCTCACCGTATCTGACATTCGTTCTACGGTCTCAATATTGTGATTCAAGATGTCTGGCTTCGCATCCATTACGATACGCAGCGATTCCTCATCTCCCATAAAGTCTGGGATCAGCACCTCGACTGTGCATAGTGGCAATTTGCGGCGAATCGCATGGATGGTCTCGGCAAAAATCATAGCGCCACCATCCTTCAGATCGTCACGGGCTACACTCGTTACTACACAATGCTTCAGATTCATCTGCGCTGCCGATTCTGCTACACGCTCAGGCTCTTGTAGATCCAGCTCCGTAGGCATGCCAGTATTAACCGCACAGAAACGACAAGCTCGTGTACAAATGTCCCCCAAAATCATGAAGGTAGCTGTACGGTTCGCCCAACATTCATAGATATTCGGACAACGTGCTTCCTCACATACGGTATGAAGAGTTTTGGAGCGCATCATGTTTTTGATTTCCTGGTAGTTCTCACCTGTTGTCAGCTTAATGCGTATCCAGTCAGGCTTAGGTTCTTTCACTTTTTTAGACAATGTCATGAACCTTCTTTCTAGTCAGGTTATATCATGCCACATATTATAACATGAAAGCGGTGGGAATACCTCCATTCTTTGTTTTCTGCAGGCGGGATAAAATGACAGGCTATTGTTCATGATAATCACAACTTTTTATTCCGTGGTGAGAGGTAACAAATCCATCTGCCATTGAAGCGGAGTATATAATTTTCGGAAGGGGGTTACACCTTGCTGCTTCGCATAAGGCTGCGCTGTACCGCCCGGTGGTGCCTGCTGCTTCTGGCCATGGCTATAGTTCAGCACGCCTGCAGTTCTCACGTCGCGGCTGCTCCCGCAGAGCAAGCGAAAGGTCTGCATCAGCAGACCGAAGAAGACATTTTTCGCTCTAGGACCATGCTATATCAGCAGATCAGCAAAAAAACAGGCGTGCCTTGGTACCGCCTTGCTGCTATAGATCAGTATGAGCGAACGTTAACTAGGGTGCATCCGAAGGATCGACAGCATGCTGAACGAGTAAGTGGTATATTCGTCAGCTCTCATGTCTGGTCTGGTCAGTTCAATCCGGATCAGGAGGATCAGAATCCAGCATCTATCGCTTTTTTTGAGGGATTTGGTCGGGACGGATCAGGAGACGGACAAGCTAACCCGGACGATGATATGGATCTACTGTTCAGTGTAGCAGCCTATCTGACGAATTATGGCCAAGCCGAGGATAAATTTCATATTGCTCTGTGGGAGTATTACCACAATTCCCGTTCAGTCCAGCGCATTCGGCAATTCACCAAGCTGTATCAGACCTACGGCACTCTTAAGCTTAATCAGCATGCGTTCCCGTTGCCGCTAAGTAGCGACTATTCTTATCGAAGCACCTGGGGAAGTGGACGAAGCTGGGGAGGCAATCGAATCCATGAGGGGACAGACCTTTTTGCCCGATACGGAGTCCCTGTTCGAAGCACCTGTCATGGGGTCGTAGAGGTGAAGGGCTGGAATCCATTTGGTGGGTGGCGCATAGGCATTCGCGATATCGATAACCGGTACCACTACTACGCACATCTATCCGGCTTTGACAAGAAGCTATCCACAGGAGATCTTGTTACCCCGGGGCAGACCATCGGTTGGGTAGGTAGCTCAGGCTACGGCAAGCCAGGAACGCAAGGCAAATTCCCGCCGCATCTGCATTATGGAATATACCGTGATAGCGGATTGAGTGAATGGTCCTTCGATCCCTACCCGCTGCTCAAGCACTGGGAGCAAATGGAGCGTAAGCAGCTCAAAAAGCGGTAATCACCATTTAGCCCATACCATGATCCGATCTATCCTATGACATAGGCCGGCCTATATCACACAAGCAGCGAGGTTCCACCTGTGGAATCTCGCTGCTTGTGTTGTTTCGTGGCGGCAGCAGGTTAGTCCTTATTGAGGGATCTAGCTTACCGCAGCACTTTGACATATTCACGAGGCAAAAAAATAACCCCGCTCTCCCCTGAAGTATCACCATTCAAGGAAGATATACTGATCCTCTTGGCATGCAAGTTTGCTCTTTGACCCGTTTGACCATACGCCTGAGCTTGGCTCATCTCATGACGAGCATAAGAGTCCAGCCCCATGCCGATGACCAGCAATAGAACAAACATACTGAGACATAGTGTACATTTGTAATGATATTCGCTCATCATTCCCTCCCTTCACTAGAGAGTCATTCCCCATGCTCTGCAATTTCATGCCGCTGGCAATATCTTTTGACAACGACCTGATATCAGGTTATATTAAGTACGATGTCCACCACATGATGTCAATGAGGAACTTAATTGCATAATAGTGTGTCTGTTCGCAGCCATCATTGCGGGAGACATTTTTCTGGAGGAGCCTGTCACATACGGGCTCTTTTTGCGTTTTTTAGGACATACTTCTTATATTTCCACCATCAGATTAGGACGATTCCATGTGCGAATTGCCTTTATCTTGATGTATTACAGATCTCACATCTTCGGTCTATTGACGATTAAGGAGGAGAACACTTGTCTTTGCTGCATCTTGCCATCGTATTACCCTTTCTGCTCGCTGTGCTCATTCCAATTATTCATCCTTGGACGCAGCGAATTCATGCGGGGTGGCTGGCACTGCCTCTCCCATCCGCATTATTTATTTATTTTCTTACGCTTATTCCAAGCATCCGAAAGGGGCAACCACGCTCAGCGGAATTATCATGGATCCCTTCGCTGGGCATCGACTTCAACGTCTATGCTGACGGTCTGGGATTGCTGTTCGCACTGTTGATTAGTGGAATTGGCGCCCTCGTGGTGCTCTATTCCATCTATTACATGGATAAGACAAAAGAGGCTGTACAGCGTTTCTATGTATTTCTCCTGTTGTTCATGGGAGCTATGCTGGGTGTTGTGCTATCTGACAATGTCATGGTGCTCTACGGGTTTTGGGAGCTTACGAGCGTATCCTCCTTCCTGTTGATTGCTTTCTGGCATAAGCGTGAGCGTTCCTTGTACGGCGCTCTAAAATCCATGCTCATTACCGTATTCGGCGGCTTATGCATGTTCGTCGGCTTTATTCTGCTGTATGTCATAACGGGAACCTTCAGCATTCGGGACATGGTGGCGCAGGTAGAGCTGATGTCCGGGCATACCTTAATGCTTCCAGCCATGCTCCTCCTTCTGCTCGGTGCCTTTACCAAATCCGCGCAGTTTCCGTTTCACATCTGGCTACCTGATGCGATGGAAGCCCCAACACCCGTCAGCAGCTATCTGCACTCCGCTACGATGGTGAAGGCAGGTATCTATCTGGTAGCGCGCTTCAGTCCCATATTCGCAGGCATGAGCGAGTGGTTCTGGCTTGTCACAGGCTTTGGCCTGATGACCTTGATCTATGCATCCTTTCGGGCGATCAAGCAGACGGATCTCAAAGCCTTACTGGCTTTCTCGACCATCAGCCAGCTTGGACTGATCATGAGTCTACTCGGACTCGGCTCGGCAGCAGCATTTTACACAGGTGAGGATTCCATTTTCTACACCAAGGCTACGGCAGCTGCTTTCTTCCATTTGATCAATCATGCCGTCTTCAAGGGAGCCTTGTTCATGGTAGTGGGCAATGTGGACCATGAGACGGGGACACGGGATATTCGCAGGCTGGGCGGACTTATGGCCCTGATGCCAGTTACCTTTACAGTTGCGGTGGTAGGAGCCTTCTCCATGGCAGGACTGCCTCCCTTTGGCGGCTTCCTGAGCAAGGAAATGTTCTTTGCGGGTGTACTGCAGATTATGGATATGAATCTGTGGAGCTTGCATACGTGGGGAATACTCGTACCTATCTTGGCCTGGGTCGCCAGCATCTTTACGTTCGTGTACAGTATGATTCTCGTATTCCGGACGTTCACCGGACAGGGACATACCGAACAGCTGCCCAAGAGTCCCCATGAGGCTCCACTCGGGATGCTCATTCCTCCTGTTATCCTTGGCTCTCTGGCTATTATTATCGGGCTATTCCCGAATGTGGTCTCTTATGCCATCCTGGAGCCTGTCATGGCTGCGGTCCACCCTGCGATAATTTCTGGGGGGGGGAGCTTTGCCATTCATATTTCGTTCTGGCATGGCTTTACGACAGAGCTGTTCATGACGATGGGTGTTGTACTGGCAGGGGTGATAGTCTTCCGTCTTCAACGCCGATGGGCTCCATTACATCAACCTATATTTAATACCTGGACTATTAACCATGCATATGATCACGGGCTGGTGCACATGGAACGCTTCTCCAATCGCTTCACGAAGGGGTATATGACAGGGTCTATCCGCCACTATGTTATGTATATTTTTGTGTTCCTGATCGCGGCGCTAGGCACCATGTTAATACGGACGCCGGGTCTAACCTTCGATTTGTCTGGTTACGCACCCATCTCGTTCTATGAGGCTATTGTGATGATCGTGCTTGTACTGGCAGCCGTGATGACGATTTTTGCCCCTACACGCCTCATGGCGATTATTTTGACAGGAGCAGCTGGATACATTGTAACCTTATTTTTTGTCCTGTTCCGTGCACCTGACCTGGCCTTGACGCAAATGATCATTGAGACGGTATCGGTGACATTGTTCCTGTTATGCTTCTATCACTTACCCAAGCTGCGCCGGGAAAAGTTGCGAATTCCCTTCAAGCTGACCAATCTGGTCATCTCGCTCGGGGTCGGCGCTGTCATGACGATCATTGCCCTGGGTGTAAGTGGCCGTCCGTTGTTCGATAGCATTGCCAGTTATTATTTGCAGGAGAGCTACAATCTCGCTGGAGGCAAAAATGTAGTCAATGTCATCCTCGTCGACTTCCGTGGCTTCGATACGCTGCTGGAGATTACAGTGCTGGGTATTGCCTCATTGGCTATCTACGCTTTGGTGCGTCTGGAGCCATCGGAAGGACTCAGCTCCGTGACTCGACCAGAGAGGGAGAATTCCGCAGGTATGTATTTTGCCAAAAGCAATGATGTCATTCTTAGAACCGTATCCAAGTTCGTCATTTTCATTATTTTGACCTTCTCGCTATATCTGTTCTTTGCGGGTCATAATGCACCTGGCGGAGGGTTCATCGGGGCACTGATGTCTGCAGCTGCGCTGATCCTGCTTACCATGGGCTTCGGGATGAAGACAATGCAGCGCATCCTTCCGTTTGATTTCCGCAGCTTGATTGGCCTCGGTCTGCTAGTGGCCCTGCTGACGGGCATGGGCTCCTTCGGATTCGGAGCAGCATTTCTTAGTCATGCCTTCGGCTATTTCGAGCTTCCGCTGCTTGGCAAGACCGAGCTGGCTACAGCCGTATTATTTGACCTGGGTGTCTATCTGACCGTCATTGGCGTAACCATGACAATAATCTTCTCGATCGGGAGGGATGAGTAACTGTGGAGCTATATATGTCACTAACCATTGGGATCCTGTTCGCTGCAGGCGTGTATCTGGTTCTGTCAAAAAGCCTGCTGCGCATCATCTTGGGTACCTCTCTGCTGACTCATGGTGTACATCTCCTGCTGCTTACAATGGCTCGGCTAAAAAACGGTGCACCACCTCTGCTGGCTGACGGTACCCGCGAATATGTTGACCCGTTGCCGCAGGCACTGATCCTGACCTCCATCGTCATTAGCTTCGGCGTCACCTCGTTCTTTCTCGTCCTGGCCTATAAGGCGTATCAGCGGCTAGGCACAGACGACGTGGAGCAGCTGAGAGAGGAAGGTGAGGAAGCATGAACAATCTCGTCATTCTCCCGTTGCTCATTCCTTTATGCACGGCGATTGCGCTGCTATTCATGCACAAGCGAGTTCGCTTGCAACGGTTAGTTAGTCTGCTCGGAGCACTGGTGAACCTGGCAGGTACGATAATCCTGGTCTATCAGGTACGAACAGCAGGCATTCAGACTCTATACATGGGGGGCTGGATACCTCCCTATGGCATCGTCTTTGTAGCAGATATGCTGGCTGCGCTGCTTGTACTTACGACCGCCATTGTCAGCATTGCCTGTCTGATATTTGCCTTTGGTACTATTGGAGAGAACAAGGAACAGCACTACTTCTACCCATTCTTTCAATTCCTGATTGCAGGCGTCAGCGGCTCCTTCCTGACGGGGGATCTGTTCAACCTGTTCGTCTGCTTCGAGGTGATGCTCATCTCGTCCTACGCCCTGCTGGGTCTGGGAGGGAGCAAGCGTCAGCTACGGGAAGGGCTGAAGTACATTCTTATTAATATTCTGTCCTCGACGCTGTTCGTTGCCGCAGTAGCCTATCTATACGGGATTACAGGAACCTTGAACATGGCGCATTTGTCCCAGCGAGTAGCTGAGGTAGGTCAGGGCGGAATGCTCTCTGTAGTAGCCATGCTGCTGCTCATCGTCTTCGCTCTGAAGGCGGGGCTGTTCTTGTTCTACTGGCTACCTGGTTCCTATAGTGCTCCCCCTACCGTCGTAAGAGCACTGTTCGGCGCACTGCTGACGAAGGTGGGCTTGTATGCCATCATCCGTACGTTCACATTGATCTTCTACCATGATGCCTTCATAGCGCAGGGTTGGATTGGCTGGATGGCTGCGCTGACAATGATTCTAGGAGCGATTGGTGCTGTTGCATACTCCGATATTCATCGAATTTTTAATTACAATATCATCATCAGTGTCGGATTCATTGCAGCTGGTATCGCTATCTCCAGCCCTGATGCACTGAATGGGACCGTATTCTACCTGATTCATGACATGTTAGCCAAGACGCTGTTATTCCTACTCGGTGGTATGATGATCACGGCTGCTGGCTCAGAGCGTCTACAAGACATGGGCGGATTGATTCGCAAATGGCCTATTATTGGCTGGATCTACCTAACGACAGCCCTGGCATTGGTAGGCATTCCGCCACTGAGCGGCTTTGTGGGGAAAGTATTAATCGTAAGGGGCGGTCTAGAGGCCGGGGCTGACCATGCTCAATTCTACGTCCTTACTGGCATTGCAGTAGCTTCTAGCTTCGTCGTTCTATATTCCCTCGTTCGGGTATTCATGCGTGCTTTTTGGGGCGAGACGACTTCATCTGTAGGTCCTTCTGGGGAGCGCTCTTCTACACAAGTCCGGATGCCACATTCCAGCATGATTCCGGTTGTTGGCCTGTTGGTTCTCATCCTCTTGGTTGGCTTTGGCTCCGAGGGCGTATACACCTGGATCTCGCAAGCTGGAGAAGTCCTCACTCATCCAGAGCTATATATTGAAGCGGTATTAAAGGAGTAATGGAGATGGCCTATCAACTTCTATTAAATATCATCGTCGGTCTCGTCTGGATGCTGCTGAACAACGAGTGGTCATTCCTGCAGTTCGTAATTGGTTATCTGATTGGCCTATTGCTCATTGGACTGCTTCAGCGCTTCTTGCCTCACGCTTTTTATGGTAAAAAATTATTGTCTATTGTAAAGCTGCTGTACATTTTCAATAGAGAGCTGTTCCTGTCCAGCTTCACGGTGATTCGGCAAGTACTGAGACCCAAGCTGGATATACGCCCAGGCATATTCGCTTATCCGACTCGCTTAACCTCGGATTGGGAAGTGACACTTCTATCCTGTCTGATCTGCCTGACACCCGGAACACTGACCCTGGAGGTATCCCGAGAGGGCAGCACCTTGTACATTCACGCCATGGACATCGGTGACGTGAACGAGTTGACTGTACAGATTCGCGATACGTTCGAGAAGGCCATTATGGAGGTGACTCGCTCATGATGGATATCATGCTGCTACTGGCACTATCTCTAATTGCATTGGCGATATTGGGATGTATGTTCCGCTTGCTCAAAGGCCCGTCAATCGCCGACCGAATTGCTGCACTGGATACGATCGGCATCAGCATTCTATCCATGATTGCCATTCTGTGCATGCTGCTGCGTACCGAGGCCTACCTGGACATTATTCTCCTGATTGGGATTCTGACCTTTATCGGAACGGCCGCATTCGCGCGTTATATAGAAAGGGGGCACGTTCTGGAAAATGGAGACGATGAGATTCATCGCTGAGCTGCTGGTAGGAGGGATTGTGCTGTTCGGAGCGCTGCTTGGCGCGCTCAGTGCCTTTGGGCTTATTCGGTTGCCTGACGTGTACCTACGTTCTCATGCAGCAACCAAGAGTGCTACACTCGGCGTACTGTTTGTTCTTGGGGGGACCTTTCTGTATTTCCTGTTGTTCATGGATCATCTGAGCATCAAGCTGCTGCTCGGTATTGTGTTCGTCTTCATTACCGGGCCCGTAGCCGGGCATCTCAACGGTAGGGCTGCCTATCGCTCCGGAGTAGCCATGTGGAAGCACAGTGTACAGGATGATCTGGGTCCAGCTTTAAAAAAGGAGCAGACACAGGCAGATCAAGCCAACTAATGCTTGGGCGAATATAAGAAGGATCTTGACAGATCTAAGGAAGTCTAGGGAAGAATGCGATGTAAGAGAGAGGAAAACGCGATTTTATAGTAACTATAGGTATTAACAGGATTCAAAATACAGCGCTGTGCACCCACTACGATTAGGGCGTACAGCGCTGCTTCTTTGTATTTGGCTTGTTCTTTGCTGGACTTGGTTTGACTTGAATCACGGTTTAAATTACAGCTGTAGTCGCAATGTCCAGGTCTCATCGATTAGTTCGGGCCCAAATTGGGTATGAGGCTCCTCGTGAATGAGCTGAAAGCCCATTTTTTTATAGATATGTCTAGCTTCCGTCAGTACGTTATTTGTCCATAGCACTAGCTCCTCGTACTGCTGCTGACGGGCAAATTCAATGGCTTCTCGTACAAGGCTGGTCCCAAGCCCAAGTCCACGCGCTTTGGGATCGACCAGTAGCAGGCGTATTCTGGCTACCTTCTCCGAATCCTGCACGACCATGATGGAGCCGACCACCTCACCAGCCATTTCCGCTACCCAACATCGCTCTCGATTAGAATCATGCTTTTTCAGATAATCCAGCGCAATCTGTGATACTGCGGCCTCAAACCCCTCATTCCATCCATATTCACGCTTGTACAATATCGCATGCTTGTGAGTAATGATTCCCATATCTCCTGCCACGGGCTGGCGCAGCACGAAAGGATTGGCATGTCTGAAGTCAGGGGTCAGGATGCTTTCAATCGTGCGCATGGCCTCCAGCAGTCTGGACTGCTCCTCCTCAGGGATGCTCTGCAACAGCTCTGTGACCTCCTCATTTGAGCGCTGTTCAAGCGGGGCATAGGCCTGCTCGCCCTCTTGAGTAAGCTTCAGCAAAAACTTTCGCCCATCCTGCTCAGAGCGTATCTTCTGGAGAAAACCCTGTTGATCCAGCCGGGTAAGAATCCGGCTCAAATAACCCGGGTCAAGCCCGAGGTCCCTGGTCAGATCGGATGCCGTTACCTCCTCACGATGAGCAAGCTCGAACATTACACGTACCTCTGTGAGCGAATAGCTGCTTTGCAGCAGTCCTTCCTGTAATACGCCGATTTTGCGAGTAATGAAGCGATTGAAATTTCGCATTTGATGTACACGTTCCGCCAATTCGACCATGTATGTGCTCTCCTTCTAGTCAGTGATTTATTTTAATTTATTGCAGTATATAATTTGACTTTGTCAACTAATTAATTTGACAAAGTCAAATTAATTAGTTGACAAAGTCAAATTGTTTCACCTAATGAAATCATTAAGAGCAATCTTACTGTGACCTAGCTTTACAGGAGAACTCAGATCGCCGTGTTGTATCAGTACACAAAAAGACGACCCATCTGGGTCGCCCTCTTGTTCAAAAGTGTATATTCTGCTCGTAATCATCTTTTTGGTGACTTCGCTATTATCTACTGATAGTAATACGCTTTGTAGCAGCATCGTAGTTCACTGTGTAGCCCGCAGCCTCGTTGATGACCCGCAGCGGCACCAGCGTATAGCCATTCATAATGATCGGAGCCTCGCGAATCTGCGAGGAGTAATTGCTGATTACACCATTATCCTTAATCATGATAAGTCGATTGCCAACCCAGAGCGTCATCTCACGCTTCATTTCCAGTTGATTCACAGTAATCTTCTTGTCCGTATCACTATAATCTACGATCGAGCCTGTTGTTTCTCCAATGAAGCGCAGAGGAACCAGGGTTACCCCATTGCGCACAATTGGGCTTTGTGGAATGGTTACCGATCTGCCATCAATTGAAGCCTGTGGTGAGCCAATGGTTAGTGTGATTCTCCGTGGCGACGTAGACGATGTTACCACTGGATTACTTGCTTGAGCCACCTCGGACGGGAATACCTGATAACGGATTCGGCCCAGTCTCAGGAGCAAAGCATCCTTGTTCAAGCCATTTTCCAGATCTTCTGCTGCATCTCTGGCATCGTACCAATCTGTCTGACTCAGTGATCTTTCTGCACGCTCCACTCGACTCGTCGCTCGTTCCAGGTCCCGGCTGTTTCTGGAGCTAGAACTGCTGGAGCTACTGGAGCTTGAAGATGCTCTGGTACGGCCAGTGATTTCTACCCCTGGAGATTCATCTCCACTTGAATTAACAGTCGCCACGCGAATATCATAAGTCCGATCGGATCGAAGACCGCTAATCTCATAATTAGATCTGGTCGTGCTGGTCTCCAGCTTGTCATCTACATATATTTTGACTCTGTTAATGGCACTTGGAATTCTATACTCAATCTCAAGCGAGGTTGTTCCTCTGTAAGAGACGGACAGATTTGTGACCTCTACGCGATTGTTCGTTGATCCCGAATTGCTCGAAGAAGCCGAAGTCGTACCTGATACACTTGCACCAGGTGCCACCAGATTCCCACGCTTCGCTCTCACCATAAGTGTATAAGTCGTAGATGGGTTCAGGCCTGTATACGTAAATGATTCTCCTGTAATCTGCTGTTGAATCAAGTTCCCGTTCAAGTAGACATCTGCAGCATCTGTGTTAACAGGCTTCGTCCAGGCGATCGCCAGGGAATTGGTACCCGTGCTAGTGACGCGCAGATTCGTTACATCCGCTACCGGACTTGTATCTGCTGCCGTTGTGCCTGGAACGCTGACCCCAGATGCAATCTGAGAACCGCGTTTGGCTCGTACGGTCAACGTATATGTTGTTGAAGGATTTAGGCCCGTGAAAGTAAAGGATTCACCACTTACCTCCTGAACATAGTTGCCATTCAGGTACACATCAGCCGTGTTCGTATTAGCCGGCTTTGTCCAGCTAATCGCCAGAGAATTGATTGTGGAGCTGGTTACAGTCAGATTTATTACATCACTTACAGGTGTATTATCTACCGTAGCGGATGTCGTTTCCGTAAGGATTTCGTTATCTACAGAGATATTCCCGCTCGTATCCACAGCTCTAACCTCAATCTTGTAACTTGTGCTAGGCTGCAGAGAGTTAATTTTAATATTATTCAGGCTGGTTCTTCCATACTCTTGATCGTTTACATAGATCACAAATTCTTTGAAATCCGAATCCGCTGGTCGAGCATAGGCTATCTCCAGAAAATCCGGACCTTTGGAGGTAACACGTAGATTCGTCACTTTGCCTGGTGGCGTTGTATCTACCGGATCGGTTGGATTTGTCGGATTCGTTGGGTTCGTTGGATTAGTCGGGTTTGTTGTCTTATCCGTTCTGAACGTCACCGACTGCCCGCTGGATTCAACTGGAGTCCCTTTGGAATTGTATACCGTTTTTACGATGTAGGTATATTGGGTATCCTCATCCAGATTCATCAAAGGATACTCTTCGTTATATACGGCCTGCTGAACATTGACTCCCTGATCATTATAGATGTTCACGTGACTGAAAGCCTGATCAGTTGGTTTCTTCCAGGTCAGCACCGTACTAGTCTGTGTAGTTCTTACCGCCTCCAATTCGGTTACTTCTTTTGGTAGTAATTTGAAGGTGGCGAGACCATGACCATAACGCTCATCTTTTCCAACAGCACCCAGATCCTCTGCGTTATTAAATAGCTGTGTACGCAGGTCCGACGCTGAAAGCGTTGGACTTTGTGACTTTAATAATGCAAGTAATCCGGTTACATGTGCAGCAGCGATCGCTGTTCCGTTACTTGTAGTATATGTAGATCCAGACTGCGTCGTCCTTACTGCTACACCTGGAGCTACGACTGCCAGAGATGCACCTGTAGCTGAGGAGTCTGCACGCTGATTCAGATTATTAATAGAACCTACACCTACTACTCCATCATATTTTGCTGGATACTCAACGGTATCATCATTACCAGCAATAGAGCCTCCGTCTCCAGCAGCAGCTACAACCAGAATTCCTGCATCTGTGGCTGCTTTGATAGCTGTACGCAACTGAGCTTCCTTAGTTAGATCGCTAAGAACAGGACTAATATGAATAATATCCACGTTTCTACTTACTGCCCAGTTTATACCCTGGATCAGTGAATCTGCTTCCGTAATCCCATCATCCTTAGTAACTTTAGCTACATATAATTGTACAGAAGGTGCAACACCCACATTATCACCAGAAATGACACCCGCTACCTGAGTTCCCCGACCAAAAAGATCATTACTGGTAGAAGAGCCTGGCTGATTCGACAAATCTATTTGTTGCACAGGAGAGTCAAGCTCCACATGATTGTTCATGCCCGAATCGAGCACAGCAACCTTCACACTTTGACCAAGTATGCCTGCTGCGTGAGCCTCAGGCACATTCATAGCTTCCAGATCCCATGCTGAAGCCGCATGAATTGAAGATGGCGTCAGCACCACAAATTCAGTCACTCCCGCCAGAAGAGTCAGCGATAATATCGAAGCCGCAATCTTTCTCAATCGTTGTTTCTTCATCATACCACCCTTTAAATATCCTTATTTTTGAACCTATTTCATCTGCGTAGTTGTGTAACATAACCAACGCTCGTCCACGATCTGTCCCTGTCAGTCCCAAGCTTGCTTTCCAATTATAGATACGTCGTGAAATAGATTCTGTTGTTCTCTTGAACAAAAGGTCTAGCGAAGTACGTTCCATAGCAGACAGACCGCGCAATAGCTTTCCTACAAGTACTCAGTTAAGCTTGGCGATAACAAAAAAATAAAAAACACACTTCTACTCTTTATCGGCAAATATTCCCTTTTGCATTAGAGCAAATATGAATTCTCAAGTTAGGTGTGCACAAAAAAAGACCCACAGCAGCTTCGCTGTGAGTCTCGAATGATTCCAAGCCTTAGTTCATAGCTACCATCTTCTGATAGCTGGTCTCGCTAACTACACGTCTAGCCGTCACATAGCGCTTGCTGTAATAGGAGTTGGACAGCTTACTGACGGTCACACCTTTGCTGCTTGAGGAATGTGCAAACTTATTATTTCCTACATATATACCTGCATGCGAAATGCCGCGACCGTTCGTGTTAAAGAATACCAGATCTCCTGGACGCAGATTGCTCTTGGCAACGACCTCCCCTTGCTTCGCCTGAAGTGCCGAGGTGCGCGGCAGGCTCAGATTGAATTGGTTGAATACGTATCTTACGAAACCTGAGCAATCGAACCCGGAGGAGGTCGTTCCTCCATATTTATATGGAGTCCCCTTTACTTGGGAGACCTCCTGAACCAATTTTGCCTCACTGGCATATGTACTTGCAGCAGTACCTGTAAAAAGAACAGCCGCTCCGAGCAGGGACAAGATGACTTTCTTCACGAACGTAGTTCCTCCTTTGATGCCTACGGAGTTAGCTTAAGGATTCGGTTAAAGGTTCCCTATATTCCCTGCATACGAGAATAATTCACCCACACTGGTTCCCCCGTTTTCAATGATGAAATTCGGCAATGAATAAGTTAATATTTTGTAACCATGTACATGTTAATATATTTACTAGTGGCTTGTCAATCTTAATAAAAATTACTAATTTTTATTCGTGAATGCACAACTTTTTCAGAACTAATACGTATATACTTAACGAAAAAATCAAATAAAACAAGGAGTTCCAATCAGTTCCCCATGCTTATTCCTCTTCATAAATTATCTATTGATCCAATTATATTAATTTCCATTTAATATCAATAAGATTACGGAATTGTAATAAACAAGACATAAATACAGCTAACATAGTGCAATGCACATGCCAAAAAAACCCTCCTGACATTCAAGAGAGTTAACTTATTCCTATTTTCTTTTTCCTCATGGTAATCTATCCATTTCGATGATATTTGAAATACTGAATGGTCTCCTCCAGATCGGCCTCGTCCTTGTAGATATTCAGCATGCGCCCGAGCTCAATGGCAAAGTCCGCATAGCCGTTCGCTCTTGCTGTAATTAGATTACGATCCACCCTGACCAGATCTTCAATATGGGTAGCAGCATTCGTTACAGCATGTCTGCCCTCCAGTATTCCATAGTGCTGTAGCAGGTCTGTAGCCGAACAGATGGCTGCAATGAACTTCTCCTGCTTGTCCAACTCCTGAACAAGCGCTGCTAGCCGTGTGTGCTCTAGTAATGCGCTAGTGTCCCCTCCGGGTATGATCAATAGATCAATCTCTGCTACGTTGATCTCTTCCAGGCTAGTTGACGGCATAACTACCAAATCCTCATAAGATCTCACAGGCTCTCTGGATAGGCCCACCGTGACAATGTCGCCCTTGGTCTTCATCAGGTAGGTTGCCAGCATAATTTCGAAGCTTACATATCCGTTGTAAATCAACACATGCGTGTGCATCATACATCTACTCACCTTCTATGTATATATCCCTGCTCATTTCAAGTATCGCCATCTAATGTACATTTGTCCAGCCTTGCATGATGAGAGGCAGCATCAAGAGATTACACTTTCACATGATCAGCATCAGAATACGAGGGCGTGGTCGAGAACAGCGGCTATATATCGGGGTTGAATCGACGAAAAGAGGCGCCCTGTTAGGACACCCCTCTCGTGTTCAAATCTATATTACTAGTGCGTGGTTGCATTGCAGTACCCTAGCTTATGAAACGGTATATGATCAGGATGATACAACGTCTGCTACTTGGTCAGATTAAGCCAGTCTCATCTTGAAATCATTATAACCGAATTGGCGTACGACTTCACAATCTCCGTCCTTGCGCTGCACAGCAATGGCTGGCAATGCCATTCCGTTGAATGTCGTATTCTTCACCATCGTATAGATCGCCATATCCCCGAAGGTCAGACGGTCACCACTCTTCAGTGGTTGATCGAATGAATAGTCGCCAATGATATCGCCAGTCAAGCAAGTCTGTCCCCCAAGACGGTACAAATGCGGCTTCTCACCGACCTCGCCAGATCCGAACAGCGGCGGGCGGTAAGGCATTTCCAGAACATCCGGCATATGACAGCATGCGGACGTATCCAGTACCGCAATATCAATACCATTTTGCAGTGTATCCAGCACCGTAGTCACCAGATAGCCTGCGTTCAGAGCAATCGCTTCGCCAGGCTCCAGATAGACTTCCAGACCATATACTTCCTGCATGCGCTTGATGCATTTCTCAAGGCGTGCGATATCATAATCCTCTCTGGTAATATGATGTCCGCCACCGAAATTGATCCATTTCATTTGACTAAGCCATGGACCGAACTTCTCCTCGACCGCATTCAGGGTTGTCTCCAGGTCATCCGAGTTCTGCTGGCAATGCGTATGGAAATGCAGACCCTCTACGCCCTCCAGCTGCTCTGGACGGAAATGCTCCAGCGTCACGCCGAAGCGGGAGCCAGGAGAGCATGGATCATAGATCGCATGCCCCTCTTGTGTGGAGCATTCCGGATTGATGCGCAGTCCGATGCTTCTGCCGCCCTTCAGAGCACGATCCTTGAAGCGCTCCAATTGGGAGAAGGAGTTGAAGATGATGTGATCGCAGATCTCGATGATCTCATCAATCTCATCCTCACGGTATGCCGGGGAGAAGATATGATTCTCCTTCCCCATCTCCTCGTAGCCTAGACGCGCCTCATACAAGCCGCTTGCCGTCGTGCCACTCAGATACTCACCGATCAGCGGATACATCGTTGTCATGGAGAAAGCTTTTTGTGCCAGTACGATCTTGCAGCCCGTACGTTCCATGACACCGCGTAGAATTTTCAGATTTTTCTCCAACAGTCCCTCGTCTACTACATAGCAGGGTGTTGGCAATTCCTCAAACTTCATATTAGTCCACTAGCTTCGGATCGAAGCTCTCCTTCCACGGAAGTCCCCATTTGTTCAGCGCGTCCATAAATGGATCTGGATTGAACTCTTCAATGTTGTATACGCCTTTGGCATCCCATTCGCCTGTCATCAGCATCATTGCCCCGATCATCGCTGGCACACCAGTCGTGTAAGCCACCGCTTGGGAGCCCACTTCCTTGTAACACTCTTCATGATCGCAGACATTGTATACATAATACGTCTTGTCTTTGCCGTCTTTCTTACCGCGGAAAATACAGCCGATATTCGTCTTGCCCTTTGTACGAGGTCCGAGAGAAGACGGATCTGGCAGTACTGCCTTCAGGAATTGCAACGGAATGATTTGCTTGCCTTCGAACTCAATCGGCTCAATGGAGGTCATTCCAACATTCTCCAGGCACTTGAGGTGCGTCAGGTAGCTTTGGCCGAACGTCATGAAGAAGCGAATCCGTTTCAAGCCTGGAATGTTGGCAGCCAGAGACTCCAGCTCCTCATGGTACAGCAGGTACATATCCTTCTCCCCAACTTCTGGGAAGTCATACACGCGCTTGATCTCCATTGGTGCCGTTTCAATCCACTCGCCATTCTCCCAGTATCTTCCGTTAGCGGATACTTCACGAATGTTGATCTCAGGGTTAAAGTTCGTAGCGAACGGATAGCCGTGGTCCCCTGCATTGCAGTCCAGAATATCTATATATTCAATTTCGTCAAAATGGTGCTTCAGGGCATACGCGGAGAAGACGCCGGTTACACCTGGATCGAATCCGCTACCCAGCAGTGCTGTAATGCCAGCTTCCTTGAAGCGTTCACGGTATTCCCACTGCCAGCTGTATTCGAATTTTGCCGTATCTTCCGGCTCATAGTTCGCTGTATCCATATAATTCGTCTTGGTCGCAAGGCAAGCGTCCATGATTGTCAAATCCTGATATGGCAGAGCCAGGTTCATTACAACGTCCGGTTTGAAATCTTCGATCAGAGCAATCAGCTCGTCCACATTGTTGGCGTCGACTTGCGCCGTCGAAATTTTGGTTTTGCCGCCATCCAATTTTGCCTTCAGGTCGTCGCATTTCGATTTTGTTCGACTTGCGATACAAATCTCCTCGAATACCTCACTGTTTTGAACGCATTTATGAATGGCTACTGATGCAACGCCGCCACATCCGATAATAAGCGCTTTTCCCATGTCCATCTCTCCTTAATCCAAGTAATTTTTCATCAATACACTCGTTGTCTAATTTACAATTATCACCAAAAAAAGCAACAAAAAAAGCAAGTGCAAAACGCAGCATTCGCGCACAACACTTGCTTAAGATATATACAAATATTAATGAAGCATAACATGTCCATGACATGAGGTCATGCACATACACAGCCATAACAGTCATTCGACATTACGGCAGAAAGCTCTTCTTAATATTCAAAATATATCTTTGAGTAGGATCAGAGTCTATATAGCAAATAATTCGCCTTTATCACTCTTATTGACCGTTTCACAAGTTGATGTGCAGATGCACTGGTTGTAAAGTAACCAACTTATAAAATTTGAGCTTTTAACTCAATCAATAAGGCAACCAAAAGTTGCCAATCGGCATTTGACCCGGCTGTCCGTATGGCCTTAACTTCCTGTACTCAAGAAGTGGTCAAAACAATTATCTGCTTGGAAAGATCCAGATATATTTTGAGCATATCAGCACTCCATCACAACCGCGATGAGCGAAGCATGCTTCCTTGAATATTAGCTTTCCAAATCACACTTCTGTATGCTATCAAAACGAAACTCAAAAAGCAATCAAATTTTAAAATTTCTTTTGTAAAATTTTTGTGTAGACCAGAAATCATTCATCCCTGGTAAGTGTAGCGAAGTCTATAAATATGCCTATTTCCCTATATTCATGCCAAAATCCCAGTGGAACAAGCCCACCGGGATCTGATTTTAATACATATCAAGTCCATTATTTTAGTATCCACAAATGCATTACTGCTACTTTGAATTACTACATCATTTGATGCCCACGATTAATGGATGTCCAAATAGTCAATCAAGGCATCCCATGTGCCATCATCAGCTGTGACCACTAGCTCAATCTCTTGGCTGCCCGTTCCGTGACTGATGTTGTTCAACGTGTAGACTGCAGGATTACTTCCTCCGTAGTAGAAGGTCCCCTTCGTCTGCCCACCGATCTTCAGATCCACTCTGGCCATATTGGAGGTACTTGATGCACCGCGCAGCGAAAAGTTATGGGTACCACTTGCAAAATTCTGGGTGAATTTCACTGAGTCATTGTTGGCGTATAAAGCCACCCCGTTGAATGGAGAGCTGATATTCCCCGTATATTGACCGCTCTTGGTCATATTCTCCGCTTCGATTCTCGTAGCACTAACTGGAGGAGTCGTACCGCCACCAGAGCTGCCTCCAATCGTAAGTGTATTGCTGTATACATTGGCCGAGCCGCTACTTTGATATCCCTCTACAGTCAAAGCTACTTCATACATCTTGCCCATCGGCATGCCGCGGCTTTCCCACGCTTTGAAATGCTCGCTCACTGATATCGTCCCACTTGTTCTTTTTGAGGTTCGGACACTCCAATACTGCTTGAAGGTTGTTACACCTTTAATCGAAGGCTGATTAACCCTCGTCGTCTCATAGATGTCATAGGTCCCTCCGTCTATACTGACAGACCCTTTATAGCTTCCTGTAGGACGGTATGTGCCCCAGCTATCAACAATGTAGTATTCGACGAGTGGGTCTACCGCCCATCCATAGACTGTAAGATACGAATTGCCGTTCGGCTGAAAGGTGGCGCCATAATTAATCGCGATATTGCCAAGTTGCTGATGCGTCTTGGTCTCGTCGAATTTCTTGCCTTTACGGAACAAAATATTGTTGATATTGTTCCACTGCGCACTAAAGGTGCCGCCGCTATTAAGCGTCATGCTTCCAGACCCACCATTATCCTTCCAAAATTCATAGTCATAGCCGTCATGGGTTGAAATCTCATTGGACGTAATCGTCGTTGCAGCCTGCACATTGGCTGTGGGTAGAATCATCGCAAAACCAAGCAGCATCGTGACAAATAACTTCATTTTTTTCGATGGCATTGAATTGTCCTCCTCTTTGATCAGAATATGGCTGTCACTAGTCTTTAGTTTGTTCGTTATCCCTCCTCGCATACCCAAACTTGAAAGCGATTACATAAAATAATGTAACAAATTCCTTTTGTAGTTCCAATTTATAAAACTTAGATTTTATTGCAAAAATTTTATATCACAAATGGTATTGTAGACCTGAGGTATATGAACAACGAAAAGAAACCCTCGCTACGCAAGGGCTTCCCGCTTCCGCGGCGCTACACTCTTATTCGATCATCAATTTAGCGCTATGTTGTTGGTGCAGCCAACGGTGGATAAAACCTCATAAAAATAAAGCGAGTCAAGGGACCAACAATAATAAACTGTAGCGGAATTGCACATGCTGGATGCTGGCATACCTCATCGTCTGATTATTGAAGCTGATGCCTCTTGCCGAATACTCAATGTAGAGTTTGGTTTCACTCCTGTGTTACCGGGACAACCATCCGTCTGCCAGCTCGCACATGAAGAGGATGATGTGGCTAATCTGCTTGACGACGCTTCAGCTTATTTGGTGCTGCCCGATTAGGATGAGGTATATCACATTATGAAAAGCCTCGTACTAGAATTGGATCAACGGGGCCTGACGACTCAGAAGCAAGACAGTTCTACTCCCATGCCCCATCAGAGTCAGTCCTCTCTTCTACCAACTTTGGAGCACCGCTCATCTATTAGTCCGGTGAATAACGATGTACCCTCGCCAGATTCCGTTGTTATCCCCCTCTCCTCCTCCCCTCAACATAGCCTGAAAACGTTCAGAGAGAGCCATAAGATACCTTCCCGTGGGCAAGGAATTATGGTCCTGACTTTGTTCATTCAGCTGCTGGTTCGAATTGCCCGTCTTTATAAAGAGAAGACTCGTATCACTCCAGACCACACTGAAATGTACATTAAGCGCTGCATAGAATTTATGTATCAGAACATGGACCGCAACATTCAGATGAAAAGTATTTCGTCCGCCGTCAATTTACATCCGAGCTATTTATATCGTATTTTCCGTAAGAGTACAGGTATGACTCCCACCAGTTATCTGACAATGCTACGTATGGAAAAAGCCAAGAAGCTGCTAATGAATACAGACATACCTGTGTCAGAAATGTCTGATTATGTGGGCGTGAGTAGCCGTCAATATTTCCATAGTTTATTCAGAAAGTATACAGGACTTCCCCCTGTAGAATATCGTATTAGCATGGACCGGGAGGGATATCACTATCCCAAACAACAAGACATCTCAAGTGTCCGTGGTCCAGATAATAATATTGATTTTTGATATTAGAGTAACAAGTGAGAGAATCCATGAGACTTATGAAATATTAATTAGAGGTTAGAATTTTTGATAAACTGTCTACTAATTACGTCAGGATTTTGTTACCGTTCACCTGACTAGCACTGCTAAAATATCCTCATCATTGAAGTTATCAATTGAAAGCAAACCTTCGTATGAGGAGAGGATATCAGACATGTCTTTTAAAGTGGCTTTTATCGGGGCGGGCAGTGTTGGGTTCACGAGAGGATTACTCAGTGATTTGTTAACTGTTCCAGAATTCAGTAATATTCAGGTGCTTTTCATGACATTAATCAACGTAATTTAGACATGGTGACACAACTGTGCCAGCGAGACATTCACGAAAATGGCCTGAAAATAAACATTCAAGCTACATTAGATCGTCAAGAAGCCCTCAAGGATGCAAAATATGTACTTTGTACAATCCGGGTGGGCGGTCTAGAAGCTTTTGCAACGGATGTGGATATACCGCTTAAGTATGGAGTAGACCAATGCGTGGGAGATACTTTATGCGCTGGGGGCATCATGTATGGCCAGCGGGGCTTTGCCGAGATGTTGGACATCTGTAAGGATATTCGCAAGCACAGTGCTCCAGATGTACTGTTACTCAACTACGCAAATCCGATGGCCATGCTGACGTGGGCCTGTAATAAATATGGAGGCATACGTACGATTGGGTTGTGTGTCATGGTGTCCAGCATGGTCATCACCAGATTGCAGAAGTGTATAACTTAGAGAAGAAAGATGTTGATATTATATGCGCTGGAATCAATCATCAAACTTGGTATATTAAAGCGACTCATAATGGTAAGGATCTGTTGCCTGGGTTGCTAGAAGCATTCGAGCAACACCCAGAATTCAGTCGTACCGAGAAGGTCCGCATCGATATGCTGCGCCGATTCGGCTACTACAGTACCGAATCTAATGGTCATCTAAGTGAATACGTACCATGGTATCGCAAACGCTCACAAGAAATCTCCGAATGGATTGATTTGGACAGCTGGATTAACGGAGACCGGAGGATACTTGCGCGTATGTACAGAAGGACGTAACTGGTTTGAGACAGACTTCCCAAACTGGATGAATGCTGAAGCCATGCGCTTCATACCGGACAACCATGGAGAGGAGCATGGTTCGTATATTATTGAAGGTCTTGAAACTGGGCGATTATACAGGGGACACTTTAACACCATCAATAATGGTATCATTCCTAATCTGCCTGACGATGCTGTAGTTGAAGTTCCAGGATATGTTGACCACAACGGCATCTCCATACCTCAAGTCGGTGATCTTCCCCTAGGTCCGGCGGCTGTGTGTAATACGAGTATCTCAGTCCAGCGTCTGGCGGTTGAGGCCGCAGTGCATGGAGATGACTATTTACTTCGTCAGGCCTTCATGATGGACCCGTTCATGGGAGCAGTCTGCAATCCCAAGGAAATTTGGCAGATGGTCGACGAGATGCTTGTTGCCCAAGAACAGTGGCTGCCACAGTACAAAGAAGCCATTGCGGCATCTAAGCAAAGACTAGCAGCAGGTAATCTCATTCCGACGCATTATTACGAGGGAGCAGCCCGACTCAAGGTGAGAACGATCGAGGAAATGCAGCAAGATCGTGAAGCGGCTACCAAAAACGCAGGTCAGTCGGACAAAGGAAAGGATCGCGCTAAAATTGTGGAATAGTCTCTCTTCCCTGCTTTTAAGGTAAAAAGACTGGTTCATGGCTTGAATTAATCGTTAGCCATGACCAGTCTTTAGTAATTTGGAGACTGTTTTGTCTTACGCTATACTGTGCATCTGTCTGATACTTATTAGAGCAATTAATTCTAGTTTGCTTCTATTAAGAGGTTTTTGTCTGGTTCTATCTTGAATCGTTGTAAAAACATGCGCTTCGGTACAAAAGTCTTAAATTAATCCTATATTTTAATAATAGTTCGTTCAATCTGAGATTCTAAAACATCATATAGAGCAAGCTTATAATTTATTTTATCCAAGTTAAAATAAAGATCCCTTATGCTTTGCTCTATTTCTTTTTTATGATTGAGCATCATCAATTTTCGTTCTGAAATTGTTGAGTCCCCTTCTTTGTATAAGTAAACGTATTTCTGAATTTGTGCAATAGGCATTCCTGTTGCTCGAAGTGCTGTAACAAAATGTATCCAACTTAAATCTTCTTCGTCGTATAGACGCTTTCCATTGCCGTTCCTTTTAACATGTGGAAGCAAGCCCTCTTTTTCATAATATCGAAGGGTGTGTGCAGCTATTTCCGTTATTTCAGTAACTTCTTTTATAGTCAGCATTATAACCTTTTAAGCCTCCTCTTAAAGTGTACTTTAAATAATATCTTCAATTTTATAAATTGGATTCTCTGATTTCATGCTAGAAAAGAAAAATAATATTATTAAATCAGGGTTTTCCCTATGCTATTATACTGTTTTTATTTTCCGAAAAAAACCTTTGACTTGAAGTGAACTTTATAAACTAAGATAGCAAGGTAATTAAAAACGACTTTTGGGAGGAATGTATGCGTTGGAAAAGAAACTTTTAGAACATGAAGCTGCACAGACCACTATTTCAATTGTCACTGGCGGCAGTCGGGGACTTGGTCGTAATACTGCCATTAGCATTGCACGTCATGGTGGTGATGTCATTTTGACCTATCGTAGCCAAGCAGAAGAGGCAAAATCAGTCGTTGCTGAGATTGAAGCTCTGGGGCGTAAAGCGGTCGCTCTACAACTCGATATAGAAAATACATCCAGCTTCGCTAACTTTGCTGAAACCGTTGGTTCTATTTTACAATCTAATTGGGGGAGCGGCACTTTCAATCATCTGGTGAATAATGCGGGTCATGGAGAAATGATCGGCTTCACCGAAACAACAGAGGCTCAATTCGATAGCCTGTTCAATGTGCATGTGAAAGGCGTATTTTTCTTGACTCAAGCCCTATTGCCGCTTCTTGCAGATGGTGGTCGTATTGTTAACTTCTCATCAGGCCTCACTCGTGTCTCATATCCAGGCTTCTCAGCTTACTCTGCAGCTAAAGGTGCAGTGGAAATTCTAACCATCTATATGGCAAAAGAGCTGGGCCACCGAGGTATCACCGTTAATACCGTTGCACCTGGTGCAATTGAAACTGACTTTTTAGGCGGCGCTGTGCGTGACACGCCAGCTTACAATGATGCATTTGCTGCGATGGTTACCCTTGGTCGTGTCGGTGTGCCTGACGACATTGGTCCCGCAGTTGCCAGTCTACTCGATCCCGATAACCGCTGGGTTAATGCACAGAGAATCGAGATCTCCGGTGGTCAAAACATTTGATTTTTCGGTGAAAAAACGATTATATCCTACGACTTTTTATGTTAATGTACTTTTGTCACACGATATGATTTTCCACCACGCAACTTTTTAGATAATAATCTAATCGGAAATGAAACCAAGTTCTAATCCTCTGGTTAGGACAAGAACTTGGTTTCCTAAAGCAAAAAAGCCACTAAAATAGAGCAACTTTGATTGGAACAGTGTTCTTGTCCCGCGACACAACATCGGTAGCTTGCTCCGTAATTTATCGCGAGGTTACGAATTTCACCTCCGGAAAGCGGCTATCTGGTCCTTTCAATAAGATTCCGCCTTGATTTTTCAGATACATATCAAAAAAATCCAACATGTAGGCATTGATAACGGAGTTCGCTCTTTCAGGTGCAATCTTTCCCGTAATGCCCAGCATTTTGAAAATCGGAGAAATGAACTGTACGTCGGCAAAATTCAAATGCTCCGTATTTTCGATATAGAGGATTTGTCCCCCTTCGTCAACCGTTTCGCGCATCCGTTCAAGCTCCAACTTTTTATCTTCCATTACTTGTTCCTCCCACTCTCTTGTTGAACCCATACGGTTAAGCTCTGCATCTGTGTAGACTCGGTTATCCATCACCATTTTTAATTTTTCGAAATAGCTTTCCGAGTTGATGAACAAAAACGGCTTACGCAGACCCTCTCTGTCGTGCAGTCGATAAAGTCCTCCATCAAGGTCTATTCCAACCGCGATTCGCGGATCGTAAGAAGTGTCATAGGCCGTCGCTCCGCCGATGGAATGACCGAACACCCCGACATGACCGAGATCAATCCTCCCTTTTAGATGACTTGGAATCTGCCCCGATTGGATGAGCTCGAACTGGTCCAGCGTAAACGTGGCATCGCCGGTTAAAACTTTTCCCAACTTGTCGCGATTTCCTCTACTCGTCCGGTAATCATGATCAGGCGAGAATAAGTCGTTAGTTGTGCTGGTCGTGATTCGCCCGTCCGGAAACTCGGTTGCAAAAGTATTGTAGGTGTGGTCGATCACTGCCACGATATATCCGTGACTTGCGAGATTTTCGGCTTGCGATGTGTGGAGGAACCTCGAAGAGCCGTTGCCGGGATTCGCAAGGATCAGAGGATATGAATTCTGTGCCGAAGAGACTTCGGCCCCCGAATAAGAATGACTGGATACGAACTTTAAGTGTTGAAAAGTAAACCCGGGAAGGCCATAGTCCGCGGCCATATAATGCAAAATCTGGGTATTGGGAACAAAGGAAGCATACTTGCCAGTGCCAGTTTGAGCCGGATACCATACCTGAACCATCAATTCTCTCTTTCCATCTCTAGCTTCGTCGAAAATCTCTTTCCTATTTGTATCCACGAAATGAAAAGTTTGCGTTCCTACCTTAAATTCGCCTGTCGGTTCAGGTAGTTTAAATACAGGAAAAGCATACATGAGACCCGCTGTTACGATCAGCATTATCGCTATAGCGGTATAAGCTGAACCCAATATGAATCGTGGGATTTTTTTAGGACCGTTTTTTTTAAAATAGCTATAACCTGAAATGGTTAAAAAAACGATCGTAATGCAATATGGGAAAAATAGCTGAACTCTGTATCCTTCCACCGTCCAATGAATGACCAGTAAAAGTGTGGCGATCCCACTTGCAACGAATACTGGAATTCTACGACGTCCTATATTTAACATTATTGTCAATGTAAACAAGGTGATGTTTGATAAAAAAAACAACAGTTCAAACGACCTCATCTAAATTCTCCTTTTGTATAAATTTCCATTTTCGTTCGTTCCATTTTTATCCTGTCAGGTTAACCTAAGCCCTTTACTCCTTTCGCTGCTTTAGTATAAAGACGGTTTTGGAATCCAAAATGTATCAGTTACGTTAACCAAATTAATTTCATTGAATGTAATCCAGTATTGTACCAGCCTCTTAAAGATCACTTCGCACAATCGCTCATAGAAGGTATAAATTTTCTATTTCTCCAGACTCTCTTCTACAAGGTGCATCGGACAATCAAAATGTGTGATGTTCACAAGGGGCTCAATGTTTGCGGCACTCTTTAAATAAATTCTCGTAGAATTGAAGCCATCAAAATTAAGCATTTGGGTTTTGTCCATTAAAATTGATTCTCGATCTTTACCTGTAGACGCCAAACCCACATTGGCTTGCCCTCTGCCAGCTACATCATATACACCTTCTGTTTGATTGACTGGAGTGCCTCCGCCCATAAAAATTCGTACCTACATATGTATAATTCACTTGAACTGATGATGGTTTGTCCAAACTGATGTTATAAAAAAATAAGTATAAAAAATGTACATTTATGAATTCTTTTGTTATAACTGATTTGTGCAAAAAAAACGAAAAAACCCTTGCTACGCAAAGGTTTTCTCAGTCCAGATTTACGTTATAATCTATCCAGATTTATCTTATAATTTGTCCAGAATTACGTTATAACTGACACTTGGACAGAAATTATTATTGTTCAAAAATTCCTCTGCCTCATCGCCTCAAAGAGTACGATCGTGGCTGCCATAGCCGCATTCAGCGATTCTGCCTGACCGACCATCGGGATTCGAATAGACTCATCGACGAGAGCCGTAGCCTCCGCAGATACCCCTTGCCCCTCACTACCAATGAGCATCCAGACCGGACCGCGAAAATCATACGTGTAGCACGAATGTGTGGCATCCAGTGCTGTAGAGATGATCTGTGCCCCGTGGCGTTTGGCTTCAGACAGCAGCTCCGTCAGCTCCCCTTCCACGACCGGGATATGGAACATCGAGCCCATCGTTGAGCGGATCGTCTTGGGATTGTACAGATCAGCACAGCCTTGCCCCAGGACAACCCCTGCCGCACCTGCTGCATCTGCACTACGAATAATCGTCCCTACATTCCCCGGGTCCTGCACCCCATCCAGTACGATGACGATACTGTTCGGCTTCTCCCACAATCTGCCCACAGTCGTAGTCTCTTTGCGAACAACTGCAAATACTGGCTGTGGTGTCTTGGCATCTGTACATTTGGCAATCACGGCTGCCGATACCGCAATCCATTCCGGAGCATCGGGCAATGATCTTAATTCTGACAATTCCCTTGGGATACCGCGTTCCATATCGTACGCTACACATTCAATATCCGCATTTGCCTGCAGGGCTTCCATCACAAGATGTATGCCCTCGATCAGATACTTGCCTTGCTTGCTGCGATGCTTCTTGTCCAGCAACTGGGCCCAGCCTTTGACCCGGGAGTTGCTAGGCGAAATAATATCCATATCTTGACCACAATCCTTTTATACTCATAATGTCTACACTACGATATTTTGCTCAAGACACTAACGGGGATTCTACCCTGCCACCTAGCATCTTACCAACTGTATATTTATGCAGTTACATGAGCATACAGCTATACAATCATATCCATGTATATTTATGTACCATGTCTCTGCACCTTCACCAATGAAAATTCATTCATAAAAGTATCTTCATACCCAATCTTCAGTTGGTACCCTGTTCGTCTACTCAGGAAACGCCTGCTCCAGTCGGACAAGATCATTTTTGTGCCCGACAATAATCAGCACATCTCCTGTCTGAATCAGGTCCTCTGGATGCGGAGAGATATTCATCTCCTTCTCACGCCGAATACCCAGAACATTACAACCATACCTGGCCCGGATATCCAGCTCCTTCAGATTCCTGCCAATCATGAAACGCGGAGCCTGCATCTCGAATATACTGTAGTCTTCAGACAGCTCAATATAGTCCAGAATGTTCGGCGAGGTCAGATGATGAGCTACCCGTAGTCCCATGTCCCGTTCCGGATAGATTACTTTGTCCGCACCAATTTTTTGCAGCACCTTGCCATGCAGTTCATTCTTCGCTTTGACCAGGAGTACGGGTACACCCATATCCTTCAGTATCAGTGTCGTCAATATACTGGCCTGAATATCCTCACCAATCGCCACCACGACGACATCAAAATTACGAATACCCAGCGCCCGCAAGGCTTCCTCATCCGTTGAATCTGCCGATACGGCATGGGTCACCATTTCGGAGACCTCCTGTATTCGCTGTTCATTGGCATCGATCGCTAGTACATCGTAGCCCATCTCGCTTAACGCGTATGCGACGCTAGAGCCGAATCGCCCCATGCCGATAATCGCATATTGTTTTTTTGCCATTTGTCGCTTGGCCTCCCGAATTCATACTATTCCTAAGTATAGCATACCTGGATTCCTTATTTGCATACCATCCCTTCTGGCAGGCCACACTAGGATAAGGTACTTGAATCTAACCTATCAGGAGGATCACAATGCCCATTACACTCGATTTGCGACAAGCTATCGTTCACAAAGTGCATGGTGAATCAGAGCAAGGCCTGACCGAGATGATTGAGGGATCGGTGGATGGTCCGGAGGCTGCCCTACCCGGCCTTGGTGCTGTGTTCGAGATGATCTGGAAGGACATCAACCCGTCTCAGCGCCAGGAGCTGGTGCAGATTCTGCATCATCATTTGCAGGGAGTTCAGCCTCCCAAGCTATCCTGATTCCTGATTGGTGGCTCACAGTACACAAACAAGCCGGCACTGTCATAAGACAGTCAGCCGGCTTGTTCTACTTGGACTTTAAACAGGCCTCAAGTGTATATATGGTATCTTATTGCAATCAGATTATATCGTATTCGAGAATTCATGTAGAACTGAGCACTCATATTACGTACACATTCACGGATAGCTTAAGGGGCCGTCTCTAGGAACTTCGCATTCGGATTTTTCTCCATTGCAGTACGCATAGCATATTCATTCTCGAACAGCACAACGTAATTCCCCTTTTTATCCTTCACTAGCGTAGAATTGATACGGAATTTACTTGGATCAATCTGATCATCCACAATCCAGCGAGCAAATTGGAACGGCATGCGTTGTAGCTGTACATCCACACCATATTCGCCCTTCATTCGATATTCGAACACCTCAAATTGCAGCTGTCCTACTACGCCCAGAATGGTATCATCGAAGCTTACCGTGTTGAACACCTGGATCGTGCCCTCCTCGGTCAGTTGGTCGATTCCCTTCTGATATTGCTTATGCTTAAGTGCGTTCTTGACCGTCACCTTCGCAAAAATCTCTGGCGAGAACGTCGGCAGCTCATCGAAGACAACCTCACTGCCCTGGCTAAGCGAATCTCCAATACGGAAGATGCCTGGATCGAAGAGTCCGATAATATCCCCAGGATAGGCCTCCTGTACAATATCACGGTCCTGTGCCAGGAATTGCTGTGGCTGCGAGAGCTTGATTTCCTTGCCCGCGCGGACATGCTTCACGCTCATCCCGCGCTGGAACACCCCAGACACGATTCGCAGGAATGCTACACGATCCCGGTGGGCTGGGTTCATATTCGCCTGAATTTTGAAGACATACCCACTGAATTTCTCATTCGTCGGCTCGATCAAGCCAGCTGTACTGCGACGTGGCTCCGGCTTCGGTGCGAGATTCAGGAAGTTCTCCAGGAAGGTCTGTACGCCGAAATTATTGATGGCACTGCCAAAGAAGACCGGTGTCAGCTCACCGCGCTGTACCTTCTCCATATCAAATTGGTCGCCCGCGATGTCCAGCAGCTCAAGGTCCTGGCAGAGCTGGTCATGATGGAACTCTCCAGCCATTTCGCGGATCACAGGATCGTTATAGCCCTCAACCTTCTCTACCTTGATCTTGGAATGATCGTCACCCTGGAATAGCTCAACCTGGTTCAATGTACGATCATATACGCCGCATAGCTCACGTCCCATGCCAATAGGCCAGTTCATCGGCACCGAGCGAATACCCAATACCTGCTCCAGCTCCTCCATCAGATCGAAGGGACTACGTCCTTCGCGGTCTAGCTTGTTGATGAAGGTGAAGATGGGAATCCCGCGCTTGGCACATACCTGGAATAGCTTGATCGTCTGAGCCTCCACACCCTTGGCAACGTCAATCAACATGACTGCACTATCCGCGGCCGTCAGTGTCCGATATGTGTCCTCACTGAAGTCCTGGTGACCTGGCGTGTCCAAAATGTTAATCCGGTGCCCGTTATAGTCGAATTGCATCACGGAGGAGGTTACAGAGATCCCCCGTTGCTTCTCGATCTCCATCCAGTCACTCGTTGCATGCTTGCTGGCTTTGCGTGCCTTGACGGAACCTGCCTCACGAATCGCGCCGCCGAACAGGAGAAGCTTCTCCGTGAGCGTCGTCTTCCCCGCATCCGGGTGAGAGATAATGGCAAAGGTCCGTCGTTTGTCGACTTCCTGTTGCAGTACTTGTTCGCTTGTTTTACTCATTTCACTATTCCCTTCATCACATGAATACAATTACATTTCATTGATTTGTGCACGAATGTCCTTTCGGCGCTGAGCTTTACATGGCAAAAAGGAAGCTGTGTATTATCACTTAATCCGGCTTTTTCGCAAAACTTCTATATTGATACACTTTATAAAAAAGTAGAAATCAACTCACAAGGGATGACGCCTCACTTTATCCAGACTTTTTTACCACACTGAACTATATCCACTTTCTTCATTTCATTATATATAACGGACTTAAGCAAATCCTAGTTATTATACCATATTTGCCACACAAATCATCCTCTAACGAACGCAAATCATCCCCACACGTTTATAACGTATGAGGATGATGGAAAGTACCCTCGCTCCCGAGAGACCTGCAATACCTTATGCACCTTGGATGCTAATGGTGCCTGTCTTAGACTAGCTCATGCGCCATACGACCCGGTCTTCGTCCTGACCGTTCACAGGCCACCAGTGATAGCCGTCCTTGCGGAGCAATTCGTCCGCTGCTTCAGGCCCCCACGAGCCTGCTGGATATTGCTCCAGGCTGTCTGGTGTCTCCTGCCATGCCTGTGCTATGCGGTCCACATAGGACCAGGCTGTCGCCACCTCATCCCAACGAGTGAAGTAGGTCGAGTCTCCTTCAGCCGCATCATGCAGCAGACGCTCATATGCCTCAGGAGAATTGATACCGATCATGCAGCTTTGGCAGAAATCCATAGCAAGCGGCTCAATCTCGGATTCCGAGCCTGGCTTCTTGGCATTGATTTTGATGTAGATGCCCTCCATCGGATTCACTCGAATGACGAGCAGGTTGGGCTCCAGATTATATTTTTGACCCAGATAGACCTTGTTTGGCGTGCTCTTGAACTCAACGACAACCTCCGTGGTCTTGACAGGTAGACGCTTGCCTGTACGCAGGTAAAAGGGCACGCCTGCCCAGCGGAAATTATCAACGAACACTTTTGCTGCAAAATACGTCTCGGTTGAGGATTCCGGATCGACTTTATCTTCCTGACGGTACCCCTTCAGTTGCTGACCGCGGTGCGTCCCCTCCGTGTATTGCCCGCGCACGACGTTGCTTCGCACATCGTCCGCCGATTCGAAGGGACGCAGCGAGCGCAGCACCTTCACCTTCTCGTCCCGAATATCCTCGGGCAGAAGGCGGCTTGGTGGCTCCATAGCAATCATGGTCAACATCTGCAGCATATGGTTCTGTCCCATATCACGCAGAGCACCGGAATGGTCGTAGTAGCCACCACGCTCCTCGACGCCAACCGTCTCCCCTAGTGTGATCTGTATATTAGCGATGTGCTTATTATTCCAAAGTGGCTCGAAGAATGCGTTACCGAACCGGATTACCTCAATGTTCTGAACCATTTCTTTCCCGAGGTAATGATCAATTCGATAGATCTCCTCTTCCTCAAATACCTGGCGGATCTCTTCGTTCAGCTTACGAGCAGATTCGAGGTTATAGCCGAACGGCTTCTCGATAACCAGACGATTCCAGCCGTTCCCATCTAGCATGCCACCTTGCTGAAGACTGTTCGACACACTGCCAAAGAGTTCTGGGGCCAATGCCAGGTAGAAGAGCCGATTGCCGGGAATACCGAACTTCGATTCCAGCCGTTCCGTCTGCTCACGCAGCTCGCGGAAGCCATCAACATTGTTAATATCCAGCGACTTATATTCAAAATGCTCGGCGAATTGCTGCCACTGTTCATCATGATTAGCCTTGTAGCGGCAGAACTCCTGAATGGACTCGTAGAGGTCATTGCGGAACTCCTCGGGACTGCGGGGACGGCGTGCTACGCCAACAACGGCAAAATCCTCTGCCAGCTTGCCCTCCCGGTATAGACTATATATAGCAGGAAACAATTTGCGACGAGCCAGATCTCCCGTTGCCCCAAAAATAAAAAATACCGCGCCTGGTGTTTGCATCGTATCTTCTCTTAGGTTATCAGCCATGGCTTATTCTTTCCTTTTCTTGTTAAAGTATTGTGAAATGTAATTGGCTACAGTGTAGCATATTCCACATTCTTCATGCTATCTTGTGAGCTATAAGAATTGTTTATGGAATGAAAAAAACCGCAGACCACCATGCCTCCGGTTTTTCGCCTCATCTTATTATCATTCCGCCAGACCATTCTTGTATGCATAAATGGCTGCCTGTGTCCGATCCTCCACACCTAATTTGGACAGCAGATTCGTAATGTGGAACTTAACGGTCTTCACACCGATGATCAGATCATCCGCAATATCCTGATTGGATTTTCCCTGCGCAAGCAATCGTAGCACTTCCATCTCTCGCTCGGTAAGATCAGCATGCGCCGGAGCAGCCTCCTGAGGCTGACGGAAACGATCCATCATTTTGGAAGCTACCTGGGACTCCAGTACAGACTGTCCACGGGATGCCGCACGAATCGCGTCAGCGATCTCTCCAGCACGGGAGGTCTTGAGCAGATAGCTGAAGGCACCAGCTTCAATGACAGGATACATTTTCTCATCATCCAGATAGCTCGTCAGCACGATCACCTTGCACTGGGGTAGGATCTGGAGTACCCGTCGCGTCGTCTCAATGCCGTCCATTCCATCCATAACCAGATCCATCAGGATGACGTCAGGTTTATACTCCTCCGCCAGACGGATTCCTTCCTCACCACTGCCAGCTTCGCCAACAACCTCGATACCGTCCTCAGTCCCAAGTACAGCGGCCAGCCCGATCCGGACCATCTCGTGGTCATCCACTAGCAATACCTGAATCGGATGTTCATCTTCATTGGACATGCTCATTCCCTCCCTTAATCTCTTCATTCATCACTGGCACAGTCATCTCAATCCGCGTTCCTTTGCCAGGTGCCGTCACGAATTGGATGGCCCCTCCTACCTCGCTAATCCGTTCCTGCATGGTGGACAATCCATATGAAGCCTGCTTGCGCTCATCCAGCTCGAACCCAACACCATTGTCCCGGATCATGACCCGTATAGCGTCATCCCGCTCTTGAATGCGTATCTCCATGCGCGTAGCCTTGGCATGCCGCAGTGTGTTGGACATAGCCTCCTGTATAATACGGAACAAATGATTCTCGACGCCCTTGACCAGCCGGATGCTGCTATCCATCTCAAAGTCGATCTCCATGGGCACCTTGAGCTCCAATTCCTTCACAAGCTCCCTGAGTCCTTGCTCTAGATGCTTGCCCTCCAGATACACAGGTCGCAAATGCAGCAGCAATGCACGCATTTCAGACTGTGCTACGGCCGACATCTCCTCAATCAACGCGACCTGACGCTTGGCCTTGTCAAAATCCTTGTCTAATGTCCGCCCTACAGCTGTAGCCGTCATTGATATTGCGAATAGCTGCTGAGAGACGGCATCATGCAGCTCACGTGCCAGACGCTGTCTCTCTTCTACGATAGCTGATACTCTTGCCTGCTCAGCCAATTGGGCATTATTTGTAGATAAACGCTGCAGCGAGGATACCTGCTCCTCCCATTTACGGGCAATCCGCCCTAATTGCTCTCCTAGTCTGCCGATCTCATCCCGTCCTAGCTCCGGCAGCTCGCGGGAGGGACTCCCCTTCTCCCACATGAGCAGTGTCTCTCGCATCATCTCCAGCTTCCGCTTCACTCGATAGCTCTGGTAGAAGCCATAGCAGGCCCCGATCCCAATCAGGGGCAGAAGCATTGCAGCTGCGAGGTTCAGCAGATCCCGCCAAGTCGTAGATAAATCCAAATAACCATATGTATACAGCATATATAGCAGGGCTGATCCTAAAAATACACACAGGAGGATGCCTTCGCCCATACTGCGAGTAATCATGTTCGATGTTTTATGATCGTTCATTATAGGCCCCTCCTGTATTATATGAAATGAATGCGGACATCGCCTACAACATAAGACACGATGACCTTGACTTTGAATTCACATGTATCATAGTTGGGTGATCTCCAGGATACGCGATTGAGCGCCCCTGCATCCCGATCTCTTCCAAGCTGAATCTGTCCAAACATAACGAAGGCCTCAATCTCTACACCATAGTATTCTGGAATCCTGAACTCCACATCCCCTAGCACTCCTTGTGTGAAGAAGACCGTATCCCGCTCCTCTGGCAGTGCCAGAGACAAGTCTGCCTTCATTTCACCAATAACATGCCACACGCTCGTATCCTGCAAGGTCCAAGGAATCTCATCCCAGCGGTAGTTGGACATGAAGTTCTGCTTGAACAGTGCTGTCCCTTGAGGATGCAACTTGCGACTACGCCAATAGTATACTCCTAACGAAATAGCAATCAAGCCGAATACCAGCAGCAGATTATCCAATACAATCAGACCGCCGCCGACAGCCATAAAGGTATAGCCCTTCTTGTTCTTTCCCTTGTGCAGCTTATATAGACCAAGCAAGATGAGCAAGAGTGCGACAATCGTGAAGAAGCCCATCCAACGACCTGTAAGTAGTAGAATCCCAATGACCATGACAGTAATCACCATCATTCGATTTCGTGTAAGCATGCCGCACCTCCTGTTCATCTCGTAGTATCCCTTGGTCTCTTGCAACAGAAAAGCCATTACGAGGCGACCTGCCCCGCATGGCTTCTCTCCATTCAATGCCTTAGGCCCATTCGCTTCAGCATATCATAGTGCACGTGGATCTGAATAGTTATTCCTTGGAATCAGTCTTAGGCTGCTCTGTTTTGTTCAGCTTGCTTCTCAGCTGCTCCAATTGCTCATCTACCTTGAAATTACGCTCTGCTTCAGCAGGGTTGGTGTACGTACCATTCGAACGATATGGGGCACGCATCACATCTGCTTCCGCCTCCATCTGCATGATTTTCTCTTCCATGCGATGGAATCCGAGCGAAGCACTTCCGCTCTCAATGGAGTGAACACTGCTGATGGAGTTCATTTGCTTCTTGGCATTAGCCATTTGGGCACGGGATACAAGCTCGTTGCGCTTGTTGCGCATTTTGTAGAATTCGTCCTTCATATCATGCAGTTGCTGTACAAGGTCTTTGACTTGCTCTTCTGCCTGATGATGCAATTCGCGGAATTCATCCTGCTTTTGGTTGAAGTAGATCTTCTCCTCAAGCAGCTTGCGGGCTACATCCTCCTGGCCATTACGCAGTGCTGCTTCAGCCTGGCGCTCACGCTCAGCTGCCATTCTGTCCGCTTCCTCCAGACGCTGCTTCATGCGACGCTCACTAGCCATTTGCTTCGCTACTGTAACTTCTGCCTCATGAATTTCAGATTCCATATCACGCAGGTATTGGTTCAACATAACGATTGGGTCTTCTACTTTATCCAAAATATCATTCACAGATGCTCTAGTCATATCCTTCATTCTTTTAAAGATTCCCATAATTAACGTTCTCCCTTCTCGTAGCTGGATAATTTTTTGCGCAGTTCTTCTATTTCCTTCTTCATAGCCTTCTTCTCTATATCCTCCATCATCGAATCCAGATCCGGGTTGCCTCCTTGAGAATAAGGCGGCTGGTTGGATTGGGGCGGCTTGTGAAAAGAATTGGATTGTCCGTATCCTCCACCGTTATATCCACCCTGGTTATAATTAGGCCCTTGCTGGTAGTTCATCCCGCCAAGTCCGTTATACGGACCGTAGGGTTCCTTCGGAATGACCATAGCAGCGATCAAGTAGATCAGAATCGTAAGACCGCTTGTCAGGAAAATGCTGATCACCAGCAAGATCCGAATCCATGTGGAATCAATACCGAATACGTTAGATAATCCACCGGCAATACCGGTAATCATTCGATCCGTTGTGGATCTGTACAACTTACTCATACCCGTTCTACTCCTTTCCTTGCTTGCCCAGTTTATCTTTCAGTCGGGCGAGCTCCTGCTCCAGAACCGAAGGCTGCCGGAGTCCATCCTGCGAATAAGCATTGTCTGAGCGTCTAAGGTCTCGTAAGGAATACGTCTCAGCTTCCATATCCGCAATTCGGTCAGCCAATCGGTCGAACATACGCGGTACGTTGCGTCCGCCATATGTACTGGCCCGTTCGTTCATTTGCCGCTGCAGGTTCAATGTCTGCATCCGTGCTACATAATATTGGCGCTTGCTGTATACAGCCTGATATTCCGAGCGAAGCTCCTCCAGCTGCAGCTCCAATTCGCGAAGTGATTCACGGCTTTGTTCCCACAGCTCACTGTATTGCTCAGCCTTCTCTTCATAGAGAATCTTCTCCTGCAGGGCCAGCTTAGCTACATGCTCCTCCTCTGCCTTGATAGCGAGCATGGCTTGCTCCTCTCGCTTGAGCTTCATCGTCACAGCCTGATCCATCTGCTGCTTCATTTGCCGGGTATGGCCTGCATATTGCTGATGCAAGCGCTCAGCCTGCTCAATATCCTTGCGAGTATTATATAGAAATTGATCGATCATACGGACGGGATCTTGGCTCTGCTCCAGATTTTCATTCAAGGTAGCTACCGTAATGTCCCGCATTCGACGAAATACACTCATTCTCATATGCTCCTTTCACTGGGCTCAGTAATGTCTGCGCCGATTCTTCAACATGTTAATTCCAAAGAAGATCAATGCGATTGCGAGCAGCGGCCCGATCAACCAGGACAGCTTGCCGAGTAGAATCAACAGACCGATGATCAGAATTATCCAACCTGCTACGGTATTGCCTCTCTTCACGCCGTAGTAGCCAAGTGCAACCATCGCTACTGGGATTAGATATCCCATCAATTCTCTTACCAGATGTCCAAACACAGGGGTGAAGCTGCTCAGCAACATCAGGGAACCTACGACAATCAGTATAATCGCCAGACTATTTCCTTTATTCCATCTCATTGCTTTATCACCGCCTTTCTTGATATGCATCCTTATTGTATCTTTACGATACGGGTTCAGTTCCGGTTGCTTGTGTATGTCTCAACCTTATGTCCTTATTCTAGAGAAAATTTCGATTTTTCAAAACGGACCGTGGACGGTTTTTGAACCTAGACTCAGGTCGGGGATCGCGCAGGACTTCAGACGGTACACGGCCTGGCTGGTGCAGAACACCACTATTCAAGCTGGCATAAATGGGGGATTCATCAAGTCCAAGAATGGAATACATCCGGTGCTCTCATAGCTTGCCGATGCGAGAATCTTCCTTTGAAGCAGGAATGAAATATGCTTTAATAGATGTAATTCTTCATCTAGAATATTCCAATTGACGAAACGAATACATAACTATCCGAGGAGTGATCCGTTTTGCGCCAGCAGCATCTTCTTATTCCTACTCTTAGAGAAGCTCCGACTGAAGCCGAGGTTATGAGTCATCAGCTCCTTGTACGAGCTGGATTGATCAGACAAGTCGCAGCAGGAATATACACCTATCTGCCCCTTGGGCTCAGGGTGCTACATAAGGTCGCTCAGATTATCAGACAGGAAATGGATGCAGCAGGAGCTCAGGAGATTCTAATGCCGGCCCTGCAGCCTGCGGAGCTGTGGCACAGCTCTGGTAGATATGGAGATTATGGACCGGAGCTTATGCGGCTTCAGGATCGTCATCAGCGTGAATTTGCACTCGGACCTACACACGAAGAAGTCGTGACCGTCCTGGCCGCGGACGAAATATCCTCCTATCGTAAATTACCTGTCATCCTGTATCAGATTCAGACCAAATTCCGTGATGAGCGCAGACCACGCTTTGGACTCATGCGGGGCCGGGAATTCATGATGAAGGATGCTTACTCCTTTGACGCTGATTGGGAGAGTCTTAATGAATCCTATTGGAGGATGTATAAGGCGTATACTCACATTTTCGAACGGCTTGGCTTGAACTTCCGAGCCGTCGAAGCGGATGCCGGTACGATTGGTGGCGAGGACGAGACTCATGAATTCATGGCGCTCGCCAAGATCGGGGAAGATACGATTGTGTCCTGCTCCTCCTGTGACTATGCAGCCAATCTGGAGAAGGCCACTGCAAGCAGCCAACAAGCGGAAAGGCCGGAAGGGTTGGGAGAATCCATCCATGTTGCTTCTGACGAGCCTGCAAGTAATCCGACAGCTAATCAGGTGGAGGCCATAGCGCGCATTCATACCCCAGGTATCAAGTCAATTGCTGAATTGACAGCATTCACAGGTGTAGCTCCTCAGCTAATCATCAAAACGTTAATTTACAAAGCTGACCAGCAATACATAGCTGTGCTGATCCGTGGCGATCATGAAGTGAATGAGCTGAAGTTGAAAAGTGTACTGAATTGCCATGAGCTGGAGCTGGCTGAGCACACTCAGCTGAATGCCACAACTGGGATACCCATCGGATTTTCTGGCCCTGTGGGACTGAATCTCCCCTTGCTTGTAGACCATGAGGTCGCCTTGTTGAGTCAAGCCATAGCCGGGGCTAATACCGTGGATTATCACTATGCTCATGTAGTGCCTGGGCGAGACTTTGCTCTTGATCGCGTGCATGATCTGCGTAATGTTCACGAAGGAGATCGATGCCCACATTGCGGGAAAGCTCTTGAATTTGATAAAGGAATTGAGATCGGACACGTCTTCAAGCTAGGAACCAAATACAGCGAACAACTCGGGGCCCGCTATCTGGATACAACAGGGAAAGAACAACCATTTATCATGGGATGCTACGGCATTGGCGTCTCACGAATTTTGTCCGCTGTAGTAGAGCAAAGCCATGATGAGCATGGTATCATCTGGCCCGTGAGCATCGCTCCTTTTCAGGTGCACATTATCCCTGTCTCTAGCGCTGATCATGCACAGCAGGAGCTAGCCGCTGAATTGTACCAGCAGCTACAACAGCAGGGCCTGGAGGTTCTATTGGACGACAGAGACGAACGCCCGGGCGTCAAATTTAAAGATGCCGATCTCATCGGAATTCCCGTCCGCATCACAGTTGGCAAACGAGCAGGGGAAGGCATTGTGGAGATAAAGAGACGAACACAGGTGGAAGCGGCTCATGTCGAGGTTAAGGAGATCGAAACGACAGTCAGAGCACTTCTTTCGATATAAATAGATAAAATGATAATCGTCACTGGAGCTTGTTATATCATTCTCGTTGTATAAATAGTAGGTTTGCGTGCAAAAATCGGGTCAACAAGCAGAAAGCGGCTAATCTTCATCTCTGGAGATTGCCGCTTTCTACATCATCTATATCCAATTTCTGCATCTCATAATCCTTCAACGCGCCTCTTACAAGAGACATGCCTGAAGGTAGCTTATTGCGCCTGACGCTGTCTTCTTTCCTCGCGATCCGCCGCTTCCATCTTGCGTATATAGCTCTCAAGCTCCGCCTTATGAGACTCTAGCTCCTGCATTCGGGCGGATGCTCCCTGTACGAATGCCTCCATTTTACGGGACAGCTCAAGTGCCGATTCCCCTCTCCATTCCTGTAAACGGGTGTAGATACTCCGCATCTGCTGCTCCTGCTGCTGCAATCTCTGCCTTAATTGTTCACACTGCTGGACTGCTCTTCTAAGATCGGATAAAGATACGGATATTCTGCTCATGTCTTATGCCCCCTGTACATGCTGCTTCAACATTTTGTCACCCAAGACTCGCTGTTAAATTCATCAAGCTGCTCATGGTTTCCTTACAGCCAGACTCACTGGTCAATAGCAATAAACTCCTCACCCTTACGGTCAATGTACTCTGCAATCTCTAGGATGGACTCCTGATACCAACGATTGATACGCTGCAGTGTCGCTGTAGCATTATAGGCGATTGGCGTCAGAGACTGACTCTCGCTTGTGCCGATCTGGGCCTGAAATAGCTGGATGGACGCTTGTGTATCATTCGCGAACCCGTCCAGGCTTCCCCGCATCTGCTTGGCTGCATGGCGCAGCTCCTCCGGTGTTAGTTGAATGGTCCCGCCATCTTTTCGTCCAATGAAATACGCTCCTGCTTGAGCTGCCAGATTTCCGTGCAGATGCGCAGCCAGGCCTGCTGCTGCCAATTGTCCACCTGCTCCGGCCTGTGGCCCATATCGCCCCAGAAGATCCCCTACAGCTTCCTGGAACACTGCTCTTGCAGCTATCCTGTCCTCATAAGCCTGCCTACGTGGATTACCATTCACAGGCTGCCCATCCATCGTGAACAGCTTGTTGCTAATGTCGCCTGTACCTCGTTCAAATGTGAAGTTGTCCATTTTATGAGGCGCATCTTCTCCAATAATGGAAGACAAGAATTTTTTTAAGGGTCCCTGACGAACCTTGGGCAGATTCTCTGGATCAAACGCCTTATGCGCATTCTCTGGCCCCAATATTAGACTGGCAATTTGCTGATCACGCAAAGAGGGATTCTTGAGCGAATTGGCAAGGGGATGGTCCACCTGGTTGGCTTCTTCAAAGGTGAAGTCAGTATAGTAGGTAGCACCTACATGTGGCTGAGGATCTCCAACACCTGAACCAATACCATCCGCTGGATGCACGTAGGCTACATTGGTTTTATTAAATTCTCCGGCCTTCGACCTCCTCTGCAGATCCTCAGGCAGTAAATGAACAATTCCAGGAGCATTGTAGCTCGCAGAGGATATACTGTTTCGCACAGCCACATATTCAGCTAAAGCACCTCCTAAAGAGTGCCCTGTCGTTGATATTTCAGACTTTGGGTACTGCTGCTGGACAACATCGTATAGATCCATAGCCTGCTTGAACTGATTATTATGTTCGTACTGAGCGTCATATTGTCTGATATGCTCTTGCATCGTTAGGGGCAGTTTTTTGATTTCCTCTGGATTCTCCTCCACATACTTATTCAGACCCTCTAGGTTCTTGACTCGACCGAATACCACATCATTAAGGTCGGTCTCATAGTCCACAAGCATGCTAAGCAAGGGACGATCGGGTGGTTCTGTTCCCCGGTAGCCGATGATTATCTGATTCGTCTTCTCATTATGAAACACCTCAGCGTCGAAGCCTGAGCCCTCTGTATCGTGAAGCAATGCCCCTTCTGGCCTCACTACTTTCCAGCCCGGCGGATTCTCCTGCTTCTGTCCAGGAGCAAGCGAGCGATCATAGACGCTATCTGATATAGTCCAATATGTTTTGTCATCAATGAAAGTCATGTATGTATCCCGCCTTGTCTATTTAGAAGATATATTATAAAGTTTCAAACAAGAGGTGCTTTCCAAAAAAGTAGTATTCTGCATAGTCCTTAATGCACGCCTCATCTTTTCAAGTCTTGGACGCAACATGCTGGCAAAGGAGAATCTACTTGAAACGAATTACTTTGGTCACCCTATCATTTATCATCATGGCAAGCTTGTTAGGAGGATGTTCCCACATGTCAAAGCAAGAAGAACAACAAATCTTAGATCAGGCCCTCGCAGCTGGAGTACAGCATATCAAACAGCACTACGACGCCGATTTTGTAATGAATAGTTACGAGATTGAGGATTCTGCGAATCGCTCAAGAGTGTTCCTTTATGGATATGTCACGGGCCACGAGGAAGAGAGCATTACCATCTCGTACAGCTTCATGCAACATGAGATTGTCAATGTGACTGGACCAGAATGGTTCATAGACAGCCGTCTGCCTGAAGATACGTCTGTCAATTAGGCACTTACTTAATTTCCAGTCTAAGGAAGTAGAATTATTATAATATAACTTCAGGTAAGAGGGTATGAAGCGCATGAAAAATGCGAAAAAGGTCTCAGTTTGCCTCACTGAGCAAGCCAAACCTCCCACTAAAGACTGAATACAATAGTCCGGATTGACCTCATATTCCTCATGGTCACCATTCCAAAATTACTAATAAGTGTTCATAAATGTACATTGGCTGAACCTTAAGCCGACAGACCCAAAAAAAAGCAGGGATACGATATCCCTGCTTTCATTATTTTCATAAAAAAATCATTAAAAAATCAATATAACGAATCAGGATGACGAATCAAATTAACGAGGCTGAACCTATTTAACCAGCGACATGCTGCTCCTTCGAGGTAGAAGTAGCAGGACGAATGAATCTAGACAGCAGGCCATGGGTTGGTGAGCATAAAAAACTAACCATGAATACAATTCCTGTCGCAAAAGCCATCGTACCTGAGATCGACGTATCCAGCCAGGTTGCCACATAATACCCCAGTACAGCTGAGATCACCCCGAAAGCCCCACTCAACACGAACATAATAGATAAGCGATCGGTCCACAGATAGGCAGCTGCAGCGGGGGTAATCAGCATGGCGACGACCATAATAGCTCCAACGGCATCAAAGGCTGCTACGGTCGTAACCGAGACAAGGGACATGAATACATAGTGCATCAGCACGACAGGAATCCCCAGACTAGCAGCCAGTGCAGGATCGAACGAAGTAATCTTCCATTCCTTATAGAAGGCCAAGATCACGACAACAACGATACACAGCACAATAGTCAGCAGAAGCACCGCCTCTGGAATCTCTCCCAGCCAAGGCACGGTTGTCTTTTCCCAAGGGATGAACGTGATCTCCCCCATCAGCGCATGCTTGATGTCCAAATGGGCATTCCCGACCTGTGTGGCAATCAGAACGACCCCGATCGCAAAAAGAGTTGTGAACACGACGCCAATCGATGCCTCCTGCTGTACCCCTCGCGAGTGAAACCACTGCACCAACACCGATGTCAGCAAGCCCGCAATCACCGCACCTATGAGCATATGCACACCACTTAGCTCACGTGTGACCATATAGGCGACCACAATTCCGAGCAGTACAGTATGGCTGATGGCATCCGCCATCATCGCCATTCTCCGTAATATCAAGAGGGTGCCAATGATTCCACAGGATAGGCCGACCAGGGATGACGTTAATAAAATCCAGCCTGCGTAGCTCATCTTTATTCCCCCTTCTCTGCGAGGCTCTGGCGGTGCTGCACTCTACTGTATTCCCTGCTCTGTAACCGCTGCTGTATACGTTGTTGTATCCACAGCACCAATAATCCTTTACGAATACCGAAGGCCAAGGATATCACGAAAATGCACGAAGCAGATATGACGATGAAAGGCCCGGTAGGCCATCCATTCCCAAAGGTACTAATCAGGGTTCCCAGCATGCCTGAGCCTCCACCGAATAGTGCGGACAAGACAAGCATCCATTTGAAGGATTGGGTCCAGTACCGAGCACTCACCGCAGGAATGATCAGAAGTGCAGCCATGAGAATTACGCCCACAGCCTGAATGCCAACGACAATCACCAGCACCATAGCCCCCACATACAGAATATTCATCCAGCGGCTGGACAATCCTAAACCCTTCGCAAAGTCCGGATCGAACAGGAACAGCTTCCATTCCTTGAAGCCAATGAATACGATCAGCAGCACCAGCAGCGCAAGTCCTGACATGATCAGCACATCCTTGCGTACCATCGCAGCGGCCTGCCCGAAGATGAAGCTATCCAGACCGCTCTGACTAGCCCCGGCTGTCCGGCTGACGATCGTCATTAGCATGATGCCTAGTCCGAAGAACACGGATAGCACAATTCCCATAGCCGCATCCTCTTTGACACGGCTGGACGATCGAATCCAGTGCACCAGCAACGCTCCGAGTAAGGCACTGATGGTCGCTCCGAGCATCATAATGGGCAGGTTCTTCGTTCCAGCAAGGGCAAATGCGCTGACCACACCTGGTAGAGCTGCATGGGACAGCGTATCACTCAGAAGGCTTTGTCGCTTCCAATAAGCAAAGCATCCGAGCAAACCCGCCGCAGTACCCAGAATTAATGTGCTTAGCAGCACCCACTGTGCGTTAGAAGATAGCTGTAGCATCATCCGGATCGCTCTCCCATCCAGCGGATGACTCCGCCATAGGTCTGGTAGATATTTTCCTGGGTAAAGGTGGTCTCCGTCGGACCATGAGCGATAACTGTCCGGTTCAGCAGCAATACATGATCGAAGTAATCCTCTACCGTCTGTAGATCATGATGGACGACCAGCACCGTCTTGCCTTGGCTCTTCAGCATGTTCAGTGTCGCCATAATGGCCCGTTCAGTCGCGGCATCCACACCGGCCAACGGCTCATCCAGAAAATACAGGTCTGCATCCTGCACCAAGGCTCTCGCCAAAAACACGCGCTGTTGCTGCCCTCCGGAGAGCTGGCTAATCTGACGGGAAGCATAATCCCCCATTCCCATTTGCTCAAGAGCTGTCATAGCTCGTTCTTTATGCGATTTCCGAGGCCACTTCAGCCAGCCGATCTTGCCGTACAGGCCCATCGTAACGACATCCAGCGCATGGGTTGGAAAATCCCAATCCACCGAACCCCGCTGGGGCACATAACCGATCCGAGCTTTGGACTGAGTATATGAAGCGTCAAAATACGATACGTTACCGGCCAAGCGGGGATGCAGCTCTAGCATGACCTTGAGCAGTGTTGATTTCCCGGCGCCATTGGGCCCGATAATACTGGTCAGCGTCCCTGGCTCTACCTGAAAGTTAACTTGGTCCAACACCTTGTTCCTGCGGTAGGCTGCGGATAGATTCTCCACCTGTAGTACGGACATGCTACTCACTTCCTTTACTTAATGCAGTATAGATCGTATCTACATTGTGACGGTACATTCCGATGTATGTGCCTTCCTCTGTGCCTGCATCGCCCATCGCATCAGAATAGAGGTTCCCACCTTCACGCACCTGAAGACCCTCCTTCTGAGCCCCTTCAATGACCGCATTGATGGATGAAGGATTGATGCTGCTCTCTACGAATACAGCCGGAACCTGATGCTCCATCAGAATTCGAATAGTGTTCTCAATATCGGATAATCCGATCTCGGCCTCCGTACTCAACCCCTGCAGACCGACGACCTGCATGTCATGCATCCGTCCGAAATAACCAAAGGCATCATGCGCCGTCACCAAGACACGCTTCTCTGCTGGAATCTGTCCCAGCTTCTCGGACGCTTCGACCTTCAAGGCATCCAGCTCTGCAAAATACTTGACCTTGTTCGCTTCAAAATAGTCCGCATCCTCTGGAGCATATTGCTTAAGCTCCTCAGTTCCTGCCTCAAGTGCTTGCTTCCACAAGTCAATATCGAACCAGACATGCGGATCTGTAGCTCCCGTCTCGTCCTTCAGACGCTGATCGTCCGGGATGCTATCGCTTAAGGCTAATACGGGCTTGTTCTTGCCGATCTCCTCAAAGACCCGTACCATATTCGCCTCCAGATGAAGTCCACTGTACAGCACGATATCACTGCTCTCCAGCTTGGCTATATCCCCCTGGGTAGCATTGTACAAGTGTGGATCTACTCCTGGCCCCATGAGACTATCCACCACAACACGATCTCCACCAATGACGGACATAGGCTCGGCAATCTGGGCAATGGTTGTCACGACTTGAATCTTGTCTCCATCCACTGCGTTATCTTGGGTTTGGCCATTGGAGCAGGCTGAGATGGCCAATGACATGGCTAGTATAAGTCCTGTAATCATACGCCTTTTGTTCTTCCATCTGTTAATTCTCATCTCTCGCTTCCTCCACTCTCATCTTAGTATTTATGCTGCTAGCTTAATAATTACTATTTTTGTAAATAATTTTTCCTTAGGGAAAATATTTTTTATACGTTTAAATTACTTTCTATCAACCAAAATGTCAACGTTTTTCTTTCTTAAGACTAATTTTTTTTACCAGACGCAACTTTTTGATAGAAAAAAAGCCCATACCTATGCTTTTAGCCAGTGTATGAGCCTAAATATGATTTTGTTCATCTAATTTTCGAAATTCAGCGAATCAGATCCAACAGCAGCCATAACGCCATCGACCAGATGAATATTGCCGAGCCTTTGTTCATGACGACTAACAGCTTCCCTGATCCATCCAGCCGCTTCAGTAAGCGTCCCGCTATAGCCAGGATGAAGAACCATATCCAGGAAACCAGAATGCAAGCAGTAGTGAACAAGATAAGCTCCGTATGATCATAACGTAATGAGCTGGTACCAATGACACCTACTGTATCCAGAATCGCATGCGGGTTCAATAATGAGACGGATACAGCAAAGATTATCTGCTGTCTCATTGACAGTGGGACTACATGCTGCTCCTTCACCCGGCTCTTGGATCGCCACATGACATAGCCCATATACCCCAGGAATAAGACGCCGAGTGCCATGAGCACTGTACGTAACCAATCGATCGCATTCACGAATACGGATAAGCCCAAGACAGCCAGCAGGATCAGGATGGTGTCACAGATGGATGCGGTGATCGAAGCTGGCATAGCTTGTCCCAAGGTTCGCTGAGTGGCCCCCTGTGAGAATATGAACATATTTTGCACGCCCAAGGGCAGAATCAACCCAAGCGCAAGTATACTTCCATGTATCCATGCTTCCACGATATTCGCTCCCTTCTGTTCAACTCATTATAAATGTGTTATAAAAATTGAAAACAACCAATTGGATGACATACGAACCAACCAATTGACCAAAAAGGAGTATACCGCATGGATTGGAAACCACAGCGTGGCTCCCACCTCTCTTTGCATCAGCAGATTCTCAGCTGGATGAAGGAGCGCATAAGTCAAGGACAATGGCCGATTCATACCAAGCTCCCGCCACAGCGCAAGCTGGCCGAAGCTCTTGAAGTCAATCGCAGTACAATTATCCATGTGGTGGAGGAGCTCGTTGCGGATGGGATTCTGGAGACAAGATTAGGTGATGGCACCTATGTCATTAATAATAGCTGGACTATGCTTGCACGGGCCCGTCACCTGGACTGGCAGCAGTACATCACGTCCAGTATGCACGAGCCGAATATGCTGACAGTCCAGCTCATCAATGAATACGAGCAGCGTAATGATATCATTCGTCTAGGAACGGGAGAGCTCGCTCCTGACTTGCTGCCATTGGCAGCCTTGAAGGAGTCCATACAGCAACTGACATTAACGGCCAAGGATATCGGATACTCTGAGCCAAAAGGCAGTCTGGCACTGAGAAGGGTACTGAGCACACATTTAGCGCGTAAAGATATTCATGCTTCGCCCGAGGGCATCCTGATCGTATCTGGTTCCCTGCAGGCGTTACAGCTCATCTCTTTGGGCATGCTGGAGCCCGGATCTCATGTGTTTCATGAGGTACCCAGTTATCTAAATTCCGTTCATCCCTTCCGCTCAGCAGGCATGAGGATGATTCCTCTTGCACAGGACAAGCCGCTGACAGAGGTCTTGCATGCTTATCCACGCCAAAAGCAGTCCCTCCTCTACACCATTCCCACGCTCCGTAATCCATCGGGCAGCATTATGAACAGGGAGGACAGACTGTCACTGTTGGAGGCTTGTACCGCTAAGCAAATTCCAGTCATTGAGGATGATGTGTATGGTGAGCTTGTATTCACAGCTGCGCCGCCCCCTCTGAAAGCGCTGGATACCTCGGGGCAAGTGCTCTACCTTGGAAGTGTATCCAAGACCCTGAGTCCAGGACTAAGGATTGGATGGGTCGTTGGGCCAGAGCCTGTCATTGACCGGCTGGCTGATATCAAGATGCAGACGGATTATGGCTCCAGTGCTTTCTCGCAGCATATTGTACGATATTGGCTGGAATCAGGTATGTATGAAGCACATCTTTCAGACTTGAAGCAGCAGTTGCAGCAACGTTCTGCGCTTGTAGAAGATGCCCTCCAGCGTCATTTCAGCCACTTAGCTACATGGAGACCATCCGAAGGTGGCTTCTATATCTGGCTCCGCCTGAACAAGCCTCTGGTGCAGAAGAATCTGTTCAGCAAGCTGATTAAGCAAGGTGTCCTGATTAATCCCGGTTATATCTACGATCCGAAGGATATGTATCATATTCGCCTCTCCTACGCCTATGCGAGTCCCGAGCAATTACTGCGTGGACTGAGCATTCTTCAGCAGGTGGTGGAAAGAGAAGCTGTGACACAGAATTAGAAACGTCAAGAAGACTCCAACTCCGCAATAATGGCAGGAGATTGGAGTCTTACGCTGGTGACCTCAACATTGATTCCGTCGTGGAATATCCTGTCTTGATCTACTTAATTCAAGCTTATTCATACTGATCATCTACTAATATCTTGTATCCATTGGAGCGAACTCTGTCGTGATATTCCGTGTCATTCAATGTGTAGCTATACAGTGCGAGCACGTAGCCTTGCATGTATGAGCCTTCCTTCATCTCGTCTACCCTTGCCTCATAGCGAATACAGACCTGCTGGCCAGGCAATACATTTCCAAGTGGAAGGAGCCCTGAAGGTACAACTTGTGCGTTACTTCGACCTTCGACTACAACACTGCTCATGATGGGGTGAGTCTGAGAAGGAAATAATTCAGCCAAACGAACATCAGCCTGAAGGTTACCTCTATTGCTCAGCACGATCTGAAAAATCACCCGTTCGCCTACCTCAACTGTAGCTGGAGTAGCCTTTATCTCAAGACAAATGATTGGAGCATACAGCGAAGTACATACTGTATTGGATAAGGTTGTCTCGCGTACGCTTCTCCCGTCTGGCATACGGTAGATATAATACAGACTCGCCTGATTCAGCCACTCGTTCCTCCGTTCCAATGGCTCTGCCCCGTGGTCCTCTGAACTCTCCAGAGCCGAAGCCGGGACTGTGACAGCAAAGGACACAACCTTTTCCGTATGCGCCCGTATCGTACCCAGATTAATCCCTTCGGACAGCTGAACACCTTTCATGGCCTGGCCATCTATCGTAATACTATCCCAAAGAAACAGAGCCCCCCTCGGCAGGCAATCACGCAGCACACCATCTATAGCCAAGTCACTGGTATTATATGCCGTGATTTCATAGCGCAGCGTATCCCCTCTGGTCGCCTCCGTCATATTAACCTGTTTGCGCAGTGTCACCTCCGGGCGAACGACAGCAATGGTCACCGTGTTCGTCATCTCCTCATAGGGTACTTCCTTAACCTCGCTTCGGACCAATGCCTGTACCGCGAGCTGATGTGATTCAGGAATCGCAACCATTTCCATACGAAATACGACCCTGACGAAGCTTCCCGGCAATATCTCTCCCACGGTGATCCCCTGCCACGGATCTGATGATGGAATGTATACATCGTCGATCGTCACGCTGCCGGGCACTAGTTCTCCTTCTGGCGGAATGAGAGGCCACAGTATGGTGTGCTCCATTCGGCAATTCCCCAAATTAGCGATGGCTACAGTAAAAGTAACAATATCCCCAATAAAGGAATGCACGGTATTTGCCGACAGATGAGCGAAAAAGCGAACACCTTCGACCTTCACTCTTTCTTCATTAGAATAGATCGTATCCGTGATTAGCCGCCCATCCTGCGTCTGAAATTCATAGCATGCATGGGCCTGATTGATGATCTCCATGTCTGGGGGTATCATGACGACCATGGCCTGAAAGGTAACATGAGTACAGGCACCCGCCTCTACCCTCCCTAAAGGAATACCACTGCCGGGTTTGATCCCCGGCAGCGGTACGCCATTCACAAGCAGGCTGTTCACCACAAATGCTGTTCCTTTTGGAGTTTCATCATACAATGTCACCTCTGCCGACCGATTGCCTGTGTTGCTCAGCTCCAACCGGTAGGTGATCACTTCATCCAACGCTGCACATCGCGGCTCTGCATGCTTCACGAGTGACAGCTTGGGTCCGATCAACGGCGTAATGACGGTATTCGAATAAGTCGTCTGCTCTGCATGACCGGAGTGGAAAGAGACAAAGGATTGATTCAGCAGCCTCGTATGCGATGGTGAGTGGTGATTCAGCTTTCCTTGCGACTCGGTATTCATATTTCAACAACCCTTACCTGGAAGGTCACAGTTACGGAATCGCCGGAAGCAATCGTGCCAATCGGTACACCTACATTTGGATTCGCTGTTGGTCTTGCCGTTCCATCTACAGTCACACTACCTGTTACGAAGATGGTACCGACGGGTACAGGGTCAACCATGACAACATTGTTCACCGGCGACAGACCATTATTAGTAATGACTACTGTGTACGTAACCACATCTCCTACTACAGCGTCTACCGCATTGGTACTCTTCACAACGGATACATCCGGCGAGGATACTGGAATGACAAGCTGGTTAGACAAGACGCTACCCGTACGTGTCACTCCATCTGGCAAGGTGAAGGAATAATTGCCCGTCGCCTGATTAACGAGCTGCTGCGGTGAAGGCAGAGCATCTACAGTCACCTGCAATGACACCCGAATATTGACTGTCTCGCCAGGCGGAACGTTACCTACTGGAATACCTGTAGTCGGATCGGCACCGGGCACGGGTACCCCATCAATCAAGACACTATTCGGCACAAATACCGCTCCAACAGGGATGTTATCTACTACAGTAACCTGTGCGCTCCAGTTGCCCGTATTGGTGACATTCAGGAAATACACAACGGTATCGCCAACGGTGGCATTGCTGGTATTAGCGCTCTTGTTCACCCCAATGACAGGCTGGTAAATCGGAGTTACCAACGTATTCGAGAAGGATGCTCCAGAGAAGGCTCCAGACGTGAAGCTGACGAGTGAGCGGTTGCTAAGCTGTGCTGGACTTGGCAGCGTAGTTACCCTGACACTGAACGTGACGATGACAGAATCTCCAGGTGCAATGGAGCCCAATTGAATTCCATTAGCAGGATTGGCTGAAGGCAACGAAGTACCATTGACTGTGACACTGCCTGCATTGAAGGTCGAGCCTGTCGGAATCGGATCTGAAAATACGACATTGTTAACCGTCTCCAGACCGCTATTCGTCACGGCGATGCTATACGTAATCGACTCGCCAACTGCAGCAGCGACAGTCGTGGAGGATTTGACTACGCCGACATTCGGAGAGGACACCGGAATCGTCACCGTATTCGTGGTTAAGGAGCCCGTCAAGGTGCGTCCATCTGGCAATGTGAAGGAATAGGTAGCCGACGCCGTGTTGACCAACTGTTGCGTGGCTGGCAGCGTGTTAATCACGACTGAGAACGTTACAGTGGCGATGTCTTCCACATAACCTACGGGAATGCCTGTCGAAGGATCAGCACCTGGCACCGATACTCCATTTACAAGCACACTGTTAGGCACAAATGAAGTTCCTGCTGGAATTGTGTCACTCAGAACGACATCTGCTCCATCGCTCCCCGTGTTGGTCAGAACGACTGTGTAAGACACGGTGTCGCCGACTGTTGCATTGGACGTACTAGCGCTCTTGACGCCAGCCAGAATCGGCTGATAGACCGGAATAGGCAGAATGTTAGACAGCGACACACCCGAGAAGCTTCCTGAAGTGAAGGTGACGGAGGACTGATTGTTCAGCACGCTTGGTGACGGAAGCGAGATGACAGTCACATTGAAGGCTACGGTGACCGTGGCGCCTGCTGGAATCGTGCCGATGGTTACTCCGCTGATCGGGCTGGCTGTTGTCCTTGGAGCCCCGTCCACAGTGACCGAGCCTGCGATGAATGACGTTCCCGTTGGAATCGGGTCCGTGAATACCGCATTACTTACAGGATCAATACCGGTATTCGTAATGGCTGTTGTATACGTAATGGTATCGCCAACAGCAACTGCTGTAGAAGTACTGCTCTTGACGGTGGACAGATTCGGTGCAGAGACAGGAATAATTACTGTATTGGATGTCGCCGAGCCATTCAAGGTCCGCCCGTCAGGAAGTGTGAATGTAAAGGCTGCTGTACCCTGATTGCTAAGCTGCTGCGGGCTAGGAAGCGTCTGAATGTTCACAGAGAACATTACTGTCGTGGTCGCGCCAGGCGCTACAGTCCCTGCGTTAATGCCAGCAGATGGGTCTGCCCCTGGTACCGGGAAGTTGTTGACCATTACGCTATTCGGAACAAGAGTAGTCCCTGCTGGGATATTATCCGTAAGCGTAACCGCTGCTGGATAATTCCCGGTGTTGCTGATTGCGAGTGAGTAAGTAATGGTCTCCCCTACGGTAGCAAGGTTATCATTTGCTGTTTTGGACACAGCGATAATCGGCTGTGATACTGGCGTTGATACCGTATTGGACAGCGATGTGCCGGAAAAAGCACCTGATGTGAAGCTGACGCTTGCCTGATTATTCAACACAGCCGGAGACTTCGGCTACGGTCAGCTTTCAGGTCACTGTCACTTCACTACCATCGTAGCAGCCGTAACGAATGTGGTGCTGACAGATCCAATTCCGTCAGGGACTACGCTCGTCCCAGGCAGTCTCCCGTCCGGTTCGCATCTCCCTCCTGCGCGCTGAACGGCAGTAGCTGAGTCTGGAGTGATGCTGGATGTTCCAGCAGGGGTTATAAAGGAGACAGGATTGTTAATAGCAGCGCTAAGATTGACGTTGCCATTTATGTACGAGCCTCCCCAGATCAATTCGGCATATAACACTGTACTGCCCGAAGGCAGGACTAGCTGGGCCGATGAGCTGTTGCTCTGATACAGACTCGTCGTACCTGCCGGATAAGTGCCAAAGACGGAGGCCGTATTCGTCGTAGTAAACGCACCAATGCTGTCCTGTGTTCCTGGTACACCTGTGGTATCGGATCTGCTTAATCCCAACGTATTACCGGTGAACGTGATGGCACCTGTTGCATTAAAGGTAGCTCGAACGATGAGAGGAATAATTCTCCCCCCTTTAGCTGAATGTATTGTCCCTTGTTGCGGAACTCGATCCTCAACCCTATACCTATGCTGCGGTTACCGATCCATGTCTGTCCACAGAGAATTATCCGAGTGGTTCTTCAATTCCCAATGGTGACGGGGAACGAAGCACAGATGGAAGCGGATAGGTCTGCCTGCTCATCCATTCCAACTCCCGCTCTGAGACCGGCTGCTTCACGGCAACCACATAATACAGGATCTCATCCACTACATTCGGCTGGATGCGCTGAAGCATCTCAAGCTCCTCCAGTTCATATAAGGGAGGGACAAAGGGAGGCTGGTATTGTAGCTCCATTCGTAATAGGCGAAAATCAAATGCGGGGGCTGTGCTATTATCATACCTTGCATAAGAAGTAGGCTTAGGGCAACGTGGTCCTAGTGTAGGCTCATAAAAGTGGGGGGTCCAGTATAGGGGGCTGGATTCATCGAATTTTTGTTTGAGATGAGGATTAACAATATGATTGTAATGATGGGCATAAGGAGCAAGAATACACATCACAGCCTTATGCATACACATCCGGTAGAGATCAGCCAGCACCTGCATGATATCCTCTACATAGGGTAGCGAGCGGCTAGCCATCACAAATTCCACCGAGTCATCCGGCAATGGAATCGGCTCATTGATATCACATACCAAGTCCACCCCCGGAAGCTCCAGCCGATCAATTCCAAAGTATCCGGGATGCTTATTCGTACCACAGCCAAGATCAATTCTCACACCGCTTTCCTCCCACGATCCGTCTTTAGACACTTTAGTATATTAGCCCTGTGGGAGGTGGGCACGGTGTATACCCAGCTAGAGTTCACTCATTGGCAGCTGATGCTCAGCATCCAACAGCTCGAACTGATTTTTGGAAAAGCGAATTAGCCCCTCCTGCGCCATCCGCTGCAGCTCACGGGACAAGGCACTGCGGTCTACTGTAAGATAATCGGCAAGATCACTGCGAGAAAATGGTATGGTAAAGCTCGTGGCATTATTCTTCTTGGCCTCAAGCGTTAGATAATGCATAATTCTGTCCCTTAGAGACTTATGTGACACAAGATCCAGCTTCTGATAGATCAAGCGGTTATTCTCCAGCAATAGCGTGAGCAAATTCTCGATAATTCTTCCGCGCAGATGGCAAGTCTGCTCGTAGGGACGTACGATTTTATTCATTTTAATGAACAGAATCTTGCATTCCGAGCCTGCAATAGCCTCATAGCCACTGTGCTCTCGCGTTAGACGCATGGCAGTCTCCCCCACGATATCCCCGTCCACCAGCTCAGAGAAGATAAAACGCATCCCTGACACATTCTCCTTGCATAAGAGCACCTGACCATGGAGTATGATGCCGACAGCATCCAGTACATCCTCTTTGCGGAAGATGATCTCTTTCTTATTAAAGTCCCTGATGCTTCCCTCCAGACAGCTCAAAGCCTGATGAACCTCTTGATCAGTAAAGCCCTTAAATAAAATCGTGCTGCTTATGATATTGAAATATTTTTGCATGTTGTCAGCCTCCTGTTGCCATGGCAACCGAGTTATGTGGATTACTCTGCTACACTTAAACAAATGAGAATAATTCTCATCACGCTCTTATTATATCAGATATAGAGGAGCATTCAATACAGTAGGAGGATCGAATGAACAAGCTTACCGATAGCAGTGTATTTTATTTGAAGGATCTCATCGACGTCAAGCCAGGACGCATTGCCAGCCGGAATCTGTCACTTCCAGTCCATCCGGATGGGGCTGCTACAGAGCAGGAATGGGTGCTATATGCCATGGATCAGCAAGAGACAATTAGTGCCGAGACATCACCGCTCCATAAATTAATTCAGGTGTTAGACGGAGAACTGTCCATGATGGTCGCTGGACAAGCGCGTAGCCTCACGACAGGGATGTCCATCATCGTTCCTGCCCATACATGGCATGAATTCGAGTCCAGCAAGTCATGTATATTTTTACAAATTAGCCTATAACTCAGGAGGGATACACCATGAAGCAAGGTGAATACATTAAAAAACTGCCAGTATCGGCAGTCATTGATCTGAAGGACATCATTACTATAGAGGAGCAACAGGTATCCAGTCTCACCTTGGTACAACGCCCCAGCCTGGCCATGACTCTGCTCTCTCTGGATCAGGGTACCTCTATTGGTGGACATTCTTCCCCAGGCGATGCGATGGTTCATGTACTATCTGGACAGACGGAGATCACGATTGGGGACGACAAATATATCGTGCATGCTGGTGAGAGCATTGTTATGCCGGCCAACGTTCCTCATGCGCTCTATGCGCTGGAGGCGTTCCAGATGCTGTTGGTCGTAGTCAAACCTAATTCATAAGGAGTGAAGAGCATGAAAAGGGAAGTCGGGCATAACTTTCTCGCCAAGCTTGGAAAGAAGAGATTGCGCCCTGGTGGAGTCGTAGCTACGAACTGGCTTATTCAGCAAGCACAGTTGGGTAAGGACAGCCGGGTGCTGGAGGTAGCCTGCAATATGTGTACAACATCCATTCAGTTGGCTCAACGCTACCAGTGCCGAATTACAGGCATTGATATGGACCCCAAAGCGCTAGAGAAGGCCAAGCGCAATATTCAGGAAGCAGGTCTGGAGAATTACATTCAAGTACAGCAGGCTAATGCGATGAAGCTTCCCTTTGCTGATGAAAGCTTTGATGTCATTGTCAATGAAGCTATGCTGACGATGCTGAATCAGGCGGCCAAGGAGAAGGCTGTCACTGAATACTACAGAGTCCTGAAGCCGGGCGGGATTCTGCTGACGCATGATATTACTTTTACCAAGGAACACATGACAGAACTACTGACTGAACTGCGCGGTACTATAAATGTTCAGGTTGAGCCGCTACCCATGTCGAGATGGGAGCAGTTATTTTATGGAGCTGGTTTCTCCAAGGTGTCCCACGCTTCAGGTGATATGTCGCTTATGAGGCTACCTGGACTGATTCGGGACGAAGGCTTCTGGGGTGCCATGCGCATTATCAAGAATGGCTTGAAGAAAGAAAATCGGACTCAATTCAAGAAAATGTATTCCTTCTTCAATACGTCGGGAAAGGATCTTCAGTATATTGCTGTATGCAGCCGCAAGCCCTAACTGCTCCCCCATTACTTATCATGTACTCATGGTAGGTAATTATTTTGCCCACTAATGAGAATGGTTATCAACAATAGCTAGCCGAGATATCTACTCATTTAAAAATGAACACATCCAAAAAATAATACAATCAAAATAGGTAGAAGAAAACTAGCTAAAAAAAGATAGAACAATAGCTGTAACTAAATAAGTTTACACCATGAAAGGATTTCTGCTATGAAATTAAAATACACACCTATTTTATTCATGTGCTGCTTGCTCACTCTATTATTCCTGTTAGGGGGATGCGGCTCACAGCCTGCTGCGAATCAACAGCATCCAGCTAATTCCGAGAATTCAACATCATCAACTACAGTAGCCTCTGGCGAGTCTACTTCTACATCTATTCCCAGCGCCGAGCATGCGAGTACATCCACAAGTAATAGCACGACTATGAGCGGAACTATGAAAGGAACTACGGGTGAACCGACGACTCTTACAGTGGGTGGGCCACAATCACCTCCATCATTACCCATCTTAAGAATGATAGATTCCCATGCTATGGGCGAGAACGTGCAGATTGAATTCAAGACATGGGAGAGCATGGACACTCTGGGCGCATTGGCAAAGGACAAGAACGTCAGCTTTATAGCCTTGCCGCTCAATAACGCAGTCATTATGTACAACAAGGGAATGGACCTGTCCCTCATGAATATCAATACCTGGTCAGTCATGGGAATGGTGACAACAGACCCCTCTGTTAAGGGGTGGAAGGATCTTCAGGGTACCGTGCTATATGTTCCCATGAAATCCTCCCCTGTGGACTACATCACGCAGACCTTTTTGAAGCACAATGGACTAATTCCAGGGAAGGACGTTACGCTGCAATACAGTCAGATCGCAGAAGGGGCACAGTTGCTGTTATCCGGTAAAGCTTCCACCATAGTTAGCATTCAGCCACAAATAACGGCGATTCAGATGAAAAATGAACAGGTACGCTCTATCGTGGATTACAAGAAGGAGTGGCAGGAAGTCACGCAACTCACTACCGATTTACCGAACGCTGGTCTGGCCACTAAGCAGTCTGTGATCGCCAGTGATCCAGAGCTCGTTGCACGCTTCCAAGAGGAATATAAGCAGGCGCTGCAATGGACATTGGACAACCCCCGAGAGGCGGCGTTGCTTGCTAATAAATATTTCAAGCTGGATAGCGCGGTCGTAGAGAAGGCGATTCCGCATATGGCACTGGAGTTCGCCCCTGCCTGGGAGAGCAAGGAGGTTCTGACCAAGTACTACGAGACGCTGTTAGAATACAGCAAGGATAGCATTGGAGGCAAGCTCCCGGATGAGACATTCTATTATCAGCCTTAGCAAAAAAGGGCTATCTCTGGTGCTCCTACTCTTGCTATGGCAGCTGCTTGCCCTTCAGATGGAGCCTTTCATTCTTCCGGGACCACTGGATACTATTCGAGCTGCTATCGCCTACCTTGGAGATATCACCTTTTATCATGCTGTCTATCGTACCTTGATTAAGCTGCTGATCGGTATGGTCTGTGTACTGCTAATTGGCGGTAGTCTGGGACTAATCATTGGCCTACAGCCCCGTTGGAAGCCTTATGTGGAGCCACTCATTGATGTTATGCAATCGGTGCCTCCCATTGCCTGGCTCGGGATCGCCATTATTTGGTTCGGTCTTACGGACATACCTTCTATTTTCATAATCGTGCTCTCTACTACGCCTGTGTTATTCACCAATCTATATGAAGGCTTTGTAGATATTGATCACCAGTTGATCCGAATGGCCGAAGTGTTCAATGTTCCTCGGCGAAAAGTAGTATCTAGCATCATTCTGCCTTCCTTGCGCAACTACTTCAAATCAGGGATGATTACTTCTGCTGGCCTCGGCTGGAAATTGGCTGTTATGGCTGAGCTCTTAACCTCGGTGGACGGTATCGGAGGACTACTCTCTGATGCGAGAACGAATCTGGATACACAGAAGGTGCTTGCGCTAGCTTTGTTCATGGCTGTGCTCTGGAATATCATCAAATGGCTTATTTCTATTCTATTCCGCAGCAGAGTCAAAACCATTCAATAGTTCAATCCATTCAATAAATACGGTTAAGGATGCGGTAAAGGATGCTCAAGCTACACGGAGTCACAAAACGCTATAAAGGTACGACCATTCTGGACAACATAGACCTTACTATTGAGCAGCAAAAGATTATTTGTGTGCTTGGCCCTTCCGGGGCTGGTAAATCAACATTACTGAATATTCTCTCTCAGGCAGAGCCCATAGATGCAGGTGCAATTACGCTTCAGGCTGAGCTGAAAATCTCCTATGTCTTTCAGGAGGATCGCCTGCTTCCCTGGTCCACCGTAAGTGAAAACATTGCTTTCGTCAAAGGTGATGCCGTGCAGGAGGATATTCAAGCCTTGCTGAATGAGGTGGGTTTGGCTAACTACCATGACCATTACCCTGATCAGCTATCTGGTGGGATGCGCCAACGATGCTCTATTGCTCGCGCTTTCTACTATGGAGGGAACTTACTGCTCATGGACGAACCATTTCATTCCTTGGATTATCATCTTCGGTTTGAGCTGGTACAACAATTGATTTCTTTATGGGAGCGCAGTCGATGCTCCATTGTGCTGGTCACTCATGATATTGATGAGGCCTTGCTGCTAGGGAATGAGATCATTATTCTGTCTAAAAACCCGGGGATGATTGCACATCGTTATACAATCCCCACACCTCAAAGAAACCGTTCGCTAAAGGAGTCTGAGCTGCTACAGCTACGAGCCGACATATTGGAGTGTTTGCTGATCGTATAACTGCCTGCTGATATATCAAGAATGGCAAGCAATAGCTGGCTGCTTTATTCTTCATGGCATAAACCATGCTATCAGGAGGCTCAGAACTCCGACAAATGACCTAAAGAAACTTCGCCAATCAAATGAAGTACACAAAATAAGAACAGCTCATTAGATATTATTTCTAATGAGCTGTTCTCTGTTAAAGTATACCGGCGAGAGGACTCGAACCTCCACGGTTTCCCACTCGATTTTGAGTCGAGCGCGTCTGCCATTCCGCCACGCCGGCGTAGTATAAAATAATAGCCTATGGAGGCGCCACCCAGATTCGAACTGGGGATAAAGCTTTTGCAGAGCTGTGCCTTACCACTTGGCTATGGCGCCATAATATACAAAGCGGACGACGGGAATCGAACCCGCGACCCTCGCCTTGGCAAGGCGATGCTCTACCGCTGAGCCACGTCCGCATGTAATGGCTGGGGATATAGGATTTGAACCTATGCATGACGGAGTCAAAGTCCGTTGCCTTACCGCTTGGCTAATCCCCATTAAGCTTTAAAACAAAAAGGGCGATCGAGGGGAATTGAACCCCCGAGTGCCGGATCCACAAACCGGTGCGTTAACCACTTCGCCACGATCGCCATATTTAAAATGTGATTGGCAGGGGCAGCAGGAATTGAACCCACACTAACGGTTTTGGAGACCGCTGTTCTACCTTTAAACTATGCCCCTAAAAAACTGGTGGAGGATGATGGATTCGAACCACCGAACCCGTAAGGGAGCAGATTTACAGTCTGATGCGTTTGGCCACTTCGCTAATCCTCCATGGATGGTGCCGGCGAGAGGACTTGAACCCCCAACCTACTGATTACAAGTCAGTTGCTCTACCAGTTGAGCTACACCGGCGTAATACTTAATTACAAGTTATATGGTGGCTCGGGACGGAATCGAACCGCCGACACGAGGATTTTCAGTCCTCTGCTCTACCGACTGAGCTACCGAGCCTTACCTACGTAATGATCTGCCATGTAATTAAGAAATCACATTATTCAATTGTAATAATGGCGGAACTGACGGGATTCGAACCCGCGATCTCCTGCGTGACAGGCAGGCATGTTAGGCCTCTACACCACAGTTCCATGAAACAACTTTCAATTTCTTGAAAGATAATTGCGGGGACAGGATTTGAACCTGTGACCTTCGGGTTATGAGCCCGACGAGCTACCGAACTGCTCCACCCCGCGATATTAAATTATGGTGGAGGCTGAGGGGATCGAACCCCCGACCCTCTGCTTGTAAGGCAGATGCTCTCCCAGCTGAGCTAAGCCTCCAAAGTTAATTACCTAATATATAGTAACACATCTGCATGCCAATTATCAACTAATTTTACATTGCGTCCATTTTTTCTCAACAAATAAAAAATTAATGATATGACCCAAAGGGGATGCGCCTCACGATGTGAGTCGACTGCGATGTATTTCTACCGAAGCTTATACTCCGACGAACCATTAGGGGTTTTCATCTTTCATCGGCTATGGGATAGCCTTATGACCCGTAGGGGATTCGAACCCCTGTTACCTCCGTGAAAGGGAGGTGTCTTAACCCCTTGACCAACGGGCCTTGTAAATTAGTGAATCAACGGAGAGAGAGGGATTCGAACCCTCGAGACGCTTTTGGCGCCTACACGATTTCCAATCGTGCTCCTTCGGCCAACTCGGACACCTCTCCATATGGCTCCCCGAACAGGACTCGAACCTGTGACAACTCGATTAACAGTCGAGTGCTCTACCAACTGAGCTATCAGGGAATATATTTTCAGGTTACACCCTGAAAACTGGAACCGAAACGAATCATTGCATCTTACTTTAGGATAAGCCCTCGACCGATTAGTACTGGTCAGCTCCATGCATTACTGCACTTCCACCCCCAGCCTATCTACCTCGTCGTCTTCAAGGGGTCTTACATACTGGGAAATCTCATCTTGAGGGGGGCTTCACGCTTAGATGCTTTCAGCGCTTATCCCGTCCGTACATAGCTACCCAGCGGTGCTCCTGGCGGAACAACTGGTACACCAGCGGTACGTCCATCCCGGTCCTCTCGTACTAAGGACAGCTCCTCTCAAATTTCCTACGCCCACGACAGATAGGGACCGAACTGTCTCACGACGTTCTGAACCCAGCTCGCGTACCGCTTTAATGGGCGAACAGCCCAACCCTTGGGACCTACTTCAGCCCCAGGATGCGATGAGCCGACATCGAGGTGCCAAACCTCCCCGTCGATGTGGACTCTTGGGGGAGATAAGCCTGTTATCCCCAGGGTAGCTTTTATCCGTTGAGCGATGGCCCTTCCATGCGGTACCACCGGATCACTAAGCCCGACTTTCGTCCCTGCTCGACTTGTAGGTCTCGCAGTCAAGCTCCCTTCTGCCTTTGCACTCTTCGAATGATTTCCAACCATTCTGAGGGAACCTTGGGGCGCCTCCGTTACTCTTTAGGAGGCGACCGCCCCAGTCAAACTGCCCACCTGACACTGTCCCCGTACCGGATTACGGTACCAGGTTAGAACCTAGATACGATCAGGGTGGTATCCCAAGGACGCCTCCACAGAAGCTTGCGCTCCTGCTTCAACGGCTCCCACCTATCCTGTACAGATCGTACCCAAATTCAATATCAAGCTGCAGTAAAGCTCCATGGGGTCTTTCCGTCTTGTCGCGGGTAACCTGCATCTTCACAGGTATTAAAATTTCACCGGATCTCTCGTTGAGACAGCGCCCAAGTCGTTACGCCATTCGTGCGGGTCAGAATTTACCTGACAAGGAATTTCGCTACCTTAGGACCGTTATAGTTACGGCCGCCGTTTACTGGGGCTTCGGTTCATAGCTTCGCCTTGCGGCTAACCACTCCCCTTAACCTTCCAGCACCGGGCAGGCGTCAGCCCGTATACTTCGCCTTGCGGCTTCGCACAGACCTGTGTTTTTGCTAAACAGTCGCTTGGGCCTTTTCACTGCGGCCCCCTCGGGCTATTCACCCTACCGAGGCACCCCTTCTCCCGAAGTTACGGGGTCATTTTGCCGAGTTCCTTAACGAGAGTTCTTCCGCGCGCCTTAGAATTCTCTTCTCGCCTACCTGTGTCGGTTTGCGGTACGGGCACCTTCACCTGACTAGAGGCTTTTCTTGGCAGTGTGAGATCATGACCTTCGCTACTGTAATTTTCACTCCCCATCACAGCCCAGCCTTACGATGTGCGGATTTGCCTACACATCAGCCTCACTGCTTGGACGGACATCCATCAGTCCGCGTCACTACCCTCCTGCGTCCCCCCATCGTTCATAACGGTTTACGGTGGTACAGGAATTTCGACCTGTTGTCCTTCGACTACGCCTTTCGGCCTCGCCTTAGGTCCCGACTTACCCTGAGCGGACGAGCCTTCCTCAGGAACCCTTAGGCTTTCGGCGGATCAGATTCTCACTGATCTTTTCGTTACTCATACCGGCATTCTCACTTGTATGCTGTCCAGCGCTCCTTACGGTACACCTTCAACCTGCATACAACGCTCCCCTACCCCTGATGCAAGCATCAAGCCATAGCTTCGGTGGTGTGTTTAGCCCCGTTACATTTTCGGCGCAGAGTCACTCGACCAGTGAGCTATTACGCACTCTTTCAATGGTGGCTGCTTCTAAGCCAACATCCTGGTTGTCTGTGCAACTCCACATCCTTTCCCACTTAACACACACTTGGGGACCTTAGCTGATGGTCTGGGCTGTTTCCCTTTTGACAATGGATCTTAGCACTCACTGTCTGACTCCCGGAACTAAGTCTATGGCATTCGGAGTTTGACTGAGCTTGGTAACCCTTGCGGGCCCCGCACCCAATCAGTGCTCTACCTCCACGACTCTCTTTTCCGAGGCTAGCCCTAAAGCTATTTCGGGGAGAACCAGCTATCTCCGGGTTCGATTGGAATTTCTCCGCTACCCCCACCTCATCCCCGCACTTTTCAACGTGCGTGGGTTCGGGCCTCCAGTGCGTGTTACCGCACCTTCACCCTGGACAGGGGTAGATCACCCGGTTTCGGGTCTACGTCCACGTACTAAGTCGCCCTATTCAGACTCGCTTTCGCTGCGGCTCCGGCTCTTCACCTTAACCTTGCACGGGAACGTAACTCGCCGGTTCATTCTACAAAAGGCACGCCATCACCCATAGATCGGGCTCTGACTTCTTGTAAGCACACGGTTTCAGGTTCTATTTCACTCCCCTTCCGGGGTGCTTTTCACCTTTCCCTCACGGTACTGCTTCACTATCGGTCGCCAGGGAGTATTTAGCCTTGGCAGATGGTCCTGCCGGATTCATACGGGGTTTCACGTGCCCCGCACTACTCGGGATCCGTCTCGGAGGGTGCACCATTTCGATTACAGGGCTTTTACCTCTATCGCGGGCCTTTCCAGACCTCTTCATCTAGGGTACACCTTTGTAACTCCGTGTGAGACGTCCCACAACCCCAGGAAGCAAGCTTCCTGGTTTGGGCTAATCCGCGTTCGCTCGCCGCTACTGACGGAATCACTATTGTTTTCTCTTCCTCAGGGTACTTAGATGTTTCAGTTCCCCTGGTCTGCCTCTCCTTTGGCTATGTATTCACCAAAGAGTGACTACCTGTTACAGTAGCCGGGTTTCCCCATTCGGACATCCCCGGATCGAAGCTTGCTTACAGCTCCCCGAGGCATTTCGTCGTTCGCCACGTCCTTCGTCGGCTCCTGGCGCCTAGGCATCCTCCGTGTGCTCTTATTAGCTTAACCATGATTTTTGCCATAGGCAAAAGATCAAACCGCTAATAACTTTCACTTGCTTACACAAGTTCAGCTAAAAGATGTTCTAAAACGCAATGTTTCGTTTCGGTATCCAGTTTTCAAGGTGCAATGCTGTTGTGAAACAACAGCCCCTGTGTGAAATTCGGTCCATCTCGCTTGAGCGGATGAATTTCATACAGATGAGTTTGAGAGTTGAACTCTCAAAACTGAGCAACGAGTGAGCTGTGAAGAGGATTTCATACGCGCAGAGCGCAGTACCGAATATCCTCTTCGGTGGCAGATGTTCCATCTGCCTATTTGAATGCTTCCGTTGCAGGAAGCGATTCTCCATAGAAAGGAGGTGATCCAGCCGCACCTTCCGATACGGCTACCTTGTTACGACTTCACCCCAATCATCTACCCCACCTTCGGCGGCTGGCTCCTTGCGGTTACCCCACCGACTTCGGGTGTTGTAAACTCTCGTGGTGTGACGGGCGGTGTGTACAAGACCCGGGAACGTATTCACCGCGGCATGCTGATCCGCGATTACTAGCAATTCCGACTTCATGCAGGCGAGTTGCAGCCTGCAATCCGAACTGAGACTGGCTTTTTAGGATTGGCTCCACCTCGCGGCTTCGCTTCCCGTTGTACCAGCCATTGTAGTACGTGTGTAGCCCAGGTCATAAGGGGCATGATGATTTGACGTCATCCCCACCTTCCTCCGGTTTGTCACCGGCAGTCACCCTAGAGTGCCCACCCGAAGTGCTGGCAACTAAGGTCAAGGGTTGCGCTCGTTGCGGGACTTAACCCAACATCTCACGACACGAGCTGACGACAACCATGCACCACCTGTCTTGAATGTCCCGAAGGAAAGGACCATCTCTGATCCGGTCATTCAGATGTCAAGACCTGGTAAGGTTCTTCGCGTTGCTTCGAATTAAACCACATACTCCACTGCTTGTGCGGGTCCCCGTCAATTCCTTTGAGTTTCAGTCTTGCGACCGTACTCCCCAGGCGGAGTGCTTAATGTGTTAACTTCGGCACCAAGGGTATCGAAACCCCTAACACCTAGCACTCATCGTTTACGGCGTGGACTACCAGGGTATCTAATCCTGTTTGCTCCCCACGCTTTCGCGCCTCAGCGTCAGTTACAGCCCAGAGAGTCGCCTTCGCCACTGGTGTTCCTCCACATCTCTACGCATTTCACCGCTACACGTGGAATTCCACTCTCCTCTTCTGCACTCAAGTCATCCAGTTTCCCGTGCGATCCGGGGTTGAGCCCCGGGCTTAAACACCAGACTTAAATGACCGCCTGCGCGCGCTTTACGCCCAATAATTCCGGACAACGCTTGCCCCCTACGTATTACCGCGGCTGCTGGCACGTAGTTAGCCGGGGCTTTCTTCTCAAGTACCGTCACTCCTTAAGCAGTTACTCTTAAGGACGTTCTTCCTTGGCAACAGAGCTTTACGATCCGAAAACCTTCATCACTCACGCGGCGTTGCTCCGTCAGGCTTTCGCCCATTGCGGAAGATTCCCTACTGCTGCCTCCCGTAGGAGTCTGGGCCGTGTCTCAGTCCCAGTGTGGCCGATCACCCTCTCAGGTCGGCTACGCATCGTCGCCTTGGGGAGCCGTTACCTCTCCAACTAGCTAATGCGCCGCAGGCCCATCCTCCGGTGACAGATTGCTCCGTCTTTCCTCACTTCTCCATGCGAAGAAGTGAATTATCTGGTATTAGCTACCGTTTCCGGTAGTTATCCCAGTCCAAAGGGCAGGTTGCCTACGTGTTACTCACCCGTCCGCCGCTAACTCTCAGGAGAGCAAGCTCTCCATCAAGTCCGCTCGACTTGCATGTATTAGGCACGCCGCCAGCGTTCGTCCTGAGCCAGGATCAAACTCTCCAATAAAGTTATTGAAAAGAGCGATAGCTCATTTTGAATCTGACGAGATTCATATTTCATTGTTTTGCTCCAGTTTCCATACAGTCAAAGACATGTACCAAAAACCTTCGCGTTGGATTTTGCTTCACAAAATCCGCTCACTCGTTGTTCAGTTTTCAAAGATCAACTTCAGCCTTAATTCTCAAGGCCTGACCGCTTTAGGTATTCCTTTTTAGCGGATCACCACATCTCAGCGGCGACTTTTATAATGTAACATGTTTCGCTTTTTAATGTCAACAACTTTTTTCGATTTAGTTAGTCGAAAATTTATTGTTCTCAAAATCAAGCGAAGTAAGACGAGTTATAATGTATCATAGCTACCAGCAAGCAGTCAACCTTCATTGTGAGCTTTAGCGTTTTTCATGATCCCCCAGCTATTCAGACCTATCCGGATAGCTGTCGCGAATGCATGTAGTAGCCACTATCGGAACTCCTTCCTGCTATATATCTTACTGGTTACAAAATACGAAAGCCCAAAGAGACAGATGGCAACCATTAGAAACAAGCTGGAGAACTGTTCATCAATTACATGATTAACAAGAGCATGATACACTCCGAATACCGCACCAAATACACCAAAAGAAAAAATAATGCTCAAAATCATCATGATCTCCGCTTTATCCGGGCCCATTGCATAGCCTAATGGATAGGTCAAAGCAGCGCTACATAATATAATCCCTGAGCCACGTGGTACAAGATTGTACATGGGCCACAGGGACTCAGCTCTATATGCGATAATAATTAATTGAATACACAGGGTCACGAAGACGCTCAGCAATAACAGCAGTATAAATGTAGCATACTTGCTTTGTATGATCTGCTGCCTAGCAAGGGGCAAGGTAAGCTCATAACGATCCCAACCAGCACTGCTGTGCTGCTTCATTAGCGAAAATGCATTAGCAGGAATTAAAATAATAGACAGCATAACGGCCACTTGTGCTGCAGCAGGGGTATCCATAAAAAACAGCATTATATTAACCAAGCCTACAATCAGAAACGAAATTTTGAGATGGCTCTCTAAAGAATACAAGTTATTCAGAATTAGTCCTCTCATGCCCGCTCCCCTTTCATTAGCAGCTTTGTAATATCATCAATGGTTATGCTAGGTTGGATGTTCTCGGTAAGTGCTGTATCTTTGTTAGCAATCAATGCCTGAATAATATCTCCTTTCTGCACGTATGCTGCTACATCAGGTAGATCTCCCTTCAATTCGTTCCATATATGAGTATCGTATTGCGCAATACTGAAGACACTTAAGAGCTTCTCCTTCGCACATTGTAGGATAATCTCTCCGCGCTTAATAAATATTAGATCATCCGCTATTTTCTCGATATCACTTGTAATGTGAGAAGATAATAGAATCGAGCGGCGTTTGTCACTCACGAAATCCAAAAAGACCTCAAGAATCTCATCCCGTGCAACAGGGTCCAGCCCAGAAGTGGCTTCATCAAGAATCAATAGCCTAGCATCGTGTGATAGAGCCACAGCGATGGCTAATTTCATACTCATTCCACGAGAATAGCCGCTAAGCTTTTGGTTGCTCGGCAAAGAGAAGCGGTCTAGAAAGTATAGGTATTTCTCCTGATTCCATCGTTCGTAGACATTTCTCAATACTCGGCCCAGCCTCACCGCATCCAGTCCAGGCGAAAAATTTGCACAATCAAATACAACACCGATTTGCTCCTTAATTTCTTTCTCAGCTTCGAGCAATTCTTTACCGAAGAGCTTGATCACTCCCCGATCTTTATGCAATGTGCCTAGTATGATCCCCATCATCGTCGTTTTTCCCGCTCCATTTTCACCAATAAATCCAGTGATTGTGCCATAGGGAATGGAGAAGGTTACATCCTTCAATTGAAAGTCTGATTTCGAATAAGATTTGCTCACATTTCTAACCTCAAGGATTGGCTCCTCCATAGGTCCTCCCTCTTAAATGAAATCAGGAAAAAAATAAGCGAGCTTATTTTTTTCCTGATGGTTAAGTAATATGATTCTATTTTATCAAAAAATATGAAATTCTAAATTAACAATGATTGCTCGCTGTAGACCAGCCTACAGTTACCGTAGTTACTGTCCAAGTGATCGTAATCGGAAATACCTCTTGCTCATCGCCAATTTTTGCAGACATTTTTTGCAGCGCCAATACGTCGTTCATCTTATATTCCCCTCTCATGATTTAGTTTTATATGGATTTTATATGTGACAATAGCTTAGATGACATGGTGTAGAACACGCTTCATAAAGCTTGCTACGATCATTAGCAGTGATTGCTAGCTGTGGACCAGCCTACTGTTACTGTAGTTACTGTCCACGTAATCGTAATTGGAAATGCCTCTTGCTCATCGCCAATTTTCGCAGACAATTTTTGCAGCGCCAATACGTCGTTCATCTTCTCACCCCCTTTCAAAAATGTGTGCAAGTTCACATTCCATCAAAATAATATTAACACGTTGTTATCTGTATTTTATTCACTGTCTATCTGTTGAAAGTACTGAGAACCGAGCTTCATTCCTCTTATAAGAAGTCTTCGCCACAAATTGATTAATATGAATAAGTGGAAGCCAGTACAGCGGATTCGACTCCTGCAAACCTTGTAAAGCAAGCATTATACCCGCACTTCCGGTGTACCAATCATCAGATAAGCGATATCCAAAATTCCCAGAAAAATGTATCTGATCCTGCCGGGCTACAAGGAACAATTGTAATCGCTGCAAGGATAGCTTGACATGTTCTTGTCGCACGTCAGCAGCATCTTCAATGAGACATGGCAGTAACAGGAAGCCCCCTGCCCCATCCAATATTCCACCGCTGAAGGTACACCTGATATCATTCAGGTTCATAATCAACTTCAGTTCTTCTTCATAGTGTCTCTTCCCAGTAACATGGTTGAAATACCAGATCGCGACCCCGATACCTATCGATCCCCCAGATAGATAAGGAAGCACTCGTTTCTTCTCATCCATTGCTTGCAGGACCAACACTTCTTCATCCCGATGTGAATGCTCCAGATCCGTCTCAATTAATTGCCTAGCTCGAATGTAACAGTCCTCTTCTCCAGTAACAGCATACATGGCGCTGAACAGCACGGATACACCCGACCACCCATCTATCATTCCTATAGGAACAGCCGCCCAATCAGTCACCGTTAACGGTCGTCTCTGATCCATCACAGATATAATTTTGGCAATGATGCGTCTTGCCTCGTCTAAATATGCTTCCTTACGCTCCTCCAGATACAGGCTCAACCACGCCAATCCCATACCCGCAAGCCCTGATCTCAACGAGACATCATGGGAATCGTCATATTCAATATGAGAGAACCTTTTCAGTGCTTCTCCTGTATAACCTAACTCGTACAACGTGGAGGCTATCCCAGCATTGCCTACCAACAGTCCATGTCCGCCTTCCAAGGTATTATGGGATAAAACGCTAGCCTCCAACCACTCATTGACCCGACTATCCATATAGCCTGTTCTGTGAAGAGCCAATGCAGCGCCAGTACCGCCCGTTAATACATTGATTAAGCCACCTGAATTCTCATACTGTCTGATATCACCATGAACGAGGCCCTGCTCTGGTACCAAGTTGGCTAGCATTCCTCTACTCAGCCCCTGAATGACAGAGCTAATGTCACTAGATGACATCAATGATACAATGACCTGCTCGTCAGGGTACGTTTGCTCTTTTGCAGCTGTAATATTCTCATCGCATTGCTGTTCAACATGCCTGACGAAATTATGGAACACTTCACCAAACTCACTTCTGATCCATTCATTGTGATAGAACGATATACTGCGCTCAATGTTATCGACAGGACCTATAGGCAGTACACAGTATCTCAAGATTTTCTTAACAGCGTACCAATCGCGTTCTTTATGATTCTTATTGCGCGTATCTGAAAAGCCAATGGTATGAATAGCTGCCTTCTCTTCACTGTCCTTATCGCTCGCAGATTCAAAATCAATAAGGATGACCTTCAAATCTTCAGTAATCATGACATTGGATGGTTGTAAATCCCCCATGCCAACCTGGCGGTCATGCATTTCAGCTACAATAGTCATCAGGCTGGTTATGATCGTCTGAACCTTCAACACATACAATGCTGTATTCTTCAATCGATGAAATGGATAATGAGCCGCTAACCATCTCTTGAGATCGATCCCTTCTACAAACTCCTCTACTACAAAAAGATGCTTCCAAGCTTTGAAGCAATCTACAACATTCACTATACCCTTTACATCCGCAAGCAAGGACAACGCCTCATGCTCTTTAACTAGCCGATCTATAGCATCCTTATTCTGCCCGTCCAGACCGACCTTGGGCCTTGCCTCTTTAATGACAACCTTCATGTGATCCGACTTTCGCTCTGCCAAATATATTCCGCCTCCATTATTAAAGCGAATGACCCGCTGGATCTCATACGCTTGAAGGCCGGAGCTGTCTGCCTCATTCTCAGATATGTTGTTATGGCTATCCAGGTAGGTGTCGAATTCCTTCACAAATTCAGGCACCTGATAATAAGGGGTTCGGTTATCCGGGATGAGATTGCCCGATTCATCTCTGATGCATAACTGTCCTTCTTCGTTTTGAATACTCCTGAATCCCCCATACCTGTAGTAAAGATTGCTATCCTTCCAGCATTTATCGCTGAGGATGTAGGGTCCGTTATCTTCATCTCGAATTGCCTCATGCAGCACATGGAGTAGCTCCAGGAACTCCTCATCCGTTGCAGGGTAGATGGTTATGAATTTCCCTGATGATATCCTGTTGCCATTTTTAGAATTGACGCTATGCAGCTGCCGTTCACTAACAAGGTGCTTGAAGGCCACCTTCCGTTTCATTAATTGTTGACTCACCGTTTCTAAAATAGTGTGCGCGTTATCCATTGTGGCACTGACATGAATTTTCCAGCCCTGATCCTTCAAGCTCTTACCTGTGAAGCTATACATCACCCAGGGGGAATGATGATCTTGATTGATTATGCAATCCTCAGATAATTCCTTTACCTTGTAGCCTATCGTGTGATCCCCTGTCATCATCCTTGTATAATAATCGGAGTCACCCAGATAATTCAGATAGAGTTGGTTTTTATCCATGGACAAGTAGTTCACCCCTTTTTTCGCTTATGGCTGTATTAAATTGTAATTCACAGAATTGCTTGTACAATTCATGCGTTTGCTGTAACTCTTCATGTCTCCCTTGGCCGGTGATTCTGCCACCCTCTATGAAGATAATGTGCTCGGAATCTATGATGGTGGACAGTCTGTGTGCAACGACAATAGCTGTTCTACCCTCTATAACTTTCTTCATCGCGGATTGCACCTTCTCTTCAGATTGGCTATCCAGACTGGAGGTCGCCTCATCAAGCAAAATAATCTCCGGGTCCTTGAGGAACATTCGAGCGATAGCGATTCGCTGCCGTTGCCCACCAGATAAATTCAGGCCTTTTTCTCCAATATACGTATCCATTCCGTTAGGCAGATCGTTGATAAACTCCCAGGCATTTGCCATTTTGCACGCATCTATGATTTTCTCTTCACTCAGATGCTGCTCCAGACCGAACATCAAATTCTCCCTAACAGTACCGCTAATCAAGGTATGCTCCTGTGAGACATATCCAATCTGAGATCGCCAGGAGTGCAACGAGAAGTCCTCTATACGCTCACCGTCTACGAAGATATTTCCCCCTGTCGGCTGATAAAAACGTTCCAGCAGGGCCAACAACGTCGTTTTACCACTCCCGCTCGGCCCAACCAAAGCATAGGTGCTTCCCTTTTGCAGGCTCAGATTCATGTCTTCCAGCCCAAACGCAGAATGCTCATGTGTGCTGTAGCTAAAGCTCAAATTTCTGAGCTCAATTCCCTTGTAATTTGGAGCTAGCAGCTTCCCGGCACTCAGATTCTCCTCTTCCTCTGCGAGTAATTGCGAGATACGTTCTGTGGCCCCCTTCGTCTTCTGCAGCTGGGAGAAGAATAAGCCAAAGTTGGATAGTGGATTCATTATGTAGAAGATCAAGGTTAGAAATGCGATAAAGGTTCCCGGTGACAATTCACCATTCGCAAGCTGCATGCCACCATACCCGATGATCACCACAATGATGAACAGCATGATCATATTAAGAAATGGAGTAACGGCGGCGCTCCATTTGGCCTGTTTTAGACCAATGCGCATTAAATCCTGTATGATGCTGTGCCCCTTCTCGATCTGATTATGCTCTGCTGTGAATGACTTGATCAGCTTGTTCTCTGCAATCATTTCGATAGCCTTGACATTAAGCTTCGCCGTGGATTGCTGTAGTTCTCTCGATAGCTGTGATAGCACTCTGCCCAGTGGAATGAAGAACAGCAAAAACAAAGGAATTGCAGCAACAATGATTAATGACAGCTTCCAGCTGTAGTAAAATAACCAAAAACCACAAAATAGCAGGGATAGTGTTGCATTGATAAATTGCGAGAACGAATGGCTAACCAGATTGTAAATAACCGTCGTGTCACTCACCAGTCTACTTGAGACATCCCCCGACTGATTTTTATCAAAAAATGGAGTGGGAAGCTTCACAATTTTAGACCAAGTTAGAGCTCTTAGATTAGCAACAACACTTAATCCTACTTTGCTAAGTAAATAACTCGACAGCACGCCTGTGATGGTTACGAAAATGAACAAGCCCCCCAGACCTGCAAAGGTTGAGCCATTAAAGGTGCCTGATTGTGTATAGGCGTCCACTATCATTTTCAGGAAATGAGGGATAAATGTCGTCAACACGGCACTAAGTGAACTTATAAGGCAAGCAACGACGAACAGAGTTGTTCTTGGCCGCGACTTATGAATCAGTTCAAAAAATTGCCGCCACGAGTAATGGTGTTCTCTTTTGTCTCTGATCATATCTTCACCTTTTCTATTTAGTTGTGTCGTCTGGTCATGTGTGTGGTCAGCGAGGTTCGTTTTAAGAAAGGCTCTGTGAAAGGTCTTGGGATGTGATGGTCCTGGGATGTGATGGTCCTGGGATGTGAACGTACTTGGTCTATTTGCTGGCTGGTGGTTGCCTAGGAGTTAGTATTTATGTAGTGTGCTTTACGAGTGTTAATTTAGTTAAAATTTATTATATATGATCTACAAATACCATAAAATAGTATTTTATTCCCAATTAAGATGGTGCTTAATCCCTAATTATTCCTTAAAATAACTAATATAATAAAAAACGACCTCCTTAACAGACTAAGGAAGTCGTGCCATACTTACATAGCAGCCAGCACGAAGTTGGCTTGCCTTTGCAATAATATTCAGATGCATTAATATGAGCAGTATCGCAATTCATTCGGCTTGTCATTATAGTAAGTAGCCTTGCTCCCGCTCTTGGCAATCTCTTTAATAAAGGAACGATAGACCAGCTTACGCAATACAAGTGGCAGCTCGAACTTGACGTGGATCAGCTCAGGATGATTGATCAGCTCTTGTATGGACCATGGCTCACGGCGGCTGCGTAGAATGCGGAAGAGCAGGACAGAGCAATCGGCCATTTTGGACATAACCGAGAATTCACAGGCAAGCAGTACCAATTCCACCCGTTGCTCCACAGTTTCTATACTTAGTGTCAATTCCTCATACAACTTGTACACGCCTTTGTTAACCATTTGTACCTCCTGCCATACGTTCACGGTTGGCAGGATTCCCCGATCAATTAATTCGATGCATGCCCAGTGATGCAGCGCCTGAAGCACACGGTGATAAGCATCCAACGCCTGCCCTTCCTTCATACAGCGCTTGGCAAGTACATAGTGATTCAGGAAGGCGGCGAACTCATGGAATAGCTTCTGCTCACGCAGCGTGCCCTCAAAGGCCATAATTTCCTGCCTTAGCAGTTGAATCTTATGATCCGTCTCCCATAAAATATCGCCCTCCAACAGATAATTGACAAGATCAGAACGTTCTCCATCAATGATCCAGCGACGAAGCTGCTTTAAATGGACATGAAGAATCTGGCATGTAGTATCTCCCAACATCGCATGCTCCATGGAATCTTCTCGAGACTCTTGTTCATAGACGATCAGAATCAATACGCCAAAATCATGAATCAATGACCCGTGAAAACTCGTTCCGTTACGCCTGCAAGCTATCGCTCCAATGGCAGGCTCCTTCATCCACTCCATAGACAGCACATTGAATTTTGTTAACTGCACGTCACCCTCCATAGCCATTATGGCGACCTCCGCCAAATTTGAGTCTGAATAACAATGCTACAATTCTCCAATAATGAAATAAGTATCCCTTATCCGAAGTATTCTACACTGCAATTCCAACTTCCTGCTTAGATCACCATACACTTTACGGGTGAATTTCATTAAATATTTTATACGCCCATCTCTACATATCTCATATCTACATAAAAACATATCCACATAAGCTACTGTGTATTGAACTTGCTTAGTACCTTCCACGCCGTATCATTTGCAAAATTGCGATTCCAAACACCAATGCCCCCCAGCTCGAAAGACTTCGCTTGCTCAACTCTCGCCTGCAGCGACACCTCATCCTCCAGCCAGATTTTTTTGACTATGCCATCTTCCTTGTATTCCACATAGTTTTGTCCGACATCCTCCAGATATTCCTTGTCCAGCTTGAACTCTGTCAAAATGCTTGCCGCTGTACTCATTCCAACAGCCTTGGAGCTGACCTTCGTCTCCCCTTTGACTTCTTCCTCGGACCACACACGAGTATACAGCGGGATTCCAAGCACCAGCTTCTTCGGAGGCACGGAGTCCTCGTCAAGAATGCGGCGAATTGAACTCTCTGTCCATGGAAGGGAAGCGACTGATCCTGCCTTCGGACTGGCAGCCCAGTGCTCATCATACGCCATCAACATCATATAATCAGTGACTTCGCCCAGTGACTTGCGGTCCAGGAACACCGACCACATCTCACTATTGGATTTTGGAGTCACATCAATAGAGAGAATCAGGTCGTTAGCACGTGCCAGTGGCTTAAGCTCTCTCATGAACTGAGTAACATAAGGTCCATCTTTGGTGTAGACATTTTCAAAATCTATATTAATACCGTCCAGATCATACGACTTCGCGAGATCAATCGTCTGTTGAATAATATACTTGCGTCGTTCATAGGTCGAGAGAGCCTCGGTTGTCAGATCAGGATCAAAGCTGTTGCTCAGCAGTCCCCACACTTCCATGCCACGGTTATGAGCCCAGCGGACATAATCCATGTTCGCTTTACTATTCACTTTACCCTCAGGTGTGGTAATCTCGAACCATGTCGGACTTGTGACATTCACCCCGGGCATTGAACCAATATCAGCGGTTCGCGGATTGCGCGAATAGACAGCCTCCCAGGCGAGGTTGACAGGCTTATCCTCCCAATGCTGCTCTGATAATGAAAGTGTCTCTTCAAGAGGTGCCACGCTAAGAGCTGTACCAGGGCTAATATCATTTGCTTGTACATAGCCTGTAGCCCCGTTGTCCATCTGGGCATAATACCAGCCCTCCGCTTCACTCCATAACTTCACGACTGTGCCTTGTGGCATATCCGCTAAGATCGGTGCATACTTGGACGGCTCTGAACGAAGAGGTGCTGTTGAATCACTTTTGCCACTTGGAGTCGATACATTTCCGGTATCCACCTGCTCCCCTGCCCTCATAAGCAGTACCGCTCCTGTCGTCGCATCCTCCTGAACAGTTGCCCCATATATTTCAGCAATGGCCTGAAAAGGAACATACATCACTCCATCCTTCTCGGTCACCACCGTTGTTAATGCATACGCACTTCCATTTAATTCAGCCTCGTTCTCCGAAACGATCAAGCGCATGACCTTCTGCCGAGTAGACAGAACGACCGAATCCGTACTCTCCTCATGCCATACAGCCGAATTAACATATTGCTGAATGACCTCCAACGGCAGGCTTAGCGTATCCCCCTCACCAACCGCACTATAGTCTGTCAGTTGTCCCTCCACAAAAATCGGGCGAGCTACTCCCCAACTTAGCTTCTCATGCAGCGGATTTCCCCACCAGACAACAGCAAGTACACATAGAATTATGGCAGTAAAAAAAAGTCCAAACGTTCGTTTGATCGCCTTCCCTTTATGTCGGCGTTGTCGATTCATTCTAGTCAAAATGGGCCTCCAATGTTCATTTTCGATTTAAAACAGCTTCATGTCGTTAGATTGTAATACGTTCCAAGGAATGGGAGCGTTTCTAAATTACTTAATACCTACCCTTCGCTATCTGGACAATAAAAAAACGTGCAGAGCTGAATAGCTCCACACGTCGTATTGTACGTGAATTTCCGAGTCACCTGCAAGACCTGCATACTCCTCGCAGCTCCAACCGATGCCCACGAACCTCGAACCCGGTCATCTGTGCGGCATGCCGCTCCACATCCACCAAGGATGGATAACTAAAATCCTCAATCTTCCCGCAGCTCTCACACACGATATGGTAGTGATCGGACACATTAGCATCATAGCGGCTTGAATTGTCTCCGTACGTTAACTCATGCACCATTCCAGACTCGATGAATACCTTTAGATTGTTATATACCGTCGCAACGCTCATGTTGGGAAATTTGGGTTCCAGCGCCCGATAAATCTCATCTGCCGTCGGATGCGCCATGGATTCCATTAAATAATCTAATATCGCATGGCGTTGGGGGGTTATACGTACACCGGTCTTCTTCAGTTCTTGCAATGCATGCTGAACTCGAGTTGCCATTATACCCACCGCCTTAATCAATCGTTAACGTCTCTTCATCATATGTTTAATCATCTTATTTTAAATATATTGTAAATTGATATCAACTTTCTTGTCAACGCAGGGAACGGCTGAGTCCTCAGGCTACCCCTCTGCAGGATCTCCTATAGCTTCTCCAGCATTGGTATCCTCCGTATTTGATTCCCCGAAAGCCTCACTATTCGTGCTAGCAGCCGGCCCCTCCTGATCAGAATCAACCTCGTCAGTTTCACCCTGATCAGTTGTCTCCGTATCAGGCTCCTCTACTGGCGGGGGCAGCTCAGTCTGGTTCACAGTGAGGTCACTGTTGCCCTCAACCTTGACGCTGTATGCTCCAAGCCCTACTACACCTGTGATGCTTTTCCCTTCGATTGAGAAGGGGAAATCCGTGGACAGACGCCCATAGCTGCTTGACCCCTCTAATGTAAAATTACCGTCCGGTGGCAGGTAGAGCACAATGTCCCCAACCGCACTATACACATTCCAGTCTCCACCAATGCGATCTGTACGAATCGATACGCTACCATTCAGCGAATTCGCATTCACATTCCATACCGCGCTATTTATGATAATGTTGCCATTCTTGGTGTCCGCCGTAACTTTGCCATTTGTACGGGCAATCTGAATATCACCGACCTGTGTAGAGTAGGACACCAGACCGCTGATATCTCCTGCCAGCATGCTGCCCCGATTCGTCTTCATGTCCACGTTTCCGTCTACACGGTGCACATCGACGTTCCCGTTCAACGTTGTCCCATTTACATCCCCAATAGCATCCTGTACGATAAGCTGCCCATTCCCCGTCTGCAAATTCATACGGTCGATAGCATCGACGCGATCTACGGTAATATTGCCATTGGACGTCCGAATGTCCATATTGAGGCGGCGATTCTCCGGAATGACGATCGTTAGGTTGATTAACGGCTGACGTTTGCCTGACTGGCCGTATGCTTGTCCTTGCGTATGAACCTGTATGCTTGTCCCATTGGATATATCAATGGAGGAGGCTTCGGCAATAGCTGCAGCTTCCACACTACTTACCTGATCGACCCATACCGTCGAATGAACCTCTACGTGGGATACAGGCCCCCGAATCAATCGAATATTACCGTTCACCGACTCGACGAGCAGGCTTTCCGTATCCATGGACAAGGGCAGCAACACACTTCCTTTTGATAAGCGATTGTCAGCCTCTTCACTAAAATCCATTGAGGCTGTCGTTAAATTGATGCTAACTCTATTCCATAAATGCATATAATGGTGCTGCTCAGTCACTATGAACACCGAAGCGGACAAAATGATAGCCAGCATAAGCCCCTTCAGATCTGGACGAAAACGCCGCATTCGATGCGGCTTCCTGCCATTTCTCGTTACACTGACAAGCATAATTAAATATTCGAGTCCCCAACTGACGAAGATCAGCGGCCACCATTTCAATAGCAGCATCATGTGCTCTGTTCCGTTCATTTGATCCAATAACAAGAGAACACCAACTACCAATAGCAGTAAGGAGGAAGTATAGCGCCCAACTCTGATTTTGCTGTTCACGCCCATTATTCCCCCTTCTCCCGGAGATCGCGCTGCCGTTTCACGGAGATTCCCATCTCACGAATGAACAGCAACAGCCCTACGCCCACAAGCAAGAGTGCAGTCAGGACAAAACCGTAAGCAGCAAAGAACTCTCCCAGCCAACGAGGCTTGGTGTGAAATAAAACCATCAGTCCCCCGCCAAGGATCAGCAGGAGCGCAAACATAGTTCCCTGCTCCCATGCATCGAATCTGCTCTGCGGCTGATCAGCAGTACTACGAGGAGACAGTCGTCTTGGCTTCCTGCGATACAGCGTGATGTAGTCTGCTGATTGCAGTACATCATACACATTATAAAAATATAGTACCGGAATGAAGATACCTAACAGAATCAGCAAAGGTACATTGATCTGCAGACCCACGGAGGATACATAAAGCATAGCTGAAATATCCAGCAGCAGTAGCATCAGGAAAGTCAGCCCCCGCATATAGAGGCCCAACGAGAGATGGCCAACTCCCGGCAATAGTGCAGCTAGCAGAACAGATATGAACTTGCGGAGACGTGGCCTTAGCTTACGCGGCCGTCCTTTGGTCTGCCTTTGTATACCTCTAAAAAACCTTCTCGGTTGCATCGCTCCTCCTCACTACTGTCCAGACAGCTTTCCTATCTTGTACATTTGCGCATTCTTCATTTAAGCAAAGATCATAAGATCGTATATGTCTTAACCCTGGTACAACTCCGTCATACTATATCGTCTTTACGTTCGGATAGGATATGAAACATGTCTAGCCACATTCCTTCACAGAAGACAGGCCGCACTTAGTCGAAGTTTGTCTTGCGATAATGAGTTGTTCAGCCCCGTTGAAAACGTATGATTTCTTTTATCTTAAAATAGTACCCCATTCTACAGTAAGAGTAACTGTAAAAAAACTGGATAGCACCAAAAGGCCCTCCGCAGCAGCAGAAGGCCCTTGATTATGCATTACTCCACCGACACTCCGGATAACTCTTCCCAGTTACGCAGCGTTCCCGCAATTCGAAGCTGGTCAAACCCGGGCTTGCACAGCACCTCCATCTGAATCTCAACTGCCTTGCCCTCAGATGGAAGCCTGCCGATCGTCATTGAATCCTCTTCCTTGATGGTGACCTTCTTAATCTTGATCTCTTCTTCGTTCATAAAATCCGAGATTCGTTCCAGCAAGCCTGGTGAAGAAAAGCCTTTTAAAATAATAATATGAACCTTCTGACCACTCATATAACGCTGCTCAATCTTGTTGAATATCCATAAATTAAGGAGAACAATAACCGTAGACACGATGGAGGCAAAATAAAAGCCTGCTCCCACACCCAGACCGATGGCTGCTACTACCCAAATAGATGCTGCCGTCGTCAGACCCGTAATGGATTTTCCAGTGAACAAGATGGTTCCTGCTCCCAGAAAGCCGACTCCCGTAATTACGGCAGTCGCCAGACGCGCAGGGTCAATACGGACATTAGGCTCGTCAATGAATGAGGCAAATCCATACACTGAAAGCATCATAATGAGCGTGGAGCCTACACATACAAGGATATGCGTCCGCAGTCCGGCTGCATGGTTGGAGCGCTCTCGCTCGTACCCGATAAGTCCGCCTAATAATAGTGCAAGCAATAGCCTACCCAAGATTTGCACATTGCTAATGATCCACGGATCTTCCAGTGATAATCCCTCCCAGTAGCCGCGGTTCAGTGTGCCGGGCGATGTAAGAGCCCCTAATCACCATCAGGAGCTTCTACATGCTATTCAGATGAAAGGTGATTAATTCCACGCCTGGCGCAATCTCTTCCGAGCTCACAGGCTTGAAGCCGTATTTCTGATACAACGACACAGCCGGAAGGTTCAAGGCACCGGTAGATACCACCTTTAGCGGAACCGTACTATACTGCTCCAGCACATACTCCATTAGAGAGCTGGCTATCCCTTGCTTGAAGCAATCTGGGTGTACCATCATTCTGGAAATACAGATAGAGTCCGCACCCTCTTCTACAGCCACTGCGCCTATGATCTCTGCCTCTTCATCCAATCGGCCATAAAACTGCTCTCCGCAGGCTCGTAATGTATCTAAAGTATCCATAAGTGGAGGGATCTGATGAAATCCGATGCGCTCTGCCTCCAGTCTATACGCAATATGCTGCAGGCGCCATAGCTGCTCCAAGGTGTCTTGATCCTGTAAAGATAACGGAGTAATCATCGTTCAGCCCTCCCAGTAAAAGCCATTCGGGACTTGCATCGCTTACCCTCGAATGGCTACTGTTGTTGTTAACGGCTCAGCACATCAGCCAGAAGCTTGTTCACCAGTCCTGGGTTGGCTTTGCCTTTACTTTCCTTCATGACTTGTCCGACCAGGAAGCCGATGGCCTTCTGCTTGCCTGCCTTATAATCCTCTACGGATTGCGGATTAGCTGCGACCACTTGCTCGACAATTGTCAGAATGGCACCCTCATCACTGATTTGTACCAGACCTTTTTCCTCGACGATCTGTTCAGGACGCTTGCCGCTCTCCAGCATTTCCTTGAACACCGTCTTGGCGATCTTGCTGCTGATCGTTCCTTTCTCAAGCAGACCGATCATTTCACCGAGGCCTTGTCCTGTCAAAGGAACCTCTGTCAGCTCCACACCCGCGCTGTTCAGATAACCCAGAAGATCACCCATAATCCAGTTGGCTACAGCCTTGGCATCCTTGGTGTACTCCAGGCTCGATTCCAGCAGATCAGCTAGAGGCTTGGAGGAAGTAATTACCTCCGCATCATAGGCCGACAGCCCGTATTCGGATGTATATCTGGCTTTGCGTTCATCTGGAAGCTCTGGAATAGAAGCTCTGATCCGTTCTTTCCAGGCTTCGTCAATATGCAGCGTCACCAGATCCGGGTCTGGGAAATAACGATAGTCATGGGATTCTTCTTTACCACGCATGGAGAAGGTCTTCCCTTGACTCTCATCCCAGCGTCGCGTCTCCTGTACGACACTTCCGCCCTCTTCGAGGATCTGCTCCTGACGGAATTGCTCGTATTCCAGACCGCGCTGAACGCCACGGAACGAGTTCATGTTCTTCAGCTCTGCCCGAGTACCCAACTTCTCCTGCCCATGAGGGCGGAGACTGATGTTGGCATCACAGCGGAGGGAGCCCTCCTCCATCTTCACGTCAGAGACATCACAGTACTGCATGATCGCACGTAGCTTCTCCAGATATGCTTTAGCCTCCTCTGGTGAAGAAATATCCGGTTCGGATACGATCTCCACAAGCGGTGTGCCGACTCGATTGAAATCAACAAGTGAAGCATATCCGCCATCCACGTGGGTCAATTTGCCCGCATCCTCTTCCAGATGCAGTCTTGTAATCCCAATACGCTTCGTTGTCCCGTTCACTTCGATATCGATCCATCCGTGCTCACCGATCGGCTGATCAAATTGTGAGATCTGATAAGCCTTCGGCGAATCTGGATAGAAATAGTTCTTCCGGTCGAATTTGCTTACGTCAGCGATTTTACAATTCAGAGCCATCGCGGCCTTCATCGCATAATCGACAGCCTGCCGATTCAGCACGGGTAGCACGCCAGGATGCCCGAGACAGATCGGGCAAGTATGCGAGTTAGGTGGCGCGCCGAACGCCGTTGAGCAGCCACAGAATATTTTGGATTGTGTATGTAGCTCTACATGGACTTCCAGTCCAATGACCGTTTCGTATTTTGATGTAGTTGTAGACACGATTGATTCCCCTCCTTCTGGACCGATTACAGCTGCGGACGCTGCTTATGGAATTCCGTATGCTGCTCGAACGCATGTGCGGCACGCAATACGGTAGATTCATCAAATGGTTTACCGATAATTTGCAGACCTACTGGCATGCCATCGGCGAAGCCGCAAGGCACACTGATAGCAGGGACACCAGCGAGACTGACAGGGATCGTCAGGATATCATTCAAATACATGGTGAGTGGATCATCTACCTGAGAACCCAGCTTGAAGGCTGTTGTCGGGGCTGTAGGTCCGATAACGACATCATATTTCTCGAATATTTGATCAAAATCGCGCTTGATCAATGTTCGTACTTTCTGTGCCTTCAGATAATATGCATCATAGTAACCTGAGCTAAGCGCATAGGTTCCCAGCATAATCCGGCGCTTGACTTCATCTCCAAAGCCTTGTGTTCTCGATTGATGGTACAGATCGAGCAGGTTGTCCGGATTCTCGGCACGTACGCCATAGCGGACACCATCGAATCTTGCCAGATTCGAGGAAGCCTCTGAAGAAGCCAGCAAATAGTATGTCGCCACTGCATATTCCGTATGTGGGAGCGATACTTCCTCCCATGAAGCACCGAGCCCTTCCAGTGTCTTCAACGCTTGCAGTACAGTCTCTTTTACCTGCGGATCAACGCCTTCTCCCAGATATTCCTTAGGAACTGCAATCCGCAATCCTTTCACGTCACCAGTGAGTGCCAATGTATAATCAGGAATATCGACCTTCGCCGAGGTAGAATCTGACCCATCATAGCCTGCAATGGCTTGCAGCACATACGCAGAGTCCTCAACATTTTTGGTGATCGGTCCGATCTGATCCAGTGAGGAAGCAAATGCCACCAGTCCAAACCGCGATACAAGACCATAGGTTGGCTTCAATCCAACTACTCCGCAATACGATGCCGGCTGTCGAATGGAGCCACCTGTATCCGAGCCAAGTGTAAAGTAGGCTTCTCCGGCAGCCACAGCTGCTGCTGAGCCGCCACTGGAGCCGCCCGGCACACGTTCAAGATCCCATGGATTGCTGACCGGATAGAAGCTGGAGTTCTCATTAGACCCTCCCATCGCGAATTCGTCCATATTCATCTTGCCCAATGTGATGACGCCAGCATCACGAAGCTTGCCTGTTACTGTAGCATCATATACCGGATTGAACTCACGAAGGAACTGACTGGCACATGTCGTCCGCAGACCTTTGGTAACAATATTGTCCTTGATCCCTGCCGGAATACCGAACAGTGGTCCAAGCTTCTCCCCACCAGCAAGCTGGTCGTCCAGTCTTCGAGCGGCATTACGCGCGCCATCCTCATCAATAGTGATATAAGCCTTAACCTTCTCCTCACGCTGACTAATCGTCTCAAAAGCCTGCTCTACCAAATCCGTAACTGACAGTTCTTTGCGATCCAATCTGGATTGTAGCTCTGGCAATGTATGTTCAAACAAACTCAAGTGAAGCTTCCTCCCTTCAATCTTTCGATGATTACTCCAGCACCGCCGGAACCTTGAATTGTCCTTCTTCCTCATCTGGTGCATTCAACATGACCTCATCCAACGAGAGGCTCGGACGCACCTCATCCTCACGCATCACATTGCTGACATGCAACACATGTGTTGTTGGCTCGACCTCATCTGTATCCAGCTCATTTAATTTCTCCGCATACTTCAGAATGGCGTTTAATTGCCCGGTCATGATCTCCTCTTCCTCGGCTGTCAGGTTCAAACGGGACAGCTTGGCTACATGACGTACGTTATCAGCAGAAATACTCATGTCGGCTCCTCCTTATGGATCGGTGTGGTACATGCAAAATATATGTTCAGCAAGAATGACTGTATCTGGTCCCCATGACAGGTCAGATATCCAGTGCATTCATTCTGGCAAATCAAGTAGCTAACGGGGCTATTTCCCCTTTAAAATAACGTTTTTAATTATATTGTAGAATGTTGGACAATTCAATGTCACACCTTGCAAAAAAGAGCCGGCATAGGCCGGCTCCTCATATCCAAGCACGCAAATTAATTTGTTTGATAAATTCCGCCTGTGACAACGGCTCTGTAACCGCCTCATTCTCTTCCGCTTGCTCTTGCTCTTGATCACCATTCATGATGCTTCGGAACAATCGTTCATTATGTGTAGCCAGTGCATAGTCTATCAACGCTTCGCGTTCGACGCGTTCTGCCTCAAGCTTAAGCATGCTCTCCTCAAGCTCTACGTCCTGTTCCGGAACAAAGAAATTCCGGTTGGCCTTGGGCACTCGGATAATATAATCAAATGCATTATCCGGGTTACGGTCATATGCAATGATATAACCATACTCCCCTATTGGAAGACTTTGCTCAAAGGCGTCCGCGACGATTACAATTTTCTCTCCTAAACGGTGCATCGTCTACCTCCCCGGCTGTCTTGGATTATCTGCCTAGTCTACTAAAAAAATATGATAATGTCTATCATCAAATGATAATGCCTATCATTAATTGTAGGTCATCTGCTGATATAAGCGCAGTAATAGCCAGTGAAGACTCCAATATCCCTGTTGTACATCGCCCCGAATAGTGTCCCCTGGTGAGACTCTGCCAGATACTATGACTCTAGCATCCGATGCTATGATCTGCGCTGGTCCCGGTGCTGCTGCAGCCATACGAGCCAGGGATGTCTTGCTAATCTGCTACGTACGTTCTCTCTTCCTCCCCAAGTCACAACCTGAACCCGGCCTGTTGTGCTTCTGCTAGCAAGCGATCCTCTATCTTCATAACTGTTCGCTTCCCTGCGCCATCCCCTGCTCGACCTCCGGTAATCTCTGGATTCTGTCTGATCGACCGCGCGCGATACATCCACTGCCATCAGGACACCTGTAGCTTCTGCCCCATCACTCCAATATAGAACTCCCGAATATGGTACTTTCTTTCTTCCTCTATGCTTCATGGAATCCCCCTTGTGCACCCCGACCGACCACCCTTAATGTATCGAAAACCTAAAAAAAGACAAAAAAAGAACGCAAACCGGGCTTAAATCCACAGTCTGCGTGCTTCGCAAAGTTAATATGTAACATGTAATAAGGCTATATTAGCAAACCTTCCATCACTTGTCCAGATGATTTCGCAAGAAAAACGTCGATTGCTGCATTTTCATGGAGACAAACAATCGATCCGTTCTACTGATCAACTGTGTCTACCTAACGTAAGGATTATGCTGCTTCTCATAGCCAATCGTTGTCTTCGGCCCATGGCCAGGATAGACAATGACATCATCACCCAATGCAAAAAGACGTGAGAGGGAATCGAAGAGATCCCTTTCCCGGCCGCCTGGAAGATCGGTACGACCGACACCCATTCGGAACAGCACATCTCCGCCGAATAGATGCTGGTTGATTTGCAGGCTGACACTTCCCGGTGAATGCCCAGGTGTGTGGAGGACGGTAAAGCTATGGCCAATTAGCTCCAGCTTCTGCCCATCGGCCAGATCATATTCAGGCGGGTCTGTCTGGAGTGGAGTCGTAACATCAGGCCACATGGTAGAGCCATTCAGCTTGGGCGACGCCAGCCATTCATACTCAAGCGCATGCAAATATACGGGGCAGTTATGAAGCTTCCGCAGTTCATCCACTCCGCCCATATGATCGAAATGTGCATGTGTCAGCACGATCGCCTCAACGGTGAGGCCCTCGACTGCACGAATCAACGCTCCCGGATTCATTCCGGGATCAATAACAAGCGCACGCGTGGGGTCATCCCCCTGCAGCAGGTAAGCATTCGTCTGCAGAGGGCCCAGCGTGAAGCTACGAATAGATAATGTCATCCTTTTCTACACTCCTGACAATAGCTCACGCAATTCTTGTACGATCGTGCCATGAATCTCTGTTCCTTCTCCGTAGCGCTCCTTCATCTCTTGACGCGCCACCATAAGCTTGTCCTGATAATCCGCTGCTTCACGATCAGGGTTCTCTGTTTTGAAGCGCACCATAACTTCCTGTACATGGGCCGGGCGAGGGCCCCAGCGTCCCAGCACATGACCGCCGCTGTCTGCCACGATTACAACAGGGACTGAACGCCCCCCCATCGTCAGGAAGTCATCCATCAGCGCTTCATGGTTCTCCAGAATCAGAATTTCAGTCGGTACTCCACTGTGCTCCAGTGCACGCAATATTACAGGCACATTCCGAACTACATCGCCGCACCAGTCAGCTGCCAGTATAAGCACACGCAGATCATCCCGGTGATTCAGACTTTCAAAAAACTCGCGGTCCTCTTCATTCGCCCAGGAGAACTGGTCATACCAGGAGCGGAAAGCCTCCTGATTCTTCGTCATGACCTCCATGAATTGCTCACCAGACAATCCTTTGCCAAAATACTGAGATACGTTGGTTCGACTCATGCTATACACTCCCTTTCTTGTTTTTGGCGATCAGCCACTTTACGAGAAAATAGACAATCATGGCGGCAAGAGCTACCAGCAAAATCGGCGTAACGTAAGGTGTAGCTTTCTCATCAATCTGCGACCAGCTGCTGCCCAGCACCATCCCTAAATAAATAAACAATACACTCCACGGAATAACAGCCAGTGTCGTCAATAGAATGAATTTCCAAACACTCATACGAGCAATCCCGGCCGGGATGGAGATGGCATGACGTACTACCGGGATAAAACGGGCTGTAAAAATCACTCCAGTCCCATACTTGTTGAACCAGGCATCCGCATGGTCGATATGACTTTTCTTGATCAGTATGTACTTCCCGTACTTCTCCAGCACCGGTCTACCACCATACTTGCCAATCCAATAGATAAAGAGCTGTGCGAGCACCCCGCCGATCGTACCGAAAATAACGGCAATAAAGAAATTGATCTGTCCTTCAGATACAAGATATCCCCCATACGCCAGCACGATCTCGCTAGGTATGACCTCGATCATCAGACCGAGCATAATCCCAAAATAACCCAGCCCTCGAATCCACTCGAAGAGCTGTTCAATGATGCTTGATAACAGGTCCACATCCTACCTTCTTTCCGCATGTACTCTGTTTACAACGTTCCAATTCATGGTTCATTGTAGCATATGGCTTCCTAGCACTTCCAGCATGTCCATGTGCCCATAACGGTTCCCCAGCATGGGCTTGCGGCATATTCTGATGTGAGAGGAGCGTGGTAGGATGCCTGCCCATCAATTACCCAAGCACGCCAAAGGCCAATCCGGCCTCCCCACGGCGCGCGGCATTCGAAGAGCCTGCAGCAAGGAACTGTATCGTGCACGAAAGCGTCTTAAGCTCTATATAGCTCCAGAGCTCGTCAATAAAGGAGAAGAGCTCTATTGCCAAAAGGTTGGAGCCAATCTCTTATGGATCTCGGAGAATCACAGCAATCGTAAGGCACTGTGCGACTGGTGGGATACCGAGGTCAGTCAAGAGCTCGCAGAGCTCTGGGAAGTGGACCAGACACAGCTAAGTGCCGCCTTTCGCCAGTCCTTCGGGGGCTAATAGCGCGCAGACCTAACTCCATAATTCATAACATGCCATTAACTCGTGAGGCAGGTGTGTGAATCCTTTGCTACTTATAAGAACCTTTCGCTGTACCTCCCTCACGATGTCGGCAGCAAATCTGCACAGGCCCGTTCAAGATACGGGTCTGCATGGATGAAATCCCGAAATGAGGTATATTCCTCCCACAGTCTCTGCCGATCCTCCTGTGAGCCTTTTACCGCACGAATCAGAATATTCTTCGGAGTATGCTCCATATCAATGAATTCAAGAAGCTGTGTCTTATAGCCCATCACATCGAGCAGCTTGGCGCGAATGCCGTCTGTTGCGAGTGCAGCAAAGCGTTCCTTCAATATGCCATGTGACAGCATCGGCTCCAGCACCGAATTGTTGACCTGGCCGAACAGCTCGTGCTGACAGCACGGAACGGACAGGATGACGGATGCGTCCCAACGGACAGCCTTTTCCAGCGCAGCATCTGTAGCTGTGTCACAGGCATGGAGGGTCACCACCATGTCAACCTGCTCCATTTCGTCATAATCTGCGATATCACCGACCAGGAATTTCAAATTCTGATAGCCCAGCTTTTGCGACAGCGTATTACAGACTTCGATGACATCCGCCTTCAGATCAAGTCCGACAATATTCAGCGGTCTTCGCTGCTGAATCGCCAAATAATGATATAACGCGAAGGTCAGGTACGATTTGCCACAGCCAAAGTCCACAATGGTCAGAGGACGGCCTACTGGCAATGCAGGTAGAATATCCTGTACCATTTCCAGAAAGCGATTGATCTGCCTGAACTTATCGTACTTGCGGGCCAGCACCTTGCCATCGGCATTCATGATACCCAGCTCTACGAGAAAGGGAACTGGCTCCCCTTCCTCCAGCACATATTGCTTCTTGCGATTATGCGCCAGATTCATAGCTGACTTGGTCGGTGACTTGGTCAGGATGGACACCTTGAATTTCTTGCTGATCAGCACCTGATAGTCGGCCTCGGCTGTACACAGCAATCCCTGGCGGAAGGTCTCACCGAACAGCTGGGACAAGCGCTCCTGAGCCTCCTCTGGTGTCAGATTGTCATGTGTAACCTTGTTGCTATAGTGATAGGCGAACTGATAATACAGCTTCTTCTTCAGCTCTACAGGCTTGATCTGCACCTTGGTAAAGGTATCCGACTCCCGCTTGCGTAGCTGACTCAAGGTAGCCGTAATCAGCGTCCCCCCCGACAACAGTTGATTGGTTAAGTTAAGCAATGCTTCCACTACGTATTCCTGCTTTCTGCCTTTATTAGGCTATTTATCAATCGAATCCATCGTGATCATTCGGTATATTGGTCGGATGGCACGAGAGCTCTGAGGCGCAAAAGCTCCTGTCTGCCCTCCTCCACCTCCTGACGGGATAGCCCTCCCTGCTCCAACTCCTCCTCACCAAGCTGCTGCAGTCGGTCGTAGAAGGTAAACGCACCATCAAAAGACTCTGGATGCATGGCAATCAACCTGAACCAGATATTATCAGCCTCCGCCAATTGTCCCTCTCCCTCTTCATATCGGGCCAGCAGTTCGTCCACTTCTCTTGATAGTCGATACTCTCGCAGCTCTAGTCTTACTTCTGCAATGCGTTCCGGGAGCTGTAGCAAGGTACGATCCGCTCCATTCATATCGCTGTATACGTACAGGTAGAGTGCCTTCATCAATGTGGCTGCATCATCCTTCGTCTCCTCCATCTGCATACGCAGTCTGCCGGCCTCCTCCAGTAGCCGGGCAGCCTGCTGGAGCTTGTCAGGCTCAGGTGAACCGTTCATCCGGAATAAATCCGTAATCTGCTCCGGTGGCATCGACTCCAGCAGCTTGAGCGGAATGCGGAACTGCTTGCGCAGCAGCTCGTCCAGCAGTGCAATCGCCTGCGGATGCTTCATTTGACGCTTCAAGCCGAGCACCGCTCCAATAACCTCTCCCATTTCCTCAATCATGCGAGTCAAATAATCTCTTTTGAACACAGGCGCACCTCACTCCTTCCGTTCCATATGACCTGGGTCATCTTTCAATGAATAGATTGTAAGCCAATCCCGCTCCAATTGCCAAATGGACACGAAAAGAAGCCACCCTGTGGACCCGGACTTCCATTCACCAGGTCACACCAGGGTAGCTCATGCTGTAATCAAGCCGTGCCATAATTTTTACTGGATTCGTTCCTTCATGAAACCCGTAATGACTTGTGCCAGTTCAGATGGCGTCTCCAGCATACTCATATGCCCCGCACCTGCTATGATGGTGTGGACAACATTGGGCCCTTCTGCCGTGAAGGTTCTGTCAACAGGAATCAATTGATCCTTCTCCCCTGCAACGAGCAGCACTGGCAAGGAGGTCGCGGACAGAACGTCACGTCGATCCGGACGCTCGCGCATGGCCAAGGCTGCGCCACTCGCTCCCTGAGGAGGTGTCTTGTAGCCGAGCTCTCTGACCTTCAGCACCTGCTCAGGCATCTGCTCCAGATGCTCGGGTGCAAATAAACCTGGCACCAGGCCATCAATGAAGGCTGTAATCCCCTTGTTCTCAATGGTAGATACCGCCTGTAGCCGCTTGTCCTTTGCCTCCTCCGTGTCCGGGTAAGCTGTAGAGTGAATTAACCCTACTGCACTGAGTCGATCGGGGTACCGCTCCGCAAGGGATAGCGCAATATAGCCTCCCATCGAATGCCCCAGTACTGCTGCGCGAGGGATATTCAGCTCGTTCATCAGCTTCAGGACGTCATCGGCCATTCCGTCGATGGAATAAGCTCCCTTCGGAGCATCCGTACGGCCATGTCCACGCAGATCGGGAACAATGCAGCGGGAGGCTTCCGACAAAAGTGGGACAACGTCGTCCCAATAAGCCGAGCTACCACAGAATCCATGTAGCAGAATGACAACTTGCTCTCCTTGCCCTTCCTCGGCATAACAGATGGTGGTTCCTTCGCACAGTACTTTTTTCATGAATGGCGCCTTCTTTCTCCGATTATGGCTTAGTCATTATTTTTGAAATATGAATTGTATATTATTAAGCACTAATGGTTCATCTGAAACTATATTGAGCAGCTTCCTCTATCTGAAGCCCGAAACCGACAGCCGCAGCCTCCGCAATCTGTGATGCCATCATAAGCACACTATGGAGGGACGTAGTCTGTAGTGTCCAATAGGGCTTCGGTCCGTATGCATTAACCACACCAGCAATGCTATAATCACCGATACCAGGCAGCTCAAGCCCTACAGATTGTGCCGGCCATAGCGGTCCTTCAGATGTCAGAAATAGTCCTACCGAGCCGGGTAATCCAAGGCAAGCATCAATAGCAATCACTGTATGCTCTGAGGGGATACTGGTGATGACGGATTCCAAGCTGTGTGCATCACAAGGCTTGTCCATCGTACCGAGCACATTCGTGAAGCCCTTATTCTTCAGCATCGTTCCGGCCAATGGCCCAAGCGAGTCACCTGTCGAGCGATCCGTGCCGACACAGATGAAGGTGATGGGTTGTCCCCGATGCGCTTCATGGACAAGTCGGAAAAATGCAGCAAGCTCACGACGGCTCGTTCTCTGCTGACCAGGCCTGCGCTCCCTTCCTTGATTCGGCGTATAGATTGACACCAAGGCATCCCCTTACCTTTCGTTTAAGATGGATTGTATATTTAACGTAGATTTTACCGTAATTATGTACAGCGTGGCAAAGTAATTGTATACCTAACATATCAGTATATAGCTACCGTTGGCTGGATTTATGTAAAATGCTCATGTTACAATATGGGCAATCGAGATTTTACGAAAGGGTGAACGGATTAGCATGGATTTAACTCAACCTTCTCAGGTCAATGTAGAGTACATGATCGAGAGTATCAAAAACAAGCTTCGGATGGCCAGCGGAGCTGCCATGCAGGCCTCAGCATTCTCTGTAGATTATTATGAGGATATCCATGATATATACGAGATGGTTATGAATAAGCCAAGCCTGAGCATCTCTGAGGTGGAAGCTGTCGTGTCCGAACTTGGACGCCTGCGCAAATCCTGATGCACCAACACCAGTATAGAATTTTCTGTATGCGAATTACAGCAAGCTCTGACTGGTGTTTTTTTGTACAAGCTATTTACCTGCACTGGCTGTTCATCGGAAGGCTGTAGCTCATTTAACTTATACTACCTGGAGGCTTTCAAGCTGCATGATTAAGTATCCATCGATTCAAAATTCATACATTCGGAGCATGATGGTTGCTCTAATCGTCATCCCTGTAGCTATGCTATTGATCGTTTATGTGCTCAAGCTACTCGGTACCGAGGGTATATTGCATCTTGATCGTACACTGCATGACCTACTCTTTCCTGGTCGCTCCGAGACTTCGTCACCTGTATTGCAAGCCCTGCTTCCCCTCATGCTGCTCATGAGCACGGCTGGCTCCTTCCCGGGAACTCTCCTGCTCACGATTGCTGTGTGCATCCTATGCTGGATACTACGCAAGCCGCGGACATATATCCTTGCCGTAGGAAGCAGTTTTGCGTCCATGTGGGGACTGAATACATTGCTGAAGTACATTCTTCAGCGCGAACGTCCACCGCTGGATTATTTAATCCAGGTGACGGGCTATAGTTTTCCAAGTGGACATGCGATGATTGCTACCGGCTTCTATGGGATGCTATTTGGACTATGGGCCATTGAAAGACGTATCCGGCGCAAGTCCATGCTGCTGCCTGTCATTCTGGGGATACTGTACAGTTTGATTACCGCCATCAGCCGAATTTACCTCGGGGTACATTATGCCAGCGATGTCATCGCAGGTATGCTAGCGGGAGGCATGTGGCTGTGTCTCATGCTCCCCCCGTTATACCGTAGAGCCGCTCGACTAGCTTAACACGTCAGGCCATGAGAGCTGCCGCTTGTCCTATGTATTTCCGCTCATTACCATGCAAGCTGTTGTTTCAGTCCCCCCTTTCGAAGTTTATATACCAAATAAGCAGATGAGAGATCTGTAACGTATAGCCACTTCTTACGTATTCAATAGTTAGTATGCTTGGCTATGGTATCTTCGAAGGGAGGCCATCTGTATGTGGGGGATTATACTCAGTATCATCATGGCAGTCATTATTGGACTGATTGGAAATGCCATTGCTGGTAAAGAAATGCCTGGCGGCATCATCGGCTCTATGGTTGCTGGATGGGTTGGAGCTTGGCTAGGAGCCATGCTATTCGGACATTGGGGACCAGTCATTGGCGGCTTTGCTATCGTCCCTGCTATTATCGGCACCGCCATCTTCGTGTTCTTGCTCGGACTCGTGTCCAGGCTAATCAGACGGGCAACCTAACTTTATATATAGTTGCACAAGTTTGAATCTATCAAAGGAGTGATTCAGTATGAATAAAGAAGATAATCAACAATGTTCAACCCCGGCTTCATCCTTTGCCAAAGGCGTATTTATCGGAGGTCTCCTTGGTGCAGCAGCTGCACTGCTATTCGCACCGAAGCCAGGACGTGACCTGAGAAGCGATTTGACGGACAAAATGAACGTCGTAACCGACAAGACCAAGGATGTAGCTCATGTTGTCGGTGAAAAAGCTAGCGATCTGGCCAAAACCGTGTCCACCAAGTCCTCAGAAGTAGTCAAGACCGTCGTCGACAGCAAGAACAACGTCGTAACCAGTCTCCAGAATGCTTCAGCCGATATTGCCGAGGAGGCTGCGGAGGCCGATCAGGAGATCATGGAAGCTACCGAGCAGGCCACCAAGGAAGCTAATGAAGAGCTGAACACGTTGTCCCGTTCTTAATCCGAACTCCTTCTTTCTTTACAAATTGAACCAGAACAGCCAGCTCAATTCTGAAGCTGGCTGTTTGCATGAACAGACTCGCAGCAAAGGTAGGGATCGAGATGAGTGAAATCAATCGAAAACACACGCCAGCGAATCCTATAGATGAGCATCCTTTCGAGCTCCGGCACGAGATCAAGCACCTGAACAGCAGATTGGATAAAATTTCAGACATGCTGGAGAAGGCAGAGATTGCAGATATTCTCCAGACCTATTCCAATCCGAAGAAACGACTCATTAGCAATCTCACGGCAGGCATCGCACGAGGACTAGGCTTGTCCCTGGGAACAATCATTGTCATCGCCCTCCTCGCTTGGCTTCTCAGCGCCCTTGTTCAGTTGAATCTGCCTGTGATTGGCGATTTTCTGGCAGAGCTATTGAAATATGTAGACGCGGCCAGAGACAGGTAGTATCTAGCCTCACACTTCTGGCTGAGCAAAGCCACGTAAGACATACGTCTCTCTAGCCAAGCCCAAGTACCTTGGCAACTCAAATGTGAGATTAGAGCCACAGCAAGCCTAACAACGGTCGACCGGGCTCGTACGCTTGCTGCGGCTCGCTCTAATCATCTTTTACTTGACGCTGATTATTTAGCAGATCTCCGGTCCAGCCCTTCAAGTACATCCAATAATACATGCCCGCCGTAATCAGGAGCGTCCCCAGCATGACGCCTGTGAAGCCGAGTCTGGTCTGAATCCAGGGCAGGTTCTCAAAATTCATTCCCCATATAGCACCTACAGCCATTACGGGAGTAAATACTGTGGTGACAATCGTAAGCGTCTTCATAATCTCATTCCCACGGAAGCCAGAGATCGCATTATCCATAGATATCATGGTGTCAATCTCCTTTTCATACCGTTCAAATAGCACCTCCATCCGCTCCATACGGTATAGCAGCCTCAGGAAAAACGGATTGTCATCAAGCTCCTTCAGACAGGCCTCGCGTGAAGCAGAGAGCAGTTCCCGAAATGGGGCAAACAGATTACTCCAGTACAGCAGCTCGAAGCGCGCCTCAACAATTCGATCCATCAGGGTACGGCGATTATGCCTATGCATTAGCTCCTCCAGCTCTCTCAGGTTCTTGGCGAACTGATCCAGACCCCCATGAAAATAATGCAGCAGCGTACGAATCAGCACAAACATGCCATCCATCCCGGTCCTACATGCATCCATCATCTGTCTGCGCTCATGTCCCAGCATCGTCTGTCTGGTCTGCTCGTCCAGATTGAGCGTAATCAACCTCTCCCTCGATATGAAAAAATAGAAATGATGACAGCCACGCGTACTTTGGAGCCTCTCCTTCATGGAATACTGCAGTGCTCCGAACATCACAGGCTCCTTTCCATCCGGGAAACGAACCGTCAGAAAGTCCACATCCATGTCAGGCAGCATCTTCAACCACATCTCTGCTTCTGGAGCTAGTTGACCAAGCTTGGTCAGCCTCGGATCAGAGGAGGATTCAAGCTGGACATCCCACCATTCCCATTGGCCATCATGAAATACGTGTGTCTCGTAGAAAGATGTATTATGCGGCACAGAACCACTCCCTCAGATATCTGACTTCTTATAGCCACAGCTTATAGCTACAACACATGTGAGTATCAAATACAACTTCTCAAAAAAGGACACGGTATCCATTCTTTCAATGAATACGTGTCCTTATTATGGAACAACTGGAACAACTAGTAGAATAAAGGCGGGATCACTGTTCATAATGACCATCAACCAGACGAAGCCGGATTAGACATAATCTGCTTCAGCTTCTCCGTGGCCCGCTTCTGAATTCGGGATACGCTCATTTGCGATACGCCGAGCTTCTGCGCAATAGCCCGCTGTGACTGTCCATCCTGGAACGCCAATAGCAGCACCTGCTGCTCTTGCTCCTTAAGCTGGTTCATCGCCTGCTGCAAATCCATCCTTTTCTCGACCGCATCATAATCATTGGCATCCGCACTAATCAGTTCACCTAGTGTGGCAGCACTCTCATCCTGAGATAGTGGAGAATCCAGCGATACATAGTGGTAGCATTCTCTGCCCGCTAACACCTCAATCGTCTCCTCTACGGATAGATCCAGATATTCTGCAATTTCCTTGACATCAGGAGAGCGTTCCAGCTTCACTGTCAGCTCATCAATCGCATGCTGAACCAAGGCTCCCTTTTCCTTGATTCTCCGCGGAACCTGTATGTACCAGGACTTATCTCGCAGATAATTTTTCATGTGACCAATCATACTTTTCATTGCATATGGCTCAAAAGGAATACCAAGCCCGATATCGTACTGCTGCAATAATCGAATAAGCGCCATTTGGCCGGTCTGATACAGGTCCTCATATAGATCAGGGCGGTTGCGGGCAATCTTGCCTGCTGCCATCTTGACCATAGGCTCATACTTTTTGATCAGCACAGTAGCGATTTCATTGTCCTTGGTCTGTTGGTACTCCCAGATTAGACTAACGGCTTCATCCATCGACTCTGGGGGAGTTACCTTTTCATTCATACTTTCTCCTCGCTTCTTGTTATGCGCTTAATCAATACGACTTCCGTACCTTTTCCAGCCTCATTCACGACACTGACATCATCCATTAGCGCCTGCATCAAATAGAATCCAAGTCCGCCAATCTGAGCATCGTCAAGCTCCTTCTCATGCAACGTCGGACGTACCCCCGCCTGCTCCAGACGCTCGAAGCTCTGGCCCTCATCCTTGACCTTGATGTGCAGAGAGGTATCATCGAACTCAAAGGTCACCTCTACCGTGCCATGCTCGTCGTTATAAGCATAGAGCACCGAATTGTTACAAGCCTCCGAGACAGCAACCTTCATGTCCTCAATCTCCTCGTAGGAGAAGCCCATCTTGGATGCAATCCCATATAAATTTAATCTGACAATATCGACAAACTCAGCAGTAGCCGGCAAATTAAGCGTTACTTTCTGCAGAACATTCATGCTATTCTTTCCTTTCCTATTGGGAATTCTCCTGTGTAGTGAAAAACTTGGCAATGCCCGTCATGTCGAAGAGCTTTTGAATCTGGCTAGGTACTTCTTCCACGTAAAATTTGGAGCCAGCCGCATGCCTAGCTTTCAAAATTGACAGCAGAATACCGATCCCCGTACTGTCAATGTATTTCAGCTCCTTCAGGTTCATGATTAAATCCTTCTCAGATTCCCCCACCAGCGGCTCCATCACAAGCCGGAAATCAGGAGCGACAGACAAATCAAGCTCACCGGTTAGGTGGACGACATTTGCCCCGCTGCTTACTTCGGTTCTTGTATTGAACTTCTCGCTTTTATGTGTATTCATAGACTGCTCTCCCCTGTAATAAAAATGATTACCCTACCTAATAACCCAGATGGACTCCAATCGAAACAATCTAACGCTGCATTGCATATGCCAAATTCAGGAACTAGGCCTCGTGTATATGTTCAATATTTCTTAAGCTTCGTTCATCGACCGTGTGGCGAAGTAGCATCTGCTTGACGCTGCTCATTTTGACTGGCTTACTGATGTAGTCGTTCATCCCTGCCGACAGGCACAACGTCTGTGTGCCCTCCATTACATTTGCTGTCATGGCGATAATCGCTGGTTGAATGGAAGATTGGAGTTGATCCCTGATTTGTCTGGTGCATTCCAGACCATCCATCACAGGCATGTGAAGATCCATGAAAATATAGCTATATTGAGCAGACAGCGCCTTATCCAGAGCCTGTTGCCCGTCCATAGCCACATCCGCCTTCATGCCAAGACGACCTAAGATACTGACCATCAGCTTCTGATTAATGGGATGGTCATCCACGACTAATACCGGAGCCGCTGGTCTGACGGAGGCTTCCTCTCCTGCCAGGTGCTCCAATTCCTCATTCTCCTTGGAGGTATCTGTCTGGCTGTGAGCCTTCTTCATTTTCACCGTAAATTTAAAATGTGCCCCCTCCTGGACGGTTGTATCCACATGAATATCGCCGCCCATCATCTTCACTAAGGTTTTGCATATAGCCAATCCGAGTCCCGTTCCGCCGTATTTACGAGTCATCGAAGAATCCAGTTGGGAGAACGGCTGAAATAACCGATCTGCCTTAGCTGGGTCAATTCCAACGCCTGAATCCTGTACAGAGAATTCCAGCATGACGTTATCCTGTTCTATTTCACGCAAGGAGGCATGTAGCTTTACGTAGCCTTGATCCGTGAACTTCACGCTATTTGAGATCAGATTGATCAATACCTGACGCAAGCGAGCCATGTCTCCATATAACAATGGAGGAATGTGATCATCCGTACGGTACTGAAGATCCAGCTGCTTCTTGCCGACTTCAACCGTGAACAGACTGAATACCTCCTTGATACAGGAATCCAGGTCAAAAGGATGCTCCTCCAGCTCTAGCTTGCCAGATTCCAGCTTCGTAAAGTCCAGGATGTCATTAATGACCGCCACGAGTGCATCCGAGCTGCGACGAATAATCTCGGCGTATTCACGCTGCTCTCCCTTGAGCTCGGTCTCCATCAGCAGATCAATCATTCCAATGACACCATTCATCGGTGTACGAATCTCATGGCTCATCATGGCCAGGAATTCGGTCTTAGCCTTGACAGCAATCTCTGCTGCCTCCTTGGCCACGACCAGCTCATGATTCATCCGTTCCAGCTCCTGAGTCTTCTGATGCAGGAGCGCCGATTGAGTCTTGAGCCGATTATTCGTCTGGTACATGTGAACAAACGCTTCAATCTTGGACTTGAGGATCTGGGGAATGAACGGCTTGACCATATAGTCGATACCACCAGCAGAATAGCCCGCGAATAGATGCTCCGCTTCCTTGCTGTTGGCCGAGATGAAGATAATCGGGATATCCTTCGTCTTCTCTCTGGCCTTGATCAATTTGGCGGTCTCAATGCCATCAAGACCAGGCATTTGCACATCCAGCACAATGACGGCAAATTCGTCCTTTAACAAACATCGCAGCGCTTCTTCGCCAGACGTAGCCTTGACAAGATGATATTGCTCACTCTCAAGCACCGCCTCAAGAGCAAGTAAATTCTCGGGGCGATCATCGACTAATAGAATGTGTATCGGCTCATGCAAACCCATGGGACCCTCCTAAGCGTCTCTATTTAATCTTCCGGTATATTTTCTCCGATCGATCCAGGGGCTCGTAATGATCCGTATAATCCGTAAAGTGAATTGATTCCTTAGAGCCCAGGACCAGTACGCCAAATCGACTTAAGCTTTCGTAAAACAAGCCATGAACATGATTGCGTAGCTCATCATTAAAATAGATCATGACATTGCGGCAGAAAATGACATTGAACTCATTAAAGGAACGATCCGTTGCCAGGTTGTGCTCAGCAAAGATAATATTTTTACGCAAAAAAGGGTGGAATATTACTGAATTGTACTTAGCACTATAGTATTCCGAAAAAGACTGGCTTCCTCCAGCCTCCATATAATTTTTTGTGTACGTCTTCATACGGTCAATCCCGTAAATCCCTTCTTTGGCCTGTATCAGTGAACGGGAATTCATATCCGTAGCGTAGATGCGGGCCTTGTCGTACAGCCCTTCCTCATACAGCATAATCGCCATTGAATAGACTTCTTCACCGGTCGAACACCCTGCATGCCAGATGCGAATGTAAGGATACGTGCGCAGGATTGGAATAATCTTTTCGCGGAACGTTCTGAACAAGTCCGGATCACGATACATTTCGGTCACGGGAATGGAGAGGCTCTGTACCAGGCGCTCAAAGCAAGATCGATCGTGAAGCACCTTTTCCTGGAGGCCCGAGATTGAATTCACATTCTCAGATTGGATACTGTAATAAATACGCCGTTTCAAAGAAGGCAGGGCATAATTTCTGAAATCATACCCATACAGCCGATGAATTCCGCTTAACAGCAATTCAATCTCTATCAGTTCACGTTCGTCATGATTCGTTGCCAGCTTGGCTCCAGCACTTAGTTCATTCGAGGTCATACTATCTCTCCAGTTCATCAGTCTACGTTAACCTTTATTTACCCCAATTTTCGGTCTACGAATACAACCAGACACGCATCAGGGATAAAAGCTGATCCGTTTGGATTGGCTTTTTGACATAGTCTGACGCACCTGCTTCAATGCACTTCGCCCGATCATCCTTCATAGCCTTGGCCGTTAAGGCAATAATCGGTAGCTTCTCGAATTGAGGCATCTGGCGAATGCGAGTCATCGCCTCATAGCCATCCATCTCCGGCATCATCATATCCATCAATACCAGATCGTAATTGCTATTATTCTCAAGAAGCTGAAGGGCCTCTTTGCCGTTCTCTGCGAAGGTGACATTCATGCGGTAGCCTTCCAGCACGCTCGACAGCGCGAAGACATTGCGGATATCATCATCCACTAGCAGGATGTTTTTGCCCTCGAACAGTTCTTCCTTGTTGTACAGCTTTTGTAGAATTCTCCGCTTATCCTCCGGAAGGTTGGCTTCCACACGGTGAAGGAACAATGTTGTCTCATCGAGCAGTCGCTCCGGAGATTTGACATCCTTGATAATGATGGACTCCGCATATTTTCGCAGCTGCATCTCTTCCTTGTTATCAAGCTCCTTGCCCGTATAAATGATAATCGGCAGATCATTCAGCTTCTCGTCATCCCGGATCCGATCAAGCAGATCGAAGCCCGTCATATCGCTGAGCATCAGATCCAGCACCATGCAGTCGTAATGCTGTCTGTTCAGCTCCTCCAGAGCCTCCTTGCCCGTGGATACAGCTGTGATGGCAACATCGTCGTGACCGATCAGTTCCATAATGGATTGCCGCTGCACATCATCGTCCTCCACAATCATGAGCTTCTTCACCGTGCTCTGTGTGTAAGAGGAGATTTGGGCGAACGCACGATCCAGACTTTCCTTGGAGGAAGGCTTCTTCAGATACGCAATAGCTCCCATCATAAGTCCCTGCTTCACATCATCGACGACCGAGATGACATGCACAGGAATATGTCTCGTGGCAGAGGATGCCTTTAGCTCGCCCAGGATGGCCCAGCCGTCCATGACAGGCAGCTGAATATCCAGAATGATGGCATTGGGCAGGTAGGTTCTCGCCATATCAAGCCCAGCATCCCCCTGTAGAGCAACCAGAGCCTTGTAACCACGACTTCTAGCCATCTCCATGAGGATCTTCGCGAATTTCTCATCATCCTCGATAATCAGCAGCACCTGATCTGTCGCTTGAATGTTCTCACGATCATCATTCAGTGGCTCCGACACCGCCGTCTTACTCCTATTCGTTGATGCAGCAGGCGGTGTTGGAGAGACAGCTAAGCTTGAGCGCGTATCTGCTCTGTGCTCCGCGATCGGGGCCACCTCCTGTCTAGCCTTGTACTGCTGATCCTGACTATGCTCCATTTGGGTATAGCCAGAGGTCTGTGCAGGGTCCGCAGGCAGGAAGAGGGTGAAGCAGCTTCCTTTCCCTTGCTCGGAGGTCAGCTCAATGCCACCACCCAGCAAGCGGGCCAGCTCACGACTGATAGACAGACCAAGCCCGGTTCCCCCGTATTTACGACTTGTCGTACCATCTACCTGCTGAAAGGCCTCGAAGATCAGGTCCGTCTTATCCGGTGCAATACCGATGCCCGTATCTTCTACAGATAAAGCAAGATAAGCCTGATTCTCATTCAAATAAGAAGGCAATTGCTCCGCTGCTGCAGGTGAAATGGAGAAGGTGATCGAGCCTGTGCTTGTGAACTTAAAGGCGTTAGAGAGCAGATTTCGTAAGATCTGCTTCACGCGATAGCTATCACTCATAATGGCTGTAGGCAGTTCACGATCGGCTTCGGTAATCAGCTGAAGCTCCTTCTTGGCCGCCATAGGACCAAAATTCTGCTCGACGAATTTTTGAAGCCCCTTCAGGCTGACCGTCTCATAGTTAATGTCCATTTTCCCTGCATCGACCTTGGACAGATCCAGAATTTCATCGATCATCTTGAGCAAGTCCGAGCCAGACATATAAATGGTCTGCGCATATTCCTTTTGTTTGCTACTCAGATTGCCATCCTTATTCTCGGCTAACAGTTGAGATAGGATCAGCAAGCTGTTGAGCGGTGTTCGCAGCTCATGCGACATATTCGCCAGGAACTCCGACTTGTATTTGCTCGTAACCGCAAGCTGCATGGCCTGCTGCTCCAGCTGAGCACGAGCCTTCTCGATCTCAAGATTCTTCTCCTCCACCTCGCGCACCTGCTCCTCCAGCGCTCTGGTCTTGGACATCAGCTCGGTATTGAAATGTTCAAGCTCCTCTTGCTGTCTCTGCAGCATCTCCTCGGAACGCTTCAGCTCTTCTGTCTGCTGCTCCAGATTCTCATTAGAGCGACGAAGCTCCTCCTGCTGAGTCTGTAGCTCCTCGGACTGGCATTGTAGCTCCTCAGTGAGAGCCTGTGATTCGCGCAGCAGCTGCTCGACACGCATTCTACGGCGAATATTGTTCAGGATAATCCCAAGATTCGACACCAAACGATCCATCAAGTCCCTCTCAAGGGCTGAGAACGATCCCAAGGAAGCCATCTCAACGACTCCAAGCAGCTCCTCCCCGAACATAATTGGATAGATCATAATCCCTGTCGGCTCTGTCGAACCAAGCGCTGATCCGATCGTCAGATAGCCTTCGGGGGCATTCTCCAGCAGAATTGGCTTCTGATCTAATGCGCTCTGACCGAGCAGTCCCTCACCGATGAGAAACGTCTCCTTGGTATGGTGATCTTCGTCATTACGGGCATAGCTACCGCTAAGGAAGAGCTTGTCTGGCCCTTTCTCTTCATCGAGAAGATAGATGGAGCCATAGCTCGCCCCAAGAATCGGAGTGAACTCGCTGATGAACGTCTGTGCAATCTGTTCGGGAGAATTGATGCCACGCAGTAGCTCCGTCACTCTGGCCGTATTGGCACTCAGCCATGTCTGATCCTTCTGCGATTGAATGATCGACTGCTCTAACTGGCGCTTCTCCTCCAGGTCCTCAGCCATCTCCTGGAAGACCAGAGCCACCTGCCCGATCTCATCGGTCGTGGTGACCTTCATCCGGCCAATCGCTTTGAATCGGCTTTTGCCGAAGCCAGAGATCATCATGGATAATGTATTCAGACCACGGGTAATGCTTGGAAGCACCCACAGAATAATGCCGAGTGACAGCAGCAGACCTGCAGCCATAATCAGGGTAGTTGTCTGTATGGCCTCCGAGAACATCTGCCTGGATACGGCCATTTCCTCATCGACAGCACTATCCTGATAACGTGACAGGTTATTAATACTGTCCAGAACATCGCTTTGTGCCGGTAGCCCTGTACTGTTACGCAGGGCATTCGCTTCGTCCATCCGATTCTGGGAGAGCAGATTCATCAAGCGATCCTCGTAGCTGTTGAACTCCTGCCACGATCTCACTACCTCCCGCATCAATCGGTCTTCCTCAGGATTCGAATTTCCTTCCTGCATACGGGTAAGCAAATCACCGCCAATAGTGGCTACCTGCGCAAGCTCTCTTATGCTGTCCTCCACGGATATCCCGGGATTCAGGAGCTGGTTAGCCATGATCTTGGCTTTCTCGTTGACCTGGGAGCGAAGTGCAGCCGTCTGTCTCACCTTGATGTATCGCTCCTCATATACCTTGTTCAACTGCTCGCTCATGCTCCCCAGCCTGTCATAGCTGATGACCGTAAGCGCTATAATGATGCACATTAGCAGGCTGAAGCCAATGAGCAGCTTATTTCTAATTTTCATGCCAAGCTCGCTCCTTCTTTCAATGATATCCATACCAGGCATTTATCATCATCGTGTGTGCTCGACGATTCCTGCTGAATGAAGGCCTTACGCATCGCGTCCTCATCCCATTCCACTCGGTCCCGTAGCTGATCAATCAGGAACTCAAGCTGCTCTTCATGCTCACCCTGAACGATCTCTAGCAGACCATCTGTATAGAGAGCAATACGCTCCCCATCCTCATATTGGATCGTCTGTGTCTCTACCTCGATCTGGTCGAACAAGCCAACCGGACTTGCTCCACTACTCAGCTGAAGCACGGTGCCATCGTTGCGGAACATCAGGCCAGGCGGATGCCCTGCATTCACATAATCGATCTTCTTGGAACGCGTATCAATGACCATGTAGATGGCCGTGAAATAGTACTGAACGAGCTGTCTACCCAGATCAAGCTGGCCAAAGCGTCGATTCAGCTCCTGAATCACCCTCTCCGGCTCCACATACGTGGTTACTGTATCCTTGAGAACTGCTGCGATGAACATGCAAAATAAAGAGGAAGAAATGCCGTGTCCCATCATGTCCAACAGGATGACACAATATCTTCCTTCTCCGAGCGAATACCAGGAATAGAGGTCTCCCGCCAGCTCAAATGAAGGCTGATAGATGGCGTGGGCTTGCAGAACGGGATCCTTGATTGCCGGACTTAACACTGCCTGCTGTACCAGAGAGGCCAGCTTCAGCTCATCCTGAATTCGTTGATCACGCTCCTTGTGCCAGTCCTTCTCCAGCTTCAGACGTAGAGCCAGCCGAATACGAGCCATCAGCTCTACCTTGTTGATCGGCTTGGTGACATAATCTGTTGCTCCCGCGTCCAGCGCTTCGGCCAGCTTCTTAGAGTCGCCAACAGCAGTAACCATAATAATAGGAATATCCTTCAAATGCTCATATTGCTGCACGATGCCACAAGCCTCAATGCCATCCATCTCCGGCATCATCATATCCAGCAGAATCAGGTCAATGTCCGAAGCAACTGGCCTAATATCCAAGGTACGATCACCTATTCCCAGTCGCTCCAGCATTTCCTTGGCTGAACTGGCGGAGACGATGTTTCTGTAATTTTCCTTCTTCAATATTTCACGGATAATGATTACGTTCGTTGGATTATCATCGACGATTAGAATTTTCATGGATGTCTCCTTTATATCTGGTTGGAGTTCTATATATAACTATAACTTCTGATCCTGTAGGTTTAAATATGAAAAACATAGATAAGGAATGGGATTGCTGGAATCCCATTCCTTATCTATGTTTTTCAGTTATCGACCGTACCCAGGCACCGTGAAGAATGCGGTCGCAACATATTATGGCTTGGCCTTGGCGATGACGAGCACCTTGCCAAGATCCAGTTCTTTTTCGTAAAATTCAGCCTCGGATTGCTGGAAGCCCATCGAGACGATTTTGGCACGCAGCTCATCACCACGAGAACGGAACAGATTCGCCAGAGAGTCAAAAACGCCTTCTTCCTTGATGCCAATCTCATTCGCATCTACGGTGTCTGCAATGCGATCCGTACGATCCTGACTATGAGCCAGCACGTATACATCCTCATAACGGTAGCCAGCGTTGCGCAGCTCCTTGACTGTCTCTACCGCTTGAACTCCATTCTCCACCACTTTTGCATAAGCTTGAGCATTCGTTGAATTCATTTTTCTCACTCTCCCTGTTACAAAATTCAGTATCTCGTATATTTCATCCCACTTCAGGGATGGATGTAAGATACTTGCTTGGATGACCCTGGAGGTGCATCCTCACGTTGTAACATTAACCCGTCCGTCTCATTCTGAAACGTCAAGGTGATGAGGTTTCGTCAAACAATTCAACAGCCTTTAATTCCCCGCTGTCTTGATCCGTGTATACCTTGATGGCATGATGCCCCCGAATGTATACCTCTCCATCCTCTGCAGTGAACTGAGCACCTCCCAGCTCATGATCCAGCGTGCTACGGTCCAGCGGTAGCCAGCGGTCATTCACCTTCACCCGTACAGAGCTATTGTCCACATGTACGTAATTGACATAGCCATCCCGAACGCCGACGACCACATCCTCATAGTGATATTCAGTAGAGCGCAGAATAGGGTCCTCATACGTACGGATCGGCTGGCCTTTCTTCTGTAGAACATCCTCTGTCCGATCATCAAGGGAAATATCATTTAACGTCTCAAAGCGTTCCTCATAGACTGCACCAGTTACACTTGTACCACGAACGTCCACAGCGTGTGTTATTTTTCCGGCTGCATACGGCGGAGCCGTAGCCTGAACCGTTTCCTGAGCGGAAAAGGGAGAAAGCAAACCTAGCCAAAGAAGTAGTTGTATCATCGTATCTCACCCTTTCAATGGAATGATGGTTCTGAGCACCGTCACACCGCCGCTACCCTGCTAACGCCGCATTTTTTGCCACACACCAGCAGCAATATCTACGTACGTTAACCATTCAGGGCCTGCTTTTCGGGGTTCTCCTCCGATGACGCGATCCTGAGGTAATGGTTGGCTCTCAGGAACAGGAGGCTGTGGCGACACTATAGCTGTAGAGGCTACATCTTTTTGCTTGGGCTTTTGAAATCGATTCATCAATGTAGCAGACGCCTGCTTGGCTGCAGAGGTCAGCTCACTAAGTACCTCGCCCAGATTTTCTACGGATGTAATAATAGGGTCGATCTTCTTCATCTTTTGCTCTACATCCGCTGTAATGCCATTCGCATGACGAATCGTCTGCTTGACCTCGTAGCTTAGCTCATCTACCGTCTTCTGTACCTCTTCCAGCGTAACGGATACCCGGTCCAGGGAGCCCTGCGCGGCTTTCAAGGTCTTGACCAAATACAGCACCAGCACTACAAAAGCCAAAGCAATAATAAAAACACTAATTTCCATTAACATGACGTAACCTCTCTTTCCAATCTGGGCGTGCTCTCCATTATGTATATTCTAGTTACCCTCTGGGTGTTAGCCCGAAACAAAGGTTCGACACCAATGAGGAAGATGAGAAAGACGCCTCTGGACGTACTTTCACAGAAGACAGACCGCACTTAGCGGAAGTTCTTCCTAGGATGTTCGAATGGTTCAGCTCCGCTGAAAACTTATAGATTCTTTATCCAAAAAAACTTCGGAAGCCCGTTACGGGCCCCGAAGTAATTCGAAGGACCAAGGCTGCTGCAATTAGAGCACCCGATCTACTACACTTCCACCATAGAGGAACCGATCCTGCCATGATTGGCTAAAATCTGTTACCTTCACCCCACCTGCTGCTACAGAGAAGGTGTGAAGCAAGCGTGAATCTCCCAAGTACACAGCTACATGGGTAATGGTCTGCAAGAACGGATCAGGCTGAATAAGGCCATCTCCTGCTGGAACCGCATAATCCCGAAAGAAGACCAGGTCCCCTCGCTTCAGCTCCGATATATCCAGTACTGGCTGGCTATTCTGTCTAACCCAGTTCCCCTGCGATCTGGAATCTCCCGGAAGTAGTAGACCCATGCTTTCCAGAAAAATACGCTGCGTAAATGCAGAGCAATCGAAGGTGGCCGTCGAATTACGGTCCGAACCATACTCATACGGTGTCCCCAGATACGTCATTCCCGTACTAATCATCTGCTCAATTGCCGTATCTACATCACGACCTCTGTAGATTCCTTCCTCCCGCATCACCACGGGCTGGTAGGCTGGTACGGTAGCAGCGGAAAATGCTGGCACAGCCACATTCTGCCCTGAGCCGGAGTTCACATTTACTGAGCTAGCATTGGTAGCCACGGGTACGATTCCTGCTTTGATGAATTTGTCCGATGCTCCTACATAACCGGTGACTCCCGCATCAGTAGCGATCTTGAACCAATATTTATTACTGGTGTCCAACAGCTTCACCTGCTGTCCGGGGCTAAGCAATCCGAGAATGGCTCCTGTGTTGGCAGGCTCACTTCTCAGGTTGACCGCAGATTGAATGGTGGCTACAGCTTGTCCTGCTGTAGATGTTGCCGAGGATGCGCCATTAGTGCTTGTTGCCGCACTTGGTACCGCCACTGCACGGGATGCTGTGGAAGATGCGCCGGACACGCTGACTCCAGCCTTCCCGACAGGCAGTATGTACTTTTCCGAGATGCTCGTGTAGCCTATGGTTCCATCAGCCGTCTTGACCTTATACCACTGATTCACTGTCTTTTCCAATACGGTCACCTTATCACCCTGACTCAGAAAGCTCAGTGTGTCCCCTTCCATGGAAGGAGAGATTCGTACCCGTACCGGTGCCTGTATGATTCCCTGCTCCCCTGCCGGGATCGTGACAGCAGCCGCTGAGACATGACTGCTTGAAGTCACATCCATAACTGACCATAATGCCGCAGCAACTGCAAGTGTTCCCCAAACGCGTTTGTTCATGCTGTTCCTAACCTCCCGATTACTTCACGAATCTTGACAAGACATGCTGCAGGATGCCGAACATCCGTGTACTTAGCTAATCACCGTCTCACCATGCTTCTCCGTACATAATTCATGCAAATATCGTGAAATACTCCCCATCTGACCTCATTATAGTCAAGCACAAGGAATATAAGCATGATGCAAAAGTCACAAAAAAAGACACATACATTGAGGATGTGATCCCAATTACCCATGTTCTTCTGCAATCTGATAACTTGTCTTTTTATGTATCCCGCTGTTATGTATATCGGTAATTACGGGTTAATCTGTTGCAGGAAGGTATTTCCATTCCCCATATACCTACCTTGTTATTAATCTGTTGCAGGAAAAGTGAAACGACAGGATGTGAACTACTGAACTACTGGAGTACTCAAATAACCGGAAAGCCTGCCACATCTGAACAGTGGGATCATCAATGGATGCAAAAGAAGAGTCTCCGCGATCATCCGCGGAGACTCTTCTTAGCTTACTATATGCACCCAGACAGCCTGTCTGCACTCCATTCAGTAGGAAAACATGCTGCCCTTACCTAGTGTGCCTTGGCCCAGTATGATTTCAGGTTGGTAACCTGGCCAAGATGCTAGTGCTGGAGCTGGGTAGAGCTTATATGCTCACTCGCTCTAGGCTCCACATGCACATGTACATGCATCGTATTATGGAATTTCTTCAAGCGCTCTTCAATTTGGTCACTAATCTCATGCCCTTCAATGAGCGTAAGTGTCGGATCAACCTCAATCACCACATCGACCATGACATGACTGCCATGCACACGTGCCTTTACGTCTCGAATGCTCTCTACGCCTGGTGTTTTGGAGATCGTACCGCGCAGTACCGACAAATGCTTCTCATCAAAGCCGTCCGTTAGCGAGTGTGTGGAATCACGGAAAATTCCCCATGCCGTGTAACAGATCATAAGCCCGACTGCAATGGCAGCAACCGTGTCCATCCAGGGGAAGCCGAATTGGGATGCAAAAATGCCTATGGCCGCTCCTATGCTGACAAGCGCATCTGACAGATTATCCTTCGCTGCTGCCATGAGTGCCTGGCTTTTGATCTCACGAGCAAGCTTCCGGTTGTAGAGATATACCCCTCCCATAGCCAGTGCACTCACTACAGCGACGACTGCAGCCAGCATGCTCGGCTGTGCCTTGCTTCCTTCAAATATAGAGCGAATCGCCTCCACCAATACCTGAATACCGACTAGAGCCATAATGAAGGAGGCGATCATGGCCGCTATGGTCTCTGCCCGGAAATGTCCGTAGGTATGATCGGAATCTGGTGGTTTTTGGGATATGCGCAGACCAATTAACACAGCTACAGACGCTACAATATCCGTCATATTGTTGAACCCGTCGGCAAGGAGCGCACTGGACATGAACACGTATCCGCAGAACACTTTCAGAGACGAGAGCACAATGTAGGAGATAATACTTACCCAAGCGCCCCGCTCCCCTTTACGAATTTCACCATACACATCAGTCACTTGCAGTACACTCCTTCTAAACAAAAAGTTGGTAGCTACGACTTAGACAAATACTTATGATTAAGCTATTCAGAACAGCTTGAACATGCGATATAGGTGGGGCCCGACACGGCAAGCATCGTCATGGTAGTCTTTATTCATTGTTGCCCTTGTCCCCCCTTTTAAAAACGTATAAAATGAAATACAGCTTAGACATTACAGGAGGAACAGGGATGAGCGATAATCAGAAGGAAGTCCGTAAAATTGACCTGGCTGAGGCCGTTCGACAGAAGCTGGCCGAGAAGAAGCTGGCCGCTTCCCAAAAACAAAATGGCGGGTTCCAGGGCAATCAGACCAAGGCATTGAAGAGCCAGAACAACAAAAAGCCTAACAATCAGCGCAGACGTACCGGCGGATCATAAAGTATAACTTTTGCATACATTTGCATACAGCTGTTAGCATGAAGAAGAAGCTCCCAACCGAATTAAAGGTAGGAGCTTCTTCTTCATGCTTCCGTTGACTGTAGGAAAATCTCCTGAGCTACTGCCAGGAAGGCTCTCGCAGCAGGCGAAGCACTGGATTGTGATGGGCATGCCAGAGCAACATTACGCCATCTGGTAATATCCAGATACCCCACTTGGATATGCTGCTGTGTCTTCAGAAATAGCTCCGGCCCAATCGTAATGCCAAGCCCCTCCTGAACCATATTGGCGATGGTGTTACAATCATACACTTCGAAGCGAATCTTCGGTTGCACCTTCATCTCCTCAAGCATGGCCAGAATATGAGCTTGATACATGCCTGTCGGCATAATAAAGGGCTCGTCCTGTAGCTCCTTCATGGAAATCTGGGTTCTTCCATTGAATCTGTGCTCGGCTGAGAAGCCCAGAACCATCTTGTCCTGAATCAGCGGCACACAGTCGAACAATACTGGTGAATCCTCCTCTACCACAAATCCGATGTCAATCACGCCTGTATTCAGCCACTCTGTAATTTCTTCATAAGAGCCTTCATAAAATCGAAATTCAATATGCGGATGCTTCTTCTGAAACCTGGATAACAGCTTGGGCAGCAGGCAGGAAGATGCGCTTGCAAATGTTCCAATGCGGACTGTCCCCGTCTCCAGATTGGCTGCCAGAGCCGCTTCCTGCTGGATCATTTCCATTCGGCACAAGATTTCTCGCATGTGGCCAAGCACCTTCTGCCCCACTTCCGTCAGCATAACCCCCTTCCTGCGGTCGCGAATCAGCAGTGTCGTCCCTAGTTCTTTCTCCAGACTTGCAATAGCATGACTTACAGCGGATTGCGTCATATTCAGTCGCTCTGCTGCTTTGGTGAAATTTCGAGTCTCAGCAATGTGCACAAAAACCTCGAAACGCGCTATAGACATGAGTATTTACTCATCTCCTTCATTAAAAACATGAATTTCCCTCATGATAACATGTCAGCTAAAATGAACACAATCGTTGTAGCAGGCTACATAGCAGCAATTTCTACAAAAGGAGTGAAGTCATTGAATCGTCTAGCTGTATATCTATTAGCGATAGGAGCCTTTATCACAGGCACAGCAGAATTTGTCGTATCGGGGATCCTTGAGCTGATTGCAAGCGACTTACAAATCTCTATTGCGGCCGCGGGACAACTCATTACAATTTACTCTATCTCTTATGCCGTTGGCGCCCTTGTGCTTGTCATGGTAACAGCACGCTATGAGCGCAAAAAGGTACTTGTCTACTCCCTTATAGCATTTATTGCAGGGAGCATCCTTGCATTCCTCAGCATGAACTTTGCAGTACTGATGCTGTCCCGTATTGTCATGGCAGCAAGTGGCGGATTATATACGGTTGTAGCTACAAGCTATGCAGCGCGTCTCGCTCCCAAACAACAACAAGGTAGAGCGATCGCCACTGTCATTACTGGCTTCTCCATCTCACTGGTGCTTGGAGTACCATTCGGAACACTGATGTCCGTCTATATGGATTGGCGCTACATCTATCTATTCCTTGCCATCGCTGCACTTGTCAACGCAGCTCTTCTTCAGCAGTACATTTCAAGGCTTGAAGGGTCAATAGCGCTCACATGGCAGGAGCAATGGCTTCTCTTGAGAGATTCACGCATGCTTACCGGGCTACTTACAACGGTGTTCTGGATATTAGGATACACTATGGTATTCGCATATATCGCTCCCCTCTTAAGTAGTCTGATGGACTTTTCACTGGAAATGATAAGCTCCTCCCTGCTCGTCCTCGGAATAGCGGCTCTGATCGGCTCACGCTTGGGAGGCTATGCAGTTGACCGCTGGGGACCCGCACGTACAATCATCATTAGTCTGACATTACATGCTGCGGCGCTGTTCTTGCTTAAATCTACATTCGCGGCTGTCTCCACACCCATAATTTTCGTGATTCTTTTGCTATGGGGAGCAGCTACATGGACTACGACACCAGCGAATCAATACTATCTCATTACGCTCCAGCCCCGGTCCTCCGAGATCATACTTAGCCTGAACACTGCATTAATGAATATGGGTATGGCACTAGGTGCTGCAAGTGGCGGGATCGTGATTGAATATGCAGGTATTGAGCAGATTAGTGGATTTGCAGGAAGTATTATATTACTGGCTATCCTTACTTCTGCATGCTCATTTAAGCTGAACGCACACGCAGAAAAGGGCAACAGCCATTCCATCAACTAAGCACAGGAGGAGATTGATCGGTAATATATTGCACAACTACGGTAAGATAGATCAAAAAAAGACCTCAAGTCTACTCGTAGGAGTAACTTGAGGTCTTAAGCTTACTATTCAGATCACTAATTAGTTAGCCTCTACTGGATACATCCGTTCACGCAGCTGCTTGACTTCATCGCTCTCCAGGTACTCATCGTACGTCATAACACGGTCGATGACCCCGTTCGGTGTAATCTCCACAATGCGGTTCGCAATTGTCTGAATGAACTGATGGTCATGCGAAGTGAATAACAGTGTACCATCAGCATGAAGAAGCTCCCACCAGGAAACCAAGGTAGAAGCTTCATACTTTTGCTCAATGAGTCCATTTGAAATTGAAATTTTAGGCTTATCTGTTGCTATTGTGCCCGTATACCTTTCTGTATACGATGATCCCAGTGATCATGAGCACCAATAGAATAGCTGCCCACATGAATGGCTCTACAGCAGATTCTTGTGAAGCTGAGGCTTCTATCCCCCCAGCACCACCTCCCGTTCCATCTTGATCGTCAGATATAATCTCCTGATGCCGCTCATAGGCTTGTTCTCCAAATTGCTGAAGGCTCATTAGATTTTTTTCAGAACTTTGAGCCAATTTCTCCACAGGATCAGCCTGAATCGAAACGACCTGCTCCATGCCATCCTTCACACCAGACATTGCATAAATTCCTAGCCTTGGATCATCTATGAGCTTGACAGGTTGGGTAGTATCAAAATTTTCTCTCCCCGCCCTCCAGGTCTTTTCAAATGAAAAGTCGCTCGATATGTAATCCACAATCCATTTCTCTTCCTCCAAAACACCATGTACCACACCAACAGACTGGCCCTTCAGATAAATCGGAAAATTATACCCCGCCATTTCCAAAATATCTTCACTATATACCTCTTCAGCAACCGCTGATTGTTTAAGGAAGGACACAGCAACCTTATAATAAGGATATCCTTCGCCAAGTTTCACTTGGTCTGCCTGATCATCCGCATCCATGCCAAAATTTTTCTTATCTTTCTCCAAAGAAGGAATGTAAGATTCAAAATCCTGTTTGATCTGATCACGTATATCAATCGAAGCGAATTTTGCATCTACTGGTATACTCCATACTATCGTTGATATCAATAGAATATTTATAGCCCAGAAGACGAGCCTTTTACCTGCCTTCAATACAATCCCCCCTTAGTTAACATAAATATAATCTACCGAATGTGTCCATTTGAAGTTAGAGTTTCTAACGAACCTATCATAATTCTGAATTTTGTGTGTTTTCTCATCTTTTAACGAATCAATAAAATAAACATCTTGTTCATCAGTGTCAGTATTCTCATAATAACCTCTAATAGTAAAAAAGTGCCCGCCCCCGCCTGTCCATCCTATTCTGGCGATTATGGGTTGTCCTCTATTAATCCTGTTCTCTATTCTTGAAAATGACAAGTAGTCCAGCACTGCTCTTGAATGTATTCCCCAATGATCCAACCCATCAACAATTTCATATATACTTCCGGTATCGTTTACAACCTCTCCCTTTACATACCTGACAAATTGTCTCTGAGTAGGAGCGTTACCTAGAAAATCAATAACCATGACAGAGTTGGCTGCCCAACACCATTGGGTATCTTGTTGTTTTTGAGTAGGAATATCTAGTGTTTCATACCCTACGTAAGCAGACACGCTAGTGGCAAAACCTAATAAGCATATAGCTGCTAGAAGCAAAATAGGAGTCAAATTACTTTTCCTCAGCATACAATCCCTCCTTAGGTTTAAGTAATAAAAAAATACAAAATATTACTAATTATGTATATGATTATCATCACACCTAACATTTTCATCGGAAAATGTCACTAATCTCTACAGCACAAATAGAACCTCAACCCGCTCCTATCGAGCAAATTGAGGTTCTTTAGATTTATAGCTTGAAGCCCTTGTGTATGGGTGTTGCAAACCGAGAGCCTGCGATTAGTTAGCCTCTACTGGATACATCCGTTCACGGAGCTGCTTGACTTCATCGCTCTCCAGGTACTCATCGTACGTCATAACACGGTCGATGACCCCGTTCGGTGTAATCTCCACAATGCGGTTCGCAATTGTCTGAATGAACTGATGGTCATGCGAAGTGAATAACAGTGTACCATCAAAGTCAATCAAGCCGTTATTGAGCGCAGTAATGGATTCCAGATCCAAGTGGTTCGTAGGCTCTTCCATGATGAGCACGTTAGCGCCGTTAAGCATCATTTTTGCCAGCATACAACGCACCTTCTCGCCACCAGACAATACACTCGCCTTCTTCAGCGCTTCCTCGCCGGAGAACAGCATACGTCCCAGGAAGCCACGCAGGAAGGTCTCATCTTGATCCTTGGAATATTGACGCAGCCACTCCACGAGGTTCAGTTGGACTTCGTCAAAGTATTGGGAGTTGTCCTTCGGGAAATAAGCCTGACTGGTCGTCACACCCCAGGTGTACTCACCAGCGTCTGCTTCCTTCTCACCCATCAGAACTTCGAAGAGCGTCGTCTTCGGCAAGCCATTAGGTCCGACGAAAGCAATCTTATCACCTTTATTCACGACAATGCTGAAATCATTCAGTACCTGCTCGCCTTCGATCGTCTTGCTCAGACGGTCTACGGTCAGCAATTGCTTGCCAGCCTCACGCTCAGGCTTGAAGTTAATGAACGGATACTTACGGTTCGATGGACGAATATCGTCCAGCGTGATCTTGTCGAGCTGCTTCTTCCGGGAAGTCGCTTGCTTCGACTTGGAGGCATTCGCCGAGAAGCGTTGGATAAAGGCTTGCAGCTCCTTGATCTTCTCTTCCTTCTTCTTGTTGGCGTCGCGAGCCAATGTCAGCGCGAGTTGACTGGATTCGTACCAGAAGTCATAGTTACCCACGTACATCTGGATTTTACCAAAATCAATATCCGCAATATGCGTACATACTTTATTCAGGAAGTGACGGTCGTGAGATACCACAATAACGGTACCTTCATAGTCCATCAGGAAATTCTCCAGCCATTGAATAGATTCGAGATCCAAATGGTTCGTAGGCTCGTCAAGCAGCAGATTATTCGGACGACCGAAGAGCGCTTGTGCGAGCAGGACACGTACCTTCTCGTTACCGCTAAGCTCAGACATTTGCTTATCATGCAGATCGCGAGGAATCCCCAGACCAATCAGCAAGGCAGCGGCATCTGGCTCCGCATCCCAGCCATTCAGCTCGGCGAATTCGCCTTCCAGCTCCCCTGCACGCAGGCCATCCTCTTCCGAGAATTCAGCCTTCGCATAGAGTGCATCCTTTTCCTTCATAATGTCATATAGACGTGTATGTCCCATAATAACTGTCTCCAGCACCGGGAACTCATCATATTCATAATGGTTCTGCTTCAGCACGGCCAGGCGCTCGCCAGGTGTCATATGCACCTCGCCGGAATTCGCCTCGATCTCGCCAGAGAGAATCTTCAGAAACGTAGATTTACCAGCACCGTTGGCCCCAATCAGACCGTAACAGTTGCCAGGCGTAAATTTGATATTAACATCCTCGAAAAGTGGGCGCTTGCCATAACGGAGCGTTACGCCGCTTGTACTGATCATATGTGCATTACCGTCCTTTATACGTTTTGGCATGAAAGCCTCATACTAGCTATGTATTATAACACATCGAGGGCTTGAATTCAGCAAATTGCAACGTCTGCAACAAAAAAGACCCCTTCACGGAGTCTACAGCCTTCAATAGATCATTTCAGCCTCATGCGAATTGTCGATATTTGTACAGCTTCACTGCATAGTAGGCTGACCTTGCTACACATGATAACCCAACAATTCCTGCAGCCCAATGCTGAAACTGCATACTTTGAGAGTCAATAGGATAGGTAATTCTAGCGTAAAAAATGGTTCCTATAACTAGGAAAAACAGTGCCAGATTCATAATTAATCGAAATTTTGCCTTGGCAGGTGTGATCTCACCGAAGAAGGTATTCATAGGGTCGTTTCCCCTTTCAATGTGCCATCGTGGCCAGTCTAAGAAGTACACATCATAGGAAACATGCATCATAGGAAATATAGCTATGCTCTCTTCCAAAAATCTCGCTATACCCTATCTTATACATGAATTATGAAATATAAGGAACCTTCTCGCTCCTATTCCTACCAGTACCTGGATTATATCCAAGGTGAGTGTAGCATCGCTGCAAGCGGGGAATCTTGCCGAACTCTGTTAAGCCCCCGCTTTTCGCTAACCACGAGTTCTCCCAATCATACACAATGGAAATCATATTCGGTCAAGGTACTAGACTCCGGCTTTGGAGGTACGCGGTACAAGCTTGCCCTGCACCACCAATCTACCATAGTCGGGGTCCAGTATATAATCGCACGTAGAGAGCGTGATGATACGATCCTCAGGGGTAACCTCCACACCCGTGTTATAGATCGAACGGGCCTGCATTTCGGAGAGAAAAGCACCATATTCCTCATCTGTCGCAAAATCGGTCCGTATATAATTCACATCAGATGTGGTGGTATAGACGGCGAAAATCTCAATATCGTATCCAGCGTAGAGATCATCATAATAGAGCTTCCCATGCTCCTTGAAATACGACTCTTCCAAATAATGCTTCAGACTGCCGAACATACTTCCGTCCTTCATTCGGTGTCCGTAGATGATCGTATTTCGATCCTGTCCACCTACACGATTGCGGTAATCCATGAAGATGCTTCCCGCCCGTGTCGTCTCCTGCTTGTAATTGCGGTTCAGATAATAGGCATTGTCCTGTGCCTGCACGATCGGATAGTCAATAGGTGTCCCATCTATAGTCACCCAGCCGACAACATCCTCATTCACCGCTAGTAGCGGGTCGAATTGTGGGCGTACCTTGCCTGCTTCAGCAGAGCCAGCAGCCGTCCATCCGCTGCCTTCCCTCTCTTCAGAAGCCGCTGTCGTCATGCTGGGTTCCTGTTCCCCATGATACAGCGCCGCAGCCTCCTTCATCAGCTCACGGTTCATATAATCGTCCATCGCAATCTGAAGCAGTCGGCCACCCGAGAACAAAAAGACACCTATCCACACAACCAGCATGCAGCGATTCAGCAGCCTTTTCCGGCTTGAACCTATTCCATGCTTCGGCGCGTTATCCATGCTCGATCATTCCTTGCGCAATACCTGTCGGGATGATATGCATACCAATGTCATCCTCATGCCGAATGCTGACCTCCACCCCATATACCTCCTGCATGAGCTGCTCTGTAATGATCTCCTGTGGTACGCCAGTCCTATGGATGCGACCATCCTTCATGACGATAATGCGATCACTATAACGAATGGCTTGATTGATATCATGCAGCACCATCACGATGGTAATCGCGAACTCCTCATTAAGCCGCTTCACGAGCTCAAGAATCTCCAGCTGATAGTAGATATCCAGGTAGGTAGTAGGCTCATCCAGAAAGAGAATCGGGGTATCCTGCGCCAGTGCCATGGCAATCCATACTCGTTGTCGCTCTCCCCCAGAGAGACCGTCAATGCGCTGCTGGCGCTTCTCCAGCAGATTCGTACCCGTTAAGGCCCGTTCTACCGCCCGCTCATCTTCCTCCCGATCCGCAGATAGCCATTTACGATGCGGCATGCGCCCATATTGGACGAGCTTCTCAACCGTCAGATCAGAGGGCGCCTGATTATGTTGGTGGACTACTGCCAGCTTGCGGGCAAATTCCTTGGGCGTATAAGTGCTGATCGTCTTGCCATCCAGCACGACCTCCCCGCTACTTGGAGCATGATGCCGCGACATCACGCCGAGCAGGGTGGACTTGCCACACCCGTTGGGACCGATAATCGTCGTAATCCGACCCGTCTCTACCTCAGCCTCAATGCTATGCAGGCGATTGATTTTACGGTCATAGGAGAAGGTAACATTTTTAATTTCCATAGATGCGGTCACTCTTTCTCAACAGGAATATGAAAAATGGTCCGCCAATAACTGCCATCAGCGTGGATGCCGGAATCTCCAATGGTGCTACCAACGTCCGGCCAAGTGTATCTGCTGTCAGAATCAGCAGCGCCCCGGAGAGAGCTGAGAAAGGAATCAGCAGCTTGTGGTCCGAGCCGACTAGCAGCCGGGCAATATGCGGAATCAACAGACCGACAAAGGAAATGACGCCAGCAATCGCAGTAGCCGTACCCGCCAGCAATACGGCAACAGCGGATATGAGAAGTCTTGCTCTGGTGACACGCAGCCCCAGATTGCTGGCTGTCTTGTCCTGCAGGGAGAGCATATTGCACCAGGTTACCAGCAGGAGGGACAAAACAAGGCCAATGCCGCCATAGGTCACCATCGTCTGTACATCCATCCATGTCAGCATCGTAATGTTGGAGGTTGTCGACGGATTGATATTCGAGCCCATAATGTAGCTGCAGGCGATAATGAACGCTTCGTTCAGTCCAGTGAACATAGCATTGACTGCGATCCCGACGAGCACGATGCGAATGGGACTTAATCCTGACTTCCAGGATAAGGTATAGACCAGGAAGCAAGCAAGCGCCCCGCCTACGAAGGCCATCAGAGGCGAGTAATAATACAATTGTGGCAGTAGAAAAATGACAATCGTGGGGATAAAGTTAGCCCCCGCAGAGATCCCGATCACGCCTGCATCAGCTAGTGGATTACGCATGACCGCCTGCAGGAGCACCCCTGCTACGGCAAGCGCCGCTCCAGCGAACATCGCTACGATAATCCGTGGTAAGCGCAGATCCTTGATGACCTCGACAGTCTCATTATTCCCTGTCCACATTCCTTGAAGGAACTCCCCGAAGCTCACCTTCAGGCTGCCGGTCACTGCAGACAAAATCACCATATATCCCAGGAGAGCAATGACAATGACAAAGCTCCATACTTTTTTATTCATGAGAGAATACTTCCTTATGTTTACTTAGAATGGGTCAAGCAATGTAACTTCGACTCTACAAATCTTGGACTCTACAAGTCTTGGACTATACAAACCCAGGACTATACAGACCTTAGCTACAAAATCCTAGACTGCAATAGATGTCCATGAATACAGCGACAATTACGGATAGAGCATCTTCTGCAGCTCATCCAATGCCTGATCAGCGGCCAGATTGGCTGTAGTTCCGAATAGACTTTCCTCCAGATCATATACCCTACCATTCTGAACAGCACTGAAATGCTTCCAGATATCATTGGTTGCGAACTCCTGGTTGAACATCTTGACGACCTCATCAGGCATACCATGCGCGGCACGCAAAATGACATCAGGATTCGCCTGCTGCAAATACTCTGTGTTGGAGGCCAAATATTCCACCTTCTCGTTCTGAACGATATTCTCTCCCCCCGCCAGCTTGACCAGATCTCCGATAAATGAATTCTCCGTAGCTACCAGATAGCTTCCTGGCACGCCTAGCAGAATGAGAACCTTCGGCTTTTCTTTTCCAGCAACCGCCTGCTCAATCTGAGCACGCTTCTCCTCATAACGGGATATCAACGCTGTAGCTTGCTCCTCGCGATCATACGTCTGTCCAAGTCTCGTAATAGTCTCTTCCATATTCCCCAGACTTTGCAGATTCAGAAAATCAGCCTTAATACCGAATTTCTCAAAGGTAGGCTGAAGATCGTATTGCAAGGTCGATACGGACAGAACCTCCGTTGGACGAAGAGATTTCACTACCTCCATATCAGGACTCATAGGGTTGCCAATCGGAGTTAGCCCATCATACCTTGCTGGCAAAGTCTTGGTGCTCGTTGGCACGCCGACCAGATCGATCTCCAGTGCGTCCATAATCTCTGTGACAGCAACGGTCGTGGATACGATTCTATGCTCCTGTGCAGATGACGATGAAGCAGTCTCCTCTGCCTGCTGGTCTACTTGCCCCGCTGTTGGAGTGCCCCCACAGCCAACCAGAACGAGTAGCAGGAGCAAGACGGACAGGCCATATATTTTACTAAATCGTTGCTTGCTCAACATGAATGCTCTCCTTATGCAATAGCATTGATATATTTACTGCAGTCATCATCCTAAAGCAAATCTTGGCGAGCTATGGAAGCCCGCCAAGATTGATATACGTGATTACATCAGGTAATGTGTTGTAACTGGCTTAGTGAATGCCAAGCACTGTCTACTATTGTTATCCAACGATTACCGTTATAGAGCTATTACTGTTATCGTAATATGGGTGCTTCTTGTTACTTATTGCTGTTTTTTGCGCTGCAGACGGAAGCGAATCAGCATCGCTGCAGATCCCGCCATCAGCATGGCATAGAGCATTACAGGAGAGTTATCACCCGTTGAAGGATTGTCAGAGTTACGTGCTCCTGCCACTCCTGTTGCTTCTGTGCCCGTAATCGAGGCATTCCGTGCCTCTGCCTGATTCGCATCTGCATTGCGGTCAAAGGCAGGCTGTGCACCTTCTTGTCCGTTCACACCAGCTTTACCCGGTGTAGTAGCCGCAGCATTCTTATCAGTAGAGGAATTCGGCGTTCTGTCTCCGTTGGTTGAAGTATCTGTGGTGGCTGCAGAAGCACCGGACCCGGAAGTCGTTCCATTCTGTCCAGCCGTATCAGCTGCAGCTACAGGAACGCGCTTAATGCTATTCGCATCGAACGTGAGCTCCAAATCATATTCACCATCAGCCAATACGATCTCAGCTTGCTGCTCAAGTGCTTGAGCTGCTGCAGCATTCTCTGTCAGAGCAGATAGTGCACTCAGGAACAGCGGTTGCTCGAAGCTTGCAGATCCTGTTGTCACACCTGCCTGATCAGCAGCCGGAGCAGGAGCTACAGGTGCTGCAATGTGCAGCTTCGCTTTTAGCGGTTGAACCAATGAATCTGGTGTGAACGTTACCTGACGCTGATCCTGCGTCTCGTCATTAGCGCTCACCTCTGGTGATACATAGCTGTCGCCTTGCAGCACAGTGAAGTCCTTCACAGATGAGCTACGGTTCAAAGTAACACTTGCTTGAACTTTGCCATTCTTAACTGTGAGAGATGCTCCTTCTCCGAAGTATTGATCGACACCTTCCGGACCAGACAGCTTGAAGCCAACGTTATACTGTCCTTCCTCCAGAACAGGCTCCGGAAGCGGTGCTGGTTCTACATAAGCTTTAGGCAGACCCTTTTCGATGTCGCCAATGTTGAAGGTAATTTGCAGCTTGTGCTCATTACCTGCCACGTTTACATTCATGAAGATTGGCTTCGTCAGATCGATAACTGCGAACTTGATGACACGAGCATTCTGTTTCGCATCTTCACGGACTACCGTCGGTTTTTTATAAGCCTCACCGCTATCAATCTTGATATCGGACACTGTATCACTTTGACGAATCGTCAACTGAACTTCATTTTTCTTGTTGCTTACAATCAAGCCAGCCGGGCTGATGAATCTATCCTGCACGGACGACAGACGACCAGTTGCAGTATCCTTCACCTCCAGTGGAATGGAGTATTCTCCATCCTCCAGCAGACTTACTGCTGGCACTTCACCAGAGCTCACATATGGGTCTGGTGCTCCTTCTTTGATCGTGCTTGGATAGAATACCAACAGTACATCGTAATCACCAGAATAGTTGATCTCTGGAATATCTACCTGAACCTTGGACCATACCGGCTGATTCAGATCATTGACATCAAAGGAAATGACGCGAGTGTTTTGTCCAGAATCGGAACTTACCGTAGTCACTTCTTCATATCCGCTACCGTTGTTCACTTGCATGCCGAGAATATAGTTGCTCTCTTTGACCGTAATCGAGATGGTCTTGCGGTTGCCCATAATATTAAGTGTCGCCGGGCTTACCAGATACGTAGACATACGGGATTCCTTCACACCATCCGGATAGAACGCTCTGAAGTTGATGCTGTACACGCCATCCTCACTCTTAGGAGGTGCCACGCCACCACCGCCACCTGGTACAGGTGTTGGAGTGACTGGTGTCTCTGGATTACCAGGTGTTACTGGGGTTCCAGGGACATTATCCAGTGAGAATACCAGATCCACATTGTATGCTTCGTGGTACGAGATCGCAGGCCAATCAATCTGCACCCAGCCTTTCAGGCGCTCACTTGGATTAGGCACTTCAAAACGAACGGTACGTTTGTTAGCTCCCGCATCCTGGCTTACCACTTCCGTATCGGTGAGTACGCCGTTAACTGCGGTCTTGAAGCTGGTAATCTCCTTGCTTTGCTTCAATGTGAACGTTACATGGTATTTGCCATTAGCAGCAGTCAGTTGGCCACTGTTCTGGTCTACATACGTGTACATAACGGATGATTCATTCGTACCCTCTTTGAGGATATTGAATGCAATCGGATAGGTTCCATCGGCAATAACCTCTGGATCTGGGTTAGGAACAGGCTCAGGAGTTACAGGAGTATCGCCTTTGAAATAGTCCGTGAACACCAGATCCACATTGTGCACCATCAAGCCCATAGGGCCTGCGTTCACGGATACTTTTCCTTTCAGACGGCTTGTCAGATCCGTTACTTCAAAGCGAACGATCCGCGTATTCGTCGCCGTATCCTCACTTACCTTCTCTGTCTCCACAAATGCACCATTCAGCTCCGTCTGGAACGAAGTAATCATACTGCTGCTCAGCAGCTTGAAGGAGACGTACTTCTTCCCGCCTACTTCGCTCAATATACCACTGCTCAGATCCACACTTCTGCTCATGGACGATGTCTCGTCCGTTCCATCTTTGAGAACATTGAACTTGATTGGAGTATCTACTCTCAGATAGTCTGTGAACACCAAATCCACATTGTGCACCATCAAGCCCATAGGGCCTGCATTTACCGATACTTTCCCCTTCAAACGGCTCGACAGATCCGTTACTTCAAAGCGAACGATCCGCGTATTCGTCGCCGCATCCTCGCTTACCTTCTCTGTCTCCACGAATGCACCGTTTAGCTCCGTCTGGAACGAGGTAATCATGCTGCTGCTCAGTAGCTTGAAGGAGATGTATTTCTTCCCGTTCACTTCGCTCAGCTCGCCACTGTTCAGGTCCACACTTCTGCTCATGGATGATACATCGTTTGTGCCATCCTTCAATACATTGAACTTGATAGGAGTTGTTGGAGCTTCTGCTTGGTAGTATTCCGGGAACACCAGATCCACATTATGGACCATCAAGCCCATAGGACCTGCATTCACGGATACTTTTCCTTTCAGACGGCTCGTCAGATCCGTTACTTCAAAGCGAACGATCCGCGTATTCGTTTCCGCATCCTCACTTACCTTCTCCGTCTCCACGAATGTACCGTTCAGCTCCGTCTGGAATGAGGTAATCATGCTGCTGCTCAGCAGCTTGAGGGATACGTATTTCTTCCCGTTCACTTCACTCAGCTCACCACTGTTCAGATCCACACTTCTGCTCATGGACGATGTCTCATCCGTACCGTCTTTCAGAACGTTGAACTTGATAGGAGTTGTACTTGCAGGAGGAGTAATCACAATACCGCTTGTATCAAAAGTCAGGTCGACATTGTATTCTTCATCATAAATGAATGGGAAGCCCATAATAGCGGTCATATCCCAGTAGATTTTGACCCATCCATTCAGTCGCTCATTTACATCCGCTACTTCAAAACGAACGATGGCCCGATTGTCCTCGACGGACGTTCTTGCTGCATCTTGCAATTGTCCGTTGATCTCAGTCTTAAAGCCTGTGATCTCCTGATCTTGCGTTAATTCGAAAGAAACATACTGCTTGCCATTAATGACTTCCAGCTTGCCACTGGTTGCATCCACATATTGATACATAACAGAAGTATCATCTGTGCCATCCTTAAGAATGTTGAAGCCTAGCTTATATGTCCCGTCCGGGATCGCTGCAGAAGCTGCTGCTGCCGGAATCGTCACATCATAGGAACCCAGGTTAGCAAAGCTAAAAGAATCCCCGTTAACATTCGTTACAGAAGCCGCTTCCAGCGCTATTGTCGTATTCGCAGCCTGTGCTGCTGGTTTGGTCTTGAACACCAGTTGTACTGCATTTTGATTGACTGCAGCCCCACCATCTTCGAGGGAATCCGCCGTCGATTGTACCAATACCTTGCCTGTTCCCTGCGGAGCAGTCTGTACGCTAAATCCATTCAGCAAGGATTTCGAGGTAATCAGTTCAAGCTTCTGGTCATCATAAGAAATTTGAGCTGTATGACCATATACGCTGGTGTATACACTGTCTGTAACTCCACCAAAGCCTACATTCACACGTACTTCACCATTGGAATCTGGTGCAGATCCCGTAAGACGCGCCTCTTCACCCGAGGCAGCCGAAGCTGTAGTTGCCCAGCCTGGTATTTGCAAGGAACTCAATAATAGACAGAGCGCGAAAAATACAGAGGCAGTCTGCTTGACTAATCTATTCAATGTAATGTTCTCCCCTTAATCAAATGTAGCCGCGATCTGCTCGCGTCCGCTGTTTATATTCATAATGAACCGGCCCCCAGATCCGTCGCAGCCACTAGCAGCGGCTGCAACAGCTGGAGTGCTCGTAAAAAACAAAGGTTGTTAGATTTGCTTTATTATTGGGCCGCAACAGCCAGTGTAGCTGTGTCGAATTTGATCTGCACTTCATATTGGCCACTGTAGTTGATCGCTGGTACAGACACCTCAGTGTATGCATTCAGCTTCGCGGACAGGTCTGCTACCGGGAATCCCACAACACGTGTGTTCGCTGTTGGGTTCGTGCTGATCACTTCAGCGTTCACATATTGTCCATTTTGTTCTACCTGGAATTTAGTAATCCAGCTGCTGTTCTTCAAAGTCACGTAAGCATAAGCCTGACCGTTAGTCACCTTGATTTGGGCTGGTTTCACGGTGTAAGTATCCATCATGGAAGCCGTATCTGTACCATCCTTAAGCACCTTGAATTGAACTGTATAATTGCCGTCAGCCGGGGCTGCTGCTGTTGCTGTTGTTGCTGTTGTTGCTGCTGAAGCAGAACCAAGTACTGTGAACAGGGACAGGATCAAAGCCATTACGGGAAGCATCATTTTTTTCATGGATATCATTCTCCTCTTTATTGGGGTTTGGTTGGAATCCATTCGTGTTCGTCAAGCTTATTTCTTAGCCGCCAGCACCGTTCTTCCGATGAACAGGGCAGATACAGCAAGGCCTACAAGCAGCCAGCCATAAGGAACCTCATCTCCAGTATGCGGATTATCCTCTATTGGCTGATTTACAGTGTTCGCGGCCACCGCACCGCTTTGCTGAGATTCGGCAACGGATGCTTTTCCAGCAGCTTGGCCACCTGTTGACGATGCTACCTGTGACGAGGAAGATACTACCTTGGTATCCGTTGACTGCTTGCTCTCGGTGCTTGCAGACGCTGCTGGAGCTGATCCAGAAGCAGCCTTGACGTCCTTAGATACTTTCGTATCCTTGGAAGCTGCAGTGCCGGAGGCAGAAGAAGATTTCTGTGCGGTCTGTGATGCGTTGATTTGGGTAAGGCTGTCCTGCTTGAAGTCAAAGCGAATGGTGTAATCGTGATCATAATCGACGGAAGGTACCGTCACGTGAATCTGTGATTTCAGCGGAGTCGAAAGACTCTCCACCGGGAATCGCACCACGCGAGTATCCTTGGCCGCGTTATTGCTGATTACACGCACATCGGAATAACTACTGCCACGAGCCGTCTTGAAATCTGTAATCCATTCGCTATGATTCAATTGGATCTCCATCTCAATCTTCGAGTCCTTGACGTAGATCCGGGCAGGCTTCTCAAAGTAATCGTTAGCCATGGATACCGAGTCATTCTCCGCCTTGAGAATGTTGTAATCCAACGTGTATTCTCCATTCTTCAATGCCTTGTCTGCCGCTGAAGCCTGCAATCCTGGCCCCCAAGTAAGACCTACTCCGATAATCGCTGCCCACAGGACAGGACCGAACCACTTTTTCTTGAACATTTCTTGTCTCTCCTTACCAAAGTCCACCGAGTGATAATCAAAATCTAAGTTAATAGCAATTGATTATCATTCTCAATAAATCCTGAAAAAATATTGCCCTCGGCAGGCAATTTTTGCTTTTTGATGTGTATCTTTGTTGCGTCAGCATGCCTGACTTCAGTGCTTTTTACAGTTACTTAGCTCTCAAGCTCTAGGTGCGTTTTAGGTGCAATTAAGACTACACAAATTCTTTTAACAGCATTTTAAAAATAGCACTTTCAAGCAACCTATAGGCCTCACCTCTTTGATATATGTAAAAAACAGGCATGACATGACAACTCGCCTTGATATTAGCCCACTCGTTTTTAAGTTGTCAATAGGTTTGTAAAATTCATTAAGATTATTTCATAATTCTGTTGACAGTGATATTGATATTCATTATCATTTAATCAAATTGCTTCTCTTTCTATTAATTTCCACGAATTTTAATTTTCACATTTTGAATCTTTATTATCAGATTGACCACAGGAGTGTTTGTCTTATGCGTACAAAAATAAACGGCCTGCTTGGTGCTGGGTTTCTACTATTTGCCCTATCAGGCTGTGCTACTGGTACTGGAGATGCCCACCTATCGGCATCCGGTGCTGGCAGTCCCTCCCCCTCCTCCAACACCGCAGCGTCCTACAGCATTACTGATTTTGCCGGACGATCCATTACATTCAATCAGGTTCCTGAGCGAATTGCCGCACTAAGCAGCGGGGATATGGATGTCATCTATGCACTTGGCGGACAGCTTGTTGGTAGACCTGCAGTAGAGGGCGGGCCTGTTCCAGAGGCGGCTGAACAGGTCGAGCAGATCGGAACGACCCACGAGCTGGATCTGGAGAAGATCGCTTACGTCAAGCCTGACGTTGTACTGGGTAATGCCGCTCTGAATGCCAAGGATACTGCAACCGTTGAGAGCCTTGGTTCCAGAATGGTCCTTACCAGTGCTAACTCGGTGGCAGATATCAAGCAACAGATTGAGCTGTTCGGCAGCATGCTGCACAAGGAGGCTGAAGCTACCAAGCTGATTGAGACACTCAATGGCAAGCTTGCTACCTTGTCCCAGCAGGTTCCAGCTAATAAGCCACGTGTACTGATGGTCTATGGGGCACCAGGCACTTACATGGCTGCTCTCCCCAATTCACTAAGCGGGGATCTATTAAGCCTTGCTGGTGGAGCTAACATTGCTGCGGACTTCCCACAGCTAGAGAACTATCCACAATATGCACAGCTGAACACGGAGCGAATTATTGAAGCAGATCCCGAATTCGTGCTGATCATTACCCACGGGAATCCAGAGGCCGTCAAGAGTGGATTTCTAAAAGAAATGCAAGTCAATGCGGCCTGGAATCGGATGAGTGCCATTCAATCCGGTCGTGTCGAGGTCCTGCCTTCGGATTTGTTCGGTACGAACCCGGGCACCCGGGTCACTGAAGCCCTGGATGTGCTCGGTAGCATCCTGAGGGATGTCCGTTGATGCCCCAAGTACAGCAGCGGGATCGACGCAGACGCCTCGTCATGCTGATATTGCCTGTTCTACTCATCGCTTCATGCCTGTATGGCCTTACCTATGGCTCGGTTCCTATCTCTCTGCGGGATATTGTGCAGACGCTCACAGGCCAAGACAACACGGCCTACACCACCATCATCATGGATCTTCGGATTCCGCGTGTGCTGACTGGACTCCTGGTCGGAGCCTGCCTCGCAGCCTCGGGTGCACTGCTCCAAGGTGTGATGAGGAATGCTCTCGCTGATCCAGGAATTATAGGCGTCTCGGCTGGCGGTGGGCTGGCGGCCATGATCTGCATGGTCATGCTGCCACAATTGGGGTACCTGCTCCCTGTTGCTGCATTCGCTGGCGCCTTCCTCACCTCAGTTGTAGTGTATGTACTCGCTTGGGATAAAGGGGCCTCGCCGGTGAAGATTGTACTTGCAGGAGTTGCGGTTAACGCCCTTCTCGGTGCAGTTACCAACGGCATTATGGTCATCTACAGCGATAGAGTTCAAGCCGTATTACCTTGGCTCGCCGGTGGCTTGAACGGTCGTAGCTGGTATCATCTAAGCTTCATTACTCCCTATGCGCTGATCGGACTGGTGCTCTCTCTGGCTGCTATTCGCCCGGCGAATGTGCTGCTTCTCGGAGACGATGCCGCCAAGCTGCTCGGTCAGAGAGTAGAGCTGCAGCGTGTGCTGATTATCCTACTAGCCTCACTGCTGGCAGGAGCTGCAGTAAGCGTCGCTGGGCTGGTAGGATTCGTAGGTCTCGTCGTACCGCATATGATTCGGCTGATCGCCGGAGAGGATTACCGTGTGCTGCTACCAGCCTCGATGCTGGGTGGAGCAGCGCTGGTCGTATTCGCGGATACGATCGCACGCTCCTGGTTCGATCCGATCGAGCTGCCGGTAGGAATATTGCTGGCCTGCCTTGGTGCCCCATTCTTCTTGATCCTATTAAGGAAGCGAGGAGCCATGACATGAAGGCCATTGATATTAGGGAGCTTGTCGTAGAGCGTGGCGGCTTCCGTCTGAAGGACATTGAGGCCCTGTTCCCACAGGGACAAATGACAGCAATTGTTGGGCCGAATGGCTCTGGCAAATCCACACTCCTTAAGGCCGTTACTCGTCTGCTACGTATACAGCAGGGTCAGATTCACATCATGGAGCAGCCTGCGGATACGTTATCGCCCAGACAATTCGCCACATTGGTGGCTATGCTTCCCCAGTCCCGCGAGGGCTTCCCCGATCTAACCGTCAAGGAGCTTGTAGCCTATGGTCGCTCTCCCCATAAGCGTCTGCTGAGCAGACGACTGAATGATGAGGACGAAGAAGCTATCCAGGCAGCAATGACAGCTACGGGAGTTCTGGCTTACGCGGATCGGCTTATCCATACTCTATCTGGAGGTGAACAGCAAAAGGCGCGTATTGCGATGGCGCTCGCCCAACAAACGGATATTCTGCTGCTCGATGAACCAACCACTTATCTGGATATGGCTCATCAGCTGGATTTAATGAACATGCTGACAGACCTGAATCGCAAGCGAAAGCTTACCATCGTCATGGTGCTTCATGATATGCAGCAGGCTGCTGCATATTGTGACTACATGATTGCCATGAAGCGTGGACGCATCGTCGCAGATGGTGAGCCGAGCACGCTGTTAACCGCAGATTTCCTGCGTCAGGTCTACGAACTGGAGGCCAGGGTGACGTTCATGGACGGATATCCCTTAATCATTCCGAGTACAGGATTACATCATAGGAGGTAATAAGAATGGTAATTGTAACGAACACTTCGCAATTGAAAAAAGGCTATGCAGATCAGCTCATCGAACGCTTTAATAAGGTAGGCAAGGTAGAGACTATGGAGGGCTTTTTGGGACTGGAGGTCATGCTGACTGACCATAAGGGCGATTATGATGAAGTGACTGTCGTGACACGCTGGGAAGCAAGAGAGAATTTCCAGGCGTGGACCCGCAGCGATGCATTCCGTGAATCCCATTCCCATCGTCAGATTCCGGATTACATTCTGGATAACAAGATTTCCTTCTATGATGTCAAAATCGTCCGCCATCCCCTTTCCAACGAAAGTGCATTTTTGAGTGAGTCTGAGGCAGGCTAAGATGAACAGCTGAGAGCAGCGAGCCTGGAAACGGACAATCCGCTTTTCCAAGACGTTTCCAAGGCTTCCCCGCTATCCGTTGATACTAGCACTTATAGCTTAGCTTGCAAAAAACCGTGAAATCAGGGCACTCGTCCTTGATCTCACGGCTTTTATTGTTGAAAATAGTTAGTATCTCCGTATCCCTGCCTACTCAGTGAATCACAATGGTAGCCGCACAATAAATCAGCAGCAACCCCATCACCACATTAAACCCCCTCTGATACTTCGCCAGCAGACTATGAAAGACTGAACCAAAGATACTCCAGCTAAAGGTACCCATACACCCGATCAGTGCTACAATGACAGAATAGCTCAACAAGGTAGCGTACGAGGAATTATTGGGAAGAATAAAAGTTGAAGTTACTGTAATTCCGTACAATATCCCTTTGGGATTAATGAATTGCAGCAGCATACCTGCATGAAAGCTGTTATGGCGAGCTCCCGAGTCAGAATCATTCTCCAGCTTGCTTGTCATCATTTTAAATGCCAGATAGACTAGATATAGCGCGCCAAGCACAGCCATCACAGGCTCGGCCTTGGGCAATGTATTATGTAACATTACATTGAAGAAGCAGCACACCAGAATAATAATAAAGAAGCCGGTCCCCACACCAAGACAAAACTTCACCGTTCTGCTCAGCCCGAATCGATTGGCAAGCATCAGCGCCATGATATTATTGGGTCCAGGCGTAAAGCTCGCGACCAATGCAAAAATAAGTAAAGAACCCAGCACGTTGTGCTCCCCCTATCATATGTTATAACGAACGAATTAGACGTTATATAGCATTTGATCTTTTTATTGTACATATCGGTCGTTATAAAGTAAATAGAATTTGGAGGAATTCACATGGAGAATATTAATGCCATTATCGCCGAGAACGTCAAGAAGATCAGAGCAGACAAGAAGCTCAGTCTGGAGAAGGTTGCCGAATTAACTGGCGTCAGCAAGACGATGATCGGTCAGATCGAGCGCGGGGAATCGACACCTACCATTACGACGATCTGGAAGATCGCCAATGGCCTCAAAATATCCTTCTCCTCCTTGATTCACCAGCCTCAGCCAGATACTACGATTGTGAAGAGAAAGGATATTCGCCCATTGCTAGAGGATGGTGGTAGATATCGTGTCTATTCCATGTTTTCTTTTGATGAAGAGCGACGCAGTGAGGTGTATAACGTGGAGATTGATTCCGGTGGTAGCCTGGATGCAAGCGGACATATTGAAGGAACCGAGGAATGGATTACTGTCTTCGATGGCGAGCTGTCCTTGAGTGTCGGTAACGAGGAGTACACGCTGCATGCCGGGGATGCCATCCGCTTCAAGGCAGACAGACCGCACTCGTACCACAATTCCGGCCAGAGCATGACCCGGCTGAGCATGATCTTGAACTATCCCTCCTAACAAAGCAAAAGAAACCTTTCCTTTGAAATGTGTGGTCGGTGTCCGCATTTTCCAAAGGATGGTTTCTTTTGGGTGTCAACATATACCTATCCGAGCAGATGATTCTCTACCCTCAAAGTCTCACCGTGGCCCAGCACCTGAATCCGCTCTGGCGCAATGCCGAGTCGTTCACGCTCTACCTCTAGCCTATCAAGCGCTTCCCGAGGCGTATCATCAGCCAACTTGAACGTGCCATAATGCATGGGCACCATGAGCTTGGAGCCTGTCTCAACGAAGCCCTGCAACGCCTCCTCGGGCGTCACATGCTGGGAGGTCATGAACCATTCCGGCTCGTAGGCACCAATAGGCATTAAGGTCAGATCAATCGGGAACCGCTCGCCAATTTCCTTGAAGCCACGGAAATAGCCGGTATCCCCGACAAAATATATAGTAGGCGGCATCGGGGCCAGCTCCTCGGACGCTACCTCAGGATTTGCATCCAGTGTGCCGCCGTGTCCGCTCACATGCGCTTCGGATTGGAGCACAAAGCCGCCCCAATGGGATGTATTCGTATCCATCAGAGTCCGACGCGTCCAGTGCTGAGCAGGCACAAAGGAGATACGCACTCCTCCCACGATCACATGCTCCCACCAATTCATTTCCTGACAGCGGTGGAAGCCCTTGCGGATCATTTTCGACTTCAAGCCCACCGGGACGATTACCGTAGTACCCGCACTGTACAGCTTCCGTAGGGATGCCATATGCATATGATCATAATGCGAATGAGACAGCAGAATGACATCAAGTGGCGGCACATCATGAATGGGGATGCCTGGTGGAGTGAGCCTGCGGTTAAAGGCCATGCGCTCAGCCCATACCGGATCGGTCACGATATTCAATCCCATATATTGAATGAAGAACGTAGAATGCCCTACCCACGTAATCGTGGTCGTCTCCTTATTTTCCTGCAAATAGGTCAGCTCTGGTGCATGGCTGGGGACTACAAAGGAATAATCCTTGATTTTGCGTCGTCGCTCCTCTCGCCACTGCCGGAACTGCTTCAGGGTCTTGTCTGTGCTGACATTATCTATATTGTTGAATCGGAATTTTGGCATGGTCACTGCTTCTCCTTCCTGACGAGGCTTTTAATACATTTAACACCCTCATCCATCCTGAAACTCTCGCTTTTATTTCGTCTTTAGCAGAATGCCCCGTGATCACGTCATTTCGTCATGAACTGGAAGTAGCTAGAACCCGCAGCATGCCGTCACGAACCGGCAGCATCCAGAACCCGCAGCATGCCAAAAACCGCACGCAGCATTATGCCTCTCTCTGGAAGCATACTGCCCCGTACGGTCGATGTCAAAAAACGACATATTGTGCCGCATTCCTCCTGTACTTCTACAAGGCTGAGCGATCTGTCGAATTCTACACTTCCTTCACAGACGGTCTCTATTCTCGTGGTTCTCATGGATTTTGTGGATCTCATGGATTTTGGACCTCATGGATCTGGTGAAGCTGGTGGAGCTGGTGGAGCTCGTTTATCTCGTAGTCCCCATAGTCCTTATATTCCATGTTGTCCTTATCATTCACTCGATTCTCTTGCTTCTCTTGGCTGCGATAATCCATGCTACTCTCCATCCAGGCCGGGATTGTCCTACCCTAATCCTCCGGGTTCTTGTATCTGGCTGTGTAGATGAACAGGAATACAATAACCGCAAGAATAATTAGCGGAGATTCGTACATGATCGTAAAATGCTCAAAGGCTGCCATCCACCTCACCCCTTCCCGCGGTTATGTCCGCGAATGTATGCCGCATCGAACAGGAACAGTCTGAGTAGCAGAATCAGCGAAGGGATCAGCACAAGCAGCCCCGCGCAAAAGGCCGTTATCAGCGCAATACCCATGGCATCATTCGTGAAGCTCTCATAGATGGATATGTAGGGATACAGAATATAGGGCAGATGCGTGCCCCCATAGCCGTACCAGGCACATGCGAACTGAAGGATCACGAAGATGAAACTGGTCCCCAGATTCCGCCGCTTCCACAATAAATAGACCGCCAGCACAAAGCATATGAACGAGGCTATGAATATCCAGGCCTGATCAAGCATGTTCGCAAAATGCTCCGGGTTCTGACGATTAATCTGGAAAAAGGCGAGGACACTCGCGACAATTGTCGGCCCGCTCCAGAGCAGAGCATATCCTCTGACCACCTCGAAAGCCAAGTCATCCCCCGCACGCTTGGCATAATACGACAGGAACATCGCGGAGATGTACAGGACGCTCACCAGCGCAAGCAGGATGACTGCCCATGTGTAGGGGTTCGCTAAGAACGTCCCCCAGCCTAGCGTGACCAGTCCATCCCGCTCTTCAATAACCCCGCCCTCGGATATCGCGAGGATTGTAGACAGAGCGGCAGGGATGAGCAGGCCTGTCGCCCCGTACAAGGCCATGTAAATGATGTTATTGTCCCCATTGTTGCCATAGGTGTTATATGCATAGTACACCCCACGAATTGCAATCAACACCAGCGCGATGCTTCCCGGGACCAGTAGCCCTGTACCATAGTAGTAAGCCGTATCCGGGAAAAATCCGACCAATCCGACTACAAAGAAGATCAGGAACACATTCGTTACTTCCCACACTGGTGACAGGTAGCGCTGGATAATGTTGTGGATCAGGTTGCGGTGACCAGTCAGTACGCTGTAGAAGCTGAAGAAGCCTGCCCCAAAATCAATGGAGGCCACAAGCAAGTACCCGAACAGGAACGTCCAGAGCACCGTGATACCTATCAGTTCATAGCTCATGCTCCTATGCCCCCTCTATGCCAAGCTGCCGAATCTCTTCAAGCGCATCCTTGTTGCGGAACAGCTTGCTGAGCACTCGTATAGCTGATAAGCACAGCACCAGATAGAGAACGATGAACATCACCAGCATCCACCCCACACTGCCAGAGGTTGTTGCGGCCTCAGATACCTTCATATAACCACGTAGAATCCACGGCTGTCTTCCGACCTCCGCGAACATCCAGCCTAGCTCAATCGCCACCATGGCCATCGGACCAACAAGCAGCAGCGCGAGCAGCAGCCACTTCGGATAAGGCTTGCGTCCCGGAAGCCATTTTCGCAGGATATAGAGCAATGGAATGCAGAGAATAAGCACACCGGTCGTAATCTTCAGATCGAACATATAATGGATCGACAACGGAGGGCGCAGGTCCTCTGGGTAATCATTCAACCCCTTGACCACAGTATTCGGGCTATTGCCAGCCAGAATGCTAAGCGCATAGGGAATCTCCAGTGCATACTTGATATCGCCGTTCTTGTCCATATATCCTCCGTATACGAACGGAGCCTCGGACATCGTGTCGAAGTGCCACTCCGCAGCTGCCAGCTTCTCCGGCTGGTACTTCGCCAGGAATTTACCGGACGCATCTCCAATCAGTACCGTTCCAAGCGCGAATACAAAGGTGCAGACTGTCGTCAGCTTCAGCGCTTTTTTGAAATACGCATGATTTTTGCCCTTCAGCAGACTATAGGCTGCAATGCCTGCCAGTACGCCTGCACTCAACGTGTAGGAGGACGCAAGGACGTGAGAGACCTTGGTCGGGGTCGCCGGATTGAACATCGCTACGAGCGGATTGATGTCCGTCATAATCCCATTCACTAGCGCGAAGCCCTGTGGCTGGTTCATGAAGGCATTCACTGTCGTGATGAAGATGGCGGAGGCGGATGAAGCAACGGCTACCGGGATCAAGAGCAGTAGATGCGTGTATTTACCACGGAATCGCTCCCAGGTGTACAGATAGATACCCAGAAAGATAGCCTCGATGAAAAAGGCGAACGTCTCCAGAAATAACGGCAAAGCAATGGCCTGCCCCGCCACCCGCATGAAGGTCGGCCAGAGTAGACTGAGCTGGAGACCGATCGAGGTGCCTGTTACAACGCCGACAGCGACGGTAATGACGAAGCCACGAGCCCAGCGGCGGGCTAGCAGAGTGTAGTGAGGATCACCCGTCCGCACACCTCTCCATTCTGCCAACGCAATCATCAGCGGGATTCCTACCCCGATGGAAGCAAATATAATATGTACGAACAGCGTAATGCCGGTGAGGAGCCGGCTCAGGATCACGGGGTCCAGCGCGGACATACAGCTACACTCCTTTGAACAAATCGGTATTACGACATCAAGCGGCTGATACTTTTAATCAGGGAGTACAGCATGATGACTGCAATCACACAGCATACAATAATCAGAGCTTTTTCCTGCTTGCGGAACATTCATACCACCTCCTGATTCGCTTCGTATCAGCCGATATGCCGATAATTACATTGTTGTCCAAATTTCCACATTTTAACCAAATGCCAACGTGAATCCTGTTCAGTGAATTCTGCTCGGCCTCATCGGAATGTAAGGTACCTTGCTTTTGGCACAGACAATAGAATCATGTACAATAGAGTTAGTTAAAATTCAGGAAACTGCAATTCGAAATAAGGAGGAAATCAAGGTTATGAAAGTAACTTCTATAGAGCCAACCCCAAGTCCGAACACCATGATGCTTCATCTGGATGAACGTCTGGAGGACGGCATTCGCAAGACTTATACGCTGGACAACGAGCGCTCAGCTCCTCCCTTCATTCGCCGCATGCTGCGCATTGAAGGCGTGAAGAGTGTATTTCATACGGCAGACTTCGTGGCATTGGATCGTAAGGGCAGTGCAGACTGGTCGACGGTTCTAAGCGAGGTGAGGGAGCAATTCGGTGAAGATGGCCAGGAGGCCGATTGGGAGCTTCCAGAGGAAGGAGCCGGAGAGCATTACGGGGAAGCACAGGTATTCGTGCAATTTTTCCGGGCCGTACCGATGCAGATTCGGGTAAAAGCCGGGCAGCAGGAGGAGCGAATCTCCCTGTCGGAGCGATTCGTGCAAGCTGTCACCGAGATTGCCAGCGCTACGCTGATCAAGGAACGGAAGCTGAGCGACTATGGAGTACGATACGGTGAATTGCCGGACATCGCCAGGGAGGTCGAGCAGGAGCTGGAGGCGGCCTATCCGCAAGAACGGCTGCGCAAGCTGATCGAGCAGGCGATTGCGCACAGCATAGACGGTGGCGAATTCGTGGAGCAGCGTCGCAGCTACACAGATGCCGAGCTACAAGAAGCCATGCAGCAGGCAGATTGGCGTGTACGCTACGCCGCGCTGGATGCGCTGGAGCCCGAGCCGCAGCATCTTCCACTACTACGTCAGGCTTTATCGGATGACAAAATGCAGCTGCGCCGGCTTGCTGTCGTGTACCTCGGCGATCTCAAGACACCAGAGGCCATGGAGCTTCTCTATCAAGCGCTGAAGGATTCGTCGGCTGCTGTGCGCCGGACAGCAGGGGATACTTTGTCCGATATCGGCGATGCTGCCGCTACACCTGCCATGATTGAGGCTTTGTCCGACAGCAGCAAGCTCGTGCGCTGGCGCGCGGCCAGATTCCTGTACGAGGTAGGCACGGAGGATTCCCGGGAAGCACTGGAGCAGGCAGCTCAGGACCCTGAATTCGAGGTCAGCCTGCAGGCCAGAATGGCATTAGAACGTATTGAATCCGGTGAGCAGGCCGCTGGGACGGTATGGCAACAAATGGCCCGCAGAAATTCTTAATACCCTCACCCACCGTTTGAATGAAGCACAGCTATTCGCTAATCAGCTCATGCAGACGTGTATACATGCCCACAACCTCTTCCAGCGGCATACGGACAAGTCCGCTGGAAGAAGGGGCTACGAATTCATGCACACCATCCACGACAGAATGCTCCTGTAATCCCCATGGCACATCAGACAGACGACTGAACTCTGTGTACACTCCTTTACCAACAAAGCAAGCATAGCTAGGGCGAAATTTCGCCAGCTTGTCATAGAGCAGGCTTCTTCCCTCTTCATATTCCTCACGGGTAATCTCGGCCGCTGTGCGGGTGGGCCTTGCTACAATATTCGTGAAGCCATATCCCAGCTTCAGCAGCTCGCCATCCTCGCTTGGCTTGTACAGCCGCGGGGTCAGACCAGACTGATGAAGTATCCGCCAGAACCGATTCCCGGGATGACCGTAATGATGACCCGTCTCGCCTGAGCGGAGACTGGGGTTATAGCCGACGAAGACAATCGTCAACCCATAGTCCAGATGGTCTTGGACTGTATCCATTAGACTCCTCCTTCCCGCTTACTAATACTTATGAGATATACCAAGGCGTGAACCATTGCAGACCCTATAGTTGCATAGGGTTGTATGGGGATGTATAGAGATGTATAGAGTCGCTGCAAGCTCTCCAGATTCGGTCAGCGTACGAGCATCTTGACCTATTCTGAGCTCATGTTGAATGATCTGGGAAGCACAGCGTAGCAAAAAGCGGCGAATCCTTAGAGAAACAAAGTCTCTGCCTTGCAGCTTGCTGTTCACCTGCTTACGATCTTTGTTCAAAAGAACAGTAGGCTTAGTAGCAGCCGACAGGGCTCATTGCTTGCAGCGACTCTGTACTTACGTGTGATAATCGGGGCAAGATACTATTGCTGCCGACTAATTCACGCCCTGTGCAGAAATAGGTTCAGATGAGGTGTTGCCATCCCTCGCGAAGGATCTGCGACCAAGCCAACCAATCAATACCGCCGTTCCTGATAACAGCCCAGCGAATACATACAGATTGACAATTCCGAACCGTTCGGCGATCCAGCCCATCAGTAACAAGGATACACAGAAAGTGAAGCTCATAAGCGTTGCCTGTGCCGAGAGCACCTTCGGCAGATCATGTACCGCCACACTTTTCTGAATCAGAGTCCTTCTGGATACTACAGCCAGTTCAGCGGGCAAGCCCATAATTAGCACCACGATGAGACTAATCAGGGGTAATACATTTACAGCATACAGTATGGTCAGAATAGCATAACCAGTCATTCCAGCTAACATAGCCGGGAACAATCGGTGCTGAAGGCGATTCACTAGCATAAGCACCAGCAGGCCGCCGACAATCGTCCCCGCAAAATATGCGGCATTAATATATCCCCACCAGGACTCGTCCTTAAGCAGCACCTGCTGGACGAAGGCCAGTGTGAATGCACCGACCCATACGGAGCCCCCCAGCATGTCGACCATATCCATGAAGGTGAGAATCCGCAGGCGAGTGCTTTTGCCAATCAACATCCAGCCTTCTCGTAGTACGGCCCATTTTCCATCTCTCGATGGTTGATGTTGCTCAGAGCCAGCCGTCACCGCAGAAGCCGAATGGATCGGAGTCGGTTCCTCGGGCAGCCTCTGATCTCCACTCTTCACCAAGGTATGCGGTCGAAGCAAGAAGAAGCGCTCCGCTTCCATTGGATCACGCAGCAGAGCAGTGAAGAGCATGGCGATGGCATATAGCACGACGGCAATTATCAGTGTCTTCTCCGCTCCTGCGAAAGCCACAAGCATTCCACTCAGCCCCCAGCCCGCGAGCTGTACCGTCTGATCACTGACGGAAATCATACTGTTAGCCTTCATTAACGCATCTCCCGTCGCAAGACGCGGAACCAGCGCATTCCTTGCAGGAGTCGTCCAGCCATCCAGGAAGGACATGCCCAGCACAAGTGAGAATACAACCAACCAATCCGTGGCTGGGTGTGCCGCATTGATATATAGCACGAGTAAGGTGAAGAAGGCCAGCTGACCGGTCTGGGATATGAACAAAATAAAAGGAAGCTGATATCTGACGAGCAATAGCGGCGCAAAAAAACCGCTGATCATCTGGGCTCCCATGCGTAGCAAGGGAATGAGTATGGCTGTGATGATAGAGTCAGTGCTATTAAAGATGAGTGACACCAGTGCCATAATATATAGCACATCGGCAGCATTTGCCATGCTCTGTGTGCCGAGCAGGCAAAAGAACGATTTTTTGTACAACATAGTCTTCTCCTTATAATGATTAGAGCCAACAAATAGAATCGGGGTTGCAACCTATGCGTCTGTATACTTCAACAGTACAGGAGCTTCTTACATGTACTTTCACGCCTTCCTATAAAAATGGAGCAGCCCGCTAAAAGTGGAGCAGCCCGCCCCGGACTAGATCGTCCAGGACAGGCTGACTCTAAGGTGATTAGAATCGTGCTGATTCGTTACGCGATAGGAGATGGATTTCATCCCTAGCTGATAGAGGACCTGCAGATCCTTCTCCAGATTTTTCTCCGTCCCCTTATAGGCGAACACTAGTGTTTTGGTCCCCGCAGACATGGCCTTGCGTGCCTTCTCTACCATTTGCGGAGCTGATGATACCAGATTGCCCTCCTGATACATAGCGTATTCTAGCTCATTGTACATTTCCTGGTAGACCTTGGCCTTGGCCCCTCCGGCAGTGATTAACTGCGTGAGCGTCTGTTCATAGACGGTACTTGCTGCAGGATATTTCTTCGTCCAGGAATGATCCTTGCGAATCTGCGCATCCGTCAACAGATAGTAGGCGGTGCTCACTTCATTCGGCCGGTCCGGTGTCGGGTCATCCCATGTCGTATCCAGGTGGTACCACTTGCCATCCAGCAGGACCAGATTCCACGCGTGCAGCTGCCCCCCGGCTCTTCCTTCCACAATGCGGTTGGTAATTCCGGTTTCGTTCAGCATCTTGTAGGTTAAAAGTGCATAGCCTTGGCATACTGTAGTACCTGTAGCCAGCCCGTCATAAGCTGTATATTTCTGTAGTGTCTCATCGTAGGCCAGACGCACGACCACCCAATCATGAATGACCTTGACCTTCTCGTGGTCGGTCATTTCCGGCTTAATTAGCTCCTTCAGTGCGGCGCGTACCGTCTGATCCACAAAAGCTGTCTGCTCCTTGGTCTCACGGTATTTGAGCGTCACGGTAACCTGTGCCGAGTTGGACGAGCCTTTATAATTGTAGGCATAGCTTTTCAAAGTATAGTTCACATAAGGATCGCTCTGCATGGCCTCATCAATGGCGGTCTGCAGATCCTTTTTCAGATTCTTGACCTGTCCCTTATATGTAAAATTCAAGCTGTCTTTACGGTCCATCATGGCCGCCAGCAGCTTCTCCTCCAATTGCCCTGTAGTCACCTCGACTGACGGATTGACAGCCGCATAGACCTCGCTCCACTCCACTACCTGAGGAATGCCTAATGCCAGTACAGAGCTTAACAATAGCAACTTAATCAGTCGCGGACGTACTCGATTCATCATCCATGTGCCCCCTTCCAGCTTGTCTGTTACACCTTTTATATCGGAGATTCGGCTTCATTCATGAAGTTAAGGTCATTTTACCACATAAAAGACACAATAAGCTGATTATGCGTGCTAATTTATGGAATTACTCTGTCGCATGGCACATTCCCTCACCATTTCATCATCTGGCTTCACACTGAGAGATTCATCACTGTCTGGAAAAGTGGGCTGTGCTACATTACATTCACCAAATGAATGATATTGATTCTCATTTTCGCATGAAGGGTGATTGCTGATGTCTATCGGTATTTCCTTATTGAAGCTGAAGCCCGGAAGTACTGGGCAGCTTATGTCTCTTGATGCACTCGATCCTTTGGTACACCGAAGACTCACCGATATGGGAGTAAGGACCGGAGCCACAATACGTCTTCACAAGGTCACGCCACTCGGCGGTCCGGTTATTATTGAATGCAATGGCCAACTGATTGGTCTGAGACAGAAACAAGCTGGTCATATGGAGGTCTGTCCCGCATGAATACGATTGCGTTATTCGGGAATCCGAACACCGGGAAGACTTCTCTGTTCAACAAACTAACCCGCACCTATGCGGAGACTGGGAATTGGTCTGGGGTTACCGTATCTATGAAAAGCGGGCTCCTTCGCAACAAAAGCGGGGTGCTGGTGGATCTCCCAGGACTATACTCTCTATTACCCTTTTCCCTTGATGAAGGTGTAGCCGCGCGCTATTTGCTTGAGCAGCCTCCTTCTTCCCTGATCAATATCGTGGACGCTGCTCAGCTTGAACGCAATCTGTATCTGACCGTCCAGCTGCTGGAGTACGGAGCTCCCTTGGTGCTTGGTCTCAATATGATGGATGTTGCGCGCTCCAGCGGAATTACCGTAAGCCCTGAGAAACTCTCATCCGAGCTAGGTGTCCCTGTCATACCAATGAGTGCACGCACCGGAGCAGGTAGTAAAGAGGTACTGGCTGCTGTTCATGAGAAGTCGGCCTCTATCTCTCACAAGCCGCTGCATCTGAACTATGGGCCCGAGGTAGAACAAGCAATAGACCGCATCATGGCTATCCTCCCTGACATATATAGTGCTGAATCGAGATGGCTTGCCCTCCAGCTGCTAGAGCGTAATCCTGTTGTATGGGCGGAAATAGCGGACCCTAATCTATATGCTGGAATCACGCAAATTATAACGGAATGCCGGGCAGCCCTCATGCAGGCTGACCCGACTTCCAGTACCAGTCCCGAAGCTCATCTACGCAACGTACGCGTCAACTGGATTGCTTATGTCTGTCAACAGGTCATGGTCCGCTCCACAGAACAGCGCAAGACATGGACAGAGCGAGCAGACATGATTCTAACCCATCGAGTATTTGGACTGCCACTGTTCCTGCTATTCATGTTCCTGACCTTCAAGGTTACCTTTGACTGGCTCGGCAATCCGCTCTCGGACGTGCTGGACGGCTGGATTGCTGGCGGTGTGAGCGACACGGTAACAGCCTTGCTGGAGAGCCTTGGGGCTTCCTCCTTCACTCAGGCATTAATTGTAGATGGGATTATTGCCGGGGTCGGGGGTGTATTAGTATTTACACCGCAGATTGTGCTGCTGTTCCTCATCATATCCATCGTCGAGGACTCGGGTTATATGGCCCGCGTGACCCTGCTGATGGATCGTCTGATGGAATCCGTAGGACTGAACGGGAAAGCCTTCATCCCCTTCATCATCGGCTTCGGCTGCAATGTGCCAGCGATTATGGCCGCGCGTTCGATTGAGCAGCCCAAGGAGCGCTTGCTGACTACACTGCTCGTTCCCTTCATGTCCTGCTCCGCCAGATTGCCTGTATATGCCCTGTTCGCAGGGGTGTTCTTTCGGGAGCATCAGGCATCGGTTGTAATGCTTATGTACGTGCTCGGTGTCGTTCTGGCTCTGTTACTGTCCAAGACGTTCTCTGCGCTTCCCTTCGTCACCAAGGAGCCATCATTATTCGTTGTAGAGCTTCCACCATACCGCATGCCCCAGGCCCTGACGTTGTTCCGTATCACCTGGGAGAAGGTGAAGGGCTTCCTTCGCAAAGCTGGGACCATCATTCTGGCGGGCTCTGTCATCATCTGGTTCCTGTCGAATATGGGGCTGCATGGCTTCGGAAGCGAGATGGACGACAGTCTGCTCGCCATGCTCGGTGGCTGGCTGGCACCGCTACTGACACCGCTTGGCTTTGGTACCTGGCAGGCTGGGGCATCACTGGTGACCGGGTTCATGGCCAAGGAGGTCGTCGTCTCGACGATGAATATCATTTATCATGCGCCGGATATGAGCGGGCTGGAGACTAGCATACACGCGGTATTTACACCGCTGAGCGCCTTTAGCTTCATGGCATTCTTATTGCTGTATATTCCATGTCTAGCGACTGTCGGGGTCATTCACAAGGAGACTGCTTCCTTCCGCTGGACGATGATTTCGATGCTCTATCCGCTGGTAATTGCTTACGTCATATCCATGCTGATTTACCAGGGCGGGCATCTGCTGGGCTTGTCCTGAACCCATATCTTCATCGGAAAAGGAGACCTGACCCATGATTGATATTCTGATTATTGTTGCCGTGCTAGGCTATTCAGGCTGGATTGGAGTACGCTTCTGGCGTAAGAGTCGTCAGGGGGCATGTGCTGGCTGTGCGTCGACTGGAGCATGTCCGGGCTGCCCTCCTGCACCTGACAAGTCAAAGAACGTGGAACATAATAGACCTGAGTCAACGTAATAGTTAAATGATATAGCAGTAGTTGTATAAGGTATTGAGCTGAGAATTGCACAAGTCTACCTAAGGCATGCTTATCGCCCCCTCATTCCTCGTGCATGCAATGATCCTTGAATATAATAGTCCTTGGACTGGTCCCAACACCAAAATCAGCGACAGCCATGGGTGAGTATATCCCCCAGACTGTCGCTGATTTGTTGTACTAACAATCGAAGCTACTTCAACAATGGCCTCTCAATGATGTTGCTCCTCATAACTGGCACTCGAATCCATTTCCTGTTCACTTATAGCTTCCTTGCTTTCATTACAAAAGTTACAGGAAGCATCTTTGCTTTTTTGGCAAAATCACTGTCACTTGACTGTATGATGTCATCATCAGATTCCTCAATCATTTGCTCAATGACAAATCCCGCTTTTGCCAACGCATTCACATAAGTGGATAGTTTGCGATCTGATAAGGTTAGCTTACCTTCGTCAAGGGATACCGAATACCAGGATTCATCGAAATAACACTTTTTAAACGCAAGCATGTCATTCTCTGCAACAACACATTTGTGTATAGGGTGAGACCAACTGAAGATCAATATGCCATCTTTTTTCAGGTAAGAAGCAATCCTGCATAAAGTCCCCTCAAGGTCGGTAGTCCAGCCTATGGCATAAATCGAATACACAAAGTCAAAGTAATCCGCTGGTATGCCGCATTCCGCTTCCATGGGAGAACAAATTAATTGTGCCGAGAGACCGCACCCCGTCAAATGTGCCCTTGTCTTCTCGATCTGGTTCTCTGACATATCCATGCCCCATAGTTCGGATGCTTTGCGCTCCCCGAGATATTGCAAGGATTGACCGCTTCCACAGCCGATCTCCAGCACCTTTTTTCCTGTGACATCCCCAAAAAGCTGACACTTTTCTTCTGTGACAAATGCTCCATAAAAAGGAAGTGCGGTTGTCCCCAGGACATCATTTCCTTTGGTATCCCAGAACAAGCTGTTTGTCTGATGAACCACTTTCGTATCCATGTCGACCGAGATGGCAATGCCAACCTCGCCAGCCCCTATAATATTAGTTCTATTCGAAGAATTCTTCTTCATCTAGACATCCTTCCGAGCATATTCCCCAGCTCATCGGTGGGAAGACAATCCATCATTCAGAGCACGGGTCGCAGGGTATACTTCCTTATACAGGGCATACAAAAGATCATACTGATCTGCCGTCTCCGATCGCGGCGAGAATCGTCTGGCCGGACGAATGAACTCCTGCGCACAAGCCTGTAGTGAGTCGAACCAGCCAGCACCGTACGCAGCCAGCATGGCAGCGCCAAGCGCAGGCCCCTGCTCACTTTCCAGCTTGATCACGTCAGCCCGGAAGATATCCGCTTGCATCTGCAGCCATATATCACTACGGGCACCGCCGCCAATCGAGATTACCTCGTTCACCGTTTTGCCCGTCGCACGCAGGATATCAATGGACTCCCGGAGCGAGAAGGTAATCCCCTCCAATACGGCTCTGGTGAAATGAGGCAGCTTATGCCCGGCGTCCATGCCGATAAAGCTTCCGCGTATATTCGCATCCGGGTGCGGTGTCCGCTCCCCTACAATATACGGTGTGAACAGCAGTCCTCCGCTCCCTGGACGAACATCTCCAGTGGCGGCCAGCAGCTCCTCGAATGGCTGCCCCGGAGCAAAGGTCTCCCTGAACCACTGCAGACTATAGCCCGCTGCCAGAGTCACGCCCATAATGTAGAACGCATCCTTTTCACTATGATTGAAAAAGTGCGCCTTCCCCTCCAGCTGAATGTGCTTGCGTTCCTCGTAAGACAGCACGACCCCGGAGGTGCCGATGCTGCACATCGTCTGGCCCTCCTGTAGAATCCCTGCACCAATCGCGCCGCACGCATTATCGGCTCCACCAGCGAAGATAGCCGTATCAGCAGCAAGTCCGGTCTGCTCGGACCATTCAGGCAGCAATCCGCCAGTCTGATCGAAGGACTCCACGAGTGGCGGGAACAGACTGAGCGGCAGCTGGAACGCCTCAGCGATGGCTTCACTCCAGTGCTTCGCCCCCACCTCTAGCAGCAGGGTTCCTGCTGCGTCGGAGTACTCCATAGCGAGCTCGCCTGTCAGCCGATAGCGTACATAATCCTTCGGCAGCATAAAATGTGCTGCCTGTGCCAGCAGCTCTGGCTCATGCTCCTGCACCCATAGCAGCTTGGGCAGCGTGAAGCCTTCCAGCGCACGGTTTCGAGCCAGCTCCAGCAAGCTTGCCCCCAGCTTCTCTTCAATACGGCGGCATTGGGCTGTGGTCCGCGTATCGTTCCACAATATTGCATTTCGCAGCACCTGGCCTTGCTCATCCACAAGCACAAGACCATGCATTTGTCCGGAGAAGCTGATGCCTTCTACGCTATCAGGCGCAATGCCAGCACCTTCTACCAGTCTGCGCAGGGATGCAATCGTACCCCTTACCCAGTCTTCGGGACGCTGCTCGCTGTAGCCTGCTTGCGGCTGTAGCAGCTCATAAGATTCCGAGGTCTCATAAGCTACCTGTCCGCTTGGGGTCACAAGTACCGTCTTGACGCTGCTTGTGCCAAGGTCTACACCAATAACATATCGCTCCTTCATCATAGGTAGCTCCTTAATCGGCCAGAATATATTGGTTCAGCTTCGCCTTCAGCCATTCCTGACGTCCGGATTCATTGCGGCGTGGATTCTCGTTGTTCAGGGCGTATTCAGCAAGTGAAGCCAAGGTTGCCTTGCCAGCTACGACATCAGCACCAATACCTTCCTTGAAGCTGCTATAACGCTTCTCAATGAACTCCTCCAGTACGCGATCCTCAATCAGCTTGGCAGCGACCTTCAGTCCTTTCGCATACGTATCCATTCCTGCGATATGAGCCAGGAACAGATCCTCTGCCTCGAAGGATGCACGTCTTACTTTGGCGTCAAAGTTAATGCCACCTTTACCGAGCCCATCATTCATCAGCACCTCATACATGGTGAGCGTAGCATCATAGATGTCTACCGGGAATTCATCGGTATCCCAGCCAATGAGCAGATCTCCCTGATTGGCATCCAGCGAGCCCAGCATGCCGTTAATACGAGCTACACGCATTTCATGATTGAACGTATGGCCAGCCAGCGTCGCATGGTTCGCTTCCAGGTTCAGCTTGAAGTGCTTATCCAGATCATATTTTTGCAGGAATGCAATCGTCGTAGCCGCATCGTAATCATATTGGTGCTTGGTTGGCTCCTTCGGCTTCGGCTCAATCAGGAATTGTGCATCGAAGCCAATCTCCTTGGCATAATCCACTGCGAGGTGGAACATACGCGCCAGATTATCCAGCTCCAGCTGCATGTCTGTGTTCAGCAGTGTCTCATAGCCTTCACGTCCGCCCCAGAAGACATAGTTCTCTGCACCAAGACGCTTACCCACCTCAAGACCCTTCTTGATCTGAGCCGCTGCATGTGCGTATACATCCGCATTACAGGTCGTAGCTGCACCATGCACATAACGTGGATTCGAGAACATGTTCGCTGTGTTCCAGAGGAGCTTTTTGCCCGTTGCTTTCATTTGCTGCTCGATCAGATCGACGATGGTATCCAGATTGCTATGGAATTCCTTCAGGGAAGCGCCCTCAGGTGCAATGTCCACATCATGGAATGCAAAATACGGGAGGTTCAGCTTCTCCATTAATTCGAAGGCAGCCTCTACACGAGCCTTGGCCAGCTCCATTCCTGTCAGATGATCCCACGGACGAACGGCTGTATTTACACCAAACGGGTCACTACCGCCAGCTGTCAGCGTATGCCAATAGGCCATGCTGAATTTGAAGTGCTCCTCCATCGTCTTGCCTGCTACGACTTCCTCAGGATTGTACCATTTGAATGCATATGGATTAGATGAGTTCTTGCCTTCGTAGTTTACTTTTGAAACGTTTTCAAAGTATGCCATAATGTTGACGCCTCCCCAGATTTGTCAGGATTTAATTAGCTTCCCGGACGATCCGGGAGCATTTACACCGTTATACTAACACAACCCATCAAACTTTGTCTATTGCTTAAACTAAGTTTATTTTTTATGATAGAGACACTATTTGTTGAAATGGTTTCGGGCATTATTGCCATGGTAAGCCAAGCTACTAAAGCCATAAAGAACACGTTAACGAACAGGATGTGTACACGATGAAGGTTACAGGTGATCAGGCACTTGTCAAAAAAATAAATAAATCCATTGTGCTGGATACGATTCGGCAGTATGCTCCCTTGTCACGCGTGCAGGTGTCACAGCGAACCGGCTTGAACAAAGCCACGGTATCCAACCTCGTAGCCGAGCTAATTACGGAGGATTTGATTCAAGAGATGGGGCCAGGTGAATCCAGTGGAGGGCGCAAGCCGTTGCTGTTGCTGTTCAATGGTCGTTCTGGCTTCGCCATCGGTCTGGAGCTGAGCGTCAGCTATCTCAAGGGAGTACTGACGGATCTGCACGGGCATGTAGAGGCTGAGCAGTCCCTCCCGCTGGAGCGTACAGACTATCCGTCGGTATTGGAATATATTCAGGCGATGGTGCGCCAGCTATCAGCGCTTGCTCCTTCTTCAAGACATGGCATTGTTGGTGTTGGTATAGGAGTGCCGGGGATGGTCGATGCCGATGGTACAGTACTATTCGCTCCCAATCTGGGCTGGGAAGAGGTGCCTCTTGGACAACAGCTGGCGGCAGAGCTCCAGATGCCCGTACTTGTAGACAATGAAGCTAATGCCGGAGCACAAGGTGAGCTACATTACGGGATGGCTGGCGAGGAAGGCTATGGTACAAGGAATCTGGTCTACATCAGTGTAGGCTCAGGGATTGGATCGGGCATCATTATGGATGGCAAGCCGTACAAAGGATCATGGGGTTATGCCGGGGAGACAGGTCACATGTCGATTGACTGGGATGGGCTTCGCTGCTCCTGCGGTAGTCGGGGCTGCTGGGAGCTGTATGCGTCCGAAAGATACTACACGCGTTCCGAGCCACCATTGCCCACGCTTCACACACCAGAGCTATTACAGCATGCAAGTCATGGCAATACGCAGGTGCAGCAGCTATTTCATGAGATCGGTGCCTATATGGGAATCGGGATTACGAATATTGTGAACAGCTTCAATCCAGAGCTGATTATCATCGGAGGAAATCTATCCGAGGCTCGCGCATGGCTGGAAACGCCGTTGCAGGATATTGTCGCGGAGCGTACACTTCCCTACCATCGTCGGGAGCTGAACATTCGTTTCGCCCAGCTTGGCAGCCGCTCCACCATGCTCGGTGCAGCCTATACGGCGATCTCTGCGTATTTGGGGCATGTTCGGGTGTCGCTATAGTTATGTATTGTTAGAATTGAAGTTTAACAGAAAACAGCTAAGAGCCAACATTCAAAGAACTGTTGGCTTCTGGCATAAAAATTCACAGTGGTTAATGTATGTATTTGATCAAAAAAACCTAACTAATGGTTTTTTTTGAAAATTACACTTTTATGAAGTAGTAACATCTTTAATCATCCGCCGTGAATTTCGGCAAATGGTCCAAAAAAATAGTTGATTTTAGATATTAACAACAAGATTGAAATCGTATAAAACGTTACTGTAGAGGTCATGAATCTCCCCATTATTATCTCACTCCTTTGTAACTAGTATATGATAGTCCCTGCTCACATTGCATGAAGCAACCTGCCGGAATCGTTCAAATAATCTCATACAATTAAGTATACTTTGTTCATTGTTGATTATAAGTGATTTCTCCAAACTTTTAAGCAAATAATCAAATCCCTTACTATATACCTTATAATTCAAAAAATAGTAAGCAAACTCATAGAGTACTTTAGTCAATCGCTCATCAATGTATTGCTGAGTATATACGCCCTTATGTTTGTTATTATTTATTATTTCTTCAAGTGCATTTTGAAACTTCTCTAAATAATTATTAATATTTAGTCCTGAGTTATTTGCAGCCTGAATCATGTTCAATATACCTGGAAGTACTTCCCCTTCATTTGTAAAAATATAGTCTACATAGCTTGGAAGTACACTCTGGTCTCCTGCCAATAATCCGATTACATACTTATTGACTTCCGCCCATCCAAAAAATCTTCCTTTCCAATGTAATGTCTCAGAATCTGTTTCATTCACCCAGGATAGATCTTCATACAAGTGTGTATAATGGAGGGCTTGCTGATAATCCTTTTTTTCTGCGCTTACATTTGACATGAGGAGGTCAGCAAAAGCTCTATAATAAAACAGAGGTTTTTGCGTTCTGACAGGCTCCTCTTTTCTTCTCAGCTCGGTATTATGTAGCAGTTCATACATGATATTCGCCTTCTTGCCCATAATATGAGCAATATTTGCTACCTTATCCCACTTTCTCAGTGAGCGATAAGCATTAGCTAAATCCCGCAGAGCGTCCAATTGTTCCATCTCATCAAGACGCTCTACATAAGGCTCAAAATGAATTGCCGCCTCCAGATTCTTCCCCTGGTCCTCACCCAATCGCAGCGTGAAGAGTCGATACTGACATAGGGCAAGTCTCTCTGAATGCTGACTGCGTTCACTGAGGGCCACACCTTCATACAACAGGGCTGCTGCTGCAAGCTCCCCAAGATCCCTCAACTCCTCAGCCGTCTCAAATAGCAAAGGGGAATAGGTCAGGTTATCCAACAGCAAATTAACGATGCGCTGAGTACAATCCAGACGATTCAACTCCGCACAGCGAAATAATAACGGCTTCAGCCTGCGCCAGTTCGGAGGTGCATCTACCATAGATTCTTGTATGTATTGCGAATAAAAATACCCTTCCTCCAGCCCCATGACTGAAGTTACCCGATCAAGCTGATCAACAGCAATGAGCTTATGGCCATTAAGAATAGAGCTGATCGTCCCTGGATTCAGCCCTGTCTGTCTTCCTAGCTGGCTAACCTTGAATTGTTGCTGATCCATGAATTGCTCAATCTCTGAACGTATTGTGCTCGTCATCTCCAAAGTAACCACCCCTTAGCTATTAAGGAAGCGTAAACGCTTTGAAATCCATATAATACACTACAAATACAATCCGAAGTTATTATGTAATATTTTTACTTTTATTCACCAAGTATAGCACATGGGATAAGTTGGTCAATACTGAACCTCACACCAACAACGATTTAAATACAAAAAAAAGCCAGCACGTTCATAGCTCTGGCTTTAGTCTGTGTACAGCAATGATTTAAAATCGGAAGCCTATCCAAGTAACACTTATAGAAGTTCCACATGTGTAAGACTAATGAGCATCTGGTGTGTCATTATCTATACCAGAAGTCAGCATGTCTAATAGCGTATGATACCTGAGAAGAGATTGCTCATTATTCAACGTCGTATACTTTTTCCAGACCTCGATATACTGCCTGCCTCTACTGCGATCACCCCGAGTTATATAATAGACCGCAAGCTCATAGAAAAGATGTGAGAATCTGCTGTTAGACATCTGCTGGGTATACACACCCATATCATGATTTGGACTCGGTGAAATCATCTGTTGTAACGTGCCATCCAATTCATCCAAATAAACGCTTATATCAAATCCGTTTTTATTTGCATTTTGTACAATATTGATCAATCCAGGAAGTAATTCCTGATCCTTGGTCTGGATGTATTTTATATAAGAAGGAACAACTGATTCATCACCCATCGCGAGCCTACAAACATATGAATTAGCTTCAGCCCACTCTAAAAACAGACTTCTCCAGTGCAACGTCTCTTCATCCGTTTCTTTTACCCAGGACATATCTCCATATAAACCTATAAAGTACATGGCATTTTCATAATCTTCTTTTTCATCGTATGCATTGGAAAGCAGCAAGTTTGCATAGGCAATATAAAAAAATAATGGTCTAATCGCTCTCTTAGGATGCTCTCGTCTATTCAGTTCAGGATTTCGAGGCAGATTGTAAATAATGCTAGCCTTCTCTCCCATCGTTCGTGCAACCACTTCTACTTTATCCCATCTGCGCAAAGAGCGATAAATATTAGCCAAATCCCGCAACGCATCCAATTGCTCAATCTCATCTAGACGCTCTACGTAAGGCTCGAACTGGATCGCCGCCTCCAGATTACGTGCCTGATCCTCACTCAGCTTGAGAGTGAAGAGACGATACTGGCACACGGCAAGCCGCTCAGAATGCTGTCGCAACTCACTCTGAGCTACGCCTTCATACAATATCGAGGCCGCCTCCCCCTGCTGCATCTGATACATATCCTCTGCCGTCTCAAATAGCAATGCGGAATACATCAGGTTATCCAATAGTAAATTAACAATTTGCCTTATACAATCAAGCAGATTCAGCTCCACGCAGCGATACAATAAAGGTCTTATTCGGCACCAATTCGGTGGCGTATCGACCATGGATTCCTGAATATACCGTGAGTAATAGTGTCCTTGTGGCAATCCCATAACCGAGGTGATCCGGTCAAGCTGATCAACAGCGATGAGCTTGTGGCCGTTCAATACGGAGCTAACTGTACCCACGTTCAGGCCACTGAGCCTGCTTAATGTCGTAATATTCATTCCTTGCTCCATCATATAGCACTCTATCTCTGAACGTATTACCGTCATTTGCTCCACCCAGTGCCTACCTCACCCTCTTATAAAATAAATTACCACCCGCAAAAGACAATTGATTAATAATTCGTATAATTCAAAGTTATTATGTAACATATTTACTTTTTCCATCGAATGCGATTACGACACCATGAAACATCCGCAGAGACTGTCGCACGCCAAATAGATATATTTTATACATTTCTCAGACATGTCTGTGTCCGCACACAAAAAAAGCCAGCACTCCTAAGAGTAACTGGCTTCTGTATAGATTGGGCCCTTTGCCGCTTCTCAGCAAAAGCTCTTACCTTATTAACCTTCTGGGTTCAGCACCTTGTTGAATTGGGTCTTGTTCATACCAGAGATACGAGCATCCCCGATCAAGGTCAGGGGTACTGCACGAATTCCCATATCCCACACCTCTTGTGCATAAGCGTCATTCGTCTCAATGTTGCGTTCCTCGAATTCCACGCCTTGCTCGGTCAGGAAGCTCTTCACCTGTTTGCAGTGTGGGCAGTTACTGGATGTATATACGATCGCTTTTTCCATCGAAATCACCTCATCATTAGATTTGTAAAAAATATTCCCTCCAAGAGCTCCAATGCTCCGGATGAATGCCTCGAACAAATGTCTTAGCACTATTGTAAAACATGGCCAATCAACGTTTCAAGCCAGCCTGTAATAACCTACAACAACTTACAGCGTTACCGAGCTGTGCTCCAGGCTTTCAATATATTTCTCAGCATCCATTGCAGCCATACATCCACTACCTGCAGCAGTGATTGCTTGTCTGTAGCGAGTATCCTGTACGTCACCACAAGCGAATACGCCCGGAATGTTCGTCTCGGAGGTGCCTGCCTTCGTTACAATATAACCATTCTCATCCGTAGTAATCTGACCGTTCAGGAAGCCTGTATTCGGATGATGTCCAATCGCTACGAACACACCGCTTGCTTCCAGCAGCTCTTCCTCACCTGTCTCGTTGTTCTTCATACGCAGTCCGGTTACGCCGCCATTCTCTTGAGCAACGACTTCCAGCGGTGTACGGTTGAGCGCCCATTCGATCTTCTCGTTAGCACGTGCACGATCCTGCATGATCTTGGAAGCACGCAGCTCGTCACGACGGTGAACCAGCGTTACTTTGGAAGCAAAGCGAGTCAGGAAGTTCGCTTCCTCCAGCGCGGAATCTCCACCGCCCACCACGATGATCTCTTTGTTGCGGAAGAAGAACCCATCACAGGTTGCACATGTGCTGACACCACGTCCAATGTTCGTTTGCTCTCCAGGGATACCCAGATATTTTGCAGTTGCACCCGTGGACAGAATGAGGGTATCGGTTACGAGCTCACCCAGACCTTCGACCTCCAGCTTGAATGGGCGGCTCGACGTATCGACCTTGTTGACCCATCCTGTACGGAACTCCGCACCAAAACGCTCTGCTTGCTGACGCATGTTTTCCATCAGCTCAGGGCCCATGATTCCTTCCGGGAAGCCTGGGAAGTTCTCAACCTCAGTAGTGGTGGTCAATTGACCGCCAGGCTGTGGGCCCTCAATGACGAGTGGGCTCATGTTCGCACGAGCCAGATAGATTGCTGCTGTCAGACCCGCAGGTCCTGTACCGATAATGATAGATTTATACATAAGATCAACCTCCAATATGTGAATTAAGGAAAGACAAGCTACATGGATGAGCACCCTCGGCATATACTAGGTAAGGGCCCGAGCAGGAAAGCTCGAATCTTTATCTATGGCTGGATGCAGGCTACTCTCTAATTACGTTTGAACTACTTTTGAACAAAAGTCTAGGTTGAAATAGCCATTTCCTACTGTTGTAGTTTATAATCATTCTAATGTGTAACTTAATTATGCGGAATAGGAGAGAAAAGGTCAAATGAAGTTTTCATGAAGCAATCTAGTATGAAGTAATTAAATATTGAACAATTAATTATGGAATCTCGAAATTATTTATATAAGTACTTGGGGAGGTCTTGTCCGTCAAATGAATGATGTATTTATCGGTAGCTTCATTTCAGCGATGTCTACCGGACTCGGAGCTATACCTATTCTGTTCATGAAGCGGGTCACGCATCGCCTGCGTGATATCCTGCTGGCCTATGCGGCTGGCATTATGACCTCAGCTTCTGTATTCAATCTGATTCCGGAGTCCTTGAATCAATCTAATTTTTTGGTGCTGTCGTTAGGTGTGCTACTGGGAGCTGTTGTACTGCTTGTACTGGAAATGTATATCCCTCACGTGGATTTGGAGGACCCGACCCAGCCGCAGATCTTCCAACTGGAGTCTAAGGCCTTCATGATCATCGCTGCAATCACCTTGCATAACCTGCCTGAAGGGCTATCTGTAGGTGTGAGCTATGCGAGCGAGAATGAGAGTCTCGGGAATCTGATCGCACTGTCAATCGGATTACAGAATGCTCCTGAGGGCTTCCTCGTTGCCCTCTTTCTGGTGCATCAGAATATCGGACGATTCAAGGCACTTGGTATCGCCACATTGACGGGTGCCGTCGAGATCATTACGAGTCTCATTGGCTATTATCTTAGTTCCTTCGTTGCCGGGCTGGTGCCTTACGGACTCGCCTTTGCAGCCGGTGCAATGATGTTCATCGTCTACAAGGAGCTGATCCCGGAGAGTCATGGGGACGGCAACCAGCGCGTTGCGACCATCTCATTCATCCTGGGATTGCTAACGATGATCGGTCTAACGGTACTGCTATAGCTAATCGGAGATATACCAATGCTATTGAAAATCTCCTACCAACCGTCAGCTGTCTTCTAACTACATCACGCTTCTCCCGGATACTGACTGCGGATACTAGCTGCAAAAAAACGCTACTGACATCGAACCGTCAGTAGCGTTTTTGGCGTAACATGTGTTGTCACCTGCTTCATTGATTCGTTCCCTGTGAGACAGGTCGCAGCAGTCTTAGACCATTCAAGATCACAAGCAGTGTACTGCCCTCGTGTCCGATTACGCCCAGCGGGAGCGCAATATTCTCCAGGAAGTTCGCCGTGATGAGGATTAGAATGACCAGAATCGCAAAGATCATGTTCTGCTTCACGATACGTGCAGCGCGGCGAGCTACGATAATCGTGGAGGCAATCTCCTCAATGCCATCATTCATCAAAACCACATCAGCCACCTCCAGCGCAGCACCACTGCCATTCATGCCCATCCCCAATCCCACTGTAGCAGCGGCTAAAGCCGGGGCATCATTGACACCATCCCCCACCATCACGACATGACCATGCTGCTCTCGCAGCTGCCGCACATGCTCCACCTTTTGCTCCGGCGTCAGTCCGCCATATACCCAATCCACTCCTGCCTCTCGTGCAATGACAGCTGCGGTGTCGGGATGATCCCCCGATAGCATCGCTACCTTTACCCCAATGGCACGTAGACGTTGTATTGCTTCTCGGGCCTGTGGGCGCAGTTCATCCCGTGCTCCAATCAGACCAACAAGGGCATCCTCCCGCAAAATAACAGATACCGTCTTGCCCTCCTGCTCCAGCTTCGTTCGAAGCTCCTGCCAGTGCGGAGCCAGGTTCGGCAGCTGCGTCAGCACGTCAGAGCGACCAATCTTCCATTCGATTCCCTCTACTCGACCTTCCATCCCCCAGCCGGTAATAGACCTCACTTGCTCGGCCTCAGGCAGCTCCAGCCCTTCCTCTTCAGCCTTAGCTACGACTGCCTTGGCCAGCGGATGCTTGGACAGACTTTCGATCGCTGCTACAGCGGTCATGGTGTCCTGGCGATCGAAGCCATCTGCCGTGAACCAGTCTGTAACCTGTGGAGCCCCCTTAGTCAATGTTCCCGTCTTATCAAAGGCCACCACGGAGGTCAGAGCCATATTTTCCATGTGGCTACCGCTTTTGAACAGAATCCCACGTCTTGCCCGGTTGGAGATAGCTGACAGCGTGGCAGGCATAATCGAAGATACCAGCGCACAGGGGGATGCCACCACGAGAAATACCATCGCCTTGTAAAAAGTCTCTTGCCAGCTCCAGCCGAACAGCAGCGGTGCCAGAGCAAGGATCAGCACCGTAATCGCCACTACAGCCTTGGCATATATCCCCTCGAACCGCTTAATGAAGCGCTGGGATTGCGGAACCTCTGTCTTGGCTTCCTCTACCAGCTTGACGATCTTGGCGAATACCGATCCCTCTGATGAGCGACTAACCTCCACATACAGTACACCCTCTCCATTCACGGTCCCCGCATATACTTCGGCTCCAATCGTCTTGTCAATGGGTACAGATTCTCCCGTAATGGATGACTGATTCACAGCGGAGCGACCGCGGTCGATGATGCCATCTGCTGGAATCAGCTCTCCTGGACGAACAAGGATGAGATCACCAGGGATCAGTTGTTCAATCGAGACCAGCTCCATCCCTTCGTCTGTCATTCGGACAGCAGTCTCAGGCTGAAGCGCCACCAACTGCGATATATCCCGGCTGCTACGCTCATTCGTCAGGCTCTCCAGGGCTCCGCTCAGGGCAAAGATAAAGATAAGCATTGCCCCTTCGTTCCAGTAGCCGATGGCAGCAGCTCCAAGTGAGGCAGCAATCATGAGCAGATTCACATCCAGATCCCGTTCCTGTAGCAGTGTCTCCAGACCTTCCCGAGCCTTGGACCACCCACCGAGAGTATAAGATACGATATAGAGCGCTACAGACAACCAGTAGGAGTAGCCCGTTACTCCCCATGCAATCAGCATAAGTGCCCCACTACCCAATGCTGCCTGCATCTCCTTGTTGCGAATCAGAGCTTGCATTCGAGAGCCTGGCTGTGGTCCTGATCCCGGACGGCCCAGTTGGGCTTTCTTGGTGTCCTCTTTCTGTGGACGTACGATTCCTTTGTTAATAGCTTGCATGACCATCACGATCCTTTCTGTCCAATCATAATTCTGTCCTTAATGAGAATGAGAGCCATTGTTAGTCCCCTGAAAATGACACATGCTGCACCGATATGAACCGGTGCAGCATGTCAGACAATGAGAATGATAATCATTGTTTACCTTATACAATTATTTTTACCAAATGCAACTTATGCAGTCATTATACGCTCCTATTGTATAGCTGTAAAGGGCAAATCGCTGAGGTGCAATATCGTATGCTACACACAGCAAAAAAGGCACACATCTCCGCGAGATGTGTGCCTAGACGGGATCATATTTTTTTCAGCGCCCATGGGCATGCCCTGCTAATGTCTCATTATAATGACGTTGTAAGCTGGTCAGGCTTGAGTAAATACACCCGGCTCGCAGATGAAGCCGTAAGTTTCACCCAGCGTCACGTCTTCAAGATAGCGCTCTATGGCACAAGGCTGCTGCCCTTTGGCCGTCGCCCATACCTTAATATGCGGCTTGATACCGCTCAGTGCATGAGCCAGCCCCGCCCACTCTCCGGCTGATGCGAGATGGTTATAGCTGCTACATGTGTCTGCAGTCGTCTTGGGGAGCCCATCCAGAATGACAAAATCTGCGATTCTCGCCATATCCACATGAATCCGTGTATAGTCGATCCCACTGTAGATGGCTCCAACCCGATACCGTACTGAGCCACGGTAGCCAAGTAGTGTCTGCCTGCTCACCTGCTCCAGCCATTCGTCCATCTGACGGAAGGTACTTATACTGTCGGGATCTGGGATCGCAATCTCCAGTTCAAGCTCCTTTCCTTGGCGAATGGAGGTCCAGGCTGCTCGTAGCAAAGCTTCGGCTTGAATATCCTGGAGCTCGCGCAACAGACCTGCCTCAGGTACCGAATGTACCAGAGCTACAGACAACGCCTGCCCGCTCAGCACAGACATGCATGAATCATATTGGGCTTCGAGTATAGCCCTCATTCTTCTTCCCCACACAAGCCGGGTATCGGGAGGCGATCCTTTGTACATTTCAACAAGCTCAAGTAGGCTCGTTGCCATGAACTGGGCATCTCCCCTGAGGAACACCCCATCTACGCTGGCGGGCACCTCAGGCCATGACGGATGAGAGAAATCCATCATATACCTGGACAGATCCATACGGATGCCTGATCGCTTACTCAGCGTGCCAGACTCCCTGACTCTAGCTACCCTGTCTTGGCCAGCATGCTCCTCAAGCCTTAATTCCCCTCGTCTTGCGCTCATGCATGCTCATCCTTTCCAACTCATATTGAATACACTAATTCACGCTGCATGATGGTTCCAATAAAGCGTTATCAGCAGCCCTAGAATTACCATATTAGCTTCCATCTTCCCTTATGCCGATTAATGGATGGATCAATAAAAGAAGGCACCGCAGCTCCCAAGAACTGCAATGCCTTCGACTCGTCAACATGAACTGACTCTTCACTACCTGCTAATTGATCTTGACGATATTAGAGAACCGTTTACCCTGTTGCGGTGGTTGGTTGATCAGATGCTCCCGTATCCTCTGTTTCAACTTTTAGCACCCTCATCACATTTAGTACGGCCAACAAAGTAACCCCTACATCAGATATGACTGCTTCCCACATCGTTGCAATACCGAAAGCCCCGAGAGTAAGAAACGCTGTCTTGACCAGCAAGGCAAAAATAATATTTTGCCATACAATCGTGCGCGTGCGCTTGGCAATTTTTATCGCATCTGCCAGTCGAGACGGCTCATCATTCATAATGACAATATCCGCTGCTTCAATAGCTGCGTCCGAGCCTAGTCCTCCCATTGCCACCCCTACATCAGCTCTTGCCAGCACCGGGGTATCATTGATCCCGTCACCTACGAACAGAATTTTCTCCTTAGTGGCCTTGCTCGCAGCCAAGCGCTCAATTTGCTCCACCTTATTCTGTGGAAGCAGCTCTGCATATACCTCATCGAGGCCTAGCTGCTCACCAACCGCCTGCCCCACTGCTTGCGCATCGCCGGTTAGCATGACTGTCTTCTTGATCCCCAGCTTCTTCAATTCAGCCAACGCCCGCGCAGAGTCCTCCTTCACCTCATCAGCGATGTTCAGATATCCTGCATAGGTGCCATCAATAGCGAGGTGTACAACCGTACCACTACTCTCTGCCTGTGTGAAGTTGATGCTCTCAAGCTTCATTAGCTTAACATTGCCTGCCAGTACCTGATGACCATCAATGACCGCTTGAATTCCGTGACCAGATATTTCGTCATATTGTGTGATACGCCCAGCTTCTAACGGATGTCCATAAGCAGAGCGTACAGATTCTGCTATAGGATGCGTGGAATGCAATTCTGCCAGTGCAGCTGTCTCCAGCAGCTCATTCTCGCTTAAGCCCTCTGCCGGATAGATGGCAGTGACTTTGAAAGTTCCCTTGGTCAATGTTCCCGTCTTATCAAATACCGCGTAGCTGACATCGTTAAGGGCCTCCAGGAAGTTTCCTCCCTTAATTAATACGCCAATTCTGGAGGCCGCACCGATCCCGCCGAAGAAGCCAAGTGGAATGGATACGACCAGCGCACAAGGGCAGGAAATCACCAGGAAGATTGTCGCGCGATAGATCCACTCCGTAAAAGTCGCATCAACAAGCACAAGCGGAGGAATGACCGCCATCAGGAGCGCAATCACGACAACTACAGGCGTATAGTATCTTGAAAATTTAGTGATGAATTTCTCGGTCGGCGCTTTCTTGCTGCTCGCGTTCTGCACCAGCTCCAAGATTTTCGATACTGTGGATTCCCCGAATTCCTTAGTAACCTCCACCGTGAGCACACCGCTCTTGTTAACCGTACCGCTCAGCACTTGTTCTCCTACATCGACACTCCGTGGCACCGATTCACCTGTGAGCGCTGAAGTATCAATCATAGACCGGCCCGAAATGACCTTACCATCAAGCGGAACCTTCTCCCCAGGCTTGATCTGAATGTGATCACCTACCTCTACCTCTTCTGGCGGGACACGGCGTACCTCTCCATTCACTAACAAATTAGCGGAGTCTGGACGGATATCAAGAAGCGAGGTAATCGATTTGCGAGAACGATTCACCGCAATTCCCTGGAACATTTCGCCTACCTGGTAAAATAGCATAACTGCCACGCCTTCAGGATATTCACCAATAGCGAACGCGGCCAGTGTGGCTACGGACATCAGGAAATACTCATCGAAAAGATTGCCTCTAAAGAGGTTCCTTACAGCCTGATAGACAATGTCACCGCCAATAATGAGATAAGCTAGTGCATAAAGAGAAAATGATGGCCAAAACTGATCGTTCAATAAAAATCCACCAATCCCCAACACCAGCGCTGCTCCTAGACGATACAGCATCTTTCGTGTCGCACCTTCGCCATGATCGTGACTATGTCCGGCATGAGCATCCTCGCCGTGGTCATGGCTGTGATCATTGTGATCATGATCTGCATGTGAGTGTCCACCATGCTTGTGTGAATGCGCTTGGCCCGCATGGTCGTGACCAGCCTGGCCAGAACTATGCGCAGTTCTGTTGCTACCAGCTTTCGATCGGCGTGCGACAGCCCCGGCATCCATCATCTGAATATGGGGCTCCAGGCTCTTAACCTTTTTACGCGCTCCCTCCGCAACTGCTTCAGCCAATTCTTCTTTCATTTCCAGCGTTAACTTCTTGGTTACAAAATTCACGGAGCATGAAGTCACACCTTCGACCTTCTGTACTCCATCCTCAATCTTACGGGCACAGTTCGCACAATCCAGTCCTTCCAATATCCATTCCCGCTTGACGCTTCCTTGAGCCGTACTCATGTTAGCACCTCATCCCTTAACAAATAACATATGAGCAATTGTTCATGTTTTGGTTTATACAGTTATTATATTCACCCCTACTTTGGTAAGTCAACCACATTTGCCTGATCAAACGGAATTTTTTCGGGAATACCAAACACTTGAGCATGATGAATCATTCCTAAGAGCAACCCACGACTTATAGCTTCAAGTAATTGATATCGAATGGTGCAAAATGCTAACATATGAACAATTACTGAATTCTTCAAGAAGGGCTATTCCAGACGGTGCTTATCCACTACAATTTGAAGTATAGCGATTATTTTAAATTTTAATCAAGCTACGAAAGGGGTCCCCATGAACAATAAGCTTTTTATGATGCTGCGTATGGTGCTGTTAAGCGTGTTCCTTTTGTTACCTAGCGCCCACATAGCCGCTGCCGGGTCTAGCGGAGCTGATGCTGTACCTGTAGCTAGCATCGACAATACGAGTACAACAAATTCACATGACAATGAAAACGGTAATCAAGTAGAAATGACTCCGGCTCCGACCAAGGGGTACATTGTCTTTGAAGACGAATTACCTTATACCGGCCTGATCCTTGGATGCGTCCTGATTCTACTGATCGTCCTTGGCCGGATTGGCTTCTCGTACTGGAGCCGAAAGCGCTAATTAACACTCTCCGTTCCTCCTTCACCCCACGCTTTACAGAGCTGGAGCGCACAAAAAAACTGGCAGGATACTGAACATGTTCAGCTCCTGCCTGTTTTTTGTTGCGAATCATTTATGCGTTATGTGCTCATGGGTCTGCAAGAAGATCTGCTCGACATGATTGTCGTCCAAAGAATAGTAGACCGTCTTGCCTACTTTTCTGCGCTTCACAATACGAACGTTTCGTAAATAGCGCAACTGATGGGAAACGGCGGATTGACCCATATCCAGAATGACTGTCAGATCATGCACGCACAATTCATTTTGTGCCAGGGCATAGATGAGCTTAATGCGGGTTGGGTCACCGAGTGCCTTGAATAGCTCTGACATTTTGTAAGCTGTGTCATCTTCAATGATGGAAGACTTGATATGATCAAGCTCCTGTTCACCCGATCCATGACACGTCTGCTCACATTCCATGGCCTCTGTCTCGGAATTCATCGTCTCACCCCGTTTCTTGAGCTGCAATTCGAGCTCATTCATTAATATGCCGACTGGGACTCCTCGCCCTTCGCGATTGCAACCCCACCACTAGTTCCGATACGTGTAGCACCGGCTTCAACCATGATACGGGCGTCTTCAGCACTACGTACACCACCTGATGCCTTCACACCGATGTCCGGGCCTACCGTCTTACGCATCAAGGCGATATCTTCCTTGGTTGCTCCACCTGTAGAGAAGCCTGTGGAGGTCTTCACATAATCAGCTCCTGCTTCCACAGCCAGCTTACATGCTCGTACCTTCTCATCGTCCGTAAGCAAGCAGGTCTCAATAATGACCTTGGTCAATGCCTTACCACGCGCAGCCTCTACGACAGCAGCGATATCACGGCGCACCAGATCATCCTCTCCGTTCTTGAGAGCTCCGATGTTAATAACCATGTCCACTTCAGTTGCACCTTTGGCAATAGCATCACCTGTCTCAAATGCCTTCGTCTCCGGTGTAGAAGCGCCCAGAGGGAAACCAATCACGGTGCATACCTTCACTTCGGGTGTGTCCTTCAGCACCTCATAGGCTGTAGCCACCCATGCCGGGTTCACACAGACCGAGGCGAACTTGAACTGCTTGGCTTCCTCAGCCAGCTTTACAATATCCTCACGGCGGGCATCCGCCTTTAATAACGTATGATCAATAATGCTGGTTAGGGATTGCTGGGTCATGAGTATTCCTCCATATAAGTAATATCTTCACTTCGTTATCATACCAATTGCCGACGATTTTGCCAAACTGACTTCTGTCTTAGCCACTGCATTCAGTTTGCTCAGTCCGGCGTCTCTATTCCTCTAGGCGCTTACGCACAGCTGATTCATATTCATAGAATACAGGCGAATTGCCAAGCCCTCTCTCCTCCAAAAGCATCCGCAATCGCAAGGATTTTTCCGTCAACCTGCGGCTAATCCGCTCCTTCTCCCCTGCTTCATGGCAAGCATGCAGTAAGTCGTGCAGCTTGATGCATTCCTGACGAAGCTGCAGCTCCTCCGGAAGGATGCCGGCATTTTTCAAGAGCTTATACGACATGCGCAGGTCCTCCGGGACATGGGATAAATCCTCCATGACAAGAGGCTTGCCTGCTCCTGGTAAATGATCAAATTCTCCCTTTGCCATAGCCTCGGCAATCTTCTGCTCCGCTAATCTGGAGAACATCCCCATAGCACATATCAGCTCCTTTTCTCAGCCTCTCACATACTAACTATGATACACCGAACTGAAGCCTGGAGGACAGTTTTTTGTCCCTTACCTGAAGAGATGAGCCACAACTACCGCAATCAATCACAAAAAAAGTGCCCCGGACCAGTACAGTCACGGAGCACCCGATTGAAGCTGTTATGCAAGGGAAATCATCCCCGAATATGAATCAGTGAGCAACTGTGTTGTTCCCCATGATCCAGATAGAGCCGCCTACGATCGTCAGCAGAATGGTCACTCCAAGTATCAGAGTCATCACATTCCAACGAGGTCCTTGGCCATCACGGATATGCATGAAGAAGTACAGCTGTACAATGAACTGCAGCACGGCAGTTACGAAGATCACGATCAAGGTACCAAGACGATCCACCATATCGTTCATGACGATAACGAGTGGAATAATCGTCAGCACAATCGAGAGGATGAAGCCAACTACATACGACTTCACTGAACCATGACTCTCATGCTCATGGGAATCTGAATGATGCTGCGCCATCTTACATCACCCCCATCAGATAAACAACGGATAATACGAAGATCCAGACGGCATCCAAAAAGTGCCAGTAAAGGCTGAGCGTGTTGACCTTGCCTTTGGTATCCGCTGTGATGCCGCGCTTCTTCAGTTGAAGCATCAGACCGAAGAGCCAGAATGCCCCCACGGTAACGTGAAGACCATGCGTTCCTACCAGCGTATAGAACGCCGTCCAGTAGGCACTCGTTGAGATCGCTGCTCCTTCATGTACCAGTTCACGGAACTCATGAATTTCAAGCCCTAGGAACGTCAGACCCAGCAGCAATGTAACTGCCAGCCAGAACAGCATTGGCTTGAGCTTGCCTTTGTTCATTTCCAGAACAGCAAGCCCGCTTGTGAAGCTACTCGTCAAGAGCACGAAGGTCGAGATAATGATACCTGTCATATTGAATAGCTCAGGTCCCGGACCACCAGCCGTATTATTCTGCAACACAATAAAGGTAGCAAAGATCGTACTGAACAGGATAACGTCCGTCACCAGGAATATCCAGAAGCCAAGCATCTTCATCTCTTGAGGATCATGATGCCCATGATCATGGCCATGATGGTTATGAGCTGCTGCTTGTGCCATTACACTGACCCCCTTATAGCCGCTTCCGTACGTTTTACCTCATCGACAGGGATATAATAATCGTTGTCGTAGGAGTAGAACGAACGTGCAATCATACAAGCTGCTACGCCGATCAGGCCCGGAATGTAGAAGAACCACCAGCCGAATACGAAGCCAAAGCCAGCAATGAACCAGAACACCGACATGATGAATGGAATTGCAGAGTTCTTCGGCATGTGAATCGGTTCGATCGGTTGTTCTTTCTTGAAGATGCCTTGCTTACGACGTTCTTTCTCTTCCCACCAGTCATCACGGTCAGTTACCTGTGGCAGAGTGGCGAAGTTATATTCAGGAGCCGGAGAAGGAATGGACCACTCAAGCGTACGAGCATCCCATGGATCTCCAGTTGTATCCTTCAGCTTGCGATAATTCAGAATACCTACAGCAATCTGCGCAACCTGGAACAGGAAGGCAATCCCCATCAGGAAGGCACCGATTGTCGATACGAAGTTGAGCGGCGCCCACCCTGTATCCCAGCCATATGTGCTGATCCGGCGCGTCATACCCATCAGACCGAGTGAGTATTGCGGCAGGAAGCAGACATAGAAGCCGATGTTCCAGAACCAGAATGCCCATTTACCCAGCGTCTCCGGCAAGCAGAAGCCGAACATCTTCGGCCACCAGTAGTAAAGACCTGCAAAGTAACCGAACACCACACCACCGATCAGAGCAGAGTGGAAGTGAGCAATCAGGAAGTAGCTGTTATGGAACTGGAAGTCTGCCGGTGCAACGGCCAGCATAACCCCTGTCAGACCCGCGATGAGGAAGTTCGGAATGAACGCAATCGCCCACATCATCGGCGTCGGGAAGGTCAGCTTACCACGGTACATCGTGAACAGCCAGTTGAATACTTTAACCCCTGTCGGGATTGCTATCGCCATTGTACTTATCGCGAAGAAGGCATTGACGTCCGCCCCCGAGCCCATCGTGAAGAAGTGGTGAGCCCATGTGAAGAAGGACAATACGCTGATGATCAGCATCGCGAATACCATGGATTTGTAACCGAACAGACGCTTCTTGGAGAAGGCCGCGATGACATCAGAATAGATACCGAATGCAGGCAGAACTACGATATACACCTCAGGGTGTCCCCACATCCAGATCAAGTTGATATACATCATCGGGTTCCCGCCCATATCGAGCGTGAAGAAGTGTCCGCCAGCGAAGCGGTCGATGAACAGCATCGCCAGAGTTACCGTCAGAATCGGGAATGCAAAAATGATGATGATACAGGACGCGAATACCGACCATGTGAACATCGGCATTTTCATCCAGGTCATGCCTGGAGCACGCATCTTGATGATCGTTACGATAAAGTTAATACCTGTTGCCAGGGAACCGATACCTGAGATCTGTATCCCCCAGATGTAGAAGTTCTGTCCGACACCAGGACTATGCGAAAGCTCCGATAGTGGCGGATAGCTCAGCCAGCCTGCATCTGGCGAACCGCCGATGACGAAGGACAGGTTGAACAGCATTGCACCCATGAAGAACAACCAGAAGCTCAGTGCGTTCAGGAATGGGTATGCAACGTCGCGCGCGCCGATCTGCAATGGCACGGCGATATTGAAGAGACCGAACATGAGTGGCATCGCCATGAACAGGATCATGATCGTACCATGTGTCGTAAATACTTGGTTGTAATGCTCAGGATGCAGGAAATCTATACCTGGCAGTGCGATCTGGGCACGCATCATGAGCGCATCCACACCACCACGGAACAGCATCAGAATACTTGCGAGGATGTACATAATCCCCACTTTTTTATGGTCAACAGTCGTTAACCAGTTTTTCCAGAGCCAGCCCCATTTTTTAAAGTACGTCAGTCCTCCTACAATCCCGATCGACGCCAGTGCGATGGTAACCATCGCTCCGTAGATCAGCGGATCGCCAGTAACGAAGAAGAACTGTGCGAACTCTTTAAGGTTCTCTAACATTGGGGGCCTCCTTTCCCATCGTCAATTAATGTCCAGAATGTGATTCACTGCTCTCGCCATGCTCAGCATTGGCATCCGGTGCAGTGCGGTATTGCGACATATCCATATCGCCCATGCTGTTAGCTCCGTGGCCTGCATGAGGGTTATGGGAGCCTTCAACTACATACTTGGTAACGATTCGGAAGAACAGGCCTTCAGGGAACTCGGAGTACGTCGTCACATTGGATACGCCAGGCTTAGCAAGCGCCTCGTAGCCTTCCTCTGTCAACGGATTCGTATCCTGCTTCACCTTCGCAACCCATTGATTGTAATCCTCTCGGGATACGGCATTCACATCGAACTTCATCTGTGCAAAGTGCTCTCCACTAAAGTTCGCACCCGAGCCATAATACGTCCCTGGCTCATCCGCCTGCAGATGCAGTACCATAGCCATCCCGGACATCGTATAAATCTGACCACCCAGCTGTGGAATCCAGAAGGAGTTCATCGGAGCATCCGAGGTCAACTCGAAGCGCACAGGCACACCCTCAGGAATCGTCAAGGTGTTCACCGTAGCGATCCCTTCCTCCGGATACATGAACAGCCACTTCCAGTCCAGTGAAGTCACTTGGATGACTACTGGCTTCTCCGTCGAAGCAAGCGGCTTGGAAGGCTCCAATGCATACGTGTATCTAGCTGTAATGATGGAGATGATCAGAATGATCACGATCGGAATCCCCCACCACACGGTCTCCAGCTTGAAGCTGTCATCCCAGTGCGGCTTATATTTGGCCTTGCTGTCAGGTCTCTCGCGATAACGCCATATAATCACGAATGTCATGATCATGACTGGCAGAATGATCGCTGCTGCGAGAGCCGTCGTAATGATAATAAGCTCTTTCTGCGCTTGCCCAATGGGGCCCTTTGGATCAAACACCCAATAGCTGCCGCCGGCAAAGAAGCACGTCCAAATGATCAGCGCAACCGTGAGCACGGTCAAAACCAATGCAATAATAGCTTTTGGTTTTTTGTTCATGATGTTCCCCTCTCTTTAAAAAGTGCTCAAACTTTTCGAACTACCCTAATATTCTGTCCTTATATAAGATAGCAGAAAATCACTCCGATTTTTGCGTTGTTAACAAATTTGTCGATATTTATTCTTGTTTTTGTGAAATAGTTCGCAAAAAAATAATTTCCTCTTGCCAAACGAGCTTGTCTTATGAAAGAAAGTCACTATGATTTTTAAAGTGAAAGCGCATGCATTTCCAACCAAAAAAATCTCCGGCTGAGTCGGAATTACGACCGGAGATTTCCATGTGATACCGATTTAGCGTTTTCCCTCTTCCTGCTCTTCCTTCATACGAGCCGTTCCGAGCGACTTGCCGATCATGTAAATGAATATGCCACCAACGACGCACCCGATACCAATCATCAGCCCCAGGTTACGATCACTGAAGAAGCCCACATTTACGACGATTAGAATAATACCGATAATACCAGCCACCCATGCCAGAATGGACATGAATGATTCCGTACCCTTCATTTGCTTCTGCTTGGTCTCCAACTTGATCCCTCCTCTACACTCTGCAGAGCGTCCAAAGGTTATTCCTTGAAGCTATCCCATGAGCCTACACTAAGTATCCCAACTTGCGGGTCTGATCATGCATACTTGCTTGTAGCCTGCTGATGCATGTCTTGCTTGCAGTTCGCTTATAATTGTTATTTAACCCTTCTGTACATCCTCCTAAACATGACAAGCAGGACTGAAGCTACGCTCCAGTCCCCAATCCTCCTGCCTGTCATCTATTAGGTTCATCTGAATTTATCGTTGTCTACATCAGAATATAATTAGGTTAATTAGAACATCATATGCTAATCAGCTCATCATTGTGGAATCAGGTCATCATTATGGGAATCAGGATTCGCCGTTCCACAGCTTCACCCGGTCCTGCACCATCTTGGAATACTCCTGTTCCATCTCTATGGCTCCTGCTGCATCCACTTCCCCCAGCATGGTGTCATAGACCGCGTCAAAGTTGTCTGGCGAAGTCAGGATCGCTTCAGGGATTCTTTTGCGAATAATATCCTGTGTCTTCTCAAAGGCGACTGCATAGCTGGAGTCATTCTCCATAGTCATGTTATAGGCTGCGCCCCATGGCTTTACCGGGAACTCTTCCTTACGAGGATACAGATCCTTCCACGTTGTAGCTCCATAAGCAGCCAGCGTCTCTTTCTCAGGCTCGGAATACGATTCTACGATCTGCTCGGGGAATCGGGTCGTGTAATAGTTGCCAGTAGCATCCTTCACTCCATCGCCATAACGACCACTCATGAGAGCATAAAGCTCAATGCCGCTGGTTCTTTTGAAATTGATCGCATTGTTCACCTTCTCGTCCAGCACATTCTCAGGAATGACACGCTTGCCATCCTCGACTACATAATGCTTGCCTTCAATCCCCCAGTTCGTTAGCACCTGACCTTCATCCGATGCCAGGAAATCCAGGAATTTGATCGCACGCACAGGATCTGGGCAGGAGGTCGTAATGCCTACACCATACCCGGACAGAAATCCTGCATCCTGAAAAGAATGATCCTTGTACTCCTCCGTTAACGTGACAGGGAAATGAGCATAGGAGGAATCCTCCATACCAGCCGCCTTCAGCGCATCCTCCGCATCCTGATAGCCCCACTCCGCATCAATCAGACCGAGCACTCGTCCGCTGGCGATCTTGGACTTGTATTGGTCGCTCTTCTGTACAAAGGACTCCTTATCCAGTAGACCTTCGGCGGACATATGGTTCAGCCAGCGAAAATATTCCCGTGCCTCCGGGCGTTTGTAATGCAGCTTGGCCTCATACGTATTCGGGTCAATGAAATACTCTCCATCATCCGGTGCACCAGTCGTCAGGAACGCCGCATTGGTGACAGTGATCATAATTCTCCAGTCATCCGCATCGAGGGTCAGTGGAATGGTTGGTCCACCGTTCGTCGTCGGGTGCTTCTCATAATAGGTACGCAAGACATTCTCGAAGTCCTTCACCGTCTTGACCTCGGGATAGCCTAGCTCCTTCAGAACCTTGTGCTGTATTTCGAATCCAGCCGTTGCATCGAAGGTCGTCTGGTCTACCTGACTGTAGCTAGGAATGACATAGATAGATGGGTCCTCCAGACTGTACTTCAAGCGATTCATATGCGGGCCGAACATCTTCTTCAGATTCGGGGCATGCTCCTCGATCAGATCAGTCAGATCCAGCATCGCTCCTGCGTCTACAAGCTTGCTAACCTCTGTCTTCGCCGAGATCAGATCAGGGTACTCTCCACTGGCAGCCATGAGAGACAGTCGGTCCTTCCCTCCGCCGCTGACCGCAAACTCGGCATTGAGCGTAACCCCCGTTCTTTTGATAATCTCTTGCCCGACCTCATCCTTCATATTGTTCCATTGGGGGCTTGAGTCGGCTCCGAAGAATGTGAGCGTTATAGGTTCAGTGCCTGTATCGCCAGTCGGTGCAGAAGATCCACCTGCACAGCCAGCAAGAAGAGTTGTGGTTATGAATACAGCTCCGAGCCACTTCCAGGTTTTGGTGATCATATATAGTCTCCTCCCAGTCTCTATCGTTGACTTTATCTCTAGTCATGTTAGTTGTATCTATTCATGCCGCATAATTAGGTTCATTCCTATGAATCTCACTTGTACCGCATACTTCATTCGTACCTCAATCAGAACTTCACTAGTACCTCAAGACTTCACAGCTCCGAGTGTCATACCCCCGACGAAATACTTTTGAAGGAACGGGTACACGAGCAGGATTGGTACGGTCACGATGATGGTAATGGACATCTTGATGGATTCGGGCGAGATCTGCGTCATTTGCCGCGCCATATCGTTAACATTGTTCATCCCTGCTCCTCCTTGCTGTGTGCTCTGCAGCACCTTCATCAGCTCGTATTGCAGCGTGGTCAAATGTGCCTTGCCTCCGTTATAGAGGTACGTATCGAACCACGCATTCCATTGACCAACAGCAAGGAACAATGCGATCGTAGCCAGCACAGGCTTGCAGAGCGGCAGAATGATCCGCCAGTATATGGTGAAATCATTTGCTCCGTCCAGCTTGGCTGATTCCTGCAGGGCATAGGGCAGGCCATCAATGAAGGAACGAATGACAAATACGTTAAAGGCACTGACCATTCCGGGGAAAATGTACACCCAAAAGGTGCCGATCAGCCCCAGATCACGCATCAGAATATATACCGGGATCAGACCACCTGTGAAATACATCGTTAAAGCGAGGAAGACGGAGATGAATCTTCTGCCTTGAAAGTCAATCCGGCTTAGCGTATAAGCCAGCATGGATGAGCTGAATAGCCCGAGCAGCGTACCGGATATCGTTCTCAACACCGATATATAAAGACCTTGCAGCAGGCCCTCATACTGGAAGATCGTGGAGTAATTCTGGAGTGTGAACTCACGCGGCCAGATATAGATCCCTCCACGTACGGTGTCTGTAGAATCATTCAGCGAGATGGCGAGCACGTTCAGAAAGGGGTACAGCGTTACGACGACTACCAGACACATGAATGCCGTGTTCAGAATATCAAAGAGCTTCTCGGAACGAGTGGCGTTGAAAGCACGGTTCGTCATCACATTTACCTCCTACATAATGCTTTCTTTGGTATATTTCTTGAACAGACCATTGGCAACGAACAGCAGCGTAATGCTGACGAGCGAGTTGAAGATCCCAATCGCCGTTCCGTAAGAGAATCGTCCCATGTTCAGACCGTAATTCAACGCATACAGGTCAAGGACCTCGGAATAATCGGTGACCAGACTGTTGCCGAGAAGGAACTGCTTCTCAAAGCCTATACTGATCAGATGTCCAATGGACATAATGAAAAGCACCGCTATCGTCGTACGGATGCCTGGCAGGGTAATATGCCAGATTTGCCGAATACGACTAGCCCCATCCACACGGGCCGCCTCATATTGCTCCTGATCAATACCTGCGATAGCAGCCAGATAGATAATCGTATTCCAGCCTGTCTCCTTCCATAGATCTGCTCCCGTCACGATGTACCAGAACCAGCTGCCCTTGGCCATGAACGTCACAGGCTCATCCACAATATGCAAGGCGAGAAGCAGATCATTCACGACCCCGCCGTCAATGGAGAGCATCTTGGTCACAATCCCAGCAACTACAACCCAGGATACGAAGTGGGGAAGATATGAAACCGTTTGCACAAAACGCTTGAAAATCATGCCGCGTAGCTCATTCAGCAACACTGCAAACAGAATCGGAATCGTAAAGCCGAATATAATCCCCATAGAGCTCATCGCAAGGGTATTGCGTAGTACCAGGTAAAAACGTTCATCCTGGAACAGCTCTACAAAGTGCTTGAAGCCCACCCATTCCTGCTGAAAAAACGATCTGGCTGGCTTGTAATTCTGAAAAGCCATCGTCCAGCCCCAGAGCGGTAAATAGCTGAATACAAACACCCAGATCACAAATGGAATGGACATAAAGTAAAGATACTTCTGCTTGCGTGCCGTCTTCCAGAACCCCGTCTTGCGGGCATTCAGAAGGAGAGATGCATCCGAACGTCCAGAAGACTTTTTTGGTAGCGTTTCCATTTAAATCCCTCCCAGGTATGCTGTTTCTTTAATCATACTTTGGGAGAGTTTGGCATCATACCCAAGGGATTGGCGGTAATTTCAGGTCAAAATTAGTGATTGCCACGATGCATTGCTCCCTGCTGCATGAGCAACGCAAAAAAGACCAACTGCATACAACAGTTGGCACATAATGTCCTACCTTATTTTATGATGCTGCTATCATTCGATGCTGCTCTCTATGACTACCACTTCTGTCTCTGCCAGGGTTACTCCGTTTGCAAGCAGCGTAATTCTGTGTATACCCGGATAATGCTTGCGGGTCGTGAGATCAGCCCAGCGATGCGTACGCGTCCGATGGAAGGTCTCCGCTTGTGAGAATATATGGTCTACCAACAGGAACTTCTTGCGGGAGGACTTTCCATTGGCCTTCACAAAATCAATGGCATATTCGATTCGAACCCGCTCTGTCATCGGCTCCGTGATCGTCAACTGCCAGCTGAGCACCGAGGATTCACCCATAGTTACGCGGGCTGGCTCAGAATCAATCCGTGCATGCTGAAGCCGTGACGGAGACTGGCTTAGATCCGCATATTCGAACAAGGCATAGGCTTCTGCGCGCTCTGTGCGCAACAGCCCTCTACAGCCGTGCCGAACAATCCAGTCGGTGCCCGGATGCTGCCCGCGCCACCGATTGGCCAGCTCTAGTACGAGCTGAGGATGATCCTTGGAAATATCGTTCAGATTATTCGCCACACTTTTTCTCACATACAGAGACGGATCTTCCTTCAATAGCTCCAGCACCTGAAGTACAGGCAGCGGGTCCTCACGGAACATGGGTAGCACTTGTCCCCAAGGTAATCTGGGACGGCAGCCTTCGCTAGCCAGTCTTCGGACATGCTCGTTATCACTGCATGCCCAGCGCTGCGTCTGCTCCATCATTCGCTCTGGATGCTGAAGCAGGAATGGCCGTACTGCAAATTCGGACGAGGAGCCCTTAGTAAAGTGCTCCAAAGCCTGCATCGACAGCTCCCAGTCTTCCTCCTGCTGGCCGTACACCTCTACAAAATCAGGAAACAGCACGAACAGTCCCTTTTGTCGATCATTCCCCAGACTTATGAGGAGTTGGACTGCCTCACTATAATCAGCAGGCAAATGCTCCCCCAATGCCCGAGTTATATGGCGAATGCGCTCTTTAAGTGCAAGTGACTCCCACGTATCATCGAATATTTGCTTCATGAAGCTTGCCGTCTGGAAAGGAGCATATACCTGCTTCAGGTGCGCTGCTAATTGCTCCAGCACTACTGGATTGTACATATCTCTTAATGGTTCAGCCATTTCATCACCCCTATGCATTGTAATGCACTATACTTGACAGCTATATGTCATATTTACTACGAGCTATTTGGATGAGCCTGCAAGGGATTTGCTTGAGCCTACACGACTCAGCATCAAGACTCCGACGGCAGCGATCGCAACACCTAGTGCAGCGAACCAGATCACCGAAGCCAGAGATATTTGCTCGATAATGATGCCACCGAGTCCAGCGCCAACAGCCATTGACAGTTGCATCGTGGATTGATTAAGACTGAGCATCACACCAGAGGATTCAGGAGCAAGTGAAGCGAGATTATACTGCTGGGTAGGCCCTGATGACCAGGCTGCGAACGACCACAGAATTAGAAAGGCAAACACGCTAATTATGGAATGAGCCATAGCAAGCAAGAGGAGCGAAATGATGTGCAGCATCATCCCTCCGATTAGTGTAAACGTCACTCCCCGTCTATCCGTCCAAAAACCACCCGCTTTGGAACCGACAAGACTGGCAATCCCGAATACAAGCAAGGCCATGCTTAGCAACGACTCGTTGAGTTGGGACACCTCCAGCAAATAAGGCGAGATATAAGTATATGCTAAGGAGTAGCCGCCCAGCCAAAAGAATGTAATTCCAAGTCCCAGAGCAACGTCAGGTCTGACGAGTAATCCAATTTGCCTGCCAAGAGGCACTGGCTCATCCCCTTTCATACGGGGAATCGTTAAAGCGAGTACGATCAGAGCTACCATTCCACTGACGGCAATCCCCAGAAATACTGCTTTCCATCCGAACAATTGTGATATCTCTCTACCGATCGGTATACCGACAATAAGCGAGGCGGTAAAGCCCATAGTCACGGTAGCGATGGAACTGGCCTGTTTGCCAGGGGCAGCGATACTGGCAGCAATGCTTAGCGCAGTCACGACGACCATTCCTGCACCTAACGCCATCACAATACGGGACACTATGAACATTCCAAAGCCGGGTAAAACAAAAGAAAGAAGATTAGCCATAATGAATAGGCCCAACGAGTACAATAGTAGTTTACGCCGATCTAGCTTAGCTGTTACTGCCATGAGAACAGGTGTTCCTATCGCGTAAGTCAGCGAAAACACAGTAATGAGTTGTCCCGCAGCAGCCACCGATACGCCCAGAGTCTGTGCAATCTGATCCAGAATACCAGAAATAATGTATTCGGAAGTCCCCACTAAAAAGCTAACTAACGCTAACACGTACACTTTCCACATACTATGGTTTACCAAGGTCTAATTCACTCCTTCAATAAGCTACATACTTCTCTTTGTTATTATATTTTTAAAAATATCGAAATAATGGCAAAAAAAATTTAGTTTAACAAGTAAGGAGCATATTTCGCAGCTGTTTCTTTATCTAGGCTGTAGTATATAAATGTTCCTTCTTTACGAAATGTGAGCAAGCCGCACTCAGCCATCTGCTTCAGATGATGAGACAGTGTGGAAATGGCAACCGTCTTAAGCTTGTCACCGAGCACGGAGCAGCACTGATCGCTTTCTTCTGTCAGGAGAAACGCGATTTTGAGGCGAGTGGGCTCGCCAAGCGCTTTATATATTTTCACAGCTTGCTGCATGTCCGCTGGCTCGTTCAAAAATATACCTCCTTGCCATTATTTCTATATTTGCAGAAATATAATATCATGTATTTACCAAGCAGTAAACCCTCTAGTACAAATCATATTGTAAACATAATCTAAATCTTTTATTTCATCGCACTAGCCCGATAGCTCGACGGAGAGCAGCCGACGTATTTCTTGAACTTGGCATGAAAATAGTCAGCATTCGCATAGCCAATCTCGACCGCTACCTGATGCACCTTCTTTCCTTCCAGTAAAAGCCGCTTGGCCTGCTCGATTCGAACCTTGTCCAGATAGACATTGAATGACTCACCCGTATGGCTCTTGAACAACTTCCCCAGATAGCCGCTATTGTAACTGAACGTCTCAGCGAGCAGCTCCAACTTCAGATTCTCATGGTAATGAGCCTGAATGAAGTCGGTCATCCGCTTCATGGCTCCCTCACGGGTATCATCATGCAGCCGATCGGCGATCTCACTTAGCTGCTCATAAGCATGGTCCAGTAGAGACTGGAGCGTCTTTCGGGCATAGACTTCCGTGATCACGCCGGAATAATCACGAAATAACCGTTCATGTCGACCCGTGAACAGCTTATTTAACACCAGGGTAAAGGATTGAGCACAGGCGTCCTTGAGCACCTGTTCAGATAGGGAGCAGCGTATGAGCTCCTCCCTTAATTCATTCAGTATGCCCTTTACTGCCTCTTTATTGGCTACCTCCACCGCATAATAGAGTCGCTCGCCATACGGCTGCAGCTGCTCCATAGAGATGGTCGTATCTCCCTGCAGCTCCAGATCATATTCAGGCGCATCGCTAGCCAGCAGAACTCGGTTGCCACCAAGTGCAAAGCGAACCTCAAGCAGGCGCAAGGCATGCAGGTACGATTGGTGTATAAGTTGCATCTCGGCCACGACAGGACCGGCAGCAGCATAAGGGGACAACGCCAGCGGCTTGAATACTCGTTCCAGCTTTTCCTGCATCCAGGCAGCTTGATGTCTCCCTGTCAGGGGCTGCTGCAACAGCAAGCCTAGCCCACCCGCCAATATGAACGATACTGTATCCCCTTCCTGCGCAAATGCTTCATCAAGCCTCTGCTTCAGGGCTGTTAACGGCAGATGGCTATCTGCTGATGCTGAAGTCCATCCAAGCAGAAGCACCTGATAGGCCGACCAATCCCTCAGTCCTGACGGAATATGGATTGTCTGCATAGGCTCTTGCAGATGCTCCTTCACGATCTCCCATGTGCCAAGCAGTAGGGGTTCCATAATTCTTTCGAGAGTTGCACTCTGCTGCTCTTGTCCTTTGTGATGCCATGTATGCTGTTGCTGCTGCTCGGAGGTGATGAGCTTGTGGATTCGCTTCAGTTCGCTGGTCATCTCCTCCTCATCCACTGGCTTAAGTAGATAGCCATCTACACCGTAGGCAATCGCCTGACGCGCGTACTCGAAGTCCGCATAGCCAGTTAACAACAACACGTGGGGGGACATATGATGAGACGATGTGTCTGATGAGTACTGATCCCTGATTGTGCGAATGACCTCCAATCCACTCATACCAGGCATTCGAATGTCCATGATAACAAGTCTCGGCGCAAGCTTCACCAGCTTCTCCAGCGCTTCCCGACCATTACCCGCCGTGTCTGCCACCTGAAAGCCACAGGCCTCCCAATCAATCAGGGTCGTCAATCCTTCCCGAATGGCAGGCTCATCATCTACAATCAGCACTCTATACATCATTCATCCTCCTCTACCGGTATTAAGAATCGGACTGATGTGCCTTCCCCTTCCCTGGTCTGCACCTGCAATCCATAGGCTTCACCGTACATCAGCCGCAGTCGATGATGTACATTTCGCATGCCAATGCCGCTATTGTCCTCCTCCAAGCGCTGCAGATGTTGCTCCAGCTGTTGCAACCGTTCCTGAGACATGCCACTCCCGTTATCCTTGACCTCGACCTTTACAAGCCTATTAGCCTCTTCCAGAGTGACAGTTACCTGCACAGTAACGGCATCCTCCATGTTCTCCAGACCATGGATTACGGCATTCTCCACCAAGGGCTGAATGAGCAGTGGAGGAATTCGAACGCTCTCGATTCCGGGTTCGCACAGCACCTGAGGCCGTAGCCTGTCACCGTATCGGAAGCGCTGAATATCCAGATAGGAGCGGACCATGTCCAGCTCCTCTTGAATCGTCGTATAGCCGCTACCAATCTCTAGCTTGCGTCGCATGAGAGTACCAAGCAGCTTGATGACATGGGCAATCTCCTTCTCACCTTTCATATGTGCCTTCATGCGTAGAGATTCGAGCGTATTAAAAAGAAAGTGCGGATTAATCTGACTAGCCAGCATCTTCAGCTTGATATCCCTCTGTGCTACTTCCAGGCGGGCATTCTGCTCACTGGTCTCATAGACCTCCACCATCAGCTGCTGGATGCTAGCTACCATTGTGTTGAACTTCCGTGACAAATCACCAATCTCATCCTTCCCCTCGACACGGGATACAACCGTCAGATTGCCCCCGGCTACATCATGCAGCTCACTGCTCAGCAGATGCAGGCGTCTTGTAATCAGAAAGGAAATCAGCATGACCAGTAGAAGGCCCGCCAATAGTACAGTCACAACACAGATCGTTCCTAGAAGAATGACACGGTTCGCCTCGCGGACGATGCTCTCATTCGAGAATATGGAGATGAACGTAAGACCATTCTTGCTGCCACGGGGAATCAGCTCATCTACAATAATATGGGAGGATTGTCCCTGCAGTTCTGCCTTGTAAATGCCTTTTCTTAGTTCAGGCAGCTCCGCGCCAACCGTATGTCGACTCACCTTGGTTCCGACCATGGCTGGATCTTTGGAAGCTACGATAATCCCCTGTTGATCAATAATCATCGTATTGAAGGGTTCTATGCTTAACATATTGTTTAGCTCATTCCGGTTGATTCCGACCACAAGCACTCCCCTGCTCCGATATTCAGGAAATGGAATCTGGCGGACAAGGCTTAGTCCGGATATGGGATTGTTAACAGAATCGCGCACATAGAGCCAATGCACACTCGTACCCTGCATTGCAGACTGAAACCATGATTCATGCATTTGGCTTGACTGAACGGGGATGAACTCCATATTGTTGACGAGCGTTGGATTAAAGGAGTAGAAGCGGATATTCTCAATCTCCCGATACTGATCTCGATAGGTCTGGAATTCATGAAAATCATTATAGGCAGTTGTAAGCTCCAGCATGCCGCTGTACCGCTTGTTCACTATACCGGCGAAAACCTTATCGAACATCAGTCGGTTCGAGATATCCAGCGGCACTCTAAGTAAATTATCTGTCTGATTCTTGAGCTTGTTGACATTGTTGACGGTCTGGGCGATCGCCGATTCCAGGGCTTGCTCACGCAAATGATAAATGACGGTCCCCCCTACCAGTAGCACGGGTAGCATGACTACGAATACGTAAGAGAATAAGAGCTTGTTGCGAAGACGAACATTGTTAATAAAACGAAGTAGTCTGGCTGACAAAACCATACAAGCCCTCCCCTCCTATCAAGCGCTTACATGATAATAGGCCGGACACTCACATGATCAGGCAATTGGAATGGATTCGGTATAGAGATGTGATCATAGAACAGGACACCGTCCAGGTGGTCCAGCTCATGCTGCACAACAATACTAGTGTAATCGTGGAATGTGTACTCATTTACCGTGCCCCATGCATCCGCGGCCTGAACCTTTACCCACTCATAGCGCGGCACGAAGCCCGGAACATATCGATCAACCGACAAGCAGCCCTCACCAGCCGCCAAGAATATCATTGTATCGGAATGACTGATCAGAACAGGATTATACAGCTCGTATTCCACTTGAAGCTCTGGCTTCTGAATGCAGATTACGCACATGCGCTTATCTAAGCCGATCTGATTGGCAGACATACCTACGCCCGCTCGCAGCTCGTATCGCGAGGCTACGTTAGGGTCTTGGCTGTTCTTCAGGTATTCCATCATAAGCTGCATGTAATGTCTGTCTTCTTCGTCCGGAGGTGACGACACCGCTACAGCACGTCTATGCAATGCTGGAGCACCTTCTCGAATAATATCCTTCATCAGCAACAACGGAGGGGCTAATGGCTTGATTATGGACATAGATAGCCTCAACTTTCTTATTCAGATCTTGGGCCAATGCTCTAATGATCACACCTGCATTAGTTCATATATCAGTAAGATTGTATAATGACTCTTGTAGTAGCCTTATTGTATCAACAATCGGTTACACTCATTGAATTTATGTAAAAGATTCACATGTACGATTATAGCGAGGATAGCCGTTTTCTGTCAAAAAAATGTATTTATTGACGTATTTAGAATTCGATCTTTTGGTGGGGCACCTGTCAGAATGACTCCGGACAATAACAAACTGAACATAACAAGCTGGACAATAACAAATGAGGCGCCCCTCGGGGCGCCTGAATCTATGCACATATGAATTGTAAGAACAGGACATCAAGAGACGGACTCTGCCTGACTCAGCAGATGATCTGGAGACAGAATTCGATCGAACAGGCCGAATACCTCCTCTGAATCGTAAAGCTTCTCCAAGACGCTGACCTCCATCATTAGCCGCTCTGATAAGGTAGCGGTGGTGAGTAGCACCGACTGGTTTTTGATCGAGAAATAGATGGTATCTATCCATTCCTCCAGCAGCGGATGCGTGATTCTCCCCAGATTGGACAGGGTAATGGAAAAATTCCACGCTGGAAACCGCTCAGGCATTGATTTCATAGACAATTGCAGGCACTGCTCTTTATACTTCCGATATGAATTGGAGAACGATGCAAAGAAAATTGAGAGCGCGTAGGGGACTCCCCTTTTGAACCATCTGAATTCCCGCTTTACCTGCTTGGCCACATCTCCTGATCGAAAAAATTGCATCGGAAGACTGGCTACATAATTCCCATGCATCGTCTCCGGCGAATAGTGGAGCAGATGCTGCAGATCCATCGGCATGGATACAAATACACGTTGCTGCTTCGGTGCATGCTGCAGCAGTCCCTCAGTCATCCGGTAACAGACGTACTCTGTTAACGTCATATCCCGATTCCGGCTATGCCGCAAGATCGCTGCCGTCTCCTCCTGGCTAAAGCAATACGATCTCTTGGCATGGGTGCCACCTGTCTCCGGTTTTCTCCCTCCGCTCAGATCAACGGTACCGCTCACTCCTCCTCCTCGCCCCATAGCCTTGAATAAGAAGCCCGCAATAAATACTGGCATCCAGGAGTAAGCAGCCACCTTCTTGCCAAGATTGACCGTTCGTCTGATGGGTAAAGACTGCTCTGGGCTGGTGACATTTGACTGTACCTCTCGTGCACCGGAATACAACTCCAGCCACCGCTGAATCCAGAATACGAGGCTAAGACCATTGGCCACTGCATGATTCATCGCAAAGATCATCGTAAATTCGTTGATCGGATCAATGCGAAACGGAAGACGATCATTAGTGGGAGCATAGTCTGCGAGAATCTCCGCTTCTGTACGGTACGTGGCCTGCTTTGTTTGCTCCAGCGCCAGCAGTCGGTCCAGCTCGTCTTCTGTAAATGGCTCCCATACGAAGCTGTCCTCGGCGGGTAACTCCACTTTCTTGGCTTGCAGCAGGGGGTTGTTCAGGATCAGCAAGCGATAGCTGGAATACATTGTGGCGGGTGATATTTTTCTCTTGAAAGTGATCGTTGCAATCATGCTGTTCGCTGACAGATAGTCTTCTGTCCCGAAAAAGTACGTGCTTGCCAATTTGATTGCATCCATACGGGTCATCCCCCTTTCTTATTCTTGTCTTACATAAACATGAAAAATGCTTACATAAATCCGACCTTACGAATATGCTCCATCATCAGTCTTACCTTGTGATCATCCACTCGGGACCATTCAAATCCAAGCTTGCGCAAAAGCTGGTCACTTTTGCTGTTCCTCAACAGGAAGAGCGTCTTGCTTGCCCCCTCAAAAAAGACATTCGAGTGGACCAAAATCCGGGCAATCTCCTGCTGTGTATCTGGTTGATTATATTGTGCAAGCATATATTCAGTGAATTCATTCATAGGCATTGCCTCGACATGTATTTCCGCTTGGCCTAGCAGATCGGCAAAGTCCCTCATGCTGATCTGATGGCTATTGTACAGATGATAAGTCTCATTACTCAGATGTTTCCGGTCAAATAGAAGCACGACGGCTTCGGCTACCTCATCTACAAAGGAGAAATTCATCGTCTTCTGCTGGATATCCGGCACCTTGCCAAGCGTCACAAGTGACTTGATAAGAGAATAAAAGGCATTGTCCGAGATATTCTCCTGGAACACCCCTGAATGTGAATCAAATACCAGGTTACCTACTCTAAATACATTCGATGTCAATCCTGTCTTCCGGGCTTCAACGATCTCTTGCTCAGCCTCCAGCTTTGTCATGACATAATAGTTGTCCAAGCTCTGCCCGACATGACCATCGTACTCCGTGTACAGAATGCTGCTCTGATCCTCTATCCATCCGCTTCCCACGCTTGTCGTGGAGACGAAATTGTAATCCTTCTTCTTCCCGGCATTAGCAAAATCAATCAGCCTGCGGTTCCCTTCCACATTGACGGCTACGAACTCCTCATAATGCCCGAAATGCTTCACGTTCGCCGCTGTATTCATGACAGCATCCACCGTGTTCGCCAAGCGCTCATAACGTTCCTCGCTCAGTCCGAAGGCCTCCTCGGTCAGATCCCCGCGGAACACAATCAGCCGGCCCTCCCAGCCATGCTGCCAGCCAAGCTCACTCCCAAAATGAAACCTCAGCTTTGCCTGCAGCCGTTCCAGCGCCTCGGCATCGTTCGCTCCGCGTACAGGTACGTGAATTGTGTAATCTGTCTTCTGCAGCAATTGATAGAGAATATGGATGCCTAGGTATCCCGTTGCACCGGCCAGCAGAATATCATGATAATCTGACCGTTCGGTAAGGTTGATATGGTCATAATTTCGATTTCTCATCCGGTACTCTCTCAGGCTTCTGCGGATACCACCATCAAGAATAGTAGCTCCAGTCTGCCCGGTAGCAGAAGCTTGTTGAAGAGCTTGTACGAATCCCTTCAACCGATCCTTGGAATATTTAATATGATCCGCCAAGGTCCGAACGGTCGGGTGCTCGAAAATATCGTTAATTCCTACTTCGAAATCAAGAGCAAGCCTGGAGACCACCTGAATCGCCTTAATGGAATTGCCGCCAAGTCTGAAGAATTCATCATCAATGCCGATCATTTCCACACTCAAAATGTCCCTCCACACCTTCAGGATGGTCGCATCCACGTCATTTCTTGGTGGGACGAGTGTGCTAGCCTGTCCTAATGCAGGCTCAGGTAATGTCTTGCGGTCAATCTTGCCGCTCGGTGATAAAGGCATCTGCTCCAGCTGCATCCAGGCAGACGGCACCATGTAGTCTGGCAGTTCCTCCAGCAGCTGCTGCCGCAGCTCCTCTGGCTCCAGCTCAGCTTCCGCTGTAATATACGCCGCCAGATACTTCTCTCCCTGCTGGTCCGAGCGGGCCACCACAGCCACCTCCCGCACCAAAGGATGCTTTTGCAATTGCTGCTCAATCTCGCCCAGCTCGATCCGGAAGCCGCGAATCTTCACCTGATCGTCGATGCGCCCCAGGAACTCCAGCGTCCCTCCTGGCAGCCAGCGCACCAGATCCCCGGTCCGATACAGCTTCTGCCCGGTCTCATACGGATGGTCCACGAACTTCTCCGCTGTCAGCTCTGGCCGATTCAGATATCCTCGCGCCAGACCGTCTCCCGCGATGCACAGCTCACCTGCTGCTCCGAGTGGTAACAGCTGCTGTTGGGGGTCCAGCACATAGAGGCGGGTGTTGGCTATCGGCTTGCCAATAGGCACCGTAGAGAGTTCCATATCCGCTGCCTGATAGGTCCACGTCGTGGCTATGACCGTCGATTCACTCGGGCCATAGGCATTCATGTATTCCACGTGGTCCTTCCAGCGCGTCACCAGCTCCTTCGTAATGGCCGAGCCGCCGGTCACCAGCTTCCTTAGCTTCGGCAGGCTCTCCGGCTCCAGATTCGCCAGATACGTTGGCGGCAGCAACGCGATCGTAATCTCCTGCTCGTTCATATAGCGAGCGAATTCATTCAGATGGTTAATCACATCCCGCGAGATCAAATGCAGCGTGCCGCCGCCCAGCCAGATTGTGAACATCTCCCAGACCGAGGCATCGAACGAGCTGCTGGCGAATTGCAGCATCCGGTCGGCTCCGCTCACGCCCCAGTGGTCCGCGAAGTACTGCTGGAGATTGAGCACGCCCCGATGCTCCACCATGACCCCTTTAGGCCGTCCCGTCGAGCCTGAGGTGTAGATGATGTAGGCCAGATCATTCGGGCTGTTCACCCGCTCCAGATTGATGCTATCCTCCGGTGCGGCTACCTGAACGTACTCTGCACCTACCTCGATGATCCTGTCCTCTGCATAAGCCCCTGCCTTGTCGCACAGCTGCTGCTGGGTCAGTAGCAACGAGGCTCCGCTATCCTCCAGCATGTACTGAATCCGCTCCTCAGGATAGTTCGGGTCGATCGGCAGATAGGCTCCGCCAGCCTTGAGCGTCGCCAGGACGCCGATGACCATCTCCGTTGAGCGCTCCATCATGATCGCCACGATATCATCTGGCTGCACGCCTCGTCCTCTCAGCGTACGAGCCAGACGGTTCGCCCGCGCATTCAGCTCCCGATAGGTCAGCAGCTGTCCATCCCACACGAGAGCCGAATGGTCTGACCTACTCGCAGCCTGTTCCTCGAATCGCTCCTGGATGGTCTGCTCTCGCGGATAGTCTGCGGCGGTCTGATTGAAGTCATGAAGCTGTACGTTTCTCTCGTCCTCCGCTACGACCTCAATGGCATCAATCCGTATGCCCGGGGCTTGGATAATCTCACGGATCACCCTCCGTACTTGTGATGCTAGCCGTTCCACAAAGCTTCTATTGTAAGCCAAGCGATTGTAACGGAACTTGATCTGCAACCCGCTTCCAGGCATCACTATGAAATTAAAATCATAGTTCGTCTGCTCAGACACCTGCGCGGCCAGAATGCGCACATCAGTGTCAGTTCCACTACGTCCCTTAACGACCTCCTCCATTGGGTAGTTCTCGAAAGCCATTAGCGTGTGCACCAATTCACTGCCTTGAGCTGTCCGTGACTGGATTTCCGCGAGTGGAGAATAGTGATGCTGCTCTGCCTCCAGTGCCTCACGCTGTAATTTGCCTAACAAGGCTGAAAAGGTCTCATCCTGGTCTGCCTGAACCCTGACAGGGATCGTGTTGATGAACAGGCCTACCATCCGCTCCACGCCCTGAATCTCCGCAGGTCTTCCTGATACGACGGATCCGAATACGACATCTCTCGTATTGTTATACCGTTGCAGCAGCACACCCCAGACTGCCTGCATTAATGTACTCAGTGTGGCACCATTGTCCCTAGCGATGCTCTCCAGGCTCATTTTCGTCTCCCCAGCAATTACAAAGTCATACTCATCCTGCTGATACCTCGCATGGACTATGCCATTCTGGTTGCGAGGCAGTAGCGCCGGGTTCTCGTAATCGGCCAAGTAACGCTCCCAATAGGAGGCCGTCTCATGGTCTTCCCGTTGTTCCAGCCAGCGGATATATTGGCCATAAGGATATGCAGGTCCTAATTGAGGTTCTTTCCCTTGCTGCAGCGAATGGTATACCTCCAATAGTTCTTTGAAGACAATCCCAAGACACCAGCCATCCATAATGATATGGTGAAAGCTCCAGACCAGACGATAGCTGTCTGTGCTCATGCGGATTAAGGCAACTCTGATCAGCGGGTCCCGAGTAAGATCAAAACCTCTTGCCTTGTCCTTCTCCAGATATGACTGTAGATAGTTCTCTTGCTCCTTCTCCGACAAGAAAGAGATATATTGATAGAATAGGTCCACTGGTCGTTTCTGAAGTACGACCTGAATGGGTTTTTCCACCCTTTCATAGATAAAGGCTGTACGCAAAATATCATGCCGCTGGATCAAGTGACGGAAGGACTGCTCCAGCAATTCTTTATCGAGCTCTCCCTCCAGATGCAGCACAGCTTGCTCAAAATAAGCAGGGGAGTCCTTTTCCTTCAGAAAATGAAACAGCATGCCGGATTGCATCGGACTCAGCGTGTACATGTCTGTAATCTTGGCCTTTACACCCGCGAACCTGCGATAGACCTCCTCAATCTCTAATGAAGTGATATCGCTGGAGCTTATATCGCTTGTCGTCAGCTCCGTATATTCCCGCGTCGCGCAATGCTCAATGATGTGCTGCAAATGGCGTCTGAAGCTCTCCGCTACTCGCTTCATCGTGGCATTATCGTATTCGTCCTTATGATAAGCGAAGCTCAGACACAGTCTACCTTCTCTTACGCTGCCGTTAATATCCAGACAGTAAGGTCTAGGCATGTCTGGTGACACCGTTCCATACGTGAGTACATCTGCAATGGTAAAGACGCCAATATCAGTGTCTTCGTCAAATTGCCCGAGATAGTTGAAGCTGATCTCTGGTTGCAACCGGGATATAGGGCTCATTTGTTCTTTATTTTTTGACATATACTTCAAAATACCGTAGCCCATCCCTTTATGTGGAATACGTCGTAGCCCTTCCTTGATGCTCTTGATCCGGGAGGACAACTCCCCGGCCCCCGCCATGTCCAGCACGACAGGAAATTGAGCCGTGAACCAGCCTACTGTTCTGCTGATATTGATATCACTGACAATCTGCTCGCGACCATGCCCCTCCAGATTCACAAGCACTTGCTCTTCTCCTGTCCATTCGTGAACAGCCTCAACTAGCGCGGTCAATAGGATATCGTTAATTTCTGTATTGTAGGCCTTGTTCACTTCTTTCAGCAGTCGGGTGGTCTCCAGCTCATCCAGCATGACCTCTACCTGTCTGATACCTGCCATGGTTCGTTCTTGCACAGGGTAGTCCTTCGGAACAGGCTTGATCTCCAGCTGATCCAACTCCCGCCAATAAGCCAGCTCCTGTTTCAGCTCCTCGCTGTCAGCATAGGTCTGAAGCCGCTCAGACCACATCAGGAAGGAATCTGTCTTCTCTTGAAACGTGACAGGCTGCCCTTCTTCCGCCTGACGATACCCCATTGCCATATCCTCGAACAGAATACGCCAGGATACGCCATCTACGACAAGATGATGAATGCTTATACAGAGATAGTCCCCGACTGTCGTTCGGAACAGACCTGCCTGCACCAATGGACCCTGCTGAATATCCATACCTTGCTGCAGCTCGGCGGAAGCTTCCTTGACGGCTTCGATAGGCTGGTCAAGAGCTGTAAAATCCTTCACTTCCAATGAATAGAACTGACCCTCCATGTCCCTGTTGAACAGAACTGCTTGTCCCTCGTGCTCTCGCACTACCAGGCGCAGTACATCATGATGTGCTACCAGTCTGTCAAATACACGTCTTAGCAGCGCCTCATCAAAGCCCTCTGCCCGACGCAGCAGAACCGACTGATTGAAATGATGCTTGGCAGCAAACGGCTGCTCAAAGAACCAGCTCTGGATAGGAGTCGTTACGATCCTTCCGTTTACCGTGCCCTGGAATGCCCTCCGCACCTCCGATTGGACACAGGCACTTAACTCCTCAATGAGCGGATGGTCAAACAGATCCTTGAGCTGCAGCTGCAATTTGTAGTCATGGAGCTTGGATACAATCTGAATCGCCTTAATGGAATCCCCGCCAAGGTTAAGGAAGTGGTCTCGGATGCCGACTCGCTCCACCTTCAGGACCTGCTCCCATACCTTCACCAGGATCTGTTCAATTACGGTGCGGGGTGCCACGTAGGCTACCGTTCCTGTATTCGTCCGCTGAATCGGCTCAGGCAGCACCTTACGGTCAATCTTGCCGCTCGATGATAAGGGCATCTGCTCCAGCTGCATCCAGGTCGACGGTACCATGTAGTCTGGCAGTTCCTCCAGCAGCTGCTGCCGCAGCTCCTCTGGCTCCAGCTCAGCTTCCGCTGTAATATACGCCGCCAGATACTTCTCTCCCTGCTGGTCCGAGCGGGCCACTACAGCCGCCTCCCACACCAAAGGATGCCTCTGCAATTGCTGCTCAATCTCGCCCAGCTCGATCCGGAAGCCGCGAATCTTCACCTGATCGTCGATGCGGCCCAGGAACTCCAGCGTTCCTCCTGGCAGCCAGCGCACCAGATCTCCGGTTCGATACAGCTTCTGCCCCGCATCATACGGATGGTTCACGAATTTCTCCGCTGTCAGCTCCGGTCGATTCAGATATCCTCGCGCCAGACCGTCTCCCGCGATGCACAGCTCACCTGCTGCTCCGAGTGGTAACAGCTGCTGTTGGGGGTCCAGCACATAGACGCGGGTGTTGGCTATCGGCTTGCCAATCGGCACCGTAGAGAGCTCCATATCCGCTGCCTGATAGGTCCACGTCGTGGCTATGACCGTCGATTCACTCGGGCCATAGGCATTCATGTATTCCACGTGGTCCTTCCAGCGCGTCACCAGCTCCTTCGTGATCGCCGAGCCGCCGGTCACCAGCTTCCTCAGCTTTGGCAGGCTCTTCGGCTCCAGATTCGCCAGATACGTTGGCGGCAGCAACGCGATCGTAATCTCCTGCTCGTTCATATAGCGAACGAATTCATGCAGATGGTTGATCACATCCCGCGAGATCAAATGCAGCGTGCCGCCGCCCAGCCAGATTGTGAACATCTCCCAGACCGAGGCATCGAACGAGCTGCTGGCGAATTGCAGCATCCGGTCGGCTCCGCTCACGCCCCAGTGGTCCGCGAAGTACTGCTGAAGATTGAGCACGCCTCGATGCTCCACCATGACCCCTTTAGGCCGTCCCGTCGAGCCTGAGGTGTAGATGATGTAGGCCAGATCATTCGGGCTGTTCACCTGCTCCAGATTGATGCTATCCTCCGGTGCGGCTACCTGAACATACTCTGCGCCTACTTCGATGATCCTGTCCGCTGCGTAAGTCCCTGCCTTGTCGAGCAGATGCTGTTGGGTCAGCAGCAACGAGGCTCCGCTGTCCTCCAGCATGTACTGAATCCGCTCCTCGGGATAGTTCGGGTCGATCGGCAGATAGGCTCCGCCGGCCTTGAGTGTCGCCAGGACGGCGATGACCATCTCCGGTGAGCGCTCCATCATGATCGCCACGATATCATCTGGCTGCACGCCTCGTCCCCTCAGCGTACGAGCCAGACGGTTCGCCCGTGCATTCAGCTCCTGATAGGTCAGCAGCTGTCCATCCCACACGAGGACCGGATGGTCTGCCCTGCTCGCAGCCTGTTCCTCGAATCGCTGCTGTATGGTCTGCTCTCGCGGATAGTCCACGGCGGTCTGATTAAAGTCCTGAAGCTGGACGCTACGCTCATCCTCAGGCACAATGTTAATGTGCGAGATCAGCCTATCGCTGTGTTCCATTCCCTGCGCAAACAAATGCCTGAAATGGCGAATAACATCCTCCATAGGAATAAATCCAGCAAAAGTCTGAATGCGATAGTCAAAATTAACAGCTACATCCCCCTCTCCTTCATGTCCCCAGATCAGGAGTGTGAGCGCATTTCTTTCATGATGATGCGTCATCGTTACGTTGCCGCAGATCGTATCTTGGAAGGCGTTGCTAATATCCTGTTCCTCGAAGGACAGCGAAATATCGAACAAATTCCCTTTATTCTGGGAATGCTCGTACACAGCTCTCTGTATTTCCCCGAGAGGCATCTTCTGATGGCGGTAGCACTGCATCAGTTCTCTCTTAATGAATCTCAGCAATTCCTTGAAGGTCATGTCCTGCCCCGGGCTGATCCGCAGCGGTAGAACGTTGGCAAAGTGTCCAAGCGTCTGCTTGTACTGTACCTTACTGCGGTTAAAGACCGGCACGCCGATCACAAGCTCGCTGCGGTTACACACCCGGCTGAAATACAGGAACAGCAGTCCCAAGAAATAATGGAAGGAAGAGCAGCCCTCTGCCTTACAGAATTCCAGCATCTGATTATACTGTGTCTTATGAATAGCCAGCGTCTGTCTATCGCTCCATATAGAATCTTCACTGTCCCTTCCACGGACTGCCTCCTTGCCAAAGAGTGGCTCTGGAAGGGTGGCCAGCTTGTTTTTCCAAAACTCTCTATCCTTCAAAAACGTCGCAGACTGCAGGTACTCCTGATTGTCGAGGATGAAATCAGTATAGGAGTAAGTCGCTGTATTCGAATCTACTATGCCTTGTGCTAGGCTATTGTAGTTATCCATCATTCGATTAATCAGCAGGGCAAATCCCCAGCCGTCAATTATGAGATGGTAGCCTTTGAGTAGTATGAAATATGTATTAGTATCTGCTTGTAACAAATGAAACTGAAAATAGTAATCGTCAGACTGAAATGGCTTCAAAAATTCCGTTCTCATCCACGCTTGGCAATACTTCTTCGGGTCTTCCTGCTTAGAAAAATTATGAAATGGCAGCTTATAGTCCACCTCGGGCAATAGAGTCAGGCGAGGCTCCCCCTTGTGATCCGTCAGGCGAATTCTGAGAGAATCATTGTCATGGATCAGCCTCATGATAGCCCTCTCCAGCCGTCCTGCATCAAGTGGACCCTTTACCTCTATATAACCCCCGATGTTGTATATAGGCTTGTCTGGATGCATACATTGCTCAAGCCATATGTCCTTCTGATAAGCACTTAACGGATATTCCTCACTGATGATCATGCTCATGTTCATCATTATTGCAATCTCTCCTTTTCTAGGCATATTTATGGCAACTACAATTGTCTTGTTTCAATACCGCACTGATCCGTTAAAGCGATAACCCGAGCCTTTTCATCCCCCTTTTCCTTACTATATTTCGCTCGACCTACTGGCAGAAGGCAGAAGCTGTATGGTGTATGGCTAACTTTTACATACACTATTTTAAATATCGGAAATAATTTAAAAAAATATAGTATTTTAGTGTAAAATATAAAAAATTACATTAAAGTTATTGTATGATCATTAAAGAATGTATTGTAAGACATATGATCTATAGGGAAAAACAAAAAATCTTTAATTAACATCAAATACAGTATAGAATTCAAAAAAAGAGTTTGTTTATACATAAAAATCCAACAAGCATGAGGAGCGAGTGATGAATTGATGGGGACAAATATGACAAAGACACCTTCCATGCAACTACGCAGGCTAGGGAACTCCGATCTGAGATTATCGGCACTTGGGCTTGGGTGCTGGCAGTTCAGTAATGGACAGGGGCTTGTCGGCAAATTTTGGCCAGCCATGTCCAAAGAGGTGATGAGAGACATCATTCAGACGAGTCTGGAGGGCGGGATCAATTGGTTCGATACGGCTGAAGCCTATGGTGGCGGTCAGTCCGAGCAGCTGCTGGCTGCCATGCTGAAGGAGCTTGGAGGTACACTCGCAGATGAGGCCAGGATTGCCACCAAATGGTGGCCTGCGTTTCGCACGGCTGGCAGCATTCCAGCAACGATTGATGAGCGTATTCGACAGCTGGATGGCCGGACGATTCACCTTTACCAGGTGCACTCTCCCTACTCCTTCTCTTCTGTCAAAGCTGTTATGAAGGAAATGGCTAGTCTCGCTGTACAGCGAAAGGTTCAATATGTGGGAGTAAGCAACTTCTCTGCACAGCAAATGCGGGAAGCGGATCGCGTGCTGCGAGAATACGGGCTTCGATTGGCAGCCAATCAAGTAAAATACAGCCTGCTCGACCGTACCATTGAGAGGAATGGGGTACTGGAAACCGCTCAGGAGCTGGGGGTGGCCATCATCGCTTACTCCCCGCTGATGCAAGGAATATTGACCGGGAAATTTCATGAGAATCCATCACTGATTCGATCCATAAAAGGCCCGCGCAAATGGACTCGAGCCTTTCGTCCTTCTGGGCTGGAGCAATCCAGACCCTTAATTGAGGAGCTTGAACACATAGCAAGCCATTATAACGTAGCACCCACACAAGTTGCCCTGAATTGGCTGGTTAATGCGCATGGAGAGCAGGTGTTTGCAATTCCCGGCGCTTCCAAGAAGCATCATGCTGAGGCAAATGTAAAGGCATTGGAGTTCGTACTGACAGCAGAGGAGATCGACAGGCTTGATCGCTGCTCCAAACAGGTACTTGGCATGAAGTAACAGAAAGAGCCCCTGTACGTGATCTCCGCACAAGGGCTCTGTGTATGTGTATCCGAGGCGCTGGCCTGCTTATTACAGTATCTTGGCTGGCTAGTAATCTCTTGACCAAGACCGAAAAACGATTGAGATTTAATTCATCTCCGCTTGCTGCTCAGGAGAGTTGCTCCACCGGAGCTGACTCCTCACTGTACAGCTTGGCCTTGGCATTTCCCGTCGACCAGGTCTGGAAATACAGTGAATTTTTGCCGTAAGAATTATCAATTACAATATGCGGAATGTCCAAGAGGCATGCAAGAATATGTCCATGCAAACGGGAGGTACGCACTTCACGGTAGGAGCTGAACAGATCCACGGCCTTACTCATTAGATGGTCTGTATACTTATACCAGAATACCCGTGTGGGAAGCGGGCCGCCGATCTTTTTGTCAAGACGGTAAAATTTCTGGAAATATTCTATGCCACGAATCTCGAACGGTGTGAACAAGGTATCCCAATCCCGACGATGATCCGCATCTGCTTCACGATCGAACTGCTGCTGATCCTTCACCGTCTCAATATCATTGCGCAGGAAATAGAGCACCTCCTGCTGTGGGGCAGAAGTCGTCTTGAGCGGCCATAATTGATGCGCCATATCCGGACACATCTGGATATCGCAGTTGTTGAATTTCTCAGAGGCGTAGGCGTAAGAACGTGTATCCCTTACAAAGATGTGCATATCAGGATGGCTGTTGAACAACGTCGCTGCTTCATTGGCCTTGGCCTCACTCTGAAAGTGGATCGTCTGCGGCATGACTACAATCCGATGCGTTGGAAAGTCACGCACGACCTTCTCTCTGAGATTCTGGTGATTCAGATACAAGTCCCCGAAGTTCCCACCCCCGTGACAGACGATAATCCAGTCCTTCGGGACATTCAGCTTATCGGGAAAATCCATGGCACTATATCGGGCACGGACACGGATACCATTTGCCTTGAAGAACGCCTCCGTTCCCTTCATGATCAGCACGTCTCCGCCGTTGTTATACACCGGGTAGTCTACATAAGCGATGTTTGAGCCTGGCGGGACCACCTTCAGGATCATCTTCAGCTTGTTCTTGAGCTCATCCATTGGATGCAAGTTTGCCATCGTTCAGTTCTCCCTTCTTGCGCTTCTTGTGTATCATTTCCATGAGGAAAGTAAAATCGTGTCTGTCGAATATGATTCGCCGGAGCGGAACCCCAAAAAATACAGGGAATGAAAAAACGGAAAAGACAAGTCTGACACAGGCCCCGGACAACAGAGCAAGCGCAATACCCTCCAGCCCTAGCAGAGGGGTAAATACGAAGAACAGAACTACGGTAATCGCATAGGCGACGATTTGCCGAATTAGCACAAGCCCTGGGCGACCAAGCGCGTTGAAGGCTGAAGCCAGAATCCATGAGCCGCCTCCGACTATGCATTCCAGCGACAATAGATAGAAGGTCGTGGATGCCTCCAGAAATGACGATCCGTAGAGCAGACCCAGCATATATCGACCAACAAAGAGACTGGGGACAATCACGATCAGCATAAGCGCCATGGAGATGCGGAACGCACGCCCCACCGTCTCGATAATCTTCTGCTGTGCCATCCCCGTTACCTTGGGGAAGGTAACGTTGGTAACCGCGTTCTGCACGACATTGAAGACACGAGAGAGCGCAAAGACGACGGAGTATAACCCGAAGTCACGTGGGGATAGCAGCGCTACGATGACAATCTTATCCGTCTGGGTAGACAAGGTGCCCATCAGCTCCATACCGTACACTCTGGCTCCGTAATTGTAATAAGGGCGCATGACCTTGCGGTCCATGAAGTGCTTGAAGGAGCGAAGCTTGAGTGACCCACCTAATTGATACAGCGCCCATAGCAGGGCCGCGATACTAGCCACGAGGTTGATGGCTGCTGCAATCTGCACCGTCAAGAGCCCCATCAGCCAGACGACAACCAGACCAACGAAGTTAACAAATGGATACAGGAATAGCAACCCGTTATAAACCTTGAATTTCTCAAGGCTTTGAGAGAGCGCCGTTGTAAGAGCCGTAAGTACCGCTGCCGGTATGGCAGCTATGGCATATAGCTGTGCCAGTTGAATGATCTCTGGTCCATATCCATTCAGCCACATCGGCATGAAGAGCCAAGCAATGCCCGCTGAGAGTAGACTGGCTGGTAATTGGATCAAGAGCGATAGGCCGATCAGGTCCTCCGTATTGCCCGTCTTGTTCTTCACGTTGTAGATCAGCGAGGTCGGCAGTCCGAAGCTGAGCACACTCCCGATGAGCACCGGCCAGAAGATCACCGCGGCCAGCTCTCCTTTTCCCTCTACACCCAGCATGCGTGCAGTCAGGATCGAGGTCAGAGTCGTGACGATGAGCACAAAAAAATTGTTAAAGCTCGTTCGCATGATGGTCTTGGCGAGTCCTTCACCTGAGAAGAACTGCTTCGCTGATGTCCATGCGCTCATTCACTCCACCTCCTTCTGACGCCACTATACCATTCGAATGCATTCAACCAAGCGCCTCCCTGGAGAACATGGACTTGAGTGCTTTGGTATATCCACGGATGGCCGAATTATTCTTCTTGGGTCTTTCTCGTAATATAAAATACAGTGTAGTCCAGCACAGTGCTGCATAGGGCACCACTCCTGCGCGCTCATCCCGCAGCAGATGCACATGATTCATAACTCTCATATACGCTACATGCTCCATGTTATCCCTTGAGGACGGGGACTCATGGTGCTGAAGCTTCAGCACCGGATTGATCAACAATGGCCCGTGTTTCCGTGCGATCCGTGACAGCAACAGGTCCTCACCAACGCTATAGCTCTGCAGCCAACTGACAGGCTTGATCGAACGAATGGCCTCCCGTCGGAACGACATGTTACAGCCGTGAAAGAATTCAGACTTGAAGGTACGACGTGCTCTGTGCCAGTTGTACATGGAGCCAGACTGGCCACTTAACGACAGCCGCCCCATAAAAGGAGACTGCTGGAAGGATAGCAAGCAACGAAGCGTACCCATCAGGCTGTTCCTCATCCCAAGCGCGATACCGCCTACACCTGCAGCATCGGGGTTCTCGCGGTAAGTCCTCATCAGATTGTCAATGTAATCCACAGGCAGCTCAACATCATCATCGAGGAACAGAATGATATCGCCGGCTGCGATCTCAACCGTCTTGACCCGGGACAGCCACAGTCCGGGCTGGTCCTTCCTGTAGTAACGAAAGGAAAAGCCTGCCCGCTCCAATCCCTCATTCATCTCAGCTCTTAGCTTGGGGCATAGATCTCCATCATCCACCACCAGCACCTCGGCTTGAAGAGAGGGCTCCGTCATTCGGCTAGCTGCTATGGAAGCGGCACAGCGGGCCAGATCCTCCTCCCGGTTACGCGTGCATATAGCAATCGTCAAATCCATCCGTGCTCCTCCTCTCATCTGCCATGATTCATCATGCCTTCTCCGGCGATAACCGGGCATTCATATATTCCTTATACGATTCTTTGCGGGGATTCAGGACGAACAGCATTCCTGCTGCGTAGCCCTTCACGGCATTAAAATTGCGCTTCAGGGATTCCTTCCCCATGAGATACGTTAGCGTCCAGAGCAAGGCCACATAATGCCTCATGCCTGCCTGCTTCAGGTTCAGGAAATAATAATGATTCACTGCCGTTGCCTTAGCGACGCGTCCCGCATTATCCCGGGAACGAGGCGATTCATGATGCAGGATCTGAAGGCTGGGATCGATGATTAGTGTGCCGTACTGGCTCGCCAGATGGCACATATATAGATCATCTGCCACAGCATAGCTTGTCATCCACGGATATGGCAGCATATCCTTCAGTGCCTTGCGACGGAATGACATGTTGCAGCCATGGAAAAATTCAGTCCGAAATGGCTGCTCCGCCTCATGCCACCGCAGCAGTGAGCCGGCCAGCCCGCTTGCTGACAATCTGCCAAGAGATGCTGACATCTGGAATGTCAAAATACCGAGCAGCTTCCCGGCCCGGCTCGTACTCAACCCCTTGGCGATGCCTCCCACACCTACAATCCGTTCATCCTGGTGATAGGTATCCAACAGCCGCCGGATATATAGCGGATCATCTAGCTCCGCATCGTCATCAAAATACAGCACAATATCGTATTGAACCATGGATAGGGCCTCATAGCGAGACAGCCACACTCCTGGCTTCGATTTCTTATAATAGACTACACGACTGCCAGACAGCCGGGAGAGCAGGCTTCTAAATTCACCGAGCACCTCTTCCGGAATATTTCCGTCGTCCACAATAAGCAGTTCAACCGCATCTCCCTCCAGGTTCTGCTGAATGGAAATGGATCGAATCAGGCGCGTCAGATCTTCAATCCGATTACGGGTGCATATAATGATGGACAATTCAGACATGCTCCATTCCCTCCTGCCTCATTCTTCCAATTGCTGGTTCTTAATAACTCAATTGTAGCTGTGTGTACAAAAGACTGTACATACCACTTTCGTATACTTTTTACATGGGTCAATATGAGCAAACACCTTATGGAATAAGACATCTCAGGGTATCGAAAAGCAAGACCAGGCGGGTATGCGTAGGGAATTCCGGGGGATAAGCTCTATCTATAAATCAGGTACTTCGGCATAAAAAAGAAGCGTAAGCTGCCGAGGCTTAACGCTTCTATACACGCTGTGGTTCCATTCGCAGAAGGAAATCATTTCAATAATCCAAAAACAGGGTTGCGTTCACATAGCGACGGGCCATGGACAAAAAATAAGAGTTCTGCACGGACACGACGGCCACCAGTAAAGTATTGCACAGCGCCTCACGCTGAGCTGGTTGGAGATGTCCCAGATTCTCCGTGTATTTGGCAGCTACTCGGAGCAGCATATCCTCGGTCAATACTCCGCCCAAGCCGCCCGCAGCGGCTCCCGATGGAATGTCGAACATTCCGTCCTCGTTCGCATCCAGCTCCTCGAACATAGACGCATAGGCTGCATACAGCTCCACAGGCTGCATCAGATCATCCGCATCATCGTCAGGCTGGCCGAACAGCAGTTGGAACAATCTACGGATGGATTCAAAATCAAGACTGGACTTGAGATCCTCAATAATCAACAGCAACGCTGCTTGATTCACCGAGTATTTCTTGCCAATTTTGGGAGCACCCAAAAATTCGCGAAAGTCACGCTTGACCCAGTTCTGCATCGAGGCAAGCGAGACGTGGCTATATTCCACCAGCTGTGCGAGGGAAGCGATCTCCTGGAGAGAGAAGGCTCCGTGTTTTTTTCCTTTGATAATCTTGTCCAGTACCGGATGGATCTCGGTGCTTACAAACGTAGGCAGCGCCCTGCCAGAACCAAGCTTGTCCGCATGACTTTTTCTCCAGGCTGCCTGAAGTACAGTCAAGGGCGGTTGCTCTCGACGGTGATCCAGAGCAAGCAGTAAATGCGCCATATCTCGGCGTGTCAGGGTAAAAGATTCCATAGTCCTTCCTCCTTTCAGAGCTCAGCTATCAACGAAGCAAGCTGTCATTTGAAGTTCATGCGAACCCATCATACGCCCCCGGAAGTGTCCTTGTAAAGGGGAGATACAAAAGAGCGCTACGGAACGAGTGAGCCCCATTCTTCCTTCTTTTCCGCCTAATTCGGCCCTTAGAAGGTTAATAGCTTTCTTTTTGACAGTTGTCATATTGATTTTAAGTTCTTACAATAAGTTCATATGAACTTAAATATATATGAAAAGGAATGAGTAAAAATCATATGGACATAGGTGTCAGTCTATTCTTATTTGCGCTATTGATTATATTGAGCGGATTTTTTGTAGCTACGGAGTTCGCAATCATCAAGGTCCGTTCCAGCCGGGTAGACCAATTGGTGGTTGAGGGACGCAAAAATGCGTTAGCACTTCAGCGGGTCGTTAGCAATCTGGATGGCTATCTGTCCGCCTGTCAGCTCGGTATTACGATCACAGCGCTGGGACTTGGCTGGCTCGGTGAACCGACCGTGGTCAAACTGCTGGAGCCCTTGTTCCTCAGTCTGCACATTAACGACGAATTAGGTCACGTTCTTGCTTTTGTCATTTCTTTCATTCTCGTTACTTACCTGCACGTCGTTATTGGTGAATTGGCACCGAAGACGCTGGCCATTCGCAAGGCAGAGAGCGTCAGCCTGCTGACCTCGCAGCCAATCATTTGGTTCAACCGGATTATGTATCCTTTCATCTGGCTCTTAAATGGTTCGGCTAACCGTCTTGTGCGTCTCTTCGGACTACAGCCAGCTTCCGAGCATGAAGAAGCTCACTCCCAGGAGGAGATTCAGATCATTCTGTCCGAGAGTGTGGAGAGCGGCAAGATCAACAATACAGAATACGGATATGTGAATCGTATCTTTGCTTTTGACGAGACCGTTGCCAAAGAAATCATGGTTCCTCGTACGGACATGGTCGTTCTGTATACGACCCGTTCGCTTCAGGAGAACATGCAGACGATACAGGAAGAACAATATACCCGTTTTCCAGTCGCTACGGATAGTAAAGACCAGATCATCGGGATGATTAATACGAAGCAGCTGTTCCTGGAGCACAACAAGAATCCCGAGGTGGACTTCAACTCTCTGATTCAGCCCATTTTGACGGTGCCTGAGGTCATTCCGGTCAATGACCTGCTCAAGCGCATGCAGAAGCAGCAGGTGCACATCGCCTTGCTGGTAGATGAATATGGCGGTACCTCGGGACTGATTACTATTGAGGACATCATCGAGGAGATCGTCGGCGAGATTCGGGATGAATTTGATACAGATGAACGTAGGGAAGTTGAGCCATTGTCGGAGAACAGCTACCTCGTGGATGGCAAGGTGATCCTGTCCGATCTGAGCGACCTGACGGGGCTGGATCTGGAGGATGAAGAAGTGGATACTGTAGGTGGCTGGGTATACAGCCGTGTGCCTGAGCCAAGAATAGGTAAAGAGTTCACTGAAGATCATGTCCGGGTCATCATTCGTGAGATGGGCAAAAACCGGGTACGTCGCGTCGAGATTATCATTGAGAAGGCTGAGGAAGCAGCAGAAGAGCAGCCTAAAGACTAAACTTTTCTTGGTGTCATGCGGTTCTTGACGTCTGGTCCGGTGCACCTCCAGATTGTGGACTTTACTTCCACTCCTACAACTGTATACAATAATGGACAGGGCAATGGGTCTTACCCGTTGCCCTCTATATATGTGTAGGAGGAGACTGGAGTACATGGACTTTATATCTGCAATCATACTGGGAATCATTGAAGGCCTGACGGAATTTCTGCCTGTCTCGTCGACCGGTCACATGATTTTGACTTCACATCTGTTGAATCTGAATACGGATAGTGAGGCGGTCAAGACCTTCGAGGTCATCGTTCAGTTGGGTGCTGTACTCGCTGTCGTGGTGCTGTACTGGGAGAAGTTCCTCAGTCTGTTTGATTTCAGACAGAAGACCCGCAACTCCCTACAGCCGAGGCTCAATCTGCTTCATATCATCATAGCGATGATTCCGGCTTGTCTACTGGGCGTACTGCTCCGCGACGTGATCAAGACTTATCTATTCGGACCTGAGACCGTTGTATACAGTCTTGTGGCTGGCGGTATACTGATGATCATTGCGGAGAAACTCCATCCAAAGGCTACAGCGGAGACCGTCGATGACATTACATACAAGCAGGCCTTTGTTATCGGCATGTTCCAGATTTTGGCGCTCTGGCCTGGCTTCTCTCGCTCCGGCTCCACCATTTCTGGTGGTCTGCTTGCCCGAGTAAGCCATACTGCTGCGGCTGAGTTTACATTTCTGGTATCCGTCCCGATCATGATCGGAGCAACGGGGGTCGATTTGCTTGGAAGTATGGGACACTTATCTATGTCTGATTTCCCGATCTTCGCAGCAGGCTTTATTGCCGCTTTCATCGTGGCCATGCTTGCGATCAAGACGTTCCTGGGCTTGCTCAAGCGTCTGAGTCTGACGGTATTTGCTGTATATCGTTTTGTACTTGCCGCCGTATTCTTCTTCATCATTCTGTAAGTAGAGTAGAGAATATTGGCTTGCCTAAGTTCATAGCTTGCTCGAAAATAAGAAAAATTTCTATTGGCCTGCTCTCATAGAAGATTGACCGTCATTAGCTGAAGTTTTTCTGGCGATCATCGAATGGTTCAGCCTCGCTGAAAACTTATAAATTCTTTTATCTAAAAAAAGACTCCAGCATCGAGCTACAAGATGGTAGAGGTCAGTTCTGACTACGTATCATCGTGACAGCTCGCCCACAATTTGTGGTGCGGAGTCTTTTTGGTATAACAATTGAAAATTGACTGCATTTGCTTACTATCCAGACATTGTCCTCTACCGAAGCTCGTCGCTTAAAAAAATCCTCTTATGTCAGGACTGCACTGCTTTTACTGCTTGGATTCCATGGTCTCAAGGTACTCTGAGACCTGAGTCGGTGTCTTCGCATATTTGCTATGCAGGTGAGCCAGCTTCTCCCCACCCTTGAATACGAGCAGGCTTGGAATCCCACGCACCTGATTGGCCTCAGCAACGGGCAAAAGCTGCTCGGCATCCAGCGCATAAAATTCTTTATCCGGGTGCTGCTCGATAATTCCTCCCATGAATTTGTCCAAGGTCTTGCAATCAGGGCACCAGGTTGCATCAAATTTGATAACGGTCAATACGTCCCGTCCAATAAGCTCTTCATATTGTTGCTGTGTCGTAATTCGTTCCATGTCTATCGTCCTTTCAGTCTACGTGTAGTTAGAATTTGTGTATTTTGCTGACAACCTTCAGGAATCTTAGCAAACGATTAGTACCTTGACCAGATCAAAAGTGAGTAGAGAGCCGCTGCAAACGGGGAGCCCTGTCAACCGCTGTTAAGCTTGTTGTTCTTCGATCTAGATGGATAGCAGTTGAACAGCAAGCTTAAAGGCGAGCACTTCGTTTCTTTAGGGCTTCCCCGCTTTCCGCTAACCAGCGTACTCTACAGTTCATTCAAATCCGAACCATATTCGGTCAAGTTACTCGTCAGCTCAACGATGCTGACTGTACGTATTGGCTCTGGTAATACCACGCAGACGACTGAGCTCCTGTGGAGACAGAGGCGGTACGGCAGAGGCTCCCACATTGTGTTCGATCTGCGTCGGCAGGCTCGCTCCGCATACAACTGCTGCCACAGCCGGGTGCGCCAGACTGTACCGAATGGCGGTCTGCTCCATGCTGCGCTCCATTCCTTTTACTGTATTCAATTCGTCACGAATGTCAATCAGTTCGCTCTCGTTATATTCCAGATAGCCTTTTGTGGCTTTTGTACGCCCATCTTCAGCCAGTACACCACCTGCTACAGGCCCACGAGCAATCAGACTGATCTGATGCTGCTCCAGCAGCGGCAGGATCTCCTCTTCTGCTCTACGATCCAGCAGGCTATACTGGTTCATGACGCTGACTATATTGGACCGCTTGACATATTCCCGAATGACATTAGGACGAATCGAGGAGATACCGTAATAACGGATCACACCCTCCTTGACCAGTTGCTCAAAGGCCTCGATTGTCTCATCAATCGGGTCCTCGATAGTACCGCCATGCAGCTGATACAGATCAATATAGTCTGTCCCAAGACGACGCAAGCTATCTTTTACCGCGGATAAAATATGAGCCTTCGATGGGTCCCAGCTCCATCCATCCTTCCCCGGAATTCGACGATTCCCCACCTTGGTAGCCAAAATGACATCTTGACGACGCCCTTTGATCGCTTGTCCGACAATCTCTTCATTACGTCCACTATCGTAGAGATCAGCCGTATCCAGCAGATTAACGCCTCTATCCAGAGCTTCATGAATAATGAATACGCCCTGCTTCTCGTCGGTTCCAATGGACATGCACCCGAGTCCGATTTCGCCAATCTGCAGTTCGGACCGCCCCAATTGGTTCTTATTCATATCGGTAACGCCTCCCTCTCCTTAGCTGAACCTGTAACTACACTAGCTATAATCAATATGGTACCGCAAGACCAAGGGCTCCTTCAAGTCGAATCCGAGATTTGTACAAGCTTAAAAGTGGCCACTGTCGTTTCTCCAGGGCTTACCCGCTTTCCGCTCACCACGATCTCTCCAGACCATCCCAACCTGAAATCCATTTGAGTCAAGGTACTAATACATGGATCTGAGTAACTGTGGCTATACAGCTGCTCAGATCTACAACAAAGAAGCCTCCCGTCTCTAACAGAGCACAGAAGACTTCTTCATAATAATGAATCCATAGCGTGGTTCCTTCACGAATCCATCCCCTCGAGCAGCCACGCTACCGCTGAAGGAAACTGCTTCACGAAGGCTTCATGACCATGCACTGCATCCGGGATGACCTCCAAATGGGTACGATCCGAGGAGGCCCCACGCTGCAGCAATGTATCATGTGCCGCTATAGTGAGAGGTAGCATGTCCTTCTGGATTGTATGCTTACCCTCTCCTTCCTTGCTTCCTACGGACATGTAGTAGCGCCCATCATAGCCTGTCCATGTCTCAGACTGCATGAAATCTACGAAGCCAGGATACCAATAGGAGCCAGACAAGGTCGCTGCATGACCAAATATTTCAGGATGCCGATAGACGGCATACATAGAGACAAGTCCACCTAATGAAGCCCCCATTATTCCCGTATGCCTTGGACCCGCCATCACAGGATAACGAGCCTCAATATAGGGACGTACATACCCTGTTATAAAGGATAAATACCGATTTGCTTTCCCTCCGAATGCCGGTCTTCCTTCAGCCAGTGCTGGACTGTGCCATGGTGAATATTCATCTAGACGGTTAAGGGGCTGTATCCCTACCAGAATCAGGTGAGGTAGCTGCCCCTCTCTATACTGCTGCCCGAGAGATTCCAGACCATCCGGGAGCAAGGTATCACCGTCTTGAACATACAATACCGGAGCAGACTTCTGACCATTCAGACAAGTCGGCGGTGCGTATACAGCAACTGAGTAATCTCCGATCCGGTGATGTATGAGCATATATTTCCCCTCTTCTAGAAAGCTTCGTTCATTTTTTTGATCCATGATGATAAAGAGCATCTTCCCCACAGTCGGCTTCAATAAGAATCGACTGCGCGTTAATTGCTACAGGATCAGTCCGCATACACTCATGCTCGCTCTGGCAATAATAATACTGATCAAGCGATAACGATAATGATAATCATTATCGTTAAATAACCCTTTGAACTATTATAACAATCTGGATTGTGCTGTCAATGAAACATGTATCTTATAGCATGAGAATTTAGCGTGTTTTATTTGTTGTGTTCAACATATTGACAAAAGTTGAATTGTAGTTTATCTTTAAATTAAGATATTTGAAATTGATTATTTCCACATTCACATACTACTCTACTTGGAGGAATTTATTATGAAATTATTAGGTCTGCATCACGTGTCCGCCCTGACAGCATCGGCTCCGAAGAACTATCAGTTCTACACTGAGATCATGGGGATGCGATTGATCAAGAAGACAGTTAACCAAGACGATGTGCGCGTATATCATTTGTTCTATGGAGATGAGGAGGGTAATGCCGGTACAGAGGTGACCTTCTTCGAAATTCCGAACGCAGGACAGACCCGTCGCGGTAACAACAGCATCTCTTCCCTCTCGCTGCGTGTACCGAATGACGAGGCTCTCCGTTACTGGAAAGACCGCTTCGACAAGCACAATGTCTCTCATGAAGAGATCACAGAACAAGCTGGTCACCGTATCCTTAGATTCGAGGATTTTGAAGGGCAGCGCTTCTTCTTGATCTCCGATGAGCATAATCAAGGTGTGCCAGCCGGCAAGCCTTGGAAGCTTAGCCCCGTTCCTGCGGAGTATGCGATCATTGGTCTGGGTCCCGTGCAACTGACTGTGCCTAATGAAGAGCAGACTGCCTGGATGCTGACAGATATTATGGGGATGCGCCGAAAAGGCACCTATCCTTCTACGATTGCTGGTCAGCCCGACATTGTCATCTTTGACATGGCAGAGGGTGGCAACGGTGCCGAGATCCACTTGGAGATGAGAACCGATCTGCCTGCAGAACGACTTGGTCGGGGAGGCGTCCATCACGTGGCCTTCCGTGTCGCTGACGAGGAAGAGCTACGGACGTGGGTCGAGCACATTCGCAACTCTAAGATCGGCAGCTCTGGCTTCGTAGATCGCTTCTACTTCCGTTCCCTGTATTTCCGTGAGCCGAACGGAATCCTGTTCGAGCTGGCTACGGATGGCCCTGGCTTCGCTACGGATGAAGATCTGGAGCATCTGGGAGAAGCCCTGTCACTGCCTCCATTCCTGGAAGGGAGACGAGCTGACATTGAGGCTAATCTCAAGCCGCTTGATACGAAGCCTCACGCATGAGAAATAACAAAGCTCTAGAGTATATGCTCATTTTATGAATAGCTTCTTCTGAATAACAAAAAAGCTTCCAGCAACTCCCGTTCGGGATCCTTTGCTGGAAGCTTTATTTTCGTATTCAGCATACTTCAGAATTACTTAGAACTCGTGAATTCCACATCTGCTCCTTCATCCTGCTACTGCTGTCAGCGAGCCAGCTTCATTATCTCATTCATCATAGGCACGGTATCCAGGCCATCACGGTTCCCGAGCAAAATAACGGTCAATCCCGTGCCCGTGTCCCTCATCATTCCCGTCTTGTAGCCGGTACCACTTCCATTATGATAGATTGTCATACCTGGTCCGTGCTCGTTATTACGGATTAACAAGCCATAGCCATAATTCTTGACGGAATAAGAAGTTAGCATTTTCGCCAGTGAGTCCATACTCAGCAGTTGCTCGAACCCCTGTGCACTATTCCACAGCAGCAGATCATCCACGGTAGAGTACAGCGTCCCAGTCCCTGATACGGAGACATAGTATGGAGCCTCTGCCATCTGCTTCTTCACATAGGTATGCCCCTTGATTGTAGGGGTTGAGCGTGAGGCTTCCCCGGTGTGGTCCATCCCGAGCGGATGTAGTACATGGTTCTTCATATAGCTACCATAGCTCTGCCCGCTGGCTTTCTCAATGATATAGGCCATGACGACATACCCACAATTGCTGTAATTGAATATCGTCCCGGGCTCCCATTGCATCTTCATCCCTTTGATCTGATTCACCGTGCTCTCCAAAGTCATCCCCTCTGTACGGGGAAAATTCGCCGGCAAGCCGGCCGTATGGCTGAGCAGCATATGTACCGTCATTTTGTCTCCCTGCGGAAATCCAGGAATGAACTGGGACACGGTATCGTCCAGCGACAGCTTCCCTTCCTCCACCAGCTTCAAGGCAGCTACAGCAGTGAAGGATTTGGACAATGAAGCGATTCGACTTGGCATGTCAGGACGGTTGAATGTGCCTTCACCCGCGGGGCCGTACCCTTTGCGGAGCAGTACTTGTCCATCCTTTGCCACCAATGCCATGCCGGAGTAGCCTTGCTTCAGCAAATAAGCATCGACACCAGATACACGGCTATCTCGAATAGTCTCTGTATCTGTATCTATGGCAATCTGTGTACCTACTGAACTCTTCGTAGGGATTACCGTTGCCCGGAGCGGCTCAGTAATTCCACGCAACGGTAGGGTAAGCGTCCCTCGTACATAAATTAGGGGAGAGGTCTGCTTCCAAGCATAACCGTTCACGTTTACAATATTCGAGCCTAATTTATACGTAATGGTGTCCCCATTTTTGGTCACTATAGCGCTATTCGATGCCTCATTCCAGCGTACCTGAGCGCCCAGTGAAGCTGCTGCATCCCGAAGCGGTACATAAGTCGTCCCATAAGCGATATAGGGTGCAGTGGACCATTGCGTCTTGGCTCCGTCCACCATGATGCTGATCGTATTGGAGCTGGCCTGCACAGCATGACGCCCGTCACCGAACAATGCCAGACACATTAGGAAAAGTATCAGCCATTTACAGGAATTCATGAATTTTTGACTAGTCGATGAGAGGTATCTGTTGAACAACATTGCATTTCCTCCGATAATCATAAATCTTGTGTAGTACTCTATATACACTATGTGTAGACGAGAATCCGATGGCAATAGTTGCGATAAATGCCGAAATTTGCTGAAAATTGACTGTCGGGTTAGGATTTCCGTCAGGCCGTGCATGCATACGACAATACAGCAAATAGAGCCCGCTGTTCACGGGCTCTAAGCTCTGTCTGGGCTCTACATCAAGACATATTCTTCATCATTCTGACCATCAGACTATTTGATCCTGATCTGACCATTCAGAGTACTGGGGCCGATATCAGAATGCAGCCTCAAATATACTTCGTGTGATGCGCTAAGCCCGGTGCAGCCGATGAGCAGCATGCAGGGTTGGTCCAACGAATTCATTCAACCGGAAGCCGCCAGCAATGGCCTGCGTGATAAAATTCTTCGCTTGCTCCACTGCCTTCGGTACGGTCAGTCCTTGGGCCAGACCCGCGGTTACTGCAGCGGAAGAGGTGCAGCCTGCTCCATGTGTGAAGTGCGTCTCTACCGCAGCTGTCTCGAACCAATGGAACTCCTTACCGTCATACAGCAGGTCCATAGCCTGTCCTGCCTTCACTTTGCCACGATCCTTAATCAGAACGTGCTTGGCTCCGCGCTCATGTATGATGGCAGCGGCTTGCTGCATCTGCTCTACAGTGCGAATTGGGCCTGTCTTAGCCAATTGAGAGGCCTCAAACAGATTTGGAGTTACCAGATCCGCCCCTGGTATGAGAAGCTCCAGCATCGCTTCTGTATTCTCTGGTTGCAATACCTCATCTGTGCCTTTGCATACCATAACCGGGTCGATGACGACACGCTGTGGATTATGCTTGTTCAGGTAACGCGCCACCAGCTCGATGATCTCCACAGACCCCAGCATGCCTGTCTTCATGGCATCAAAGCCGATCCCATCCAGAACCGTCTTAAGCTGCGATTCGACGACATCCAGTGCGACCGGATAGACTTGATGGTTCCAGGTTCCTGGCTCCATCGCCACGATCGTCGTTAATACGGTCATACCATATACGCCAAGCTCCTGAAATGTCTTCAGGTCAGCCTGTATGCCTGCGCCTCCGCTAGTGTCGGAGCCGGCAATTGTTAGTGTTTTGGGAATACTCATAGTCCATGCTCTCCTTCAATAATGTCTGCGTAAATGTGCTGCGTACTATCTTAATTCATTTATCCTAATCCCCGCACGCGATCTTGTCAAACAAGCCCGGAAAGTCCAGGCTCTAAAATAGACTCCTGCTGAATTCCATCCCGGCAGAGAGCTGAATATAATGCTTTTGAAATTAAGCTCATGCTCATAATGCCGAGGCAGAAGCTTAATTATACAAGGCAAAGGAGGATTTACCATGGGAGCTGAGTTGGAACGCGGTAACTATCCAGGTGTACCTTTCACATCCACAGGGGCCATTCTGGTTCTCTTCATTCTGTTGGTTATCATCTCTAAGGCGTTCTTGATCTAACTCGCTAGACGTAGTGGATCATGAATGCACATTAATAATCAGAATCTCACATAGTCAACTCAATCCGATAAAGGGGGTGTACACATGAGCGAAGAAAGAGGCGCTTACTGCGGAGGAGCATGGACTTCTACAGGTGTCATTCTGGTTCTCTTCATCCTGCTGGTTATCATTAGCCGTACATTCTGGGTATAATTCCTGATTGATCGGCGGGGCACTGCCCCATTCACACAGCTTACCGCTCTTACTGGTGTTCTCGTATAACACCAATAAGAGCGGTATCTTTGTGAATATAGATGGGAACACAGATGTAATTACGAATAGTAGTCCGCTTCACCAGATCAATTATGACCTGAATTCGTCTTCCGAACAGCCTGCAAGGACGGGCTATTCCCGAAACGCTTGCGTTCTGTCCGCTCCATCTGAACAATCTGGCCCTCGTGTACAGTAATATGCAACGAACCGAACTCCATGTCATTCAGCAGCTCCGCAATACGATTCAACCACACGCCATCTACCTTCAGCGATTTTGCCACACGGATTCCTCCTTGGGCCGGGAGCATGCCCGACAAGATCACTACGTTATTTATGCTGCTACATTATTTATGCTGCTACATTCATGCGGCCATGATCCAATATTCAAATGACATCCAACGCTTAATTTACATAACTCCAATTTGTATACTTGGATATAATTTATCATGACCACCAATCCCTGTCAACGCTCAGGGGCGGGGAAGTCTGCTGCTCAGCCAGCTCTTCACGATGAGCGTAGCCAGTGCAAGCAGAAGTAGTAAGGAAGCCACAGCAAATGAGGCTGAGAACTGGTATTCGTTATATAATATCTCGACATGTAAGGGCAGCGTATTCGTCTCTCCACGGATATGGCCGGATACTACAGATACCGCACCGAACTCTCCCATCGCTCTGGCATTACACAGAATGATGCCATACAGAAGCCCCCACTTGATATTGGGCAAGGTCACCTGCCAGAATACTCGCCAGCCCTTGGCACCGAGGGTAATCGCAGCTTCTTCCTCCTGCGTCCCCTGATCCTCCATCAGAGGGATCAGCTCTCGGGCTACGAAGGGAAATGTGATGAAGAGCGTCGCTAGCACAATACCAGGTACGGCAAAAATAATCTTGATATCATGCTCCTGCAGCCACGGTCCAAGCCAGCCCTGTGCCCCGAAGACCAGCACGTACATCAGCCCTCCAACTACAGGCGAGACAGCGAATGGCAGATCCACCAGCGTGACGAGGATGCTTTTACCCCGAAATTGAAACTTTGTGAGCAGCCATGCAGCAGCCACACCAAATATGGTATTCAGTGGAACGGTGATCAACGCCACCAGCAAGGTCAAGCGCAGGGCAGACAGGGCATCTGCATCCGTCAGCGCTGCCACGTAGACACCCCAGCCTTGCTTGATTGCTTGAGTAAGCACGACGATCAGCGGCAGAATCAGCAGCCAGCCCAGAAGCAAGGCAGCAGACAGAATCAGTAGCCATTTGACCCACGGAGCTTCGTCCACTGCACGATTCGCTCGCGGACGATTAGGCCGTGGGCGAGCCACAGCTAGGCCATTCGCCACTTCCTCCTGTACCATGTAATCCCCCCTCACACACTCTTGTAAGACGATATCTATGGAATAAATTTGCACATGCTCATATTCGAATGCATACTCAGCACTGCTCGCCCTACCCCATACTTCTTCGTCTTGTCCACCGCTGTAATGTATTGATAAGCAGCAGCAAGGCGAAGGAAATGGCGAGCAGCATAATAGCTACAGCCGTAGCTCCAGCATAATCATATTGCTCCAGCTTGGTTACGATCAGCAGGGGTGCAATTTCTGTCTTCATCGGCATATTACCAGAGATAAAGACAACCGATCCGTATTCCCCGATTCCTCGGGCAAAGGCCAGTGAGAAGCCAGTGAGAAGTGGTGGAACAAGCTGAGGCAGCAGGATCGTCCAAAAGGTCCGCCACCGCCCAGCCCCAAGTGTAGCCGCTGCCTCCTCCACATCGCGATCCAGCTCCTCCAGTACAGGCTGCACAGTCCTTACGATGAACGGGATGCCAATGAACATGAGCGCCAATGTAATACCTGTGCGGGAGAAGGCAAGGTTCCAGCCCAAAGGCTGAAAGAAGCCGCCTAACCATCCGTTCGGTGAATACATCGCTGTTAATGCCACACCCGCTACGGCCGTCGGTAGCGCGAATGGGAGATCAATAACGGCATCGAACAGCCTTTTCCCCGGAAAGTCGTATCGTACCAGTACCCAGGCTACCAGCAGGCCTATAAACATATTGATAAAAGCTGCCAGCGCAGCACACAGAAAGCTTACTTTATAGGAAGCAACCACCCGTGGATCTGTAGCAGCCTCCCAGAAGCCTGACCATGTGAGCCCTGTTGAATTCAGCAGTAGCGCTGACAAGGGCAGCAGCACAACCAGACTGAGGTACAGCATACTGTATCCCATGGTTAGCCCGAAGCCAGGAAGTACTTGCCGCCTTTTGGGCTGTGCATAGGCCATGTGATCACTCCTTTCTTCTTCGCTGCTACAGTTGCCTGCTTATTGGGGAACATAGATTTTGTCAAAGACACCGCCATCCTTGAAATGCTTCTCCTGTGTCTCTATCCATGTACCAAATACATCTCCCAGCTTAATCAGCTTCAGTTCAGGGAATTGCTCCTTATAATTGGCAGCCACACGATCCAGTGTAGGGCGATAGTAATGCTCGGCAGCAATGCGCTGTCCTTCCTCGCTATACAGGTACTCCAGATAGGCTTCAGCGGTCTTGCGCGTTCCCTTCTTGTCTACCACTTTATCGACAATGGCTACAGGTGGCTCTGCCAGAATGCTAATGGACGGATACACAATATCAAATTTGTCCTCCCCCAGCTCCTTCACGCTAAGCAGCGCTTCATTCTCCCAGGCAATCAGCACGTCCCCAATCCCACGCTCCACGAAGGTCGTAGTCGCCCCACGAGCGCCACTATCCAGCACAGGTACATGCTTGAATAGCTCTGAGACAAAGGCCTCGGCCGCAGCTTCATCGTTGTTATTCTTCTCAAGGGCATATGCCCACGCAGCCAGATAGTTCCACCGTGCTCCACCAGAAGTCTTGGGATTCGGGGTAATCACCTGTATGTCACCTTTGATCAGATCATCCCAATCCTTCACGCCTTTAGGATTCCCCTTGCGCACGAGCAGCACAATTGTAGAGGTATATGGAGAGCTATTATGCTCAAATTGGCTCTGCCACTCAGGCTCAATCAGCCCCTTCTCCTGCAAAGCATCAATATCGTAGCCTAGCGCCAACGTGACTACATCGGCCTCCAGCCCATCCAACACGGAGCGACTCTGCTTGCCGGAGCCACCATGGGATTGCTTGATCGTTACCTTTTGCCCGGACTCCTGCTCCCAATGTGCAGCAAATGCCTTGTTATACTCGTCATACAGCTCCCTCGTAGGATCATAGGATACGTTCAGCAGCTCGACTTCCTTGGGCGGTGAGGAACCATCGGTCTGTTCACCAGATTGTGCTCCACTCTGGGCGTTGTTGCCACCGCATCCAGCTAGCAGCACCGCCAATGCCAGCATTGCAATTCCAGTCTGTAGTCCACGCTTACCTCGTCTTCTCATCTTCAAATCCCCCTACGTGTGTATTTTGTATGTTGAACTTGGAATGTATCGGATCCTATGTGCACAAAAAAACAGAGGAATCCCTTGATGGCAGCAGGGTCTGACTGGTCCTAGACCATGTCTGCTCGCTGCATAACAAGGAGTTCCTCCGTCGGTACGGTGAGAACGATATTGTATTATACCTACCTGTTTAGTGAGTTATATACACATAATAGCCATTGCCACATCTTCTGTCAAAGGTTTTTTGCAATTTGAACAGAAGATTCTGGCATGACTATTTATCAACTATCTTTCAACTATCTATCGACTACTTATCAACTACGTTTTACGCAGTGCTGTTGGCATTGCGTATATACAGAAATGTGGCAAGGCATCAGATCAGTTGACGGATACTGGCCTCCAGCTCAGCTACTGGAAGCGGTCTGCTGAACAGGAAGCCTTGTGCAATATGACAGCCGTTCCGTCGCAGGAAGTCCAGCTGCTGTCGGTTCTCCACTCCTTCGGCCACGACGGACAGATTGAAATCAATGGCCATACTAAGCATGGATCTAAGCAGCTTGGCATCACTATCATTCTCCGTGCAGTCTTCCACGAAGGAGCGATCAATTTTCAAGGTGTCTATCGGAAATTGCTTGAGATATGTAAGCGAGCTGTAGCCTTTTCCAAAATCGTCAATGGCAATACGTACACCATCCTGCTTGATCTCCTGAAGTGTACCTAATGCATCCTCCGTATTCAGCATGATATTCTCCGTAATCTCCAGCTCCAGATACTTTGGTGCCAGCTGGCTCTCCTTCAACGTCTTCCTGACCGTCTCGGCCAGATCTGGATTATTGAATTGACGCGGAGAGAGATTGACCGACATGACAAGCGGCTTGTACCCCTTCTCCTGCCAAGCCTTATTCTGGGCACATGCCGTCATGAGTGTCCAATGACCAATGGAGATAATTAATCCCGTATCTTCCGCGAGTGGGATGAATTGATCCGGGGGGATCATCCCCCGCTCAGGGTGATTCCAGCGAATCAGTGCCTCTACCCCCATCATACGCCCTGTGCGGATATCCATCTTCGGCTGGTAATACAGCTCTAGCTGCTCCTTGAAGATAGCCTTGCGCAATTCGCCTTCCAGTACAAGAGAGGAGCGAGTGTCCATTTTACTCTGATACAATTGATAGCCGTTCTTGCCCAGCTTCTTGGCCACACGCATCGCTGTCTCTGCACGATTCCATAGCAGCTCAGGGTTCTCCCCATGCAGCGGATAGACGCTAATCCCAATACTAAAGGTAATGACAATCTCCATCTCAGCCACAACGATAGGTTGTTGGAACCGTTCCATAATGCGCTCTGCAATCTGCTTGGCCTTGGTCAAATTAACCTGGTGGAGGATGATCGTGAACTGATCTCCTTCAGAACGAAAGACGACGTCATACTCCCTTATGTTCGCCGAGATTAAGCGGGCAACGTATACCATTATAGCGTCTCCGTGATCATAGCCCAGGTAGTCATTCAGCACCTTGAAACGGTCAATATCCATGACCAGTAGCGCAAAGGTGTTCTCCTTCGGCTTGCTTCGATTTACCAGCTTGCTAAGGTGCTTGTTCATCTGCTTCTGATTCGGCAACCCAGTCAGACTGTCATAGAAGACCATCTGGTTGATCTGCTGCTCTGCCTGCTTGAGCGCCGTCACGTCCTTCAGATAGATAGATGTCTCACTATAAAAGGGGACAAGACGAGCATTGAACCAGCTGTTGCGATCCTGTACATAATATTCTATAGTCGTATTCTCTCGCTTGCCCAGCGCATCCTGAAAAGCTTGCGACACTTCATCAGGGATGTGATCGATGACCATACGACCCAGTGCGTCCCTGCGCGACATGCCCATCATGCGTTCGGCTGCATGGTTCCAGTAGATGATTCTTCCATCCTGATCTAGTCGTATGTACCCGTCTGTAATGTTCTCCAGCACATGCTCCATTTGTGCGAATTGTTTCTCGGTTAACCAGCCAAAATGACTGGGACTCTGTAAAAGTAAATCTTCATCCTGCTCTGCTACATATGAAGGCCCCTTACTACTAATCTCCCGACACAGCAAAATAGCTCCATCGTTACTGCCCGAATGAGGAAGCACTGTTAGCTGAAGTGGAAGTTCTCTTCCAGTAAAATGTGTGAGCCGTGTATCCCACTGCAATGATTGGTCCCATCCTGCAATATCGAAGAAGCTCTGTATGGATTGGCCAACATAGTACTCTGCATCGTATTCGGTCATTCTGACCATGGGGGCATTTACCGCAGTAATGATGCCCTTGTGATCCAGAGATAGTGCCGGATCTGAAATACAATGAATGAGCGAAATCTCATCTCTGCTGTAAGAGTCCAATGAGCCTCAACCTCCATCTAAAAATATGATCTGTAATACAGCATATGCCATCCATCGATTCTGCGCCATCTCCAACGCTACACATTTCGACAAAGAATCTGTTATTTCTTATTATCGGCAAAAACTGTACTTTTTCCAAGATCAAAACTTGCACCATCTGACAATATATATGCATTTCATTGCGCATTGACGAATTTTGTCCGATTATGCAAGCCTTAAGGTGGACCAATACAGGCCAGGCAAGGATTGTCATTGATAGAGAAGTCCTATAGAATATGTGCATCAGTAACGGAAATGGAGGAAACCTTGTTGAATTTTAATCAGCAGATTGAACGTATCAATACAGCTTCCCAAAAGTGGGATAACCTGCTCGAAGTATTCCAATCCACCGAAGTATTGCCTCTATGGGTAGCAGATATGGATTTCGCCGTACCCCCCGCCGTCAAGGAGGCATTATCACAGCGTGTTGAGCATGGTGTATTCGGTTACTCTACCTTTACTCCGGCTTATTACGAGGCCATCATACAATGGATGCAGACCCGTCACCAATGGACCGTGGAGAAGGAATGGATTCAGTTCGTGCCTGGGGTAGTACCTGCACTGAACTTCATTGTTCAGACCTTCACCGAGCCAGGTGATCAGATTGTAATCCAGACCCCGGTGTATCCACCATTCTATAAGGTCGTACTGAACCACAAGCGCAAGCTGGTGAAGAACCCGCTTGTTCGGGATGAGGATGGCACCTATCGGATGGATTACGAGGATCTAGAGCGGAAGTTCGCTGAAGGAAAAGTACGTATGATGATTCTGTGCAGTCCGCACAATCCAGTAGGCCGGGTGTGGACCAAGGCTGAGCTTACCCGTCTGGCTGAGCTATGTGAGAAGTGGAAGGTGATGCTTGTATCGGATGAGATCCATGCCGATATGATCTTCGAGCAAGGAGCACATACGCCATTCACCACGCTCTCTGATTACGCTCAGCAGCATTCTATTGTCTGTACGTCGCCAAGCAAGACCTTCAATATGGCCGGATTCCAGACTGCTAATATGATTATCCCGAACCCCGAGCTCAAGAGTCGAATTTTGAAGACACTGCAGCTATACAGCCTACAAGAAATCACCCCGCTGGGGCTTGTCGCCACAAAGGCTGCCTACACCGAGGGAGGTCCTTGGCTGGACGCGCTGCTTGACCATGTGCGAGATAACATGAGCTACGTTAGAGAATTCTGCAAGCTTCACTTACCGGAAATACAGGTGAACGAACCTGAGGGGACCTATCTACTATGGGTGAACTTCAGACAGTTAGAAATGCCAGATGATGAGCTGTTCCAATTCCTCGTTAAAGAGGCACGTCTTGGACTGAATGCAGGAGTATCCTTCGGAAAAGAGGGACAAGGCTTCATGCGGATGAACATGGCTTGTACCCGTCAGACGCTGGAGGAGGCTATGTCTAGACTGCAGACTGCCGTTCTTCAATGGCGAGCCAGCAGATCGTAAGCACCAGATTAGCTGTACTGGGCATGGGTCTGGGCATAAGCATTAGTATGAGTATGAGCATGGACCACTACATGAATATGAATATGAATATGAAATGGACTTGAACATAAATAAGTCCGTCTGGCCCGAGCATCGAATAATTACAAGAGGATGTACAGCATACAACCAAAAGAAGCCGTCCCATCTACTCAGGGACAGCTTCTTTTGGTTGTAGATTAACTAGCGATGCTTGCCATGTCTGTCACATGTCATATGCGTTGGCATGTCGTCTCATGTGATTGCGGTGTACTGCATCCACCATGACATCAATCCGCGAATTGGTAGGTCCATAATCTCTCCCAGCCATAGCGAGTGTTCAGCTCTTGCTCTGTCAGGGTCTTGGTGCCCATCAGCTCGGCAGCCTGAAATTGGGAACGATGTGCTCGGATCGAAGCCACCTTCTGTTGTAAATAAGCTCTGACATCATATTCCACGTCCGGCTTGCCCAACGCCTGCTCACAATCTCTGGAAAAGGCCAGGCATTGCACTGTCGGTCTGGATTCAGCCGTCATACGGGCGATCGTGCGAATGACCGCAGCCCCTGTAGCATCATGGTCTGGATGCACACTGTATCCCGGGTAGAATGTGAACACCAGCTCGGGTGTCAACTCTTCTAGCAACTCGCTGATCACCCGCTCCAAATACGGCTGATCCTCAAATTCAATCGTTTTATCATGAAATCCGAGCATACGCAGATCCTGAATACCAATCGCATCACAGGACTCCTGCAGCTCCTGCTTGCGGATCTTCGGCAACGTCACCCGGTTCGCAAATGGCGGAATTCCCATATTACGTCCCATTTCGCCTAGTGTCAGACAGGCATAGGTCACTTCATAGCCTTGCTGGATATATGAAGCAAGTGTGCCTGACAGACCAAACGCCTCATCATCAGGATGGGGTAAAATAACAAGAATGCGTTGTGTCAACTATCTCATCTCCTTCCACATCAGAACGGCTCCCGGCTCAACTGGAGGGCTACGATCAATTTGCCCTGTGCATCATGCCCAGCCAGAATCAGACGCTCTCCGTCCTCTTCATCCCAATGAGTCAGCCCCTCGGCATAGACCCAGCCTTCCTCTGTCTTCAAGCCTACACGAAAAGGATGCTGGCCCGAGATGGACCCATGGGAATACCGAATACGGGCATTGGAAATAAAGTTACCCGCAGGATGACGAGAGCTGTCCAGATGAGAGGCATAGGCTCCAGTGGTTAGTTCCAGGTGAAGATATACCTGCTCTTCTCTTAAGGCATCAAGCCTATGCTGTACTTCTATTTCATCAATAAGCTGCATATATGAACCTCCATGTCATTCACCCAACAAAGATGCAATATTTTGAGCAATTAAATTTGTACCATGCTAATACTATATCACAGCCGCTGCATAGAATTGTACCTTCTCCAATATAAAACAAAAAGAAGCGCCATCGTCTCCGATCCGCTTCTTGTGCTTTATTCGCTGTAGCTTCTCCTGTTTGCCTGGCAGTACCCGTACATGCTGGGATATGACACCATAATCCTCATTGGTCCGGCGATCATGGGCACTGCTTCTGCGGCCTGCCCTTTCTGCCTTGCGTATTGCCTTCTGTGTCTGTGATCTAGCCATGGTAGATGCTCACTCCTTCATCATAATCTCATCCATTATAACATAGTTTCGGGGTACTTATATTCCACCGTTGTGCAGTCCCACAGCTTCACTTGAGTGGTTTGTTTGGCAGGCACTGAGAATACCCGCAAACGCTATTCCCTCACAGTTTCCAAAATGTATTCTGGGTGAAAGGTCTGAAGGATTGCTCATAATCTGTAAAACCCGACTGGATTTATGCCGATATATGATATGTAAGCTCTCTGCCGCCACATGGGCTATTCCCAACGGATTACCGATCAAGTGGCTGGCAGCAGCAGTCCCATAATAAGGGGTCTCAGCATGTTAGGGACATTGAGGTGTACAGCAGGGTTCAATCACTGAACCTATTTTCAGTAAGGAGCGTGTCCATCGTGATACCATTCATTATATTTAAATTGCAAGGCAAAGACTTTGGCATCCCATTTCAGGAAATTGAAGAAATCCAAAATGCCAAGACAGGTACTCCACTGCCCTTCTCCCAACCTTGGCATGAAGGCATGATTACCGTTCGCGGCGATCTATTCACTCTGATCAATCTGTCCATGAAGCTTGGCTTGTCGGATCAGAAGGGCACTGCTGAGGACAAAATCATTCTGCTAAGCCGCTATAAGGTAGCACTGCTCGTCAATGAACTGGATGACACCATTACAGCAGAGGAAGAGGAGATTGCAGCTCATGAGGATGAGCGCCTGCGCACCATCTTCCCTACCATCATTGAAAAGTCAGGACGTAGTGTCCCGTTGCTCAGCGTAGATGCGTTGATTGCCTCCACTCAGGCGTAACCCTGAATAGGGCTAAGAAAGGCCGTCCCATAAGCCACGAAATGGCTGTTGGGCCGGCCTTTGGTTTTGGAGTAAGGCATACGTAGGCTTTTTGGGCGGACGCTCCGTGAACGGACCGTTGCTACAATCGCTGTTGTCCCCAGATTTAATTTATTCTCCTAAGCGGTGAAAATCGGGGACAAAGGCGACCGCTGCCGCTTTTCCACAATCAGTCCGTCCACTCCGCTACTGAAGCGGTCGCACAACTTGTTTCTTTCAAATCACAACCAAAGAAACCGTTCCTTGGTAAAATGGAGGGACAACAGACAACAACTCCGTAATCAGGTGAAAGTTAACCTCCAATATGCCAGCCCATCGTCCCAATAAGAGATGACCCGGCGCCTACCACCATACGAATAGAAAATTAATGAATGAGCTGACCATCCGAATTATGTTGGTTATAGATTTCGTTTTCTTCATGCTCCAGGACATTAGATAATAGCTTCAAATTTACTAAGGATAGGTCGACCTTAATCTTGCATCGGTCAGCCTGGTATTTTGGGAATATAATGGACTTATAAATCAAACCAAAGGAGTCGTTATTTTGAAGAGACTAATAGCAGTCATATCCTTTATTTCTTCACTTTTTATGTTCATGCTTGTGGACTTAGTGGATAACAGTATCTACTTCAATCCTTTTAATGAACTCGTATCTTTGTTTCCATGGATTGTCTTAATAATGTCCTTATATTATTTCATCAGTAACTACTTCGATCAGAAAAAGTAATCTTTTGTTTTATCCCTCCTACGCTTTCTCCATTTGATTGATTGCTCACTTTTATAATCATAACTATAAAAACACAAAAAATGGATGATAAGAAAAATTCCGCAATATCCCTGAGACCGTGCTGAAGAAAGCCGCAATGGACGCGAAAAAACCAAGGAACAAAGCGGGAACATGCCGCCTTATCCCTTGGGTTTCTTGATGTTGCCTCATTTTACAGTTATGGATGCACCCTAATGCCACATTTTGAGACGGCCTCTTATTTGCAATACTTTTCAAACGCTGTTCACATGTTCCAGACGTACAAATAGCAATAATACCACTCTAGCGAACGGGTACAGCCTGCTGAAGAATCGCTTCATTCCAGCGCTGCTGCCAGGCAACATCCTGCCAGAATGGATGATGTGGGGCACAGTTGGAGCAGAGCACCATCCCCCAGAAGCCCAGCTTAATCCCTTTGCGGATGGCATACTCGGCAATGAATTTGCCCACAGGTCCTTCCTCGAACCCTGCATATAACGGAGTATAGCCTACGTAGCCCTCACCGATGACAATTGGCAGGCCCTTCTCCTCTGCCCACTCCTGCAGCTCATCCAGCCGCAAATCAATCTTCTGCAGCATTGCTAGCTTATGCGCCCCGTAATGATCATACAAGAACAAGTCCCACTGGTCCGGATCGGCCCAATCATGTAAATACAAGAGTCGAAGACCGACCGGATTGCCATGCAGACGCCACTCCTCCGAAGCAGGCAGCTTCCACTCCGCAAATGGCGGAGCACCCTCGCGAAGCAGTGAACGGACAAAAGCGTTCGGATACTCTTGCTCATGATCATGCAGCGCGGCTGCGTCCATCAATTCCTGTAGCACACCGTTCAGGTACAGATGAAAATGAGCAACCTGCTCATTTTCAGCCACATATTCCTTGGGGTAGGCCTGGTTCAACGTATAGCAGCTAGTGATGAGCAGATCGGTATGACCTGTGCGCAGATAATCCAGCGCCTCTTCAATGTATGGCTTCATACAATGAATGATTTTCCCTGCGGCATCCGCCGAAATATTATGATCAACGGCCACCTGGGCCAGCCGTCCGAACTCCACTTCATTATGAAGCTCTGCATAGGCAATTCGATCCTCGTAGCCCTCCTGCTTCAGGAACTGCAGCAGTTGATCCATGCTGCGCGCCAGCTCCATGAATCGCTTCTCTGAAGGAATAGCCAGCAGCTCCTCGAACAGCTCAGGTCCCTCCAGGAAGCTAGGACTCTGCTGATACTCCCACGACGACAGGATGATGTAACAATCGTGACGTCTGGCTTGCCGGAACAGCTCCAGTAAATGCGCATGCCCATCCAGCTCCACACCTCCCTGACAATTGTACCAACGGGTGCGCTGACCGATTTGGCCGAGGCTACCCAGACGGAGTGGTCCTGGACGTTTGCCCTCAGCTGTGAACAGAAAATACGGCATGGCGCAAATGCGGATCGTGTTATAGCCCCGCTCTACAGCTTCTGCAAAGCGGGCCTCCAAATCACTATAGGGCTCACCAGGAGCAGTCATCGTATACCAGGAAAAATCCCACATCGTAATGGTTAATCGTTGCGGCAAATGCTCGGGTATCTGTGTATGCATAGCTTCCTCCCCAAAAGATAAATTGGCGTGAATCCATTTCATAATACCTGTGGCTGCTCCAATCAAGGCTAGATGCACATTAAAATGATTTAATTAGTCTATATCCAGTTACAATAATTAATCTTGATGGACTTATGACACTGCTTCGTGTGAATACATCAAGAGCTCTCGCCTGAGCCCTAATAATTAGGACCAGTCTGTACGAAGGTACGCGGTACCCCGGTAGCTTGGGATCGCCTCAATATGGTGATACAAGCCAATCTCCACACCCTCAAAGCGTTCAATATACGCCTGATTCACGTAGCTGTGAACGGTACCCTTACGCAAAGGGGTAATGGAAAGGTGCAGCTGCTCCTCTGCCAGCTCCAGTCGAAATTGCTGCAGGCCGATGCTCCAGGGCTTGCCATAATGGATATGATCCGTTAACAAGCGCTGACCGATATATGCAGCTGCAACATCGCCGTCATAGTCAATGCGAAGCCAGACATCTGCTACATAAGACGGCCAGTCCGTCTTCAAGGAGAGCAAAGCCGTGCTATCTGCTGGGTACTGCGCCTTCAGTCCGGCATCATAGGCTGGGAAATGCCATTCATAGATCTGAAAGCCTGCATGCGTGGACGTAGACAGCTCTCCGTAAGGTGCTGCAGCCTCCCTCGATGGAGCCGGATAGACCCAGGCCGTGAGTGTTGCTTGCTCAGATGTACAGACTAGCTGCTCGTCCTGTACATAGACATGGCCTTCACTCACAATAAGCCGATCCTCTCCCCATACCCGCAAGCGGTAGGCCTGCAATGCTTCCTCTCGGGATAAGGTGATAAGACGGATTCGCTTCCCTTCCGGAAGCGTGAGCATCAGTTCATGCTCCTTCCCGACTTGTGGTCTGATGACGAGGCGTCCCGCTTGCTCTTCCCATTTCGCAAGGCTTGCATCTCCAGCATGAACGCCACTTACAGTGTTCTGATCCAGCACATACTCAGCCGGAATCCCTTCGCGGGCAAAGAAGACGATCGCTGTCTCCTCTACACCCTCCAGTATCGTGAGCGGCTGTACAGTGGCGCTTAAGAGCTTGAGACCTGCAATATTCAGATGAAACGGAAGAATCATGCTGCTACTGGTAGCTAGCTTCATGCTCCCGCTACTTGGAAAACGAACGCTTCCCTTCGATGAATGCAAGGTCAGCGCCAGCTCCTGCTCTGGCATCTCCACATGATCCTGAAAGTTGTTCAGGAACACGAAGCCCTGCTGATCGCGCTGGCGAAGGGACCAGCGAATGGAGTCTACATCCTCTGGGACGATCCTCTCTTGTCCTTCTGGTAGAACGGTTCCCATTGGGGCCAGTACATGACCGAATGACTGCAGGAAGAGGGACAGGAGACGAATGCGATGGTACGAATCCCCTACCCGTCCGAACTCGCCCAGAGGAGACTGATAATCATAGGTGATCTTGGGCAGGCCGGATTCATTCATGAAGGACCTCTTCCCGATCGGGTTGGAGCCTCCATGATACATGTAATAGCCGATAAGATTGCTGCCATTGGCCAGCTTGACGACGGACATGGCCTCTACGCTGTCCGCCTCTACGACAGGGCGTGCCTTGTAGCTGACCTGCATTCCACCCGCCAATTCACAATAAGCCGCAGGGTATTCACGCGTATCATAATCCACAGGCTCTGCAGGAGTCTCATGTAGATTCCGAAAGATATACTCGCCGCTGGGTGGCTGATTCGGAATCCATGGTGTGTAGGCGTAGCCTGCCAGCATAGGCAACGTATCCTGCTCTGGCACCGCTGCGCCACCCCAAGCAGTAGCAGTAAAGAATAATGGACGTATACCTGCATCCTCAGCGATCTGACGCAGCCGTTCCAGATGCTTCTGTCCATCCTTCCCCGAGGTGAGGAAGCGCCCGCTGTTGTAACCCCATGCATCCAAAGGCGCCCCGGCATGCATGTATTCATTTTCGAGTTGCACTGCTATAATGGGCCCACCCTGCTGGAACAGCCTCCCCTCCAGCTGACGGGCAATCTGCTGATACAGTCGAGTCACATAATGCAAATATCTCTCATCATTAGAACGAACCTCAAGCGGGTAAGAGAACAACCAATCCGGCATTCCTCCATTACGAACCTCACCGTGGCAAAATGGACCTATGCGGACAATCAGCTTCAGCCCATGCTTGGCACATAGATCCACAAAATGCCGCAGATTCAGATTCCCGTCCCAAGAGAATTCCCCCTCCAGCTCCTCATGCATGATCCAGAACACATAGGTTGCGACAAACTCGATGCCGCCAGCCTTCATCTTCAATAGCTCCTCCTCCCACTGGAGATAAGAGAAGCGAGAATAGTGAAATTCCCCAACTACCGGAATATATGGCTGCTGATTACGCGTCATATAATAATTCGTGAAGCCAAGCTGCTCTCCTTGCGGGCTCTGACCGCCGCACGTAGCCATACGCCCAGGGGTAATGGTCTGATTCGGATGCTGCAATGTAAATTCCAGATGCTTCATGCAACAATCTCTCCTTTAAGTCGGAATACGATGAACGCTTTGAATGTAGTCGAGTGCTTTGAATGGAACTGAAAAATTAATAAATAAAGTCCATCAATAGCAACACGCATATGGTAGCGCTGCCATGAAGGGGGATTACAACGCCTCAGCTCTTGGAGTTCCGCCTAACGCCTGGAGTACCGCACCAACAAATCAATTGTGCTATATACGTCCATTGAACATCACGTCTTCAGGAATGGCCAAGCCAGTGTCCATCATGTAATAGGCTTTCATGCTCTTCATTCTTGGTACAAGCCTAATCGTGACTTATGCTTCTCAGGCCAGAACTCCCCTACCCATCATTATATCTTGATCATACGCCACATTCATCGACGGGAACATAAACAGAATACGGATGATGATGGACTATATTCGGTTCGTAGCGTATGAAAAAGAGGCCAGACCCTGGAACGGGCTAGCCTCTTGTCATGAACAACTTGTTTGTTATCACGATTACCTTTGTTTATTATCACGCATACCTTTGTTTAATTACTTTTACGATTGTTTGTGTGATGATCTGTGTAACTGTCTGTACGATTGCGAATCGTTCACTCGCATGCCAGCAACACACTTCTTGAGCTCTCTAGCCAAGCACGATCCGATCATCCGCCAGCTTTTCACCGCTAATCCGTTCGAATTCACCAAGCAGCCGCTCCACGGTCAGCCCCTTCTTCTGTTGTTCATTGACATCCAGAATGATGCGGCCCTTATCCATCATAATCAGGCGATTACCCAAGCGGATTGCCTGATCCATGTTGTGGGTGACCATGAGCGTGGTCAGCTTCATATCGCGAACTATGCTCTCCGTCAGTGTGGTGATCAATTCAGCCCGGGCCGGGTCAAGTGCTGCTGTGTGCTCATCCAGTAGTAGAATATCCGGCTGGGTGAAGGTTGCCATGAGCAAGCTAAGCGCCTGCCGCTCCCCACCAGAGAGCAATCCCACCTTAGCACCCAGACGATTCTCCAGTCCGATACCAAGCCGCTGTAGCTCCTCACGAAAGCGATCGCGCTTGGCAGCCGTAACGCCGAAGCCGAAGCTGCGCGATTTACCGCGGGTGTATGCCATCGCCAGATTCTCTTCAATGGACATATTTGGTGCCGTACCTGCCATTGGGTCCTGGAATACGCGTCCAATCCAGCGGCTACGCTTGAATTCCGGGAGCTGACTAATATTCCGCTCCGCGATGCGGACTTCGCCCGTATCTGGCTTCATGACACCAGAGATGATATTCATTAGCGTAGACTTGCCCGCTCCATTACTCCCGATCACTGTGACAAAGTCACCAGGCTTCAGATGAAGATTCGCTCCGATCAACGCAATCTTCTCATCTACAGTCCCTGGATTGAAGAGCTTCGATACATTTACGATATCTAGCATCAGCCTCGACCTCCCTTGCTCTGGCTCCCTGAGCCCAGCAGTTCAGCCGAGCGTATCTTGGCCATGGCATTCTGCTTCAGGGCTCGCCGAATGGTCGGCACGACGAGAGCGATAATGACGATGATAGCAGTAATCAGCTTCAAGTCAGAGGATTCGAACCATTTGATCTGTAGAGCAATGGCCACAACGAAACGATAGACGATAGAGCCCAGAATGACAGCAATTGTCGCCCGGAACACCGTTTTGGCCCCGAAAATCGCTTCCCCGATAATAACGGAGGCCAGCCCGATCACGATCATGCCAATCCCCATCGTAATATCAGCGAAGCCCGATTGTTGGGCGATGAATGCCCCAGACAAGGCCACCAGTCCATTGGACAAGCTGACACCGACAATCGTCGTCGTGTCTGTATTTGCGCCAAAGCTGCGAATCATGCGCTTGTTGTCGCCTGTCGCGCGCAAGGCCAGACCCAGATCAGTCTTCATGAACCAATCAAGTGCCAGCTTGAACACGAGCGTAACGACAAGCATAACGAGGGTGATAGAGGTAAATTCCCATACCTTACGCGGCAGATCCGAGAAGATTGTATCCGCACCAAGCAGGGACACATTCGGTCTGCCCAGTATTCTCAGGTTAATCGAGTAGAGCGCGATCATCATCAGAATACCGGACAGCAGTCCGTTAATCTTGCCCTTCGTATGCAGCAGGCCTGTGCAGGCGCCAGCAGCCAGACCACCGATAAAGGCCGCAACACAAGCTATCCAGGCGGGGGTGCCGTTCGAGATCATAATCGCCGCGATGGCTGCTCCTGTCGTGAAGCTACCGTCCACCGTGAGATCGGGAAAATCCAGAATACGAAACGTAATATATACACCGAGTGCCATCAAAGCATACAGCAATCCAATCTCCAGTGAGCTGAAAAAGGATGATTTAAGAATAGTTAACAAAATCAATATCATAACCTCCTGCCACAAATACGTAACAAGCAGCGTTCATTCGTGGACCCCCTCTTGATTCGAAAAAGAGAATAGGGCTGTTTCGGCAGAAACGAAACGCCCTATCCCAGCTCCCCGCCTAGACGTAGGTAACTGATCCGTGTACAGACACTGCTGGTCTATTCGATAATATTATTGTCCGGGTCCTGCACCTTGGATCTCATGGAATCCGTTACTTCTACACCCTGTTCTTGCGCTGCTTTGACGTTCAGGATGAGATCCAGCTTATCAGGTACTGTAACCTTGAGGTCTCCTGGCTTAGCTCCATCTACGAGAATCTGGGCAGCCATTTGACCCACTTGATAACCATGATCGAAATATTTGAAGCCAACAGTTGCCATGGCTCCCTTCTCCACCGTATCACGATCACTGGAGAAGAACGGAATGTCATTATCATTCGCAACCTGGATGATTGTATCCACGGCACTGACTACAGAATTATCAAGAGTAATGAACATCGCATCTACATTCCCTACCAGAGAGTCAGCAGCCTGCTTGACTTCGGAGGTGTTCGTAATCGGTGCTTTGACTACTTCAATGTTATGCTTGGCAAAAGCTTGCTGCGCATTCTCAGCCATGACCACTGCATTAGGCTCGCCTTCATTAAGAATCAGACCAACCTTCTTCACATTAGGTAGCTCTGTAGCGATGAAGTCTACCAGCTCAACTACAGCTTCTGGATTCGTATCCGAAGCCCCGGTTACATTACCACCCGGCTGATCCAGATTGTCGACAATCTTGGCACCTAGCGGGTCAGTTACAGCTGCGAACAAGACGGGCTTGTCCTGAATCTGCTGCACGAGTGCCTGCGCGGATGGCGTAGCAATACCAAGTGACAGATCCGCGTCACCAGAGGCAATCTTCTGAGCAATGGACAGGTTCGTGGCTGCATCGCCCTGAGCGTTGTTGTAATCTACGGTCAGATTCTTACCTTCTTCAAGACCAGCTTCCTTCAATGCTGCGAGGAAGCCTTCACGAGTGGAATCCAGCGATGGATGCTCTACAATTTGTGAGATGGCAATCTTGTAGCTCTTGCTATCTCCTGCCCCTCCTGCTCCGTTCTCGCCAGCAGTCTGCTCGCCACCTGTACTGTTGCCGCAACCCGCTGCAATTAACAGGCCAGCCAGCATCAAACTAGTAAGTGCTTTTTTCATCTCAATGACCCCTTTCTGTATACCTGCTCCCATAGTAAATTTCAATGCGGTGAGACATAGTCGGTTCGACGCTTCTATGCATCCTTGCTTTTCCTTAGGAAAGTAATAAAGCAAACTAAGACGCATGAGGTACATGTCAGTCAATCTTACACCACAAGAATTCGAATATGACTTTAATATTAAGGGGGGCCGTATTATTCGTCAATTGGAAATCACTGAATCTACACAAAGAACCCCCGCCAAGGCAGGGGTAAGATGCAACGCTTATTCTAAAGACGATTCCTAAGCTGGCTCGAATACTGTTCAGAGCCCTATATCGACTCTGCCAGGTTCTATATTATTCCCTTATCTGCACGGGATATCGTTACCGAAAGTAAGCCTGAATCTTCAGATCAGGTCCCATCATCTCGGCAGTCATGCGGTTCAAGCGTAGCGCTTCATCCATCTTGGCCGCTCCTGTACCTTCTACGAAGGTAGGAGCATATTGTCCGCCCACGAGCTTCGGTGCCATATAGAGCACCAGCTTATCAGCGAGCCGCTGTTCCACGAAGGAAGCGTTGATCTCACCGCCACCCTCCACGAGCAGCGAGGATATCTCATTCGCTCCCAGCTCATCCAATACCTGCTCCAGCTGCACACGGTCCGCTCCTTGAGTAGGAATGACGCGGACTCCGAGCCGTTCCAGCTCACGACGCTTGCCTTCATCGTAGCTAGCCGCCGTGAAAATCCAGGTTGGAGCCTCGCCATCATTCACAACACGGGATTCAAGTGGGATTCGTAGCTTGCTGTCCAGAATGATACGCAGCGGATTTCTCCCTCCTGGCAGCCTTGTCGTCAGCTGCGAATCGTCATGAATGATGGTCTGCACGCCAGTCAGAATAGCTCCCGCTTCATGGCGGAGCTGATGTACATCCTCACGCGCCTGCTCGGAGGTAATCCACTTGCTGCTGGCCGTACGAGTCGCAATTTTGCCGTCCATCGTGACGGCTGCCTTCAAGGTGACGAAGGGGCGCTTCGTCACGATGAATTTGTTAAACACTTCATTCATAGCCTCGGATTCCTCCGTAAGCACACCACGGATGACCTCAATGCCTGCTTCCTCCAGAATACGTACGCCACGTCCGGATACGAGCGGATTCGGGTCCATTGCAGCTATAACTACCTTGCTCAGCCCCGCCTCTACGATGGCCTCGGCACAAGGACCTGTCCGTCCGTGATGGGAGCAAGGCTCCAGCGTGACATAGATAGTCCCCCCTCTAGCTTGCTCTCCAGCCATACGGAGGGCGTGAATCTCGGCGTGAGGCTCACCTGGCTTCAGATGTGCTCCGATCCCCACGATTCTGCCATCCTTCACGATGACTGATCCAACCATGGGATTCGGTGTCGTCTGCCCCTTTGTCATCTTGGCATTGTTCAATGCCAGACGCATGAAATCCTCATGCGTATTCATGATAGATCCCCTCATTTTCTCCATAGTGGCCTGAACGCTCCACTTTCGTCTTCAGATATCTAGCATTATATTCGGATACATCGCCCCATAACGGAACTCTGCCCTCAACATTCATTCCGGACGATCTTAGAGCCTCCAGCTTCTTGGGGTTGTTCGTAATCAGCTTCACAGGCAGCTGTCTCAAGTGCTGCAAAATGCTGATGGCATCGGTATAATCACGTGAGTCATCCTTGAAGCCCAGCTCCAGGTTAGCTTCAACCGTATCCAAGCCCTGCTCCTGCAGAATATACGCCATCGCCTTGCTGAACAAGCCGATCCCACGACCCTCGTGATTAGCCAGATAAAACAGTGCCCCTGCTCCGTTTTCTACAATCATCTTCATAGATTGATGCAACTGGAAGCCACAATCACAACGCTTACTGCCGAAGATATCCCCCGTATGACAGATACTGTGCATGCGGATCATCGCGTGCTCAGCATGGGCAAAATCGCCGTACACCAATACGCTGGATTGTTGTCCTTCTGCCAGATTAAAGGATGACAAGCGCTTAATCAAGGTCTCCGCTGTTGCCGTCCGGCACAGCTCCCGGTCCTCTTGGTCCTTCACTGGAAGCCAGCAGTACCATTGAAAGACCACAGTCTCCCCATCCAGATTGACCGGAAGCTTAATCGGGCCTACTAATATATTGGAGGCTGTCTCGGAGACTACGTTATGAATCTTATCCTGAAGCAATTCTACTGCATTATGTTGAAGCATAGAAGCACCATCCTTTGGCTCTGTGTATTTATCCATCGTAAATGATCGTTCTCAATAGCCCCTGTTCATGAACCACTGTAACGAACCATGAAATCTTTAAAATATTTACGTATTTCCCAAGAGGTCAGCCTACTGTGACAGAGCTCTTCTTCCACCCGCCACTGGATGGATGGTTAAGACAGCTTGTCGATCTCACTAGATCTCATTAGATCTCACTAGATCTCATTAGATCTCACTAGATCTCATTAGATCTCACTAGATCTCACTAGATCTCACTAGATCTCACTAGACATCGCTAGACTTCGTTAGACCTCGCTATATTCAAAATGCTGGCTGAACGCTTCTTCCATCATAAACTGCCGTTCCTGCTGCTGCTCGGCTGCTGCTCGTCGCTTATACTCAAAGCGACTCAATCGAGCTGCAGACACATCCCCTGCTCTTAGGCAGGCAAGCAGCTCGTCTGCGAGCACATCGGCATCAGCGAGCGCAGCATTCAAGCCGAAGGCCCCCGTAGGCGTCATCGTATGAGCGGCATCACCGAACAGCACAAGTCCATCCTTCACCCAGGTATCACAGATGGCACTGAATATTTGCAGCAGTACGAAGTCCTTCCATGAGGTAATATGTCTGCTCACCTGCTCATTCAGATCAGGGAATGCCTGAGCAAACAGCTGAATGAACGGCTCGAAAGATCCTTTTACCAACGCAGGATAGGAACGCTCTTCAATATTCCAGCCAATCTGTACATGCTCATGAGTCTGAGTAAAGAGAGATAGCTGATGCCCATTCACGAGGGCAAATCTGGAAATGGGCTCCCAACCGGATGGGGTAGGAATCTTCGCCCAGAGCATGTCATATCCGTGTCCCGCCTTCTCTACCCCAATGCCAGCCCGCTTGCGTACGGTGGAATAGCGTCCGTCCGAGCCTGCAACAACTGTACTATGGACCTCCAGAAGCTCACCATCTGCCATACGAACGGTAACACCGCAATAGTACCCCTGTTCATTCTGAAGCAGATCAATCATCGTTGCCCCGGTAAGCAGCTTGAAATGCTCATATCGGCTGGCTCTCTCCAGAATGGCATGAAGCAGCTCGGTCTGCGATATGTGGATGCCCACATGACCGACCTCCTCCTGCGGAACGATGGTCTTGAGAATATGCTGCTGTGCCCAGTATTCAATGCGCTCCAGCTTCAGATAAGCATCCGTGGGCATTTCCTTCAAAATCCCATGCCTCTCCAGCACCTTGAAGCCTTCTTCATTCACTAGTTCACCTCGGAAGGCTGCTCCAATCGACGTCTGCTTCTCCAGCAAGATTGTAGAGATGCCATTCTCGACCAATAGACAAGCAAGCAAAGCCCCTGCCGGACCACCACCAACAATACATACTTCATAATCCAGATTTATCATAAGCTCCACCCATTGATATTAAGATAACAAATGTTTATTTTCTTAAGATAAAGACTGCATAACAAACGAAACTTCATGGAATAAGTACACTTTAAAAGAACGAGTACACACTCCAAAAGAAGAAGTACACTTCAAATCATCTAATTACTTTATGTAACGAATTATATTTAAATAACAAACTTCCGTCAAGTATATAATTTTAGTAAAGTAACATTGTATAATTTGCATAGTTTAGATATAATGATAACAAGAGGTGATTACTATAGAACTCCCACAATTGTGTCCCAGATTCGAGAGAGCGGTTGAGATTTTGAGTAAACGCTGGACCACGCTTATTGTTTATCAATTGTTAAATGGTCCCCAGCGATTCGCTGCGATCGAGAACTCCTTGACTCATCTGAGCGGTAAGGTTCTATCCGAACGTCTGAAGGAGCTGGAAGAGGAAGGTATCGTTCAGCGGACGGTATATCCCGAGAAGCCTGTACGCATTGAATATTCCCTTACGGACAAAGGCAAAGAGCTCGCCCCATTATTTGATGATATCTCCCATTGGGCGACTCGCTGGATTGAGCTGCCTGCCACTGCGGAGGCTTCTACCGCCAAACGTTAATTACACGTCGTCCTTTTTTTCAAAGGCCCGCTTTCATGAGTTCCAACGAAAGCGGGCTTTTGTATTAGAATCGAGCTTTGACGACAAAACACGATAAAACAACATTACACAAAATGCGAAAAACATCTGTGCATAAAGACCTATTTTTCGAAATTTTATATTTTTATTACAAAATTAGGTAGTAAAATCATCATTCCTTCGTTACCCTCAAAGTGTGTTGGATAAAATTACATGCAGGAGGGATTGGCAAAGTGAGAAATCGATGCTTCAAACACGCAGCAAGCCTGATGTTCATCTTCACGCTCTTATTATCATCATGGACGGGGACCTCGGTACAGCAGGCGGCAGCGGCAGACGCGCTGACCGTTAGCGAAGCTATTGCTCTAGGCAACAACGGTAGTTCTGCAACGGTAGAGGGCTATATCATTGGACATGCTACTGGCTCTAATGCTGCAAAATTCCAGGCCCCTTTTGCTAACGACTTCAATGTACTGATCGCAGATACTGCGGATGAAAAGGACAAGACCAAGCTTGTGAATGTACAGCTCACTGCTTCATATCGTGGTGATTACGGGCTGCAGACGAACCCTGACCTGATCGGCACCAAGGTGCGGGTAACGGGTACACTGGCGGCCTATAATAATTTCCCGGGATTGAGAAGCCCAAGCGCTATCACTCTGGCAACTGATGATAACGGTACTCCTGGAGATGGCGACGGCGGCGGTAACGGAGATGGCGACGGTGGTGATAATGACGGCGGGACTGATCCCGGCGACAACGTACCTCCACTGGAGAACGGGGCCGGCAAAAAAGTTCTGTTCGATAACACCCACGCCCAGACAGCCGGAGCAGCAGACTGGGTCATCGAAGGTGCATTCTCCGATTTTGCCGATGGGCTGAGGGCTGAGCAATTCGAGGTGGATCAGCTCGAACGCTCGATCCCTTATACTTTTGGAGAACAGGCTATTACGTATGACAAGCTGAAGGATTATGATGTATTCATCGTTGGTGAAGCCAATATTCCATTCAAGAAATCCGAGCAAGACGCTATCCTGCGCTTCGTGGATGAAGGCGGCGGCTTGTTCTTCATCTCGGATCACTATAACGCGGACCGTAACAAGAATCGCTGGGATTCCTCAGAAGTCATGAATGGCTACCGCCGCGGAGCATATAACAATCCGACACTGGGCATGTCTGCTGCCGAAGCAGCCTCACCTGCCATGCAGGATATCGTAAGCTCCGATTGGCTGGCTGATCATTTCGGATTACGATTCCGTTACAATGCAATTGGTGATGTGACAGCCACAGATATCGTTGCTCCTTCCCAAGCCTTCGGCATTACCGCAGGTGTAAGTGGTGTAGCGATGCACGCTGGCTCGACGCTGGCGATCATTGATCCTGCACAAGCTAAAGGAATCGTGTATCTTCCGCAAGGCAACACCCCTGCTTGGAGCTATGCTGTGGATCAAGGGGTCTACAACGGTGGAGGCCAGGCTGAGGGCCCTTATGCAGCGATCTCCAAACGAGGTCTCGGCAAGGCTGCCTTTATCGGCGATTCCTCTCCGGTAGAGGATGCGACTCCGAAATATTTACGTGAAGAGACAGGTACTTCTAAAAAAACCTATGACGGCTTCAAGGAACAGGACGACGCTGTATTCCTCGTGAATACAGTGAAATGGCTGGCGATGCAAGAAAATTACACCAGCTTCGATCAGGTGGACGGCTTGACGCTGGACACACCAACGTCTCTGCTGCCCATGGAGATCCCTGCGAATTCGACAGAACCACAGCCAGAGCCATGGGCAGAACCAGCTCCAGGCTATCTGTGGTATGATCCGACAACGTTCAAGCCCGGCTCCTACGGTGCTACTCAAAGCTCGGGTGGAACCGCTGGCTACAGCCTGTCCGTCCCTGGTAATCTCACAGCTGGTGGGACATACACCTTGACCGTCACAGCGCAAGGCTTGAACCCTGGACAGACCGTATCGGATCTCCGTGCTGGCATTTACTTACCTGGCGGTGAGCAAATTGCCCGCTTCCAGAGTGCTAACGGTAGCTGGTCTTCTTATGGATACAGTCCGACCTTTGCAGCTACAGCCGACAATGATGGAAAGGCAGTGTACACCTTGACTTTCCAGTTGAAGGCTGGCGCTGCAGGCCAAGCTAGCATGCGACTCAGACAAGGCAGCAACAATCTGCTGACCGAGTCGGTTACCATTGGAAGCGCGACGACATCCGCAGCACCGATCATTCCGTTGCATCCTTCGATATCGAGCTACTCTGAAGCTCTCGCAAGCTGAGCATGCTCAGCCTAGATATATCCGATCCATTAAGGCTTATATAGACTCATTCAAATTCATCAAGGCTTGATTAGAGAAATATTTCAGGCTTACTAAGACCTCACCAAAGCTTCATTTAGTCTGTTGAAATTAGTTGAGATTAGATGACTCTATTCAAGCTCCAGACTGCCCCCTGTCTCCTGACAGGAGGGCAGTTTTTTTACATTGCTTTTACACAACGCATACAGAGTAAAGCATTCCGAGCGCTAAGCTTAAGAGGTGACTTTACACACGTAGTTCTGGGCGAGGCATTATAGGAAATATCGCCTAGGACTGCGTCATAAGAGGAGGAACATGATCGTGACCGCAGCTGTGCGCCGTCAAATGGCTATTTTGACAACAAGTGATATTCACGGGTACATTCAACCCTATTCGTATATGGAGGGCGGACCGTCCAATCTCGGCTTCGCCCGAATCGCAACACTGCTTCAAGAGGAGCGTGACAGATGGGGCGATCGCATGCTTTATGTGGACAATGGTGACAGCCTGCAGGGCTCGCCGCTAACCTATTATCAGGCCAAAATTGATAGCTCAGCCGACAACGCCGTCGTCTCGGCCTTGAATGCGGCCCATTGTGCTGGAGCTGTCATTGGCAACCATGAGTTCAATTTTGGACTTGCCCACCTGCAAGAAGCCATGCTGCAATCCGACTTCCCGTGGCTCTCGGCCAACACGGTATCTGCATCCACTGGTGAGCCAGCCTTTGGTCAACCTTATCTGCTGCACGACACATCAGAAGGGATTCGGATCGCCGTACTGGGCCTGACTACCGCGCATATTCCCGTATGGGAGCTGCCAGAGCATATCGAGGGCCTTCGCTTCGAAGACCCGGTAGCTTGTGCCCGGCATTGGGTGCCTTATCTCAGGGGGCAGCTGGAGGCGGATATCGTCATTGTCTCCTATCACGGTGGCTTTGAGCGAGATCTTCGGTCCGGGGAGCCCACCGAGGCCTTGACGGGTGAAAATCAGGGCTACGAGCTTTGTCACGAGGTATCTGGCATTGATGTACTGCTGACCGGGCATCAGCACAGACAGATTGAGGGTCTTCATGTGAACGGCGTCTGTGTCATCCAGTCAGGCACGCAGGGGCAATTTCTTGGCAGAGTCATATTGGAGCTGGAGTTAGCATCGGAATCCGATTCAGCATTGCAGCCAAAGCTGGAGCCATGGATGGAACCCGCGTTGAAGTTGGACACGCAGCCGTTGAAGCATCTTCCCACCGCGAAGCTATCGGACAGCCAATCCGACCCTAAGCCTCGCTGGAGACTGCTCTCGGCCCATTCCGAGCTGCTTGCCGCAGGCGAAGTGGAGCCAGCGGAGCACATTCTCGAACGGACGGCTCCCGTCGAGGAGCGCTTGCAGCATTGGCTGGACCAGCCGATTGGCGAGACCGCTAATGACATGCGCCTGGTGGATGTGCATCAGGCACGTCTGGAGGAGCATCCCTTCGTTGAATGGATCAACAGGGTGCAAATGGAGGTTAGCGGAGCAGCCGTCTCCTGCTCTGCCCTGTTCGACGACTATGCCCCTGGCTTCGGTGAGCGGATCTCAATGCGAGATATTCTCGCCAACTACAAATTTCCGAATACGCTGCGTGTCTTAAGGGTGACGGGACAAGATATCCGTGAGGCACTTGAATTATCAGCCACCTATTTCTTGCTGGAGGCAGATGGCCGCATCGGTGTTCATCCATCCTTCCTCCTGCCGAAGCCCCAGCCCTATAACTACGATATGTGGGAGGGCGTAAGCTACACCCTTGACGTATCACGTCCTGTGGGAGAGCGGGTAGTGATGCTGGAGATCGACGGAAAGCCGCTTCAGCCCGAGGCCGAATATGAAGTAGTCATGAACAATTACCGCGCAAGCGGCGGTGGCGGGTTCGATATGTTCCGTGGCAAGCCTGTCATTAAGGAGCTACAGACGGACATGGCAGAGCTGCTCGCCGACTACATCCGTTCGAAACGAACCATTAGTACCACCGTGAACCATAACTGGCGCGTAATCAGCAAGAGCTGACACCCACTCTCCAACTAAACTACGAGTACTGCAATTACAAAAAAATAGGAGCTATCGGATAATTAATCCTGGTAGCTCCTGTTTTTGTACAGCATATTACATAACTCGGGTTCAATCACCTTTGGGAGACTAGATATCAATATCTTGCTGCCAATTATATTGCTGGATATGAGCGGTCGACAGGGCCCCCACTTGCAGCGGCTCCATGCTCACATCATGCTCCGCTAGCCCTTGACCAGCTTGGAACGAAGTCGATTGGATACCCACTCGATGATCAGGATCAGGACTACCAGCCCAATGAGAATGGCTCCGACCTGATTCCACTTGTAGCTTCGCATGGCGAAGATCAGCGGTGCACCAATTCCACCTGCGCCGACGAGACCTAGAATGGATGCCTCACGCATATTCATATCGAAGCGATAGATCATGACGGACAGAAAGACCGAGAACAACTGGGGTACGATACCGAAGCGGATTTTCTCAAATGTCGTACAGCCAACCGAGGTCATCGATTCTAGGACTTTCGTATCCAGCTCCTCAATCGCATCCACGAAAAGCTTGGACAGCATACCGATGGAGACGAGCCCCACGGTAAGCACGCCAGCGAACGGCCCAGGGCCCGTTACACGAATCAGCATCAGACCATATACCAGCGCTGGAACGGTCCGAATCGTAATAAGCAATAGCCTTGTAACCCAGGATACGGGCCTTGGTACTACATTGGATGCAGCCAGAAAGGCAAGCGGGACAGCCAACACAGACCCTACCAGCGTCCCCAAAAAGGCAATGGCCACGGTCTGAAGCAGCAGGTACAACACGCCTTGCTCCGTGAAATTAAAGAGCAGGGCGAAATCCGGCTGAAACAGCCCTTTAAAAATATTAATCGCAATCCCTGCTCCGCTCTGATCGATATCTTTCAGATTCACTGTCGTCAGTGACCATACAAAGAGCACGAGAATGACTGCCATAATGGTCAGGAGGTAGCGATGACTGCGTGGTGCAGCCTGCAGCTCCTTTTCTACTGTCGTCATAGGTCCTATATTCTCCCTTAGGAATAAATTTCATAAATGAATCAACACGATTTTTGGTAACTAGATACAGACAAACTAAACCGTTTTGATCTATATCTAGTCATACATTGAAGCAGCTAAAGGTATTATGAAATTTATTCTTAGATTAACTTTTTCCGGAAATACTCGCTTATCGTCTCAATGATGTATACGGTGACGATCAACGACAAAATGATCATGCCGACGCTGGAATACTCCCGCCAGCCCAGATTCTCATTGATGAGCAGTCCGATCCCTCCGGCCCCGACATACCCCAGAATCGCTGCATAACGGACATTGCCCTCAAAGCAAAATAGGGAGGTCGACAGATAGCTCGGAAGAATCTGCGGGAGTGTCGCGTAACGAAAAGCCTGAATTCTCGTCATTCCGATGGACTCCATAGCCTCAAAGGCTCCCATATCGACGTTTTCAATCTGCTCGTAGACCAGCTTCCCCACATACGATACGGTAAAGAGCATGATTGCTACCGTTCCTGCCATCGGCCCCAATCCGAAGATGAAGGTAGCAATCAGTGCAGTCACTAGGGTTGGCATTGTTCTCAGCAGACTCAGTAATGTCTTGCTGATGACGACGATGACTTTATTATGAATAATATTCGAGGAAGCCAGCACAGCCGCCGGCAGGGCAAGCGCCGCCCCGATCATGGAGCCGAGCAAGGACATCTTGAGCGTATCCAGCAGCGGTCCCCATATGGATGAGAAGCTGCTCCAATTGGGAGGAATCATATTCCCGATAATGACAAAAAATTGACCGATCCGCGAGAACAGCACATCCAGTTTGAAGCCGGTGAACTGAACCGAGAAGATGGTACAGATCAGCAGAATAATGATGACCAGCGGTGTTCTTGATCTTCTTTGCAGGACGACTTTGCCACTGGGTAGCTTGATCTGGTGTGGAGGAAAGAGCTTATCCACCATAGACAGAGCCTCCTCCTACGGCAACGGGCTCTGCTGCATGCTCGTTAAAGGATGCTTTCTCCTCCTCAAATTTGCCTCCATAAATGTGCTCCAGAATATCTGTAGTCACTTGGGAAGCTGCGCCGTCAAATACGACCTCGCCTTTGTTAATTCCGATAATACGATCTGCATATTCCAACGCGATTTCCACATGGTGAATATTCATAATGACGGAAATATTCATAGCCTTGTTAATGTTCTTGAAATCGTCCATGACGATACGTGACGTCACCGGGTCCAGTGAGGCAATCGGCTCATCCGCCAAAATGATATCAGGGCTCTGGGCCAAGGTACGCGCCAGCGCTACCCGCTGTTGCTGACCACCTGATAGCTGATCTACACGGACGAATGCCTTGTCGAGTATACCGACCTTATCCAAGGCCTCCAATGCCTTGATCTTCTGTTCCTTCGTGTACAGCCCTATCCATTTACGCCAATGCGGCAGGTCCGGCACAAAGGAGACCAATACATTGTTAATGACCGTCGTCCTCGTCACCAGATTGAAGGATTGGAAGATCATTCCGATTCTCCGCCGAAACTGTCGAACCTGCTTTCCCTTCAGCTTGGCCACATCTACCTTATCAACCAGCAGTGTGCCTCCAGTGATGTCATGCATTCGGTTAATGCAGCGAATGAGCGTAGATTTGCCAGCACCGGAGAGACCGATGACCGCTACGAACTCCCCCTGCTCAATCTTCAGATTAATATCTCGCAATGCCGTCGTTCCATTGCTATAAGTCTTATCAACATGATTAAATTCGATCATGGAACTACTCCAATCGTTATTAGTGAGAGATTCATAACCCCGTGAGAAGCTTAATAACATGGCGGGAAGATTCATAAAACCAATGAGAACATCCAAAAAGCCGATGTTCTCATTGGTCTCCATGATGGGCCATCTCTGATATTTATCGTAAGTGCCCGTTGCTGTCTTACTTCTTCATATTTCTGAGCAGCTCTTGGGCTTTTCTCTCGCCATCGTAATCAGCTGCTGTAGCTTCCTTATAGCCTTCATGCGTGTAGACTGCGATGACTTCTTTGCCTTCTGGTGTCTGTGCAATAGCGATAAACGCTTTTTGCAGTGCAGCCTTGAAGGCATCGTCCATGATTGGGCTTGTCTTGCTGACACTGATGGTATCGTTATAGATTGGCTGTGTTACACCAATAACATTAGTCTCATCCCAGATCGTGCCGCTACGACCGAAGTCCTTTGTCCATTGATCCACGTAGTCTCTTCTTGCATCCGCATAAGCTACGATAATATCAGCTTGTCCGGAAGCCAGTCGCGCAAAGGAACTACCGTAGGAGTCCGATTGTGTAACATGAGCCAGATCTGTCAGGCTCTTCTGGAAATTGTCCTGCAACCACAGGGTAGGATAGATATATCCAGCCGAGGATGAGGAAGACATAACGGCCCAGTTCGCACTGTTCAGATCCTCCCAAGTCAATTGCTCACCTTTATTTACTTTCTCAGCCAGCTCTTTACCCTTGTCCGTAGGACCCGCGATGAAAAGGCTGCGGTAATAAGTAACTTGATCACTTGTAGGGTCTGTCGGCTTGTTGTCATTCCAATCCTTCGCTGCATCGGAGTCATTGGACAGTCCTGCACGAGTTGCCGTCAGAATGACGTCTGCTCCATCATCATACAAAGCATAAGTACCTCCCGGAATAAAGCCGATATCTGTAGTCCCCGCTGACAGTGCTTCACCAACAGCTTCGTATGTGGTTCCAACATTGATGTCTACGTTACCCACTGTATAGCCTTCCGTCTCCAGTTGCTTCTTGAGAAGCTCCTTAAGCGGCTCGGTTGTCGTTACGATTTGATCCGGATCTTTGGATGGTACAAAGCTCACCTTCAGCTCCGGAATTTCCTTGTTTGCGGAAGAGGTATCCCCAGTGGTTTCCCCTGCTGGCTGCGTTCCGGCTCCGTTACTTTCTGTAGTGGTACCTGTACCTCCGGATGCACAGCCTGCCATCAACCCTATAACTAAGATCCACAGGGCTACAAACATCAATCTGTTTTTGACTTTCACGTACACTGACCCCTTTTTTGGTAGATTTGTTAACACTCTGGAACTATACCAAACATGAACTATCATACTGCTGAAATATCAGAGCGAATTCAATTCTATGTAAAGGAAATGAAAAAATTAGCATATCGTAGAAAAACACAATAATAAAAGTACTATAGTAATAGAAATAAGCCGTCACCCATGATCCTGGATGACGGCCTGTCTATGGTGAATCAAGTTACTCCCTGACTGAATAAAGTTCCTATGTGTAAAAAAGTCCACTAGTCCTGCACAGCCAATTTGGGATAGCCCCATTGGATGTCGATTTAGATAAAGAGATTAATTCCGGATTGATCCGCTTGTCCCAGGTAGTAGCCCACTCCGCCAAGTCGTACACCGTCAATCAACTCCTCTGGCTTGATGCCCATGACATCCATGGACATTTGACAGGCGACAAGCTCCACTCCCTGCTCGATCGCCGTCTCGATCAGCTGCTCCAAAGAGAGAATTCCCTGGCTTTTCATGACACCACGGATCATTTTGGGGCCGACACCAAGCATGTTCATACGTGACAGCGGGAGCTTACGGCTACCACGCGGCATCATGAGACCGAGCATACGACTAATCCCATTTTTGACGACAGGTGTCTTGGTGGACTTGCGAATGACATTCAATCCCCAGAACGTGAAGAACATCGTAACCTTCTTCCCGCTAGCTGCTGCTCCATTAGAAATGATGAATGATGCAATAGCTTTATCCAGGTCGCCACTGAATACAACCATACTGGTGCCTGACGCAGATGCCCCTCGATTCAATTCAGCGTTCGGCTCTAAGCCTTTCCCCTTCTGAATATAGGCCTCAATTCGCCCACCTGGCAGTCTGTTAAGCTGAAGCAGCTCAGCTTGAACCATATTCGCCCAAGAGCGAATATCTTCGTAGAAGCCAGGATCTGACGCAATAACATGGAGTACCTGACCCTCGCTTAGCTGATCCATCTGCTGGCGTACCTGGATTAACGGACCAGGACAGGATAGTCCACAGGCATCAAGCACAACGTCTGCATGGGCAACATTCCTATTAGTCTCACCTGACATGCTGTGGGTTAATGACTCATGTACAGCTGATACCGAGGCAGAGCCCGTTGCTGCTACCTCCCTTTTGACTGTCTGCCTTGTGCTACTGTCATCGCCTCGCCCCGGCTGATACATGAACATTTGATAGCTCTTGTATCCTCCTGTCAGATTCCTAACCTTATAACCAAGCTGACTTAGAATTCTTGAGGCCGTATATCCTCGAAGACCCACCTGACAATAGACCCAAATCTCCTTCTCTATATTCAGTTCCTGCAATCGATCTCGCAGCTCATCTACTGGAATAAGTAACGAACCCGGGATGTGACCATTGTTATGCTCTAGCTCTGTTCGTACATCAACCAGAATCGTATGCTCGGGATCACGTCCTTGCAGCTCCTGTGGGACGAATACATCCACCAGTCCCATTAATACATTGTCTGCAGTGTAGCCTGCCATGTTCACAGGGTCCTTGGCCGAGGAGTAGGGAGGAGCGTAAGCCAGCTCCAGCTCCGTCAGCTCCGTCACCGTGCCCCGCATGCGGATGACCGTCGCGAGGGTATCTATACGCTTATCCACGCCCTCGTAGCCCACTGCTTGCGCACCCAGAATGATCCCCTCATCGTTGAACAGGAGCTTGATGGTCATTGGCATTGCTCCTGGATAATAAGTCGCATGTGAGGAAGGATGGACATAGATCACGTGATAAGGTATACCTTCTCTGATCAACGTTTTCTCATTGTTCCCCGTTGACGCTGCTGTCATATCAAACACCTTCAAAATGGACGTACCCTGTGAGCCTTCATATGTTCTGTTCAGACCACAGATATTGTCTGCAGCAATTCGCCCCTGCTTGTTGGCAGGACCGGCAAGAGGCACCGCTGTGATTGCCCCATTGACATAGTCTCTTACAGCCACAGCATCTCCTACTGCATACACATCTCCAAGACTTGTCTCCAATCTCTCATTTACAAGGATATGGCCCCGAGGGCCCTGTTCGATCCCGCTCTCCCGCAGAAAATCCGTGTCCGGGGTAACACCAATAGCAAGCAGCACCATATTACCTTGAATAAAGGAGCCATCCACCATGTGCACCTCAATACCATCTGCTACATCCCGGAACGATTGAACCTTGCGGGACATCAGCAGTTCGACACCACGCTGCTCCATCTCCTTCGCAACAATCCCAGCCATTTCTGAATCCAATGGTGACAGGAGCTGAGGACCTCCTTCGACCAGCGTGACAGCAAGACCAGCCTCTCGCAGATTCTCAGCCATCTCCACGCCGATGAAGCCGCCCCCGATGACAATGGCTGATGAAATGCCGTCCTCGGTAATCATTTGTCTGATTCGATCTGTATCTGGGATGCTGCGCAGCGTATAAATACGTGGACTGTCTATGCCCGGAAGCTGTGGCCTCAGTGGTCGTGCACCTGGAGACAGAATAACCTGATCATAGCTCTCCTCGTAGCTTCCACGTTCTTTGCTGTGAATATGGACAATCTTCCTGTCCGGATCTATACCAATGACTTCGCTATCCGTCCGAATATCCAGATTGAACCTTTGTCGCATAGCTTCCGGGGTCTGCACCATTAGCCTGGAACGGTCTGTAATCACTCCACCTATATAATAGGGTAGACCACAGTTCGCATAGGATATATACGAGCCCCTCTCAACCAGAACAATGTGGGCACTCTCATCCAGTCTCCTCAATCTGGCCGCAGCAGATGCCCCCCCTGCGACCCCGCCGACAATGACAATTTTCTTACCCATGAAATATTTCCTCCTCTGCAACGAGCACCCTTACCAGTTGTCTGATTCGGTCGTTCGCAATCGTATAGTATACTTCCAGGCCATTGCGCTTCGCCTCGACGATCCCTGCGCTACGCAGCTTCTGTAAATGCTGGGATACTGTTGATTGTGGAAGATCCAGACATTCCTGCATGAAGGCCACATTACACTCCTTCTTGGTCAGCAACCCGTTGACAATACATAGCCTTACAGGATGGGCCAGCGCCTTCAGCAGTTCTGCAGCTTCTCCATACGTTGTGATGACATCCTTTTGCATCAGTACTAATCCCCTTCACAAAATCGTTATATTCATATATTACGATATAACGATTCAGAATGCAAACTCTTTACCTCCTTTAACGAAATAAACTACACCTCGTATATGCAAAAGAGCAGCAATTCTCCACTAGGAGAACGCTGCTCTGCTTGGCTAATATGATTTTGATGCGAGCCTAGTACCCAACCAAATCTGTCTCTTGCAACTATGACTTCAATACAGGAAGGATGCTCACAGCCCATTCCAGAAGGCGTAGGTCCTGATTCTGACCCGCAATTACGGAGATTGCCAGTGGACAGCCCTGATCCGTGCCAAGGGGAATCGTTAGCTGAGGTAGTCCGCATAATCCAGCAATGCAGGTCAGCTGCATCGTCTGGCTTCTGCGTCTCTCGATGTGTGCCCCGGCAAGCCCCAGCTTGGGAGCAGCCCCCGGCGTAGTCGGAATAACGAGCAATTCCCCGTTTGAGAGCACACGAGTCAATTGCTTCATCATCTGCTGTCTCCGGTGCTGTTGCTCTCTATAGTCCACCTGCTCAATGGTGCGAGCCCAAGCGAAGCGCTCTGTGATGTCGGGCCCAAAGACAGGCTTCGTGCGCTCGATCCATTCGCCATGGGTCTGCCATATCTCGTAGCCCTGTATGATACGAAATACGCTCATCCACTCAGCTAGCCCCTCTGGAGCAATACGTGCCATTTCACGTTCCACTTGTAAGCTCCCCAGCTTGCTTAGCTCATTCTCCAGAATACCACGACTGCTCTCATCAGCCAGCTCCCACGCTTCTTCGGGGAATAGCATGCGCGTGAATCCGATTTCTCCGAAGCGGTTAGAAGGCAACAATGCCCGGCCAAGCTTCAGCATCAGCTCAGGATCACGAGCGATCCAGCCCACCGTATCAAAGCTACCTGCCAAGGGGATGACGCCGTCTAATGACACACTGCCATATGTTGGCCGCATCCCGTACACGCCACAATAAGCTGAAGGCACTCGAACTGAACCGCCCGTATCTGTTCCTAGCGTAAAATCAGCCAGTCCGGAGGCTACAGCAGAGGCGGAGCCGCTGGAAGAGCCTCCGGGTATGCGATCCGGGGCCTCGGGATTTAATGGTGTTCCATAATGGACATTTTCACCGTTCAGGCTGTACATCAATTCGTCCGTATGCGTCATCGCCGACAGCTTCGCCCCTTGCTGCAGAAGGAGCTGCACTGCCTCGGCATGCTGCTCAGCCGGAGTATGCGAGGAGAGCCAGCTTGGATTGCCCGCACTATTGGTATGGCCCTTGACGGCAAATACATCCTTCACCATGAAGCTCAGACCGCTCAGTATACCCTCAGCGAGAGGCTCCACGGCGACGGATCGGAACACTGCACTGTGTGATTGCTTCATGTTCAGACCTCCTTCCAGAGGACCTTGATTGCAGTCCAACTGTCCATGCTGCCACCCAAGTAGCCATGGTTCAACGTGATACCATCTTAAGAGAGGTATTATCTTACGTAAACCATTCCAGCATATTTTTGGAGGAAGCACTAAGGAGACAGCAGGAAATTAGCATAATATATAAGCCGAGTTAACGCATCACATAAGCCAGCAGCGACTTTATACTCACATGTGATCTGTTCACTCATCCTCATCATCCAGTAGCTCACTCAGCATACGCTCCCGATTGTTCATGAATTCCTTGGTAACAATATAATGATCTGTCTCCTCCAGGCTGCACCGATTCAGCCCCTCCTCATCCACCTTGTAAATCCATGACTGCGGATAGGCCATAATAATCGGAGAATGCGTAGAAATGATAAATTGGGAGCCTTGCCGCACCAACTGATGGATGCGAGTCAGCATAGCCATTTGGCGAAGCGGGGATAGGGCAGCCTCCGGCTCATCCAGAATATACAGTCCATTTCCACGAAAACGATGTACAAAAGCAGCAAAGAACGACTCACCATGCGATTGCTCATGCAATGATTTCCCACCATAGGCATCCTTGATTTTGGGCCCTGGCACTGCATCCAGTTCGTCCAGATCCAGTTCGTCTATATGTGTAGCCAAATTGTAGTAGCTCTCCGCTCTGAAGAAAAAACCATCTCGTGCCTGACGCGTGCTCCGTACCAGTCGTAAGTAGTTATACAACGAGGAATGTGTTGCCTGCGTAGAAAAAGCATTATTTCGCGTTCCACCTTCGGCGTTGAAGCCCCAAGCTACGGCTATCGCTTCCATCAGTGTGGACTTTCCTGCACCGTTCTCGCCTACTATATATGTGACCGCAGGATGAAATTGTAGCTCCGACAACTGCCTGACGACCCCCAAATTAAACGGATAGCTTGAGTCATGTGGAATCATCTCCCGAAGAAGCCGAACTGCCCGCAAAAACGGCTCCCGCCCAAAGGTATTGTCATCTAATCTGCTCATTTCCGCCTCCCTCTACAATCCGTATTAAGCTTGGATCGGATAGTGACCTTCGCCCCTTGTTGACATTTTCCTATTGAAATTATAACCCAAGTCCAACACCCGAAGCATTCTGATTGCAGTTCTGCTTATTCACTCGTTGTTAACCTCATTAAAAGCAAAATAAGGCCTGCAAAGCACCCTCCCAAGCATGAGAGTAGTAGCTTGCCGACCTTATAGGTTGTATAGGCCTTAAAGCCTCTGCAGCTTTTGTAGACCTGGCAATCTTGAATTCTTGCAATCTTAAAGTCTTAAAGTTCTTGAAGAAACCCCATCCTGGTCCTGATTTAGTCCAGGACATGAATTGGCGAAAAATCTACGACCTCTCCATCCTTTACGGTATGAAGAGAGAGCCGCTGGGCATGCAGCTGCCGCAGAAACCGATGAAATACATAAATGGAGTCCGTAATGCAGGACAAGTCTGGAGTCAACACGATGGCAGCCTGGTCCAACCGGGACGCTAGCTGCTCAGGATCAAATTCATATTCCTCCTGCGCTCGCACGCGAACCACCTCTCCGCTCTCCCAGCCCTTCTCCAGCACATAAGACTGACACCCCTCCAACTGTAAGGCCTCACTTCTCTCATCTGCAGCCCTGATCAATACGAGCACCTTCATACCATGCCCCCCTGTCCCCAAAGAACCTGAACTCAAGAATTGAACACTCTTGCTTCAGTCTATGCGGGACAGGACCGGATCATGTCGCGATGACGAGTTACCATCATCAATGAGATGTGAGTTTCACAGGCTGTAGAGGAAATTTAGCCTTTCAGCAAGTCATTAAGACAGATCGCTCCATATGGGCGCACATGAATGACAAAGGTTGATGTATCGACCGTCTTCTTGATCAGCTCTTCATAGCCAGCTACATATTCATCCGGCAGGATCGCCAGAATAACACCAGCAAATCCACCACCATGCACACGACAAGCTCCCTGACCGATACGCTTCAGGTACAGCTCAGTCACGGCCAGGGTAATAGAAATCCCCTGCTCCTTGACGTTGGAATCCTGATATACATTCTGCAGCCATTTCCACGAGGAGTTCCCCGACTCGGTAATCAAAGTCAGGAAGTCATCGAATTGATTGCTTGTCAGAGCTTCCACTTGGGCATCTACCCGGTCGTTCTCTGCGAGGAAGTGCAATGCACGCATAACCGCACGGTCCCCTGCTTGCTCTCGCAGCTGCTTCAGATTCGCGTAGATCTGCTCCTCCGTCACATCACGAAGTACCTCCGCACCCAACAGACGAGCAACCGCCTTCATTTCATTCGGCACAGCTGCGTAATCCTCTGTCAGATCTGCATGGTTGCCGCCCGTGTTGACGATGACAAGCGAGTAGCCGCTCTCTCTGAAATTATAGGGTACAGGATTAATGACAGGTGTAGCCGGATTGGCAAAATCAATAGCGATGAATCCACCATAGCCGCATGCCATTTGGTCCAAGAGGCCGGAAGGCTTGTTCCAGAAGTGATTCTCTGCATACTGCCCGATCTTGGCCAGTGCAACCGTATCCTGTGAACCTTCATTGTAGAATGTGTTCAGAATCGTTCCGATCAGCATTTCGAAGGAAGCAGAGGAGCTAAGGCCAGAGGCCGGGATTACATTTGTGCTCACATAAGCCTGGAAACCTCCCACTTGCAGCCCTTGTGCTGCAAAGCCTGCGGAAATGCCGCGAATCAGCGCTGCTGTACCGCCTTCGCCAGACTGAGGGGACAAATCGCTAATATCAATGACGAACTTATCTGCATATCCTTCAGAAATGATCGTAATGACTGGAGCATCTACCTTGGAAGCGGCTGCAATCGTATCCAGATCAATACTGGCTGCGAGTACTTTACCATGGTTATGGTCCGTATGGTTCCCTCCGATCTCACTTCTGCCAGGAGAGCTGAACAACACAGGAGCCGAAGCACCAAAATGCTCTTGATACGCTTTCAACAATGCGGTATAGCGTTCTGTCTGTTCGCTGAGCTTCGCTGCTCCGTATAGCTCCTCCAAAACTTGCTGCCATGTCTGCTGCTGTAACAATTCTGATGTCATCTTCAATTTCCTCCAAATATAAGACTATACTTCATACACCTGCGGCTGATGCTGCCCTCATCCTGCACGGATTGCCCTATTTCGCCATATGCTCGCCTTTTGTCGATTGGTGATCGCAGATATCTTATTGGTCCACAGCGTTCACTCTGAATGAGCTAGTAGCTTTCATAGGCTTTCAAATTAATTCAGGAAGCCCTCAAGGGCCTGCGTAGGTCGGCCGTCTGTTCCCCAGGCTCCTTTATTATAGCCATCGTTGTAGCCCGGAGTCGCGGCAGGCTCCCAATAGAATATGCCCTTGCCTCTTCCTCCCGATAGATTCCTTACCTTCTGCTTGATATCCGAAATAAAGCTTTTAGCAGCCGCAGCTTCATTATACTCCAAACCGATTTCCGAAATCACAACATCTTTTTTGTATTTGCTAATCACATTATTAGCATTCTGAATCGTCTGATTCACTTTGCTCTGCCAGTCGGACTTGGAAGGATACAGGGACATACCCACCATATCAAAATTAGCGCCATTGTCAATCAGTCCGCCAATATTCCATTCAAACAACGAGCGATCCTCACCGGTAGCAAGATGTACGATGGTCTTGGTGCTGCTGCTAACCGACTTGACGGCATTATGCCCCGTGTTCACGAGCCACGCATAATTCTTCATATTTTGCGATGCTCTGCCGTCCGGCCACAGCATTCCGTCACTGGTCTCATTGCCAATCTGCACCCAATCCGGTGTAACTCCCTTGTTCTTCATCGTGTTCATGACATAGACCGTATGACTCCACACTGCATCCATCAGCTGCTGGAAATTATGATTACGCCATGCATAAGGCTTATTTTGCTTGCCCGGATCAGCCCAGGAATCGCTGTAATGCAACGTCAGCATGACGCTCATCCCCAGCTTCTTGGCACGAGCAGCCAGCTCGGCAGCCTTGTCAGCGTTCATATAGCCGTTACCATAATCGTTCATATTAGGATTTACCCATACACGAATCCGTACCGAATTAATCTGATAATCATCGCGCAAAATTTGCAGTACATCCTTCTGTACTCCCTGCTTATTCCTCCAGGTGTAGCCCTGCGCCTCCATTCCGGCCACCCAACTGATGTCAGCACCCTTGGCAAAGGCCGGCGCCGCCTCCACAGTCGTGGATGCTCCGGTACTCCATGGGACTAGCAGCAAGGACAAGCTTAATACAAGCAATAATACCGACTTCATGCCTCTCATAATGACATCCTCCCTAAAATATAAGATAACGGGTTACTCTAGTATTGTAAGCGCTATCTTTTGCGATCAGGAAGGGTGATTTGGAAACATTTAGTATGTTTTAACAATCTTCAAGCCTTCTCGACATATCTGACGCGTAGGGAATGCCCCTCTACCTGCTACTGATGGAGTCAGTCCGTCAATACAGCTGCAAGCAGCAGCCTGTATCGGCTGCCGCTCGTTATGTACTTGCTGAATGGCTAGTGACACAAGTCAGAGTGAATAGACCGGCAGCAGTGCAGAGAACGAATCCAGCTTGCGTCCCTTGAAATCGAACATCGTAAGGTTCCCCCAATTGTTCGGATGACCAACGGACCATTCAGACTTGGATGGAATCCAGGCAGGCTCCCAATAGTAGAAGCCTACTCCACGATTGTCTGGGACTTCACGAATGATACGTAGCAGATCTTCCAGGTAATGGCGTTGTCCTTCTACTGTAGCTGGGTAGCCCGGCAGAAGCTGCTCCTCCTGATTGAAGATCCATTCATGATCCATGAGCTGCTCCAGCGTCCACGGATAAGCGGTTTCTACAACGATAATGTCTTTACGATAACGCTCCGCGAGCTCATTCATGTTATCCCGCAAGGCTTCGAGTGTACCATGCCACCAAGGATAGAAGGACAGGCCTATTGTATCGTACTCGACACCAAGCGCTTCAAAGCGGTCATAGAACTGACGGCTGGCCGCAGCATCCCCGCCACGATCAATATGAATCATCACTTGAATGTCCGGGTCTACGGACTTGACGGCAGCGATCCCATATTTCACAAGTCCCGCGAATTGCTCCCACTGCTCATCCGTATTATGCTCCCCATCGACGCGCCCTTCACCCCACAGCATGCCAGGCGTAATTTCATTCCCGATCTGTACCATATAGGGGAGAGCATCATGCTCCTGCAGCTCACGCAGCACATCTGCGGTATACATACACACAGCGCGTTGTAGCTCCTCATAGGACAGCTTCTCCCACGCGGCTGGCTTCCATTGGTTGGCTGGATCTGCCCAGCGGTCTGAGTAGTGGAAGTCCAGCAGGAACTGCATGCCCTGCTCCTTGATTCGCTTAGCTACAGCTACGGTACGTTCCAGGTTGCAGAAGCCGCCCTGCGGATCATTCCAGATCCGTAGACGTACGGCATTCACATGATTATCCTTAAGTATGGCAAGCAAATCCTGCGCTCTGCCATGCTCATCATAATAGTGCCCACCATGCTGCTCGATTTCATCCATAAAGGACACATCCATCCCTTGAATGAAAGGCTTGTACTTATAGCCCACCACTACTCCCCCACTCCAGCTTGTTATAGTTACTTCATCTATTAACCTTTAACCGAGCCCAATGTCATCCCTTTTACGAAGAAGCGCTGCAGGAATGGGTAGACGATCAGAATCGGTGCACTGCCAATGAAGATCTGAGCGGCTTTGACCGTATTTTGCGAGATCATTTCCATTTCGATCGGGTTCACGCTCATTGAACTCATATCACGTTGAATGATGACGGTCTGCAGGAACGTCGCGAGCGGGAAGTTGTTGGCATTGTTCATATAGAGCAGGCCATCGAACCAGGAATTCCAATGGAATACCATGCTGAACAGTGCAATCGTCGCAATCGAAGGCAGGGAGATCGGCAGATAGATGCTGAACAAGGTTCGGAAATGACCTGCTCCATCAATCAGCGCAGCCTCCTCCAATTCATTTGGAATACCACGGAAGAAATTCAGCATCAGAATGACCAGAAACGTGTTGACCGCTCCCGGAAGCACCAGCACAAGGAAATTATCCATCAAATTCAGCTTCTGAATGACGATATAGAACGGAACCAAGCCTCCGTTAAAAATCATAGTGAATACGAATATCCAGGAGTATACATTTCTTCCTTTGAACACCGAATTCTCTTTGGACAGCGGGTACGCTGCCAAAAACGTGAGGAGCAGGGTAAGCGCAGTCCCGATGATCGTACGCATAATCGAGATTCCGATAGAATTCAGGAAGACAGGATTATTCATCGTCTTTTTGTAGGATTCCAGCGAGAAGCCTACCGGCCACAGGTTAACCATATTGGCGTCAGCCGCTGACTTCGCACTGAAGGACACCGCCAGCACGTGCACCAGCGGAATGATGCACATAATCGCCAGAGTAATCAGGAAGATAGTATTGAAAATGCTGAATACGCGGTATGGTAATGTTTTATGATACACGGTTCTCCCTCTTTTCTTGATTCATGTCAGGCTCCAAGCCCTAATTAGTGGTTGATTGGCGGGCGATGAGCTGCTACGGGTGCTGAGGTTTCTTGCGATCACTGTTCAAGCCTGATTTCTGAATTGGACCAAGTCTACTGTTGAAATCTGGCTTAAGCTTATGCTTCCGAAGCAGCTTTCTTCCAGAAAGCTTTTAGCGACCACTACGTTTCTTCAGAAATCCTCAGCCCCTCCGCTCTGCACCCTGCTAACAGTCAACCACTGATATTTTGATTTGAGCCTCATTTCATACTGTAATTGGCAGCAGTTAGAAGATACGATATCCAGCCCATTTGTAAGCAAGCCTGTAGGAGATCAGGATTAGCACCATGCTGATTATGGACTTGAACAAGCCAATCGCCGTAGCAAAGCCCATTTCACCGCTCACAATCGCTGTCCGGTACACAAATGTATCAAGGATGTCTCCTGTCTTATATACAAGCGGGTTATACAGGTTGAATATCTGGTCAAAGCCTGCATTCAGCACGTTACCGAGAGCCAGTGTACCTACTACCATCAACATCGGAACAAGCGAAGGCACCGTAATGTGCAGCGTCTGCTTCCACCGGCCAGCGCCGTCAATCTCGGCTGCTTCGTACAGAGCCGGGTTAATCCCCGCAAGTGCCGCCAGGAAAACGATCGTATTATAGCCAAATTCCTTCCAGACATCGGTCAGAATCACTGTAAAGCGGAACCAATCATTATCACCCAGGAAAAAGATCGGGCCAGCTCCGAACATGCCGAGTACCCGGTTGACCAGGCCATCTGTGGCCAGCAGATCTATCAAGATGCCGCCCAAGATAACCCAGGACAGAAAGTGAGGCAAATAGACCAGTGTCTGCACCGTCCGTTGCAGGTATACCTTGCGGACTTCATTCAGCAGAATTGCAAATATGAACGGAACGAACAGATTAAAGAACAGCTTAAGCACAGCAATAATCGCGGTATTCCAGATGACCTGCAAGCTGTCTTCACGCTCGAACAGGTAACGGAAGTTGTCCAATCCTACCCATTCCGAGCCAGAAATACCGAGCCAGGGCTTATAGTTCTGGAACGCCATTACGATCCCGCCCATCGGGATGTAATTGAATATGATCAAAAATACAACGGCCGGCAGCAGCATGACGTGAAATGGCCAGGTTTTCTTTAAGGTTTTCATCTTAGTCCCCCTGTAGTTCTTCTCAAGCTTCCATCAAGCTTCCTATAATGCGATTATATCAACCGTCCCAGAGCGCCAAACAGCACATAAAAGCAATATAAATGGCACAAAAGCAACCTCTTTCCGCAAGGATGCTGCACCTGCTACTGTAAGTTGGAAATCATTCAATACATGATGCGAAATGCTCATAAATCAGCTGCTGTATTTTGGACAAAAAAAAGCTGTAGCCCCACTCTAATCAAAGAGCGGAGCTACAGACAGACGTTGGATTGAGCAAGCCTCAGCCTGACGTCATTGCTTGTACTAACCGTTTATTTCTTCACGCCATCATACCATGTGTTAACTTCCTCGGTGATTTGATCGCCTCCGCCTGCTTTCCAGGTCTGTACGAACGTGTCAAAGGCATCTACCGGGTTCTTACCATAGATAATTTCGTTGAAGGTCTGATTCTCAATCTTATTCAGATAATCCAGCTTGGATTTCATGGTCTGAGTAGTAGGGCCAGTGAACATGTTCTTGAAGGAAATATCCTCTTGGCTCATCAGGATTTGAGCAGCCGCAGGAGTCTCCTTACCATAGTTCACCGCCACGTCCTTCTCCAGCTTCGTTACAGGCTCCTTGCCTTCGGCCAGATTAATGAGTGCCTTCATCTGTGCATCAGGAATACGAGCACCGTCCCGAACGAGCAGGTAACGCACAGCATTGACGTATCCACCATCGATCTTGTCAATTGGCATTTGCTTGCCTTCCGCATCGAGCTGGTAGTCGTAGCCTGCGAACAGACCGTTATCATACTCGCTGCCTGGCTCCGGGTTCGCATAGTTGTCGAACAGGTAGTTCTGATACGTGAAGAATGCTTCTGGGTGTGCCATATCCTTCTTGATCAATGTCACACCGTTCGTGAACTGCGTGCCGTGACGCATCGCCTTGCCATCAGGTCCAGCCGGAATTGCGATAGGCTTCCATACAGCACCCGGCACATTCTTGACCGTATCCTGCAGTGGCCAGCCGCTCATCCAGTATGGTCCTGGAATCATTCCAGCGGTACCAGCAATAGCAGGCTCTGATGTCTTATTCTCATCCCAAAGTGCAGCCTCTTGGGGAATATAGCCCTTCGTCAGCCACTCGTTCAGCTTCACGAGACCATCCTTCATACCTGGATTAATGGAGCCGTATTCCAGCTTACCATCCGCTCCAAGATTCCATTGCTGCGGCAGTGTACCGTAAGCACCGAATACCCAGGAAGGATCACCCATCCATGTATTCATGGAGGTCTTGAAGCCGATGCTCAGCGGTACGACCTTGGCAGGTGCCAGACCGTCAGGGTTGTTGTTCTTGAATGCCTCCATGACCTGCTCCAGTTCTGCAATGGTCGTTGGCGCCTTCATATTTAGCTTATCCAGCCAATCCTGACGAATCCACAGTACATAGTCATGGTTGTACGCGTAATCCAGCACTGGAATACCCATGCGCTTGCCATCACGGCTGTATTGATTCCATACATTCGGATCTTGCTCCATGGCTTTCTTCCAATTATCAGATGCGAACTTGTCGAACAGCGGGCCGACCTCCTGATACATGCCAGAATCGATCAGATCCTGTGCCAGCAGGTTGTCAGCTGTTCCAATGGTCACGACCTCCGGCATTTCTTGTCCTGAGGACATCGCCAGACGCAGCTTCGTTGCGAATGCGCTATTCGTGTCGGTGACAGACCAGAGAGACTTGATGTTAATGCCGAATTTCTCCTTCGCCCACTTGGTGGCTACACTGTCCTCAATGCTCTCACCGTTCTTGAACTCCAATGCCGGGTCGATCCCCCATGCTGTAGTAACGGTCACTTCAGGATCGTACTTTTCTTTGTATTCGTTTTCAAGAGCTGACGAGCTCGTGTCAGCACTATTAGCTCCGTTATTTGATCCCGAACAACCTGCCAGTAGCATACTCAAGGATGCTGTAATGGCGAGGAGCGATATCCATCTCTTTTTGGTCCATTTCGCTCTCAATGCTCTTCCCCCTCAATATCAAAATGATTACCCTTTCATTATAGGTCGGACGAAGACGACAGCCTATGACACATAATTAAGATTTCTGCACCTTTAGCAACATCTTGAGTTCTGGTGCAGAATGAGTCTTCATATTAAGACACAGTTCACTCTGCTCCAGACAGATTTCTTTTATTCCAGACAGGCTCCTCCTATTCCCGACACAGCTCCGCCTGCTTCGCCCCTATTGGTCACGGAACTCATTTGGTGTCATACCATAGTGCTTTTTGAACATTTTGCTGAAATACTGCGGATTCTGATATCCCAGTTCTGTCGTAATTTCATAGATTTTCTTATTCGTATGCTTGAGCAGGTAGAGGGCCTTCTCCATCCGCATTCGAATAATGTAATCCCCGAGGCCTTCTCCAGTCTCGGCTTTATAGATTTTGGACAGGTACACGGGATGCAGGTACACCTGATCAGCCAGTGTCTTAACAGACAGCTCCTGACCCTGATCGTGGAAGATCAGATCCTGTACCTGCTTGATGACATAGCTCTTCGTATGCTGCTCATTCTCTGACAGGTCGGATTCCAGAGAATCCAGGACAGACAGTGACCACTCCCTTAACTGAGGGAGGGATCTGAGCGTCCCTTGACTGATCATCGGATCAATACCGCTCTGATTCAATTGATAGAACAAGCGTCCCTGCTTATGCGCAATGTACATGAACGCATTGGTCACGGACAAGAATACCTCATAAAGGTGCTCCCTGGAAAATGACTCCTGCTCCATATCGGCGTACACCTGCTCCAGCTTGGCACGAGCGCTATCCCACTGCTTGGATTCCAGCAGATGAATCAGTGCAGGTGGCCTATACAAGCCCTCCAGAGAGCGGACAGAGCTGGCCGTCGATCCTTGTCCATCCTCCAGATACATAACGGCCCCCATCTCTGTCATGGCGTGCTCATCCTGGTAGATCGAGCTTAATCCCGACTTGTAGGCATCCGGTATACCTTGCGGAAAGGTGAACCAGCGAGTAACCGTAATGGAGATATGCCCTTTCAGATAATTGCTCACATTGCGCTGGAAGCTCTCCACATTGCGTTGCAGCAGCTCCCTGCGTGATTTCCTGTAGCGATCATCCAGCTGCTCATGCTCTTGCCGAACCTCCTTCAGCTGCGCGACAAGCATCAGACAGTCATGAGGAGCCGTGCAATGCAGCACTTGGAACGTCTCTGCGAATACCTCCTCGGCAATGTTGCCAATCGCATACTCCATAAGTGAGAGCGAGTGGTGGTCCATCGTGCTGAAATAACGGTCTGGCTGGATCAACAGCATCACCGTTGGCGTGTCGATTTGAAATGGAATTTCATACGCCTGCAGCTTGTCTTGAATCGTCTTGGGAGACAGTTGACGTCCCAGCACCAGATCATGCATCAGATGTGCCCGCAGTACCGTAAAATCCGATTTGCGGTTGTAGTGCATCTTGTGCATTTTATCGAAGGCCTCCCACTCATCCTTCAAGGACTCGATCGCACCGCCCAGACTAACGAGGAACTCCTCATCATTCACCGGCTTCAGGACGTAATCGAACGCCTGAAGCTGGATTGCCTTCTTGGCATATTCGAAATCGGAGTGTCCTGTCAGCACCATAGAGCGGACATTCGGCCAACGGCTGGCTACCTCCTCAATCAGCTCCAGTCCGTCCATACCCGGCATGCGAATATCCGTGACCAGAATGTCCACATCCTGCTCCTCCATAATCGTCAGTGCTTCCTGAGCCGAGGCTGCCTGATAGACCGTACTGACACCGCATTCCTCCCACGGCAGGGTCTGTGCCAGACTCTCCGTCACATAGCTCTCATCATCTACCAGCAATACATGAATCATAATATGGTATGCCTCCCTTGCTCTGAATCTGAGTCTGAATCATTCAAGCTCCAATGTATTGTCACTCGCAGACCTCCCAGGGGCGAATGGGAAAAGGACAGCGTGGATGAGCTGCCAAAACGCAGCCGCATTCGCTGATACACATTCCATACCCCACACCCCATATGCTCGTCCATCGGCTGGACAAGTCTAGATGCAAGATTGTGCAACGCTTCTTCACTCAAGCCTGTGCCATTATCGTCAATATGAATGAGGATATCCTGATCGCGATGCTCAGCCGACAATTCGATCAACCCCTCAGCGGAAGAGGGCTCAATCCCATGGATGACCGCATTTTCTACAAAAGGCTGGATCAGTAACGGCGGCACCTGCAGTTTCTCCATGTCTCTGGGTAGCTCGATCTTGTACTGAAGTCGCTTCATCCGCATCGTCTGAATCTCCAGATAGTGCGCTGTGAAGGCAATCTCCTCCTGTAGCGATACCATATCTCGCTCCTGTCTCGTCGTATACCTGTAATAACGGGACAGATGGTGAGACATGGCGATGACCGCTTCATGATTCTTCAGCTTGGCCATCGACGTAATGAAGGAGAAGCAGTTATAGAAGAAATGCGGGTTAATCTGCGATTGCAGCTGCTTGAGTCTGGCCTCGCGCACGTGAATTTTCTCCACATACACCTTCTCGAACAGCTGCTGAATCTGCTCCACCATCATGTTGAAGCGAAGGGCCACGAAGCTGAATTCATTCTGCCCCTTCACCTTCATTCGCACGGAATAATCCTCCTGCATAAGGCGATGAAAACCACGTACCAGCTGCCGGATCGGCACCTGTACCTGTGAATACAGCATGTACGCCGCAAGAAAGCTTAGCAGCAGTAGCCCTCCTACTGAACCATAGAACAGCTGATTGGACTTGTGGATCGGCTCCAAAATATCTGACAGTGGCGAGTAGTCAATCAAATACCAGCCTGTCAGCTTGGACAAGACGATGTTCACACGATACGTATTCCCATCAACATGCACCGTGCGATTCTCCATCTCCTGCAGTTTCTCATGGGATAGCTCCTGAATCAGCTTGTTCGTCAGCTCCTGATCGGCTGTGCGATTCAAGATGACCCCCGTCCCCTGCTTGTAGTAGAACGGCTCCTGTCCACCATCATTTTTGAAGCCATCCAGCATGCCCTGGATGTTGCTGCTATCGAACTCCACCTTAATGACCATCTGCACCTCATCGGGGCGAATCTGCACGGCATATGGAGTCGATGAGAAGAACGAGAAGGTATATTGGTTCTCACCATTCACTTCGTAGGGCTCAATCTTCCAGCCTGGATGAATGACTGCTTCCAGCTCCTCTCGATCAAGCTCCCGCGCATCACGCTCGGACACTACACGATTCAGGGAAGGAGAATAGATGCTCAGACTCGCTTTCCAATTGGAGGAATTCTCCTGAATGCTCAGCTTGGTCTGGATTCGCTTGACCAGATTAATGGTGTCTAGATTCAGATAGTCATCCTCCAGATAAATATCCTGAAAGCTGGAGATGTCTGGATCATGCATCAGCAGGTTAGGCCAGGAGGAGACCAGCTCAATCTGGGTGTTCACCTGACTCTGGAAGAACGCCAGCTGCGCCAGATTGGACTTGTCCAGCTCCTCGCTAAGGACATCGGTGGTCGTTTTGTTGGAATAAAAATAAAGCACCATTACGGGAATCAGCATAATTACTAATATCGTTACGAATTTGGTATAGAAATTGATCTTCACCATCGGATGTTCACCATGATCCACGCACCTTAGTTATGAATTAACAAAGCTCATCTCGCCTATTATAACGTCCTTGGGATTTGCCATATAGGGCAATTTTGAAATATATAAGATGTTTTATGAATTTTATGTAAATTTCATTTTTTTTCGAAAATTAACTTTATTTATTCCCAGCATTTGACGACATAATATACATCCTAAAGTTTATAGAAAGAAGTGGTCTTGTTGAAAAAGAGGGGACATATCTCAGCAGTCTTAAAACGAATCAAAAAAGAAACCTTACTTCTAAGAACCCGAATGATTGCTGCATTTATTGCTGTGCTAATTCTTCCTAGTGCATTCATTGGTTATTTCTCCTATCAGAGTGCCAAGGAAGAGGTGCGCAACAAAATGTCATCGGCCATACCGCAGATTATGAGTCTGGTCGGCAAGACTGTGAACCAGGATGTTCGCTCTACACTTGATGATCTCAATACTACAGCTCTTCAATTTAATTCCGCCTCCATAAACGCAGACAAGCAGAGGGTTCAGGACACTTTTAATCAACTGTTAGCGACCCGTGCCCATCTGAGTTCGATCGTCTTGGCTAATGCAGATGGTGATTTTGTCAAAGCTCCTGTTAGTAACGATCCGAATTTCGATCCTCTTGCGGCAGCCTGGTACACCGGTGGCATGGATCGCAAGGGTGATGTGTTTATTTCAGATGTGTATACAGATGAGGCGACTGGCCAGTTACTTGTGGCATTCTCCAAACAGCTCCCCGATGGCAGAGGCGTGCTGACCGTGATTCAGGACCTGAAGCCGCTAGCCGAGCAATTAGCCAACGTTCACATTGGTGGTGACGGCAACATGGTCATTATGGACCGGAACAAGACGGTGCTCGCTGCGGCAGGTTCAGCCGCCAAATCCGGTGCCGTAAGCCTAGGTGGGAAAATGCTCGACATCGTGGATTCGCAGACTGAATCGACTCTGGATGAGAATGGAGAGCTAGGGTTCAATGTACATACAATTCCCTATATGGGCGGTGCCCTGGAGATCTACACGGGTGTGGACCCGTTAACAGGCTGGAATTATGTTGCGATCATCGGGCATGGTGATTTCAGCCAAGCTGCCAAGCCCATCCTCAACGTCAGTGTAACGGTTCTTGTGATCTCCGTCATGCTGGCCAGTGTCGTCATTTTCCTGATCCTGCGTGCCTTCCTGTTGCCTTTGAAGCAGTTGCAGCTCGCTACTCGCCGTGTGCGTGACGGAAATCTCTCCACTCGTGTGAACCTGAAGAGCAAGCACGAGCTTGGCGTACTTGCCGAAGATTTTGACCAAATGACCATTGCTCTACAAACGATGGTTACGGAGCTGACACTGACCTCCGATAAGCTTAGCACCTCCTCTCAGAAAATACAGGAGAGTACAGAGCAGACCACGAATTCGGTGCAGCGTGTAACGGAGACGATTGCCCAGGCCGCAGAGACAGCTGCCAGCAGTGCGTCCTCCTCCGAGCAGACAGCTCAGGCGGTAGAAGAGATGGCCCGTGGCGTAGCGAACATCGCAGAGTCCGCGAATAGCATCGTCGATGCTGCTCAAGATACTGCCCAAGCAGTAAATATAGGAAGCCTGACCGTGAACGAGGTACGGACGCAGATGCAACGTATTCTCACAGCGATCCAGGAATCCTCGCGTATGATTACTGAGCTGTCTGACCTGTCGGCAGAGGCTGGTAAAATGAACACCGATATTGCGGATATTGCCAAGCAGACGAATCTATTGTCCCTGAACGCTTCCATTGAAGCAGCCAGAGCTGGGCAGCATGGTAAAGGCTTCGCCGTCGTAGCCGCCGAGGTAGGTCAGCTCTCAGAGCAGTCCAAGCGGACTGCCGAGGACATCCGTGCCACACTGGACAAAATGTTCGAGCTGATCAGCGCCTCCACCACGAAGATGAACGGAGATGTGAGCAGCCAAGTTGATGAAGGGCTCAAGATCAGCGGCAAGGCAGCTGAGGTATTCAGCAGCATCGAGAGCTTTACCAAAAATATTGTCGATCAAATTCAAGGCATATCCGCCGTGGCTGAGCAGATCTCTGCCAGCACAGAGCAAGTATCTGCAACGGTAGCGGAGCTGGCTACATTGTCCAGACATTCCTCGGATAGCGCACAGAATACTTCGGCAGCAGCTCAGCAGCAGATCGCTGCCATGGAGGAGATTTCTTCGGCCTCACAGGAGCTCTCCAGTATGGCAAATGATCTACAGCAGCTTGTAGCGAGGTTCAAGCTGTAGCAGCAATAAATCCATCATTCTTAAGCTATCAGCAACACAGCCGATCACCAACACGAACTAACCCAAAAAAGGTCGAGATACGAGGAAAGCTTCTCCTCGTTCTCGACCTTTGGTCTGTCACCATTAGGCGGCAACAAGCCGTTATTCCCATACTTCAAGCTCAATGCTCTAGAGAGTTGGTTCTACCTCGTGGCTAACGGGGTAACTCACCGTGTACTCGACTCCCTCAAGCCAGCAGCCCTGCACAAAATCCCGGCCACGTACGACTACACGATCCTCATAGATCTCCACATGTAAGCCTTGGCTTCCTTCCAGATATTCATCCTCATCCGTCCAGAGATAGGCTACCGAGGCTGCATTGAACATGCTAGGCTGTTGCTGATCGTTACCATAGCGGGTACGCTCGTTATCCAGCGTCCAATGGGTATGTCCCGTGAACAGCATCACCTGTGGATAGCGATTCAGCACAGCCTTCAGCTCCGCATCCTGCTTGACACCGTACCAGCCCTGCTCCTCCATAGAGCCAGCTACTGTATTCAACAGTGGCTGATGCAGGAAGACAAAGATCGGGCGATTCGGTACAGCCTTCTCGGCCAGCGTCGTCTCCAGCCATTGCAGCTGTGTGCTGCTCATCTCACAATCCTTGGGATGCGGCTGCTCTGTGCCCAGGAATATGAAATGATACCCATCGATCCAATGATCATGATACGGTGCCTGCGAATCTGTAGCCTTCATGAACATACCAAGCCGCTTCTCCCAGAAGTCGCCAAGCTGCTCTTCCTGCATAGGTGCCTTGGCACTCTTCGTCATTGCTTCCTGCACCCATGCATGAATCTCCTGACTGCTCATACTTAGCAGATGGGCCGGGGGCTCGTCCACCAGCCCTATTCCCACGTCATGATTGCCCAGCGTATACCGAATAGGTGGCAGGAGCGTCCGGTAGGGCTTCAGGATTCGATGCAGCTCGTGATACTCCCCCAGTCTCCCATGATCCGTTACATCTCCAATATGCATAATCCCACTGCTTCCCTCGCTGAAGGAGAGCAGGTCCGTTAGTGCACGCTCCAAATGAAGATTATGAATATGCTGTGGCTCCTCCGTGACATGGGTGTCCGTAATAACCTGGAACGTTGCCAATGGCTTCACTTGTCGAGAACCCTCCTGCTCACCAGAGAGCAGGTCCAGCTGCTCGCTCTCACTTGTACTGATTTGGTTGTTATTCTGGTTGTTACTCTGGTTGCTTGCATAGTGAATTGCTGTTTCGTCCTTCATCAAGAATTCCCCCATTTCAATCCGATGACCCCAATCAGAATGAATCCCATCCATACCAGAGACATTGCTCTTATTCGTTCGCCAAATACAAAATGATCAAAAAGACCGATCAGCGTAATACCTACCCCTGACCAGATTGCATAAGCTACACCGAGAGGTATATGCTTCACGGCGAAGTTCAGCATCGTAAAGCTTGCACCATAACAGACAAACATCAGCACCGATGGCCATAGCCGTGTAAAACCGCCTGACAGCTTCATCATGATCGTGCCGCTGATTTCCAGTGCAATCGCCAGAGCAAGCAGGCCCCAGCCAATATAATTTTGATTTGTCATCCTGTTAGTCGCCTTCCATTAGCTCAATAAATGAATGAATGCTGGCGTCCGCCAGCGACAATCGCTCAGGTTCCCCAATTCCAACCTTCCATAGTACACCAGCCTGAATTCCCATCTTCATATCGCCGTCCGTGTCCCCGATAACAAGTGCGCGCTCCGCCGCTACCTTCATTCGTTCGCAGGCAAGTAGCACCATATCAGGAAACGGTTTGCCCCGCTCCACCTGATCATTGCCGATAATGACCTCGAAGTACTCCTTGATTCCCAACCAGCTCAAGTGTCGCTCTGCCTGACGGGTCTCGTCCGCTGTTACAACACCCATGGGAATCCGTGCCTTCCGGCAATGCTCCAGAAATTCGCGGGCACCCGGCATCAGCCTGACAGGGCGAGTGCGCTCCAGCTCCAGTTCTGCATGGTTCAAGCTCTGTGACACCATCAGCTTCGCCTCGGCCCAGGATACGCCAGCTCGATAGCCATGCCATGTGAGCACAGCCTCTACTTCTCCCATGCTGCCCATCGCAAGCGGCCCGCGAGCATCATAACCGATCACCCGCCCCTGTTCATCGTGCTCTGTTCCCCAGATTGCAGGGAGTGCTTCCGCAGCGAGTAGCCGTCCTTGGCGGGCCAACTCCTCCTGAAAGCAAGTCAGCACGACATCAGTCCAATGGCCCCAGAGATATGTGAAATCCAGCAATGTGCCATCCTTATCGAACAACACTGCCTCTACTGGTGCTGGAGCACCAGGGATTATCAGCTTCGACATGTACCGCACTCCTTCCCCATCCGTCACAAGCAGCCATCAGCTAAGCAATATGTGCTCCATATCGCATCACCGATGGCTGGCTCATGTATTTTACGCTTGCTATAAATTACATATGGACTTGCTTGCTTTACCTTGCTTGCTTATTTACTTATTCAGACGATCCAGCTCTTTCTGTGCCTTTTCTTTTGCTTTCTTCAATGCTTCAGCCGCTGGTACATTTTTGATCTGCACTTCGTCTGCCGCATCCTTCAACGCTTCGTTAATCTTACCGCCTGTAGGGTCCTGGAATGGCGATGAGCCATGAGCAGCCTGTTGCAGTGGTACTGTAATCTGTGGATTCTTTGCGCTGAATTCCTTGAAGGCTGGATCTTCCTGCGCAGATTGTCTAACTGCAATGTAACCTGTGTTCATCGACCATTGAGCCGTGTTGGAAGCTTCAGAGAAATACGTCAGCCATTCGAAGGCTGCTTGCTGCTGCTCTGGGCTTGCTTTTGCCAAAATCCCTGCCATACGTGCTTCTGCCACTGGCTTACCTTCTCCGATACCTTCCCAGCCCGGCTGTTCCATTGCAGCTACGATGCTGAAGTCCAGATCTCCCTGATCACCACTGGAGCCTGTATAGCCTGCTGCTTTGTTCTTCAAGACATCATCAATCGTCTTATACCAATATTCCCAGCCTTGTCCGCCGTATTGGATGCCCATGATCTTATCCTCATGAATCCATTTGCGGAACAGCTCCCAAGTCTCCACCCATTCCGGGGAATCAATCATCACGGTCTTGCCATCATCACTAAGGATTTGGCCACCTTTGCTAAATACAGCATCAATCATGTTATCCTTGCCCCACATTGGCTCCCAGCCATAGAATGTGGTTTTTCCATTCTCCTGCTTGGTCATCTTGGCTGCAGCGTCAGCCAGGGCTTCCCAAGTCGTCAGGGTGGCAGGATCAATGCCATGCTCCTTCAGGGTGTCCATACGGTAGTACATCACTTGTGTCGTTCCATACATGGGTAGGAAATATTGCTTTCCGTCCACTTGACCCTGCTGCAGGAAGGTCTGTACGTAATCCTCTTTATTAAATTCAGGATCGGCGGCAATCAGGTCATCCACCGAAGCATAGTAGCCTTTGCGCGCCCAATCCACGTTGGAGCCAAGCACGGCAGCAGGTACTTTGCCCGATGCAATAGCTGCCTGAAGCTTCTGCTCGGTCTCCGTATAGTCGGCCTGTACGATACCCTTTACCACAACTTTATCTTGCGAGCTGTTGAAGTTGTCGATCATCTTCTTCATATTGTCGCCCAGGTTGCCCCCAAGACCATACCAGAACTCGATCTCTACCGGAGCTTGTGCTGCTGCCGGCGCATTCGACGGACTACTGTTTGTTGCTGTATCAGAAGTTCCTGCTGTAGAAGCACTGCCACACGCTGTAAGCAGGGCAAAGCTCGAAGCCAGCACCAGCGACGTACCTCTCTTCCATTGCTGTGACCACATGGTGCGCATGTTGCTATACAGATGATTCCACTTCATGAATAATATCCCCCTATGTGAATTGAAATTGATACTTCGCGAATACACTTCATTCTTGCTCGTGCCTGTTACGACTTAATTCTTGTTCACGCCTGCCGTGATATTAACGCTCTCCATAATCGTCTTCTGGGTGAATACGAAGAGCAGCAGCAGCGGCGCAATCGTGAAGGCTCCAGCAGCCATAATCTGCGGCCAGGCCAGCCCATAGGCTCCACCCTCAACGAAGAAGCTTCGTAAGCCCGCTGACACGAGCTGAAGATTTGGGTCCTTCGTAATCAGCATGGGCCAGAAGTAGTTGTTGTACTGCTCGATGAATGTGATCAGGACCATTACCGCAAAAGTCGAGCGAATCAGCGGCGCCACAATCGTCCACAAAATTCGGAAATGTGAGGCCCCGTCCAATTGCCCCGCCTCAACAAGCTCATGCGATACCTGAAGGAAGGCTTGGCGGATCAGGAAAATCGAGAATACACTGACACAGTTGGACAAAATCAGTCCTGTATAGGTATCCAGCAGCTGCAGCTTGCTTAATATCAGGTAGCTCGGCAGGTAGACTGCCGTGCTCGGAATCATATATCCGAGCAGCACGATACCTGTCAGCAGACCCTTCAGACGGAATTGCATATGCGTAAGGGCATAAGCCATCATGCTGGAGTTGATCACTTGTAGTACACAGATCGCAGCAGCCACGCCGATGCTATTCAACATATAACGAGCGAACGGAGCCGCATGCCAGGCATCCAGATAGTTGCTCCATCGGAATTCCTGTGGCCAAAAGGTTGGCGGGAACTGCCAAATCTCATCATTCGTCTTGAAGCCACTGGTGACCATCCAATAGAATGGAAAGGCCATTGCAAGACTGACCGCCGCCAGCAGGATATAACGTAGAAGATTCAGAAGCCGCTCCCGGTTGAACCAAGCCAGCTTCCGCGGACGACCTGTCGCTTGGCTCGGCGCCTGCTTCGGTAATTTTTTAGGAATCACGGTCATGTTCATCAGTAGTGCACCAGGCGTCTACCCAGCAGGAAGGAGATTCCTGACAGGAGTACGCAGATCAGAATAATTACTACCGCAATAGCCGAAGCCTCACCTACATTGAAGGATTCGAATGCGGATTGATAGTACATATAGAGCAATGTCCGGGTTGCCCCTGCCGGTCCACCTTGAGTCATCACGTTAATCTGGTCATAGGCCTGCAGGGATTGAATTGTCAGAATGATAGACAAGAAGAAGGTCGTAGGCGAGATCAGTGGCAGGATAATGGCTCTGAATTTGTCCCACCAGCCAGCCCCATCAATGCCTGCCGCCTCCAGCAAGTCTGCCGGAAGATTACGCAGGGCCACGAGATAGAACACCATACACCAACCAATGGATTTCCACAGAGTAACAATTAGTACAGCGACTAGCGCCCAATCTCCATCACGAAGCCAGCTAATAGGAGAAGCACCGAACCAGCCCAATAACAGATTGGCCAGACCTACCTCTGGCTCAAAGATCCAGGACCACGCAATGGACACAGCTACTGTCGGGGTAACCCATGGTGAGAAAAGCAGCATTCGGAACAGGCTTCCGCCCTTCATCTTTTGGTTCATGAGCAATGCTAGCCCAAGCCCACCTACCATCGTCGGAATGACACTGCCAAGCCCGAATAGCAGCGTTACCCGCAAGGCCTGATAGAAATCCGAGCTCGTAAATAAATATTGATAGTTCTCCCAACCGACGAACAGCTTGTCGGGACTCATGAAATCCCACGATGTCAAGCTTAGGTATACGATGTAACCCAGCGGCCACAGCCAGAATAGCAGCAATGGAAGAAGCGCCGGCAGAGTGAACATTACAGCCTCCGTCTCCTTCATCAGCCTTACTTTCATATTCAATCACGTCCTTAAGTTTTAACTTTTCTGTTACCAACAAGTTAATCGGCTGTGTTGGATGACTTTTTTTCTTGTGTACAAAAATGATTGTACGATGCTTTTGATAAATGTAAGCCTGACTTATGTTAAAATAACGGGTGTCCATGTAAAAATTTTTTCCCAAATATTGCAGTATGCCTGCTAACTCCCCCCTCGAGGTGACCTTATGAAGGATCAAAAGGCCTTGACACCGGATAACTCCGGGCTAAGTACTACACAGAAGCATCGTACAGAAATGATTGAAGCGATTGCGAGCACGATGGATTTGTATGGCGTGAACCATACGTTTGGCCAGCTATACGGGATTATGTATTTTGAGGATCGACCGATGACCCTCGAAGAAATGAAAGAAGCCATGCAGATGAGCAAGAGCAACATGAGCTATGCCGTGCGTGCCCTGACTGAATCCCAAATGATCTATAAGCTGGAGGAGAAGAAGGAACGGAAGGACCTGTATGTAGCTGAGACTAACTTCTACCTGACATTTCAAAATTTCTTCGGGGATAAGCTTCAACGAGAGGTGGATGTCATGACGCACAGTCTCCAGCAGGTCAAGCCAGAGCTGATTGAATTCATTCTGTCGAGAGAGACGTCTTCCACGGAGCGTGAGACGGCTTTGCAAGATTTACACAAGCTTGAGCAAGCCGAGCAATATTACAAATGGTTGCAGGGCTTTGTGGATCGACTGCGTAAGGGTGATTTTTTCGAAGGTGAATCTGTGAAGCAGGAACGTCCTACAGAGGACTAATATGTACAGGCGTATAGGCTGCCGTCATATCACGCAAGACTGGCTTGCCGAACTTCTTGTCCAGGCCCGAGTGCTACATAGTGCATGCGGGCTTTTTTGCATTTTGTGCATTTACCGTGAAATCTATATGTATACCTCTAGGCAAATTAGTTGTAATTCCCTCTCACAAATCTCCTTATATAGTGAACGTCTCTACTAGACGCTCCAGATTCAAAGAGGGGGAATAATCATGGCAATTGGTGATGCATTAACTTCGAAATCTCAGCTTAAAGGACGCGACAGCGTGGATCTGTTGGCCAGAACACTCTATGGAGAGACCCGAGGTGACTCCGCTTCTCGCGTAGGTGTAGCCTATGTCATTTCGAATCGTAAAAGCAACAAGATTTACAACGAATTCAAAAATCTCAACACGATTGAGGCGGTTGTGCTTCATCCGTATGCCTTCAGCTGCTTTAACGATAATGATCCCAACCTTGCTCATTGTCTTCGGCCTGATACCAGCAGCGCAGCCTGGAAGAACATCGTAAATCTGGCCTCCAATCTTAGCAGCTCTGCCAATCCGATCGCCGCAAAATGCTTCTACAACACAAACAAGAGATTCGAAGAGCTGAGCTACACCCAGAACGGGAAGCTCTATTATAAGTTCCCTGGGGGAAGCACGGTCCAGATTAGCTCAAAAATCTCGATTGGTGCGCATATGTTCTTTGATTACATTGTGAATTAAGAAGTACGTAATAATAGAGACGGCCTTAGTCCCCGATACTTGAGACTAAGGCCGTGTTGGCATATGTTATTAGCCATATTAGGACTCGACAGGCTTCACTTCGATCTGATCCACTACGAATTGATTCTTGGCATCATCGAACTTATATACGACGTTAATATCACACACATACATGGGGGATACGCCGACAGAGCCCGGTATATACAGCTTGATTGACTGCCCCTCTAAGGAATAGAGCACAACACCACCGAAGTAAAGCTCCTCTTGATCGACCGTTGTTTCAGCATCTAGTGGATATTCGAGCTTGTATTCCTGGCCTTGCGTCTTTACTCTAATCCCTAATGTACCATCGGCTTGTTGGGTTACATGCGATTCAATCTGTTCCGCAACAATATCCTCATAGCCCTGTACCTGGATCTCGGTAGCGTCCTTGGCATCCACCACATGAATCTCATAGAGGCTCAGCCCTGTCCCTCGTCCGGTCTGGATGATGATGACAGCTTCCTCTTGACCATCTCCTGTAAGATCCGTATAGAATACCTGGGGGTCAGTTCCTGTATTGGGAATCTGCCAATCCCATTCCTTTTGTACTCCATTGATCTCCAGCGTTACCCCTTCGATTGCATGCCCCGTGTCCTTCTTGGCATACAATTTTACTTGTCCATCTGCAGAAGCCGCTATCCATTCGTCATGCTTCTCTTGCTCCAGTTGCATCGACACGTGCTTGCTGGGGGACTCTTCTGGCTCTGGTGCAATTGGGGCCACCTCTTGTGAGCTGCACCCCGACAGCATGATAGCGCCAAGCACGAAGGCTGCGCCTACTTTTCTTATCAACACAATAATCTCCTCTCCTGACTAGTTAGCATTTTTCATAATTCGATCTGGAAAAATTATACCAAAACCACAAAGAAGAAGAATGACATGTGAATGACAACATTTTAAAATAAAGTTAAATTTATGTTAACAAGCTGTCTGTCTGCTTCACAATATCAGCTCAAGTCGCTGCCTTCACCATTTGAACGTGTGATATCATCTAACACAACTAACTTAACTTTCACAAAGCACAACAAAGCACAGGCCAAATGCCTGTGCTTCCTATCGTCATAATTAATTTATATGATACATTCCCTACCTCGCCTAATTCCTGCAGTGTCACCGACGATTAGATTTTCTTCACGAATTCGGACTTCAGCTTCATGGCACCGAACCCATCAATTTTGCAATCAATATCATGATCCCCATCCACCAGACGGACACTCTTCACCTTCGTACCGATCTTTAGGACAGAGGAGCTGCCTTTAACCTTCAGATCTTTAATAATGGTCACGGAGTCTCCATCCTGCAATACATTGCCATTGGCATCCCGTACAACCTTCTGCTCCTCAGCACCTTCATTCTCGGCACCGGGAGTCCACTCATGAGCACATTCCGGACAGATCAGCAGGCTACCATCCTCATAGGTATAAGCTGAATTACATTTAGGACAATTCGGTAAATCCATCATCTTTCTATCTTCCCCCATCTCTCATCTCAACAGCCATGCACAACATCTGACATTACAGGCCTGTCTATTATGCTACCTAACCATTCTACAATCTGTATCTTGACGATGCAATGACAGTCCGCTCTACTCTCTTAAGAGTTCTGTTTTAGAAGGTCTGACTTCTGGTTCTGGCTTTAGAACTGACTTCAGATCTGGCTTTTGAGCCAAATAAATTTAAATAAAACTTAAAAATCACTATAATAATAAGTAAGGTATAATGATTTAGATTAGCAAAAGAACCCAATCCGCAGCTACTCATACTCGAGAATGGCACCTCGCTATGAATCATGCTTCACATCAATTACAAGGGGGATTCAATGAACAAGCTAGACTTCAGCAAACAGGTATTCAGGCCGATCGGATTGATGATGCTATGTGCAATCTTGTCGATCTCATTCCTGCAGCCTGCCTATGCGGCTCCACCACCAGCGCCTAATATAATAACTGCCACGGAGCAACTAATCATTTCTGGATATCCCGGCGGGGCCACCATAACTGTGTATACATCAGACGGACAGGTGTACGTTTCACACCAAAATCTCCCGGCTAATAGTACCTTACATGTCCCTGTATGGCCTGATTCACGACAGTATTATGTAACACAAACTGTAAACGGCGAAGAAAGCCCCCCTTCCAGCTTAGTCAATCCACCCCTACGTACACCTGTTGTGACTCCCGGGGTAGAGTATATTGATGTTTCCAACTTATCAGGCACCCCGAGTCTACGGCTATTCAATGCCACTTCAGGCCAAGAGGTACCTGCAAATCCTGTGTATCTGGGCGGCAATATGTACCGACTGATCAATGTCGTTCCACATAGCGACCTCTACTATGTCACCCAGACGCTGAACGGAACCACTAGCTCGAACTCAAGCTTCGTTACACCATCGCTGCGCGTACCGACAGCAACGGGCGGCTTGGGTCATGTAGATGTCTCCAATGTGCATCCAGGCGCTACTGTGAGGCTCCATCGCAATGATGGGACAATCATGGCGACGAACCCAGCCGATCAAGGCGGTGGCGTGTATCGCTTCGAATCCGTCGCACTGGGCACAGGATACTATGTAACCCAGACCATCAACGGCATGAACAGTGCAGACTCCAGTAGAGTTGATGTGACAGAATATGTCCTAGATGCTCCTGTAGCGACTAGCGGAGCAGAAACAATCGTCGTCAGCCAGTATGTATCCGGTGCAACACTCAAGCTGTACACTACAACAGGCGTCCTGAAAGGGACTTATCCGAATATCACGGATTCAAGCTATACCATTACGGATGTGCTGCCTGATCCAGACCAATACTATGTCACCCAGACCGTGAGCGGCAAGGAAAGCGTCAATTCAAGCTTCGTTAACCCGACACTGCGCACCCCTGTTGTTAATGCTGGATTAGAGTACATTGATGTCTCCAACGTATCCGATCGCACAGAGCTCAAGCTGTTCAATGCTTCGACTGGGCAGCCGGTACCTGCTAACGTAGAGTTCCAAGGCAATGGTGTGTATCGTCTCGTTGACGTTGCACCGCATAGTGACTACTATTACGTCATGCAATCGATTCATGGCATCAGCAGCATTAATTCCAGCTTCGTCTCACCAGCGCTTCGGGTACCAAGTGCGGCTGGTGGCGGGGAATATGTGGATGTATCTAATGTGTATCCAAGCGCTACTGTGAGGCTCCATCGCAATGATGGAACAATCATTGCCACGAACCCAGCCGATCAAGGCGGTGGTGTATACCGCTTCGAATCCGTCGCATCGGGCACAGGATACTATGTAACCCAGATCATTAACGGCATCCATAGCGCAAGCTCTAATGCTGTTGTTGTCACTGACAATACACCCGTGGCTCCCGTAGCAACGGGTGACGAGGAAGCTATCACGGTTACTCATTTTGTATCCGGTGCAATACTCAAGCTGTACACCACCACAGGCGTCCTGAAAGGGACTTATCCGAATATCACAGATTCAAGCTATACCATTACGGATGTGCTGCCTGATCCTGATCAATACTATGTCACTCAGACCGTAAATGGTAGAGAGAGCCTCAATTCCAGCTTTATTAACTCAACGTTGCGTACTCCTGTAGCTACCGCTGGAATCGAGTACATTGATGTCTCCAACGTATCCGATCGCACAGAGCTCAAGCTCTTCAATGCTTCCACAGGGCAATCTGTCGCTGCTAACGTAGAGTCCCGGGGTCATGGTATGTATCGTCTGATTGACGTTGTACCGCATAGCGACTACTACTACGTCACTCAATCCATTGATGGCATCAGCAGTAGCAATTCCACTTTCGTTACACCATCGCTGCGGGTGCCAAGTGCGACTGGTGGACTGAAATCGGTAGACGTTACAAATATCTACCCAAACGCCACCGTACATCTGCATCGACAGGATGGAACGATCGTCGCTTCGAATCCGACGGATCTGGGGGGCGGTGTGTACCGCTTCAATTCAGTTGCAGCCGGGACTGGTTATTATGTAACACAGAGGATCAATGGACTTACTAGCTCCCACTCCAACCAAGTGGTCGTAACCGTCCATATCCCTGGTGCTCCCTTGGCTATCGGCGGCGAGGAATCGATTACAGTCAGCGAGTACACACCTGGTGCAACTCTCAAGCTGTACACTGGAGCTGGTGTCCTGCAAGGTATCTATTCCAGTGTAACGGGATCGGTCTATACGATTGACGACATCCTGCCTCATCCTGATTATTACTACATGACCCAGACTCTGAATGGTGAGGAAAGCGTCAATTCAAGCTTCTTCAATCCGTTATTACGTACTCCGCTGGTTACAGCAGGTGTCGAGTATATCGATGTCAGCAACGTGTCTGCGCAAGCGGCCTTGAAGCTGTATGATGCGGCGAACCATAACGTGGTCTCCAGCACGTATTCGGATCTCGGGAATGGTAAATACCGCTTTGAGCATGTCGTGCCACAGGCGGAGTACTATTATGTAACCCAGTCCGTCTATGGGATTGAGAGCATCAATTCGGTCTTCGTCAATCCTGTTCTGCGCACACCTGTTGCAACAGGCGGGAGAGGTACCGTTGAGGTCACAAATGTGTACCCTGGTGCTACACTTAGATTGTACCGAGCGTCTTCCCAAGAGGCGCTTGCCATGCAGCCTACAGAGCAGGAAAATGGCACTTATCGCTTTAGTAACATTTCATCCAGAGGCAGCTATTATGTAGTTCAGATGATCAATGGCGTTGCAAGCCCTCAATCCAATGCCGTTAATGTAACTACTAGGTCAAGTAGCTCATCGGACATGGATAGTGGCGACAATAGCGGATCGTCTGTTCCTCCGGTCCAAACACCAGTGACCCCGCCAGTAGACACCTCTAAGCTGGTGAATGTGTTGGTGAACGGGCAGATTCTAAAGGCTGGTGTCTTAACAACCCGTACGCAAAATGGTCAGACGGTTCATTCCATTCAAGTGGATCGGGAGCTGATCCGCAGCGTATTGAATGACCAACCGCTAGGAGCTACGGTAACTGTACCATTTACAGACCTGCCGGCTGGTGATGCATTCATCGCGAACTTCGACGGCGATCTGATGCGTGAAATGCAGCAAGCGTCCGCCCTATTGTCTGTCCAGACAGTAAGCGGACACTATATTGTACCTGCACAGCAAATCGAGCTGCAATCGGCTAGCTCGAATGATATGTCCAACGTGGACGTTCAGATCAGAGTCGCGGCGGCTTCAACTGTTCAGACCGAGGCAGCAGATCGTGCGGCCACAGCAAATCAGTTGGAACGCCTAACTCCACCTGTACAGTTCGACATCACTGAGGTAAGTGACGGTAGTTCAACAGCCACTAACCGCTTCTCCACCTACGTGGAAGGATTGGTTCCAATACCGGAGGATGTGCAACCGGATCGGATCACCACGGCAGTCGCTGTGGACCCTGACGGTTCCGTGCGTCATGTACCGACTCGGATCGTTAACGTAGATGGCCGCTGGTATGCTTCGATCAAGAGTCTTAGCAACAGCAGTTATATGCTCGTCCGACAGGAGCAGATCTTCACGGACATTTCAGGCAGCTGGGCACGAAGCTCCATTGAAAATATGGGCAATCGACTGATTGTGTCCGGTACGGGAGCTGGACAGTTCCAGCCGCAGCGTGCAATCACCCGGGCAGAGTTCGCCTCCATCCTGTCAAAGGGTCTTGGACTAGAACCCACTAATGACAAGGCAAATTTTGCGGATGTAGCTACTAACTCCTGGTACAACGGATCGGTCTCCGCCGCTGCGGACTATGGACTGATTACTGGCTTCTCGGATGGTACCTTCCGCCCAGGGCAGAGCATCACCCGCGCAGAGGCCATGGTTATGCTGTCTCGGGCAATGACACTCACGGGACTGTCTGGCAGTGCTTCTGGAGACAGTACTGCTGTCCAGCAGTTCACTGATGCAGATCGCGTCCCTAACTGGGCTCGTGAGGCAGCAGCCTCCAGTGTTCAGGCTGGCCTGATCACTGGAATGAGCGGTAATCGTCTGGCCCCGGAGCAGGTCGTCACTCGCGCAGAGATCGCTACGATTCTGGAGCGCTTGCTTCGTGAGTCTGGCCTGATCTGACGGTAGCGCTCATCAGATAGCCTACAGCAATACAAAAACACCCGGCATTGCGTTAAGGGAAAGATGCTCTACAACCGAGCATTTCCCGCCCGCAATTGCCGGGTTTTGTTATGCTTGCCAATGCCTTTGCTTAAGACTACGTCAAAAGTCATGCTCTATGCTGCCCTGCTCTACTGTACACTCACTGATAATTCTACTGTACTGGTGAGTCCACCCTGTAGATCATACACAATGTTACTAACTACATATCTTCCCTCATCAACGAAAGTCTCGATGATATCCGCATCCACGAAGATATCGAGCTTACAGCTTGCATCCAGCTGAGGGGTCTTGAATTGCGTATCGTAGCCCTCCAGCTCTCCGAACACCTCTGATCGGTTCGTATGCAGTACACCATCCTGTAGCCAAATTCTATACCCTCCGATACATACTTCATCCCCGTTGTGGAGTGTGGCTTGAAGATAGTAGGGCTTTGTGAAATCGATCTGATCCGGTTGCTCTAGCTTGCTAGAGAAGCTGTCCAGCACCTGTGGGTGGGGACGAAAATAAATATGCTCCTCCACCACTTCAATCACTCGGGGCAGACACATCATGCCAATCCACGGCTCTTCTCCTGCCCGCTGGACCCTGCGTGGCATACGCATCCAGGCGATGAGGACTCGTCTACCCTCCGCATCGAGATTCGTCTGCGGCGCATAAAGGTCGAGGCCATAATCGACCAACTGGTAGGTATCTGGAATAGCCAGCTGGGCACCTTCCTCCTGAAATGAAACCAAGCCGCAGATGGCATGGCTTGTATAGAATTGCCCTTGTGGCACGCCTTCCGGTGACATCAGCAGGATCGAATGCTCCGTCCCATCTGAATCCGTCAGCTTGAACAGATCAGGGCATTCCCACATATAGCCCAGCCCCGGCTTCGAATAGCTGCTCACGTATTGCCATTGCAGCAGATCGTCGCTTTTATAGAACAACAGCTTCCCCTGTCCAGCTGCCTTCGAACCCAGCACCATATAATACCCGTCCTGCCCCTTCCAGACCTTCGGATCTCTCGTATGTGCACGGTCACCGAGCTCAGGGTCCGTAATGGGAGGCACCACAAGATGCTTTTGCTGGAAGTTGTCGAAGCTCCACCCATCCTCGGAGATTAGCAGAGCTTGGCTGGACTCGAACTGCTCATCTACAATCCGGTGTATATTGTCGTCATCAAAGACCTCATATTTGACACCTGTATAGTACAAATGCAGCTTCCCCTCCACCTCCAGCGCAGTGCCTGAGAAACAGCCATTTCGATCATAGCCCTTGCTGGGAAAAAGCGCGACGCCTTGATGCTCCCAATGCACCAGATCCCTGCTCATTGCATGCCCCCAGTGCATAGTGCCCCACATCGTACCATAGGGGAAATACTGATAGAATAAATGATACACGCCCTTGTAGTAGATGAAGCCATTCGGGTCGTTGATCCAATGACCTGGTGCTCTGAGATGAAGCAGATCCGTCTTCAATTCCCGTTCCTCCTTGACGTCAAAAGATTATAGTATCACGAGTTATCATCTAATTTTGATCCTCGTTCATTAGAACAGCAAGCGCTAGCCGTCGTCGACAGGGCTCCCCGCTTGCAGTAGCTCTACCTCACAAGTGATCTGGTCAAGGTACCCTTACACCATCTCCGATTAGCCCTTCACTGCCGAGCCTACCGTCATCGCACGCTCAACCTGGTCACTCAGGAGGAGATAGACGAGGACCATCGGCAGAGACGCGATCGTCATGACCGCTCCCATCGCTCCCCAATCTGTACTGTAGGAGCCCTGGAAGAATAATAGACCCAGCGGTAGTGTCTTCATATTCTCGTCCGAGATCAGAATATATGCCAGGGTAAATTCGTTCCAGTTGTTCAAGAATTGGAAAATAGCTACGGTAGCAATGGCTGGAAGTGCGAGCGGTACAACGATACTCAGGAACAGTCGATAGATACTGGCTCCATCCATACAAGCCGCTTCCTCAATCTCCTTCGGAATTCCCATCAGAAAGCCATAGAACACCATAGTAGAAAATGGCAGACCAATAGCTACATAAGGCAGAATCAAGGCTCCATAGGTATTGGTCAGGTGAAAATCACGAACCAGCAGTGCAAGTGGGATCATGATGACCTGCAACGGCATGAACATCCCGATAATCATGTACATTCGCGCCAGTGAATTGAAGCGCCATTTCATGCGGGCCACGGCAAAAGCAAACATCAGAGCCATGAGCATAATCAGCAGGGTGGATATTGTCGATACCACAAAGCTGTTCATGAAATAGCGTGGAATATTGAATTGCTGCCAGGCGTTGATATAGTTCTCAAATCGAAAGGTCGTCGGGAATCCAAACGGATTGGTTACGAATATCTCATCATTGTTTTTCAATGAATAGGAAATCATCCAGAATAGCGGGTAGATGGATACGATCACATACAGCCACAGCGGTAGCTGTAAGACGAATTGTCCGATTTTGCGCACAGCGGTTATACTCATTTTGCTCTCCTTTACATCTCTAGTTGCATTCATGGAATATCAGGCATGTTGCCCGCGATCAAATACCTTGTTAATAATGACGGTAGCAAGCAGCGAGATGGTTACTAGCACTACGGATACAGCACATGCATAGCCATAGTTGCTTTCCATGAAGGCATAGCGATAGATCATGTAGGTAAGGGTGTAGTTAATCGTACCTGGACCTCCACTGGTCATGATCAACATCTGCACGAACGCACCAATCCCTGAAGTAATCGCAATGATGAAGCAGAACTTGAACGTCTCTCTCATCAAGGGCAGGGTGACGTAGAAATGCGCCTTCCATTTGCTACAGCCATCAATAGTGGCAGCCTCGAAGTAGTCCTCTGGGATGGATTTCACACCTGCATACAGGAGTGCGAATTGATATCCCATGAACTGCCAGGCATTGACGAACGCAATTGCAATAATAGATGCAGTCGGAGAAGTGAGCCAGTTCTGCTGGTACGAAATATTCAGCAGCGTGAACAGACGGTTAATGAGTCCGTTGGTCGGATCATACATCGCAATCCAGAGCTGACATACGACCGTAACTGACAGCACCACGGGAATAAAGTAAGCGGTCTTCAGGAATTTTCGACCACGAGTACGGGGGTCAGCGCAGATCAGGGCAAGGATCGTACCAAGTCCGATCTGGAAGACGATCAGGACAAGAGCGAAGATGCCCCCATTCTTCAACGAAGTGATGAGTAGCGGGTCATGGAACAGCTCAATATAGTTGCTGAGCCCTGCGAATTCGGGCGTGCTCAGCCCGTCCCAATCATAGAAGCTACGAAATACCGTCTGAAGTACGGGATATATCAGAACAACGCTATAGATCAGCAGTGCTGGCAGCAAAAACAGAGTCAATGCTGTCTTGTTACCTAAATATTTATTCATGTGTTCCTTCCACCCCTTTTATCTGTCAGAGCAACCCCTGATGATGAATCACCAAGGGCTGCCGGGTTCCTAGTTATTAGTTCTCTTTATCCAATACACGGTTCAGACTTTCGACGAATTCCTCCGGCGTGTAGCTATCCACCATGAGATACTGCGTGCCGTCATTGATGGCATTTGTAATAGCCGTATTGCTCAGTAGCTGTGCGTAATTCTCTGCATTTGGCAGAAGCTCTGTTGCTACGCGCTGCATCATCGCAGGTACATCCGAAGCGATCGGCAGGTCAACCTTAGGGGATACGATCGGGCTACCTAGCTGTGTGTAACGGTATTCGGCAGACTTGGCTGCCAGGAACGCAGCGACCTCGACCGCTGTATCCTTGTTCTTGCTGCCAGGGTATACGGCATAGCCTTGCGGAGCTCCCGCCCCGTTGATGAAATACTTGGATTGCTCATAAGTAGCCTCATCCTTGGCTGGCCAGTACATCCAGTTCACCTGATCTCCCAGCTTCTCCTGCGAGCTATAGATCTCCCACTGACCATTTACGAACATGGCAGCTTTGCCTTGATAGAACAAGGAGGACGCCTGATCATAGTTGGTATTCGTTGCATTCGCATCGAATAATCCCGCTTGCTGCAGCTGCTTCATCTGCTGAGCAGCCGTCACGAAAGCCTCAGGCAGCTGCTTCAAGCCCTCCTGACCGATTGCACCGAAGCCCTGCGGCTGCTCCCGGGTCACAAGACCGTTATAGAAGGCGGTTGTAATCCACTTTTCTTTTGCAAATATGGACATCGGTACAAACCCAGCAGCCTTCAGCTTCTGTGCAGCCTCTGCCATCTGATCAATCGTCTTGATCGGCGTCTGGATGCCAACCTGTTCGAAGATCGCTTTGTTGTAGTAGATGATCTGGAACTCAATTCCCGTATCGGGATACGCGTAGACATGATTATCCGGCGCCACCAGACGGGATTCTACGCCTGGATTCAGGTTCTGCTTGAATTCAGTAGTAGCTTCATAGTCATCCAGCAGCTCGACATTTTTGGATTTGGCCATCGTCTGCAGTGTCGACCAGTCTGTAAAGTAGATATCAGGCATATTGCCCGTTGCCGCATATGTCTTTAGCTTTTGATAGCCATCCTGCACCGCAGCGTCCAGCTCAATCTCTACATTCGGCATTTCCTCTTTAAGCTTCTCCACTGCATAGTCGAACGGCTTGGACGTATCATCATCAAAATGCTGCGCATACACCTTCAATTTGATTGTTCCATCACCAGATGAATTGGATGCTTCCGAGGAGGAGGATTCAGTTCCCCCACAAGCAGCCAAGACCAATGACATTGTAAGCGTTAGCAATACAGCCTTCAATCGTTTGTGATTCTGTGCTTTCATTTCATTGCCCCCTTGTGCAGCTCTCTTTGACTGCGTTTTCATTGCTGTAGCTATAGTATAGTCAACACGGACATGGTTCTTTAAGGCACAAAACGGGCGCTATCTGTAAAAAACGGGACAAATCCCCGTAGAGCGTTCACGAATTTCACGAAATTCACGTTTTTCCCTGAAATGAAGAGCAGCCACCCTTCAAATGAAGAATAGCTGCTCTCTATGACTAATCCATTCCATCCGCACGAATCTACTGACCTACCCCTACTCATCTAATCCTACTTATCTGATCCTGCCTAACGATGACACAATCTATCTCTTCCTGAGCTGCTCATATTCTGTCGGGGTCATACCGAAGCATTTCTTGAAGGATTTGCTGAAATAATTCGGGTCGCTATAGCCGACGCTCTCCGCGATTTCATATAGCTTGCGGTTGCCCTCCAGCATGAGCTCCTTAGCCTTCTTCATCCGAATATGTGTAATATGATCGACGATCGAGAAGCCAGATTCCTTGCGGAAGACGCGCCGCAGATAGCTGGGATCGACGAATACGCCACCGGATACCTGCTCTGCAGACAGGTCTGGATCGGAGTAGTGCTCCTGAATGTAATGAATGGCTGCAGCGAACAGATTTGCGGCCTTCGTCGGGCGAATCTGCTCCATTAGTCGAATCAGGCGATGGTATAGCGATGCCAACCATTCCTCGGCGGCCTCCCAGCTTCCAAGTCCTCGCAAGTAATCGTAGGGTGAGACCGCATCCCCGTTATCCCATAGCTGATCATAGCCTATGCCCCGTTCACTGGCGAAGGTCAGAGCCAGAGACACAATCCCCATCAGTGTCGCATCCGCATACTCGTCTCCCCACTCATACATTCGAAGCTGCCGCACGGCCCTGCGGACCTCCTCCAGGCACTCACTGTCCTTCATGATCAGGCCCAGGACGACCGCATCGCGCAGGCTGCCAAGATCAGGCGGTACAGCCCGGACGCCAGCAGTAGCTCCGATTGACTCACTAGCTTCGCCGCGCTTCTCTGATGAAGGCAGCTTCGGCAGGTCCGGTCCAATCCGTGTCAGCATCGCGCTCATCTCTTCTGCATTAAACGGCTTAAGCAAATAATCCTTAACGCCTGTGCGCACTGCTTTTTGCAAATATTCGAACTCGTTATGTCCAGAAATGAATACAATGGCCATCCGCTCGAACCGGACCTTCAGCCGCTGCGCCAGTTCAATCCCGTCCATGAAGGGCATATTGATATCGACCAGAGCCAAATGCGGCTTGTGCAGCTCTGCCTCCTGAAGTGCCTCTTGTCCATTTCTCGCCTCACAGCAGACCTGAAAGCCATGGCTCTCCCAATCCATTTTCAGACGCAGAAAATCACGAAATAAAGGTTCATCATCCACGATCATCACTTTATACATGCTGTGTCCCACTCCCCTTTTGCAGCATCGGCAACGACAGCTCGACCCTTGTCCCTTCTCCAGGAGCGCTGTGCACCATAATTCCGTATTCCTCACCAAAATACAAATTCAATCGTTGCTGAACGCTATACGTGCCGATTGAACGTGCACCCTCCTCGAAGGAATCACGTGACATGATGGCTTCTACCTGTGCAGAGTCCATCCCTACACCGTTATCTTCCACCCGAATAATAACCTTGTCATCCTGAGTGAAGGCAGATATACGGATGAACCCCTTGATTCCTTTGGCCTTCAGTCCATGATAAATCGCATTCTCTACCAGAGGCTGGAGAGATAGCTTCGGAATCGGGGTACCCGCCAGTTCAGATGGAATATCAATCTCGTAGCGGAATACATCTGGATAGCGAATCTGTAGAATCGTCAGATAGTCATCCGTCAGTTCTGTCTCCTTCTCTAGAATGATGAGCTCTCGTCCCTTATTCAGGGCCATCCGGTAAAAATCAGCCAACGCCTTGGTCGTATCTCTCGCTTCATCATGGCGATCCAGCTCATTCAGCGCATAGATGGTATCCAGCGTGTTGTATAGAAAATGGGGCTTAATCTGTGCACTCATCAAGGCGAGCTCAAATTCACGCTTGCGATTCTGCTCCTGCCTGACGGTATCAAGCAGCTCCCGTACCCGTCTGACCATATAGTTAAAGGCCTCGGCAATCGTACCGATCTCATCCTCGGAACGCACAGGCGCTACCGTATGAATATCTCCGTTCACTACCTTTCGCATCGCCCCGGTCACCTGCTCCAGCGGACTTACAACCATTCGGGACAGGAAGCTCGCGCCCAGCCAGGAGAGCACCAAACAGAATAGGCCAATCGCTGCGGTCAAGCCGACATTTGTGCGCACATCCGCCATGAGCAGATTCAAAGACACGACATTCACGAGCTTCCAGTTCATTCGATCATAATCGACTACCGAAATCAGATTTCCGTCCTCCTGGAATGAGCACGCTCCAGCGGAAGATTGACTGCCGCAGGACTGCATCGACGACGCCAGCTCGGAGCTAATGGGTTGCATTAGCTGGGCATTATCTTCAGCTACCACCACCTGATGGCCTCGATCGAGAAAATAGTAGGCTTTCGACGTAGAAGCATCACTGGATTTCAGATATGCGGATAACCGCTCCTCCTTCACCAGCAGGAACAACGTACCGTACACTTCCCCGTTGTCGATGTGAATGACCGTCTTGCGGAGCGTCAGCATTGGGGAGCTCGGGTCCGGGGTCAGTAGGTCTCTGCGTTCCATCCCCATCCAAATTGCTCGTCCGTAGCTGTCCATCTCCTGACCACTACGCACCAGCTTACGGATCTGATCGGCATCCCCTTTCTCATCATAGGAAGCATATATATATCCGTTGCTATCCACGAATACAGCCCCGTCTACCTCCTTGAAGATTGATACATCAATGGACAGACGACTCTGCATGAGATTGGCAAAACGCGTCTGCTCGACCGTGGATGCTGGAGGCTTGCCATTCGATTCATACAAGCGATTAATATTCGTCACCATAATATTCGCGGCAGTCTCTACACTGCTGAAAATGTAATCGGTTCTGGACAGAATCAGTTGAGATTCATCCATGACATTGCTGGTCGTCCGCTCAATCAGAGAGCGGCTGAAGATCTGGCTCGATCCGACCCCAAGAATAACCAAGGATAGTATGATCAAGGGTAGAAATAAGGCGATTACCTTACTCTTGAAGCGTAGTCGCCCGAACCATTTTTGTGCCCAAGACATGAACTTGTACATGATCTGCCCCCGAAATCGAAGAATATTCATCATGTTAACACAACTTCTTCACCGAGGAGTAGATAGAAAATTCACAGAGAGCTGGGAGGATGTAAGCGGTTATTGAAATCGTTTGTAGAGTGTGATAGGCTTAAAGCGTAGTTTTAGTAAATTTATTAACTAAAAAGGTGTGAGCGCAGTTGGCAACGATCAAGGACATTGCCCGGCAAGCCGGCGTATCCGCCGCAACCGTGTCCAGAGTGCTGAATAATGATCTGTCTCTGTCCGTGAGTGAGGATACCCGGAGTAATATATTCGCCATTGCGGAACAGCTTCAATATAAGCCCAAACGACTGGGGCAGCTCAAGCGGAACATGCAGCGTGCTGGCAAAACAGTCTCACTGTTGCTCTGGTGCTCCATTGAGGAGGAACGTGACGATCCTTATTATGCTTCCATTCGACGCGGCATCGAGATCCGCTGTGAGGAGCTTGGACTGACTCTGGGTCAGACCCTGCGGGGGCGCCACTCCATTGCTCAATTGCAGCCTGCTGACGGACTGATCGTCGTCGGTGGTGTCGATCCGGAAGAGATTACCCCCCTGCCTGTCACCAAGGAAGCGATTGTCCTGGTCGATCAGTACCAGGAGTTACTGGATTATGACACCGTTCGGGTACACTTTCGCCAGGCTGTCGATCAGGCTCTTGGCCATCTGGTTGAGCTTGGGCATCGCAGCATCGCCTTCGTAGGTGGCGAGAGTAACGGAGAACGACGGGCTCACTACTTCAAGAAACTTTTGCAGGAGCGAGGTCTCTATAACCCTGACTTCGTTCGTGTGGGTGCTTGGAGCAGCGCTGACGGGTACCGCATGATGAATGATCTGCTGACAGGAGCCGAGCGGCCTACCGCCGTCTTCGCCGCGAGTGACCCACTGGCCGTCGGTGTACTGCGTGCCCTACACGGACATGGGCTTCAGGTGCCACAGGACATGGCTGTCGTCGGCTTCGATGACATCGAGATGGCTGCTTACCTGCAGCCTGCACTCACCACTATTCGGGCGTATCCCGAGCAGATGGGTCGATCTGCTGTCCAGCTACTCTCCGAGCGACTGGAAGGACGGGAGGCCCCCGCACATAGCGTCATCGGGACCAAGCTCATCGTTCGGGAAAGCTCAGGCATTAGCACTGGCTTAGGGGCAGATGCAAATTCTCAATGATTGAAGTGTAGCTAAATTAAACGGATGTCGTTTTCAACTTCAAAAATGTAATGATACGAATGTTCGGTAAGAATGTAACGCTACGAATGTAATGATGGCGTCACAACCAGACTATAAAAAATCGGGAGTGAATCTGATGAATATTTATGTAGACGAGACACTAGGCTTGTTCCATTTGCAATCCAAGGACAGCAGCTATCTGTTCCAGATCATTGAAGGCTACCCTGCCCATCTGTATTGGGGTGCACAGTTGAATCATGACACCAGTCTGGCCCACATAGTGGAGCTGCGTGAGCGCTGCTCCTTCTCGCCGAATCCGGTGCCTGCGAATCGCAACATCTCGCTCGACACGCTTCCTCAGGAGTATCCGCAGTATGGCACCAGCGATTTCCGCCAGCCTGCTTATCAAGTGAAGCTTGCGGATGGCAGCAGAATTACCGAGCTGAAATACAGCGGCTATCGGATTGAAGCGGGCAAACCCAAGCTGACTGGACTTCCTGCGGTCTATACGGAAGCAGATGAGGAAGCTACAACGCTCTATCTGGAGCTTAAGGATGATTATTCTGGCCTCAAGGTAACTTTGCTATACACCGTTTTTGCCAATCATAGCGCGGTTACACGCTCGACTTTCTTCGAGTACAACGGTAATGGGTCAATCCAGCTGGATGAGGCTATGAGCGCATCCATTGATTTCAGCGATTCCCAGTACGAGGCTCTCTACCTGCCAGGTGCGTGGGTACGTGAGCGTCATATTCAGCGGAGAGAGCTCGGTCCTGGCGCGCTGCGTCTGGAGAGCCGTCGCGGCTCCAGCAGCCATCAGATGAACCCCTTCCTGGCCTTGCTCCGTCCAGACGCCACCGAAGATGTCGGTGACGTATACGGGTTCAGCCTCGTGTACAGCGGCAACTTTGTCGCCCAAGCCGAAGTCGAGCAATTTGGTCAGACACGGGTGAGCATGGGTATCAATCCATTTGATTTCTCATGGCAGCTTGCTTCTGGAGAGTCCTTCCAGACGCCTGAGGTTGTAATGGTCTATTCTGACCAAGGACTGGGCGGCATGTCCCGCACCTATCACCGCCTGTATCGGACTCGCCTGTGCCGCGGTAACCACAGAGACGAGGTACGTCCGATTTTGATCAACAACTGGGAAGCGACCTACTTCAATTTTGATGCTGACAAGATCGAGGCGATTGCCGAAGCAGCAAGCCCGCTTGGCATCGAGCTCTTCGTTCTGGACGACGGATGGTTCGGCAAACGCGACAATGATGACAGCTCCCTCGGAGACTGGTTCGAGGATCGGCGCAAGCTGCCGGGAGGTCTTGCTGATCTTGCCAAGCGTGTCAACGATAAGGGCATGCAGTTCGGCCTATGGGTAGAGCCTGAGATGGTCTCTCCAGAAAGTGAGCTGTACCGCCAGCATCCGGACTGGTGCCTGCACGCTGAAGGCCGTCGTCGTACAGAAGGCCGCTCCCAGCTCGTGCTAGATCTGTCGCGGAAGGACGTTATCGATTATTTGTACGATACGCTAAGCGCTGTCTTCTCATCGGCCCCAATCACCTATGTGAAGTGGGATATGAACCGCAACATGACAGAAGTCACCTCGGCGTCTGCCTCCCGTGAGCATCAGCAGGAGACGGCACACCGTTATATGCTTGGACTGTATGATCTCCTGGAGCGTCTGACCACCAGCTTCCCGCATATTCTGTTCGAAAGCTGCTCCGGTGGTGGTGGACGTTTTGACCCAGGAATGCTGTATTATATGCCGCAGACCTGGACCAGCGATGACACCGATGCGATTGAGCGTCTCGCAATCCAGTACGGCACGAGTATCGTATATCCAGCCAGTACGATGGGTGCGCACGTATCGAATGTGCCGAACCATCAGGTGCACCGTATCACCTCCCTTACGATGCGCGGCGACGTCGCCATGAGCGGTAACTTCGGCTATGAGCTTGATCTGACCGCACTGTCTGCTGAGGACCAGGCTCTGGCTGCAAGACAGGTTGCCCAATACAAGGAGATTCGTTCTCTCGTACAGCAGGGCGATATGCACCGTCTTCTCAGCCCGTTCGAGGGACGTGGCAGTACAGCGTGGATGTTCGTGAATGAGGACCAATCGGAGGCATTCGTGGCCTTCTTCCGTGTACTGGCGGAGGCCAACGGGCCGATCCGTCGCCTGACGCTCAAGGGACTGGACCCGAACAAGAAATATCGTCTTGAATCCGGTGTAGCGCATATTCCTGCTGATTCCGCTACTGATGCTAGTAGCGAGACTGCTACATTTACTGAAGCTTTTGGTGGACAGAGCTTTGGCGGCGATCAGCTGATGCGAATTGGTCTGGTCACTTCCGATCTCCAAGGCGACTTCGCCAGTCTGACCTTCCGTCTGCGCGCTGTAGAGTAAACGAATTCGAGACATTGCATCGGCAAAAAATGAAGTCAGATGAAGTGAGACAAGTCAAACGAAGTCATCATAGACGTAGCTAGCTGGCATCTGAATAGCAATATAAACAGTAAGTAGCTCGTTAAAGAGGATTTCCTCGATAACGGGCTACTTTTGTTGTTGTACTACAGCCTATTTTTAATATGATAGAGCCTCATTGTGTATAATAAGCTTTCTTAGAACGTTTCTTTGCCGGGTATCTTAGTGGCAGACTCCGCTGAATGGCTCTCTCTTGCTGATCTGGAATGATACAACAAGAAAAAAACCGGTACAATCGCTATTAAGCCACAAATAATCCACGACAAACGAATAGGTGCTTGATCGGATGACAGGTCCAAGAAATTGCGACTGATGATTCCTGTGACAACAAGTCCAATACACATTCCCAACTGGGAAATAGCCGAATCCAGAGATAGCAGCGTAGAACGGTACTCATTACTGATTCTTTTATTCAAGAAGATTTGCTTAGCTGCCGGGTACATTCCCCGCCCTACTTCGTAAATCAGAAAGGTCACTAATACCGGGTAAAATGTATTAAACACACCAGCTGCAAATAACCATATGCCCAACATCAGACACGAAAAAATAAGAATGGTAACATCCTGATACTTCCGATACAGACGCTGGACCAAAAGACTGCCTAACGTCATACACAATGAATAGCCTGCTTTAATCATCCCCATAATCCAGACCCCTTCTCCAGACAGACCAACCAATCGTGGTTGTTGAAAGGTATTCCCTGCTGAATTAGAGAAGCTGATGAACACACCAATGAGGAAGACGATCCAAATAGCCTTATTACTCATCCCTATGTGGATGCTTTCTTTAACGATATCCGTAAGCTTAAGGCTGCTTTGCCGACGTTTCTCCACATGATGCTCTATCATAAAACCCGCAACCAGAATAAAAGTTACTACGATTGAAATCATGCTGATAAACCACGGAAGTGCATAGCTGTAACTGGCTAATGCAGCACCGAGTAATCCGCAAAGGATACCCGAGATATATCGGATGCTATTAGCATTCGTGAATAGTGTTTCTATCGGACGATCACTGTGCTCAACCACCCAGGATTCCAACGAACCAGACTGTAAGCAAATAGCCAATCCTCCAAAAACCTGCGCGATCATCAGTAGCCACATATCCTCGGACATTACGAACAATACACTGTAGATCATAAAACACACTAGCCCTAACAGCATAGATATCTTGCGTCCGTATTTATCCGATATCGCACCTGTAGGAACCTCTAACAAGAACACACTTAGAAATAAAATCACAAGTAAGTAATTAGCCATCTCTAAAGACAAACCCTTGAAAAGAAGAAAGAGAATTAATGTCGTCCCTGTAATTTCACTCATAAAAAATTGCAAAAAGCTGATGGAATAGAATAATTTGTGAGCTTGGATTTTCATAACTTTCCTCTTTCAAACAGTTGGGTTTCGAAATTTAGTTACTTCCATGCCACTTTACAAGAACGATTTTCACATGGAAATTGCCTTTGCGTATAGATTTATATAAAGTGGGATCGTATGAGCAGCTACTTTGAGAAATGAGAACACACGCTTCCTGACAAAAAAACAGCCTGTGCAAAAGGCTGTTCAGACAACTATTCGGATGGTAAAGGTTTAATCCGTGGAGTATCTTCTTGCTTATAATTCGGTAGCAGTTGAACGGGAGCTTTTTCTTCATCGGTGATAGGAACTACCAGCGGATTATCCTGATCAAGATTGTTTTCAATTGGAATGTAGCCATCATTTAAAGCTACAGAGGAACCATTATTGATCCAACAGGCTGTTGATTAGTCGTAGCTGAGTTTCCATAAATGAAGATAATAGAAAGAAACAAAGTGCCTAAAGCTATATACACGGTACGATGTTTTTTCATCATCATTCCCACCTCGTTAAATTGACTTATATTTCTATCTATATTTTACATTAAAGTGAGTGTATGGGCTACTTTCATTTTAAACAACCGCCAGTTTTTCATGCTGGCGGTTGTTGATCTGATATTATCTATCCTGCATTAAATACACGTTGGGCCAACGAAAATCCGTCTTATTTCAATTTGGCCACGCCTACGGCGATCTGCTCCAGCTGTGCCTGATTAAGCTTATGATCCGGGGAGCTAAGCGTCACGTAACGATCATCCAACTCGAAGGTAAGCATGGCTGTATCGCTCGGCGTGTACCATTTAGCTTTCACACCATTGGAAAGTGTCACATTCTTACCATCATATTCGTAGGAGTAGTCTCGTGGTGAGATACTTACATTCATATGTTGAAAGCGGAAGGTCACGCCGTCTCCGCCGGCGGCTGCCTTTTGGAACGTGTCGCCTTTTGCCATCTGCATAGGTGCATACGCTGTTTTGAAGCCGTCAAATTTTGCAAACTCCGCCTTAATGGCCTTACGCTGAGCCTCGGTATACTTCAGCTCACTCAGCTGCACCGTACCCGCTTGAGAGCTATTCACCTTCATTACATTCGCAGCTATCTTCTCCAGCTCTGCTTTACTCAGCTTACCATTCGGGGAGCTAAGCGTTACATAACGGTCATCCTGCTTCACGGTCAGCATAGCTGTATCGCTTGGGGTGTACCATTTTCCTGTATGACCGTTCGACCATGTCACTTCAGTACCTGTGTAGCCTGCGGAATAATCCCGTGGAGATACGTTAACCGTCATTTGTGCGAAGATGAAGTTCACTCCATCATCCGTTGCGACTATTTTTTGCAGCGCATCACCTTTCTTGATCAACTGTGGTGCATAGGCCGTCTCGAATCCGTCAAAGCCTGCGAAAGCCTTTTGAATGGCTTCCAGTTGGGCGGCTGTATAGCTTGGCTTCACCCATGTGTCTGTCTGACCATCTCCATTTCCATTCCCAGGTACGCCGCTCGTAGGTGCGCCAATCGTAATGACTCCTGTCTTGCTGTCGTAGGATACTGGCGCTTGCAATGCCTCCGATAGTGCACGAACAGGCAGATATGTGGTGTCATTATACAGGATGGGTGCCAATGGCTTTCCGTTAGCGTCTTTTGGCTCGAATACAGACCCTTTCACGTTGAAGCTGATCTTGTTATTCACGTACGCTTGAATCGTCTGGAGGTTGGTTCCAGCGTATACACCCGCTGCCCCTGTTAAGGTCATGCCTACTACCATCAACGCTGTAATGGATTTCTTTACGTTGTTCTTCTTCATATCAATTCTCTCCTTTGTCTATGCCGCCAATGGCGGAAGTCATGTGATTGTTATGCTGTAGCTTGTTGTTCCTTCCTGATGAACTTAGTATAGAACCGCCATATCTCCAAAGCATATCCAGCTTGTATCGAACTTGTAACACTTATACGCTGATGTATGAGCTTGTTTTTGTATCTATTATTTATAAAAAAAGAAGCCGCGCGGCGTAATGGAATGCACCTGCACTCCAGCTCAGCCACAACAGCTTCAATTGCTCACTCGACCACTTACTCATTTGAAATCAATAATCTGCGTCATTGGCAGCCCATCCTGACCATCAATGGTCACACCAAGACGCGTACCAGACGGGTTCCAGCGTAATGGGAACTGTGGAAAATAATTCAGCCCGATTGGCGAGACCTTGCCAGAGTCCGAATCCAGAATATACACCCCGTTCATCCCCCTTGAATCCTCGGTATACAGAGCTGCAGCCAGCTTGGTAGAGTCTGGAGACCACGCGATGTAAGGAATCAGATCTCCCTTGGCGATCAATATACTCTCCGCACTACCATTGCCGTCGAACATGCGCAGCTCACTACCCACTTGCCCCGGTACAGGAGTCGTCTCTACAGCAAGATGCTTGCCATTCGGGGACAATTCAAAATTCACTACATTCTTTAACAGCTCGGTCGGCTGTACAGTACCAGGTTGTATCTGCTTCAAGACTCTCTTGTTATCGGTATAATAAATCCGGTCCTGTCCTGCCCCAAAGCTCGTAAAGTTATCTAGCTCCGGGTCCTGAAGTGGCAATGGCGTAATCGTACCATCCACATGAATGGAGAGAATCGGGCCGGGCCCCTGCATCGAGCCTGCTGCAAGCACATAGGTGTCGTTGTTCAACCAACTCCCCTGCTCCAAATAGTTCTCTTCATGAAGTTCTGTAACTTGGCCCGTGCCTCGATTCTCGATAAAATTACGTGCAGTATATTTATCTTGCCATTGCTGGATGAAGCTATACTGACCATCTGGAGAAACCTGCACCTTGCGAACTATATTTGAATCTGCCTGGTCTGTAATCGCAGTCTGTTCATTGCTGTCCAAATTGACCTTCTGGGAGCTATATTCATATTTCGGCTCTTCTGTCGCTGTACCTGGCTTAAGCAGCTTGGTCAGGCTAATCTGCAGCTCATCATCGGATAACCACTGCTCAATATTGGCCCCCTCCAGCCGATGAATGGCTTTTACCACAATCCCCTGCTCTGACTTCGGACCAGAGCCCTCCACAACCGTCAATTGCCCTTGTCCCTTGGGGGCATTCTGATCTGCTTGTCCCCATGGAGACTGAGCAGCTGCACATCCTATCAGTCCTGTCATTAACGTTAGGGCCGCCCCCAGCTTGAGCATGACAAGTATGGATTTCATATGGATTCCCCCCTTTCTCCATCCTCCAGTTTCCTATTTCATGCTTCCTTAGGTCGTAGTCTTCATCACTTCACTTGCATCCTTCATCATGTCCAAAGGTACTCCTGCCCTAATATGCTTAATGTATACAATACAATGCATTCTTCTGGCATGAAGCTACCTTCAATGCTGCCTTCTCATAGGCTGGCACTATCCTCAGTAAGTTGATACTTCCCTTAATATATAAATATAAGTATAGAGCCGCTGCAAGCGGGGAGCCCTAGCCCTGTCGACCTCTGTTAAGCTTGCTGCTTGCTTCGATAATAATGGAGCGATGTCTCCAAAGCATATCCAGCTTGTATCGAACTTGTAACAGAAGCGGCAGCACAGCAACAGGACACATTGACAAGGCGCAGCAATGGGATACATTAGTGAGCCTCTGGATCAAACGGAGGATCACCGGGTAAAGTAACCATGAAATGTGAGCCGTCAGGCCCGGAGGCAACCAGCCTCACTGATCCGTACTGCTTCGCTGCCAGGCTTCGCACCAAAGGAAGACCTAGTCCTGTCCCCCCGGTATCGCGGGAACGATCATCGCTCACGGTGTAAAATGGCTCGAAAATCCGCTCCTGTAGCTCCTGTGGTATCCCGATTCCTGTATCCTCGACCTCGATGATCACGCTTCGCTCGCCGGAGTCAGTGATCACTGAACGGTTGGACAGCTTGACCGTCCCGCCAGGCCGATTATATTTGATTCCGTTATCCAGCAAATTGACTACCATATGCATGACATTATCACGATCCACCCAGGCCGTATCCTCATTTAATGCCGAAGTCAAGAAGATTTCACGCTGCTCTGCCTTCATATGCAACCGATTCAACGCCTCCTCCAGCAAAGGCCGAATCTCCACTCGGGAAGCATTCGTCTCAAATTCGTAGACATCCATTGCAGATAGCTGCAATGCCTTCTCGACTAGCGCATAAAGCCGTTCTGCCTCCTTGCCAATCTGGGTACGCGCATGCTCCAGCAGTGCCGGATCATCGCTATACATGTCCAGCAGATCCGAATAAGCAAGAATCGACGTCAATGGCGTCTTCAGTTCATGACTGATATTCCCGATAAATTGCTTTTGCTGCTGCTCCAGCTCCTGCAGGCGGATAATGGCAGCAAGCAGCTTCTGCTTCTCCTCATTCAGCTCGCTGACATAGGAGAAGATCCGGCCGCTCATATCATAGATGCCTTGTGCCAGCTCACCTAGCTCGTCATTCCGCTGAGTTGGAGGCTCGCTCAAGTAACGACCCTGCCCAATATCTCGCGCAGCCTGATTCAGCCTGCCCAGTACATGCACCTGTCGCCAGACATACACGTACCCGATCAGAAAGCCTGCCACCAGAACAGCCGCCCCGATCCCCATGAAGAGTTGCTTAATCTGGCTGTAAAAATCATTCTGCTCCTTGAGCGAATAATGGAACTGCACCGTGCCGAGCAGCTCATCCACATTGTATAACGGTGCCAGATACAGCAGCTGCTCACCCTGGGTTATATACGCTGACTGTCCTTGAGCTGTATGCCTGAGTGCGGCCTTCACATCCGTTAGCGGCTGAATCGGCAAGGATGTGCCTGCAAAGCTACCGTCCGGATCGTATAATGTCACCGCCATACCACTTTGCCCACCCAGATCCACAGCCAGACGCTGACCACTTTGCTCCATGAAAGCCTTTGGTGTTACGCGCTTGCCAGTCAGATAGGCCTCACGCACACGCAGGTTGGCCGCATCCGCTTGGTGGGCCAGACTTTGCTCCATGCGGGTCCGTTGATCATCACGGATGCCCGCTAGCACCAGGATGCTGAGCAGTAGAATGACGAAGGCTAGCAGCAGGGCCAGCAGCAGAGCAATCTTGCCTTTCAGACCAATATGAAGCCATCTCCTACGCTGCAAACGTGATGAGGATGCTGAAGGATGGCCGGAGCCGCTCATGTAGGCAGCCTCTTGCTTTTATAGCCGATGCCGTAAACTGTCTGAATGAGCTCTTGCTGCTCCCCTAGCTTTTTACGCAGACGCTGCACATGGATGTCTACGGTACGTGTACCTCCAGCGAAGTCCATCTCCCATACCTGCTCCAGTAATGCCTCCCTTGTATACACCCGCTCGGGGTGCCCCGCGAGCAGAGTCAGCAGGTCGAACTCCTTCGGCGTCAGCTCCAGCTCCTGTCCGGCTACCTTTACTGTACGACTCGGTACATCAATCCACAGCGTACCAAGCTCAATGCGTCCCTCAACAGTCGCCTCTGATGCAGGAGGCTCTTGGCGGTGGCTACGTCTGGCCAAGGCTTTGACTCTGGCTATTAGCTCACGAATATCGAACGGCTTGGTCATATAATCATCCGCTCCCAGCTCAAGTCCCAGCACCTTGTCAACAATGTCATTCTTGACCGTCAGCAGCATGACGGCTGGTCTATTGCTGTCATCCAGCCTTTTGCATACCTCATATCCGTTCAGCTTCGGCATCATCACATCCAGTACCATGACCTCCGGGTGGAAGGCCGCAACCTTTCTTAATGCCTCCTCCCCGTCTGCAGCCGTCTCGACCGTGAAGCCTTCCCGGCCTAGCGCATAAGCAATGGCACTGGAGATACTAGCTTCATCATCTACGACAAGCACCTTGATCACGTACACTCCCCCTTTTGCTGGAATTTCGTTGAATGTATTTTTGTATATAAATATGCTGAATTAGTTACTGCTCCGGGTCCTTGCAACTCTGAATTTTTGAATCCTGCTTATAGTAGTGTCACTAACAGTACTATAATAATTCCCATAGAACAACGGAGCAAATCCGATGCACTCATGAATGAACAGCAAAAGACAGATGAACTGTCATCTGTCCTTTTAGCGGTGTACCTTCAATTAAACGCCTTAATAACTTGGGAGCTTAATCATTAACGTCGTTCAATTTTTATGACAGTAGGGATTACTTCAACAAGCGAATGGTCACTCGTTAAAAAAAGCCTGCCGCTTCACTTAGAGCAGCAGACTTAATCTTGATTATCAACACTACGACTTGGCTTGCGCCGCCTTCATGGCTGCCGTCTCTTCCTCGTTCGGCCCGTATATACCCGGTGCTACCAGCCCTGCCTGACGCATCAGGATCGTGAGTTGGGCACGGTGGTGAATCTGATGGCGAACAAGTGTGTTCAACACGCCAGCGACAGTCGTGTCAATGACGCCGAACAATTTGATCGGCTGTGGCAGCTTGTCATCCTGATCCGCCCAATGTGCGCTCAATTCCGCAACTACCGCCTCGCTTGCGCGGCGATACGCTTGTGCGATTGCTGATGCGGAGCCTTCCTGAGGAGCTGGAACCTCCTGTTGAAATCCGATCTGATTCACAAAAAAAGGTACGCTCTGCACGATATGCCACGCAATTTCGCCAATCGTACGAGGCTGCTCATTCGATACCGCCTGGCTCAGCGAGGTGTCCGTCAGCTTGTCCAGCACTTGCAGCGTAAACGCAGCTTCCTGCTTCCAATCGTTCAAAAATCCATTAATAGTCGTATACATCTGTCACACTCTCCTCTAATTATAAGCTTCAACACACGCGAATTTCCTAATTCAACACATTTTTTTAGAAAGACATGCCTTATTATTATATCGGAATCAGAAAGATGTTTCCAAAAAGGCGCATTCAAGCGTGTCTCACTAAGCAGCTTTGGTCTGGAAGAGCTTGATGCCCATCACGATAAAAATCAGGCCGGTAATCTTGTTCAAAATCAGCTCTACCTTCGGATTCTCCCGCAGCTTGTTCGTGAGTAGCGCTGAGAAGAATGCCACAAGTAAGCACCACAGTGTGCCCGTCAGGACGAAGGTAAGCCCCAGGATAATGAATGGCAAGGACCCATAAATCTGGTTCGGAGCAATGAACTGCGGAATGAACGAGATGAAGAAGAGCGCGACCTTCGGATTGGTCACATTCGTAATGAGTCCCTGGACATAAATCTTCTTGTAGGAGGCTTCCTTTTTGTGCGCCAGCTCGAAGCTGGACGAGCGTTGCATCAGCATGCGAATGCCCAGATACACCAGATATCCCGCCCCAATTAGCTTCACTGCTGTGAATAGCATAACCGATGTGGTCAGTAGCAGTGATAACCCGACAGCAGCCAAAAAGGTATGTACGAGGATGCCCGAAGAAATGCCCAGCACAGAGTAAAGGCCCGCCTTTTTCCCCTGCGACACGCTTCGACTTACGATATACATGGTATCAGCCCCGGGGGTAAAATTCACAAGCAGAGCCGTAATCACAAACAGTCCAAAATGTGTAATACCTATCACGGTTCCCCACTCCAATCCCTGTCTCTTGTTATCTGTCTATTTTAAATTCAGCTCATTCTATCATGAAAATAGGAGAAGAGCTTGCATGTTATGCATACATATCGAGATTTTCCAGGCAAAACATAGGTAAGGAACGAAGGTAGTCTGCCTAGCAAATACATAGCAAAAAAAGCCGAATTCCTGTTAGGAGAAACTCGGCTTAAGAATGCTACTTGCACACCATAGTGAGGGAAGAACCGTATACGAATTATTGCTTTAAATACAGAATGTGTACTCTTGCTAGATCTGCTGGAGCGTATTCGGCACGATCAGACGCTGATGACGCATGGCATCCTTCCCATTGCCAGGTTCCCGGATCACATATACCTGCCCACCGGCTGCAAGCAGTTCTGTTGGAGACGGATGACCCAGAAAATCAACAGGGCTATAGCTGAGTCCGTACGCGCCCGCATTAGGAATAACAATGTAGTCGTCCTCCCTGATGAGTGGCAGCTTCGCTTGCCGAACAAGACAATCCTCGGGAGTACAGAGGGGGCCAACGACGGTGATTTCCTCCTCCTGCTGCCTGGCCTCTCCGGCTTTATCCACGTCCGGCTGCTGCTTGTGTGCGCTGAAGACCTTCACCGGAAAATTATCGCGCAGCCTGCGGCCCCGGAAAGCTGCGGAAGCGTAATGGTTCATGCCTCCATCCGTGACGGCAAACTTCTCTCCTTTCGATGTTTTGGTATACAGTACCTTTGTCACATACACTCCGGAGCAGGCGACCAGGTACCTACCACTCTCAATAATCAGACGGACGCCTGGCATACGCTGCACCGCCTCTACCGCCAGTCTGTTGAGATGCTGGAGTACCTGATCCATATCGAGCGACTGTTCGTGAGCAAAATAAGGAATGCCAAAGCCGCCGCCCAGATTAATGCTGTGAATAGGCAGGCCGTATTTCTCACCAATCTCCCCGGCAAGTCTGACGGTATTCGCGAACGATCCAATAATCTCCTCCGCTTTCAGCATCTGAGTGCCTGTATAGATCTGGATGCCCTGAAATTGAATATGTCTACATTCCTGCAAAGCTGCAAAGAAAACGTCCAGTTGGGATTCATCCACACCAAACGGGCGGGCTACTCCGCCCATTTTTATCGTCGCCCCGGATACATCCGCGTCAGGATTAATACGGACGGCCACCCGCACATGGATACCGCTTCGTGCCGCCACTTTTTCCAATAGCCGCAGCTCGCGAACCGATTCAACATTGACACATCCGATTCCTGTCTCAGCAGCTTCATTCAGCTCGGATTCTGTTTTCCCCGGCCCAGCAAAAATAATATCCTTCGGCTCATAGCCTGCTGTAAGAGCTGTATACAGCTCTCCTGACGATGCAATCTCCGCCCCGCAGCCAAGGGAACAGAGCAGCGCAGCGATGCTGACATTTCCGTTTGCCTTCAGCGCATAATGCAGTTTGACTGAAGGATGCAGACGGGCGAGTATACTCCGTACATGGGAGTACAAGGCATCTCCGTCATATAGAAAAAACGGGGTCCTGTGGCTCCGTGTTACGGACAACAGTTGATCATCGGATAGATTCACGAAATCCTCTCCTTCACTTCACCCTGCTCTGGCGGGCCGATTGGTAAATGGAATCCAGCAGCCTGATCCGTTCTGCCGATTCCCCGAAAGGAACAGAGACAGCTGTCCCATGGACCATCTGGCAAAAGTAATCGAGCTGATTCACATAATAATTCATGGGCCGGAATTCGGCTTTGGCGGACAGTTCGCCGGACCGGCGAATACGCAGCGTCATTTTATAAAATCCAAGATTCGCACGGAAGCAGTCATTCAGCGAAACGACCGCATCGTCGAAGGTCAGGGTGTGGGAGCAGCGGTAAGGTCGCTCAAATGAGCATAGGGCCGTCGCCCTCAAGCCGTCCGTGTACTCCGCCTGCGCCTGGAAGGTCCAATCACAGCCGCCCGGCCCATCGAAGGAGGATTGTCCTTGAAAGCTGGCCCCGTCCAATCCAACCAGCATCTGCAAAAACTGCAGCCAGTACACACCCAAATCTCTGAAACAGCCCCCTCCCTGCTCCAGACGGCTCCGGTAGTTGTCTTTATGCCCGTTTTTGGCCGGGATGCACAGACTGGTCTCTACCGAGCGTAGCCTGCCGAAGCTACGGTCGCTTACCATAGTACGGAGCTTGTCCTGCCAGGGATGATGCCTGACCATGACTCCTTCTAGCAGGTATGGCCCACCTGCCCGCAGGGCCGACTCGATCAGGTCCAGTTCATCTGTGTGCAGGCATAGCGGCTTTTCGACCAGTACGTGCTTGCCTGCGATCAGCGCTCTTGCAATCCATTCCGCATGCAGATCGTTACTAAGTGCAATATATACGGCATCGACCTCACTGTCGTTTAATAACTCTGCAGGGGTCCGGTGCACCGTGCGGATGCCGTACTGCTCAGCCATCAACTCGGCTTTTGCGGCAGTCCGGTTCGCAACGGCCACAATAGCCGAATGCTCCACATAGCGGGCCGGCTCAAGCAATGCACGCGGGACGATGGACGAGCAGCCAATGACGCCGAACCGGACGGGCTCTCCTGCCGGGGAAGGCGGCACCCATGCTTCTGCGACAGCGTTCATCAGCTCCCCTCCTCCACATCGGGAACGGTCTGCGCAGAGTACAGACCAAGGCGCTGAGCCAGCAGCCGCGAGCATTCCGGGGTCCGCTTTTTCGTTTCCAGCATGTCCTTATGCATCTTCTCCAGAATATCCGCACCGCCTCCGTATTCCGAGACCCAGCGCTCGTAGCGGATGCCGAATCCAAGCTCCTCCCACAGATCTGCATTGTCTTTCTCATGCGCACCGAAAGGCTCCAGCATGATCAGTGGTGTCGCGGATACAAAGGAATCCGTCATGGTTCCCCCTCCTGGCTTGCTGACAATGGCCTTCATCTGACGCTGCCGCACATACAACAGGTGATATTCTTGCTCATTGCGGTACAGGACTTCTTCGCCAGAGCGGACCTCGGCAAACGGAGGGAAGCTGTGTCTACCGTCCGCTCCTGTCTGCCATGTCCGCCATTGCGGATCCATCCGGTAATATTTGCGGCTACCGGCCTGTGCGTCAGGAGCGTCTTCGTTATACAGCATGATATCAAGCCCATAGCCGGCGGCTTCCAGCTCGTCCAGCTTGTCGCGATAGGTGCCCATGCCCCAGCCGCCGCCGTGAATGAACAACCGATGCTCCCGTTCCCTGTAGGGTACAAGGGGAACAGACACATCAATATAGCAGTTTATGCTGCCTGTGGCATGGTCAAACAGAGTAAGCTGACCGCAGCCTTCAGCAAATTGCGGCCGGTGGCGCATTAAATTTTTCCAGGAAGGGGATGGCGTAGAATCCATGTACAGCAGCTCAATGTGCAGAGGAACCCCGCTCCGCCGGGACCGGTATTCCTCCAGGACGTACATCCAGTGGCCTGACAGGCAAATAAAATGGCGTCGATCCTCCTCGCACCATAAGGACAGGAGCTGCTCCAAAGCTTCCGAATCAATGGATTCACTCATATCCTGCGGGATTTTTTGTGACATCAGTGCAATCTTGAAGTTGTCATGATAGGCTTTACGATTCTGGTCCACCTTGGTACGCGCTGATTCTGGCAGCATATTCTCGAATACATGAACGGCCGTACCCATGCCAAGTCTGCTCAGTCCCGCTTCAATCAGTAATCCGGGCGTATAGAATCCCAACCCGAAGCCAGAGCATAATATCGTAACCTTCATTTCCCTTCCTCCCAGCTTTTTCGAAATATGAATGTCTGTTCACCCATGCCAGCTAATTTAATACAGCAAACTGGTTATCAGCCAAAAAATGCTCCAGCCGCTGAGTCAATTGTGCCTTTCTGTCCTGATTCTCGGCGATCATCGCCAGGTAGAGCCGCCCTTTTCCTTTTCGTCCCGTGTCTGTGCCTCCATTCATACCGTTGTCAGGATTGGGCGCATCCCTCCCCCCTGTATTCACATATAACGTATTGGCCGACAGCGGCATCACGCCCTCTTCACGGCTGTCCGTGAACAGCAGCTTCGCCTGCTCCAGCTTATCCAGCAAAGCCTCGTACGATAGCGTCCCCTGGTGGGACAGCGTATAATTGGTCATGCTGCCAAGCAGCGAGCGCTCCGTCAGGAACACATCAAGGTGGTGCTTGATCAGGCTCATGGAACGCCGCGCATTGATCTCGACAATTTCTTCAAGGCTTCCGTCTCTGAGCGTCATGGAATCGACACACACATCCCCGAAGTAACCGTCCGCCCACAGCTGACTGCCAATCGCCTTCATGAACGAAAAATAACCCTTGTCCTCCAGCATCTCCATAAATCCTGCATCAGGCAGCAGCGACTCTCTGTAGGAAAAGCTTGAATTGGCCAGCAGCTGCACAGATACAATATCCACCTCACCTGCTTCGGACACAACAAATTGGCAGGAAAAATCCTGCTCCTTCTCCAGAAAAGGCTCCAATATGAAGCATACTCTCTTCCCCTTCCGCTCCTGCTGCCTCAGATACGCCACGATCCGTTCCAGCATTTGTAGTGAAGTAATATGCAGATTGCCCTTGCCGGATACGCCAAAATCATCCTTTACCAGAAAAGTGCCTTCCATTAGCAGCTTCCGCCCTTCCTGCTCCAATTCATCGGCACTCGTGACGATCTGGCCGGGATTGCTCAGTCCCAAGCGCTCTTTCAACCTGGAGGAGTAAGTCTTGGCGTTCACTTTGCGGACCGTCTCAAGAGACGGCTGATGAAGGCGGATACCCCACGCTTTTGCCGCTTCCTCCGTGTAAGGAAGGTAGGCAAACGGGGCTAGCAGGCCATCCTGCAAATCCGGCAACCCCGGCACACCGTCCTCCCGGCGCTGGCAGAGCAGCTCGAAGACGGAAGCAGATGAGCCTAGCACAACGGTTTCATCACGGGACAGATCATGCGCATTGACAGCAGGCCTGAAGCCAAATCCAGATATATACTGCCAGTGTACAGGGGACATGGCGTAACGGGTAAGCAGCACATCCTCCTGCCCACAGAAGCAGAACAGCAGCTCATCCATGGCGGCGACAATCGCCGCACCAGACCGATCCGGCAGAGTGGGCAGGGACGCTGTATCTGGATCTTTCCAATAAGCCTCCGCCTCAAACGTTCCCATAAATATGCGCTTCAGTGCAGGTACATCCGGTGTCATTCACTCTTCCCTCCCTAGAAATAAGAATGTAGCTCTTTCCCGCTCCAGTCATTGACTTGCGCTTGTATAGCCGCGCAGCGCGAACTGCCAGACCAGCCGCACAATCAGCAGGAGCCAAAGCGGGACCAATACAGCCCACAGCAGCAGGCTGCCATTCATCATGCCCAGTACAAACATGGGCGGAAAATTGCAGATGACGAATATGGGCAGTACAAACATGCCGATTCTCTGAATGAGCTTGCTGTATACCGACATCGGCACGGTATTCGTGTCGAACAGGCTGTTTGATAATTCCGTCACCCCGTTCGTACGGATGGTCCAGAAACCGAGCATTTGCGGTAACAGGAAGACCGAATAAGCGGTGAGCACACCGACTGCCAGCAGCAGGGAAAAGCCGCCAATCGCCTCCCAGGTGAACGGCAGCTGCAGGCGATGCCAGCCGATGCCTGCCATAATGCCACCTCCAACAACATTGGGGATGGTATAGCCCAGATTGAACTGTCGCAGGGTGACAATAAACTGCAGGGAGACCGGCTGGGTCATCAGCATATCCAGCGAGCCTGTGCGGATTTTGGTCGGCAGCCCGGTAAAATTGCTATAAAAAAGCCCGCTGTACAGGCCGCTCATAATCGTGAACACTCCGATATACAAGAGCACCGCATCCGGGGACCAGCCGTTGATGTCCGTGCCTGTCCGGTATGGGACTGAGGCATAGAGCAGCTTGATGAGCAGGTAAGCCGTCTCCACCAGAAATGCAGTAACAAAATTTATGCGATACTCCATCTGCGAGATGACAGAAAATTTGACGAAGCGCATGTACAACCTGACATAGCGGACACACGTCCGCAGCAGTTTTTTCATGTTATCCTCCCACCGCTACGAAGCGTCTGACACCCGCACGCCAGACAATCCCCGACAGAATCAGGAGTACGGCAATCCAGAAGGCCTGCAGGCCGATGCCTGCTGCTATGAGGGAGCCGCTCAGTTTACCTGTTACCGCATTGACGGGAAAAAACACCGTATAGGCAAACGGCAGCATGCTCAGTAGCTTTCCCACCGCCTCCCCAAAAATCGTCAACGGGAAGACAGTTCCGCTCGCAACGTAGATGACGAGGGACAGGGTATAGAACAGTCCCACGGATTCCGTAATCCAGAAAGCCATGCCACTAAGCGTATAATAGATGAGGAAGTTTAGCAGCAGTGCTCCGGGAAGGGTCAGCATATACAGCAAAAGATGAATGATTGAAAAGCTGCCGCCGCCCCACAGACTGAGCCCGACCAGCATACAGACAGCACCTGTCCAGATAACAGCGCTCTGCACAGCCTTGGCCCCGACAAACCGAAAAAGACGGTAGGCAAAATAGTGCACGGGCTGTACAAGAAATTTACCAAGCCCTCCCTCCTTGATATCCTCCGCAATCTCGTATTCAAAACCGGCTGCAATCAGCCTGCCGGTAACTGCTGCCATTACGGCGTACACAAGCATTTCCTCCAGGGTGTAGCCGAGCAACTGCCGTTCACCCGAAGAACCAAAGACAGCAAGCCAGAGAAAAATTTGCGTCATCAACGGCAAAATGAACGAAAACAGCTGCAGCCAATAGTTCGTCCTGTACTCCATCTCATTCTGCATGCCAAGTAAAAACACTTTGACATACTTGTTATGTTCAAGCGGATTATTTCGCATCGGCCCATCTGCCTTCGTTGTACAAATTTTCAATGCCTTCCTCCAGTGGGACATCCTCAATCGTAAAATCTGTAACAGGCAACGCATCAAGCACCTTTTTCGACCATCCGAGTGTGTCTTCCGCATCGACCTCAAAAACAACCTCCAGCTGGCTGCTTGATCGGACACTTCCCAGTCCCGCGAGCTGCTTCGGGGCTACGGGCTCGGTCAGTCTGACTTTAAGCAGCTTACGGGCCCCCAGCCGCTCGTTGATGCTCTTCAGATCTCCGTCATACACAAGGCTCCCGCCACTGATGATCATTACCCGTGAGCATAAATCCTCGATGTCCTTCATGTAATGACTGGTCAGCAGCACTGTTGTCCGGTGCTGTCGGTTATATGCCTTGAAGAATTCCCGAATCCTGCGCTGGGATACCATATCCAGACCGATGGTCGGCTCATCCAGCAAAATCACCTTCGGCCGATGCAACAGCGCGGCAATCAGCTCCATTTTCATGCGCTCTCCAAGCGACAGACGCCGCACCTGCACATGCAACTGCTCCTCTACACCAAGCAGTGTGACCAGCTCGTCCAGTGAAGAGCGGAATTCATGGTCGCCGATTTCGTAAATCAACTTATTCAGCGCAAAGGATTCGCTTGCAGGCAAATCCCACCACAGCTGGTTTTTTTGGCCCATGACGATGGAGAACTGCCGCTTGAATTCCTTCTGCCGTTTCCAGGGCGTAAATCCCAGTACGGAAGCTTCACCACTGCTCGGATGCAGAATACCTGACAGCATTTTCAGAGTTGTCGTTTTGCCCGCCCCGTTCGGCCCAAGAAAACCGACCATTTCACCTTCCCTGACGGAAAAGCTGATCTCCTTAACGGCTTCCTTGGCCAGCTTCTCCCTGTGGAACAGGTTTTGCAGCGATTTCCGCACACCCGGTTCTTTTTTGTAGTACGTAAATGTTTTTGACAATCGGTTCAGTGTAATAACCGGCAAAACGATTCCCTCCCTACTGTTGTCTAGCGTCTTCCACAAGCGGCAGGAGCTGTTCAAGCAGCCTGTATTGCTGGTCAACTAGCTCGTTCGCACGGCTGATCAGTGTCTGTACACGATGCCTGCCAAGCTGCAGGCCTGTCTTGTAAATTTGCAAATTCAGGCGGTGCCATCCGGCGTAGAGCTCTGTGGCCCCGTCGGCAATGAAACCCGCCCCAGCCCCCAGCGTATCCTGATGGAGCATGGCAAAATCGTGGAGATAATCCGCCAGAGTGAGCGCGGTGCCGATTCGCAGCTGATAATAAATCTCTGCACATTGGTACCGAAACTCCTGATCGTTCAGATCGGACAGCAGCTGAAAATCTGCTATAAAGGCGCGATAGGCTGCATCCCCTTTTCGGAACTGAGGCGCGTCGCTCCGACTTGATAGATAATCCCGAATATGCAGGGCGCACGCTTGGAATATCCTTGTCGGTGAAGGCTCGACTGGCGCTCCCGCCAGCCACGCATAATCCAGCACTCCGCCCAGCAGATCGTCAAGACGGGCTTCGCCCGTGTATTGAAATGCCCGGCCTGATGAGTCCAGCAGAAAGCTGTCCGATACATGGGCAGTCCGTGATTCTTCATCCAGGCTATGCAGCTCGATCACATGTCCGCGTGCACGGTTGATAACATAAATCTGGTGATACGTCAGGGCTGCGCTGGATACGTGCAGCATCGCGCTGTACCCATCAGGTAGAGCCTTCAACAGCTTGTGCGGATCGCGGTCCTGCGGGTCCCAGGCTTCAACCCGGAGGTCAGGACCTCCGGAAGCCGTGATTCTGCGCAGCTGGTTCCCGAAGGTTCCCGGGCCAAATGGACGCAGCTCACCCTCGTATTCCGCATTCATGCTGCCCGCTAGTAGAAACAAATCTGCCTCAGCAGTTGCAATACCTCGGCGTAGTAGCAACCCGCACAGGGAAGAATAAAGGCAATGCTTGCCTACCCGATCTATTCCAAACACAGATTGCCTGTGTGAAGCTATCCCGGCCTTATACATATTTGCTCAGCAGCTGTTCAATCTCACTTAGCGTGGACAGTTTGTCCAACAGCAGATCATCGTCATCGATTACAATGTTGAGCTCGTTCTCCAGCTCCACAATCAATTCAATGGCGGACAGTGAATTCAATCCCAAGCTCCGTAAATCCCGGTCCGCTTCCATTCCCGCCAGCTCGCCCTCAGACAGCTTCAGCACTCTTTCCAGCAAAGGCAGCACGATACTTACACCTGTCTCCATTCAGACTCCTCCATTCATTGGGTATGTTCAGACCTTCATATCTAAGCTAGAGCGCCCAAGCTAGACTATCTATTCCATGCCTTTCATGAGTTCATGGCTTGAACTTGCTGCCCAGCGGCGAACAACTGCTCCAGCCGGCGTGCGTAGTCCTCAGCCCCCTCCCAGCTGTCCGTGACGATCAGAGCAAAAATACGGTTGATGAATCCCTGTTTCAGATGGGCTGGAGAAAGGGTGCCGGCGGTATACACCATCACCCCTTCACGGTGCTCAGGCCCGTACAGCAGCCGATTCTCCCGGAGCAGTGCGCACAATGATTCATACGTCAGCGGCTCGTTAGAGACAACCCGGTAATAGCGGGACAAAAACTTACGTTCTCCAAGCACAGCGGATACAAACGAAATATAGGTCGATAGTGTAAACCTGCCGTTAATTTCGATGACCGGAAAGAGCAGGCCGTCCTCATCCACAAAACCGTCAATGGATGCTATCCCGAAATAACCGGCAGCACACAAGGAGGAACCGAGCTGTTCCGCATAGCTGAGGACCTGCTCCTCCAGCCCCTTCCCCAGCTCCGCAGGCATACGGGAGCCGGTATATACGGTTCCGGCAAGCTGCTGCACTTTTAGCGAGAACATGGTCACTTCGCCTTCAGGGCTAATATAAATCTGATAATTCAAATCCAGCTGTTTCCCATACCACCGTTCCACCAGCCAGCCACCTGCAAGTGAATTGCGACCGGCAAAGCGCTTCATTACATTAACAATGGTATTCAGCCGGGACAGGTCCTCAACAAGAAACATGCCTTTGCCGGAGGCTCCGTGCGGCTGCTTGATAATAAAACGAACGGGACCTGTCGCTGCTGCCGCAATGCGGTCGCACGCTTCCTGAATCTCCGTTTCATTCCTGCACACGGCACCTTCTGTCACCGGAAAGCCGAGATGCTCGGCTAGGCGGCGGCTGAAAATCTTGTCATTCACACGAGCACACAGCTCCGCATCCGCTCCGAGCAAGGTCAGGGAGCCACGTTCCGCAACCTCCTCCTCCTTCCACGTGACAGCATATGGCACCAGATAAGCGCCGCCTGCTTCCTCTGATGCGATTCGCAGCCGCTGCAGCAGCTCTTCATCGGCAAGCACCAGTTCAGTAATGGGCGTCAGCGGGTCAGAAGGCTCCGGCACCTCAATCCGAGGAATGTCGAATCCTATGTGCTGCAGCATTTTCAGAAAATGAGGCTGTGGCTGCTCTCTCAGCACGATAATATCCTGACTGCGACAAAGCAGCAGATTCATGTCCTCCATCCGGTTCACGACAATCTGCTCCGCCGGGTCAGCAACGGCCCGTGAACCGGGATGCCATATTTCCTCAGCGCCAATATTGAACAGCCACACGAATACATAACGATCGCGGTCTGTGGAGAGCGCCGTCAGCCAATTCACATCCAAAGCAAGATCCATCTTGTGCATCTCCTTTTAAAAGCTGCTCTACCAGTTCGGCTGCTGCTCAAATATATTTCAGTGAACCGGCTCCATGAAGATAAAGCACGCTGCATTTGGAGCATACAGGAGTCAGCCCCTTTTCGTTGATGATAGAGCGGGTCATTTCATATTTGTCGGATTCCCAGATTTCCTTCAGCGTGTTCTCCTGTAGGCTTCCGATTGTGAACTCGCTGAAAAACTTGCAGGGCATGACCTTTCCATCAGGCAAAATGTCTGTGCGTGAATTCAGGGCAAGACAGCGCGAGGAGCAGCGACTGACCAATTCCTCGCCATGAATGAATTTGTCGATCTCCTCGAAGTCGAGACCTGGCTGATAACGAACCCGGATATTCCATACGCGCTCATTGATACGACGGAGCTCCTGCATGAGGGGATCGATACGGTCCGGATTGATTTTGTACTTAAAGGCATGCCAACTGCTGATATTGTTTTCTTCAAGCTCGCGTAGCCAGGAGAAGTTGCGGGAAAAATAGTCGTCCATTTTGAGTGAGGTTTCTTTGGAGATATACCATGGGAATGTAAGCAGAACGAGATCCAGCTTCATGGTCTCGAACATTTCGAGGAATTCGAACATACGTCCGATCATGTTGTCATTAATGACTGCATGCACGGTTACTCTACCTTTATACAAGCCTTGATCACGAAGCTCGATCAGCCGCTGCATCTGTGCCATCGTTTTTTTGAAGGTGCCTTTGCCGCGGATCAGATCATGCTCGCGCTCGAAGCCTTCAACGGCGATCAGCAGCTCCAGATTGTCGGACAATTCCAGGATTCGATCGAGATGCTTGTCGATTAGCAGACCATTTGTGCAGAACGTCATCTCCCGTCGGTCCTCGGCCAGCACGTCCAAAATTTCATCAAAACGGCGGTGGAACATCGGTTCCCCACCCCACATATACAAACGGGATTTGACCTCCTGTGTCTCCTGTAAAATTTGTCTGAGCAACGCAGGGTCCAAATCCATATTCTGTTCTTCCTTGTCCATCTGATGGTGGTAGCCTTCCTCGTTCCATTCAAAGCAGTGAGTACAGCGGAGATTACAGCGGTTGGTCAGCTTGATGCCAATAGTATGGGGCATGTCCGTTCTGAAGGCTGGGTCCTTGACGGAGTTACGGTAGGAAACCGAAGCATTTTTCAAATTTCTTTTAATCAGCTTGAACGCCTTTTCGTCAATCAATACATGGCTTTTCGGCTGCATCGTTATGCACCTCGCTATCGATTTGATAGAGCTTTAGCGCGTCATGACGTCATATTGTCCCGATTTCCGTTGTCTCCGTCAATCCAGAGTGTTCCTTCATTTGCCGGATATAATCGCAGAAAGCATCAATGGAACTTAAGTATTCCAGTTCAAAATTGTCAAAGTCGACTTCCACGTCAAATTCATCTTCAATCTTCAGCATAAAATGCACCAGCTGCAGGGAGTCCAGACCTGCGTCATGAATAATATCCGAGGTGCCATCCAGCTTCCCGGGGAGTTCGTGGTCTTCCTTCACTTCACTAATCATGCGGATTACTTGGCTCTGCATTTCAATTCCTCCTCCTTTTCTTGGGCGGCCAGACGGCCGGAAAGCGAGGGGCGGGCGCAGGCGAGCTTCTCTGGATGATCCACCCGGCAAGTCGTATAACCCTTCTAATCCCATACATGGAATTATATACAATTATAAACCCTTTTAAAGGGCATTCGTCAATAGTGTAAATTGTAATAATTTACTTTCATCATCTTTACACTATAAAAATCAAAAAAACCGTTTCCGTTGGAATTCCGGGAAACGGCTGTCGCATACAATGCTTGGGATTTCAAATGCTGCCGACCTATACCATGGTCCCTTCCCCCATTCGCTTCCTGTAGCCCACGATCGGAATTACAGCGAGTAGAGACAGCAACGTACAGACCATGAACATTGTCGAATATGAGCTGATCTGCACAATCATGCCCATCGCGAACCCACCAAGCGCAAAGCCCAGATCATACGAGGACATGAAGATACCCATCATTACGTATCTCGACTCTGCAGGCAGCACAAAAGACAGATACGTTGTTAACGTCGGATACAGCAGCGCCAGTGCAAATCCACTGAATATAGCGGACACGTATACGAACGGTCCAAGCCACTCCAGCAGCACCAGCAGTTGGGTTCCCATCGCAGCAGAGAGCAACAGCCCGCCCATAAGCCAAGGGCTCCAGCTACCGTCTGACGGGATTTTTTTACGCAGCATGAACCTGCACAGGATGACCACCAGTCCTTGAACGGCCAAGAACAGACCGACACTTCCCGTGCCCGAAGATATCATATATAGGGGTAAAAATGTAGCTGTAGCTCCAAAGACACACGAAGCACAGAGCATAATCAGTGTACTCACCAGTAAGGGAATACTGCGCCAGAGCCCACTCAGAGAACGAAGCATATCCTTTAGCGTATATGATGCATTCTGTACCGTGCTTCGCGGCAAATCCAGATTATAGCCGAACAGCAGCGGCAGCGCTGCTAGTCCACATAGCAGGAATACATACCACATGTGGTTGGCCTGCTCCCAGATCTGAATAGCTAGCACAGGAACGATGAGCGATGGGACCATCGTGAACAGCGTGTACATCGACAAGCCCTGAGCACGATCCTTATCCTCCAGCTTTTCCATAATGCCTGCCTGCATGGTCATGGAAAAGAACGCTGTAGCTACACCCTGTAGCGCCCGAAGCCAGAGATAGCTCTCCGCCCCGGCGATCATGAACAACAGCAGCGTAATGGCGTGCAACAGCAATAGTCCCTTCATGACGCGAAGAGGACCATATTTCCCGAGCAGCTGTCCCGCGAAGGGCCGCAGCAGCATACAGGTGAACATATACGAGCCCATCATCAAGCCAATCTCGGCCTCACTGAGGCCAGCAGACTCACTGCGTAGCGGAAGAATGATCGTTAATGCCGAATTCGCTGCAAAAAATAGAAAAGCTAATATATAGAAGCGAATGAACGAGAAGGATAACGGATCTAATCTTACGGTGTTACTTGTGGATTGTGCCAAAGCCTAGTTCCCTACTTTCCAATACATTTATCCCGTTCGCCTAACTGATCAGCCTTAATTCCTAATGCGCGAAAAGCCCGTAAACATCAGACAAACTACAAAGGCCACGGTTGTAACTACTATACCAAATATGAAGCTTATAGCGCTCATAAATGTATCTTCACCGGGATAAGCAGGCGTCAGCGTAACGAGCCCATACATACACAGCAAGGCCAGCAACAAATAAAAACTTCCCCCAACCATCCCCATCTTAAGACGGTCACTCCGATCACCCTGCCACGCTTTGCCTAGAATAGACCACAAGTAGACACTAAGGAGAACCGCCAATAGCATGATTACTATATGTACATAGGGGATTAGGAAAAATGTAGTTATATAGAGTGCAAGCAACGTGCCGCCAAATAACACCGTATTGAGCATGAATAAGAATAGACCTCCTAGCCAATGGTTCCGATACCACTTAGCCGTGCTTAATTGCTGCACTATGACATGATTTTCAATTCGTAGAGCTCCTATGATGGATCTTCTGAACAAGATAAGCAGGATCATGCATAGCAGACCAATAGACAGCAGTATAGACATTTCCCTACTCCCTCCGTCTTTTATAGTATCGCGCATTTACCACATTCTACTAGTTACTTGCCGTTATCAATATGATAACGAAGGATGGGCACTCGATAAAGAGAAATTATCCTCTGGAGAATTTCTTGTTTTACAAAAAGAAAAAGGGGAAGAATGAGCTACTTCGCTTCATTCCTCCCTCCTTTATATCACCTGCGATACAATTCTCGACAGCCCTCTTAATTAGATAACGCATTACGCGGTGACCCTATTAAATCCAACCTGTACCTCACACCTAAGGAGCTGAAGTCACCTTCAATGATCCATGTAGAACTTAGGAATGCGGAAATAGCTTCTCATAAATGCTGATCTCGTGGTCTGGTCTCATGCCCACCTTCTCATAGAGGCGATATGCACCTGAAGGATTGGCGGCATCGACGCCAAGCGAAATATGTGGCTGCCCTGCCCGATAGGAACTCTCGAATACAGCATGCAGCAACAGCTGCGCTAGACCGCGTCCACGATACTGTCGCCGCACACCAATCTGCTCAATGAAGAGCATATCCTCACGCATCCGGCACAGGGCAAAGCCAGCCACGGTATTTGTCGAATCCCAAGCTACCATCCACCATTGCTCGTCGAATGTAGGAAGCTGCGTCTTCTCTTTCCATTTCTCGAAGGCAGGCACGGTGAAGTCCCAATGATCGGCAAACGATTCGATATAGGCCTCATAGACAGACTGCTCATCCTGCCCTTTCACAAAAGACTTGATCGTGAAGCCTTCCAGTGGAATGGCTGGGGGTGGTGCCTCGTTCCAACGTATTGCCATTCGCTTGAAATAGCGGACCGGAACGAAGCCCTTAGACTTCAGTAAATGGTTGGCATCCCCACATAAGGTGGGAATCATGCTTTGCAGCCGTTTCGTTATTCCAGAAGCTTCACGAAGCTCATCAGCACGTGCCTCCAGCGCAGAAATCAACGCAGAACCAACACCGTAGCCCCGTGCCGCGGGAAGCACGCACCCGTAGCTGAACAGCTTCTCTTCACTGTCCTCCTCCAAAAATGCGTAACCGATCAATGCGGAGTCTGCATCTGCCACGACCCACACATTATTGTTGAGATCGAAGCCAGACCACATGTCCAGAACATCATCTAGCACGATATCAGGTGCCCCCAGATCCTCCGTGTCACAGGCAGCTACAAGATCACAGACAGCCTGGGCGTCAGACATGACAGGGCGGCGAAGGTAGTAAGCTTTTTTCGTCATAGCAGTTATCTCCTTTCCTTCATGAAACATCCATTCTTGTTGTTGTAATTATACTCCACCTCGCTCCCTGTTTGGAGTGGTTATGGATACAGTAACAAGCCCTACCCGCTAGCTAGCCATAAAAATATTGAATTATGAATTGGGTTATATTACACTGAATGTCATATGTCTCCTTGAGGTATGAATTTATTGGTAATGGAAGGACAGTACGACGGCTTTGCTTCTATACTCGCTCTTCCCTTTGTCCAGATCCCGCTGTGGATTGCTGGCGCAGGCTTTCTTGCCTACCTGGGCTACGATTCTATCAAAAATGCTGATAAGAACATCACCCCGGCAGATGAACGAACGAATAAATCATTTTGGAGTACTTACCGGAATGGACTGCTGGTAGCCGTATCCCCGGGTAATCTGATTTTTTGGGTGTCCGTATTCGGTGCTGTCCTGACCGATTCCTATAGCGCAGGCAATAAAGGAAGCTTTGCCATCGCCGCCAGCGGTGTACTAAGCGGCATTCTCATTCATGACATCGGCTTGCTGACTATCGTGTCTGTCACGCGAAAAGTCATGAGCCGCAAAATGATTCAGATCGTTTCTATTATTGCAGGCATTCTTCTGCTGGGATTTGCGTTCTATTTTGTATACGAGTTCGTAATCGCCCTTCTACCCTATATTCAATAATGAGAACGGAACATAAGTCACACGTCGTTCTTATGGAGTCTTATGGAATACATATGGAGCGAAAATGTTATACATCAATTTCAAATGCATTCTACATAAAGATCATACGTCAAAAAGGAGCTCCCCGATCAGGAGCTCCTTGTTAATATATTTATAGCTGAGCCTGCACTCCAGACATCCCTCCGTGCACCTGTATGCTTGCATGTCAGGATGCCTGTTCCTGCTTGCGACCTACTATTAATCCATGTGCGAACCACCATTGATGTCAATCTCTTCGCCAGTAATATACGAGGATTCCTCAGAAGCCAGAAATGCGATAGCTGCGGCAATCTCCTCCGTCTCACCAGGACGTCCCATAGGGATGCCTGCAATAACACCATCAGCCACTTCTTTATCGAGCGACTTCCAGATATCCGTATTCACCAGACCAGGCGCAACGGAGTTAACGGTGATCCCGTCCGCTGCCACTTCACGCGCCAGATTCTTGGAGAAGCCCAATACAGCCGCCTTGGATGCAGAATAATGTGCACCTCCGAATACGCCCCCACCACGCTTCGCAGAGACTGAAGAGAGATTGACGATTCGACCATATCCCTGCTTCTTCATAGGCTCAAGTACAGCCTGCGTGCACAGGAACAGTCCGAACATGTTGACGTTAAATACCCGTGTCACATCCTCAAGGGTCATCTCTGCAACGGTTGCCTTTTGAGATATACCAGCATTGTTGACCAGAATATCTATTCTTCCATACGCCTCCAACACTTGTGCCACCATAGCCTTTGTAGACTCTTCACTGGTTACATTCAGTTCAACCCCGATTGCATCCCCGCCTGCTGCCTTAATAGCATCCACCGTCTCCTGAATACCTTCCTGATTGATATCAGCGATGCATAGCTTCGCTCCTTGCTTGGCCAGAGTCAGTGCAATCGTGCGTCCGATTCCTCTTTTGGAGCCACTTCCAGTTACAATAGCTACGCGATTGGTTAGTTCAAACATGGTTTAAACACTCCTTTGATCAATTTATATATAATTAGTTTCGTTTGAGCATGGTACGAGCTGTATTAACGATGTTCTCAATAGTAATTCCATTAAGCTCCAGCAGTTTTTCGTATGGTGCCGACTCCCCAAATTTATCCTGGATTCCGATTCTGCGAAGAACTGCTCCACCTTCCTCGGCTATTACCTCGCTGACAGCACTACCGAGGCCATTGAGAATGTTATGATCCTCAACGGTAATGATGTGCCCGGTGCTCAGACACTCCACGACAGCTTCCCGATCCAGCGGCTTCAGCGTATGCATATCGAGCAAGGTAACGAAGATTCCCTCCTGCTCCAATTGCTCGGCTGCTTGTATAGCCAGATAGACGGTATCACCATTGGCGATGATGGCAAGATCCTTGCCTTGCTTCAGCTTCTTGGCCTTACCGATCTGGAATTCCTCATTCTCGTCGTAGATCACAGGAATCGCATCACGAGTGAAACGGAGATAGACCGGGCCGTAATGCTCGGCAGCTTGAGCCACCAGCTTACGGGTAGAGTAATAATCGGAGCCCATAATAACCGTCATATTAGGAATGGTGCGGAGCACGCCCATATCCTCAATAGCCTGATGACTGCCTCCATCATTCGCAGGTGTCAGCCCTCCATGCGAGCATGCAATCTTCACATTCAGGTTAGGATAGCAGACTTCTTGGCGGATCTGTTCTGCCATACGAAGCGAGCCAAACACCGCATAGGTACTAATGAAGGGAATTTTGCCGGTAGTGGCGAGACCCGCAGACAGGCCAGCCGCATTCTGCTCGGCGATGCCCACATTAACATGTTGGTCCGGGAGCTGCTTGGCGAACTCCGTAGTCTTACAGGACTTACCGATATCAATATCCACGACGTAGATATTTTTATTGCTCTTACCCAGCTCCACAATTTCATGACCGAAGGCTTCACGAGTTGCAATTTTCTTCACTACTGCTGTATTCTCTTGTACACTCATTTTTTCAGACCTCCCGCAATTTCTTCTAGTGCCTGCAAATACTCTGCTTCCTTGGGCGCAACTCCGTGCCATCCACACACATCTTCCATGAACGATACACCCTTGCCCTTAATCGTATTGCACACGATGCAGATAGGCTTGTTCTTCAGCTCACGCACCTCATCCAACGTATCCACAATCTGCTGCATGTCATGACCGTCGATGCGTCTCGTTTCAAAGCCGAAGGCCTTGAACTTAAGCTCCAGATCCAGATTTGGCATAATTTCATCACATGTACCGTCAATCTGCAGATTGTTGTCGTCGACAAAGACGATCAGATTATCAAGCTGATACTTATTCGCGGTCTGAGCTGCCTCCCATATTTGTCCTTCCTGACATTCTCCATCGCCCAGGATGGCAAATACCCGATAGTCCTTGTTGTCCCGTTTGCCTGCTAAAGCCATGCCTACAGCACAGGACAGACCTTGACCGAGCGAGCCTGTTGAAATGTCAATGCCAGGGCACTTTTTCATATCAGGATGGCCTTGAAATGGAGAGCCGTATTGCCGGAGTGTATGAATGGTCTCCATCGGAACGTAACCTCGATGCGCCAGTGCAGCATATTGAATTGGACAAACATGTCCTTTGGAGAGTACAAAACGGTCACGATCTTCCCATTTCGGATTCTCTGGATCGATATTCATTTCTCTGAAATAAAGGGCTGTTACAAAATCAGCGGCAGACAGCGACCCGCCAGGATGTCCGGATTGTGCTTTATAAATCATCGTTAGAGCTGTCTGTCTAAGCTCAGCGGCTTTCTGTTCAAGCTCATGGACGCTGATATTTGTCATTTGGCTCACCTCAACATGAATTTTTAATCTCAATAGATGTTTGTTATCTTATAATCTTGTTAACTTGTATCCTAAGTTATTGTAAATAAAAAACGAGTATTTGTGAATGGCGTATATACCCGTTTTGTTAATAGTCTTCGTTGCGCAGCAGCTCTGTCATTTGCCAACCGGCTCCACTGGAGGGTTTCTATCCACGGTCATCGTCTTGCTTTTTCCAGATTGCTTTACAAGCAGCACGATAATGGTGACACTAATCAGCATACTAATCCCCAAGGTTACCATACCCAGATTATGCGAACCCGTCATGTCATTCATGAAGCCTACGAAATATGGACCGAAAAATCCACCAAGATTACCAATACTATTAATCAATGCGATGGCTCCCCCAGCGGCGACGCCTGTCAGAAATGATGGCGGGATGGCCCAGAATGGCGAGTAAGCACCAAAAGCTCCACAAAGACTGATGGTCAATAATACGAAAGCTCCGACCAGACTGAATTCTGCTACAAAGACACTGACAATCATAGCTACAGCACTTACAGTCAAGCAGCACGCCACATGGTATTTTCTCTCATTCGTTCTGTCCGAGTTCTTACCCACCAGATACATAACTACCATGGCACACAAGTACATTAATCCGAGCAGCCAGCCGATGCTCTGCAAGGTCAGCCCGGTCGTCTGCGTCAGACCTCTGGAAATGGTGGGCAGAAACATATTAATTCCATAGTAACCGAACATCCAGAAGAAATACCCCACTGCCAGAATCAGTACATCCCGATCACGCAATACTTCCATGAACGTGGGCTTCTTTACTTTTTGCTTTTCCAGAGCTTCCTTTTTAGTAACCTCAAGCAGCCAGTTCTTCTCACTGCTCGTCAGCCATGTTGCCTCCTCAATCCGGTCTGTAAGATAGAAGTAACACACAACCCCAAGAATCAATGCTGGAATCGCTTCCAAAATGAATAACCACTGCCACCCCGCAAGTCCCATCCAATCAATCTGCAGCAGGAAGGTCGAGATCGGAGAACCGATAGCGTTCGCTGCTGGAATTGCAATCATGAACCCTGCAATCGCCTTGGCATGGTGCTTAGTCTGATAGAAACCGCTCAAGTAATGCACCATACAAGGATAGAAGCTTGCTTCGGCTACACCCAGTAAGAAGCGAACAATGTAGAACTGGATTGGAGTCTGAATGAATGCCATAATAATCGCTATAATTCCCCATGAAATCATAATACGACTGATCCACCGTCTTGCGCCAATCTTCGCCATCATAGCACTGCCAGGTACCTCCAGCAGGAAATAGCCGAGGAAGAACACTCCTGCACCAAATCCGTATACCGCTTCGGAAAAGCCCAGATGCTCATTCATACTAAGAGCGGCAAACCCAATATTAACACGATCCAGAATGGATATTGTAAAACAAAGGAACAAGAAAGGAATAAGCCGTAAGGTAACTTTACGGACTGTAGATTTCTCCAGTTGCTGCAGATCCATATGAAATCCTCCCAAAAGATGATGCACTGCTTCACGCCAAGATTTTAAAACGCTTTCAACACGATAAATAAAAATAGTCTGTTATGAAAGTATTTCCTGAATCGAAATATTCCATCATGTAATTAAGCGCTTCCAACACCTCCTGAAAAATTGGTTCACTTGATAACTTGTATACCAAGTGAACTTGTGACTTGAGTATAATAGCATACTTTTTAAATGTCAACTGTTGTTTGCTATAATAATTGTCACATAAAATAAGAACCCCCTGCACCTATCAACGGGCAGAGGATTCCTGGTATGAATTAATCTTTCCAATAGCGATTATACAGATGCTGCATATGCTCAGACATGAGCTTGGACGCCTTGTCTGCCTGCTTGTTCTCTATCGCATGAATAATGCCCTTGTGCTCACTGAAGTTAGTGTCTCTATAGTCAGGCCGGGTCACGGTTCGATCGCGAATGAATTTCCACATTTCCTGCTGCTTCATCGCTTGCGTGATGACAGTCATGAACTGAATGAACACATCATTATGGGAAGCCTTGGCAATCCCCATGTGCAGCTTCTCATCCGTCTCAGGCACATAGCTGCCTGTTCGGGTCTCAGCTTCCATCTGGTCGATCGTATTGCGCAGAAGCTCGACGTCTTCATCCGTTGCTCTTTGAGCTGCAAATTTGGCGATAAGTGGCTCTATGCTCATTCTAGCTTCCACAATATCCTCCGGGGTTATGGAATCAATGAAGGAGGCATCCTCCGTCAACGATTCCGCAGACGTGCTCGTATTCTTGACATATACTCCCTCTCCTTGACGAGAGTAGATGTATCCTTTCATTTCAAGAGCACTAAGGGCCTGCCGGATCGGTGCTCTGCTAACTCCGAACTGCGCACACAGCTCCCGTTCGGTCGGTAGTCTGTCACCAATCTGAAACGCTCCACTTTGGATCTGTGACAGAATCTGATCATATATCTGTATATAGAGCTTGTTACTGGATACGCGATTGAACTGAATGGAACTCACCTCCTTATTTTCTCGTTTCCTCAATATCACAAAGCCATCAACGTTAATAATACCATTATATAAATAACTAATTTGTTAGACAACATGATATATTATAACTCACTTTACCCCTAAGACAAAATTATCCAACCTACCCAAACCTTGATACCAGATGATCTGCTACCTTTCAATCTAAAGATAAGGAGCCGTCTCAATAGAGATGGCTCCTTATCTTTAGATTGATATTTGTTCCCCTGGTTTCAATGCAACTCCGACGCCTTCTGGCAAAAGCGAAACAAACTTGTTGGGGTCCTGTTCAATAAAAGGGAACGTATTGTAGTGGATCGGCACTACCTGCTTGGCTTGGAGCCATTCAGCCGCCAGTGCAGCATCCTCTGGTCCCATCGTATGGTTGTCCCCAATCGGAAGGAAGGCCACATCAATGCTCTGGCGTGCTCCAATCACATTCATGTCGTAGAACAACCCTGTATCTCCTGCATGGTAAATGGTCTTATTCTCCGCAGTGAACAGAATCCCCGTAGGCATGCCGGTGTAGACGATCGTTTTCGTCTTCTGGTTAACATAGCTGGAGCTATGAAAGGCTTGAGTCAGCTTCACTTTTCCAAAAGCAAACGTATAAGCGCCCCCAATGCTCATGGCATGGGTTCTCACCCCTTCCCAACTGAGCACATCCGCAAGCTCTGCCGAAGCAATGACCAGCGAATTATTTCTCTTTGCTATTTCTACTGTGTCTCCTACATGATCTCCGTGCCCATGAGTCAAAATAATAACATCCGCCTCCACAGTGGCTGCATCCAGATCTGTAGCAGAATTGCCCCTCAAGAAAGGGTCAATAAGTATAGTTTTTCCGTTCGTCTGGATGCGAACAACGGAATGTCCATGATATGAAATATTCATTTTAAATCCTCCTATACTCATTGTCTTTCAAAGAATGATGAATTTCTTTTCTTAAGCGCTTGTATAGGTACTACGGTTATGCAGAAGCTTGCTTGTAACGGTTAGGAGAATGATTTTATGGTTCAGTACACGTGTTTATTAAAAAGCTTTGGCTGCCTCACGCGCTTTTTCAATCGCTTCAGCTTTGATTTGTGGAGCGCGATCTCCTGCGGTGGATATTCCTTCTATGAACAAGCTTTCGAACTCGGTGACACCGACAAAGTTCAGAACCGTCTTCAGATGGCTGCTTCCATGCTCGCGATCCTGCACTGGACCTTCGGAGTACACACCTCCAGTTGCTTGAATATGGAACGCCTTTTTGTTGCTCAGCAGACCCACTGGTCCATTCTCCGTATATTTGAAGGTCTTGGCACGAACACAGAAGGAGTCGATGTAGGCCTTCATCACTGGAGGGTAGGAGAAATTCCACATTGGGTTAACGAACACATACTTATCAGCCGTCATGAACTGCTCAAGCAATTGGTTCAGTTGAGTTATCTTTTCTTGTTGGGCAGCAGTCAGTTGATCAAATGGAGCTCCAGCTTGAAGCTGTCCCCATGCTCCCCATACGTCTGCATCAATCTGCGGAATCGTCAATTGGTACAGGTCTACGTGTTCCACCGTGTCCCCTGGATGATTTTCTTTGTAGGCTTGTACAAATTGCTCCCCTACAGCAAGGCTATAGGATTGAGTGGGATTTCCTGGATGGGCAGTAATATACAGAACTTTTGACATGGTCGTAACTTCCTCTCTTATTTTGAATTTTTTACAGAATGAATGGCGCAGCTCCATTACCGTAAGACCAGTTATCCTTGGTAACTTCAACTAAATTGATGAACACATCTTCGGTACGAATTTGGCATTGCTGATGGAGCTGCTCCGCCAAGGCTTCATAAAATTCTTTTTTCACATCGGACGTTCTTCCTGCATTCAGGACAATCTGGACAATGAGGAATCCATCGCTTCTCTCGATATCCAGGCAGTTGGGATCATAACTGAAATTCTCCCGGTCAAATTCCTCTATAAGTACAAAACGGTCACTCGCCGGTACATGCAGCTTATCGACGACTGTCTGAGATACCACTTCCTTAATCTGTGCTTTTGCCTCACTCGAACGACCTGCAAGCATGGAAATACGTGTCAAAGGCATGTCGTGCACCTCCTTGTTGGATTTGTGTGTTGATATGGTATAGCTTATCTGATAGAATCCTGAACACGAATGTATATGAGTTCGTATTTGTTCGTGCAAGGCACAGCATAGGGTATGCAACCTAGCTGCCGGACATTGAAATGCTGTGACCATAACTAATAGATTTCAGGTGATACAATGGATGACCGGAAATTCACCAAAGAGTGGCCTCATGAACTGATCAAAAAATTCCGATCCAGACCCGTCCGAGAGGACGCACGAAAAAAAATGCGCCAAGTGGACTTGGCAGCTCAGGTCGGCGTTGACCCCCGAACCGTTCAGCAATGGGAAAATGGTGATCGCATACCCAGCATCGGTAGTCTGAAGCGATTGATTCAAGTGTTTCTGGAGGAAGGACATTTGCTGGAAGGAGCCCAGCAGAAGGAAGCTAGCGAGCTATGGCTTGCAGTCAAACGATTGTCGGAGGCCCGTTCCGCCACACACCGAGAATTTCCCGACTTTGATGAGGATTGGTTCGACACGATTATGAGTCCCGCCAACGTGGCTGTTTCCAGCACGGACGCGACAGCCTCAGATTCTGGTCAGGCAGGTCATCATCCAGTGCGTAGACAGGGAGATCAAGTAGCCTACTCCTCCAAGTCACAAGGCAATATGCCTGGCTCTCTTCCTCTCTTCATTGGACGACGTGAAGCAACGACCGAGATTAAGGAATTGCTGCGAGAGCACTCCCTCGTCTCCCTCCTGGGTCCTGGAGGTATTGGCAAGACATCGCTTGCCATACAGGTGGCTGCACAGCTTACCGAGCTGTATCCAGACGGTATTTGGCTGTTCGAGCTGGGCTCCGTAGGTGACCCTGATCTTGTAAGTCAGTTCCTGTTGTCGACCTTGGGCTTGCAAAATCAGCCAGCGCAAAGTGACATAGGATCACTCGTGAGCTTTGTATCTGGCCAAAAGCAATTGTTCATATTTGATAATTGTGAGCACCTCATTAATGCAAGCAGCGCCTTGGCGGAAGCTCTTCTATCCGCTGCACCATCCTTAAGCATTCTCGTCACGAGCCGAGAAGCTCTGAACATCCATGGTGAATATATGTACCGGGTTCAACCCCTAACAACGCCACATCTGGCGGATGCTGTGGAGGAGTTGCCTGCGGAGGACATTCAACAATATGAAGCGGTGCAGCTGTTTTTGGCAAAGGCCCGAACCGTTACTCCCCATTTTCAACCAACTATGCAATCCTTGCGGCTCATTTGCGAAATTTGCAAACGATTGGAAGGTATTCCTCTAGCCATTGAGCTTGCTGTAGCGCGAATGAATGTATTGACCCTGGAACAAATCGTTGAGCGTCTTTCCAGTCTGCTCACGTTATTGACTGCTGGAAGGAGAACGGCAATCCACCGCCAACAAACGCTAAAATCGACGATCGACTGGAGCTATACTTTGCTCACAGCCAAGGAGCAGCTTCTCTTACAGCGGCTAAGCATCTTCTCGGGAGGCTTTACTTTGGATGCCGCTGAGTCGGTGTGCAGCTGTGAACCAGGAGCCGTTAATCGCCCGGACAATATTACAGAGCTAGAACTGCTAGATCTATTATCCAGTCTCGTGAATAAATCACTGGTAGGTGTCGATCCAAGCCATGACCATAATTCCATGCGCTATTCCCTGCTGGAATCCATTAAGGAATATGCCGCAGAGCGACTGCTTGAGGCATCGGCTGACCAGGGCAGACATCTCCTGTCGGAGCGATATACCCGGTATTACAGCTGCTATTTGATGAGTGCCGAGGCTAAATTCCGTACCCATGAACGAGATGCCTGTCTACAGAATGTCCGACGCGAATATGCAAATGTAAGTAATGTGCTACAGTGGGCTTATCATCATCAGGTAGCCCGGCCCATCGGCATTCAGATGGCATCCGCATTATACTGGTTCTGGCTCCACGAGGGCACCTGGAATCAAGGGTTGCTGTGGCTGGGACGATTTCTGGACGATATCCATATGGAGGAGCCTATCGACGAAAAACAGATCCATGCTGATACCACCAAAGCACTACACGGACAAGGGGTTATTCTCTTCGTCTCTGGTAGACTGGAACAGGCGAGAGCTTCGGCAGGCACCAGTGTGGCATTCGCGCGCAGCCTGAATCATTCGGGACTACTTGCCTCCTCGCTGCGACTGATGGGATTCATCCATATGAGTCTCGAACAGTTGAAGGAAGCCCGGGATTTCGTCCAAGAAAGCGTAAATATCTCCAGACAAGCCCACGATCTCTGGAATCTGGGAGGCTCATTGCATGCGTGGGGTAAGCTTGAGCTTCTACAAAATCAGTACAGTAAAGCTGTCCTGTTATTTCAAGAAAGCATCCAATGCTTCGAACAGATACAGGATAAATGGGAATTGTCGGGTCCTTACGAAGGCTTTGGCTACTCCGCATTGAAGCTTGGACAAGTGGAGCAGGCCGTAGAATATTTCAAGAAAAGTGTGGCGATCAGCCATATCTATAAAGGAACCTGGGTACTATCGCGAAGTATAGAAGGGCTGGCGATTGCCTTGTGTACCCAGCAAGCCTACCCTGATACCGTTGTTCTTCTGAGTGCTGCCGAGAAATACCGCGAAGCCTCTGGTGGGTCTACGTCTCCAAATTATCCAGTGGAATACCGACACGCATTTCATATGGCACAGAATGCTCTTGAAGAGCAGGAGTGGCAGGACATATGGAACAAGGGCAAGTCCCTGACCAAGGATCAAATCATTGCTTTTGCACTGGAGACATAGTTCCCACTAGTGATTCATCCTAAAGGCTTTCTTCCCTTAATGGGAATGAAGGCCTTTTTGATTTAATAAATTTACTTGACAGAAAATATTGTTGTAACTATTATTGTTACATTAAGACGAACGATACAACATTCATTTTACCGATGCAAGGACTACAATATGGTTTTCATCTGAGAGGAGCTTTATCATGAATGTTGAAATTTGGTCTGATTTTGCCTGTCCGTTTTGCTATATTGGCAAGCAGAGATTTGAGCAAGCACTGGAGCAATTTTCACACAAGGAGGACGTGAAGATCGTATTCAAAAGCTTTGAGCTTGATCCAAATGCACCTGTGCGTGAAGAGCATGACGTGCATGACATGCTGGTTGGCAAGTATGGTATGAAGCGTGAGGAAGCCATTGCGATGAATCATAACATTGGAGTGCAAGCAGCCCAGTCGGGGCTCGACTTCCAATTCGACGCTATCCAGCTGACCAATACCTTCGATGCCCACCGCCTAGCGAAGTATGCAGACCAACAAGGAAAAGCAGCTATATTTCAGGACTTATTCAAAGCCTACTTTACAGACGGTCGTCATCTGGGAGATCACGAGACGTTGATTCAATTAGCCCTTGAAGCTGGGTTAGATGAGAGCTCTGTACGTCGCCTTCTCGCAAGCTCGGAATTTGCAGACAAGGTTCGACAGGATGAAGAGGAAGCACAGCAATTAGGTGTTACCAGTGTTCCTTTTTTTGTCATTGACCGTAAATATGCTATTTCTGGTGCGCAAGCGAGCGACACCTTCCTGCAAGCGCTGAATACGTCCTGGGGCGAATCGCAGCCTCTACAGATTCTGGGCGAAGTGCGCGGTTCGGATTCCGATGGTACTTGCAGTGACGATGGATGCTCTATCCAATAATGAACGAACAATACCCTTATTTATGAGGTGAATTATGCTGAGCAATCTGGAAATGGTCAAGAGCACTTATGAAGGCGACGCTAAGGAAAACGGTTTGAAATATCAAGCTTATTTAGCCGAGCACGCCGAATGGACAGAAGCCGCAGGTTTTCCTTATGCTGGCACGTATGTGGGCTACGAAGAGATTTTCCACAACGTTTTTTCCCGGCTAGGCAGTGAATGGGATAATTATATGGCGAAGCCAAAGGAATTCTATGAGGACGGAAATACCATCATCGTCGTTGGTGTCTACTTCGGCACCTATAAGCTGACAGGCAAATTTTTCGAGGCAGACTTTGTGCATATTTGGCGGGTCGAGAACGGAAAAATTGTACGCTTCAAGCAATACGTCGATAGTCATTTGGTCCAAGCCTCCATGCTGTCCAAGTGAGCAGGCTCTCACACAGCAGGATTTATTTCCATCGCGGACGTAGATCCTGCTTTTGTGTTGTTTTTTACGAAAAAAGTAATACATGTGGTGTCATATCCGAATGCCAGCTGATACGATTCCATGTCAAAACAGGAAACCTTTGCTCCGCTTTACTCGCAATTGACCTCACCTCACAAATAAATATATTGTAATTTATGATACAAAATGGTATTATTGCGCCAACAAAACCCATTTAAACCCAAACAATTACATATTATTTCATTTTTTCCGGCTATTCCGTTAACTCTGATTGCGCTGCATTCTCTTAGAACACACACATTTCTCTTACAATCAGCTGTTTCAACTCCTCTCTACTGCTGTACATTTCTGCTCGTGGCATGACTCACTACATAGTTTCAACGCTCACGCACAGACTTCACAGAACGCCATGAGACTTCATAGAACGCCTTGGCCTATACGATGCTTGCAGGTTTATGAAAGCGATTCCATTTCTATCTTGTTAAATACACGCATGAGGATTTACATGTCATTTTTTATCCTGGGTTCAGGTCCAGTGCTACCTAGCAGCATTGAAATCATGTTGGGCTGCCTGGCATATAACCATATAAAAAAACATGGAGGTTATTAAGATGATCAAAAGATGTCTGGCTTCATTTCTAACATTGGCTTTATTGTTCGCTGTCTTCCCCACACTGTATGCCGATGCTGCTAATCAGCCATTAGCCAAGCTCCCTGGCAACTCCAATCCGCTTATGGATCATAAGCTGGGAGCTGACCCCTACGCCCTCGTGCACGAGGGAAGAGTCTATATTTACATGTCCAGTGATACGTATGTGTATAACAATAACGGATCTATTCAAGATAATGACTTCAGTGCATTGGATCGTATTCAGGTCATTTCCTCCGCAGACATGGTGAATTGGACAGATCATGGTGCCATCCCGGTCGCTGGTGCCAACAACAAAAATAATGGCAAAGGTATCGCCAAATGGGCAGGCAACTCTTGGGCGCCAGCCATAGCTCATAAAAAGGTTAACGGAAAGGACAAGTTCTTCCTGTACTTCGCCAATGGTGGAGCTGGTATTGGTGTTCTGACAGCAGACACCCCGATCGGGCCTTGGACAGATCCTCTTGGTCGAGCTCTTCTGACACATAGTACGCCTGGAATGGCTGGTGTTACCTGGTTGTTTGACCCCGCCGTGCTGGTGGACGATGATGGCACAGGATATTTATACAGTGGCGGCGGAATTCCGAACACATCCGACCCAGCCTCCATTGCGAATCCAAAGACCGCCAGAGTTATCAAATTGGGGGCAGACATGACAAGTATTATTGGAAGCGCTACCACTATTGATGCCCCTTATCTATTCGAGGATTCTGGTATGCATAAATATAACGGGAAGTACTATTATTCGTACTGCATTAATTTTGCTGGCACGCACCCGCCCCAATATCCTGCAGGCGAGATTGGCTATATGGTCAGCGACAGTCCCATGGGGCCCTTCACCTATAAGGGGCATTTTCTGAAAAATCCATATACGTTCTTCGGTGTAGGTGGCAACAATCACCATGCTGTATTCAATTTTAAAAATGAATGGTATGTCGTGTACCATGCCCAGACCGTTAGCAAAGCGCAAATCGGGGCTGGAATGGGCTACCGTTCTCCGCATATCAACAAGCTAGTCCACAACTCAGATGGGAGTATTGCCGAAGTTCAGGGCAATTTGACAGGAATTGCTCAGCTCTCCAATCTGAATCCTTACACCCGCGTCGAAGCCGAGACCATTGCGTGGCAGGCAGGTGTGACGACGGAGCCAACACAAGCCAGTGGTGGTCCAATCAGTAATCTGAATGTGACCAACATACACAATGGGGACTGGATTGCAGTCGGCAAGGCTGACTTTGGCTCTACGGGGGCAAAGTCCTTCAAGGCCAATGTCGCCGCGAATGTCGGCGGTAATATTGAAATCCGACTTGACAGTGAGACTGGCCCTTTGGTCGGTACACTGAATGTTCCTTCCACTGGAGGCATGCAGACATGGAAAGAACTAGAGACTACCATCAACAATGCAACCGGAGTGCGTAATGTCTATCTCGTGTTCACTGGTGCCGGCAGCAATCCACTCTTCAATCTGGATGCCTGGCAATTCACACCTAATTCGGGCGGCGGCAATACCGCAACGCGGGTTGAGGCGGAGAATATGAATATCGGCGGGACTTATGCAGGCAAGATTAGTAGCCCTTTTGAAGGTGTTGCCTTATATGCCAACCAAGATTATGCATCCTATACCCAATTCTTTGCTAACCCTACCCACCAGATATCGGTACGTGGAGCTTCAAGTAATGCAGCTACGGCCAAAGTGGACCTGATCATTGGCGGAGCTACTGTAGGTTCGTTCTATTTTACAGGCACAACGCCGACCGTTCAGACCCTATCCAATATTACTCACCTCACAGGAGACCAGGAGGTCAAGCTTACCCTGACATCCGATGACGGGACCTGGGACGCCTACGTTGACTATATTGAGTTTTCGCTATAGGTCATTCTCATAGAAGCTCTAGAATTGGTCAGGAGGCACTAATATGTTAAAGAAAGCAGGGCTGCTGTTCATGATCCTTCCACTCCTCATGGTCATGTTTCCAATGGGTAATCTATCGTCAGCTGCATCCTTCAACAATCCAGTAATTTATGCAGATGTTCCAGATAATGATGTCATTCGGGTAGGGGACACCTATTATATGACCAGTACAACTATGCACATGAACCCTGGTGTTCCGATCATGAAATCATATGATCTCGTCAACTGGGAGATTGTCAATTACGTGTATGATACTTACGCCGATCAAGCTTCTCACAATCTGCAAAATGGTCAGAATGAATATGGGAGAGGTTCATGGGCAAGTAGCCTTCGGTACCATAATGGAATATACTACGTTGCTTATGGCTCTCTTTCTACTGGCAAGACCTATGTTTACCAGACACGTAACATTGAAGAAGGTCCCTGGACCTCGAACGTGCTGGGCAGCTATTACCATGATGCTTCATTGCTATTTGATAATGGACGCGTATATCTTGTCTATGGTAGTGACCAGATCAGTATCGTAGAGCTGACCCCGGATGCTACAGCTATTAAATCTGGCGGCCTGAAGCAGGTCATCATACCCAATGCCAGCCAGGTCGCGGGCTCCAACCTGATCTTGAAGGCAGAAGGAGCTCATATACAAAAAATCAACGGCAAATACTATATTTTCCTGATTGCTTGGCCCTCTGGCGAGGGAAGAGTTCAAATATGCTATCGTGCTGATAGCCTGACTGGCCCTTATACGGGAAAAGTTGTCCTTAAGGATTCAGGAATCGCACAGGGTGGGATTGTCGACACTGTATCAGGCTCCTGGTACGGCATGCTCTTCAGGGACAGTGGCGCCATAGGACGTATTCCTTACCTTGTCCCCGTCACTTGGACCGATCAATGGCCGGTATTTGGTGTGAATGGTAAGGTACCGCTGACGATGGAGCTTCCTGCAGAAGGTCATCCACTGAAGAAAATCTATGGATCTGACGATTTCTCCGCTTCAACCACAGCAGAGCAGTTGATTGTAAATGGAGGATTTGAGAATAATGACACAAGCCCTTGGGAACCTAATAACACAGCGAACATCGACAAGACTCAAGCCGAGAAATTCAGTGGGAATCAGAGCCTATTCGTCAGTGGTAGGCGGCAGACTGCTGCCGGTCCAAAGCAGGAATTGACTGGCAAGTTGAAACCAGGTGAGGTCTATCAGTTCTCAGCGAAAGTCAAATATCTGACAGGACCGGATACCAAGCCGTTTCAACTAAGTATCCAGCACGGCCCCAGCTATACCGGCATTTCCATTATGGGCAGCACTACGTTAACCAAGGGACAATGGGGAACCATTCAAGGAACCTATACCCTTCCTGCTCAGGCTGACCTTTCGCAAAGCTTTATTTTCGTGGAGACGCCCTATCAAGCATCACCTGATTCCGCGAATGATTTAATGGACTTCTATCTCGACGATGTCTCACTCACAAGCACTGCTACCGCAGAAGCCTCCTCCGAGCTGGCGAAATTCTGGCAGTGGAATCATAATCCGGATCCGGCCAACTGGTCGCTTACGCAGCGCCCTGGCTTCCTGCGACTTACGACAGGAACGCTTAGTACAAGTATTCTCAATGCCAGAAATACGCTCACACAAAGAACATTTGGACCTCGGAGCACCGGAATCATCGCGATGGAGACAGAGGGCATGAAAGATGGAGATTATGCCGGGCTGGCAGCCTTTCAAGACAAATATGGGTTTGTGGGTGTGAAGAAGACAGGTTCCTCCACATCCATTGTGATGGTCAATGCAAGCTCAGGAGCCATGACGGAAGTGGCCAATGTTCCCGTTACCCAGAATCGAGTATACTTCAAGGTGTTATGTGACTTTACCAATCAGACAGACAAGGCCTATTTTTATTACAGTCTTGATGGAACCCAATGGACCACCATTGGAAACACATTGCAGATGTCGTACACGTTGCCTCATTTCATGGGCTACCGGTTTGCCCTATTCCATTTCGCTACACGCCAGACTGGAGGATTCGTCGACTTTGATTATTTTCATGTCCAATAGCCCAATTGTTGGGTTCATGCAATAAAGCTTAAATAGTGGATTTAAAAGCATTGAAAAGATCGGTTTGGAATCAAGTACGAATGAGCCTAAACCGATCTTTATTTGGCTATCAAGCCTTGTACGAATTTTTTGCGTTCAATTGAATCAGATTGCATCAATACGCTGAATTGATTTACAAGGCGGTAACCGATCCATCTAGCCAATTGAGATACCATACCGGCGAAGACTTAATGAAGGCACGTGAGAAACTGAACGAAGATGAATTTATTAGCAATATGGCACTAAGCTTTGGTATTGATATTCCATAATATTGCAGCAAAAATTTATCAGTTAATACTCCATTTTATCAGTCTACAACTTTATTTCCCGAGTCTAACACTTCATTTTCTTCCAACACTCGCAACCAAGGAAGGTAATCGGCTCCTGTTCCTTGACCACTACCTTCTTTGATGAATCTATTAATTTTGGCATCCGTGATTTCACGCTTACGCTTTGCCATGGTTACGCCTCCTTAAAAGAAAACAGGGCTACCTGAAGGCAGCCCCGTTTGGAGTCATGATGTTAATCTGGAAGTCAGTTCTGTAGACAGTAGAAGAGCTTCTAGTAGTAGTATGGCCAAATTTGTTAGTCTAATACTTTATTTCCTCAGTCTACAACTTTATTTTCTTAGTCTAATACTTTATTTTCCGAGTCTAACACTTTATTTTTCAGTCTAATACTTTATTTTCTTTTGACAACAAATGTCAGCCTGAAACGTCCCTTATTCCACCGTTACACTCTTCGCAAGGTTACGTGGTTTATCCACGTCATGACCCAGAGCAAGAGCTGCATAGTATGCCAGCAACTGCAAGGACACGACAGAGACGGCAGCAGACAGAATTGGCAATGTCTTCGGAATCGCGAACACTTGGTCTACCGATTTCATCAGCTCAGCTGCATGCTCTTCGTAAGTAATTGCAAGTACGTCACCACCACGAGCTTTAACTTCCTTAATATTGCTGACCGTCTTCTCCATTACGGATTCTTGGGTTACCAGCGCAATAACTGGGATTCCATCCTCAATCAGTGCCAGCGTTCCGTGCTTCAGCTCACCTGCCGCATAGGCTTCGGAGTGAATGTAGGAAATCTCCTTGAGCTTCAGGGAACCTTCCTGTACTACAGCGTAGTCTTGACCACGTCCAATGAAGAACAGGTGCTCATGCTTGGAGATTTGCTCCGCATAGGCTTTGATAGCATCTGCTTGCTTCAGCATGCTCTCGACTTGCTCAGGCAGAGCTTCCATGGCTGCCAGCACTTCACTAGCCTCTTCCTTGGTTACTGTACCACGAACTTGACCCAGGTACAGGCCCAGCAGATAGAACGCAATCAGCTGTGAGGAGTATGCTTTGGTGGAGGCTACAGCGATCTCTGGTCCTGCCAGTGTCACCAATACATCATCTGCATCACGAGCAATGGAGCTACCTACGACGTTGGTAACAGCCAATACATGAGCGCCATTAGCCTGTGCTTCTCTCAAGGCAGCCAGTGTATCAGCAGTTTCGCCAGATTGGCTGACTACAATCACGAGCGTCTCTGGTGTAATGATTGGTGAGCGGTAACGGTACTCGGAAGCCACATCATTTTCCGCTGGAATACGTGCAAATTTCTCAATCACTGTACGTCCGATTAGGCCAGCATTGTATGCCGTACCACAAGCTACGATGTGAATGTTGCGAATGTTCTTGATCTGCTCATCCGTAAGCTTCAATTCTGGAAGCACTACTTGATGATTCTTGTGATCAATCCGTCCCAGCATCGTATCACGATAAGCCTTCGGCTGCTCGTGGATTTCCTTCAGCATGAAATGCTCAAAGCCGCCTTTTTCTGCAGTGACTGCATCCCAATCGACACGAATCATTTCCCGAGAAATAAAGTTCCCTTCAATCGTCAGCAGTTCGACAGCATCCTTAGTCAGAACAGCCATCTCTCCGTCTTCCAAAATAAATACATTACGCGTATATTTCAGAATCGCAGGGATGTCAGACCCAATGAAGTTCTCCCCTTCACCAACACCGATAACCAGTGGGCTCGCTTGACGAACTGCTACTAATTTATCCGGCTCATGCTCAGTCAATACACCCAATGCAAATGCACCACGCATATAAGTGATCGCCTTTTGCACAGCTTTAACAATATCACCCTCATACTCACGTGCAATCAGGTGCGATACGATCTCTGTATCCGTCTCCGATACGAACACATGACCTTCAGCCATCAATTCTTCCTTCAGCTCCAGATAGTTCTCGATAATCCCGTTGTGGACGACTGAGAATTTCTGGCTCTCATCTGTATGTGGATGGGAGTTCACATCGGAAGGCTTACCGTGAGTAGCCCAACGTGTATGGCCGATACCTGCATAACCAACCAATGGAGCATCCTCCAGCTTCGCTTCCAGGTTAGCCAGACGACCTTTAGCCTTTGACACTTGCAATCCTTTATCTGTAAAAACAGCAATACCAGCAGAATCATATCCACGGTACTCCAGCTTCTTGAGACCATCAATCAGTACATCCTGCGTATTCTGATTACCAATATATCCAACAATACCACACATGTTCGTTTCCTCCGTTCGTCATTTCACTGACAGGACAACAGAAGGAAACTCATGCGGTACATGTCGAAATGTGTACAGTTATGAAGTTATCCTATATGAGATATACAATTACGCATCACTAAAACAACAGGCTTCACGAATGCTACGCATTTCTTCTGTACCGCATACCCTCTTCTGATGCCGTACATCCATGAAATGAACTGTTCAAGTATATTATGGTTCACCAACCGGCTTGTTGTGTGGACAGTCACCCATCCATTTTCCAAGCATCGGTTCACGGTCTGGTGATACAACCGGGAGGTCCCCGCCGAATATTTCGAACACCCCCACCTCGTCAGCTTGCAGCAGCCGTCCATGCAAATAAGCTCCCTAGAAGCTGTACCAACATGTTCCCCGCGCATGAGCAAGCTCTGGCGCTTAAGTGGTTATACCTTACGATCCTCACTTTCTACTTCAAATTAAAATGCACTCAATCATTATATGCATTCGGCTACAGTTTTGCAATGAGCTTCTGTAACGAATACCCGTAACATGAACTGTCGAAACGGCTTGAACCGTTCAACAGCCCACATCACAGCATATGTTAGCTAGTCACCAAAGGTCACCATTTTTTCTAAACTAGTTCCTTTTTTACGACCTCAGCAATCTCATCGACATATTTCTCCAGCTCTGCCTTGTCGGGTCCTTCAGCCATAACGCGAATCAGCGACTCTGTTCCCGATGGTCTTACAAGCACACGGCCATTGCTACCAAGCTCCTGCTCAACTTTCTCAATCGCAGTTGCAATGGCAACATTGCCTGGATAATTGCTCTTATCCTGCACACGCACATTCACGAGCACCTGTGGATATTGCGTCATCAGCGACTTCAGCTCACTCAGCTTTTTGCCAGTAGCCTTCATCGTGTCAATCAGTTGAATCCCTGTCAGGATGCCATCACCAGTCGTGTTATAGTCGAGGAAAATGACATGACCTGATTGCTCACCGCCCAGATTATACCCGCCACGGCGCATTTCCTCCATCACATATCTGTCCCCCACCGCAGTCTTGGCCGTCTGAATGCCGAGCTGCTCGGTAGCTTTATAGAAACCAATGTTACTCATGACCGTCGTTACGATGGTAGAATCCTTCAGCTTGCCAGCACGGTTCATGGCATCTCCACAAATACAAAGGATGAAGTCACCATCTACCTCTGCCCCATTCTCATCGATTGCAATCAGACGGTCCGCATCTCCGTCAAAGGCAAGACCAATATCTGCCTTGTGCTGGAGCACAGCTTCCTTCAATTGTTCTGGATGGGTAGAACCACAATGATCATTGATATTCAGACCGTTAGGCTCCGCGCCAATCGCAATTACCTCCGCTCCAAGCTCCTCGAATAGCTTAGGTGCAAGCTCATAAGCCGCTCCATTAGCACAATCAAGAACAACCTTAAGTCCTTCAAAAGACTGGCTAATTGTTGTCTTCAGATAGTCCAGATATTTGTAACGTGCTTCATTATCAACACGCAGGGCACCAAGTGCACCACCAATCGGGCGAGGAAGCGTATCCTCTTCCGCATCCATCAGCTCCTCGATCTTCAGTTCGGTCTCATCTGTCAGCTTGAAGCCGTCTCCCCCGAAAAACTTAATGCCATTATCCTCAACGGGATTATGAGAAGCCGAGATCATGACCCCCGCATCAGCCTGGAGCAATCGCGTAAGATAAGCTACTCCTGGTGTCGATACGATGCCTAGTCGAATGACATTAGCACCAATGGACAGAAGCCCAGCAACAAGCGCAGACTCCAGCATCAGACCCGAGATACGCGTATCCATTCCGATGACTACGGTAGGCTTCTCCACATTACCTGCAAGGACATATCCTCCACACCGACCGATGCTATATGCCATCTCTGCGGTTAATTCTTTATTGGCAACTCCACGGACACCGTCTGTACCAAAATATTTCCCCATTACTTCATGACTCCCCTATCATATAGTCTTTGTTGTATGTTCTTTGTAGTCGCCCTAAGGTTGGCTATTGTTATTATCTTGGGAGCTATCATCACTGGATGTCTCTGGACTAGACTCCCCTGTATTTCCAGCTTGGTCTGTAGTAGAAGGTGTAGCTTCACCATTTCCCTGTACAGGCTGATTATTCTCTGCATCAGGCGAAGATTCTGGTGCTGTCTGCTCTGGCGTATTTGCCGGCACAGAAGCCTCCTGAACATTAACTGTGACCATCAGTGGCTGACTGCCTTCAGGTCTTGTAATGTACCTTGGAAGTGTAATCTGTACAGGAATTGAATGATCACCAGCCTGGAGCCCGGTAACATCCGCCACTAGCATGATATCATCATTCGTAAGATTATTCACCAAATTCTCAGGACCACTTACCTCGATATTCAGGCTTCGGCTCTGGGGCTCAGTAATCGAAGCGGCTTCTGCACTAGCTGCTCCCTGAAGGGTCACGGGTATGTCTGTCATAGTGCGCCTGATATCCTGAACTTCTCCAAAAGGTGCTACGGTAACTTGTAGCTCCACCGATTCTGGAGTAATACGCTCAGCCCCCTCAGGCTTCGTCAACGCAACCTGCACCCCTGTCGTCCCCTGTGCCTCAAGCCTGCTCAAGTCAAGTGTAGCATGAATGCTCCCTTGAACCTTGCTGAGATAATCCGGCGTACCATAGACAGCAGCCTCAGTCACACTGGGATTTACATCGGAGAGCACAAGACCCTCTGGCAATTCGCCAGTGTAGCTCACTTTGATAGGTAAGGACTTGTAGCCCTGACTGATCGGTACAACAACAGAAGCAGTGTCTGGCTCAAGGACTGCACCCTCGATCTCTTTACCATTCTTGTCATATGCCTTGAGCTTCACCTTTCGGTTCTCTATATTGCTTGACGCTTTGCTCACATCCACAAATCCCTGCACACTTGCCACGGTCTCCATCCTGCTAGTAGGCAAGGTCACATTGACGGTAGTCGGATCAGCCACCCCTGCTCCAACGTGCATCCCTTCTGCTGCCTCTCCGGTAGGAGTTATCTTGACGTTGAATGCCTTTGTCTGCTTCTGCTCGACCGTTACAGTAATCATAGAAGGCTCCATAGATACAACTTCCACGCCGAATGGAACGTCTGGCTTCATTAGAGGCAGAGTCTCTGTGCCTTCCTGCATGTGGCTGAGATCTACACTTACGTTATAATCATCACCGAAAAATGAGGTCAGGGCAGAACGCTGTCCTCTCACCTGGATACGAACACGATCCGTATTCATCCCGGTCAACTCATAGCGTGAATCATCAAGACCAATCGTCTGAATCTTCACATTATCAATAGTTCGCGTCCCGTAAGATGTAGTCAGAGAAGGTGCTGTCGTACCGCTATCCAGATGAACCATCGCCCATAGCAGTATACTTACTGCAAGTGCCAGAATTTTGGCTACTGTATTATTGTTGAACCATTTCTCCATCATGCCTGATTGCCGCCTCCTCCCCGCTTCCAGAAAGAGCCACGCTTTTCTTTTAGAACTGCAGCCGGACGCAGCTCTTCATATAATTTAGAGATTAAGGATTCTTCTTTTATATCACGGACAACCTGTCCATTCATGGCAAGTGAAATATGTCCAGTCTCTTCAGAGACTACGATGGCTACGGCATCCGCAACCTCACTGACACCGATAGCCGCCCGATGCCGAGTCCCTAGCTCCTTGCTGATAAAAGGATTCTCAGATAACGGCAAATAGCAGGCTGCTGCTGCAATCTGATTATTCTGCACGATGACCGCCCCATCATGAAGAGGTGTATTCGGAATAAAAATATTAATGAGCAGCTCGGAGCTAATCAAGGATTGCATCTTAATCCCTGATTCAGTGTATTCATTTAACCCTGTCTGCCGCTCGAACACGAGCAGAGCACCAATTTTTCGACGTGATAAATAATTTACGGCTTTAATAATTTCACCTATAAACTTATTGAGCTCCTCATCCTCCATCGGACTCCGGCCAAACAGCTTGCCTCGACCAAGCTGCTCAAGACCCCTACGAAGCTCAGGCTGGAAGATAATGAAGATGGCCAGTACACCAAAGGTAAACATCTGATTCATCAGCCATTTTAGCGTGAACAGATCGAACCAGGTACTTAGCGCCCAGATCACGACCAGCACCAATATCCCCTTGAGCAATTGCACTGCCCGTGTACCACGGACTAGCAAGATAATCTGATAAATAATATAGGTTACAATCAAAATATCGATTAAATCCTTAATGGATTCCTGCCACGTCATATTCGCAAAGTAATCCAGCATGCGCATGCCCCCGTATTTCTATAAATAGTGGGTTATCCCCAATTCACATATGTATATATTGTGGATTGTGTATCTAGGTTATAACGTTACAAGCCATGTTGCAAGTCATGTCGCTGCTTCATAGCCGAATACGTCTTTTCTGAGAATATTTGGTACCTTTTTTGCGAAAAGAAGCGCCCGTCCACCAGAACAGGCGCTTCCCTCAATTATACTATAACTTCTTAACGATATGCTACTTCTGTGAAGATATCAGATACCTTGTACCATACCCAATCCAGCGCTTGATCTATACTTTTGATCTCACCTGAGATGTGGGCCGTGGAAGCCTTGAAATACGAACCGTCAATAACTGTCAAATTCCCTTGAACTTCTCCGTATACCTCTGCCTCGCCATTCTCCACCGTAAGGTTCCCAGCTATGGAGGTGCCCTCTGGCACAATGACCTTATGGCCCTGAATGATCACGTTCTCGGGGTTATCCCCCTTGACACGGACAATCAATTGATCTCCTTGTCCCCATGAATTCAAGCCGCTGGATACAATGACAACCAGAAACAAAGCAGCCGCAGTTAGTGCCGGATGCCTCTTGATCCATCGGACCCAAGTCCGTTGCTGCTTCTGCTGTGGCATGACCTTCAAAATCTGCTCTGTCAATGCATCCGATACAGGAGGCAGGGAATCACGAGTCCCAAACAGCAGCATTTCAGTCCGCTCCAGCTCTCCAAAACGTATACGACAATCCTCACACGAGCGCAAATGCTCTTGCAATTCTAGTCCTTCTTGCTTCGGCAGCTCATGATCCAAGTAATCATGCATCCAAGAAATGGCCTGTTTGCATTCCATATGAGCCAGTCCTTTCCTTTCAATTAACTCCTGCGGTACTGTGATGTCAGCATGCTGCCTCTATTCACCTAAGCTTAATCTGCAACATCTCAGCACGAAAACACAGCTACTCAACATACCATACGCTTTGCAGACGGATATGTTTCAAAAAAATCCGAGCTATAAATTTACAGCTTATGTTCCAGTTTTTTACGCAAATATTCACGTCCGCGATGTACCCTTGTCTTGATGGTTGTCACCGGAAGGTCCACGACCTCACTGATTTCTTGCAATGACATGTCCTGAAGATAGCGAAGCACCATCACCGTCTTGTATTTAGGTGGTAGCGTAGCTATCGCGTCACGAATAATGGTCTGCGTCTCCAGCAATAGTGTCTCACCCTCAGGTGTACGATCATCGCTGGGCAGCATGGCATAGCCATCTGACCCCTCTTGATCATTCAACTCAGCATCCAGTGAATATGTAGGCTTTCTTCTTCGCAGCCGATCTATACATAGATTGGTAGCGATCCGGTAAATCCAGGTAGAGAACTTCTGATTATGATCATATTTCTCCAGATTCCTGTATACTCGCAGAAAAGTCTCCTGAACCATATCCTCTGCCTCATGCCGATTATTCAGCATCCGGTACGTCAAATGAAATATTTTATCCTTATACAGTTCTACAAGCTCAGCAAAAGCCCTCTGATCTCCTTTAAGGACCAGGTTGACTAAGCGGCTCTCCAAATAATCCACCATATATTCCCCCAGACTTGCTGATGGGTTCTCGAATTTATACAACTATTAAAGATATGTTATCTGAAGTGAAAAAGCAAGGATTTTCCTCTTCAAAAGCTCAAAAAAATGCAGTATGCACAAAACAAAACCGGGAGCCTTGCGGCGCCCGATTCGAATAGTTCTTGGCATCAGCCTGTATTTCTTAATCCAGCAGCAATTCCGTTGATGGTAAGCAGTACCTCGCGCAGCAATTCTGCATCGTCTTCATTCTGATCACGAAGGCTACGCAGCTCGCTGAGAAGCTGTACCTGCAGATAGCTTAGTGGATCAACATACGGATTACGTAAACGAATGGACTCCTGTATCACAGGTACATTGTCCAGAATTTCCTGTTGGCCTGTGATTTTAAGAATCAGAGATGAGGTGAGCTTGAACTCCTCCTCAATCAAGCCGTAAATGCGCTGGCTGGCTTCCTCATTCTGCGCCATTCCTGCATATTCCTTTGCAATGATCAGATCTGCTTTGGCAATTGCCATTTGCAGTGTATCAATCAATGTGCGGAAGAATGGGAAGTCCTGATACATCTGCTGCAGGACAGCCATATTTTCTTCCTTATCCTGATAGAAGCTCTGCAATCCTGTTCCAGCAGCATACCAAGCTGGGAGCAAGTAGCGGCTTTGGGTCCAAGCGAATACCCATGGGATTGCTCGCAAGTCCTCGAAGCGGTCACTGTTCTTACGCTTGGAAGGACGAGAACCAATGTTCAGCTCACCAACCTCAGGCAATGGTGTAGACTCTTTGAAGAAGGTGAAGAAGTCAGGATCACGGAAGATCAAGTCTTGATATTTGTGTAAGGACACTTCCGAAATATGCTTAACGATTTCCTCCCAGCGCTCCTCCAAATGCTCCTCTTTGCCAGTACGGCGATACATCGAGGCTGTCAGCAATGCTGATGTCGCCTGCTCCAGACTCCGATAAGCAATACCTTTCAAGGAGTAACGGGAGGATAACACCTCACCCTGTTCTGTAATCTTGATACCTCCACCGATTGTGTGTGGTGGCTGAGCCAAAATACTGCGGTTCAGAGGCATGCCGCCACGTCCTAGCGCCCCTCCACGTCCATGGAAGAATTTGAGCTTCACACCGAATTCATTACCTACGTTGGTAATCTCATTCATCGCTACACGTAGCTCATAGTTGGCAGTTACTGCTCCGCCATCCTTGTTACTGTCAGAGTAGCCGAGCATGATTTCCTGGAGATCATGCATCGCAGCTACGGACTCACGATATACCGGTAGTCCAAGTACTTTACGCATAATCGCTGGCGCTGCATGTAGATCCTCAATCGTCTCGAACAAAGGTACCGATTGCAGTGTACACACGACGGAACCATCCTTTTCCTTACGGAAAAGTCCCGCTTCCTTCGCCAGTACCATAACCTCCAGAATATCACTTGCCCCTTGGCTCATACTGATTAGATAACTGGTAATGCATTGCTGACCATATTCCTTCTGAGCCTTATTAATTGTTCTATATACATTGAGACACTCTTCTGTTGCATCACTATAATTCAAGTACGGAGAAGTGATTGGGCGAGGATCGTTCATGAGTCGTTCCAGCAGATCAATCTTCTCGTCCTCTGTCAGCTGACCGTAATTTGGAGCGATGTTCATTTTCGCCAAAATCTCCGTCATAGCATTCTCATGCTCTTGGCTATGCTGCCGGATATCCAGGGTTGCCGTGTGGAAGCCGAACAGCTCCACTTGTCTGATCATCTTCTGTACATAAGTATCGGCTACATAGTCAGCAAAATGATGCCGCAGACTGGAGTCGATAATCTTCAGATCAGCAATAAGCTCCTCAGCACTGTTGTATGCCTCAGATGTTCCCCGCTTGCTTTCGTCCATTACGTTGTTAACTTTGGCAATCATATACGCCAGCTTAATGCGATAAGGCTCTTTCTCATTGTGCCAAATTTCCAAACGTTTGAGCGTAACATTATTGCGATCCTCCTCGATGGAGGTGATAAGCTCATCGGAGACAGTTACAATGCTGGTACTGAAGCTAAGATAGCCCATTAGGTCAACCAAGATCCGCTGGTATTCCCGAACTGCCAGCTTACGGTGCATACGCAGGGTATTCCAGGTAACGTCAGCCGTTACGGATGGATTGCCATCCCGGTCTCCACCAATCCATGAACCAAAACGAAGATAAGTCGGAATGTGCCATTGCGATTCTGGATAGTATTTCTTAAGACACCGCTCCAGCTCCTGATATACATCAGGTAGAACATGGAACAGAGTCTCATGGAAAAAGTACATTCCATTACGCACTTCATCCAGTACAGTTGGCTTGCGATCTCGAAGCTCATCCGTCTGCCACAGTGTACTAACCTCATTTAATAGGTTTTCCCGTGTCTGCTCGCGTTCTCTGAATGTCAATGTAGGATTATCGAGCAGCATGACATCCTCGGATATTCGCTTATGAATATCCAGAATTGCTCTCCGCATGGCTTCTGTCGGATGAGCGGTCATTACCAGCTCTAGGGAGAGCTCCTCCAGCATGTCACGCACATCCTGGGCAGTGAAGCCATTCTCTTGAAGCTCTCGCACAGAGCTCTCGATAGAGCCTGGCTGCGGCTCTTCACCAACAGAGCGCTCATAGTCCCTTTTTCTACGGATGCGATGGTTTTGTTCTGCAATATTCACCAATTGAAAATAAATAGCAAACGCACGAATGATCTGATGCCGAGTATCAGGCTCCAGATTACTGATCATGGCTTTAAAATCCTGGAATAACTCAGGTAGAAATTCCGCACGCAAGGATTTGCTCGTTTCTCTGATCTTCTCTACGGTCTCCAGCAGCTCATTGCCGCCTTGGTGTACTAGTACCTCTCCGAGAATGTTTCCTAAAAAACGAACGTCTCGCCGCAATGAATTGTTCGATTGATTTTTGTTTGCGGTTAACGTAAGCTCAGTCATGCTTTTCCTCCCATCTCATCCGCTTCCATAAGTACGAAATTGACACTTTCTTAACATCATACAATAAAAGCACCTGAAAAGCTTCAATTTTAAGCTAGAAAAATTCATAAATAAGCCTTACTTTTTTTGTAAAAATGTGATTTTTCTACATCTCCTCGAATTTGTCCAAAGTATGACACTGAGTGTAGCACTCTTTAGCACAATAAATCAATACCTTATTACAGTAATAGTGTGAAATATGGGTTGGGGCATCTATTTGTTAAGATCAGTGTGACTGAAATACAAGCAAATATTCCCTAGTAGAGGAAGGATTCAATGAATAGTTGCAAGGGCAAGGGGCGAAGTGATGGTCACATCAGTTAGCAATAACAACAGGAAGAGACATGGGTAGGATGAGTCATATGTACAGATTAAATTCACGAGAAGCTCCAATAGCACCCAACATATCATAATAAAAATTGCTTGCACATGTTACTCGTGATTCCACGTCATTATAAATATTAAAAATAGATAATAAAAAAAGAGCCTATAGGCTCAACTGTTACATTATAAAAGCGGGTGATGGGAATCGAACCCACGCTACCAGCTTGGAAGGCTGGAGTTCTACCATTGAACTACACCCGCACATATAAGATCGGGACGACACGATTTGAACATGCGACCCCCTGGTCCCAAACCAGGTGCTCTACCAAGCTGAGCTACGTCCCGATATTGAATAAATATGGCGTCCCCTGAGAGATTCGAACTCCCGACCTTTTGATTCGTAGTCAAACGCTCTATCCAGCTGAGCTAAGGGGACTTATTTGGAGCGGACGACGGGAATCGAACCCGCGACCCTCGCCTTGGCAAGGCGATGCTCTACCGCTGAGCCACGTCCGCAAAACCTATGCGCGTGGAGGGACTTGAACCCCCACGTCAAAGACGCTAGATCCTAAGTCTAGTGCGTCTGCCAATTCCGCCACACGCGCATATGATACATTATGGTGAGCCATGAAGGACTCGAACCTTCGACACCCTGATTAAAAGTCAGGTGCTCTACCAACTGAGCTAATGGCTCTCATTAAGAGAGTAAATGGCAGGGGATATAGGATTCGAACCTATGCATGACGGAGTCAAAGTCCGTTGCCTTACCGCTTGGCTAATCCCCTATAGGAATATCATACACAAATTTTGCGAACTTAATCCCAAAATTAAGAATGGTGGAGGCTGAGGGGATCGAACCCCCGACCCTCTGCTTGTAAGGCAGATGCTCTCCCAGCTGAGCTAAGCCTCCAAAGAGCATGTTCTTTGAAAACAAGAACATTTCTATTCCAGCAAACTTTCAAACGGCTATATAATAGCCTTATGACCCGTAGGGGATTCGAACCCCTGTTACCTCCGTGAAAGGGAGGTGTCTTAACCCCTTGACCAACGGGCCTCAAAAGCTCTCAACCGGGATCGAACCGGTGACCTCATCCTTACCATGGATGCACTCTACCTACTGAGCTATGAGAGCATGGCTCCCCGAACAGGACTCGAACCTGTGACAACTCGATTAACAGTCGAGTGCTCTACCAACTGAGCTATCAGGGAATAAGGATTGCTTGGCGGCGTCCTACTCTCCCAGGACCCTTCGGTCCAAGTACCATCGGCGCTGGAGGGCTTAACGGTCGTGTTCGGGATGGGTACGTGTGGAACCCCTCCGCTATCGCCACCAAACGTGATTTTTCGAAGCTTCGCTTCTTGAAATCGCTGTGAGAAAATATCATTCCTCTGCCGTGTGACTAACACGGCATGCAAGACATTCGGTACAACACATTTGTGTGTATGAATGTTGCAGCATATGATTCAAGGTGTTACACCCTGAAAACTGGAACCGAAACGAATCATTACATCTTACTTTAGGATAAGCCCTCGACCGATTAGTACTGGTCAGCTCCATGCATTACTGCACTTCCACCCCCAGCCTATCTACCTCGTCGTCTTCAAGGGGTCTTACTAATTGGGAAATCTCATCTTGAGGGGGGCTTCACGCTTAGATGCTTTCAGCGCTTATCCCGTCCGTACATAGCTACCCAGCGGTGCTCCTGGCGGAACAACTGGTACACCAGCGGTACGTCCATCCCGGTCCTCTCGTACTAAGGACAGCTCCTCTCAAATTTCCTACGCCCACGACAGATAGGGACCGAACTGTCTCACGACGTTCTGAACCCAGCTCGCGTACCGCTTTAATGGGCGAACAGCCCAACCCTTGGGACCTACTTCAGCCCCAGGATGCGATGAGCCGACATCGAGGTGCCAAACCTCCCCGTCGATGTGGACTCTTGGGGGAGATAAGCCTGTTATCCCCAGGGTAGCTTTTATCCGTTGAGCGATGGCCCTTCCATGCGGTACCACCGGATCACTAAGCCCGACTTTCGTCCCTGCTCGACTTGTAGGTCTCGCAGTCAAGCTCCCTTCTGCCTTTGCACTCTTCGAATGATTTCCAACCATTCTGAGGGAACCTTGGGGCGCCTCCGTTACTCTTTAGGAGGCGACCGCCCCAGTCAAACTGCCCACCTGACACTGTCCCCGCACCGGATTACGGTACCAGGTTAGAACCTAGATACGATCAGGGTGGTATCCCAAGGACGCCTCCACAGAAGCTTGCGCTCCTGCTTCAACGGCTCCCACCTATCCTGTACAGATCGTACCCAAATTCAATATCAAGCTGCAGTAAAGCTCCATGGGGTCTTTCCGTCTTGTCGCGGGTAACCTGCATCTTCACAGGTATTAAAATTTCACCGGATCTCTCGTTGAGACAGCGCCCAAGTCGTTACGCCATTCGTGCGGGTCAGAATTTACCTGACAAGGAATTTCGCTACCTTAGGACCGTTATAGTTACGGCCGCCGTTTACTGGGGCTTCGGTTCATAGCTTCGCCTTGCGGCTAACCACTCCCCTTAACCTTCCAGCACCGGGCAGGCGTCAGCCCGTATACTTCGCCTTGCGGCTTCGCACAGACCTGTGTTTTTGCTAAACAGTCGCTTGGGCCTTTTCACTGCGGCCCCCTCGGGCTATTCACCCTACCGAGGCACCCCTTCTCCCGAAGTTACGGGGTCATTTTGCCGAGTTCCTTAACGAGAGTTCTTCCGCGCGCCTTAGAATTCTCTTCTCGCCTACCTGTGTCGGTTTGCGGTACGGGCACCTTCACCTGACTAGAGGCTTTTCTTGGCAGTGTGAGATCATGACCTTCGCTACTGTAATTTTCACTCCCCATCACAGCCCAGCCTTACGATGTGCGGATTTGCCTACACATCAGCCTCACTGCTTGGACGGACATCCATCAGTCCGCGTCACTACCCTCCTGCGTCCCCCCATCGTTCATAACGGTTTACGGTGGTACAGGAATTTCGACCTGTTGTCCTTCGACTACGCCTTTCGGCCTCGCCTTAGGTCCCGACTTACCCTGAGCGGACGAGCCTTCCTCAGGAACCCTTAGGCTTTCGGCGGATCAGATTCTCACTGATCTTTTCGTTACTCATACCGGCATTCTCACTTGTATGCTGTCCAGCGCTCCTTACGGTACACCTTCAACCTGCATACAACGCTCCCCTACCCCTGATGCAAGCATCAAGCCATAGCTTCGGTGGTGTGTTTAGCCCCGTTACATTTTCGGCGCAGAGTCACTCGACCAGTGAGCTATTACGCACTCTTTCAATGGTGGCTGCTTCTAAGCCAACATCCTGGTTGTCTGTGCAACTCCACATCCTTTCCCACTTAACACACACTTGGGGACCTTAGCTGATGGTCTGGGCTGTTTCCCTTTTGACAATGGATCTTAGCACTCACTGTCTGACTCCCGGAACTAAGTCTATGGCATTCGGAGTTTGACTGAGCTTGGTAACCCTTGCGGGCCCCGCACCCAATCAGTGCTCTACCTCCACGACTCTCTTTTCCGAGGCTAGCCCTAAAGCTATTTCGGGGAGAACCAGCTATCTCCGGGTTCGATTGGAATTTCTCCGCTACCCCCACCTCATCCCCGCACTTTTCAACGTGCGTGGGTTCGGGCCTCCAGTGCGTGTTACCGCACCTTCACCCTGGACAGGGGTAGATCACCCGGTTTCGGGTCTACGTCCACGTACTAACTCGCCCTATTCAGACTCGCTTTCGCTGCGGCTCCGGCTCTTCACCTTAACCTTGCACGGGAACGTAACTCGCCGGTTCATTCTACAAAAGGCACGCCATCACCCATAGATCGGGCTCTGACTTCTTGTAAGCACACGGTTTCAGGTTCTATTTCACTCCCCTTCCGGGGTGCTTTTCACCTTTCCCTCACGGTACTGCTTCACTATCGGTCGCCAGGGAGTATTTAGCCTTGGCAGATGGTCCTGCCGGATTCATACGGGGTTTCACGTGCCCCGCACTACTCGGGATCCGTCTCGGAGGGTGCACCATTTCGATTACAGGGCTTTTACCTCTATCGCGGGCCTTTCCAGACCTCTTCATCTAGGGTACACCTTTGTAACTCCGTGTGAGACGTCCCACAACCCCAGGAAGCAAGCTTCCTGGTTTGGGCTAATCCGCGTTCGCTCGCCGCTACTGACGGAATCACTATTGTTTTCTCTTCCTCAGGGTACTTAGATGTTTCAGTTCCCCTGGTCTGCCTCTCCTTTGGCTATGTATTCACCAAAGAGTGACTACCTGTTACAGTAGCCGGGTTTCCCCATTCGGACATCCCCGGATCGAAGCTTGCTTACAGCTCCCCGAGGCATTTCGTCGTTCGCCACGTCCTTCGTCGGCTCCTGGCGCCTAGGCATCCTCCGTGTGCTCTTATTAGCTTAACCATGATTCTTGCCACAGGCAAAATATCAGTTCACTAATAACTTTCACTTGCTTACACAAGTTCAGCTAAAAGATGTTCTAAAACGCAATGTTTTCGTTTCGGTATCCAGTTTTCAAGGTGCAATGCTGTGATTGTAACACAGCTTCTTTGTTCGTAAAAGAACTTTTTTTGGTGGAGCCAAGGGGGATCGAACCCCTGACCTCCTGCGTGCAAGGCAGGCGCTCTCCCAGCTGAGCTATAGCCCCATATCTGGTTCTTTATTACGTATTCATTTATGGTGGGCCCTAGTGGACTCGAACCACCGACCTCACCCTTATCAGGGGTGCGCTCTAACCAGCTGAGCTAAGGGCCCATAACAAATCCCGAAAAGGTGTTACCCTTCCCGGGTTGTGCGCTTGGCAACGTCCTACTCTCCCAGGACCCTTCGGTCCAAGTACCATCGGCGCTGGAGGACTTAACGGTCGTGTTCGGGATGGGTACGTGTGGAACCCCTCCGCTATCGCCACCAAACGTCTTGCTATGCTTTTGTGAGAGTTGAACTCTCAAAACTGAGCAACGAGTGAGCTGCGAAGAGGATTTCATACGCGCTAAGCGCAGTACCGAATTCCTCTTCTTAGGATCGATGGAACATCGATCTGATTTGAATGCTTCCGTTGCAGGAAGCGATTCTCCATAGAAAGGAGGTGATCCAGCCGCACCTTCCGATACGGCTACCTTGTTACGACTTCACCCCAATCATCTACCCCACCTTCGGCGGCTGGCTCCTTGCGGTTACCCCACCGACTTCGGGTGTTGTAAACTCTCGTGGTGTGACGGGCGGTGTGTACAAGACCCGGGAACGTATTCACCGCGGCATGCTGATCCGCGATTACTAGCAATTCCGACTTCATGCAGGCGAGTTGCAGCCTGCAATCCGAACTGAGACTGGCTTTTTAGGATTGGCTCCACCTCGCGGCTTCGCTTCCCGTTGTACCAGCCATTGTAGTACGTGTGTAGCCCAGGTCATAAGGGGCATGATGATTTGACGTCATCCCCACCTTCCTCCGGTTTGTCACCGGCAGTCACCCTAGAGTGCCCACCCGAGGTGCTGGCAACTAAGGTCAAGGGTTGCGCTCGTTGCGGGACTTAACCCAACATCTCACGACACGAGCTGACGACAACCATGCACCACCTGTCTTGAATGTCCCGAAGGAAAGGATCATCTCTGATCCGGTCATTCAGATGTCAAGACCTGGTAAGGTTCTTCGCGTTGCTTCGAATTAAACCACATACTCCACTGCTTGTGCGGGTCCCCGTCAATTCCTTTGAGTTTCAGTCTTGCGACCGTACTCCCCAGGCGGAGTGCTTAATGTGTTAACTTCGGCACCAAGGGTATCGAAACCCCTAACACCTAGCACTCATCGTTTACGGCGTGGACTACCAGGGTATCTAATCCTGTTTGCTCCCCACGCTTTCGCGCCTCAGCGTCAGTTACAGCCCAGAGAGTCGCCTTCGCCACTGGTGTTCCTCCACATCTCTACGCATTTCACCGCTACACGTGGAATTCCACTCTCCTCTTCTGCACTCAAGTCATCCAGTTTCCCGTGCGATCCGGGGTTGAGCCCCGGGCTTAAACACCAGACTTAAATGACCGCCTGCGCGCGCTTTACGCCCAATAATTCCGGACAACGCTTGCCCCCTACGTATTACCGCGGCTGCTGGCACGTAGTTAGCCGGGGCTTTCTTCTCAAGTACCGTCACTCCTTAAGCAGTTACTCTTAAGGACGTTCTTCCTTGGCAACAGAGCTTTACGATCCGAAAACCTTCATCACTCACGCGGCGTTGCTCCGTCAGGCTTTCGCCCATTGCGGAAGATTCCCTACTGCTGCCTCCCGTAGGAGTCTGGGCCGTGTCTCAGTCCCAGTGTGGCCGATCACCCTCTCAGGTCGGCTACGCATCGTCGCCTTGGGGAGCCGTTACCTCTCCAACTAGCTAATGCGCCGCAGGCCCATCCTCCGGTGACAGATTGCTCCGTCTTTCCTCACTCCTCCATGCGAAGAAGTGAATTATCTGGTATTAGCTACCGTTTCCGGTAGTTATCCCAGTCCAAAGGGCAGGTTGCCTACGTGTTACTCACCCGTCCGCCGCTAACCTCAGAAGAAGCAAGCTTCTTCATCAGTCCGCTCGACTTGCATGTATTAGGCACGCCGCCAGCGTTCGTCCTGAGCCAGGATCAAACTCTCCAATAAAGTTATTGAAAAGAGCGATAGCTCATTTTGAATCTGACGAGATTTAATATCTCATTAGTTTGCTCCAGTTTCCATACAGTCAAAGACATGTACCAAAAACCTTCGCGTTGGATTTTGCTTCACAAAATCCGCTCACTCGTTGTTCAGTTTTCAAAGATCAACTTCATTCATTTGTTTCTTTTCTTGCGTTACCACCGCATCTCAGCGGCGACTTTTATAATATATCACACTCAATTTCATTTGACAAGACTTTTTTTCGCGTTTTATTTAATCAACGTTTTTTCTTAAGTCCTGCTCTTCGAAACGAGCGAAATTTAATTTATCACGTTAAGACTTATAAAGTCAATACATATTTGAATTTCATGAATAAGGGAGCTTCATTTTGCGAGCATACTTGGACAATTGCTTGGGTGGCGCAAAACGCGCATACATACGAAATACCGTTTTATACCGCAGAGCAATGGCATTGCGAATATCCTGATCAAGCCTTTTGTCCCCCATCTCCATCAGCATTTCGTCTAACTCACGTCGGAGTACATAATCCAGTTCCTTGCACTCTTTTTCATTGAAAAGCATACCCATCATCAGAACCAGACCCCTTAGCAAATAGTAGTATTAAGGCAAGACTCATCCCACACACGCCCCAAGCCATAACCAAGGAGTAATCCACCTGTCTCAGACTAGCGCCTTCAACAGATGAATTGAGTAGAGCAAGCTACCGCATGTATGGAATGCCTATGTTAACTCGTTGTTGCATGCACTAGTTCATTCTGTATCGTTGTCCCATGCTTTATACATTCATTAAACAAATCTAGCGAAGTTGAGACTCAGAGCATGAAGGTTATTCATATCCTTTGATAGGCTTGTCCAGGCAGCTCAAAGATGATCAGCAGTAACCGATTCCGGCAATCTACCTTACCTTTGGCACAACCCTTATCCCCCTAGCAGGCTGTAAGTTACTGTACTCTCAATGACTGCTGCTATGAACAGCAGAACGACCACCCACAAGGACATATTCCCTGTCTCACGCATAAATGTGGGCCAGTCCCTTCTCGTACTTCGCTCCCCGCTGATCGCCCCTGTAATGGATGACCATACCATCCCCCCGAATCTCAGGCCATACGCACAGGCAATGACAAGTACCGGTAGTTCGATGATGCCATGTGGCAATAAGCCTTTGACGATAAGGTCATATAAACTGACTGTTCCACTGGACGCCACCATATGTACAAGAAAACCGATAACCATTCCGTTAATCGTAATAAACAATAATGGAAAGATGCCAAAGGCCGCCCCGAGAAAAATAACAAGTACGCATTTAATTGCATTATTCAAAAATATAAAGATAAAGAAGCTGAGCTGTGCATTATCCGATTGCTGCAGCCCTTGAGCCACCTCTCCAAGCTGATCCAGTTGATTCACTAGCAGGGACTGTATAGCCCCCGTGCTGAACCAACCTGCAGCCATACTGAGACCAAAAATGATTGTAGTAATCCAAATCAAGGCGCTCATGGAGCGCAAGATACCCAGAAATTTTTTCAACCCCATTGTCTGTCCTCCTATATTCTGGTGAAGTCATATTTTACTTGTTGCTGAAATAGGGATAAGTAAACAAGCTGAACAAGCATTGCGGGAAAGGGGAATCGATCATGAATTCGTTTTTTTATGTAATTAGCGGCAAGACCATTAAACGAAGTCTTATAGCAATAGCTGCAGCAATATTTGCGCTAGGCATTATTTATGTGGAGACCAGTGACATCAGCGTCTTCTCTGAAGAGGCACCCTCAGCTGTGTATAGCGTACCAAGCGACAAAAAGGTTATTGCACTGACCTTCGACATCAGTTGGGGTGAGAAGCGAGCAGCGCCTATTCTACAGGTACTCAAGGACAAGAATGTACAAAAGGCGACATTCTTCCTTTCCTCCCCCTGGGGCAAGACCCATCCCGAGCTTGTAAATGAAATCAAGGACAGTGGCTTTGAAATCGGCAGCCATGGTCATAAGCACGAGAACTACACTAGCCTGAGTGACGAGGACATCCGCAAACAAATCACTACTGCTCATACTATGTTAACCGAATTAACAGGGAAAGAACCTAAATTAATTCGCATGCCTAATGGAGATTTTGACAAACGCGTGCTACAAATTACATCCGATCTTGGCTATACCGCCATTCAATGGGATACTGACTCATTGGATTGGAAGAATCCAGGGACTCAGGCCATTATTGATCGGGTTGTAAGTAAAGCTCATCCAGGCGATATTGTCCTACTGCATGCGAGTGATTCTGTGACCCAGACGCATGAAGCATTGCCAGTGATTATAGATAAGCTACGAGAGCAGGGCTATGAGTTCGTCTCTGTATCCGAGCTACTGCAGCAAGGCACAGCCCAAGGCAAGGAAGTTCGTGACCAGGCCGCAACTTATACGAATCCCTAAATGATTCTGTAATAGCATCAGAACAACAAATAAACAGAAAGCATTGAGCAAAAGGCATCAAGCAAAAACAAATGGATCTATATTGGAGCTAACAAATGTTGGCTCTTATTTGTGTTGATTATAATTCCGCCTTGTTCGTCGCATACTACCCACAGTAAAGACAAGGAGGCTACAGCATGAAAAGGCCGGATTATCGTTGGTTCAGCTTAATGCTTGTACTCGGCATCATCCTGAGCGGTTGCGGATCTGATCAAAATTATTCCTCTCCTCCTCAGAGCAGCTATAAGGAAACGAAGTCCATGGTCATTGACATTCTTAAAAGTGACGATGGCAAAAAAGCCGTAGAAGAGGCTCTTACTGGCCAATCCAGCTCTGAAAGTTCCTCTAGTGGTGGTGGCAGTGAGAACGAAGAAGGCGGAGAAGGCAAAGAGAAATCCTCCGGTGGCGGCATGAGTATGAAGATGCTTTTGCCCTCAAGAACGAATGATGACATTCGTATGGCTGTAAAGGATACGCTCACGTCTCCTGCTTACCAGAAGGAATTCGAGAAGATCATGACAGATCCGAAATTCGCTGGCGAATTTGCCAAGGTCATCACCGCTCAGAATAAGAAGCTACACATGGAGCTTATCAAGGATCCAGCTTATCAGAAGTCCATGGAAGACATGTTCAAGTCACCAGAGGTCTCACAAATGCTCTTGGAGATGACTAAATCACCGGAATATCGTAAGCAGACCATGTCCATTATGCAGGAGGCTATGCAAAATCCATTGTTCCGCTTGGAAGTACTGAGCCTGCTCAAGACAGCTGTCAAAGAAGAACTCGAACCGAAGGAAGAAAAAAAGGGCGAATCCAAGTCCGGCGAAGAAGAAAAAGGTCAAGGTCAACAAGGCGGCGCTTCTCAGTAAACAAACAGCTACATTTCCAAAAAAAGCTGGCCTCGGCCAGCTTTTTCACATTAATATTTCCGTAGTATGCCCACCAACCTACGAATTCACCTTACGTGCCAAAAGTCCGCGTACCATCTCATCGTATATTTCTCCCTGAACGGTATCAGGCTTGTACACCGACGGGGAAAAATCAGGCTCTGAAGGATGATTATCCGGGGCACCCAATGGAATCTGTGCCAGAAGTGGTGCATGCACAGTGTCTGCAAGCATAGCCCCGCCCCCCTTTCCAAACACATAGTCCTTCTCCCCATTGGATGCGATGTAATAAGACATATTCTCGACTACACCAAGAATCTCGTGCGATGTCTGAATAGCCATGGCTCCGGCCCTTGCTGCTACAAAGGCTGCTGTTGCATGAGGTGTGGTGACGATAATCTCTTTGCTGTGTGGAATCATCTGGTGTACATCTAGTGCTACATCTCCTGTTCCCGGTGGCAAATCAAGCAGTAGATAGTCTAGCTCGCCCCAGGCCACATCGCTAAAGAACTGTCTCAGCATTCTGCCCAGCATAGGCCCACGCCATACTACCGGATTATTCTCACGTACGAAGAATCCCATAGACATGACCTTGACACCAAAGCGCTCGACAGGATGAATAACACCATCTACAACCTCAGGATACGTCTCGATCCCCATCATGTCTGGCACGCTAAATCCATAAATGTCCGCATCTATAACACCAACACGCTTACCTGCGCGAGCAAGAGCAACCGCAAGGTTAACCGTTACGGTAGACTTGCCGACACCACCTTTTCCACTGGCAATCGCGATAAATTCCACCCCTGATGCCTCATCCAGCAGCTCATGTCCTTCCATCCCCGCAGCGTGTCCCTTCGTTAGAACAGGGTCTTCTGCTGGGTCAGCTACTGTGGATTCGCCAATTGTAGAACGCTCATGCTCCGAGGCCTCGCGGAACCGAACATGGATATGAAGGTTCTCCGTTTCGTTCAAATGCCCTTGAATCTCCTGAAGAAGGCCTTCTTTCTCTTCCTCTGTCGCATCCATCAGCACCACGGTCAGTGAAATTCGATCTTCTCTTACGACAATATCACGTACAAAATCCAGGCTTGTTAAGCTCTTGCCAGTTCGGGGTTCAACTATTGGCTCCAGCTTCTGCAGAATCTCTTCTTTAGATTGCATCATGAAAGCACCTCTGCTTCATAGAATGGTATGTATGTCGTACTGAGCTTCCATTATACCATTATCTCCTAGCCTATGACGAAGGATTCAGCTTTTCGCCAGACATGTAGCGGAGAATGCCTTTATAGAGAGCAGCTGACACCTTGCGCTGATAGGCTTCATCTGCCAGCAGTCTTGCTTCGGCAGGATTGGACAAGAAGCCGATTTCCACCAGTGCCGAGGGCACCTGCAGCTTCTGTAGCAAATACACCGTATTCACAGTCTTGGCCACCCGGTCCGTATTCTCCATGCTGCGTCTGATCTCATCCTGAATCAATTCAGCAACTGTCGCATTATCTGCATGATTAGGGTAGTAAAAGGTCTGAGCACCACTCCAACGACTGGAAGGCATACTATTCATGTGAATGCTGACGAACAAATCCGGACTCTGTTCCTCGATCATTCGGACTCGCTGCTTGAGATCCTCCGTCTTGCGTCTGGCATAGCCCCGTGTATCGGGGGAAGCCAGATCATGATCCCGTTCCCGTGTCAGGATTACCATAGCTCCCGCCTGCTGTAAATAATCACGTAGATAGAGAGCAATGGCGAGATTAAGATCCTTTTCGATGACCCCCCCCTTACTTACTGCACCACCATCTGGCCCGCCATGACCAGCATCCAGTACAATGACTTTTCCCGATAGTGGCAATCCCCATGAATTCCAGGTTCGCGATACAGGATTCTCATATAGCACAAGGGTGACCAGGAGTACCCCTAGCCCTAATAAGACCCCTATCCTCTTGACCGTGCTATAACGTATCCACATCATGGTGGTGCGATGACGATGCTTAGACATACAAGAAACCTCCTATCGGCGTACTTTCCAGGAAGATAGACCGGGTTCAAGGAAGGTTTTTCTTGTGATTGTAGAATGGCTCAGCCCCGCTGAGAATTCACACATTCTAGAATCGTCAAAAAAACGCCTCCGTTCCCATACAGACTCTTATAATCTATATGGGACAAGGCGCTCAATTAGAACTTTTCAGGATTGATTGAAGGTTATTAGAAATGGTTAACGATCCATTAGGAATGAACCTGCTCGGACATCCCCTCAATCAGTATTTGTGCGACTTCAGGTCGCGTGAACTCCGGCGGAGGGCATTTCCCTTCACGTAGTAATCCCCTCACCTTGGTACCCGATAACGTGAGATGGGATTCCTTGCCATGTGGACAAGTCTTGCTGGACGCCATGTTGCCGCAAGTCGTGCAGAAAAAGCTATGCTCAAAAAACAGCGGAGTTATTCCAAGCTCCTCAGCGGTAAAGTTACGGAATATCTCCTGAGCCTCATAGGTACCATAATAATCACCCACCCCAGCATGGTCACGACCAACAATGAAATGCGTGCAGCCATAATTTTTGCGGACCATTGCATGAAATATAGCTTCTCTTGGCCCCGCATAACGCATCGCAGCTGGAAATACCCCCAGAAATGTACGATCCGAAGGATAATAATGTTCCAGTAGCGTCAGATAGCTCTTCATGCGAACATCTGCCGGAACATCATCAGACTTCGTCTCACCAACAAGTGGATTCAGGAACAACGCATCGACAATCTCCATGGCGCTCTTCTGGATATACTCATGAGCTCTGTGGACCGGATTACGCGTCTGAAATCCTACGACTGTCTTCCATCCCTGCTTGGCAAAATGCTCGCGCGTCTGAGCCGGATCGAAATAGAACTCGGCGAACCGCTTCGGCTGAGGACGATTTAATACCTGAATATGACCGCCTACATTCACAGGTGGACGCTCCAGCAACTTCTGCACACCAGGATGCGCAGGGTCATCCGTCTTGAATACTTTGACCGCCTCTTCTCCACGATCCGGACGATACAGACTTGTAATCTCAATAACACCATAGACTACGTCATCCTCTGCTCCGATCAGAGCTGCCTTCTCCCCGACAGTAAGACTACTAGCTGTGTCCTCATCTACTGATAATGTAATCGGGATACTCCAGACGGTGCCATCATGCAGACGCATGGTCGACACAACGGACAAATAGTCTCTCTCATCCATAAACCCTGTCAATGGAGAAAATGCCCCAACCCCAATGAGATCTAAATCCGAAATTGCCCACGTATTGATACGAATGCTCTCCAAGCCAGAAGCGATCTGTAAAAGAGAAGTACGTTCCTCTCCTTCCACGATACGATTGATCAAGGTGCCGCCGTGCGGTGCTAAGCCAGACATTTTCTCACTCCTTACGATAGTGGTTACTATAAGATAAATGAATGCCTTTCTTGCTAGGTGATAAAATGATGCGTCTATTCGTATTCCGGCTAATGAGCTGTATTGATTTATAAGAGCTTATTTATGAAGTCCGCATTCTGTCTTATCATTACCAGACCAACGACCTGCACGCGGGTCTTCTCCTGCAGCCACCTGTCTGGTGCAATATTCACAACCAATGCTTGGATAATTGCGGTCATGCAGCGGATTATAGATAATTCCGTTGTCTCTGATGTACTGCCATACATCCTCTGAAGTCCAGTGAGCAATCGGGTTGAATTTTACAAGTCCGAATTTTTGATCATATTCGATTTTTTTGGCATTGGCACGTGTAGGCGCCTGATCTCTGCGAATCCCCGTAATCCAGGCCTCATACTGCGATAGGATTCTAGTAAGTGGCTCTACCTTGCGAATGTTGCAGCATGCGTTGGGGTCTGACTTCCACAGCTCTTCACCATGCTGCTGCGCCTGCTCCTCCGGTGTGATCTGCGGCGCTACCTTTACAAAGTCAATGTTGTAATGGTCTGCCAGTCGATCACGCGTATCATAGGTCTCCTGAAAATGAAAATCGGTATCCAGATAGAAAATGTCTGTGGATGGGCTTATCTTCTGAAGCATATCAACCAATACAACATCCTCTGCCCCAAAGCTGCAAGCAAATGTAATGTTCGGGAAGGTCTCCACAGCATACCGAATAATATCCTCTGGTGATGCATGCTCCAGCTCCACGGCTTTCACTTCAATCAAGCGTTCCTTTTCCAATAGGTTCATGATTCACATAGCTCCTTCATTCATTTTAGGCTGCTACACAATACCTACTAATCAAATATGAATTATTAAGTTAAGTATAATTCTTTTTGGTAAAAAGTCAACGCGTTTGCAGCAGTTTGCCCCACGAGTTGGATTGCCTTTTCTTTTATCATAAAGTCAAAGAAATTTAATTGGACCCACACGTCCCCTGCCCGTAAGATAAGAGAGGCGTGTATTCTGCGCAGCTTAGCAAAAAAATGTAATGAAAAATGAGAAAGAAGGTATTTAGGAAATGGAAGCATTTTATATTCGAGAAGACGGGTCTTTATGTACTTCACTAAAAGGAAAGGATGTACTGGCGAATCCGCTCCTCAACAAAGGGGTGGCTTTTACCTACGAGGAGCGCCAAAGGCTGGGATTGAACGGCATTTTACCCCCAACCGTATTAACGCTGGAGGAACAGGTGGAGAGAGCCTATGAGCAATTCCTCGCCCAGCCAACCATGCTTCGCCGCAATGCATCCCTTAATGACCTGTACAATCGAAATGTAGTGCTTTACTATAGACTGCTCTCGGATCATTTGAGTGAAATGCTGCCTGTAGTCTATACCCCGACCGTAGGCCAGGCTATACAGGAATACAGTCATGAATATCATCGCCCAGGTGGTATATATCTCTCCATTGATGATCCGGAAGGCATTCAGCAAGCCTTTGCGAATACCGGTCTCACACAGGAGGATGTAGACCTTATTGTCGTTACGGATTCGGAAAGTATTCTCGGCATTGGTGACTGGGGAGTAGGCGGTATCAATATTGCGATTGGTAAGCTCGCTGTATACACGGCAGCGGCTGGCATTAATCCGGCCCGAGTGCTTCCAGTCGTACTGGACGTAGGTACTAATAATGAAAAGCTGCTGGAAGATCCCTTATACATAGGCAATCGTCATTACCGCATTCGTGGAGAGCAATATGAAGAGTTCATTGATCTGTTTGTCCAACATGCTCTAAGACAATTTCCTAAAGCTCTGCTGCATTGGGAGGATCTTGGCAATGTAAATGCACGCAACATTATTAACCGCTATGGCGAACAGATCCTGACCTTCAATGATGACATTCAAGGTACTGGAGCTGTAACGCTGGCCGCAATTATTTCCGCCCTGAAGATAAACGGTAGCTCACTGCGCGATCAACGTGTGGTCGTATTTGGTCCGGGGGCAGCGGGAATTGGGAATGCTGATCAAATCCGTGATGCCATGGTACGAGATGGACTTACAAAAGAAGAAGCCTCCGCACGATTCTGGGCCATCGACTATCGCGGTCTTTTAACAGAAGGTATGGAGGACATCCTGGAATTCCAACAGCCTTATGTACGTCAAGCAGAAGAGACAATGCACTGGCAGCGGGACTTGAATGGTGCAATCAGCTTACTTGAGGTAATCCGTCAGGTGAAGCCGACGATCCTAATCGGAACAAGTGGCGTAAGCGGAGCCTTCACAGAAGAAATTATCAAGGAGATGGCCTGTCACGTGGAACGTCCCGTCATTATGCCGATGTCCAACCCTACTACTCTTGCTGAAGCCATGCCTGAGGATCTCATCCGCTGGACTAATGGTAAGGCACTTGTAGCGACAGGTAGTCCCTTTGAGCCCGTATCCTTCGAGGGAATTACATACGAAATTGGACAGTCCAATAACGCCTTTGTCTTTCCAGGTCTAGGCTTGGGCGCAATTGCAGTTCGAGCATCCATGATTACACCCAACATGTTCACAGCAGCTGCAGATGCCGTAGCCAAAAGCACTCGTCTAGACCGTCAGGGTGCATCTCTACTGCCTAGCATTGAGGAGCTAAAGAAGGTATCCTTCCAGGTTGCCATAGCAGTAGCTCAGGCGGCTATCGAGGATCATGTAGCTCGGGAGCAGCCTGAGGATCTTGCTACAGCTATCCGAAGTCTCGTATGGGAGCCACAATATAGACCTATTCACGCATCCGAGCCTGTGATGAGCTACTAAATGAAGATACAACAACGGTACTGACATCTATCTATAAGCACACCAGCATCCTCTTGTTGTCCATGATATTGATGGAATCCTCATAGCAACGACACAACACCAATAAGCAACAGATTGTCCCTCGGGAAGATCTGTTGCTTATTGGCATTCTGAGAGACCGCTCTACGGGCATGGTGTCAAATGATAAATTGCATATGTCCGATTTTCATACTTGAACTTAATCCAGTCACTGGGTTCCCGTGTCAGAAGGCGGAGCATTCGACGCTGAATCAGGGGATGGGTGTCCTTCCTGCTGAATCTGATGGTCTTCCTTTCTCATATACTGCGATTCAACATGCTTGCCATCTATATATGCCTCGGCGAGAATATAAGCAATAACTGCACCGGCTGCTGTTATAATACCCGTCACCCGAATCGCAATACTCTCCGAGTAGCCTAGAGCCGATAGAATGGAAGTAACCAAGCCAGCTAGCAATGCCCAGAACTTACGGCTGGATAGCTTTCTCCGCCAATTCGTCCCTCGCTGCATGATCTCACCCCCTTTTTCATATGTCGATCTATATGCCCTTGCCCTTTGCAACCATCCCATGCTCAAGCTCAGATTTTCTCCCTATCTCAATTCCCCTCTAACTCAATATCTACTCTGTCTCAAGTACCTAATCGATTACCTAATCTCAGCCTTCTTAGTCTGAGTGAGTTCTCCCCATCGCTCTGTCTCCTTCATCTTATGCTTAATGGCTAACTCTGGCTTGGTCTGACACAATGCTCATCCATTGAAGGAAAAATAAGGGCGCCTCCAGAATAATAATAAGACCTTGGATTCAGGTCAAAAGAATCAGATGTATTCACATAAAGGGGAGCACTTATGAAGAAGATTGTAACAACGGCTTTGGCAGCATCACTTTTAGTAGCGACATATTTACCTACGGCTAGCTATTCAGCGGTGGTAGCTCAATCTGCTGTGAATGATTCATGGAAGAGCGCCAAAATATCAGATGTCATTGATCGCAACAATTATTTGCTTGAGGATGGTTCATTGTGGACTTCCAGTGTCGATGGACCTGTATTAGAACACTTGGACCTTATCGGCATCACTGCGGGGAAGGGCTCCAGTCATTATGGTTGGACCACGGACGGGCACTCGGTGTCCTGGAACACCGCAACCGGTCAAGCCAGTGTACCCACTCAATCGGCGAACATTAAGGAGATCTCAGGAGAAGGATTTGCCGTTAAAAAAGATGGGACGGTGCTCGTAGGTGGCCGAATTGTGAATGGACTATCAAACATTGTGGATGGCGACAAACGTGAAGAACAATTCACAGCAATTACGGATGCCGGCGATGTATGGTACTCGTCTGGTTATACTGGCTCCAAGCCTAGAATTGTCGGTCATGTAGATCATGCTGTTGATATCCAGATGAGCAGCGCCTATGCAGCTGTACTACAGACGAATGGGCGCGTCGTTATGCTTGATCTTTTGACAGATGAGGCTCCGATTGAAGTGGGACAGGGCATCAGCTATATCATTTGGAAGAAAGGCACTCATACCCTCTTCACCATTCATCAAGACGGCTCCGTATGGAGCTATGACCGTATGCAGCGTTATAAGCCTACCCAACTGAGCGGAATTACGAATGCAGTAAAGCTCGTCGATTCCAAAAATGAGCTCTTTGTACAGCTGCGGGACGGTTCCTGGATTGGATATCAAAATGGGGTGTCTACGCCACTAACTATTCCTGTTCTAAGCAGTGTGTCCTTAATGAGTAGCGAGAGGAATGCAGCTGTCGGTGATACGATCCATCTACAGGTCAAGGAGATGTACTCGAATGGGTACCAGCTCGTTCGAGACCCCAATACAGGAGAAATTACCGTCGATCAGACTGAGGTAGCTTCGCTTCAGGATCCAGGTACATTGAAGGTACGTGGCATAGGCTCTTCAACTGTGAATCTTAGCACTGGAGGCTTTAGCTCTGCTGTAGCACTATCCGTGACAACCGTTCAGCCATTGACTGGTGCAGCGATGCTAGAAGGCAAAGCATATCTGCCTCTACAACCTGTATTCAAGACATTAGGAGGCACCGTTGCGGTTGAGGGACAGAAGTTCACTGTGCGACTAGGTAAGGATGTCATTGTACTTCGTAAGGGAAGTACTACAGCATCACTTAATGGACAAACCATCACACTTAAAGGGGCAATACAGACTGCTAATGGGCAGACAGTGTTCCCTGCAAGTCTCCTTACGGATCTAAAGAAAGGTACAGCTCAATGGGACAATAAGCTTCAGCAGGCTATACTAGACATCGCAGGCTCCAAGTTAATTGTAGAGTCCTCTGCCACCGGGAAGATCAAGAAGTCCATCGCGCTCGGAAATCTGGTGAATCTTATTGGCAAAAGCTACTGGGTGAACAATTATTACAATGCCGGAGAGCGATTTGAAAAGGTGACCATTCAGGATATTGAGGTGAGCTCAGACGCTATGGGAGTGAAATCCTTCAGTGTTGTATTCAAAACGCCTAATGGTCAAGTGTATAGAACACCAGCTGATATTGGCGCTTCACGTATACCAGACATGCTGTCTGACTCAGATCAATTCCTGACCTACAATCCTTATGAGAAATATAACTGGTCTACCTCCACCTGGAACAGTATCAAACGTAACGAGGTAAGCTTTGGGATGAATACTACACAAGCTGAATTTGCCTGGGGAAGACCTACAGTCAAAAGCAAGGAATCTGGTGTGGAAATATGGGTCTATGGAGATCGATCCTTTTACTTCAAAGCACTGATCTTTGAGGGCGGAAAGATTACGGAGATCTTACTCTAAATATAAATTCGCTTTAGCTCGATCGTACGCAATGTAGCTTTACTTATAAGCCAACCAACTGGTTGGCTTTTATTTGTTGAAGAGAATCATGTACCCTACAAATACACACCTTCTTTGTTCAAGAGATAGTTCATCAGATCGAATCCAATTCTCATAATCGGAAGCAGCCCAAAAGCAAAAACTTCACCGAGTAAATTATTCACTACGTCAGCTATGTTCTATTTAAACAGCTCTTAAATAAAAACAGCTCCTGGCCATAAGGCCAAGAGCTGCATATTCTTGATAGCAAGAAATATTAACGTTTGGAGAACTGAGGTGCGCGACGAGCGGCTTTGAGACCGTATTTTTTACGCTCTTTCATCCGTGGGTCACGAGTCAGGAATCCTGCTTTTTTCAGAGCTGGACGGAATTCTGGATCTGCTTTGAGCAGGGCACGGGAAATCCCGTGACGGATTGCTCCAGCTTGACCAGAGATACCACCACCATGTGCGATAACTACAACATCGTAGTTACCATTTGTTTCAGTCAGGTTCAGTGGTTGTCTTACGATCATCTTCAGTGTTTCTACACCGAAATAATCATTGATATCACGTTTGTTAATGACAATGCGTCCTTCACCCGGTACAAGACGAACACGAGCTACCGAATGTTTACGACGACCTGTCCCATAGTATTGTACTTGTGCCATGAAACTGTCCTCCTTTTAATTATCCGCGAAGTTCGTAAACTTCAGGTTTTTGTGCTGCATGTGGATGCTCAGTGCCTTTGTAAGCTTTCAATCTCAGCTTCATTTTTTCGCCCATACGAGTCTTAGGAAGCATACCATGAACAGCCAGTTCCAGCATACGCTCAGGTTTGTTTTTCACCATGTCTTGAGCAACAGTCACTTTCAGACCACCTGGGTGCAGCGAGTGACGGTAGTATTTTTTGTTCTCCATTTTCTTACCAGTCAGTACAATCTTCTCCGCATTGATAACGACAACGAAATCACCGCCGTCAACGTGTGGAGTGAATTGTGGCTTGTGCTTACCGCGGATCAATGCAGCAGCTTCACTAGCCAGACGACCAAGAGTTTTGCCTTCAGCATCAATGATATGCCAATTGCGCTCAACTTCACTTGGCTTAGCCATATACGTAGTACGCATGAAAATGTTCCTCCCTCAGATCATTACAATCATTAATATTCATTTATCTTCGTTCATTAAGTTATTGCATTTGTGATGGATATTTGCTCATTAGGTGTACATCTTAATTGGGGCTGTGGGAAAGCCATTAAGAAAACACAACTTATATACTACACGATATATTGCAATTCCGCAAGCAAATTATCATGTATTTTTAACTGTTTTATGTGTTTTCTTCATAATCCACTTTCCACAGCATCAGGGCATGAGCCACGGCAGTCGGACCAGCCGCATTTCGGTTCTTGGCAGCCAAAATATGCGGGATATCCTCAGGCTGTTTCTTGCCTTCACCAATCTCCAACAGCGTTCCCATCATGATCCGAACCATATGCTGCAAGAAGCCATTGCCGGTAAAATACGTATGAATAATTCCTTGATCATCCGAATCTGGTCTAGAAAAGGAATAATCCACCGTCATATGGGCATCATACACGGTCCGTACATGATTCGTCTTCTGCGAATGCCGGGAAGCAAACGATGTATAATCATGCGTTCCGATGAGGAGCTGAAGCCCCTGCTTCATGGCTTCAACATCCAGACGAGTTGGATGATGCATCTGCGTCCTGCGATGAAAAATATCCGGGAAGCGATTGGCATTCACGGTATAGCGGTACGTCTTACGCTTGGCCATATGACGTGCGTGGAATTCCAGCGGCACTTCTGTGGCCTCCGTAAGAATGATGTCCTCCGGCAACCACGCATTCAGCGCCAGACACCAGCGGTGTAACGGGATACGTGATTCCGTTAGGAAGTTGAAGACTTGCCCATACGCATGCACGCCTGCGTCTGTACGCCCTGAAGCAGTTATCTTGAGCCTTTCTCCTGTTAAGGAAAAGATGGCATCTTCAATATAATCCTGAATCGTATTACCGCCAGGCTGTGTCTGAAAACCGTAATAGCTCGTTCCATCATAGTTCACTTTCATGCAAATATTCCGCATGTCTGAAATCGCACCTTCTTATGGATCGTGTATGGCTTAGAATTACAATGGCCCTGACCCACCTACCACCAAGCTTGCAGGAGTCCAGCGGACACCATCCAATGGGTCCTCTCTGGCTATAGAGAATGTAGGGGACCGAAGACCGTTAATCAATTCATTAAAAAGGAGAAGCCCTTACGGAGCTTCTCCCACAGAAGAAAAAAAGGGCCGCTCAGAATCATCGGATTCTGCCACCCTTTCCTCTTCCACCTGCTTACGCGCGGTCAACCAATTCCAAGTAAACCATTGGAGCAGCATCGCCACGACGAGGTCCCAGTTTCAGGATACGAGTGTATCCACCTGGACGCTCGGAGTAACGAGTAGCCAAATCGCTAAACAGTTTTTGGATTGCATCCTGATCGCCGTCCAAAGTCTCGCGACGAACATAAGCAGCTACTTGACGACGTGCATGCAGATCACCTTTTTTAGCTTTAGTGATCAGCTTTTCAGCGATAGAACGAACTTCTTTCGCTTTCGCCTCAGTAGTTTGGATACGCTCATACAGGAACAGATCCGTTACCAGGTCACGGAACAATGCTTTACGTGCACTGGAGTTACGGCCCAATTTTTGATATGCCATGTGTTTTCCCTCCTTCACTCAGGACGTTGCTAAACTATTCTTCCGTACGAAGTCCTAAACCAAGCTCTTCCAGCTTCTCTTGAACCTCTTCCAAAGATTTGCGGCCCAAGTTACGGACCTTCATCATATCTTCTTCAGATTTCGTTGTAAGCTCTTGTACCGTGTTGATACCAGCGCGCTTAAGGCAGTTGTAGGAACGGACGGAAAGATCCAGTTCTTCAATCGTCATTTCCAATACTTTTTCTTTCTTGTCTTCCTCTTTTTCAACCATAATCTCAGCGTCCTTGGCTTCATCAGTCAAGCCAACGAACAGCATAAGATGTTCAGTCAAAATTTTAGCCCCGAGACTTACAGCCTCTTCAGGTCGAATACTTCCGTCGGTCCATACTTCGAGTGTCAGCTTATCGTAGTTGGTTACTTGGCCAACACGCGTATTCTCCACTCCGTAGTTTACACGTGAGATCGGTGTATAGATGGAGTCGACGGGGATAACGCCGATCGGCTGATCTTCGCGTTTGTTCCGGTCTTGCTTAACATAGCCGCGACCGCGATTGGCGAAAATACGCATGTGAAGTCTCGAACCCGGCCCCAATGTGGCGATATGAAGATCCGGATTCAGGATTTCAACATCACTATCCGCACGAATATCTCCTGCCGTCACAGTTCCTTCGCCTTCCGCATCGATTTCGAGCACTTTCTCTTCATCGGAATGGATCTTCAGCGAGAGAGCCTTCAGGTTCAAGATAATCTCCGTTACATCTTCCATCACACCTGGAACTGTTGCAAACTCGTGCAGAACTCCATCGATTTGCACCGATGTCACTGCCGCACCCGGCAGAGAGGAGAGCAGAATACGACGAAGCGAGTTGCCCAGCGTCGTACCGTATCCGCGTTCCAGAGGTTCTACTACGAATTTCCCATAGGTGCCATCATCATTGACGTCCACCGTCTCAATTTTCGGCTTTTCGATTTCAATCACTGCAATATCCCTCCTTCAAAACGTCGCTCCTATATGAAACCTTCACCATATCCATTTTTAACCATGCAGTATTGTCTAAACAATCATTATTAGCAGATTGCAATGGTTTTATACTACACGTACAGGATAAATCTCATTAGACACGACGACGTTTTGGAGGACGGCATCCGTTGTGAGGTACCGGAGTCACGTCTTTAATCAGGTTAACTTCCAGACCCGCAGCTTGCAGGGAACGAATCGCTGCTTCACGGCCTGCGCCTGGTCCTTTAACCATAACTTCAACACTCTTCATGCCATGCTCCATTGCAGCCTTGGCAGCTGTTTCAGCAGCCATTTGTGCAGCGTACGGAGTGGATTTACGGGAACCGCGGAATCCAAGACCGCCAGAGCTTGCCCAAGAGATTGCGTTACCGTGAGGGTCCGTAATTGTAACGATAGTGTTGTTGAACGTGGAACGGATGTGTGCCACGCCAGATTCGATATTTTTACGGTCACGACGTTTGGTGCGTACAACTTTTTTCGGTTTAGCCATTGAATGTTATCCTCCTTTCTTATTTCTTTTTATTTGCTACAGTACGACGAGGACCTTTACGTGTACGGGCATTCGTTTTTGTACGTTGACCACGAACAGGCAGACCACGACGGTGACGAATACCGCGGTAGCAACCGATCTCAGTCAGACGTTTAATATTCAAGGAAATTTCACGACGCAGATCACCTTCTACTTTTACCGATCCGTCGATTGTTTCACGTAATTTGCTCACTTCATCTTCTGTCAAGTCGCGAACACGAGTGTTCACATCGATGCCTGATTCTTTAAGGATTTTCTGAGAAGTCGTTTTACCGATTCCGAAAATGTAAGTCAAGGCGATCTCAACGCGTTTGTCACGTGGCAAATCCACACCAGCTATACGAGCCATTTTACGCTACACCCCCTTCTTTAACCTTGTTTTTGTTTGTGTTTCGGATTTTCGCAAATAACCATTACATTGCCTTTGCGGCGAATGACTTTGCATTTCTCGCAAATGGGCTTTACAGAAGGTCTTACCTTCATGCTAATTACCTCCTCCAAGTCTTACCCTGGTAAAACTCGTTTCATAACCATTCATAGTTTTTGGAACAAAAGATAACACACGATTTATTTCCGGTACGTTATACGACCTTTGGTTAAATCGTAAGGCGATAACTGAACGACCACTTTGTCGCCTGTCAGAATGCGGATAAAATGCATCCGCAGCTTTCCGGAAACATGAGCAAGAATTTGGTGACCGTTCTCGAGCTCCACCTTGAATGTTGCGTTGGGAAGAGGTTCGATCACAGTACCTTCTACTTCAATGACATCTTCTTTGGCCACAGCTAGTCTCCTTTCTCTTCAGTTGTTGGATTGGTGGAATCCAGGAATTCATTCACTGCATGACGCAGCTTTCCGTTCGTTACCCGACCGCATTCCTGCAAACTATTCACAACTTCGCTGCTAATTACTGGCTGCGGCATCAGGTGAAGAATATTCTTCTTCTTGGCCTGATCAAACTTGCGCTTGTTGCCATCAGCAATATATACAAAACGATCATCCGCTATGGATACTACGACAGCTGCCTGACCGGTATCTCTACCTCTCAGGATTTTCACAATCTGACCGATCTGCAGGCTGCTTTGTGCTTTCATGCTTACCACCTACGATTTCAGTATAGTGAAAATCTCCATGCCGTCCGGCGTTACCGCGACCGTATGCTCAAAATGAGCACAAAGTGATCCGTCCACCGTTACGACCGTCCAGTTGTCTTCCAACGTCCGTACATGCCGGGAGCCGGCATTGACCATGGGCTCAATCGCCAGTACCATGCCTGGTCTGAGCCTCGGTCCCACGTTCGGGATACCGTAGTTCGGAATTTGCGGATCCTCATGCAGCTTGGCACCTATGCCGTGACCGACATATTCCCTCACTACTGAGAAGCCAGCTTCCTCAATGTATCTCTGAATCGCATGCGAGATTGTAAACAGGCGAACGTCCGGCTTGACCTGAGACAGTCCCTCCATCAGGGCGCCTTCCGTCACATCTAATAACCTTTGGGCGGCATCTGAGATGCTGCCAACTGGATATGTCCATGCGGAGTCCCCATGGTACCCCCGATACTGCGCACCAATGTCAAACGTAACGATATCACCTTCGTCTAGCTTGCGGCTGCCGGGGAACCCGTGCACCAATTGTTCGTTGACTGAAGCGCAAATGCTAGCAGGAAAACCATTATAACCTTTAAAAGACGGCACAGCTCCCTGACTGCGAATGTACTGATCAGCTATATGATCAAGCTCACCGGTGGTTATGCCGGGCTCGATCTGTTCGGCCAGAATCTTGTGGGTCTCAGCTACGATGCGTCCGGCTTCCCTCATATAGCTCAATTCCGTTTCGGACTTGCAAACGATCATTACAATTAACCCCGCAGCAAGGATACCAGATCTTCAGATACCTGATGAATATCCTGCTCCCCGTCGATTTGACGCAAAAGATCTTTGTTCTCATAGAACGAGAGGAGTGGTGCCGTTTTGTTGCTATACTCATCAAGCCGTGTCGCAACGCTCTCTTCATTATCATCAGCGCGTTGGTACAGCTCGCCTCCGTCTTTGTCACAAATGCCTTCTACCTTTGGTGGATTGAATACCAGATGGTATGTTGCACCACAGGTCTTGCAGATGCGGCGTCCCGTAATACGGGCCAGCAGACGTTCGCGGTCTACCTTCAGATCGACAACATGATCAAGCGACATGCCCAGACGTCCGAGAATTTGGTCCAGCGCCTCAGCCTGTGCCAAAGTTCTTGGAAATCCATCCAACAGAAAGCCTTTCTTGCAGTCCGGCTGCTGGAGTCTCTCCTCTACGATACCGATCGTAATATCGTCGGGTACCAGATCTCCACGATCAATGTATTCTTTGGCCTTGATTCCGATTGGGGTACCGAGCTTCATAGCCAGACGGAATGCATCACCTGTAGAGATATGTGGGACACCGAGTTCATTAACGATTACTTCAGCTTGTGTGCCTTTTCCAGCCCCAGGAGGGCCCATGATCAGAATGTTCACTCTCTCACTCCTCAGGAACGACCCCTACACAAGAAACAGCACAATAGGTGCCGATGAACAGGCATAATCCTGTCCCGGAACCTATTGACTATTTATTGATGAAGCCTTTGTAATGGCGTTTAATGAGCTGGCTTTCGATTTGCTTCATGGTATCCAATGCAACACCAACGATGATGAGCAATGAAGTACCACCGATCTGTACAGAACGAGGCAAACCGGAAAGTGCACCGAAGAATACCGGCAGAACCGAGATAACTGCCAAGAACAGTGCCCCAGTCATAGTTAGACGGGACATTACCCGCGTCAGGTAAGTCTCAGTGGCTTTACCAGGGCGAATGCCTGGGATGTAGCCGCCGTTCTTCTTCATATTGTCGGCCATTTGCTGCGGATTCATCTGCACAAAGGTGTAGAAGAATGTGAAGCCGATGATCATTACAACATATAACACCATACCGAGCGGTTTGTCATAGTACAAGTGAGTAGTTACCCATTGTGCCCATACCTTATCCGCCCAGAAGCTTGCAATAATAATCGGGAACTGCAGCAACGACACTGCGAAGATAACCGGAATAACGCCTGCCGCATTAATTTTCATCGGAATATGCGTATTCTGGCCACCGTACATTTTGTTCCCCACAACGCGCTTGGCATACTGCACAGGAATCTTACGAATCCCTTGCTGGATAAAGATAACACCCACGACAATCAACACGATTACCAAAACGATAATAATCGCCTTGAGAATATTGATGAACAGTTGATCCGCTTGGATGAACTGCGACTCAGCAATTGTCCGAATGTGTCTTGGTATGCCAGCTGCGATCCCTGCGAAGATGAGGATGGAAATACCGTTACCAATACCTCTTTCCGTTATTTGCTCTCCAAGCCACATCAGGAACGTAGTCCCCGCTGTAAGCACGATCGCAATCAGGATGTAGTCTGCAACTGTTGCTCCAGGAATCATTTGTGCTCCATACAGACGATTAAATCCGATGGAGGTACCAAATGCCTGAATGAGCGCCAGTACTACCGTACCATAACGTGTAACTTGCGCCAACTGCTTTTTACCATGCTCTCCTTGCTTTGCCCATTCCGCAAGCTTCGGAATGACGTCCATGGATAGGAGCTGCACGATGATCGAAGCCGTAATATACGGCACGATCCCGAGAGCAAAGATAGAGAACTGATACAGCGCACCTCCAGAGAAGGTGTTCAGTAGGCCGAACAGCTCACTGCCTGCTGTATCATTAGCAAATACATTTTTGTCGACTCCTGGTACTGTAATAAATGAGCCAATACGGAACACTATGAGAATCATAAGTGTAAACCCGATGCGGTTCCGCAGATCTTCAACCCGCCATATATTAGAAAGGGCTTTGAACATTAGATCACCTCGGTTTTACCGCCGGCAGCTTCAATTTTCTCTACCGCAGATTGAGAAAACTTGTTAGCTTTTACAGTAAGCTTGACAGTGACTTCACCGTTACCAAGAATTTTGATTCCGGATTTTGTGTTTTTCACAACTCCGCTGTTAACCAAAAATTCAGGAGTCACTTCAGTACCTTCTGCAAAACTATTCAGATCTTCGATATTCACAACTGCATATTCTTTGCGAGTTGGGTTCACGAAACCGCGCTTAGGCAAGCGACGATACAATGGGTTTTGGCCACCTTCGAAGCCCGGACGTACACCACCACCGGAACGTGAGTTTTGACCTTTATGACCGCGACCTGATGTTTTACCTGTACCACTACTAGTACCGCGACCTACGCGTTTGCGTTCTTTGCGGGAGCCAGTAGCTGAGGACAGCTCATGTAACTTCATCGTTCGTTGCACCTCCTTGATTATTTGTTGAACTTCTGTATCTCTTAAGCTTCGATTTCTTTAACCGAAACCAGATGACTTACTTTGTTGATCATACCGCGAATGGCAGGATCGTCGTTGTGAACTACAGTTTGGTTCAGCTTGCGCAGTCCCAGAGTGTTCACAGTTGTTCTTTGAGTTCCTGGGCGGCCAATCAAAGAACGGACAAGGGTAATTTCTAATTTACTCATGACATATCCTCCTTAACCGCGCAGCTCTTCGACAGTTTTGCCACGCAATTTCGCTACATCTTCAGCGCGTTTCAAGCGGGACAAACCTTCCAAAGTCGCATTGACCATGTTCATGGAATTCGAAGAACCCAGAGATTTTGTCAAAATATCACCTACGCCAGCCAGTTCGAGCACCGCACGAACAGGACCGCCTGCAATTACACCAGTACCTTCAGATGCTGGCTTCAACAGAACGCGGCCTGCGCCGAACTTACCAGTAACCAAGTGAGGAACTGTAGTTCCTACGAGTGGAACGTGTACCAGGTTTTTCTTAGCGTCTTCCACACCTTTGCGAATCGCTTCAGGTACTTCGCCAGCTTTACCGATACCAGCACCAACCCAGCCATTGCCGTCACCGACAACAACCAGTGCGCTGAAACTAAAGCGACGTCCGCCTTTTACAACTTTAGCTACACGATTAATATTTACAACTCTTTCAGACAGTTCTAAAGTGTTCGGATCTACACGCAAGTCGTTAACCTCCTTTTGTAAAATGTCTTAAAACTCAAGTCCAGTTTCGCGAGCTGCTTCAGCCAGCGCTTGGATACGTCCATGATACAGGTAGCCTCCACGGTCGAAAACAACCGCAGTAACACCTTTTTCTTTACCGCGCTTAGCAACGAGTTCTCCGACTTTACGTGCGGATTCCACGCTAGCACCGTTAGCGATGTCTTTGCTCAGCTCTTTATCCATAGTGGATGCAGCTGCCAATGTCACGCCTGCTACGTCATCAATCAGTTGAGCGTAGATATGTTTTTCAGAACGGAATACGTTCAAACGAGGACGTTGAGCCGTTCCTTGGATTTTTTTACGAACACGCAGATGTCTTCTCACACGTGCTTTGTTTTTATCCTTTTTCGTAATCATCTTCTTCTTTCACTCCCTTCAGTTTGCCTTTAACAGCTTCAGATCAAGACGCACTGGGTAAAAAAGAGGCACGTAGTCTCCCCAAGACGGAAGACCACAGAAAGGCGGTAAGAAAGTTATTTCTTCTTACCGGCTTTACCTTCTTTACGGATGATGCGTTCGCCTTCATACTTAATACCTTTACCTTTATACGGCTCAGGCTCACGAACGGAACGGATTTTAGCAGCATAGGCACCTACGCGCTCTTTGTCGATTCCGCGAACGATGATTTTAGTGTTCGAAGGAACTTCGAACTCGATGCCCGGTTCTGGAGTGATTTCTACCGGATGGGAGTAACCAACATTCAGAACGATTTTATCTCCGGATTTGCTTGCACGATATCCGACCCCAACCAGTTCCAGAGATTTAGCGAATCCTTCAGTTACACCACTTACCATGTTATTGACAACGGAGCGGGTTGTTCCGTGCAAAGAACGGTGAAGTTTGTTGTCAGAAGGACGAACTACGTTAATTTCATTGTTTTCAACAGTAACCTGCATGTCTTTGTGAAGTTCACGAGTCAGAGTTCCTTTCGGTCCTTTAACAGTGATCACTGCGTTATTCAGTGTTACATCCACACCACTTGGTACTGCGATTGGTTTGCGACCAATACGGGACATGTATTGCACCTCCTATCTTCTTAGCTTTGTATTACCACACGTAGCAAATAACTTCTCCGCCGGCTTTGGACTGACGAGCTTCTTTATCAGTCATGATACCTTTAGATGTAGAAATGATCGCGATTCCGAGTCCACCCAGTACGCGAGGAATCTCATTACTCTTCGTGTACACGCGCAGACCAGGCTTACTGATTCTTTTCAGACCAGTAATAACACGCTCGTTATTAGCACCGTATTTCAGGAAAACACGGATAATCCCTTGTTTGTTATCCTCAACAAATTCCGCATCACGAATGAAGCCTTCACGCTTCAGAATGTCTGCGATTTGCTTTTTCATTGTCGAAGCAGGCATCTCAACTGTCTCGTGGCGAACAGTGTTCGCGTTACGAATACGAGTAAGCATATCTGCAATTGGATCAGACATAGTCATTGTGTATAAACCTCCTTCCCGTTCAGGACTTTTTACCAGCTTGCTTTTTTCACGCCAGGAATCTGGCCTTTATAAGCTAATTCACGGAAGCAAATTCTGCAGATCTTGAATTTTTGCAACACGGAATGTGGACGACCACAACGCTCACAACGAGTGTATGCGCGAACTTTGAATTTCGGCGTGCGTTGTTGTTTAACTTTCATCGAAGTTTTTGCCACTTAGCCTGACACCTCCTAGATAGATTCGGAGAAATGGGCAGTTGCCCACAACGTTAAGCCAATATTACTTTGCAAAAGGCATTCCCAGTTGAGTCAGCAACTCACGGGACTCTTCGTCAGTGTTCGCAGTTGTTACGATAACGATATCCATACCGCGAACTTTGTCCACTTGATCATACTCGATCTCAGGGAAGATCAATTGTTCCTTCAGACCGAGTGTGTAGTTACCACGGCCGTCAAAGGCTTTAGTGGATACACCACGGAAGTCACGAACGCGTGGCAGTGTGATGTTGAACAGCTTATCTAGGAAGTAGTACATACGCTCGCCGCGCAGTGTTACTTTAACCCCGATTGGCATGTTCTCACGCAGCTTGAAGCCTGCGATGGATTTCTTAGCACGAGTGATAACTGGCTTTTGACCAGTAATCAGCTGCAGATCGTTAACAGCGGAATCAAGCACTTTGGAGTTTTGAACAGCTTCGCCAACCCCCATGTTGATTACAACTTTCTCGATCTTAGGCACTTGCATTACAGTCGTATAGTTGAACTTCTGCATCAGAGCAGGAGTGATTTCATTCAGAAAACGCTCTTTCATTCGAATAGCCATGAACAATGGTCCTCCTTTCCTTTAAAGATTATTTATCGATTTGTTCTCCGGAACGTTTAGCAACGCGCACTTTTTTACCGTTATCCAATACTTTGTAACCGATACGGGTTACTTTTCCGCTCTTTGGATCGATATGCATCACGTTGGAAACATGAATTGGAGCTTCTTTCTCGATGATGCCGCCTTGTGGATTTTGCTGGTTAGGCTTTTGGTGTTTTTTGATCATGTTAACACCTTCCACAAGCACACGGTTTTCACGAGGATAAGCAGCAATTACGCGTCCCTTTTTACCTTTATCCTTGCCTGTAATCACCATAACAGTGTCGTCTTTTTTGACGTGCAGCTTGTTGTTGTGGGATTCCAGAACCTTTTTCACTTTTGGCATTTCGTACACCTCCTATAACTTGCTGTATACGGGCAGGGTCTCTGCTTAGATTACTTCCGGAGCCAAAGAAACGATTTTCATGAAGTCTTTATCACGAAGCTCGCGAGCAACTGGTCCGAAAATACGAGTTCCGCGTGGGCTCTTGTCTTCTTTTACAACTACCGCTGCATTTTCGTCAAAGCCGATGTAGGAACCGTCTTTACGACGCACGGAACGTTTTGTACGAACAACAACCGCCTTAACTACATCACCCTTTTTGACAACGCCGCCTGGTGTTGCTTGTTTGACGGAGCAAACGATCAGATCACCGATTTGGGCTGTACGACGTCCAGTTCCGCCCAATACACGGATACACATCAGTTGCTTAGCACCAGAGTTATCGGCCACAGCCAAACGTGTAAATGGTTGAATCATTTAGATATCCTCCTTTCGGACAAAACTGCTTCTGTATTAGATAATTACTGCTTTCTCAACGATCTCGACCAGTCTCCAGTTCTTATCCTTGGAAAGTTTGCGAGTTTCCATGATTTTCACAGTATCACCGATTTGTGCAGTGTTGTTCTCATCATGTGCTTTGAACTTTTTCGTATACTTGATACGTTTATGGTAGAGATCATGTTTTTTGTAAGTTTCTACAGCTACCACGATCGTTTTATCCATTTTGTCACTAACTACTTTGCCGACTTGTACTCTACGGGCATTACGTTCGCTCATTGTTGGCCTCCTTCCTAATTACAGACGATGTCCTCGTCTGGTATGAGTTCTTAGCTAATCCCAAGTTCTCTCTCACGGATTACGGTTTTAGCACGAGCAATTTCCTTACGAACATCGCGGATGCGAGTCGGGTTGTCGAGCTGACCGGTAGCGAGTTGAAAGCGGAGGTTAAAGAGTTCTTCTTTAAACCCGGTAATTTTTTGTTCAAGTTCAGCAGTGGTTAGGTTGCGAAATTCACTAGCCTTCATTTACTTCACCACCCAATTCTTCACGTTTCACAAACTTAGTTTTGATTGGCAGCTTGTGAGCGGCAAGACGCATTGCTTCGCGAGCAACCTCTTCCGGTACGCCAGCAAGTTCGAACATGATCTTACCTGGCTTCACGACTGCAACCCATTTTTCAACGTTACCTTTACCGCTACCCATCCGCACTTCAAGAGGCTTTTGTGTAATCGGTTTGTCTGGGAAAATCTTGATCCACACTTTACCGCCACGTTTGATGTAACGTGTCATCGCGATACGAGCAGATTCGATCTGACGGTTAGTGATCCAAGCTGGTTCAACAGCTTGCAGACCGTATTCGCCAAAGTTCAGCGTTGTGCCGCCTTTAGCACGGCCTTTCATGTGTCCGCGTTGTTGCTTGCGGTGTTTTACGCGCTTTGGTACCAACATGATTAGTTGCCTCCTTCCTGAGCAGCTTGTTTCTTAGCCGTAGGAAGAACCTCTCCACGATAGATCCATACTTTTACGCCAATACGACCATAAGTAGTATGAGCCTCCGCTGTACCATAATCGATGTCGGCACGAAGCGTGTGCAGTGGAACAGTTCCTTCACTGTAGCCTTCTGAACGAGCGATCTCAGCACCGCCAAGACGGCCGCCCACTTGTGTTTTAATCCCTTTTGCACCGGAACGCATAGTTCTTTGAATTGCTTGTTTCAAAGCACGACGGAACGATACGCGACGCTCCAGTTGTTGTGCAATGCTTTCAGCAACCAGAATTGCATCCAGTTCAGGGTTTTTGATTTCAGAGATATTGATGTGTACTTTTTTACCGCCTGCGATTTTGGTGATTTCACCACGCAGAATTTCAACTTCAGAACCACCCTTACCGATTACCATACCTGGCTTCGCAGTGTGGATTGTTACGTTGATGCGGTTCGCTGCTCTTTCGATCTCGATACGGGAAACAGCGGAGTCTTTCAGTTTGTTCTTCAGGTGTTCACGAATCTTTACGTCTTCCAGCAAAAGATCACCGAAATCTTTGCCTGCGTACCATTTGGATTCCCAATCACGGATAATACCGACTCGGAGTCCTACGGGGTTTACCTTTTGTCCCACACGTTTTCCCTCCTTATTTTTCAGATACCACCAAAGTGATGTGGCTAGTGCGTTTGTTAATCCGGCTAGCACGACCCATTGCGCGTGGACGGAAGCGTTTCATTGTTGGTCCTTGGTTTACGAATACCTCGGATACATACAATTTGTTTACGTCCATGGAATAGTTGTGATCAGCGTTAGCAATTGCAGAGTTCAGCAACTTCTCTACTACTGGAGAAGCCGACTTTGGTGTGTGGCGCAGGATTGCGACCGCTTCACCCACTTGCTTGCCGCGGATCAAGTCAATAACGAGTTTAACTTTACGTGCGGAGATCCGAATAGATCTAGCATGTGCTTTTGCTTCCATTGAGTTACCCTCCTCTCAAACATAGCAGTGGTTCATTATCTTCTTGTTTTCTTGTCGTCGTCGTGGCCCTTGTAAGTACGGGTAGGAGCGAACTCTCCCAACTTGTGACCAACCATATCCTCAGTTACATATACAGGCACGTGCTTGCGACCATCGTATACACCGAAAGTGTGTCCGATGAACTGCGGGAAAATTGTGGAACGACGGGACCAGGTTTTGATTACTACTTTCTTGTCCGTTTCATTCAAAACCTCTACCTTTTTCAGCAGGTATGCATCTACGAATGGTCCTTTTTTAAGACTGCGGCTCATATGTGAATCCTCCCTTCGTCAAACGTTCTCGTTCTTAGTCCAGGCACGCATTAAGCAATGCGTGCATTATTTCGTGCGGCGACGAACGATGTATTTATCAGAAGCTTTATTTTTCTTACGAGTTTTGAATCCGAGTGTCGGTTTGCCCCAAGGAGACATTGGAGACTTACGTCCGATCGGTGCACGACCTTCACCACCACCGTGAGGGTGATCGTTAGGGTTCATTACTACCCCGCGGACTTCAGGACGCTTGCCCAACCAACGATTACGTCCCGCTTTACCGATTTTCACGAGCTCGTGATCTTCGTTACCAACGGAGCCGATTGTAGCGCGGCAAACTTTCAGAATGCGGCGAACTTCACCGGAGGACAGACGAACTGTTACATACTTTTCTTCTTTACCAAGAAGTTGAGCTTCAGTACCAGCTGCACGGACCAATTGTCCGCCTTTACCTGGCTTCAACTCAATATTGTGGATCACTGTACCTACAGGAATGTTTTCCAGTGGCAGGGAGTTACCGATTTTGATGTCGGAAGCTGGTCCGGACACTACCTCGTCTCCTACTTTCAGACCTTTAGGAGCGATGATATAGCGCTTCTCGCCATCCACATAATGAATCAACGCGATGTTGGAAGTACGGTTCGGGTCATACTCGATTGTAGCAACGCGGCCCGGTATTCCATCTTTGGTACGTTTGAAGTCAATGATACGGTATTTACGTTTGTGTCCACCGCCGTGGTGACGAACCGTAATTTTACCTTGGTTGTTACGTCCTGCCTTTTTGCTCAGAGGCGCCAGCAAGGATTTCTCCGGCTGATTAGTCGTGATCTCTTCGAAAGTAGATACGGACATTGCGCGTCTTGCAGGTGACGTCGGTTTGTACTTTTTAATTGGCACTGATTTTCCCTCCTTACTTTAAAGGTTTCTTATACCGATTCAAAGAACTCAAGCGGTTTGCTGTCTTTGCTCAGCGTTACGAAAGCTTTCTTCCACTCGCTAGTGTAGCCGGAGTGACGACCGTAACGTTTTGGCTTCGCAGGAACACGCAGAGTGTTCACATTGGAAACTTTTACGTTAAAAATAGCTTCAATCGCTTGTTTGATTTCGATCTTGTTGGAACGCATATCCACTTCGAACACATATTTCATATCGCCCATCATCTCAGCTGTACGCTCAGTGATAATAGGACGTTTGATAATATCACGAGGATCTTTCATTACGCGAACACCTCCTCAACTTTCTGGACTGCTTCTTTCGTAATGATCAGCTTGTCGTGTTTGAGCACGTCAAGAACATTAATACCGTCTGCTGCAACAAACTTCACCCCAGGAATATTGCGGGCGGAAAGAGCCACATTATCATCATAGCTAGGCGCTACGATCAACGCTTTGCGGTCTGCTTTCAGGTTGTTCAGGATAGCAGCGAATTCTTTCGTCTTTGGAGCATTCATAGTGAGTGCATCCAATACGATAATTTCGTTCGCGATCACTTTGGAAGACAGTGCCGATTTGATGGCAAGACGACGAACTTTCTTAGGCAGTTTGTAGGCATAGCTACGTGGTGTAGGTCCGAAAACAACACCGCCGCCTTTCCATTGTGGAGAGCGAATAGAGCCTTGACGAGCGCGACCTGTACCTTTTTGTTTCCAAGGTTTACGTCCACCGCCACGTACTTCAGAGCGCCCTTTCACTTTGTGAGTACCTTGACGCAGGGATGCCAGTTGCATAACAACTGCTTCGTGAAGAACGTGCTTATTCGGCTCGATTCCGAAAATCGCATCATTCAGTTCAACTTCGCCAACTTGGCTTCCGCTAATATTGTAAAGTGCTACCTTAGGCATTTCGTGTTCCTCCTTTCTTCAGTCCTTATTTCTTCACCGATTCTTTAATTTTCACTAAGCTGTTTTTAGGTCCAGGAATGGAGCCTTTTACGAGCAGCACGTTGCGTTCTGCATCGACTTTAACAACTTCAAGACGTTGGATCGTCACTGTATCATGACCCATGTGTCCTGGCAGACGTTTACCTTTAGGTACGCGGTTCGCTTGGATGGAACCCATGGAACCAGGACCTCTGTGGTAACGAGAACCGTGAGACATAGGACCTGTGCTTTGTCCCCAACGTTTGATAACACCAGCGAAACCTTTACCTTTGGAAGTACCGGTTACGTCAACGAATTCACCTTCAGCGAAGATATCTGCTTTCAATTCTTGACCTACTTCGTAGGCAGCAAAATCAACACCGCGGAATTCACGAACGTAGCGCTTAGGTGCAGTATTAGCCTTTTTGGCATGTCCTGCTTCTGGTTTATTGGCATTCTTTTCTTTCTTATCTGAGTAACCCAGTTGAATCGCTTCGTAGCCATCGTTTTCCACGTCTTTCTTTTGCAGAACAACGTTAGGACCAGCTTCGATTACTGTAACCGCAACTACATTACCTTCAGCGGTAAACACTTGGGTCATTCCAAGTTTTTTTCCTAAGATACCTTTCATGTTGACACCTCTTTTCCTTTCCTTAGTTACATCTACTTATTACAGTTTAATTTCGATATCTACACCGGACGGCAGATCCAAGCGCATCAAGGCATCCACAGTTTGTGGAGTTGGGTTCACAATATCGATCAAACGCTTATGAGTGCGTTGCTCGAATTGCTCCCGGGAATCCTTGTACTTGTGCACCGCACGGAGAATAGTAATAACTTGTTTTTCAGTTGGCAGCGGAATTGGCCCAGATACACCTGCACCCGAACGTTTTGCTGTCTCAACAATTTTCTCAGCGGATTGATCAAGAATTCTGTGATCGTATGCTTTCAAACGAATACGAATTTTTTGCTTTGCCATTGTAGTCCCTCCTTCTATCGCCCAATTTGGTATCGGACATACTCCGTGAAAATTTTCTAACCACCACCCCATGGCAAAGGGGCCGGGTGTGTCAGTAACCTCTCACATCATCGCACAGTCACAAACAACATTCTTATTATATAGAATATATAGGCTTAATGCAAGCATTAAACCAAAAAAATATAAAATAATAATATCATTGCAGATACGCTAATGAAAAAGCCCCCACCCGAAGGTGGAGGCTTCCGAATCGTTACAGTACAATGTTACTCGTTCCAGTACAATGTTGCTTATGTGATAAGGGATAATCCCTTATTATTTAATGATTGTTGCTACAGCGCCAGCGCCTACTGTACGTCCGCCTTCACGAATCGCGAAGCGAGTACCTTCTTCGATCGCGATTGGAGCGATCAGGTTAACTGTAACTGTGATGTTGTCACCAGGCATAACCATTTCAGTACCTTCTGGCAGGTTGATGATACCAGTTACGTCAGTTGTACGGAAGTAGAACTGTGGACGGTAGCCAGTGAAGAAAGGTTTGTGACGTCCACCCTCTTCTTTAGTCAAAACATACACTTGAGCAGTGAACTCAGTGTGTGGTTTAACGGAAGCTGGTTTAGCCAGTACTTGACCGCGCTCGATTTGAGTACGATCTACACCACGAAGCAGTGCGCCGATGTTGTCACCAGCTTGAGCGGAATCCAGCAATTTACGGAACATTTCAACGCCCGTAACAACGGATTTCTTAGTTTCTTCTTGGATACCGATGATTTCGATTTCGTCACCGACTTTAACAGTACCACGCTCTACACGACCTGTAGCAACAGTACCACGACCAGTGATGGAGAATACATCCTCAACAGGCATCAAGAAAGGTTTTTCAGTGTCGCGCTCTGGAGTTGGGATGTAAGTATCGATTTCTTTGAACATCTCAACGATTTTTTGAGCCCACTCACCATCAGGGTTTTGCAGAGCTTCACGAGCGGAACCACGAGTGATTGGAGTGTCATCGCCTGGGAACTCATATTCGTTCAGCAGGTCACGCACTTCCATTTCAACCAGTTCAAGCAACTCTTCGTCTTCAACCATGTCGCATTTGTTCAAGAATACAACGATGTAAGGTACGCCTACTTGGCGGGACAGAAGGATGTGCTCACGAGTTTGTGGCATTGGGCCGTCAGCTGCGGATACAACCAGGATTGCTCCGTCCATTTGAGCTGCACCAGTGATCATGTTTTTAACATAGTCAGCGTGACCTGGGCAGTCAACGTGCGCATAGTGACGGTTGTCAGTTTCGTACTCAACGTGAGCTGTGGAGATTGTGATACCACGCTCTCTTTCTTCTGGAGCTTTATCGATTTGGTCGAACGCTACTGCAGCACCACCGTAAGTTTTGGACAATACAGTTGTGATTGCAGCAGTCAGAGTTGTTTTACCATGGTCAACGTGACCAATAGTACCAATGTTAACGTGCGGTTTATTACGCTCAAACTTAGCCTTTGCCATTTGAACAAGTCCTCCTCAATATCTTGGTTTTATGTGTAGACTGTCGGGGCGACACCTTATGAGTGAAGCTCCGCCAGTCCAGTTACACTTCAGGTGTATTACTCACCTTTTGTTTTGGATACAATTTCGTCCGCAATGCTCTTAGGAACTTCTTCATAGTGAGAGAGTTCCATGGAGAACACACCGCGTCCTTGTGTACCAGAACGAAGAGTTGTCGAGTATCCGAACATCTCGGACAAAGGCACCTTCGCACGGATGATTTGAGCACCACCGCGAGCATCCATACCTTCGATGCGTCCACGACGGGAGTTCAGCATACCCATAACGTCGCCCATGTACTCCTCAGGAACCGTTACTTCAACTTTCATAATCGGCTCAAGCAATACCGGCTTACATTTATCTTTCGCAGCTTTCAGCGCCATCGAACCAGCAATTTTAAATGCCATTTCGTTGGAGTCAACATCATGGTAGGAACCATCAACGATGGTAGCCTTAACGTCAACAAGCGGGAAGCCTGCGATTACGCCGTTCTTCATTTGCTCTTCGATCCCTGCAAGAGCAGGTCCGATATATTCTCTCGGAACAGATCCACCAACCACTTTACTTTCGAACTGGCTTCCTGTACCTGCTTCAAGCGGCTCGAATTCAACCCATACGTGACCGTATTGACCACGACCACCAGATTGACGAACGAACTTACCTTCAACACGTGCAGGAGCACGGAATGTCTCACGATAGGCAACTTGTGGTTTACCTACGTTCGTCTCCACTTTGAACTCACGACGCATACGGTCGATAATGATATCCAAGTGAAGCTCACCCATACCAGCCAGGATAGTTTGTCCTGTTTCTTCGTTAGTAGAAGCGCGAAGAGTTGGATCCTCTTCAGTCAACTTACCCAGAGCTACGGACATCTTGTCTTGGTCAGCCTTAGTCTTAGGCTCAACCGCGATCTCGATAACCGGATCAGGGAAGTTCATGGACTCAAGGATAACTGGATGCTTCTCATCACACAGTGTATCACCTGTTCCAGTATCTTTCAAACCTACAGCTGCTGCAATATCACCAGAGAATACTTCAGTGATCTCTTGACGGCTGTTAGCATGCATTTGCAGGATACGTCCGATCCGCTCACGCTTGCCTTTCGTTGCATTCAATACGTAAGAACCGGATTGCAGAACACCGGAGTATACGCGGAAGAATGTCAATTTACCAACATAAGGGTCAGTCATGATTTTGAAAGCCAGGGCAGAGAATGGCTCTTCATCAGAAGAGTGACGCTCTACTTCAGTTCCATCTTCCAGATGACCTTGAATGCTTGGTACGTCAACTGGTGCTGGCAGGTAGTCGATAACTGCATCCAGCATCAATTGAACGCCTTTGTTACGGTAAGAAGATCCACAGATAACTGGGAAGATCTTAACTTCTACTACACCTTTACGGAGAGCAGCTTTGATTTCCGCTACGGAAATCTCTTCACCCTCAAGATATTTCATAGTCAGTTCTTCATCCAACTCAGCAACCTTCTCGATCAGCTCATTGCGGAGCTCCTCGACTTGGTCTTTGAACTCATCTGGAATTTCTACCTCTTCGATGTTTTGACCCAGATCATCTTTGTACATGTGAGCTTTTTGCTCAACGATGTCAATGATACCTTGGAAGTCATTCTCAGCACCGATTGGCAATTGGATTGCAACAGCGTTTGCCTGCAGGCGATCACGCATGTCAGCAACAACGTTCAGGAAGTCAGCACCGATGATATCCATTTTGTTAACATATGCGATCCGTGGAACGCCATAGCGGTCAGCCTGTCTCCATACAGTTTCAGACTGAGGCTCAACGCCTTCCTTCGCACTGAAAACACCTACTGCTCCGTCCAATACACGAAGGGAACGTTCAACTTCAACAGTGAAGTCAACGTGCCCCGGGGTGTCGATGATATTAACGCGGTGACCCTTCCAAGCGGCTGTAGTCGCAGCGGATGTAATCGTAATTCCGCGCTCCTGTTCTTGCTCCATCCAGTCCATTGTCGCAGCGCCCTCGTGAACCTCACCGATTTTGTGCGTACGGCCTGTGTAGAACAAGATCCGCTCAGTTGTCGTAGTTTTACCCGCATCAATATGAGCCATGATCCCGATATTACGTGTATTTTTCAAGGAGAACTCTCTTGCCATGAAATGGGTCTCCCTTCAAAATAGAAGTTATTTTGTAAAACTGAATCCTACCAGCGGTAGTGAGCGAATGCTTTGTTCGCTTCAGCCATTTTGTGCGTGTCTTCGCGTTTCTTAACGGAAGCGCCTGTGTTGTTGGATGCATCGATAATCTCAGCAGCCAAACGCTCTTCCATTGTCTTCTCACCGCGGTTGCGGGAGTAGTTCACGAGCCAACGAAGTCCCAGGGAAGTACGTCTCTCTGGCTTAACCTCGATTGGTACTTGGTAGTTAGCGCCGCCTACACGACGAGCTTTAACTTCCAGGACTGGCATGATATTCTTGATAGCTGCTTCGAAAACTTCCATTGGGTCATTCCCAGTACGTTCTTGGATAAGCTTGAACGCATTGTACAGAATGTTTTGAGCAACTCCGCGTTTTCCGTCGAGCATGATGCGATTGATCAGACGAGTAACCAACTTGCTGTTGTATACCGGATCAGGCAGCACGTCTCTCTTGGTAACTGGACCTTTGCGTGGCATGGATATCCCCCTTTCTCACATATTCACCGACATTCATGCCGGGATTGAATTCATTAAGCTTTTTTAGCTTTTGGACGCTTCGCACCATATTTGGAACGAGCTTGCATACGGTTGTTAACACCTGCAGTATCCAATGCACCGCGAACGATGTGGTAACGTACCCCTGGAAGGTCTTTTACCCGACCTCCACGAATCAGCACGACACTGTGCTCTTGCAGGTTATGTCCGATACCCGGAATGTAAGCAGTCACCTCTACACGGTTCGTCAAACGAACACGAGCATATTTACGAAGTGCGGAGTTCGGTTTTTTCGGAGTCATTGTACCTACACGAGTGCAGACACCACGCTTTTGTGGAGCACTGATCTCAGTAGCCTCACGTTTCAGAGCGTTGAATCCTCTTTGCAGAGCTGGTGATTTGGATTTGTAAATTTTAGCTTTACGGCCTTTACGCACCAATTGATTGATAGTTGGCATGTTAATTGCCACCTCCTTCCTCGATTTTTAAAATGATCTTTTGCAAACTCACTTTTAAGTCCACAGACCCAGGCGGTTCATAAAAGAACAAATGAAAAGTTCTTGCCTTTGATGCTTACAGAAGCACTGACAAAAACATTCCTTACGTTATTGTTTTACGATAGCAGCCATCGCTGCTCCCACTTCAATTCCGCAAGCTTTACCAAGCTCTTGCATGGTAGCTACAAGCGTAACCTTCACTTCTTGTCTGTTACACAGCTCAAGCAAGCGTGAAGCGAGGCGTGGATCTGCGTCCTGCGCCAGATATACTTCTGAGGCCAAACCCAATTCGACAGTCTTAAGTGTCTGCTTGGTACCGATCTTGACATGAGCATCTTGCAGTGCATATTCATTGTTAGACATTTCGCATTCCTCCGAAAAGACCTGAATATCTCAGCTGCAACTCACGCACCTTTGCTATATTAGCATTCCTAATAGACAATGTCAAGACATATATCTATTTCACAAAAAAACTCCGAAAATACTGCTACATCGCAATTCACGACCAGTTACGGCCATACATCGAGGCAGTATTTTCGGGAATTTTTTAATGCGGAGCGTGTCTGCATCAGACAGCGCTCCTGAATATTTATGGGTACGTTACAGCAGCTTATTCAACGCTAGCTGTCTCCAGCTCTTCAGCAGACAATTCACCATTGTCAGCCTCGGCAAATCTTACACTGCGGTAACGGTTCATTCCCGTACCCGCTGGAATCAGCTTACCGATGATAACATTTTCTTTCAGACCAAGCAATTGGTCTACCTTGCCCTTGATTGCAGCATCGGTAAGTACGCGTGTCGTCTCCTGGAAGGAAGCCGCAGACAAGAAGGAGTCTGTCTCCAGGGAAGCTTTCGTAATACCGAGCAGGACTGGCTTGGCAACAGCCGGCTCATTACCACCAAGAATGGCAATCTTATTGGCTTGCTCATATTCATGAACATCCACGAAGGAGCCTGGCAGCAATGTCGTGTCACCAGCGTCAATGATACGAATTTTACGCAGCATTTGACGAATCATAACTTCAACGTGCTTGTCGTTGATCTCAACACCCTGGTTACGGTATACACGTTGAACCTCTTGCAGGATGTAGTTCTGCACACCGCGAACGCCTTTAATGCGCAGCATTTCCTTCGGATCGATAGAACCGTCGGTCAGCTCATCCCCTGCTTCAATGGTCATGCCTTCGCTTACGCGCAGACGAGAGCCATAGGTAACAGAGTATGTCTTAGTCTCTGCTTCACCCTCAACTTCAATCTCACGACGGTCTTTGCCTTCGCGGATTTCCTTGACGACACCGTCAATTTCACTGATCGTAGCTTGACCTTTAGGGTTACGTGCTTCGAACAGCTCCTGAATACGAGGCAAACCTTGTGTGATATCGTCTCCAGCTACGCCCCCTGTATGGAACGTACGCATCGTGAGCTGTGTTCCTGGCTCCCCGATGGATTGAGCTGCGATGATACCGACCGCTTCACCGATCTCCACGTGCTTACCAGTTGCAAGGTTGCGACCATAGCACTTCTTGCAGACACCGTGCTTCGCACGGCAGCTGAGCACGGAGCGAATCTGCAGCTTAGCTACACTAGCTTTGACAATAGCTTCGGCTTTGTCAGAATCGATCAGCTCGTTACGGCGAGCCAACACTTCACCCGTTTCTGGATGACGAACGGTCTCGAAGCAGTAACGACCTTCAATACGATCATACAGATCCTCGATAACCTCTTTACCGTCTTGGATACGGCTTACTGTGAAGCCTTTATCCGTACCGCAATCCTCATCGCGAACGATAACGTCCTGAGCTACGTCTACTAGACGGCGAGTCAGATAACCGGAATCCGCTGTACGCAGCGCCGTATCCGCCAGACCTTTACGTGCACCGTGTGTGGAGATAAAGTACTCGAGAACCGTAAGACCTTCACGGAAGTTTGATTTAATTGGGAGCTCGATGATACGACCTGATGGATTCGCCATCAGACCACGCATACCGCCCAGCTGGGTAATCTGCGATTTGTTACCACGCGCTTTGGAATCCACCATCATCATAATGGAATTATAACGATCCATGGACTTCATCAACACTTCGGTAATATCATCTTTTGCCTTGGACCAGATATCAATGATTCTATCGTAACGCTCTTCGTTCGTAATCAGACCACGACGGTACTGGTTCGTAACGATTTGCGCTTTATCATCGGATGCCTTCAGGATCTCCTGTTTCTCATGCGGTACGACTACGTCTGCTACGGCTACGGTTACACCCGCACGAGTAGAGTACGTGAAGCCAAGCTGCTTGATCTTATCCAAGATCACTGCAGTCAGAGTCGTATGGTAGATTTCGAAGCAGCGGGCGATAATGTTACCCAGATAATCCTTACCAACACCACCAGCTTGAGGCGCATTCTGAATAGCTTCGTTCAGATTGACACCCTTCTCGTATACGAAGAACTCCTCAGCTGTACCTTGCAACAGGTTCGCACGGGTAGCGTCGTTAATATACGGGAAGCTTGGCGGGAAGATTTCATTGAAAATGATTTTACCGATCGTTGTGATCAGCAAAGCACCTTGTTGTTTTTCAGTAAAGCTCGTTTTGCCCAAAGACTTAACCGGGATGGCTACACGCGCATGCAGACCGGCGATACCGCGTTGGTATGCGGATACCGCTTCATGAACGTCACGCAGCACCATGTTGCTGCCGATTTCTTCTTTGTTGTCCATTGTCAGATAGTAAGAGCCCAAGACCATATCCTGAGACGGAGTAACAACAGGCTTGCCGTCCTTAGGGTTCAGGATATTACCGGAAGCGAGCATCAGAAGCCGTGCTTCAGCCTGTGCTTCAGCGGACAATGGTACGTGAACCGCCATTTGGTCACCATCGAAGTCAGCGTTGTAGGCTGTACATACGAGTGGATGAAGACGAATCGCACGTCCTTCTACCAGGATTGGCTCGAATGCCTGAATACCAAGACGGTGAAGCGTAGGGGCACGGTTCAACAGAACCGGGTGCTCCTTGATAACTTCTTCAAGAACATCCCATACTTCAGCGCTCACGCGTTCAACCTTGCGCTTCGCACTCTTGATATTATGAGCCAGCCCTTTATTAACAAGCTCCTTCATAACAAATGGCTTGAACAGCTCCAGAGCCATTTCTTTCGGGAGACCACATTGATACATTTTCAGGTAAGGACCTACTACGATAACGGAACGACCGGAATAGTCAACCCGTTTACCGAGAAGGTTCTGCCGGAAACGACCTTGCTTACCCTTCAGCATATGGCTGAGGGATTTCAGTGGACGGTTACCTGGTCCAGTAACAGGACGGCCACGACGACCGTTGTCGATCAGCGCATCGACAGCTTCCTGCAGCATCCGCTTTTCGTTCTGTACGATGATGTCAGGAGCACCGAGGTCCAACAGTCTTTTCAGACGATTGTTACGGTTGATTACGCGGCGATACAGATCGTTCAGGTCAGAGGTCGCAAAACGTCCACCATCGAGCTGTACCATTGGGCGCAATTCTGGCGGGATTACCGGAAGAACATCCATAATCATCCAGTCTGGTTGGTTACCAGAGTTGCGGAATGCCTCAATAACCTCAAGGCGCTTGATAGCACGGTTACGACGTTGTCCCTGAGCTGTACGTAGCTCTTCTTTCAGGAACTCCAGTTCTTTCTCGATGTCCAGATCTTGAAGGAGCTTCTTAACAGCCTCTGCTCCCATACCAGCCTGGAATCCATAGCCGTATTTCTCACGATAGCTGCGGTATTCCTTCTCGGAGAGCAATTGCTTCTTTTCGAGCGGTGTATCACCTGGATCAGTGACTACGTAGGAAGCGAAGTAGATGATCTCTTCCAGGGATCTTGGAGACATATCGAGCGCAAGGCCCATACGGCTTGGAATCCCTTTGAAATACCAGATATGCGAAACTGGAGCAGCCAGCTCAATGTGGCCCATCCGTTCACGGCGAACCTTGGCGCGGGTTACTTCGACACCACAACGGTCACATACAACGCCCTTATAACGGACACGTTTGTATTTACCACAGTGACATTCCCAGTCCTTCGTCGGTCCGAAAATCTTTTCGCAAAACAGTCCTTCTTTTTCCGGTTTCAACGTACGGTAGTTAATTGTCTCCGGTTTTTTGACTTCTCCGCGGGACCAAGAGCGAATTTTTTCCGGGGAAGCAAGCCCGATCTTCATATATTCGAAATTGTTGACGTCCAACAAGGAGCAACCCTCCTTAACCCAATCCTATGTTCTAGGTTCCACACCGGAGAGGATTCTCTCCGGTACGGGAGCCTGCAGAATACCATTGCTGTAGACGAATATCAGCGGCACTTGCCGGAGCTTATTCAGCTCCGACTTCAGCACCTTCCAAGTTAAGGCTCAGCTTGTCGCCTGTGTTATCGTCCTCGTCGTCGATTTCTTTCATTTCAATTTCCTGCTCGTCTTCAGAGAGAATCTTGACGTCCATCCCCAAGCTTTGCAGCTCCTTGATCAATACCTTGAAGGATTCAGGCACGCCTGGTTCTGGAACATTCTCACCCTTCACGATGGATTCGTACGTTTTCACACGGCCGACCACATCGTCAGATTTGACGGTAAGGATCTCTTGAAGTGTATAAGCAGCACCATAAGCCTCAAGTGCCCATACTTCCATCTCACCGAAACGCTGTCCACCGAACTGAGCTTTACCACCCAGCGGCTGCTGCGTAACGAGAGAGTATGGTCCAGTGGAACGGGCATGGATTTTATCATCAACCATGTGCGCCAGTTTGATCATGTGCATGACGCCTACTGTAACTTCACGCTCAAAACGGTCGCCTGTACGTCCATCGTACAGCACGGTCTTACCATTACGCTGCATACCTGCTTCTTCCATGGTGTCGAATACATCGTACTCGTTCGCTCCGTCGAAGACTGGAGTAGCAACGTGAATACCCAGACGCATTGCCGCCATACCCAAGTGAACCTCGAGTACCTGACCAATGTTCATCCGTGATGGTACCCCCAGCGGGTTCAGTACGACCTGAACCGGAGTACCGTCCGGCAGGAACGGCATATCCTCTTCTGGTAGAATACGGGCAACGACACCCTTGTTACCGTGACGTCCGGCCATCTTATCGCCTTCGGAGATTTTACGTTTTTGGGCAATGTATACGCGAACCAGCTGATTCACACCTGGTGGCAGTTCATCACCGTTCTCACGAGTGAACACCTTAACGTCCACAACGATACCGTCAGTACCGTGTGGTACACGCAGGGAGGTATCACGCACCTCGCGCGCTTTCTCACCGAAGATCGCATGCAAGAGACGCTCTTCCGCCGTCAACTCCGTTACACCCTTCGGTGTAACTTTACCTACGAGAATATCGCCTGCGCCAATCTCGGCACCAATACGGATAATACCACGCTCATCCAGATTGCGGAGCGCTTCTTCGCCCACGTTCGGGATATCACGCGTAATTTCTTCAGGACCAAGCTTCGTGTCACGTGCTTCGGATTCGTATTCCTCAATATGAATGGAGGTGTATACATCCTCTTTCACAAGCTTCTCACTCAGCAGGATCGCATCCTCGTAGTTGTAACCTTCCCAAGTCATGAATGCTACGACTACGTTACGTCCCAATGCCAATTCGCCCATCTCTGTGGATGGTCCGTCTGCAAGAATGTCGCCCTTCTTGACGGCATCCCCACGTTTCACAATTGGACGCTGATTGATGCATGTTCCTTGGTTCGAACGCATAAATTTGTGTAATTTATATTTAACAATGTCGCCTTTGACTTCTTGACCGTCCACTAATTCAACCCGGCGCAGCCAGATCTCATTCGCAGAGGAACGCTCAATAATTCCGTCATATTTGGACACAATACACACACCAGAGTCTTTCGCAGCCTTATGCTCCATTCCTGTACCTACCAGCGGAGCCTTCGGAATCAGAAGCGGAACAGCCTGACGTTGCATGTTAGATCCCATGAGCGCACGGTTGGAGTCATCGTTCTCAAGGAACGGAATGAGCGCCGTCGCTACGGATACAACCTGCTTCGGTGATACGTCCATATAGTCAACACGGCTACTTTGCATCGGAATGATGTTGTCGGATTGCTTGTTGTAACGCACAATTACGACTTCATCCTTGAAGGTATTCTCTTCTGTCAGCTCCGCATTCGCCTGTGCCACGACATAGTTATCCTCTTCGTCAGCCGTCAGATAATCAATCTGCGTAGTAACTTGGCTGTTCTTAGGATCAACCCAACGATAAGGTGCTTCAATGAAGCCATACTCATTGATCCGCGCAAAGGTGGACAAGGAGTTGATCAGACCGATGTTCGGTCCTTCCGGTGTCTCGATTGGACACATACGACCGTAGTGACTCGGGTGAACGTCCCGTACTTCCATGCCCGCACGCTCACGTGTCAGACCGCCTGGTCCCAGTGCTGATAGACGACGCTTATGCGTCAGTTCAGCCAGTGGGTTGGTCTGATCCATGAACTGAGACAATTGGGAGCTTCCGAAGAACTCTTTAATGGATGCGATAACGGGACGTATGTTGATCAGGGCCTGTGGTGTAATCACATTTGCATCCTGAATCGACATTCTCTCACGAACTACACGCTCCATACGGGATAGACCGATACGGAACTGATTCTGCAGCAACTCACCTACAGAACGCAGACGACGGTTACCCAGGTGGTCAATGTCATCGGTGCTACCGATTCCGTGAAGCAAGTTGATAAAGTAGCTAATCGACGAAATGATGTCCGCAGGTGTTACGTTCTTCACGGATTTATCAATATTGCCGTTAGCGATCAACTTGATTACCTTACCATCCTCGATCGGCGAGAACACGTCAATTGTCTGGAGAGGAATATCATTGCTGTCCAGTACGCCGCTCGCTACATGATAAGTGCGGTGGCCAACAGTGCTCTCCAGGTGCGGCATGATCTCATCCAGCAGACGACGGTCCACCATTTGACCCGCCTCGGCAATGATTTCACCTGTAGTGGTATCTACCAGTGACTCCGCCAGACGTTGGTTGAACAGACGGTTCTTGATGTGCAGCTTTTTGTTGATTTTGTAACGACCTACATTAGCCAGGTCATAACGTTTTGGATCAAAGAAACGCGCTACGAGCAAGCTCTTGGCGTTATCCAGCGTAGGCGGCTCACCCGGACGAAGACGCTCGTAAATCTCAATGAGGGCCTTTTCCGTAGAATCGGTGTTATCCTTGTCCAGTGTGTTGCGAATATATTCGTCATTGCCAAGCAAATCCAGAATCTCGGCATCGGTGCCGAACCCCAGAGCACGCAGCAGAACAGTAACCGGAATCTTACGGGTACGGTCAATGCGGACATAGATAATATCCTTCGCGTCCATTTCCAGCTCAAGCCAGGCACCGCGGTTAGGAATTACTGTTGCCGTATAGGCCTGTTTACCGTTTTTATCTACTTTAGTACTGAAATAGACGCTGGGAGAGCGAACCAACTGGCTGACGATAACCCGTTCCGCACCGTTAATAATAAACGTACCGGTCTCGGTCATCAGCGGGAAGTCTCCCATAAATACTTCCTGCTCTTTAACTTCTCCGGTTTCTTTATTAATAAGCCGGACCTTTACACGCAGAGGCGCTGCATACGTGACGTCGCGTTCCTTAGCATCGTCAACTGTATATTTAGGCTCCCCGAGGCTGTAATCGATGAATTCCAGCACCAGATTTCCCGTAAAATCCTGAATTGGCGAGATATCCTGGAACATTTCACGCAATCCTTCTTCAAGGAACCAGTCATACGATTTCTGCTGGATCTCAATCAGATTGGGAACTTCGAGTACCTCGTTAATTCGTGCATAACTGCGCCGAGTGCGTCGACCATATTGAACAAGATGTCCTGCCAACTTTAACTCACCCCTCATGTCTACTCACTTAAAAATTTCATTGCGAACCTCTGTTTGGAGCCGTATAATGAACTCATACAGAAGAGCATGTAACATACATACCACACAAATAAAGAAAAGCCCTTACTCGAATTCATTCGAAAAAAGAGCGACTCATCTGTGAGGTCTTCCTGCCGGAACCACATTATTACTTGTAGATTTACCCAAAATGGTTATATTATACGTAGAGAAGGACTTATTCATGCCTAATTCTCGTATAAAATAGTTGACATTTCAGCAAACTAAAGCCATAAAGGGCATCCTAATACTGACATTATACAATAATATCATAGGCTATGACCTAAGTCAATGGTCTTATTCGAATTTTCTGTAATTATTTACTTGCCTTAAATATCCGATAACCTTTGTCCTTGGTGACTTCCTCGACCTGTGAAAATAACTCCTCCAGCTTGGCTCGTGCCGATGGCGCACCTTGCTTCTTCTGGATGACTACCCAAAGTGTTCCGCCTTCCTTCACATGAACCGCCGCCTGTTCAAAGATCGAATGCACCGTTTGCTTACCGGCCCGTATAGGCGGATTGGTCAGAATCACATCGAATTGCCGTCCCTGCACAGCCTCTAGCCGATCACTCTGCATCACAGTCACATTCTTAATCCCGTTGTTGCTTGCATTTTCTTTGCTCAGCTGAACTGCCCGCTCATTAATGTCCAGCATCGTTACATGGCCCGAAGGATTCAGGCGTGCTGCCACAAGACCTATCGGTCCATATCCGCAGCCCACATCCAAAATGTTCGCACCCACCGGCAGCTCCATGGCCTCAATCAATACTCTACTGCCATAGTCCACTCCATCCCTAGAAAATACCCCGGCATCACTAATAAAGCGAAGAGAATGTCCGCGCAGCTCCGTCTCCAGCACACGCCGATCATGTCCCACACTCGGGCTATTGGAATAATAATGCTCAGACATCATCTGCCCACCTTTGGTTTTGTTATGATCGCGGTCCGTCTCCTGAGAGTACGATGATAGAGGGTTTCTTAACATCCTATCCATCTCCAGGTTTTTTCAGACATCTATACTGAACAAACTACAGCAATAAACCCCTTGAAGAATACTCCAAGGGGTTTATTACTAACCTCATAGCAAAATACTATTTCAGCTCGATAGTAGCGCCTGCTTCTTCCAGCTTAGCTTTGATGGACTCAGCTTCTTCTTTGCCCACTTTTTCTTTAACTGGCTTTGGAGCGTTGTCAACAAGCTCTTTAGCTTCTTTCAGGCCGAGACCTGTAACTTCACGAACTGCTTTGATAACGTTGATTTTGGATGCGCCTGGGTTAGTCAGAACTACATCAAACTCGGATTGCTCAGCTTCAGCAGCGCCACCAGCAGCTCCACCTACTACTGCTACAGGAGCAGCAGCTGTTACGCCGAATTCTTCTTCGATTGCTTTAACAAGATCGTTCAGTTCCAGTACAGTCATACCTTTAATTGCTTCCAAGATTTGCTCTTTACTCATGGTTGAACCTCCGTTTATATAATAGTTTTTTTGTTTATACCATTACTGCCGTCGCAGAATCGAATAATCGATTATGCGCTTTGCTCTTCCTTCTCGGCAACAGCTTTAACTGCAAGCGCGAAGTTGCGCACAGGAGCTTGAAGCACGCTGAGGAGCATGGAAAGGAGACCTTCGCGGGATGGCAGTTCTGCCAGTGCTTTAATTTCTTCAGCACCAACTACTCGACCCTCTACTACTCCGCCTTTCAGTTTCAAAGCATCGTTCTTTTTAGCAAAATCATTAAGGATTTTTGCTGGAGCAACAGCATCGTCAACGCTGAACGCGATTGCGGTAGGACCCGTCAATACTTCGTCCAGTTCAGACAGTTCTGCAGCTGCAGTTGCACGACGCAACAATGTGTTCTTCAGTACTTGAAGTTCTACGCCTGCTTCACGCAGTTGCTTGCGCAGCTCAGTTACTTGAGCAACATTCAGACCACGATAGTCAGCAACAACAGTAGTTGCGCTCTCGCGCAGCTTTGCAGTTACAGCTTCAACGGCTTCTTGTTTTGCTTGAATCACTTTTGCATTTGCCAAACTGTACACCTCCTGATGAAATTTATTCACTTCTAATGAAGATCCCTAGATCTCACTACAAGTAGGCTACTTGAGCACAAGAAAAGCCTCCGTAGCAATCACGAAGGCTTGATAAATCAACATGAGCGGTAACAACCGCCGCATGAGTCGTTCTATCATAACACCTCGGTAGGAAATTAAGCCTGATGGCACCTACTGTCTACGGTAAGCATATTCAAATTTAACGGTCAATCTTCCGTAACCAACTTTAATATAATAACAGATTAGACTGAACTAGTCAATCAAAACTTATTATCTAAAGCTAGCTGTGTTTACACGAGCACTTGGGCTCATTGTGGAAGATACTGCGATGTTCTTCAGGTATACACCTTTAGCAGCCGCAGGCTTCGCGCGGTTCAGGGCATCAACCAAAGCTTTGAGGTTCTCACCCAGTTGCTCAGCTGTGAAGGACGCTTTACCGATTGGCGCGTGAATTTGACCAGCTTTGTCGAGACGGTATTCGATTTTACCAGCTTTGATTTCTTGAACAGCTTTGGCAACATCGAAAGTAACTGTTCCTGCTTTAGGGTTAGGCATGAGACCTTTACCACCGAGCAGACGACCCAGTTTACCAACCTCGCTCATCATATCTGGTGTAGCTACGCAGACATCGAATTCGAACCAGCCTTGTTGGATTTTGTTGATCATATCTTGATCACCAACATAATCAGCACCAGCTGCTTCTGCTTCTTTTACTTTGTCGCCTTTAGCGAACACCAAGACGCGTTGGGTTTTACCAGTACCGTGCGGCAATACAACTACGCCACGAACGGCTTGGTCTTGTTTACGAGCGTCAACGCCCAGACGAACTGCTACTTCAACGGTCTCGTCGAATTTTGCAGTCGCTGCCTTTTTCACCAGTTCAACGGCTTCCAAAGGCTCGTAAGTTGCTTCGCTATCGATCAGCTTAGCAGCTTCCAGGTATTTCTTACCGTGTTTAGCCATTTTCATTTCCTCCTTTGTGGTATTAGCGGATATACCTCCCACATGAATCGGTACAAAGCCGATTGTCGAAGCTTACGATTAATCTTCGATGGTGATACCCATGCTGCGAGCAGTACCTTCAACCATACGCATAGCTGCTTCAACGGAAGCTGCGTTCAGGTCAGGCATTTTTTGCTCAGCGATTTGACGAACAGTATCGCGTTTTACAGTAGCTACTTTCGTTTTGTTCGGCACGCCGGAACCTTTTTCGATTTTAGCAGCAACTTTCAACAGAACTGCAGCCGGTGGAGTTTTTGTGATGAAAGTAAAGGAACGATCTTCAAACACAGAAATTTCAACCGGAATGATCAGGCCTGCTTGATCAGCAGTACGAGCATTGAATTCCTTACAGAATGCCATGATGTTGACACCTGCTTGACCCAAAGCCGGACCTACTGGAGGCGCTGGATTCGCTTTACCTGCAGGGATCTGCAGTTTTACCATTTTGATTACCTTTTTTGCCATGGTGACACCTCCTTGACTCAATAGTGGTACAATGGATCAAATGATCCTCCCACAAGAAACCTTAAGAAAACCTATATTTTCTCCACTTGAGTATAATCCAACTCCAGCGGGGTTTCCCGTCCAAACATGTTGACATGCACTTTCAACTTGCTTTTGTCAGCCAATATTTCTTCCACGGAGCCCACAAAATTCGCAAATGGACCAACTTTAATCCGAACGGATTCCTTCACGTCGAATTCAATCTTCGGTTTCGGCTCGACCATACCCATATGCTTCAGAATCTGCTCAACTTCCTCAGGAAGCAAAGGCGTAGGCTTGGAACCAGAACCCGTCGATCCTACAAATCCGGTTACACCCGGTGTATTACGTACAACATACCAGGAATCATCGGTTTGAATCATTTCGACCAAGACATAACCCGGGTAAACTTTACGCATGACAGTCTTTTTCTTACCGTCTTTGTTTACCAGTTCTTCTTCCATCGGAACAAGAACTCGGAATATCTTGTCCTCCATGCCCATGGACTCAACGCGTTTTTCCAAATTGGCTTTGACTTTGTTCTCATACCCAGAATAGGTATGAACGACATACCATCTTTTTTCCATATCAAGCCACCTGGGACCCTTCTTAAATAATCGCTTCGATCACAGCAGAGATGCCGATATCCAGAACCCAAAAATAAATTGTGACAAACGCAATTGTACCGATAACGATCAACGTATAGTTCGTCAACTCTTTACGATTGGGCCAGCGAACTTTCTTGAGTTCAGCCCAGCTTTCAGAGAAAAAGGAAATCAGAGACTTGAAACTACGTTTCACGCCGACTACACCTCCAAAAAACTATCTAGTTTCCCGATGAGGAGTCTGCTCGTTACAGAACTTGCAGAATTTCTTCATCTCCATGCGGTCAGGGTGATTACGCTTGTTTTTGGTCGTAGTGTAATTTCTTTGTTTGCAAGTTGTACAAGCCAAAGTAATTATTACCCGCATGATGTGCACCTCCCGAAGACATCCAAAAAAGACGGAGTCTCTAAATTGATCCTAAAAAAACGCGAATTTAGGCCTACCTAAAACACTTTATCACAAGGGGGTAGTCATGTCAACGAATGTTTGTAGTCATTTTCTCTGATTTATTTTCCGCATCTTGCTGTCTAAATCCCAAACGGCTAAAGGCTTCTGGCCACGATCGCCAGATTGGATATCCATACATTCATATGCCAGTATTTATCAAATCGCAGCGTTATAAACCTCCGACTTGTCGACAACCAACATTTTGTACCGTTTGATGTCATTGCTCTGTGAAATACGGATGAATCATTTCGATCCCTCATTGCTGAAATTGGAGACTACACTTCAGATTACTCACTTTAGACTTTGCAGAATAGTCTCCAACAAAAAAAGACTCGAATCACTGAGCCTTTTCTCGAAACGTATATACTAATTATCGCGAACTTCTAGGTATTTTTCAAGCTTTCGTTTGACTCGCTGCAAAGCGTTGTCTATGGACTTCACATGACGGTTCAAATCCACTGCAATTTCTTGATAGGAACGCCCATCGAGATATAACATTAATACCTTGCGCTCCAGATCGCTCAATATCTCAGACATCTTGTCTTCCAGGCCGACAAATTCTTCCTGATTGATAATTAATTCCTCAGGGTCACTGACCTGCGAACCGCAGATGACATCCATCAATGTACGATCCGACTCTTCATCATAAATAGGTTTGTCCAGCGACACGTAAGAGTTCAAAGGAATATGCTTCTGACGTGTGGCCGTCTTGATCGCCGTAATAATCTGTCGCGTGATACATAATTCCGCAAACGCTTTAAAGGAAGCCAGCTTATCACCCTTGAAATCACGAATGGACTTATACAGACCAATCATGCCTTCTTGAATGATGTCTTCGCGATCGGCACCGATCAGAAAGTAAGATCTGGCCTTCGCGCGAACAAAGTTCCGATACTTGTTAATCAGGAACTCCAGAGCCTCGCTGTCACCTTCATGGACCGCTGCAACAATGTCTTCATCATCCCTGTAATCATAATCAGATAACATGATATCCTTGAGGTCGACACTCACTTAACAATCCCTCCGGCCGCAACGCAAGGTCCCCGTTACTTCTCTCAAAATATACGACAAGTATAAGCGAACGCATACGACAACGTCAACTGAACTTTCCACAATTATCATAAAGGAGGATAATTAATGTGTAATTTGTAAAAATTTAAAATTATTTGGAGAAGATTAGGATCACTCTCTGCGCCAGCGCTCGAATAGCTTTCTCATCTCTGGCGAAAGCTTTGCATCCAGTGTATTGCCCTTTGAGCGCTGCTGATCCAGCTCAATCCTTTGCTTCACCTGTCGCTCGGACTCCTGCACCTCAATCTTCAGCTCTCGGGCAGATACCCGTAGAGCTCCCTGAGCAAAAGCCACATGCTGCTCCACCTGATCGCTTGTTGCCACATAGATCGTTCGACGCCTCGTACTTAACTCCCGAACCAGACGCTCGATGCATTCATCTGCCGTCTCTTTCTCCTTGGTAAAATAAATCTGTACTTTGCTATGTGTAAAAGATTTGCCAAGCCCGGGTACACGATACGCATCAAATACAACGATGACCCTTCTCCCCGAAAAGGCCTGATGATCCGCGAGCCTCTCCAGCAGACTGTCCCGTGCCTCCTGCAAGCTGTGCTGCGCCAATGCGGAAAGTTCGGACCAGGCCCCGATCATGTTATAACCGTCCACAAGCAGAACATCCCGCATATCAGCCATAGGCTAGCTCCCGGCCAATCGACCGCGCAGCACTTCGTACATTACGACCCCGGCAGCTACGGAAGCGTTCAGGGAATTAATTCGACCCTCCATCGGCAACTTGACAAGGACGTCACATTTTTCACGGATCAGCCGCCCCATCCCCTTGTTTTCATTTCCAATCACGACAGCGACCGGTCCTGTGAATACATTATTACCGAACACCGGCTCTGTAGCTTCGACATCGGTGCCGACCACCCATATACCAGCTTCCTTCAGACGATCAATGGTCTGTCCAAGGTTACTCACTCTAGCGACGGGTACATATTCTACTGCCCCCGCTGACGTTTTGGAGACCGTTGCCGTGATGGATGCAGAACGTCTTTTGGGTACGATTACGCCATGAGCACCTGTGCAGTCAGCTGTACGTAGAATGGAGCCCAGATTATGAGGGTCCTCTATTTCGTCCAGCAATATCAGAAAAGGAGCTTGTCCTTTTGCCGCAGCAGCTGCGAGCAGGTCCTCAACCTCTGCATAGGCATATGGCGCTGCCTGTGCGACTACTCCTTGGTGCTGTATGCCTGGAACCATCTGATCCAGCTTTCGCTTGTCCGCCTGCTGTACGATGACACCCGCTTTTTTAGCCTCCGCAATGATTGGCTGAACCAAGTGCTTCTGTGCTTGCTCAGCCAGCCATATTTTATTAATTGTCCTGCCTGACTTCAAAGCCTCGATAACCGAGTGCTTACCGGCAATCCATTCTTCTTCCATCCGTGTGACCTCCCTGCTGTATGAAGCCTTCCTGCCCACTTCTTACATGCACTATATAATTTCTTTATTGTATGTCCACAAAGTATTTGCCCAAAGTGAGCTTTCAAACCTTTTGTCGAAATTCGCCTAGTTAATACTAGACATTAGACTCCATCGCCCGAATCCCCTCATCAAGCAGCTCCGTGAGCCTGTCCAGTCGACCATCACAGTACAGGAATCCTACCAGCCCTTCCAGAGCTGTAGCATGTCTGTACTCCAGCACGTCCGCATTTTTGGGGATGCTGCCTGATTTAGCATTGCGACAAGCCCGTACAATATCCTGCTCCTCTTCTGTGAGGATCGCTTCGAGCTTCTGCAGCATCACACTTTGTGCCTTGGCTGACACCAGACTTATCGCTCTGCGGTGCAGATGGTGTGGGCGCAAGTTAGTCTGGCTCAGCAAAAATTGGCGGATGGCAACCTCATATACAGCGTCCCCAATATAAGCCAACGATATAGGGGGGATGAGTCTTGCTGGCTTGGAAGGGGGATAGGGGAACCAAAGCTTCTGCAATTCCATTTTCCCTCCGCTTATCTCCGCCGCCAGCGCATGCCTTGAGCCGTATCCTCAAGCAGAATGCCCTGTTCTGCCAGCAGGTCACGAATCTCATCAGCTCTGCCCCAATTTTTCGACTTTCTTGCCTCTACGCGCTCTGCTATCAGTTGTTCTACTTCCTCATCCAGCAGTTCACTGCTCGTAGCGTCATAGAGTCGCAGCACACTGTTCATCCCCTCGAAGGTCTTCAGGAGAGCTGTCAACTCAGCAGAAATCACTACCTCCCGCTGCAATGTCTGATTAGCTTCACTTACCCAATCGAACAGTGCTGTAATCGCATCTGGCGTATTAAAGTCATCATCCATTTTCTCGCGGAACTGAGACTGGATTTGCTGCAGCTTGCTCTCTAGCTCTTGGCCTACTTGACCATCACCTGGCAATGCCGTCTTCAAGCGGTGTGTTACATTTGCGACAGCATTCGCAATACGTTCGACACTTTTCTCAGCCTGACTCATGGTCTCCTCATTGAAATTCAGTGGATTGCGATAATGCGTAGACAGCATGAAGTAACGTATGGCTTCCTTCTTATACTGTGCCCGCAGATCCTTGACAAGAATACCATTGCCGAGTGATTTCGACATCTTCTCATTATTGATTCGAATATAGCCATTATGCATCCAGTAGCGAGATAGTGGCTGACCAGTCAACGCTTCTGATTGTGCGCATTCGCATTCATGGTGCGGGAACTGCAAATCCTGTCCGCCGCCATGAATATCCAGCGTATCGCCCAGATAATGACGGGCCATGGCAGAGCACTCGATATGCCAGCCGGGTCTGCCATTCCCCCACGGACTGGACCAATAGATCTCACCTGGCTTGGCAGCCTTCCATAGTACAAAATCCTCCGGGCGCTCCTTGCGCTCATCGACACCGATCCGAATGCCAAATTGCAGCTGCTCCAGATTCTGACCTGACAGCTTACCGTAGTCCTTGAACTTCTCGGTACGGTAGAATACATCTCCGCCGTTCTCATAGGCGTAATCACGCTCAACCAGCTCACGGATGAATTCAATAATCAGATGCATGCTCTCGGTAACTCGCGGATTAAGAGTGGCCGCAAGTATGCCGAGCCCCGCAATATCCTCGTAGTAAGCGTTAATGAAGCGCTCAGCCACTGTAGGTACATCTGTGCCAAGCTCTTCCGCCTTACGGATCAGCTTGTCGTCCACATCGGTAAAATTCGTAACGTAGTTAACTTCGTATCCTGAATACTCAAGGTAGCTACGCACCATATCAAACACGATAATTGGACGGGCATTGCCAATATGAATATAGTCATACACCGTCGGTCCGCATACATACATCTTAACCTTTCCAGGTTCTTGGGGGACGAACACCTCTTTATTCCTATGCATCGTGTTATAGACCTGAAGCGTCATACGCTATTCCTCCTTAACCGGAATCCCATGCACCGCATGAGAAGCTATATCCGGACAGCTTTGCTGTATTAATATCATCTTACTTGATTGCCACGACGTTTCTCAATCCTGCTCGTCTTTTACCGATGGGACATGCATACGCTCATCGTAAAGCTTTTCCCGCGAAGATGGGCTACTTTTCGCTTCAGCAAGCTCTGTGCGCAGTAGCTCAATTTCAGCCTGCAGACTCCGTATGGAATCTACGATCGGGTCTGGAAGCTGGTGGCTTAAGCGATCCTGTTTAATTCCCGCTTGCTTCACAATACGTCCTGGAATGCCTACTACCGTACTATATGGAGGAACCTCCTTCAGGACCACTGAGTTGGAGCCTATATTGGACTGATCTCCGACAGTGAATGACCCCAGTATTTTCGCGCCCGAGCCGATAACTACATTATTACCAATGGTAGGATGCCTTTTACCCTTTTCTTTTCCCGTTCCCCCAAGAGTAACTCCCTGATATAAAATGACATCATTTCCGATCTCACAGGTTTCACCAATGACGATACCCATACCGTGGTCTATGAATAGACGATCTCCGATGCGGGCACCCGGATGAATCTCGATTCCTGTCATAAAGCGCGAAAATTGCGATATAATGCGAGGCAGTGTACGCCAGCCCTTGCGATAAAGGCCATGAGCTGCTCTGTGAAACCAAATGGCATGAATCCCGGAGTACGTAAAAATAACCTCAAGCGGCCCTGTAGCTGCCGGGTCGTTATCCAGCACCGCCTGAATGTCCGACTTCATCTTCCTGAACATAGGAGCCCCCTTTTTGCTTCGGTCGAGATTCCATACATGCAATAAGGCAAATAAGGCATAAAAAAACGCCTCCGCAGCCAAAGCTGCAGAGACGTTTTACCGTGGTTCCACTCTGCTTGAGATGTCGCAGCATATGCCGACCTCTCATCTTTCACATCCAGTAACGCGGATGACACGGTTCAACCTGTCCTGGGCTACCGATCCGGCATCTCAGGTTCAATCGAACAGCTCCCAGGCGCATTTCTACTGCTGGCCATCTGGACAACTCACAGCCCCGGCCTTCGCCTTCGTCTGTCCTCTCTGGTTAGATGACTATTGCAATGTACTTCTCCTGCTCGTTGCTTTTATGTTACGGCGCAAATACGCCGTCATCAATCATTTCGTTGGTGACACCCATTATAGCGGAAAGGCAACAAACTGACAACAATTCCATTCCAGGAATTAGCCTTTGATCTGGGATTGCAGACGCTGAATGACCTTATCCCGACCAAGAAGATAAATAGTCTCGTTCAGATCTCTTCCGTGGGTCTGGCCCGTCAACGCGACACGAATCGGCATAAATAGCTGCTTGCCCTTGAAGCCAGTCTCCTTCTGCACTTCCTTGATGAGAGCAGCCATACGTGCTGCTGTGAACTCTTCACTTGCCTGTACCTTGTCCACAAATGCCTGTAGTACAGCTGGGACCTGCTCTTCTGCCAGCACAGCCTGGGCTTCCCCGTCAAGCTCCAGATGTGAGCGGAAGAATACGTCTGATAATTTGACAATATCGGACGCAGCTGTCATTTGCTCCTGATACAAGCGTACCAGAGCCTCGGCCCATGCAGCCTGCTCCTCTGTTAGCTCCTGTGGAATTAATCCAGCTTCCTGCAGATGTGGAATAGCCATTGCCGTAATCCGTGCAGGGTCAGCATGCTTGATGTAGTGATTATTCAGATGAGCCAGCTTCAGCGGATCAAATACAGCTGGGCTCTTGGACAGACGATTCGGATCGAAGATGGAGATCAACTGCTCTTGATCGTAGATCTCTTCTTCTCCCTCAGGTGACCATCCCAGAAGTGCGATAAAGTTGAACATAGCCTCTGGCAAATAGCCAAGACGGTCATATTGCTCCATGAATTGGATAATGGATTCATTCCGCTTGCTAAGCTTCTTATGATCCTCGCCCACGATTAGAGTCATGTGTCCAAAAATCGGCGGCTCCCAACCAAGCGCCTCATAGATCATCAGCTGCCGCGGAGTATTGGATACGTGATCCTCGCCGCGCAGGACGTGAGTAATCTTCATCAAATGATCATCCACCGCTACCGCGAAGTTGTAGGTCGGAATTCCATCCTTCTTGACGATAACGAAATCGCCACTCTCCTTGGAGTTGAACGTAATGGAGCCCTTCACCATATCATCAAATGTATATTCACGGTCCTCCGGTACCCGGAAACGAATGCTCGGCACACGTCCCTCTGCCTCGAAGGCCTTACATTGTTCTTCAGTCAAATCCCGGTGCTTGCCAGAGTAGCGAGGCGTCTCGCCACGAGCCATCTGCTCTTCACGCTCTTTCTCGAGCTCTTCCTCCGTGCAATAACAACGATAAGCAAGCCCATTGTCCAGCAAGGACTGCCATTGCTCCTTATAGATATCCAGACGCTCGGTCTGACGATAAGGGCCGTATTCACCGCCAACATCCACGCTTTCATCCCAGTCGATGCCAAGCCACTTCAAATATTTGAGCTGACTCTCCACGCCACCCTCAATGTTACGCTTCACATCGGTATCTTCAATACGAATAATGAATTTACCGCCCTGATTTCTAGCATACAAATAATTGAACAGTGCTGTTCTTGCATTTCCGATATGTAGATGTCCCGTTGGACTTGGCGCATACCGTACACGGACTTCCGTGCTCATACAATCCCCTCCGAATGGGCGTTTTCCGAAATTAGTACCCGCTTTTGCTGGCAAAGTCTCCATGGTTCAAGGAGCTTTGTCAGCAAATTAGCGGTACTTTATTTCGGAAAGCTGCCTAACTTATCTCTCAACTCATGATGATAGCATACCCTTGACAAGGCACACAACCGATTGTGCAGCGACTCCCTCACCACGCCCCGTGAAGCCAAGCTGCTCAGTCGTTGTAGCCTTGACGTTAACCTGTGAACGTTCCTTCGCTCCAAGTGCTTCTGCTATAACATCTACCATTTGTGGAATATATGGAGCCATCTTTGGCCGCTGGGCAATAATCGTGCTGTCTACATTGCCAAGCTCGTATCCCTGCTCCTTGGCCAATTGCCATACATGCTGCAGTAGCTTGAGGCTATCCGCATCCTTAAATGCAGGATCATTGTCAGGAAAATGCTTGCCGATGTCTCCCATACCCAGGGCTCCCAAGATCGCATCCGTAATCGCATGCAACAGTACATCCGCATCAGAATGGCCCAACAGACCTTTCTCATATGGAATGGTTACGCCCCCGATAATACACGGCCTTCCTTCGATCAACTGATGAACATCGAATCCTTGTCCTACTCGAATCATTCTGTCTCCTCTTCCTCTCTGCCCGTCCATAATGTTGCGATCTCCAGATCCTCTGGGGTAGTAATCTTGATATTGGTATAACTGCCCTCTACCATCTGTACACGGATACCAAGACGCTCTACCAGCATCGAATCGTCCGTACCCAGGAATCCGTCTTTCTCCGCCAGCACATATGCCTCTTCCAAATCGGAAAGACGAAAAGTCTGTGGCGTTTGAATGCTCCACAGACTTCGGCGTTCTGGCGTTGCCACAACTTTACCGTCCTGATCCACCTGCTTAATCGTATCCTTGACAGGAACACCCAGCACGGATGCTCCATGCTCGCGAGCAGCTTCCAGACAGTCCCGTATGGCCTTCCGGGTCACAAAAGGGCGTACCCCATCATGAACCATGACCCACTCCGTATTCAGCCGCGCAAGACCGCGCTTGACCGAATGCTGACGCTCAGCACCACCAGCGACGATAGATGACACCTTATCAATGCCGAATTCATCAATCCAGTCACGACAGCGGTCAGTATCTCCTTCACCAGTGACGAGTACGATCTCCTGAATCTCAGGCATACGGGCGAACACCTCAAGAGTATATATAAAAACAGGCTTGTCCCCTAATTTCAAAAATTGCTTGCTCTCTGTCGTGCCCATTCGGGTTCCGCGTCCTGCGGCCACAACGATGACACCGAGACTATTGTCCATCGCTCCAATCCCTACCTTAACAGTCAGTATGCCGGAATGGCTATGGTCGGTAACACCGACCCTTCCATCATACCGTGTTTACTGAGCTTTTTCCAATAATTTCGGTTTGGCGAAGATCATGCGGCCCGCAGAGGTCTGCAGCACACTCGTCACAAGCACTTCCATGGTCGTGCCAATGTAATCCCGTCCACCCTCTACTACGATCATGGTCCCATCATCTAGATAAGCGACGCCTTGACCGTGCTCCTTGCCGTCCTTAATGATCTGCACGACAATCTCTTCACCCGGCAGCACGACTGGCTTCACCGCATTGGCTAGATCATTGATATTCAGTACAGACACACCCTGCAGCTCACATACCTTATTCAGGTTGAAATCATTGGTCACGACCTTGCCCTGCAAAAGCTTCGCCAGCTTGACGAGCTTGCTATCCACCTCGGAGATTTCTTCAAAATCACCCTCATAGATAAGCACCTTCACATCAAGCTCCTTCTGAATCTTGTTCAGAATATCGAGCCCCCTGCGCCCACGATTCCGCTTGAGTAGATCGGATGAATCCGCAATATGCTGGAGCTCCTCCAGTACGAATTCTGGAATAACAATCGTGCCTTCAATGAATCCCGTCTTGCAAATATCAGCTATTCTGCCGTCAATGATGACGCTGGTATCCAGAATCTTGTGTTCCTCCAGCCAGCGTTCCTCAGGCTCCTCCGTGTGGTGAAAGCGTCCTGAAGTCCATAGAGACGTAAGCTCATCACGCTTTTCCAATCCCACCATCATACCGACATATCCGCACACGAGCATGATGCCCAGACCGAGGATCTGCCCACTAACTCCGAGCCAGGACAGCCCTGGATAAATGAGTATCGCAAACAGCAGACCACTCAGCAAGCCTACTGTGCCCGAAGCAATCTCATGAATTGGGATGCCGGCCAGCCTATCAATTCCTCGTTGTAATCGATTGGAAAGCGCTGAGCCCGCAGCTGAACAGCTAACGAGAAACACCAACGCACCCAGTATCGTCCAAATCACGCCACCCGCAGGAGAATCCTGCATCCATACCGGCAGCCAGCGAACAGTCCCTGCAACTCTATCATATAACGTATAGCCGAACCATGCCCCGCACAATCCTGTAAAAGTTAAAATGGCTCTTTTCCACATGAACCCCCGCACCTCCTCTGTTTCCTTGGTATCCATTTCTATCTGGATTCTTTATCCAGTATGGTCTAATTCAGCCAGGGTTAACCGTGGGTTGATGAACTTTTTTCCCAAGCTAGACAGGGAGAGTCAACGAGCAACCTTGATCTTTATATTGAAAGGGTATATTTTTTTGGCATATAATGAATTTATTCCTATAAATCAGAGGTGGGTAGCGAAATGACCGTACAAAGCTTGCACGCTTTTCAAGATCAGGTATCCGAACTGCTGCTCCGTCACCGCAGTCTGCTAGATGTTCTGTCCAAAACTGGGCAATCAGGCGCCTCTGTGAACCGTGCCGTTGCCAAAGCAATAACGGAATGCGGCTGCATTGAGGTCCACGCCAAAAAACAGGATTATGAGCTGGAGTCCAGTCTGGAGGATGCCAAAGCTCAGTTGGATAACCACGTTCAAGGGTCGCTTTGTGAGAATTGTAAGGAAGTTATTATGTCCGAGCTTGGTCGTAGCCTCTTCTACATGTCCGCTCTTTGCAATCTGCTGGAGATCAATTTGGAAGATGTGGTGGAGCGCGAGTCTCAGAAGTGCTCGACGCTGGGACTATTCAATATGTCTTAATGCTTTCATTTACCTGAACAATGCTTCTCATCAACATCATAGAAGGCTTGGGACGCTAAGTATCCACGCTAGTGCCCTAAGCACAAAAAAGCATGTGTGCCCCATTCATGAGACATACATGCTTTTCCTTTTGCTTTGTTGAAATGGCCACAGCCAACAGCCAATACTCGATTCTAGTAAACATGGATAACAGCATAATCGCTAAATCTATTCCAAAGCATTTGTGATACGAATAATTCCTGTAACTTGTATTAGCTGTCGCATAATTAGCGTACAAACATTAACGTTCAGAGTGGCGATACTGATCATCAGACGATTTACGCTTCTTCCGTCGTCTGCCGAAGATTCTTTCCAGGTGATGCTTCATACCGTAGAGCGCATAGAGCACCAGAGGTACGAAAATCAGCTTGGAGAGATTATCAGCGAACTGGATCGCAATGAACACGGCCCCGATTGCAACCAGAGGTGCAATCCATATCGCTTTCTTCGGAAGACCAACCTTCTTGAAGTTAGGATACTTTAAGGAGCTGATCATCAGGTATGAGAGTAGCATCGTCGCTACAGCCATCGGTATAGGAGATATATCTGCATGGAACAGGGACAGAGTCGCTAGCACACCGCCCGCTGCTGGAATCGGAAGTCCCGTAAAATAGCCTGGAATCCCCGCACGCACGTTGAATCTCGCTAGGCGCATTGCACCACACATAGGAAAAATGGCCGTAGCCGTCCAGCCCAGTGCTGGATGTACATCATGGAAACTAACCATATACATAATTACAGCAGGTGCTGCGCCAAAAGAAACCATATCCGACAAAGAATCAAGCTCTTTCCCGAAATCACTCTGTGCATTAAGTGCTCTCGCAGCACGGCCATCCAATCCGTCAAGCAACATTGCAACAATAACCATAATGGCTGCATAGCTGTATTTACCGTCTACCGCAAGCATCATGGCAATCATTCCAAGGAACAGATTACCCAAAGTAAACATGTTCGGAATTGATTTGGCTATCATATTTTCACCTCATAAGCTAAGCTCTAGTTCCAATATCATCCACTGATGATATTGCAATTACATCTGCCTGTCAATGAACACTTGCTCCTGCAGTCGCTTCAGCCCTTCCTTGATGGTACGGGCGCGCACCTCACCAATGCCATCCACCTCATCCAGTTCCTCAATGGAAGCCATCATAACCTGTGGCAGCTCACTGAATTGGTCTACCAGATTATGAATAATCACATTAGGTAGCCTTGGAATTTTATTCAGTACACGATAGCCTCTTGGGGATACCGTTTCCTCTGAAGTGGCCGCGGACGAAGGATAACCAAGCAATCGCGCTATATGATGGGCATCGAGCAGTTCTTCATCCGTTGAATGCTTTAGACCATTAATAATTTCGCGGATTTTCTCATCACTGTCTTCTTTGGCATAGTCCTTATAGAGTAACCAAGCTTCTTCCTCTGTGGTCCCCACAAGCTCCTCCATCTGCATGCTGATCAGACGGCCTTCATTGCCAAGCTCGTTGACATAACGCTTAATTTCCATCTTAATCCGCATGACCATCTCCGTCCGCTGGATTACATTGATAACCTCCGGGATGGTTACCAGCTCCTCGAATTCGGAGGCAGACAGGTTCGTCAGGGCCTGATTCAGTACAGATTTGTATTTCTCCAGCGTCTGAATAGCCTGATTGGCTTTGGTCAATATGACACCAATTTCCTTAAGGGCATAGCGAAGCGTGCCTTGATACAAAGTAATGATATTACGACGCTGAGAAATGGACACAACCAGCTTCCCCGTTTGCTTCGCAACACGCTCGGCCGTTCTATGACGAATTCCGGTCTCAATGGAGGAGATGGAGGAATCCGGTATCAACTGCGTGTTCGCATATAAAATCCGCTTCAAATCTTCGCTCAAAATGATGGCCCCATCCATTTTGGCCAATTCATACAGATAGTTCGGTGAAAAGTCGCAATTAATGGAGAAGCCTCCATCTACCACTTCCATAACCTCTGGACTGTAGCCGACGACGAGAAGTGCTCCGGTCTTAGCCCTGAGTACGTTTTCTAGACCTTCACGAAAGGGTGTACCCGGCGCTACAAGCCGCAATAAATCGTTCATTTTACCGAGTTGGCTCGTTTCCTTCATTGTATTTTTCCCCCTAATTTAATGCGGCTGCCAGTGCTTCAGACACAGTCCCTACCCCAATGATCTCCAGATTTTTAGGTGGCGTCCAGCCTTTCAGACTTTTTTCCGGCAAAATCACTCGTTTGAATCCGAGCTTATGAGCTTCACGCACCCGCTGCTCTGCTCTGGACACAGCACGTACCTCACCAGTCAGTCCTACTTCACCAAAAATCACATCATAAGGCTTCGTAGGTACATCACGGAAGCTTGAAGCAATACTGACGGCAATTGCCAGATCTACCGCCGGCTCATCTAGCTTCACGCCTCCTGCTACATTCAGATACGCATCCTGATTCTGCAAGAACATTCCCATACGCTTCTCCAGCACCGCAATAATCAAACTTAAGCGGTGGTGATCAATGCCCGTGCCCATTCGCCGCGGGGAAGGAAAGTGGGTACTTGCAATCAACGCCTGCAGCTCCACCAATACAGGTCTCGTGCCCTCCATACTCGCAACTACTGTTGAGCCTGCTACTCCTAGTGGACGTTCGGATAGGAATAGCTCTGAAGGATTCTCTACCTCCCGCAAGCCTCCTTCTCCCATCTCGAAGATCCCCATTTCGTTGGTGGAACCAAATCGATTCTTGACGGCCCGAAGCAAGCGATAGGTATGATGACGCTCCCCTTCAAAATACAGTACACAGTCCACCATATGTTCAAGCAGCCTTGGACCTGCAATGGCTCCTTCTTTGGTAACATGACCTACGAGGACCGTGGCTATGCCAAGACCTTTGGCGATGCGCATAAAACGAGCTGTGCACTCTCGCACCTGGGATACACTGCCCGGCGCACTTGTCACATCTGGCAAATAGACAGTCTGGATTGAGTCAATGACCAGAAATTGGGGCTTCATTTGATCTACAGCTGTCTCAATGGTCTCCAGATTCGTTTCACATAGTACATATAATTCAGGCGAAAGCACTCCAAGTCGGTCAGCACGCAGCTTGGTCTGACGAACTGATTCTTCACCAGATACATACAGCACACGCAAGCCTGAACGTGCCAGTTCATTAGACGCCTGCAGTAGTAGCGTGGATTTGCCGATTCCAGGATCTCCGCCGACGAGAACTAATGAGCCTGGAACAAGTCCTCCACCCAGCACCCTATTCAACTCTCCAATACCAGTGAGCACACGCGGCTCTTTCCCACTCTCGACCTCGGTAATCGACAAAGGCTTCTCTTGCGTCTGGTTATGAAAAAGGGATGAGCTCATCCCTGCTGTCTTTACAACAGTCTCTGTTGCCTCAACCATGGAGTTCCATGCTTGGCACCCTGGGCATTTTCCGTACCATTTAGGCGATTCATAGCCGCATTCCGTGCAATAAAATTTGGTTTTTACTTTAGCCATTCGATTCTCCTTGTTCAAAAAGCTCCAATACTAAAAGTGTACCATTGAAGCAGAGCAACCGTAAAGCAATATCACAAACTTTTCCAATCACTGTAATCAATCAAAATTCTGAATGATCGAGCATGACTATGCCCGGATTTCAAGGCAGATAAGATTAATATATGACAGCATATCACGAACATGAAGATGCTACCTCTCGAAATGAAAAAAAGGGTTGCCCCCATTGTATGCAGCACATCGCAGTACATAACGGGAGCAACCCTTTTCTATATAGTTCTCACTTGTCAAACGCTATATTCATCAGGATTGAGTGGGAACATTCGTTTTCTTACTAACCTTCAAGCCACCATCGATCTCGTCGATCAGCAGGGAATCCCCCTTGGTAATCGTTCCGCTCAACAGCTCCTCGGACAGACGATCCTCGATATGCTTCTGAATCGCTCTACGCAATGGACGTGCCCCGTAGGCTGGATCGAAGCCTTCTTTAGCCAGGAACGCCTTAGCCTTGTCAGTCAGCTCGAAGTCCACATCGTATTCGTTCAGACGCTTACGAAGCTCTTCGGACATGAGGGAAACGATTTGACCAATGTGCTTCTCTTCAAGGGAGTGGAACACGATGATCTCATCAATACGGTTCAGGAACTCTGGACGGAAGCTCTTCTTAAGCTCTTCCATGACCTTACCCTTCATATTGTCATAGTCTGCCCCAGCATCCACCACAGCTGTGAAGCCCAGCGTAGAGTTCCGCTTGATCGCTTCTGCTCCAACGTTGGAAGTCAGGATGATGAGCGTATTCCGGAAGTCAACTACGCGACCTTTGGAATCCGTCAAGCGTCCATCCTCCAGCACTTGCAGCAGGATGTTGAAGACCTCAGGGTGAGCTTTCTCAATCTCATCAAGCAATACGACGGAGTATGGCTTGCGGCGAACCTTCTCCGTCAGCTGACCGCCTTCCTCATAGCCTACATACCCTGGAGGCGCTCCGACCAGACGTGATGTAGAGTGCTTCTCCATGTACTCGGACATATCGATACGGATAACTGCATTTTCATCACCGAACATGGACTCGGCTAGTGCACGAGCAAGCTCAGTTTTACCTACCCCTGTAGGACCAAGGAAGATAAAGGAGCCCATTGGACGCTTAGGATCTTTGAGACCAGCACGTGCACGACGGATCGCACGGCTGACTGCCTTGACGGCTTCGTCCTGACCGATTACACGTTCATGCAGCAGTTGCTCCATGTTCAAGAGACGCTCCGTTTCTTCTTCCTTCAGCTTGCTGACAGGTACGCCCGTCCAGAGTGCTACGATCTGCGCGATATCCTCAGGTGTCACCTCGGAATCAGTACGACCTTGTTTTTCTTTCCATTGATTTTTGGTCAGATCCAGCTCTTCACGCATTTTCTGCTCTGTATCCCGAAGCGCAGCAGCCTTCTCAAATTCTTGACTTTGTACAGCCGAATCCTTCTCTTTACGAATATCCTCAAGACGGTTCTCCAACTGTTTCAGGTTTGGCGGTACGGTGTAGGAGTTCAGTCTTACTTTAGAACCCGCTTCATCAATCAGATCGATCGCTTTGTCCGGCAGGAAACGGTCTGTAATATAACGGTCAGACAGCTTAACAGCTGCTTCAATCGCTTCATCCGTAATTTTCACACGGTGATGTGCCTCATAGCGGTCACGCAATCCATACAAAATCTGAATGGCTTCCTCTGGAGATGGCTGATCCACTGTAATAGGCTGGAAGCGTCGTTCCAGGGCTGCATCCTTTTCAATGTATTTACGATACTCGTCCAGGGTGGTGGCCCCGATACATTGCAGCTCGCCACGTGCCAGTGCAGGCTTCAGAATATTGGACGCGTCGATCGCTCCCTCTGCACCACCAGCGCCGATCAATGTGTGCAGCTCATCAATGAACAGTACAATATTACCAGCTTGGCGAATCTCGTCCATAATCTTTTTCAGACGATCCTCGAATTCACCGCGATATTTTGTACCAGCTACAACAGAGCCCATATCAAGTGTCATAACACGCTTATCGCGTAGTGTCTCCGGAATCTCATTAGCGATAATCTTCTGAGCAAGACCTTCCGCAATCGCCGTCTTACCTACCCCTGGCTCACCAATCAACACTGGGTTATTCTTCGTACGACGACTCAGCACCTGAATGACCCGTTCAATCTCTTTGCTGCGGCCAATTACAGGGTCAAGGTTACCATCCTTTGCGATGGCTGTCAGATCACGAGCCAGGCTATCCAGTGTAGGAGTGCTCACATTCGCTTGTGTGCCGCTGTGACTGGATACCGCTTCACTGCTACCAAGCAGCTGAAGCACTTGCTGGCGAGCCTTGTTCAGGCTAATGCCTAGATTATTCAGTACACGAGCAGCTACACCTTCACCTTCACGAATAAGACCCAGCAAAATATGCTCTGTGCCTACGTAGGTATGACCCAGCTTGCGAGCTTCGTCCATGGAGAGCTCAATAACCTTCTTCGCACGAGGTGTATACGCGATATTCGTAGGCTGCTCTTGACCGCGTCCGATTAGCGTCTCTACTTCGTCCTGAATTTTCTCAAGACCCAGCCCCAGACCAATCAGGGCCTTGGCAGCGATTCCTTCACCCTCTCGAATTAGTCCGAGCAGGATATGCTCTGTACCGATATTGTTGTGTCCAAGACGGACCGCTTCCTCTTGAGCCAATGCGAGTACCTTCTGCGCTCGTTCTGTAAATCTTCCGAACATCATATGTGTTGCACCTCCATATATAGTGTATTTCTTTGTAATCCAATATTCATTAAACTAAATGACTATATCATGCTCGGGAAGCTGAGGAACGAAGTTGCTCCCGAATCAATGTTGCTCTATAGGTGTCTCGCCCAGCATTGTCGAGCTCACCTCCAAATTTCTTTTGCAGGAAGCCCGGCTGCGTCATGACATGCAGCTCATTTAATGTCTGAATCGAGGGTCCCTCCAGGATGCCCATATCCACACCAAGTCGTACATCAGATAACCGCTGAGCGGCTTCCTTGGATTCGACGACAGTGGCATAAGACAAGATACCGTAGGATCGCATAATGCGGTCTGTAATCCGCAATATCGATTCATTCATCAGACGCTCTCTGGCTGCTCTCTCATGCTCAATAATCTGCAGTACGACACCGTGAAGGTTCTCTATGATCTCCTCCTCGGTCTGTCCCAGCGTAATCTGGTTGGAGACCTGGAACAGATTCCCTACTGCTTCGCTGCCTTCCCCATAAATTCCTCTAACCGTCAGCCCCACTTGTGAGACAGCAGACAAAATTCGATTAATCTGATGGGTCATAACCAAAGCTGGCAGGTGCATCATGACAGAGGCCCGCAGTCCAGTACCTACATTGGTCGGACAACTGGTCAGATAACCACGTCGATCATCAAAGGCATAATCTACAGCTGCCTCAAAGACATCATCAATACTGCTTGCCTTTTGCCAAGCCTCTTTGACCTGACAGCCGGGATACAGACATTGAATACGTAGGTGATCCTCCTCATTAATCATAATACTTACGGCCTCGTTCTCGCTGATCATCACGGCACCATTGCGAGATTCACTGGCCAGATTTGGACTAATCAGATGCTTCTCCACCAACACTCTTTGATCCAGATCACTGGTCTCGGGAATCTTAAGCAAATGAAAAGCACCGTACTCCTTCATTTCCTCTTGCTCCAGCACCTCACTGAGCTTGTTCAACACCGCTTCCGATTGCTGGTTCGTGGCAAGCATAGGGAAGGGAAAATGCTGTAGATTGCGTGCGATCCGGACTCTACTGCTTATTACAATCTCAGAGTCCACAGCATCGCTGCGCATCCACTCACTTAAGGGCTGTTCGGTGAATCGGAGATTAGGCATGTCGCATCCCTCCTACTTTTCCAACTTTACTCTTGGGCTATCTGTTTTTCAAGCTCGCGGATCTGATCGCGCAATTGTGCAGCTGATTCGAACTCTTCCTGCTGGATCTTGAATTGCAGCTCACGCTTGAGTTCATCCACTTGCCGTCTGACTTTCATTTTGCCGCCAGTACGCACAGGCACCTTGCCCACATGTGTAGTGCCACCATGCACACGCTTGAACAACGGATCTAGTCGTTCATCAAAATATTTATAGCAAGAGCTGCAGCCAAAGCGCCCGATCTTGCTGAATTGAGAATAGGTCATTCCGCATTCCTCACACCGTGTAGCCTGTGGTGCGGAAGCTCCCTGCATCTGACTCTTATTAGCAGGATCAAAATCAAGAAGGCCTGATAATAGACTGTGAATAGAAAATCCGTTAGAGGTTCCGGGAATGAGCTCACCCTTTTCCCTGGCACAGGCCTCACAGATATGAAATTCCGTCTTCTCTCCATTCACGATCTTGGTGAAATGGAGCGTTGCCGGCCTCTTATTACATTCTTGGCACAGCATACAAGTACCTCCTTTATAATGTAACCCAGACTTGATCACAATCAGTCAAGAATTCCTGACCAACGGACTAATCCCATCAGGCTACATGTCTTGGTTCAACCTCCATCAGCACTATAGATGTAGCTCAACTGAGTGGAACTCGGTCCTGCTCTATACTGCCGAAGAAGGCTTTATCTGGCGAGAAGTGCTATAAGCATCGCCTTGAAGACTCGCGCCCGCAACTGGTCCCTTAGTGGAAGCTTTAATGCCAAAGACTCTCTGGAGATCGCTGCTTTCATGATTGCTGCCTCCCGCCTGTTCAGCACACGGGCTTCCTCCAACTGATAGATTAACCCTTCTGCTGCGGTCTGGCTAATCTCATCTCCTATCGTATGGTGCAGATGAGTATGCAGTATGTGCTGAGCTGGTAGCTCAATTCGCTGAATGCGAATATACCCGCCGCCTCCGCGTTTACTTTCAACGAGATAGCCTTTCTCAAGGGTGAACCGTGTACTTATAACATAATTAATTTGGGAAGGCACGCAAGAGAAGCGGTCAGCCAAATCGTTGCGCTGGATTTCCACTAATCCTTCAGGACTCTCGACCAGCATGCTTTTCAGATATTGTTCGATAATATCAGAAACATTACGCATTTCATCATCCTCCACTGATGAAGACACAGGAATTGCTCTGTGCTCCACAGAGTGTGCCGTATACACAACTTAACCAAAGACTAAAGCCACGAATCTTGCAAAAATAAGCCCTACAGCAGCTCAACCCCTGTAAAAAGGACCTTATCCACCATAACGCTTGATTCGTTTTTCGACCTACACGGTCTGAAAAATCAAAGACTGTTCCAAAAGACCAAAGCTTACCCAAGCTACATAGACATTTGAACTTCGTTGACTTTGACTTTCTTTGACTTTGTTTTTATTATAACATAATTTTCTCATTTGCCAAGTCATCCTGTTTTTATTTTTTGCACTTTTTGGCGTTCTTAATCGTTCCAGAGAGGTTTCGCCGCAAATCGTTCCAAATATAAAACACAGGCCCCTAACATAGGAGCCTGTGTTATTGAACTTATTTATGCTAAACTATACAATTCTGCAACTTTGAAAGGGTCCGCTTAGAAGTGATCCATTAAATGAGTAGTAGCTTGTGGTAAGCGCGCTGCCCATGTGGCAGCGATACTAGAGCTACCTTGGAGCTTTTCCCATGTGGACAAATAAATCGGATCCCTGTAGCCGATCATCATGGCAGTCAAAGCCTGAATGTCACAGGTGAGATCAGCCTTCTCTGCCTCTAGGTTGGATGGACGCCAGCTACCCTGACCACTACTTGAGATAACGATCTCCCAGACACCATCATTCCAAGGTGCATATGGATCTGTAAGTGCAAGCGTGAACCTGGTCTCCTCTGCAGCTGGAACAAAAGGATACTGGGACCAGAATGCAGATGCATCGACAATTCTACCCATGAAATAAGGAATAATCTCCTGTTGTATCCTCGGGTCTTGAAGCAGGTAAGGCATTGCGTCATCCATAGGAACGTATGTAAAGATGCCTCGCTCCACCATTGAATCGTGATTGGCTAAATAAGTCCATAGCCCACGTCTAGCCCGTTCAGTGGTGAAGACCAATTCATTACACAACAGCTCTCTATTTTCAATCTTATACAGCACGTAACCTTCAGGTTCACCCTTGACGTTATAATATACTGCTGTATAGCGGTGGTCACGGAATACCCGCTCCTGCCACCAGCTCTCACTACGTGCCAAGGTTCCGTTATATCGACGTGCATAGACGTCATAAATTGAGCTTAAAATGGCAATATCACGAATATCCCGTCGGACCTCGCCTTCCTCCACTGTCTTGAGGGGGAATTTCTCCGCTGGAATCGTATACTTACGATACTCTGTATAGATTTCCCACCCGAATTTGCGATAGAACGGGAAAGAGAATGGGTGTAAAAATGATAGAGTCTGACCAGCACGCTTCATTTCCTCAAGGGCATGGACTAGTAGTCGGGACACCATTCCCCCACGCCGTTTCTCTGGCCAAGTCGCTACCCCAGCGATTCCTCCCATCAGAAAGGTCTGTCCATGAATATAAGTCTCCAGAGGTATTATAGTAAGCTTTGCCTGTAAATCCTCGCCCTGAAATATCCCCCAGCTATCCTCCGGCTTAAATCGCTTCTGTATAGTCTCACGTTGCTCTTCTGTTAATCGAGCCTGAAATGCATACTCTGACAAGGCCATATTTTTATCAAACTCATCTGCCCTGAATTGTCTAATAATCATTGGTCCACCTCAATTCTGATTTTTATCCAGCAGACTTTAGCATTCACATGCGTGACCGTATCATCTGGCACACTACATGAGTGTCTCAAAGCTGTGAAAGGAAGTCAATTCATCCGCAAAAACTATTGGGAGCCATTGAGGAACTCTATACATTATTTACCTAATCACTATCTGGTGTTAACCATTCGCTTATGCTCACTTCGTACAATGAGCCATGTAAACAAAATTCAGAATATAGGAGTGATGTGAAATGAACAAGTGGAAAAAGATAACCCTGTCATTCATGCTCGGCTTGGTAGCCTGGGGAGGTAGTATTACTGGTATTGGAGGACTAGAGACTGCCAAGGTATCTGCCGCTGCCAATGCCATTCCCTCCTACGAGGTTAAATTTCTGGTAGACCCAGCGCTCGTATTAAACGAGAATGGAAATCCAAGCAGGGATGTCCTGAATACCTTCGGACTGGAAGCCAATGCAGAGGCTATTCGAGTAGAATATTTTGATACAGACCAGCTTGACCTCAACGATGAAGGCTGGAATGTTCGTTTTCGGAAAAAAGAAGACAAATCCAATTATGAGTTAACCTACAAAAAACGCTATCCCATCCTAAACGGCGATGTAGAAGCTGCTCTTACGCTAGCCAACAAAGAGGGATTCGATGCGTCCGATGATAACTATGATGCTGAGATTGATTGGGGATATGGCAAGCAGACGCTAAGCTTTTCTAATACCAAAAAAGTAGACACTAAAGATAAAGGAGCCGTATTGCCATCCGAAGAGAAGGCGCTGGAGATGCTGCTGGACAAGCTGCCTGGAAAATTAAAAGACTGGTCCTCCTCTAATTGGGGTAAGAAGAGACTGAATGACTCACGCGCTTATGGTCCATTAACCTTCGAACGCTATAAAGGGACCTGGAACGGGCAGGAGATGACTCTTGAAGTATGGCCTGTTCGCAACGAGGCAGGTACCGGCATTGAGCCGATCGTCGAAATTTCGTTTAAGACGGATGATCCGGCAACTGCAGCAGACATGCGCCACGAATTATTAGATGAGCTTGACACACAAGGGTGGCTTATTCCAGCAGACGGACTAAAGACACAACAAATTCTAGAGCGTTACTAGTAGCAAAGGCGATTTGTAGAAAAAGGGCCTGTTCCGTGGCTATTATATACGGCTATTCGGAACAGGTCCTTATAACTTGCATAAGAAAAGCGTCTATTGACGTAATATCACAGAAAAAAAACCACCACCGAAAATCGGCAGTGGTTCTTGTGCTTGGCGGCGTCCTACTCTCCCAGGACCCTTCGGTCCAAGTACCATCGGCGCTGGAGGGCTTAACGGTCGTGTTCGGGATGGGTACGTGTGGAACCCCTCCGCTATCGCCACCAAACGTGATTTTTCGAAGCTACGCTTCTTGAAATCGCTGTGAGAAAATATCATTCCTCTGCCGTGTGACTAACACGGCATGCAAGACATTCGGTACAACACATTTGTGTGTATGAATGTTGCAGCATATCATTCAAGGTGTTACACCCTGAAAACTGGAACCGAAACGAATCATTGCATTTTACTTATAGGATAAGCCCTCGACCGATTAGTACTGGTCAGCTCCATGCATTACTGCACTTCCACCCCCAGCCTATCTACCTCGTCGTCTTCAAGGGGTCTTACTAATTGGGAAATCTCATCTTGAGGGGGGCTTCACGCTTAGATGCTTTCAGCGCTTATCCCGTCCGTACATAGCTACCCAGCGGTGCTCCTGGCGGAACAACTGGTACACCAGCGGTACGTCCATCCCGGTCCTCTCGTACTAAGGACAGCTCCTCTCAAATTTCCTACGCCCACGACAGATAGGGACCGAACTGTCTCACGACGTTCTGAACCCAGCTCGCGTACCGCTTTAATGGGCGAACAGCCCAACCCTTGGGACCTACTTCAGCCCCAGGATGCGATGAGCCGACATCGAGGTGCCAAACCTCCCCGTCGATGTGGACTCTTGGGGGAGATAAGCCTGTTATCCCCAGGGTAGCTTTTATCCGTTGAGCGATGGCCCTTCCATGCGGTACCACCGGATCACTAAGCCCGACTTTCGTCCCTGCTCGACTTGTAGGTCTCGCAGTCAAGCTCCCTTCTGCCTTTGCACTCTTCGAATGATTTCCAACCATTCTGAGGGAACCTTGGGGCGCCTCCGTTACTCTTTAGGAGGCGACCGCCCCAGTCAAACTGCCCACCTGACACTGTCCCCGTACCGGATTACGGTACCAGGTTAGAACCTAGATACGATCAGGGTGGTATCCCAAGGACGCCTCCACAGAAGCTTGCGCTCCTGCTTCAACGGCTCCCACCTATCCTGTACAGATCGTACCCAAATTCAATATCAAGCTGCAGTAAAGCTCCATGGGGTCTTTCCGTCTTGTCGCGGGTAACCTGCATCTTCACAGGTATTAAAATTTCACCGGATCTCTCGTTGAGACAGCGCCCAAGTCGTTACGCCATTCGTGCGGGTCAGAATTTACCTGACAAGGAATTTCGCTACCTTAGGACCGTTATAGTTACGGCCGCCGTTTACTGGGGCTTCGGTTCATAGCTTCGCCTTGCGGCTAACCACTCCCCTTAACCTTCCAGCACCGGGCAGGCGTCAGCCCGTATACTTCGCCTTGCGGCTTCGCACAGACCTGTGTTTTTGCTAAACAGTCGCTTGGGCCTTTTCACTGCGGCCCCCTCGGGCTATTCACCCTACCGAGGCACCCCTTCTCCCGAAGTTACGGGGTCATTTTGCCGAGTTCCTTAACGAGAGTTCTTCCGCGCGCCTTAGAATTCTCTTCTCGCCTACCTGTGTCGGTTTGCGGTACGGGCACCTTCACCTGACTAGAGGCTTTTCTTGGCAGTGTGAGATCATGACCTTCGCTACTGTAATTTTCACTCCCCATCACAGCCCAGCCTTACGATGTGCGGATTTGCCTACACATCAGCCTCACTGCTTGGACGGACATCCATCAGTCCGCGTCACTACCCTCCTGCGTCCCCCCATCGTTCATAACGGTTTACGGTGGTACAGGAATTTCGACCTGTTGTCCTTCGACTACGCCTTTCGGCCTCGCCTTAGGTCCCGACTTACCCTGAGCGGACGAGCCTTCCTCAGGAACCCTTAGGCTTTCGGCGGATCAGATTCTCACTGATCTTTTCGTTACTCATACCGGCATTCTCACTTGTATGCTGTCCAGCGCTCCTTACGGTACACCTTCAACCTGCATACAACGCTCCCCTACCCCTGATGCAAGCATCAAGCCATAGCTTCGGTGGTGTGTTTAGCCCCGTTACATTTTCGGCGCAGAGTCACTCGACCAGTGAGCTATTACGCACTCTTTCAATGGTGGCTGCTTCTAAGCCAACATCCTGGTTGTCTGTGCAACTCCACATCCTTTCCCACTTAACACACACTTGGGGACCTTAGCTGATGGTCTGGGCTGTTTCCCTTTTGACAATGGATCTTAGCACTCACTGTCTGACTCCCGGAACTAAGTCTATGGCATTCGGAGTTTGACTGAGCTTGGTAACCCTTGCGGGCCCCGCACCCAATCAGTGCTCTACCTCCACGACTCTCTTTTCCGAGGCTAGCCCTAAAGCTATTTCGGGGAGAACCAGCTATCTCCGGGTTCGATTGGAATTTCTCCGCTACCCCCACCTCATCCCCGCACTTTTCAACGTGCGTGGGTTCGGGCCTCCAGTGCGTGTTACCGCACCTTCACCCTGGACAGGGGTAGATCACCCGGTTTCGGGTCTACGTCCACGTACTATAGTCGCCCTATTCAGACTCGCTTTCGCTGCGGCTCCGGCTCTTCACCTTAACCTTGCACGGGAACGTAACTCGCCGGTTCATTCTACAAAAGGCACGCCATCACCCATAGATCGGGCTCTGACTTCTTGTAAGCACACGGTTTCAGGTTCTATTTCACTCCCCTTCCGGGGTGCTTTTCACCTTTCCCTCACGGTACTGCTTCACTATCGGTCGCCAGGGAGTATTTAGCCTTGGCAGATGGTCCTGCCGGATTCATACGGGGTTTCACGTGCCCCGCACTACTCGGGATCCGTCTCGGAGGGTGTACCATTTCGATTACAGGGCTTTTACCTCTATCGCGGGCCTTTCCAGACCTCTTCATCTAGGGTACACCTTTGTAACTCCGTGTGAGACGTCCCACAACCCCAGGAAGCAAGCTTCCTGGTTTGGGCTAATCCGCGTTCGCTCGCCGCTACTGACGGAATCACTATTGTTTTCTCTTCCTCAGGGTACTTAGATGTTTCAGTTCCCCTGGTCTGCCTCTCCTTTGGCTATGTATTCACCAAAGAGTGACTACCTGTTACAGTAGCCGGGTTTCCCCATTCGGACATCCCCGGATCGAAGCTTGCTTACAGCTCCCCGAGGCATTTCGTCGTTCGCCACGTCCTTCGTCGGCTCCTGGCGCCTAGGCATCCTCCGTGTGCTCTTATTAGCTTAACCATCGCTCGTATCGCATGCCGGATAGCTCTGTTGTCCCTTTCTTTCTCGATTGGACTAAGCCAGTCAGAGGTAGAAAGAAACTCCCAAAGGATCTTCCGTCATCCGATATTTCGCGTCACACTTATTACTTCACTTGCTTACACAAGTTCAGCTAAAAGATGTTCTAAAACGCAATGTTTCGTTTCGGTATCCAGTTTTCAAGGTGCAATTAAATTGATGAAATCGATTTGGTGGAGCCAAGGGGGATCGAACCCCTGACCTCCTGCGTGCAAGGCAGGCGCTCTCCCAGCTGAGCTATAGCCCCTCAAATTCCATCAAAACTGAACAAATGGACAAATGCTTTTGGCAGATGCTTCTGCCGATTTGAATGCTTCCGTTGCAGGAAGCGATTCTCCATAGAAAGGAGGTGATCCAGCCGCACCTTCCGATACGGCTACCTTGTTACGACTTCACCCCAATCATCTACCCCACCTTCGGCGGCTGGCTCCTTGCGGTTACCCCACCGACTTCGGGTGTTGTAAACTCTCGTGGTGTGACGGGCGGTGTGTACAAGACCCGGGAACGTATTCACCGCGGCATGCTGATCCGCGATTACTAGCAATTCCGACTTCATGCAGGCGAGTTGCAGCCTGCAATCCGAACTGAGACTGGCTTTTTAGGATTGGCTCCACCTCGCGGCTTCGCTTCCCGTTGTACCAGCCATTGTAGTACGTGTGTAGCCCAGGTCATAAGGGGCATGATGATTTGACGTCATCCCCACCTTCCTCCGGTTTGTCACCGGCAGTCACCCTAGAGTGCCCACCCGAGGTGCTGGCAACTAAGGTCAAGGGTTGCGCTCGTTGCGGGACTTAACCCAACATCTCACGACACGAGCTGACGACAACCATGCACCACCTGTCTTGAATGTCCCGAAGGAAAGGATCATCTCTGATCCGGTCATTCAGATGTCAAGACCTGGTAAGGTTCTTCGCGTTGCTTCGAATTAAACCACATACTCCACTGCTTGTGCGGGTCCCCGTCAATTCCTTTGAGTTTCAGTCTTGCGACCGTACTCCCCAGGCGGAGTGCTTAATGTGTTAACTTCGGCACCAAGGGTATCGAAACCCCTAACACCTAGCACTCATCGTTTACGGCGTGGACTACCAGGGTATCTAATCCTGTTTGCTCCCCACGCTTTCGCGCCTCAGCGTCAGTTACAGCCCAGAGAGTCGCCTTCGCCACTGGTGTTCCTCCACATCTCTACGCATTTCACCGCTACACGTGGAATTCCACTCTCCTCTTCTGCACTCAAGTCATCCAGTTTCCCGTGCGATCCGGGGTTGAGCCCCGGGCTTAAACACCAGACTTAAATGACCGCCTGCGCGCGCTTTACGCCCAATAATTCCGGACAACGCTTGCCCCCTACGTATTACCGCGGCTGCTGGCACGTAGTTAGCCGGGGCTTTCTTCTCAAGTACCGTCACTCCTTAAGCAGTTACTCTTAAGGACGTTCTTCCTTGGCAACAGAGCTTTACGATCCGAAAACCTTCATCACTCACGCGGCGTTGCTCCGTCAGGCTTTCGCCCATTGCGGAAGATTCCCTACTGCTGCCTCCCGTAGGAGTCTGGGCCGTGTCTCAGTCCCAGTGTGGCCGATCACCCTCTCAGGTCGGCTACGCATCGTCGCCTTGGGGAGCCGTTACCTCTCCAACTAGCTAATGCGCCGCAGGCCCATCCTCCGGTGACAGATTGCTCCGTCTTTCCTCACTTCTCCATGCGAAGAAGTGAATTATCTGGTATTAGCTACCGTTTCCGGTAGTTATCCCAGTCCAAAGGGCAGGTTGCCTACGTGTTACTCACCCGTCCGCCGCTAACTCTCAGGAGAGCAAGCTCTCCATCAAGTCCGCTCGACTTGCATGTATTAGGCACGCCGCCAGCGTTCGTCCTGAGCCAGGATCAAACTCTCCAATAAAGTTATTGAAAAGAGCGATTGCTCATTTTGAATCTGACGAGATTCATATCTCATTATATTACATCGTCCATTTGTTCAGTTTTCAAGGAACTTGTCTGACACATTCAATCGTCTGCGTCAGGAATTTGATAATATCATGTGTCGAACATTGTTGTCAACACATTTTATTTTTTGTCGTTTCCGCTCGATATATTTCATATCGGGGCAACGAATAATAATTTATCACATCCAACCTAACAAAGCAAGCTTTTTTTAATCACTGCCCTTTTACAATTGCCTAACCAAAATAATGCCCATGATGTTCTCCCCCACGCAAAAGTATTGTAGAGAGATATTCATTCCATTGATGTCTCAACAACATTAATAAAAAACGGCCCAGGGCAAGCCCGAGCCGTGCAGCATGTTACATTTACAGTTGCTAATATACAATTGTGAACTAAGGGTCAAAAAAAACCTCACTCGTATCTTCTACTCATTGCTCATTAAGCAAACGAATGAACTCATCTTCGCTTTCAATCGTATCAATACCTAGTTGCTTGGCCTTCGCCAGCTTGCTCCCCGCTTTTTCACCTGCGATAACAAGGTCCGTCTTCTTGGATACCGAGCCAGTAACATTCGCCCCAAGACGTTCCAGACGAGTAGTGGCCTCATCACGCGTGAGCTGATGGAGAGTTCCCGTAAGTACGACTGTCTTTCCACTGAAATAACTATCTGTCTGCACAGGCCCCACTGCCGCAGGAGCTTCTGCCTTGACACCAGCATTCAGCATCTTCTCAATGGCCGCACGAGTGAACGGATCTGCGAAAAAGGCCACGATGCTCTCCGCTACAATACCGCCGACATCCGGCAGTTCCACTAGTTCCTCGACCGTCGCTTCCATCACACGTGTCAGATCCCGATAGTGATCAGCAAGCATACGTGTAGTAGATTTGCCCGTGTTAGGAATACCTAGCGCATACAGGAAGGAAGCCAGATCACGATCTTTGCTCTTCTCGATCGCCGCTAGCAGATTATTCGCCTTTTTCTCGCCGAACCGCTCCAGCTTCAATAACTGATCAAACTCCAGGCTGTACAGATCAGCTGGCTCACGAAGCTCCAGCTCGTCATGCAATTGGATAGCGGTCTTGTCACTGAAAGTCTCGATGTCCATCGCATCCCTGGAGGCAAAATGCGAAATACGTGCAACGATCTGCGGCTTGCAGCCCAGCTTGTTGTCACAGAACAAATGCGCACCTCGCTGCTCCAGCGGGAAGCCGCAAGCTGGACAATGATCTGGTGTGACGATTTCCTCTCCGTCCTGCTCCTCCGTCACTTTTCCCAAAATCTCAGGAATGACGTCATTGGAACGTCGAATGAACACACGTGTCCCCAGTGCAAATTTAAGATTCTTGCGTTCTATATCTCCCGCATTATTCAAGGTACAATTCTGAACGGTGACGCCCGCCAGTTCTACCGCCTCCACTCGCGCGAGCGGAGTCACCTTGCCAGTACGCCCCACATTCCAGCTTACAGATTCAAGCACAGTGGTTGTTTCTTCTGCCTCAAATTTATAGGCAACCGCCCAGCGTGGGAATTTGTCAGTATATCCAAGCACTTCACGCGTACGCATATCTGTGATCTTCACAACAGCCCCATCGATCAGAAAATCAAGCTCGGATCTTCCCTGCTCGATCTCCGTCAATTGCTCGATGACTTCCTCAAAGCTATCGAAGTAAGTCAAGTAAGGATTCACTTTAAACTGGTTATCCTTCAGGAATGCCATCATTTCCTGATGGTTGTCAAATTGAATTCCGTCACTGTAGCCCACATTGTAAAAGAAAGCATTCAGCTTGCGCTCTGCCGTGACCTTCGGATTCAGGTTGCGCAGGGCTCCTGCAGCTGCATTCCGTGCATTTTTGAGTGGCTCCGCTGCGGTCTCATTATATTTAGCCAATACAGACAGGTTCATAATCCCTTCGCCCTGCACCTCAATCGTCCCCTCACGATAGGGAATGTTCAATGGTACAGACTTAATGGTCTTGACTTGCGCAAGGATGCCCTCACCCGTGACACCGTTACCCCGAGTAGAAGCCTGAACCAGTTTGCCATCTGTATAGGTTAGATTCAAGGTTAATCCATCGAACTTGAGCTCAATTGCATAGCTCGGTACAGGGAGTGGCTGATCCGGGTTTTTGGCATTGTAATCCGTAACTAGCTTGGTAACCCTAGCATTCCATGACTGAAGCTGCTCCGTATTTTGGGCCTTATCCAGGCTCCAGAGCGGAGCCAGGTGACGATGTGGTGTAAAGCCCTTCAGGATCTCACTACCCACGCGTTGCGTCGGAGAATCCGGTAGGCTTACGCCACTTTCCTGCTCCAAGCGAAGTAGCTCGTCGTACAATACGTCATACTCCTTGTCGCTGACCAAAGGCTCATCCAAGGTGTAATAATGATAGTTATAACGGTTCAACTCAGTGACTAGCTCTTCCATTCTGTGCATAGGGTCCATTAAGAAGCCACTCCTTTATTCATTATTCCACTTTGGTAATGGGGGCGAAGCCTGCCAACAGCCGCTTGACGCCCACTGGAGCAGGGAACGCAATTTGAAGCTCCGTATCATTGCCGGTGCCTTTGACTGCCACAATCGTACCTGTTCCCCATTTGCCATGCTGCACCTTATCGCCTGCGGCAAAGGAACCGTCGCTTGCCTTGCTTGGAGCTGCTGGCTTGGCGCCTGGGCCAGATACGGTAACCCGCGAACTAGAGGTAGAGGTTGCAGTGGAGCCACTACGACTCAAGGCATCGAAAGAGCGACTGCCTCCAAAATTGCTGTTTCCACTGGAGCCAAGACCTTTTCCAGCATAAGAGCCTCCGATGTTACTTCCACGTCGATAGCGATCCCTTGCCACTCCGGTATCTTCCTTAAGCTCCTCAGGAATCTCCTCCAGGAAGCGGGAGGGTGGATTCGCCGTAGTCCGTCCGAACAAGGTTCTGCTTTGCGCACAGGACAAGAATAACTGCTGCTCTGCCCGAGTAATCCCTACATAAGCCAGTCGACGCTCTTCCTCCAGCTCTTCTTGGTCCAGGAAAGCACGGCTATGCGGGAATACTCCTTCCTCCATGCCCACGATAAAGACAACCGGGAACTCCAGCCCCTTGGCACTATGCATGGTCATCAGAATGACAGAATCCGCCTGCTCCTCAGGATCATCATTCATGGAATCAATATCCGCAATGAGGGCAAGGTCCGTCAGGAATGACACTAATGACTTATCATCATTCTTGTTCTCGAATTCCATCGTCACAGATAAGAACTCATCAATATTCTCCAGACGAGCTCGGGACTCCAGTGTATTTTCCTGCTGCAGCTCCATTCGGTACTGGGACATTTCCAGTATCTTTTCCGTAAGCTCCGTCACAGACAGATACTCCACCATCTGATGTAGAGCCGCAATCATATCGTAAAATTCAACGAGCGCATTACGTGTGCGTCCCGCGAAGCCTAGATCATCCACAACCTGCAGGATTCGAAAAATCGAAATACCACGCTCAGCCGCAGCACCTTGCAGCTTGGCTACCGTAGTATCACCTATTCCCCGCTTGGGCACGTTAATGATGCGAATGAGACTGATATCATCATCAGGGTTGGATAAAAGACGTAGATACGCAAGCAGATCCTTGATCTCCTTTCGATCATAGAACTTCACGCCCCCTACAATCTGGTAAGGAATATCCGACTTGATGAGTATTTCCTCCACAACCCGGGATTGAGCATTTGTACGGTACAAAATCGCATGATTGCTGTAGTTCTTGTTAGCCTTAACGTTCTTCTGAATCTCCGAAGCAATGAAGTATCCTTCATCATGCTCCGAGTCTGCCCGATAGACCTTGATCTTCGGTCCGCCTTCTTTGTCAGTCCACAGCTTCTTGGGCTTACGTCCGCTATTCTGGGCAATGACTTCATTCGCTGCGTTCAGGATATTGGAGGTCGAGCGGTAATTTTGCTCCAATAGAATCGTACGTGCCTCAGGATAATCCTCTTCAAAATTCAAAATGTTCGAGATATCTGCTCCACGCCAGCGATAGATGGACTGATCACTATCCCCTACCACACAAATACGATGATGCTTGTCTGCCAGCATACGGGTCAGCATGTACTGGGCCCGATTCGTATCCTGATACTCATCGACATGGATGTATTGGAACTTCTTCTGATAGAAATCCAGTACCTCCGGCACTTCCTTGAAGAGCTGAATCGTAGTCATGATCAAATCATCAAAGTCCAGAGAGTTGTTGCTCTTCAGACGCTTCTGGTACATGGTATATACTTTGGACACAATCCCCTCGAAATAATCGCCAATCTTGCGCTCATACATTTCCGGGGTCACCAGCTCGTTCTTGGCTGCACTCATCATAGCTTGTACAGCCTTAGGCTCGAATTTCTTCGTATCAATGTTCTGGTCCTTCATACATGCGCGGATCACGGAGAGCTGGTCTCCCGAGTCCAGAATGCTGAAGTTCGAGGTAAAGCCAATTCGTTCAATATCCTTGCGCAGAATTCGAACACACATGGAGTGGAATGTCGATACCCAGATGTCCCGGCCAGCTGAACCAATCAGCTTGGATACACGCTCCTGCATTTCGCGGGCCGCCTTGTTCGTAAAGGTAATCGCCAGTATGCTCCAAGGCGGGGCCTTGCGCGTAGCGATCAGGTACGCAATGCGATGCGTCAGCACGCGTGTTTTTCCCGAGCCGGCACCTGCCATGATCAGTAGGGGTCCTTCTGTCGCTTCTACCGCTTGTCGTTGCGGTGGATTGAGACGTTGTATTGCCTCATGTATATCAATCGGCTGCATGTTACGTTGCCTCCCATTTTTCATAAACTTGAATAGATAATCCATTCTGAATCACAACAAATAACTACTAATCAACTAAGATAGCTACTATATAATTTGAAATTAACTACGTAAAACATCCTTGACTGCACTTACCGTAGTTAGTGCCTGCTCCAGATCATCGTACACAATGTTACCGACAACAACAGTATCTGCGGCTGCCGCTGCTTCTGCAGCTCGCTCTGCCGTAGTTATCCCGCCGCCATAAAATAACTGTGCCTGATCTAATGAGCGATGCACACGACGAACTGTGCTCATGTCTCCATATGTTCCGCTGTATTCCAGATACACGATCGGGAGGGACATCAGTCTGTCGGCTATTTGTGCATAAGCTGCTACTGCATCCGTATCAATCCGTGCATCAGCGCCAGTCAACTTGGCCACCGTCGCATGTTCATTTAATACAATATACCCCTCAGCTACTACGAGCTCCCACGGAATCATGTAGCCAAATCGCTCGATGCCCACACGATGCTGTCCCATAATCCAATTGGAATCCTGTGTGTTCAGCACCATCGGCACCATATACAGGTCAAAGCCAGGGACAACAGCTTCAAGCTCGGACACCTCCTGTACACACGGCAATTCATATCTGCGCACACGTGATAGCAAGTCAACGGTGTTTTCATAGGTAACTCCCGAAGAGCCGCCGATCATTATAGCATCTGTGCCTGACATGCAAACAGCATCCAGCGCTTCATCCGATATACTCTTGTCCGGATCAAGCTTAAATACATGCCTCCATGCTCTTAACTGTTCCTTCAAGCCTCATTCCTCCACGTTAACGGTTAACCTGCTAGGATTAGTCTAAGACAGCGAGGGGTGCAAGTCAATTTGATGTTCGCATTTTATACGAACAATTTATACCTATTCAGAATTAGACCCTCAGGATGCTGCATTACTCGCGATTCGTATGTAATAAACAAGTACCTTCGTTCAATAGTAAACCTATAAAAGACTAATCATTGGCAGGGCTAAAGGAATTAAAAAGACCTGGTATGAAAGGTCGCTTTATTTACAAGTCCTCAAAAGAAGGGTCCTCTCGTGCATATCCTTTCCGCTACTAGCTGGAGATGGGACTCGAAAAGCGCATAAATGTGAATAACTTCTTAGTTGGTGGTACATTTACTAAACGGAAAACTTAGCTTCTCAACATTTTAGGGATAAAGACTGAATAACAGAGGCGATCATACCGAATTTATCCCCGAGATAAACACAATCTGTGCACAAATTGTTTATAAGTAGGGATAACTTGTGGATGAGTATTGTGAATATTGTTAATAACCTGTTAACATCTGTTGATAAACTGTGACTAAGTCTTTAATCCGCATTCTTAGCACTCATTTCTGTGGATAAAAATTAATTCCTCCGTTTTCTTTTCCACAATAGCACCTCCACTTCAACACTAGTCGCACTTCACCTTGTTGTTACTTCGCTTATCTCTAATCGATCCCACCTCATTCCCACTAATCCTCACTTCTCCTTGTATAATGAACAGAAAGCAATCCTCCTTGTGTAACTTACTTGTGCATCAACATCTGTCCATGCGACAACAAAAAACCTCACCCGGCCTGAACGCCGTGATGAGGCTCAATAATAATCTAATATAGATAATGATCATGAGTGCTTGATAGCTTACGTACCATAGCTTGGTTACAAGCATAACTACCTCAAAAGCTAACTAAAAGATCTTTTCGTGCTTCTCATGATTAATATGCATTTTTGAAGCCATTGCGGATGGTCAGGAAAATAATTTTGATATCGAACAGCAACGACCAGTTCTCAATATAGAAAATGTCATGCTTAATCCGCTCCTCAATCGAGGTATCTCCGCGAAGGCCATTGCTCTGTGCCCAGCCCGTAATTCCTGGTCGCACGTGATGCTTGACCATGTATTTCGGAATTTCCTCACGAAACTGATCTACGAAGAACGGTCTTTCCGGTCGTGGCCCTACGACGCTCATATGTCCCAAGAGCACATTAAAGAACTGTGGAAGCTCATCGAGGCTCGTCTTGCGAATAAAGGAACCGAACTTTGTCCGTCTTGGATCATTCTCGATCGTCCAGCCTGTATCTGCTGCACCTGGTGGGAGTAATCGCATAGAACGGAATTTATACATATAGAATGTGCGACGGTTAAGCCCTACTCGCTCCTGCTTGAAAATAATAGGTCCGCGCGAGGTCAGCTTCACTCCGATCGCCACAGCCAGCATGACTGGTGACGTAAGTATAATCGCAAACAGCGAGAACACAATGTCGAAGGTCCGCTTGAACAGTCGATTAGCCGCGATATCCAGCGGAATATCTCTGACGTTGATCATCGGCATACCTGCAAAATTATCGAAGTAGGGACGTGCTGGCAGGTAATCAAAAAAGTCTGGAATGATCAGCGTGCGAACACCAGCTTTTTCACACTGATTAATGATTCTTGGATACTTGTGGTGAGCATCCAGCGGAAGAGCCAGAATGACTTCATCAATCATCAGTCGCTTTAAGGTAGCCTCAAGATCACCAAGCGTACCAAGAATCGGCTGATACAGACCTTCCTCCTCCTCAGACCATATACGCTTGTCATCGAGAAATCCGATTACCTCATACCCCAGATCGGGATACTGCTGGAGATTGGCATAGAATGTCTTGCCGAGTGTACCGGCACCAAGAATTAATACGAACTGTTTATTATAGCCCTTCTGACGAACAGCCTTTAATACCTTCTTCACGTAGTAACGGTAACACAGTATCAGCAGTACGTTAGCTACCATATAGATAGCCAGATATCCCCGTGAGATGTTGATCTCTTTCACAAAGAACATGACACTCAAGAGAACGAACAAGCCCACAACATGGGTCTGCAGGATCTTCATCAGATCGTCGGCATATCGTTTCTTACGAGTAGTCGTATAAAGCCCGATCATAATCCCGATAGACACCGCAATGGTCCCGTAGATCAGACTCCATCCACCGTACACCTCAATAGGAAGCGGCTGCTCATACGGAATGAGCCCGCTCTCGAACTTAATGAACCAGGCAATCAGGAAGGAGAACTGAATGACTGCGAAATCTGCCAAAATATACAGTTGTGTTAGGAAACGCTGATTTCTGCGAATCATGCTTTCACCTCGGTACGTGATTCTTCATGCGTATTCGACGGTCTGGGCGGTGCAGGTGCCCTGAAACGATTCATCGCCATGGCCATTGTATATTTCAGCGCAATGCCTGACCAGACAGCTATATTCGTAAGTAGATTATACCTGCTGTAATAATGCTTGCGATGAAACACCCACATCGCTCTATGAAACTCATAGATGATCTTTGGCGGACGCCGTCTGGCGCTGCCTCCCTTGATATGAACAATATATGTGCGTGGATAGTAGTAAATACCCCACCCGGCCTGCTTGATTCGGTAGCACCAGTCGATATCCTCACCATACATGAAGAAAGTCTCGTCCAGCCCTCCGACCTGGTCAATGGTCTCTCGACGCACCAGCATAAATGCCCCAACAAGCACATCTACAGGATATTCTTCATCCGGGTCCAGGTGCCCTAGCTGATACTGATTATACTTGGGATTATCGGGATAGCGCTTGGAAAAACCGAACGCATAATAAAATGACGCAGATGGTGTAGGAAAGCCTCGCTTGCATGCTTTATCCAGTGAACCGTCGGGCAAGATGACCTTACAGCCTGCTGCCCCGAGATCCGGACGGCTATCCATCAAGTCGACCATGGTCTCCAGTGTGTCCAACTGCATCAGCGTATCTGAGTTCAACAGCAGTATGTATCGCCCGGAAGCTACATCCATGCCCTGATTATTGGCTTTGGCAAATCCGGTGTTCTCTTCATTTGCAATCAGAGCCACTGCAGGAAATTGTGCGCGTATCGCCTCCACAGAGCCGTCACTGGAATGATTGTCAATCACAATGACTTCGTAGCTGAACCGGGTCTGTGACGCGTATACCGATGCAAGACAGTCCAAGGTTAGGCGTTGTGTGTTGTAATTGACGATCAATATGCTTACATCCATGAAAGCTAATCTCCTGACTTCATCATAATCTATCAATGATTATAGCATATTGTGCTGCGCTGTGACGGTAGAGATGCTCCATTGAGGGATTTTCGACACAGCAAAGAAACGTCTTACATCTATGTAGACGTTTCTTTGCGAGAAAAGTTCCAGCATCTGGAGGAAAATGCAGACTACAGCTTGCCCATTATGTAGACCAGCTTAAAAATAAAATGATCTGAAGCAGACTGTCTATAAAAAGGGGTCTGAAGAATATATTGGAGTCGTCGAACAGGGCCTTTGCGGTAAGCCCTCAGGAAGTTGTTGATGTCCTGCTGATATGTAGGCTTGACACGCTCTCCAAAGGTAGCCATAAATTCATCGGCCTGTATGCTGAGAATATATCGGTTTTTCCCCTTTATGAACCTTTTAATCCGTTTTACCCATTTGCTAAATAACCGGTCTGTAGCTCCCCCCAGCGCATTATGCTGATGCTGCCGATACAGGATGTAAGACTTCTCATCGAACACCACCTCACCAAAACAAGATACAGACAAATAGACCCACCAATCATGCATGATGACCTTATCCACTTGCTTGGGCATCTGTTGCTTGATCAGCAGCATGGCTTCACGATTCATCAGCATTGTACAACCTACACATACATTTTCAATCAGCGCGTTATAGGGGCTGAGCCTCTTCTCTGGCATAGGTGGCCATAGCTTCGTAGGATTCAAAGCCTCATCAGTCATCTGCGTCGTAGAGCAATACATTAGAGGACGTGTGTCAGCCTGTTCATTGGACAACTCAGTAGATAACTTGGAGTGAGCATTCAGCTTGTGAATCGCACTGATTAGCTTAGTAGACAACCACACATCATCCTGATCACAGAACGCATAGTAATCGTACTGGTCTAGGCATTGCTCTATTAGCTCAAAAAAGCTCCTCACCACTCCTATATTGGATGCTAGCATAGTCGTAATATGATTCGGGTATTGGCTTTCCCAATGACTCAGCCTCTCTAGTGTATTGTCTTTCGAGCCATCATCCCTGACGAGTATATGAAGATTTACTTCTTCTTGAGCCAGCAAACTCTGCATTTGCTCATCTATGTACTTCTCACCATTGTAGGTGGACATTAGGACAAGAACTGTATACAACGGCTGTCCTCCTCTTCTAAAACACAAATTAAAAAACACTCAACCTCACCCTTCAAAGTATATTACGTGTCTCAAGCGGCATGCAATCTACAGCTCCTTAAAACAAATAACCTCACCACTCCAGTTAACGCTGGAGGGAGAGGTTGCTTTCATAAAGAGTGTATGATTCGGTATAGGCTAAGCTGAAAGCTCCTTGAGAAAATCCTTCAGTGCTTCACGCCAAGGCCGCAAGTCACTGAAGCCATTCGTACGAATCGACAGATGCTCCATCACCGAATTAGCTGGACGATGAGCTGGGCGTGGGAACTGGTCTGTAGTGCAAGGGTGCAGTTCCGCTTGAATAGTAAGCCCCATAATGTCCCGAGCTTCCTCAAAAATGGCTTGCGTGAACTCATACCAGGTGCAGGCACCACTGCCTGAGGCATGGTATATTCCATATTTATCAGTAGGCATCAGCTCAGCCAAAAAATGCACCAGATCCACGGTATACGTGGGTGAACCCTTCTGATCGTGTACGACCTGAAGACTTGGCTTTTCCTGTCCAAGCTTCAGCATGGTCTTCACAAAATTATTGCCGTGTAAGCCGTACACCCAAGAAGTACGCACAATGAAATAACGTGAGGATAACGTCTGAGTATGAACCTCACCAGCTCGCTTGGATTTACCATAGATGGACTGGGGGTTCGTATTGTCATATTCATGATAGGCTTGCTCCGATTGGCCATCGAAGACATAATCCGTACTAATGTAAATGAGCTTTGCTCCTACCCGTTCAGCAGCGACGGCCAGATTACGTGTACCTACTGCATTGACACGATAAGCACCGTCCACGTCTGTCTCAGCAGCATCTACAGCCGTATACGCTGCACAATGGACAATAGCGTCTGGCTTAAAGGCTGTAACGGCATCTAACGTCTGCTGCTGGTCTGTAATATCGAGCTGCGCACGATCACTAGCAAGTACTTCGTGGCCTTGTTCCGTGAAAATGCGTACGGCATCTGTCCCCAGTTGCCCAGCCGCTCCCGTCACCATGACTTTCATCTATTGATCCCCCAAGCGGGAAGCATATTGCTGCTGGTAGTATGCTTGATAGTCTCCAGACTGAATGCGCGTCCACCATTCTTTATTGGCCAGATACCATTGGATCGTTTCTTTGATTCCCGTCTCAAAATTATGCTTCGGCTTCCAGCCCAGTTCATTCATCGTCTTGTTCGGGTCAATGCCGTAGCGGCGATCATGGCCAGGACGGTCCTCTACATAGGAAATCAACGACTCTGGCTTACCTAGCTCAGCCAGGATCGTCTTAACGATGTGCACATTGGTACGCTCATTGTTGCCACCAATATTGTAGACCTCACCAAGCTTACCGTTATGAATGACCAGATCAATGGCACTGCAATGGTCCTCTACATACAACCAATCACGGATGTTCAAGCCATCTCCGTATACAGGCAACTGCTGATCATTTAACGCACGAGAGATCATAAGCGGAATCAGCTTCTCCGGGAACTGATAAGGTCCATAGTTGTTGGAGCAACGTGTGATGTTCACAGGTAAGCCGAAGGTCTCATGATAAGCACGCACGAGCAAGTCCCCACCGGCCTTGGAAGCAGAGTAAGGGCTATTAGGCTGTAGAGGTGTCTCTTCAGTGAAGAGACCTGTCTCACCCAGTGAACCGTAGACTTCATCGGTGGATACCTGTACAAATTTGGTTACACCATACTTCTTGGCCGCATCCAGCAACACCTGGGTTCCCAGCACATTGGTCTTCACGAATACTTCAGGCTCCAAAATACTCCGGTCCACATGCGATTCAGCCGCAAAGTTGACAACAACATCAATCCCTTGCTGCATCAGTTGATCAATCGCCTGGGCGTCTGTGATATCAGCCTTTACGAAGGTATGGTTGGGATTTTGCTCGATGGATTTCAAATTCTCCAGATTTCCCGCGTAGGTAAGCGCATCTATGTTGATAATTTGATAATCTGGATGCTGCTGAAGCATATACATAACAAAATTACTGCCGATAAAGCCGGCGCCGCCGGTGACGAGAAGTTTCATAAAGTCCTCCATGATTACAAATGAATTTTAGTGTCCAAAACATCAAACTAATTCAAAATCAATCTCTTCAAATAGCGGATGTTTTGTATCTTTTTCAGACAAGATTACTTTAGATGTAGGCCAATCAATATTCAAGTTAGGGTCATTCCACAGTATCCCACGATCATGCTCAGGTGAATAGTACTCATCTACTTTATAAAGAACCTGAGTATTAGGAACGAGTGTACAGAAACCATGAGCGAAGCCTTTTGGAACCAGAAGTTGTCGCTTGTTGTGCTCACTTATTATTACCCCTACCCATTCACCAAAAGTAGCTGAGTCTTTACGAATGTCCACAATTACATCATATATCGCTCCCGATATCACCCTTACTAACTTAGTTTGGGCTTTGGGTGAAATTTGATAATGCAACCCCCGTAATACTCCAGCCTCTGCTGAGAGTGAGTGATTATCTTGCAGAAAATTATACTTGATGTCATTATCATGGAACAATTTATCATTATAACTTTCTGTAAAAAAACCTCTATGATCACCGTATACTGCAGGCTCAATTATTTTTGCACCGTCTAGCTTCAAAGAGATTACTTTCACATTTTTGCTCCTTTCACTTAAGCTCAGATATTTACCTAGAGTGTCTAGTTATAGTTTAATTATTATATTGGGTACATATATAAAAGGTGATTAACACTAGTGGCCCTATTTAAGCAGTTTTTGAACTTTAATCCAGAAAGAATAAACCCCTTTTTTAACAAGCCAATGTTGTACAGAAATGACATATTTCATCTTATATTGACTTTTTTCAATTCGTTGATTTTTTAAATAACGAAACGCCTCTAGTAGACCCTCAATGTATTCTTTAGATAAGCCTTTTTTTTTGAAGAAGCGATATTTCATGAATAATCCTAAAAGCAAAAAAGGGGAGTTAAGCAAGATTTGAACAAGAAGCATGTTTTTGTATATTAAAAAAATATTATTCCTTGCTGACAGCTTTACTTTTAGAGGAGAAAACCCTCCACCAGTTGTTGCACTTCCTATATGGAGTATCTCGGCAGTAGAACAGAGGACATTTCGAAACCCATATAACCTTCCTCTATATCCAATATCAACGTCCTCCAGATATGCAAAAAAACGTTCGTCAAAATACCCTATTTTATCAAAGAGGCTCCGTCTGTAAATTGCAGCACCCGCGCAAGCACTAAAGACATCCTGATCTTTGTCAAAAAAATGCTTGTGTTGTCCATGCCCCTCTTGATAAGCATTACCAAAAATAGTATACGTATCTCCAGCGTCATCCACCAAACAAGGGTCATGATAAATCAACATTTTGCTAGAGCATGAAAAAATTGATGTATCTTGCTCGATACAATGAACTAGATTAAAAAGCCAGTCAGCATAAGCTATTGTATCATTATTTAAAAGCACAACAAACTCACCTTGAGAACTCATAATCCCGGTATTTACGGCTTTACTGAATCCCAAATTTGAAGCCAATTTTATTATGGTAATACTAGGAAGGACAGACTGAGCTATATTAATACTATTATCAGTCGAATTATTGTCCACTAGGATCACTTCAAAATCAGTGAATGTTTGATTTTTCAAAGAACAAAGGCAATCCTGTAAGTATATGTCACCATTGTAGTTCGGAATGACAACCGATACCTTCATTAATTAATTCCTCTAATACTTCTATATAGGGATTCAATGCCTTTTTCTGCCGCTACTTTAGAATAGAAACCTAGCTTCTCCTGAGCTTTACGGGGATCAAGTACATTTCTCTTAACATCATAACTTCTTTCACTGTAGAATTTAACTATGGCATCAGTACCTGTAACCATTTCAATTAAGCGAATGATTTCAAGTAACGATAACCCTCTTCCAGTGCCTACATTAAATATCGGATCTGAATCATTTCGCGGAGGCTCATATTTTAAAGATGTAATAATTGCCTCGCACACATCTGAAATCTCAATGTAATCTCTAACAATTTGTCCTTCACCATAAATGGATATTGGTTCATTATTTAGAATACGATGCATAAAAATAGAGATTGCTCCAATTTTTTTATCAGGTGACTGTCCAGCACCATAAGGGTTCGCAACTCTAAGTATAATGTTGTTCATATTAAATAGCTTGTTGTACATGAGTAAGATTTTTTCAATTGTTAGCTTCATATTTCCATAATGATTTAATGGAGAACACGGCATCATCTCATTCAGTAAATCAGCATTTACTTCTCCATATACAGTTCCACCTGAAGACAAGAATATAATCTTTTTAATGCCCACTTCTTTTGCAGCCTCTATTAACTCTAATGTTTTAATAACATCTTTAGAATATGGCTCCAATACATTTTCCATTGAACTAGAGGGTGTAACGCTACTAATTAACTGAATAATAGTATCTTTTCCCTCTAGATAACTCTTAAAATTAGTTTCCGAAAAAAAATCGCCCTCAATTACATTATACTTTCCTTCTGGCAACTTTTTTTTGTTGATATTACGGTCATAAAGAGTTACCTTCGTGCCTCTAGAACAAAGCCTTTTAATTAGCTCGGCCCCAATAAACCCTGCCCCTCCAAAAACAATTGTGTTCATAGGGTCTTTCCTTTCTACATTGTTAAAGTCACCGATCATTAAGACCAGTGACTTTAACAGCTATTCAAAAATAATCGTAATATCTACTTGCAAAATTATGCATAGTAAATTGTTTGAACAATACCGAGGTATTCTCTTTATATTCCAAAAACTTCTCCGGTTCATTAGTCATTACCTTCATGGCATCAACAATGTCATCAACATTAACAATACCTTGATTTAGCTCAAGTAAAATTCCAGCTGACTTATTCTCTTCTTGAGATTGAATCATGTAACGAATTTCCCCAATGTTGGTAGAGATTACTGGTTTATCGTAAGCTAAATACTCGATTACTGAATTAGGTAAGCTCTCCGAGATGAAATAAGTTGGTAACAACGCTACATCAAAAACCTTAACCCAGCCAATCCATTCAGAAGGTTCCCGCAAGTCCATAATAAAATGGATATAATCATAATTCTTATATTTTTCTTTAAGAGCTTTAGAATACTCACTGTCGCCAACCAGGATGAGATGGGAATTCGAGTTACTTTCTTTATTTAATTTTATTATAGCCTGTATACTTTCTTCCCAGCCTTTTTCTTTAATGGCACGAGAAACTAAGCCAAATACAAAATCATTCTGCTTAATACCTAATATAGCCTTGTCTTTTTCAGGAATGCTTTGTAAGTCATATCCATAGTATACCTTTTTTATTTTATTTGGCTCTGATACTTTTACCTGCTCAAAGATCTTCAGATTTTTATCTGTTGCGTGAATAATATGATTAGCTCTCTCTAAAACCATCGGGACTATATTCAAAAAATCATGGTCCCAATCAGGATTTTGTTGAAGAGCCTCATAACATCCATGCATAGATAATACCCAATTTATATCTTTGCTTTCTTTTATTGCATTAAAGACGATCTTATCAGACCACCAAATATGAGAATTAATTGTGTCAATATTAAGATTTTCAATATAAGATTTTAATTCTTCTGGGTTACCCGTGCTAGGCAACACCTTCACAGAAGGAGAAATCATTTTAAGCACAGATTCTTCCTCCAGCCAAGGTCTAGCATTGTAAATGTACACATTTTGGAAAGTTGAGAAGAAATTCGCAAGTCTTATAACCAGCATTTGTCCCCCACCAACTTCAAAATCAGGCGTAACAAAAAGTAAATTCTTCGTTTCGCTTAAATAGTTCGTGCCGGAAAATTTTAGCACTGCATTTTCTTTAACCAGTTTCATTTTCTCTGCTAATTCCGGGTTATCAAAGATATTTCTACTACTATAACCTGCACATCCTAGCCTTTCATAATCTTTAGGAACTTGTTCCAGGAATCTGTCCAGCATACTCACAGGTAATTCATAAGTGTCAATAATATATTGCTTAATGTCTAGCAGCTCTCTATAAAGGTCAACCTTTTGTTCATTTCTGCTAATGATGCTTTGAGAGTGTCTACGGTGGTAATTTAAGATTTCAGGTGTAAATGAAATTTTACCCTGCTTCAGAACAAACAAATAGCCGAACCAATCCCCACCGATCTTGTAGTTCTTCAACTCTTTGTCAATGCCTGCTAGTGCAGATGCTCTCATAAGAACTGCGCTAGCATTAGGAATAGTGTTTTTGATACCTAAACCTTGAACAACTTCATCTTTTCCACTAATACAATACGATTGTAACCACTTATCAACAGATAAGTCATCGGTATATTGAGTATAATGATAGTCTACTTTATTTGAATGTTCATCGATGATTTGAGACTGTGCATAGGAAAGATTAACTTCCTGATCTTTAAATGCTGGAAGCAATCTTTCAAGCATAACGGACTCACACAAATCATCGGCTTCAGCTATCCAGATAATATCTCCTTCAGCTTCTTTAATTCCGTTAATCCATTGCCCAAAGCAACCTACATTCTGTTGATTGACAATAACCTTGTGTTTAATATTGTGCTCATTCAAAATTTTTCTTGCCAAATTAACACTGTTGTCCCTCGACACATCGTCCAAGAAGATAATTTCATATGGTGTTACAGTTTGGTTAATAATTGATAGAAGTCTTTGTTCAATAAAAGATTCGTAGTTATAATTTGGAATAATTACTGAAACCTTATAATCAAGTTTTTCAGTTGTCGACGGCTCAATACTCTTCAAAATGTCGCCAACATATGTCGTAAAATTAAACTTCTCCTCTATTGCTTTGTGTCCTCTATTAACAATTGAACTGTAAATGTCTTCATTCCCCAGAATTCTCTCTACTTCCATAGCCATTGAACTGACATCCAGATAAGGTATTGGGCTAATACCAAGCTCAGTTACAAGCTCAGGCATTCCTCCACCATCTTTAAAGGCAACAACCGGAGTCCCATTATCAATGGCTTCTAGTGCAATAGAGGGAAAAGGATCTTCTCGAGAAGTTAAAACAAAAAGATCGGCTCCTTCAAAAATAGGTAGCGGGTCAGACTGGAACCCAATCATATGAATATTATTGGTGAGTCCTAAAGTATTCGCATCATGCATCAACCATTTTTCAAGAATTCCTTCAGTCTCACCCATCCACACGAAATGCATATGACGAAGCTGCTTCTTATGAACCAACTCCTGAGCTAGTTTGAAAAATAAATCAAGACCTTTTCTAAGGTCACCATATCCGCAACCCAATAAAACAGTTGCATCATTGGGTATCCCTAACCTTTTATGCAACTGAGCTTTCGCAAGCTCTTTATCTAAATTCTTTGATCTTTTTTTATATATACCTTGAGGCATAATCAGAGATCGTTCCTCATCAAGAGGGAAATACTCGACAAAGTTATCCTTAACAAACTGGTTAGGAAAAACGACTTTAGTTGCATAGCGAGCTGCAAGCTTGGCGGCCTCTGTAAAGTTATACGTATGGATTGAAGTGGGTAATTCGTGAATTAAGGAAATCGTTTCAATGCCATTGTTTTTAAGAGTTTTAACTAGAATACTTGAAACTACTGAATTAGCTATGCAGTACTTTACACCACTCATTGATAAAGAGCGAACTATATCATTTACTTCCTTTTCATTTTCAAGAAAAGATAATGAATGTTGATGTAGACTGATTACCTCAGCAACTTCTGCGAAATCTTTTTCCAGGGGCCCTCCTTTAAGTAGAATGGCAATAATCCTTTTACCATACACACTCTTAAGAATCTTAATCATATTTAATGACAAGATCGAAGCTCCTGCATTTTGGGCATCATGCACTATGAATAAAATTGCCTTCTCATTATTTACAGCACTCTTGCTTTCAATTGTAACCTGATTATGAAACTCTATAATATTCGTCTGAGGGTCAGTACTGTATAGCTTTTGTTTAACTTTAGCTATTGCTAATTTGAATCCTGATGCCTTAATCTCCTGAAAGAATCTCTTGCGCAAATGAGGCTGAAGCCTAATCGTCTTATTAAGTTTTACCCCATACATTTTGAGTTTATTATACACATATTCACTTTTGGAGATTCCTATTAGCTCAAGCTGGCTGATCTCAAAGGATTCAGAAGAACTAAGATGGACATCAATTCTCGATATATTGAAATGCGTCTTAAAATAAAAAGGGATACTTGTGCCATTAAAATCCCCTACATCAAATTTCTGTAGTTCCCCATGTTCTCCGTGACAAACAAGACTTACTTTACCTTGGTCGTTAGAATTAAAGATGCAATAAATAAATTTCACAAATTGAATTTCTCCGCTTACTGAGAATGTTATTTGTGCCTCTTGATCCGATTCAAGCACGTAAAATTGGTTATTTTCATTAGTCCCTAAATTGCTAACGTTATTAGTCTTGAAAACGTCAGAGGTCCTAAGCATGTTATTTTTTTTTGTGTTTCTATCTAATACGGCATTAATTGTATCCAACAAATGACCTACTGACATTAATCCACACCCATTTTCTTGAATTTAGATATTAATTTCCATCTTTTTGATGCATAAATTCTATTTAATTCATCTGATTGTTCACTAACTTTTGCTTCTAGATTTCCAATAGTCGCACTCATTTCTTTCATTTTCTCTTCCTGTTCTAAGAAGCTTCTCGTACGTTCATCTAATTGTTGAGTACGTTCATCTAATTGTTGCGTTTGTTCATTTATACTTTTTGTAAATTCATGTACTTTAGCTTCTAGATCTTGTGTTAACTTTTCTACTAATACAGTCAATTCTTCTTTCTCTTTCCTTACTTCGTATATATCTGATTCGTATTCATCGTTCTCTTTTTCCAGGCTCTCTTTTTCTTGCAACAGATTGTCTAATATTTCTTTCAACTTATTTAATTTTTCGTTAGAAAAACGGACGGTATCACTTCGTTCATCTAACTGCTCTAAAAGTATAGATTGTTCTCTCTTAGTTTCCTCAATATTTTCTACCAGAACGTCTATAAACTTGTATTTATCAAATTCTTGATCAATTATAGATAACGTAATTACAACTTTTTGCAAATCAAAAAAGCCATGTAGATCCATTAGGATTTGTGGATCAGAATTGAAAAAGACACAAAAATTATCTTGTACGTATTCTGCATTCGTCTCATAAGAATCAAGTGTATGAGTTGTTCCATCCTTCGCAATCAACTCTATGTTCTCAATTTTTAGAGAACAACTGACATTCAATGGGTCAAATCTAAGGCGGCTCACTTCTTCAAAATTATCTAGCTCGAAAGTGATCTGGCCAGAGTAAGTTTTGTTATTAATAATCGTTTGACTTTCGCTAAAACCCTGTCCTGTATCCACATACAACTGCGAAAAATAGTAATTGCTAGTTAAAGGAATATTTCTAAGTACACCCTCTTCAGACAACGGGTCATTCTTTCTTATCTTCAGCACATATTGGTATACATCTCCGAAGTCACGTGTCTTTAGAAAAGCTGAAACAGAATTGGGGAGTCCGTCAAAAAAATTGCCGATCTCCGTCTCACCAACCCTTTTTATTACGGCACTTTCCTTAACTGTGACATATCCACTGGATTCTATCATATTTATCAACGTAGGATAGGTGAAAAATCGAATGTGTGTATCATCCAAAATGCCTATTGGTCTATACTGAAATTTGTTATGCAACATTTCAATGATTACACTGTTATGTGCAATGTTCGGAATAGAAATACATACCGAGCCATTTTCCTTTAATAAGGAAGCAGCAGACTCCAGGACACGTTGCGGGTTATACAGATGCTCTAATACGTCTGCAAAAATGATATAGTCAAACTTTATATCCCTAAATTTCTCCAGCCACTCTAAACTTTCAATATCTCCTACTATTCCCTCTTTTGCATATTGTAAAGCTTTAATGGCTGCCTCTTGATCTATTTCCACGATATAAACATCGCACTGTAATTTCTCTTTCATGTAACGAGTTAATCTTCCTGCAGCTGGACCAAATTCCAGCACTGTTGCATGAGCCTCAATTTCTTTAGCTATCAGCGCCAAAGAATTATTAGAGTTCAAGTCTAATTCGAAATCGTACTTCATTTAAGCTCATCCTTTCATACTCCAAGAATGGGGTAAGACACAAAGACCTTCAGCAACATATGGGGCTTTTACAAAGAAGTCACAAACTTGTGCTTTATAATCAATGGGAACATGAGCATTTTTTTCAAACAAAGCAACATCAAAATAGTAGCTGCCACCTAGAAGATTAAAATCAGAATAATTTAAATATATAGTGTTCTGGCCTTTCTTATAGTCGATTTTCACTTTATCTAATAGAGTGTTCAATCCACACACATAAATATTATCAATTGTATGAACAGCTACTCCTACTACAATATCTATATCTTCTTGATTCATCACAAAATCAATCTTAATCTTAAAATCCTCACCACTTTGTATCTCATTACCATGTTCATTAGTCTGATTAATAATAGATACATCTTCAACAAAACCGACAATTTCTTTGTTCAATACCCTTGTCTCTGATGGCACTTTACCAAAAATCGGTTTTTTCGTTTTGTCTTCACCATACTTTAGAAAGTCAGTATAACGATCACATACAGTCTCTGTGTCACCTTGGGCCTCGATTTTGCCTTGGTTAATCCATATTGCTCTTGTACAATATCTTTTTATACTATTAATATCATGAGAGACGAATAGAATAGTCTTCCCATTATCTCTGAACTCATTAAATTTCTCCATACACTTCAATTGGAATTTCAAATCACCAACAGCCAAAGCTTCATCTACTATTAGAATCTCTGGATCGACATTTATTGCAACAGAGAATGCTAGTCTTGCAAACATCCCACTTGAATATGATTTTACAGGTTGATGAACAAAATCGCCTATATCAGCAAAGTCTAAAATAGATGGTAGCTTCGCTTCCATTTCTTCTCTCGAAAAACCCATCATCATACCGTTGAGAAATACATTTTCTATTCCCGTATACTCTGGATTGAAGCCTGCACCCAACTCTAGCAATGCAGAAATTTTACCTTCAACAACTACATCTCCTGAGCTAGGAGACACCACACCTGTAATAATCTTAAGAAGTGTGGATTTCCCAGCTCCATTTTTCCCAATAAGGCCAACTATCTCGCCTTTGCTTACAGACATGGATATATTATTTAGCGCAAAAAATTCTTTGTGATATTTTCTTTTTTTGATACTAAGAGATTCTTTCAAACGATGGATAGGCGAATCATATAATTTATATATCTTTGAAATACTCTGAATTGAAATAATTGAACTCTCCATGTTCACACCATCCTACAACACATCAGCAAAGTGAGGTTTAAGTTTTTTCATGATCACTATACCCAGAACAAAGAATACAGCAGTCAGCAACCAAAAATAGATAGATTGATTATATCTCTCCCAGAACCATACCTTATAAATCAAAGAGTCTCTATAACCCTCAACGACATAATAAGCTGGGTTAATCTTCAGTATCCATCTGAACTGGCTAGGAAGCATGGTTGAATTCCATAAGATAGGTGTAAGCCACATTCCAAACTGTAGCACCAAGCTAACAATCTGACCTAAATCTTTAAAGAACACAATCAATGAACTCGTAATTAATGAAATACTATACACCATAACAAAAGCAGCAATAGAATAATAAATCAGCTGAATATAGTAAATATCAGGGTACAGACCATATACTCCATAAATAAGTAACGTAATTAGAATAAAGAAAATATGAACATAACTACTCGATATAATCTTCATAAAAGGAAGAACACGAATTTGGAAGACAACCTTTTTAACCAAGTAATTGTACTCTATAAGTGAATTCGTTGAATTTCCCAAAGATTCTGCAAAGAAGAACCACGGTACTATTCCGGCTACCAACCAGAGTATAAAGGGAACCTCTTGCACTGGTCCTGATCGAAAACCTACTTCAAATACAAACCAATAGATAAGGACAGTTATAACAGGCTGAACAAACGCCCAAACAACACCTAGATAAGAACCAGCGTATCTTGTCTTAAAATCATTTAACGATAAACGATAAATGAGCTCACGGTGTTCTACCATTTCCCTTATTAGATGAATGATATCCTTCCTAATCTTCAATAATAAACACATAACTATGGACACAATCAAAGAGATGCCAATTACCAAAAAGTATTTAATATATGCATTATCTCTAAGGACATCATTCTTAATGCTATTAGGAATGGAGACATAAACATACGGATCTGTACCATCTGTTTGAAACGAGACACTAGTTTCGTTAAATTTAATATCTGAGACTTGGTTACTATTCTTCATAGTTATATTACTTAGTGGCAAGTCGTAATCTTGATATATAGAAGTCAGTTTTATGTCAGACAAAGTTGGCTTAGATGGTTGCGCCCCTAAATCAAATCTAACTTTAAATACATTAGTATCCATTTTAAATTTCAGTTCTTGAGTGACATTAGGTGTAGCATAGTTTGCTTTCACAGAATTTTCTTCAGAGAGTTCGTCATCAGCTGAGTCTAATAGGTAAAGTTGAAAATCATCCGTGAATTCGTTTGTGATATTTGCCTTCAGATGCATCGTACTAGGAGTTTGTACAACTATATTCAATAAAAATGAACATGCAGTAACTATTAAGAAAAATACTAAAAGCCACTTTAATTTCTTATGCAAATGCAAAAAAATTACCCCTTTAATGAGAATTGAACTATATATTTATCCATTAGCCACGATATCCAATAGATAGCGACCATACTCGGTCTTTAAAAGCGGCTCTGCCAAAGAAGACAATTGAGAGCTATTAATATACCCCATGCGATAAGCAATTTCTTCTATGCAAGCTATGTATAGCCCTTGGCGCTTTTGAATAGCCTCCACAAAATTAGACGCCTCTAATAAAGACTCGTGAGTGCCTGTATCTAACCAAGCCATTCCTCTCCCTAGAAGTTCTACTTTTAACTTCGACTTCTTGAGGTACTCATCAATGACTGAAGTGATTTCAAGCTCCCCACGTGCTGATGGAGACACTTGCTTGGCGATGGATACTACTTCACTATCAAAAAAATACAAGCCAGGTACTGCATAGTTGGACTTTGGCTTGTCTGGCTTCTCCTCTATAGAAAGCACATTACCGGCTGCATCGAATTCTACTACTCCATATGCTCTAGGATCTTTTACATTGCATCCAAAAATAACAGCGCCTTCTGTGAGCTGAGCAGCTTTTTGAAGAGTTTTGCTGAAATTCAAACCATAAAATATATTATCTCCAAGAACCAATGCCACAGGATCTCCATTAATAAACTCCTCACCGATTACAAATGCTTCTGCAAGTCCATTCGGTTGTTCTTGCACACTGTATTCAATAGTGATGCCTAGTGATGCACCATTCCCTAATAGCTCCTGAAATAATGGGAGATCCCTGGGAGTAGAAATTATTAATATCTCTTTAATGCCTGCTAACATCAGTACAGAGAGTGGATAATAAATCATTGGTTTGTCGTAGATTGGGAGCAATTGTTTAGATACAGCCCTTGTTAATGGATACAACCTTGTTCCTGATCCCCCAGCAAGTATAATTCCTTTCATTCTTTGTTCCTCCTAAATTTATATAATGTACCTAATAGATCAAATCAAAGATCAGTGTTTTACTAGTGAAATATGTGCTAAAATATTGACGTATCTACAAGAAAAGGAGATTGTAAACCTTGTCGAATCCAGTATACGGGAAACAGACCCGAACGTCGACCCATGACGATAAAAGGTCGTCTATGTTTTGGGTGTTAATTGTTGGCATTATACTCTTATGGACCTGGGCACCATTTCAGGCCGCGCTGTTCAACGGACAACAGCTGAATTTCGAAAGACCGCTATATTGGGCTGTAGTCATCTCCTCACTTTTGTTCATCCCAGGCATTGTAACCTATTATAAGAAATTCAAGCTGGAAGAGCAAAGAGACTGGCTGGCGATTATAGTACTTCTGTTGCCGTTGTCATATATTATTTCGTTAATCACAGCTGCCTCGCACTACTTGGCTATGAATATGGTACTCGCGCAATGTGTCTATGCTTCCATATTCATCCTTTCATTGTACCTAATGCAAGACCGATTGGGAAATAAAATCATGCACACCATGATAATGTCACTGGCTTACATCATTGTGGGCTTTGGCTTCATCAACTGGTTCGGGCAGTGGGTGTTCGCCGGCAAGCTCGTTGGCTGGTTCTCCAGCATGGTGCATAACGATCGTTATATCAATGCTGTTATGACCGATTCGAACGGTCTTCGTCTTACATCAGTGTTCCAATATGCCAATACATATGCCGCCTTCCTGATGGCATTCTTGTTCGCTGCAGTATTCTGCTTGATGAAATCCAAGACTTGGTATGGGCGGATGACGCACGCATTTATGCTAGTACCTATTCTTGTTTCACTGTTCCTGACGTTGTCACGTGGGGGATTAGTGTTGCTACCAGTTGTTTTTGTTATCCTTCTATTATTCTTCAAGCCTGGGCAGCAGCTCTTATGGATCATCCACTGTGCGGTTGCCGGGATCGCGTCTGTTATTGTTCTAGTCCCGATTACGAACATGGGACTGCAGTTAAATGAGACCTATAGTGGAGGCTTAGCTGCCAAGGCTTGGTTGATCCTTATTGCAGCCTCCGCTGTCACAGCAGCAGTACTATGGTTCATTCAGCAAAAGCTGGCTCCAAAGTTGACCACTGAAGATAGTGGTTGGAACACACGTAGATTTGCGAATTTGTGGCTACCTCTTGGCTCAGTAGTGGTTGTAGCAATCGTTGCTTATCTACTGATTGGGACAAGTCTGCGTAACGTTCTGCCTGAGAACGTGCAGATACGGATTGAAGGCATTAACTTTCAGACGCACAGTGTATTGGAGCGTTTCACCTTCTACAAGGATGCACTCAAGCTGCTGGCAGATTATCCTGTGATTGGGGCCGGTGGCGGTGCCTGGTCATCTCTGTATCAGACCTATCAGGATTATCCATATACCAGTGCACAGGCTCACAATTTCTTCATTCAGTATCTTGTAGAAGTTGGTATCTTAGGATTTGTAATCTTTATGGGTTTCGTGCTGTATGTGTTCTATAAATATATTCGTGGTTATATGAAGCAAACGAACGAAGAGCGTGAAGGGCATTTCCTGTATGTTATCATCACTTTATCCATTCTGGTGCACAGCTTCCTGGACTTTAACCTAAGCTATGTATTCATGGGTATGCTGGTGTTCATGGGATTGGGAGGGATGGCCGCAGCCATGGACTCTAAGCCTCTCAAGCGCCTGTTGATGGGGTCTGCATTCAAGCCAGTATATTCGATCACTATGGGAATTCTGACGGTCATCGTGCTCTTTACAGGACTGCGTTACCTACAATCCAACGGGGCGATTAATGAAGCCAGAAGTCTATATAATACAGGTGGCTCAGCGGAACAAATTCAGAGTTCGATACAGGATGCTTTGTCTGTAAGGCCAACTCATCCAGAATCGGTTATCATGCTGTCTTCGGTGTATCAGTCTTTCTATCAACAGACACAAGACGACCAATTCTATACTGCAGATCAAGAGTTGCTCGATCGCGCCCTGAAGCAGGAACCATACAACAAGTCACTTATCACGAATCTTATGAATCATTATCAATTGAAAAACGATAATGCCAAAGTGTTCGAGATCTTGGAGAGTACCATTCCACACTATAACTGGGATATTAATTGGTACAAAAATCTTATTGCTCACGCTTACTATTTGGGTAATCAGGCTAGAGAACAGCAGGATAGTGTGGCCGAAGAGAAATACTTTACGACAGGAATGAATGCTTATAATCGAATACTGGAGGGAGTCAAGCACATTGAGGCTCTTCCAGAAGGTCAAATCCCCGGTCGAGCATTCGGAGTTACGCCAGATATAGCATTGAATATCGGAAAAATTCAGTTCATCTCTGGCCAAGTAGCCGAGGCTACAACTCTTCTCCAAGGCTTCTTGAATGAGGATCTTAGCAACGCTACCAACAAAGAGATTGCGCGGTACTATGTTGCTGCGACGCAGAAGCTAGGCCAAGCTGACCAAGTCTGGCAGGATCGTCTAATCCAAGCTGATCCGGAAGAGAAGCAATTACTCGAACAACTAAATAATATGCAATAATACTTTAAGCAAGGCTAGAAGCATTGGATCTGACTGGGGCGGTCTTTTGGGGCCGCTCCAGTTTTTATATATACCTGCCCCCTAAAATGAATCATCCTAACTTCAAATGACATTTTGTAAATAGCGCCACAAAATGCTCTAATTCCACCGCTATTCCGAACTAAAAGAAATCTGTGACTTACACGACGATAATGTACCTGGAACAGGAAAACGCTTCTCTTAAATCTTAAGAGAAGCGTTCTTCGCTTTAATTACATTGTCATGAGCTTGGTAATGAAGTTGAGAATTTCTTTGATTAGTTCTTTTGATTTCATTTAAATGCTTCTATATTTCCTGTAACTTTTTATTGAATAATCAAATAGTAAAGAAGTTAAAATCAAAACAATAAAGTAAAGTCCATATTGATAGTATCTACTGATTGTAATGCTATCGCCTAACAACATTTTAAAGAAGTAGCCTACTGGAAGATTCAAAAAGAATAACTGCATTGATAAAGACCCGATTCTCTGTAATATTCCGAGTGATAAAAATTTTCTAACCCAAGATATTTTCTCGATTAATATTATAGTACAAGGCAAAATAACCAAATCAGTAATTATGATAAAATCTATTGTGTTCGCATACTCACCACGATAGATAATAATGATATATGATATGAAAATTATTATTGCAGCCAACATACCAAATATATTAATTTTAAGCCCATATTTCTTTACGATCACACTAAAGATGCATCCTACAAAAAAGCCTAATAGCCCTCTCAGCATATAACCATTTAAAATCGGGAAATTCCATTCATTTTTAAGTGCTATTAAGCCAATAATAACTATTACTACATATATTCCAAAAGCTCTTTCTTCACTTTTATATTTACAAATATAGAAAAAGAGACTGTATGCTAGAAATAAAGGTGCTAAAAACCACGTTCCTCCGCCAGCGATATCAATTCGATAATCACCACTACCTGGAATATATCCACTCTGAAGAAATAGCAAATTATAAAAAGTGTCGTATATATTGATTTGCCCTCCGCCAATTACAACATATAAAGAACATAAGGCTAGATTGACAAATAGCAAGGGATATACCATACTTACTCTTTTTCTCGTATAATCTAAAAATTCAACATCTTTAATTTTATCGGAATAATTGTATATCATTAAGTAACCTGAAAAGAAAAAGAACATTTCTACTGGAATATAGCCTATAACAGATACAGTATACATTATTTTATTAAATAGATTAGTGTGACTATCTGGCAATCCAATAAGTCCAATAATATGATAAAAAGCAATAATTAAGGCGCCTATTCCTTTTAGCGAGTCTATATAGGCAATATTCTTTTTCATTTTAATACCTTCCTACTCCATCTTTAGCATGAATGGGGAACAATTTATCGCGCAATTGCATAAAAGGTGTCTCTATAAAGCGGAACATAAGAATGGCAATTGCATATGTTACAACTAATGATATTAACATTAAAAGTATCGAAGATATAACAGAAGGATTAGTTTGGTACTTTCCTGCTATAAACATGAAGATCGGAAAATGAACCAAATATACAGAGTAACTTGTCTTGCTCAAAAATGTTATGAGTTTCCTAATGGCTCCTTGTGACAAATTATTAATTTTGCCCCTCTCAAAATACGCAATAAATAATGCACAAGAAATAGAAACAATGATAAACAAGAAAGTTCTACCATAAAATGAAGAATTAATAGTTTCATTAACTATGCCATTGTATACATAAAGCAGGCCAAAGAAAAATAAAACGAGCGAATTGACTAACAAGTAAAACCGATTTCGGGCTATATATTCATAAATTTTATTATAATATAGCCTAATCGAAGCTAAAAACACACCAACAAGCATACTATCGAATCTTAACGGTATCTGTTTTCTTACACCAAAATCCCACACGGGTGAGTAATTTATAACATAGTATACTCTGGTTGCACTTAATAAGATTAATAGCGATACAATAACTATAATAAATGAGCTCTTTTTTGAATTGCTTATTTTGGCTAATAATAAGAAAAAGATAGCGAACAGGACATAGAACCATTCTTCAATCGAAAGGCTCCATGATACAGCAAAAAAATCAAGATGCTCTGCTCTGAAATTTTGTAGAAAGAATAGTGTTTCTATATTAAATTTGTCCTTTTGTACAATATACAAAATAATGACCATGAAAAAATAAGCGGGCAACGTTCTAAACCATCTTTTTGCGCAAAACTCATAAAGTTTTTTCCACTTTGCATCATGATATATATCTTTCAGCATAATAGTGCCTATGAGAAAACCGCTTAGTACAAAAAATAACTCTACACCCCAATATCCAAATACATAAACATATCCAATAACATTGTAATCCAAAAAGAAGAATGATAAACCATGACAAATCAAAACCATTAATATAGCTATTGATCTTGTGAAATCAAGCCCAACATTTCTAACCATTAGATTGCCCACCTAGCCTATACAAATGATAGTTTTTTTGATCTGGGTTAATAAATTCCTATAGATGTCCTCTGGGGCAATCTAAATTTCGCGAGTCCAATAATTAGATCTCTCCACGTATCGGACATATAATGTTTAAATTCACTCTTTATTTATGATTTTCTTCATATAATCTAGCACTTCATCCTTAATTTCTTCATGCTGTAGCGCATAATGAATCGTTGTTTCGATGAATCCCAGTTTCTCTCCGACATCGTGCCGCTCACCTTCGAACTCATATGCCAGAATAGGATTATCCTCCCCTAGACGAAACAACGCATCGGTCAATTGAATCTCTCCACCTACGCCTACCGATTGCTCTCCGAGCAGATCAAAAATTTCCGGCGTTAGAATATAGCGCCCCATAATTGCGAGGTTGGAGTTAGCATCTTCACGTGCTGGCTTCTCTACAAGGCGTGTAGCCTGAACAAGAGAATTCTCAATCGGTCTGCCTTCGACAATACCATAGCGGTGAACTTCATTCCACGGCACTTGCTTAACTCCCACTACTGGTTGGTGATAACGATCAAAAATATGAATCATTTGCTGTAGACAAGGAATATCCGCCTCCACAATATCGTCACCCAGCAATACCGCAAATGGCTCGTCTCCTATAAATTTGCGCGCACACCAGATCGCATGACCGAGCCCCTTTGGCTCCTTTTGGCGTATGTAATGAATGTCAGCCATCTCAGAGGGTCTTCGCACCTCATCAAGTAGCTTCCACTTCTCTTTCGATGCTAGATTATGCTCAAGCTCAAAAGACGAATCAAAATGATCTTCAATTGCTCTTTTCCCCTTACCTGTGACGATAATGATATCTTCAATTCCTGACGCTACTGCTTCTTCAATAATATATTGAATCGTTGGTTTGTCTACGATAGGCAGCATCTCTTTCGGCATGGCTTTGGTAGCAGGAAGAAATCTTGTTCCCAGGCCAGCTGCTGGAATAATTGCTTTACGAATTTTCATACTTGATCTCCTTTAGTAATCCTTCTAATATCCAGCTCTTAAAAATCAAAAGTACAAACTTTCATGTATCATTATATCAGGAAAAGTCGAATTTAAGCCGAAAATAGTTTTAAAAGACGAAAGTAAGTTACTTCCACTATAAAAAGGCACTTGCTATGGTAATGCTCATAAGCAAGTGCCTTGAATACAAACTATTCTACGGTCACCGTTAATCTATTTCACCAATTGCCCACGGGTAACGCCAAGCTGATTCGTTGCCTTTAGCGTCTTCCATACCTGTGTACCGCTAATTTCGCCACGAAGCGCACGCTGGTACAGCTCAATCACTTCTTGCACCTGCTCAGGAGTCTCCTCCAGGAACTCTACGCGATAACGGGATACACCAAGCTCCTGGAAATTCGGCAGGTATTCGGCGCCCGATTGCTCGATTGCGTTGTACACCGTATTACGACAGCCTTCATCAACACGTACAGGGTGTGACATACCGATCCGATCCTGTAAGGATACGTTATGATCCTCGCAAGGACGACCGCAATTTGTAAAGTCGGTCCCTTCGCTGAGGAAGGTACAATATACGCAATGCTCGGTGTGGAACATCGGCAGATGCTGATGAATGACTACCTCAAGCTTGTCCGTGCGGGAGCGACCGAGCAGATCAATCATCTGCTGAATGTTCAAGTCGTAGGATGGCGTCACATGATCACAGCCAGCCTCCAGGAACAGCTCCACTGCCTTATGGTTCGCGATATTCAGCGAGAAATCGCCGATCAGCTCAGGATGCGACTCATTCGGGTGCTCCATACGGTGACGCAAGTAGAAGTACAAAGCACCTGTATTCCGCACCAGCACTGCATCGGGCTGCAAACGTAGAATATTGTTATGGTATCCATTCTCTCCCGGCATGTGGATACGCGGCGTCGCGAGCGCGATCTTGCGTCCCGCTGCGCGAACCATCTCCACCGCTGCCGGGAACTGCTTGATGAACTCGAAGTCGGCGTAGATGAAGCCGACACCGGCCGCAAGTGCAGCCTCGACCTGCGGGAGGCTGCGGCATAGTGCGGTCAGCTCAGCGGCACCGCGCGACACTGGCGATGCTGGCGTAGCCACATCGCCGTACACTTCCACCGCCCGTTTGATGTAGACGGGCGGTTTGGGCCGTTCGCCCGCGAGCAATTCTACCGCCTTCCGGCGGATCTGATTGAGCTCGCGCATGGGCACGATGACGTCCCCATGCAGATGGACGTCCAGCTCCTCCAGCTGGAACACCGTGCCGCCCAGACGACCGAACTGCTCTTCGAGCAGCTCGCGCGTCATCGGACGCTTCTGGGCAATCTCCAGTTCCAGCTCTGAATCGACGCGGATGGTCGTTCCCTTCTGCACATCCGTCCACCATGTTGTAAGCGGTTGGCCCGGATGTCCGACCGCTTTGACATGAACCGGGAATACCCGGTAAGGCTTCTCCGTCTCGAAGGTCTGGCGCAGCCGCTTATCCAGCGCTGGATCATTCGTCTTCCAGATGCGGTCACCGACGTGCAGACGACGTAGATCCACATCATTTCGTCCTGGAACGATGTCGATAATCCAGCCTTCACCGGCTTCGCCCTCCAGCTTGACGCCCTTACGACGCAGATCATAGACTCTGCCGCCTTCTTCTTTTTTCGTCGGGTCTCCGGCGTCGAATACGATCCCATCCCCACGCTTCAGTGGTGCTTCGATGCGGCAGACCACACCATCCCGCAGAATCTGCTCGACTCGTCCCAGATAGACGCCCCGGCTTTTCGGGAAGGTACCGTCTACCAGCTTCTTGTTGTTCGTCCCCTCCAGGAAGCCATGTGTGAAGCCACGCGAGAAGCTCTGCTGCAGCTCACGAATCTCCTCCCGGCTTGGCGTAGACGTATTACCATCGAAATAGAGGTCAATTGCCTTGCGATACTTACTGACGACATTCGCCACATATTCGGGCGATTTCAAGCGACCTTCGATCTTGAAGGAGGTAACCCCTGCCTCGATCAGCTCCGGCATGATGTCAATCGCCGCCAGATCCTTCGGTGACAGCAGATAAGCGACGTCTCCCATCGGCTTCTGCTCCCCATCCACCATCAAGTCATACGGCAGACGACAGGCCTGTGCACATTCCCCACGATTCGCTGAACGACCGCCCCACATCTCCGAGGTGAGACATTGTCCAGAATAGGATACGCACAACGCTCCATGCACGAAAACCTCCATAGGCAGCTTGGCTTGCTCCCCGATTTTCTGAATTTGCTTCAGATTATTTTCACGTCCGAGTACGACGCGCTCCATATTGAAGGGCTTTGTGAACTCGACCGCCTCCGGCGAGGTAATGGTCATCTGGGTAGAGCCATGAATCGGAAAGTCCGGGGATATCTCCCGAATCATCTTCACCAGCCCCAGGTCCTGAACGATCACGGCATCTACACCCGCATCAATGCAAGCATCGATCAGTTGCTTGGCATCGGCCAGCTCATCCTCGAAGACTAGGATGTTGAAGGTCAGGAAGCCCTTCACCCCATAGCTGTGCAGAAACGCCATAATCTCCGGCAGCTCATCCATACGAAAATTATTCGCACGTGCCCGTGCATTGAATTTCTCAACACCAAAGAATATGGCATCCGCCCCGTTGGCTACCGCAGCTCGCATGCAGTCCCAATCTCCAGCTGGAGCCAACAGCTCCACATCTTCTCTACGTAATGATTGTACTTCCATTATATCCTCCTTGAACGACTCGTAAGCCGCCTTGTTCTATATGCGTATTTCATACGATCCGTCACCACTGGCCCTAATCACGATTAATAGCTCTATTTTAAAGTATATCCACGAATCAGGCCTCAGCAGTACAGCCAACAACTATAATCCAACTACAAATCCAGCTACATCATCTATTGCACAGACTTCTTGTCAGCGATAACCAGCAAGGTACATGACGCGAACCGGAGAAGTTTATCCCTCCCAAGCCCCCTCACTTCTTCAGCCTCACATCAAGGAGGGCGACTGATTCTACGACATCCCGCGAGACTGCCTGGATACTGGATACTCGATCCTCACCCTGCCTCATCGTGCCCTGCTCAGCGCCCTGTAAGCCTGTATGTTTCCGTAACAAACATTCAACAATATTTTAACTAATCCAGTGTACCAGACTGTGGCCTCTCGTTCTACTGTTTCCATAGATTCCTTTCAAAGAATTATCAATATAATAGAAAAACAGCCCTCCTGAGACTATCAAGAAGGCTGCCAATTTTTACCTAATCTTAGCAAAAGCACTGTGCAGTAATTAAGATGCTAGTGCCTCGACCAAATTTGATTCTATGTTGAATGATATGAAAAGCGTGATGATTATCGGAAAGCGGAGAAGCCCTAGAGAAACGAAGTGCCTGCCTTTAAGCTTGCTGTTCATCTGCTCGTGATTCTTTATTCCAACGAACAGCAAGCTTAGCAGCAGTCGACAGGGCTCCCCACATGCAGCAGCTCTATACTCGCGTTTGCTCTGATTATGCTTACATCATCATTGAGCCAGTCAGCCCACCTATTTTACTAGTGTAAAAGAATTCAAGGCTGAATCCAGCGCCACTGCTTGGGCGGCCGTGTTGTTCGCGTCATTCAGGACAGTGCTAATCGTGTAAGTCGAGCCATTGTGCTCAAGCAAGATCTGACGTCCCGTGTAGCCTACACCGTTATCTGTACGATGGAAGGTAAAGGATACCGCAGGTACACCTGCAAATTGGATATCCTTCACTTGCTCCACCTTCAGATTCGAATAGCCCTTCGCCTCGTCAGCATAGAAGTCTTTCAAGCGGGATACCTGCATGTCGAACGGATCGTCCGAGTTGATCCGAATGGCAAATCTTCCGCCTACGAACTGGTACTCCACATAGCCAGATTCAAAACGATCGCTGACCGCAGTCCAGTAACGTGGTATTTCTACGCTATACTCGTATGCCTTGGATATCTTCTTCGCAGCTGTTGTCTTATCCGTTAGATATTGATTATCGTCTAGCTGCCCGAAATTCTCCGCTACTACGGAGTAATCAATCTGCAAGGAGGAAATGATTTTCTGGAATTCATCCTTACCCTTGTTCGATTCATCATCAGGCACTGAATATTCTACAAAATAACGATAGCCGGCCACCTGCAGCATGACATCGTATTCCTTGACCCAGCCATCCCCGAAATTATAGCGGTACTCATGCACAATAGCAGCTTCGCCAGCTACCTCCAATGGATAAGTCTTTACAGCCTGATAAGCAGAGGCGGTAAAGGAATCCCTCAACCACTGCTGCAGCTGCGCGTTCCAATCCTCTTCCTTGGCTTCTGCCGGGGCAGAGCTGACCGTAATGCTCAGATAAGAAGAATCGTTGCCTTCAAAGTTCAACTGACTGTTATCAATGAGCCAGCCCGCAGGGACCTGGAGCGAAATACCATAATCGCTGTTATACACACTTTTCATTCCGCCCTCTACTGTAGACAAGTCCTTAATCGTTCTGTCCTGTGTATTGAAGGACGTCTTGAAGGAGCCCAGCAAGGCTGAGTGCTTGTTCAGATCCTTATAGTTCGTCGCAGCAGAGTCGCTCAGATAGACGGTATAGAGCTTGTCATGAGCGTAGTACATCCGATTTTCCCACATAGAGCCATCTGTACCTTTGGTAATCACGCGGGCATAAGGGACCTCACCCTCGCCAAAGGACTTACGATCCAGAATCATTTCTCCCGTATCCTTGGCTTCCTGCACCAGTTGCTGCAGCAGATCATCTCCATCCAATGGAATCGGCTGTGGCGTAACATGCACTTCCATGTAATAATCCCCGTTCTCATCCATGAAAGTGGAGGTGCTCTCATCGCTACCTGTCTGGCCAATGACAAGGCCCGTCGGATAGTTCATGGACCACCCATAGTAGCTATTGCCAATCTTGCTCTTGCCCTGATCCTGATCGATCTGCGGGGTGTCAGATATGATCTCCGTCTCATCTTCCTGTGCTGCCATGCGTACGGTGACTCCACCTGCATTGCCTGTCAGCTTGCCTCCAAGCCCTTCTGCGACCGGCCGCAGTGGTACCATAAGATAACCGTTCTTCATCTCTGGTGCAGCTGATAATGTTACCTTGCTGCCTCCAATATAAGCCGTGCGGCTATCAATGGTCATGGACACGACACGCGAGCCACTAATCAGCTTCACGTTCCGGGCCGATTCCAGGCGAACCTGCGTGTTGAAGGCCTTCTTGAACACACCGACTGGGACCATCATCGTTCCGTTCTTGCTATATGGAGCAGCAATGGTCATGGCCTGGCCATTCACTGCAGCCTTGGCACTTCCGCCCTGAATATAGAGCTCAGTCAACTCCTGATCTGCTGCCGCTGGAAGCGCCAACAGGATTAATGAACCTGTGAGGACACCTACGGACAGTAAGCGAGCTATTTTTGCATGGGTTTTGTTCATCTTTGATCTCCCGCATCCTATATATAGTTCAATGATTGAAGCAATACAATAAAATCAAATGATTTCTACATAAATCCTGTAAAGAGATTTTCGTACTGTTCACTGACAATACGGCTCTCCCAATTGTTAATATAGTACATAGATAGTGCTGCAATCATCGACTAGACAGTTCTCTTCTCTGAAATCAGACAACAACAGAAGACTATGGCTCGAGACCTTCAAAGTCCTCTCCTGCTTCGAAGCTGTCTGCCGCCGCCTCGGCTGCCTCCAGCATGCCTCCCTGATCACGACTAAGCTTGAGCTTCCGCTGGACAATATCTCCATCTGACTGCATTAGCACATTCACGGTCTGTCCTGGCTGGTAAGCCTTCAACAGCTCGTTAATATCAATGATGGACGTGACACGCTGCCCATTAATGCTGTACAGTTCATCACCTTCATGGATTTTGGCCTGAAGTGCTTCGGTCGAGCTCACTTCAGTTACTGTCAGCGGATCGTCCGTAGGAAGACCTACTATAGCAGACCAGCTCTCTTCGAGCTTCAGTCCGAGACTTGCCCTACGCACCTCTCCATATTTGAAATATTGGTTCATGACATATTTGACCGTATCGGCTGGAATCGAAAACCCCATATTCTCGACGCCCACAGCCGCAAATTTCATCGTATTAATCCCTACGACCTCGCCCTTCATATTCACCAGCGGCCCACCACTGTTACCGGGGTTGATGGCAGTATCACTCTGGATGAGCCGATAGGATGCATTTACCCCACGGTTCAAACCACTGACTACTCCTGCTGTAGCAGAGTTACGGAGCGAGAAGGAGATTGGCGTACCAATTGCAACGACCTGCTCTCCTACCGCCAGATTCTGAATCGAATCCGCAAAGGTAGCTGGCTTGAGTGAAGAAGCATTGATTTTGATAATGGCAAGGTCACTCACCGGATCACTATAGCTGTCTGTAATGCCGTAGGTTTTACCATCGGAGGTAACGACCACTGCATCATCCAGCCCGGTAATCACATGTGCATTCGTGACAATCCAGCCGTTGGATTTGACAATAACGCCGGTGCCATGCGCCAGATTGTAGCGATCCCCGCTCATCCCATAGCTGCTGGTATTGGAGCGTCCTATGATACCGACGACTGAGGGAGATACCTTCTTGACGACGGATGGAATTAACCCCGAGGATAACGAATATGTACCACTAGAGCTGTTATAGGAGCCTGTCGTTCCCAGTGCCTTGTTCAGCTCATTCACGTTCACGTAGATACCACCTTCAAGCTTCTTCGCTTGCAGTGATACATCTGCGGCCTGTACGCTCGCAGGCACACCAAGGCTTGCCCCTAGTACAACTGCCAAAGAGGCAACAGCCCACTTGTTGCTCACAATTTTCATATATTTATGTACCCCTCTTCCCCTACTGCGATGTCTTACGAGCACATACATCTCTGTTCAGCATTTCACGTCAATCCGTCAGTCTGGAGACTTCCGAACACCTGCGGACAATGCCTGCTCAGAGCGAATCCCATATCATCTCTTAGCTTCTTCTATAGAAGCCCCCACCTAATGCAGGCATCCATGCTCATATGTAAATACTACGAATCTCTGACTCTATTGTAACAGGCATTACCAAAAAAAAGATATTGATTTTAAATATTCCACAGAACATTTTTTCGCCTATATATCAATATATGGAATAAACTTCTTCCCCTACATCGTTCGCTTCCTATCAGGCATTTTAAGACTTACAATCTATAATGTGCTTCGACCGCAATACTAAAGTTCATTATTCAGGAGAGCTATTTCCACGCTAGCAGCCAGTCACTGGAAAAACCGCAACTGGCTGCTCTGCACTTATTTATTTATTTATTTATTTATGAACCAGAATTTTCATCAAATCCAGCATTACAGCTGTTGCACCATTACTCTCCGTTCGGCTCAAGATCACATAGCCTTCAGGAGTTTTGTAGAATAGCGAGCCATCTAGCGTAACTCGGAAATAATCGTCCTCCTTATATACGGTATTGGTCGACCACAGCTCCTTCCCCTTGCGATTCAGACTTGTGATCGTAATTCCATGCATGGACATGTTTCCTTTTCCGCCCATTGCTTCATATTGATCTGATACGGAGAGAAATGCACCATCCTCAGGTATATAATAGAGGTTAGCATCATAATCTCCGGTGTCGCTGCGCTTTTTCATTTGATGGTCAAAAATGAGTGTGCGTTTCTTGGCGGACGCTTGCGATTTGCCAGTAACCGTAACGGCAATGCCATCTTTCCATTCATGGACATCCAGCACCCTGCGTTTGCCCCAGCCATTCCATACCTGGTTCCGCTTGGGCTGCCCATATACATCGGAGAGTACGGATTTCACACCTCGATCAGTATTTAATATACTGTAGTACCCATCATCCGCAGCAATTAGCCAGCCAGTCTCTACTCCACCGGTTCTTCGGGTCCAATCCAGTTCACCATCTCGGTTATAGTGATAGGTCGTTAACGTTCGTTGCTGATCAATCGTATATACAAGAAAATCCCCCTGCGGTAAAGGCTCAAGGCCAAGAGAAGCATTCTCCTGTCCCGTGGCCATTCCATCCGTCTCAAGCGGTCTGGACCACAGCACCTGACCATCAGCTGCTGTATGTACTGCCAGCCATTCGGCTCCTGATTCCGCTTTCATATATGATATTAGCCACAGCTGCCCACCACTGTAGGTCTCCCGCTGTACTCCCTTAGCGGGCGTAGCACCCGCAGCTAATGGTAATGTGCTCTCTTGCTGCCACTGCTGCTGGAGCGAGCTATCCCACTGTCCATAGGTAACCTGTAATACATTGGCCGCTTGGTCCTCTTTTAGACTCAGCGCAGCAATTCCCCCCTGCCTCGTCTGCTGAATATAGTTTTTTGCATGCGACGGATCATTCACTTCGCCCATGAAAGGTCCACTCTCCAGCTCAGTGGTAACACGAGCACGTTCTGTGACTGCCTCGACTTCAGCTGAACTTTCTAGCTCGGTTGTCTGCGTAGATTCCGATAATGACTCGGTACCTTCAGAAGCTTGTACATAGGCAGGTCCCCCCAGCAACATGACGATAATTACAGCTGTGAAAGCTATACCCGATACCACCTGCACCCATTTGCCCTGGATACCCATTGAATAATTACATTTCACTGCGAAGATCCCCTCTCTGTAATCTACAATGCATTGTCCCATGGTGTTATTCATGGATATGCCTCTGCTGACTGAATTCATGACCAACGACTTCTCTACGGCATCATTGATACTGCGATTACGTGGCAGGATCTCTGTAGTTCAAGCCTGTGTCTTATATAACCGATTCCAGATTTCCCAAAACACGTATGATTGATCTGCCACTATTGTACAGGGGATGACCTCCAATGGCTATGTCTTAAAATGACGAATACTGAGAATTAAACAAAATTTAAGAAATATGACCACAACATACAAAAAAGCCCTGAAGAGACTGACCGTTCATCATGGATCAGTTCCTTCAGGGTCTATGAACACTGTTAGCTTTTACTGGAATTAAGCTGCATTACTCGTTATGGCTATATGCCAGTGCTACGTTTACCCCACAGCAGCCTTAGCAATGCATTGTTGGCTTATCAGGGCTTGAGCCTACAGCTCTGCGGTCTGTAGCGCTCTGCTGCGAGCGGTATCCCGCTCCAGAACAGGCTTCAGATATTTACCTGTATAGGAGGCCTCTACCTGAACCAGCTCTTCCGGTGTACCTGTAGCCAGAATTGTACCGCCGCCGCTGCCACCCTCTGGGCCGAGGTCGATCAGGTAATCAGCTGTCTTGATGACATCCAGGTTATGCTCAATGACGAGCACCGACTCACCAGAATCCACCAAGCGATGCAGAACAGTCAACAGTCGATCAATATCATGAACATGTAGTCCCGTGGTCGGTTCATCCAGAATGTACATGGTCTTCCCTGTGCTACGACGATACAGCTCAGAGGCAAGCTTCACCCGCTGAGCTTCCCCACCTGACAGTGTTGTTGCTGGCTGTCCAAGATTCACATAGCCCAGTCCCACATCAAGCAGGGTCTGGAGCTTACGATGGATTTTCGGGATGTTCTCAAAAAATTTGACCGCATCCTCAACCGTTAGCTCCAGCACATCCGAAATACTCTTGTTTTTGTACTTCACTTCCAGCGTCTCACGGTTATACCGTTTGCCCTTACATACCTCACATGGAACGTAGACATCAGGCAGGAAGTGCATCTCAATCTTGAGAATACCATCGCCACGGCAAGCCTCACAGCGTCCACCTTTAATATTGAAGCTGAAGCGGCCCTTCTTGTATCCCCGCAGCTTCGCTTCGTTTGTCTGGGAGAACAGATCACGGATATCATCAAATACCCCTGTATAGGTCGCTGGATTGGAGCGAGGCGTCCGCCCGATCGGAGACTGATCAATATCAATGACCTTGTCGATATGCTCCAGACCCCGAATTTCCTTGTGTTGCCCTGGACGTACTCGTGCACGATTAAGGTCCCTTGCCAGCGTCTTATATAGAATTTCGTTAACAAGCGTCGATTTACCTGATCCAGACACCCCAGTTACTGCAGCGAATAGACCGAGTGGAATTTTGACGTTCACATTCTTAAGATTATTCTCCTTGGCTCCTCGAATCTCCAGATGCTTATCCGAAGGCTCGCGGCGCTTCTCTGGCACCGGAATGAACTTACGCCCACTCAAGTACTGACCCGTTAAGGAAGCAGGATTCTCCTGAATCTCGGCCGGTGTGCCCTGAGCAATAATCTGTCCCCCGTGAATGCCGGCACCTGGCCCCACATCAATGATATAGTCAGCGGCCATCATCGTATCCTCATCGTGCTCCACAACGATCAAGGTATTACCTAGATCACGCATGTGCTCCAATGTCTGAATCAAACGGTCATTATCCCGCTGATGGAGGCCAATACTAGGCTCATCAAGAATGTACAAGACTCCCATCAAGCTTGAGCCAATCTGGGTAGCCAGCCGGATACGCTGCGCCTCACCACCAGACAAAGTTCCAGCAGCACGACTCATCGTTAGATAATCCAAGCCGACGTTGACAAGGAAGCCAAGACGACTATTAATTTCCTTCAGAATCAGGTTAGCAATTGCTTGTTCCTTCTCACTCAATTCGAGTGTAGAAAAGAACTGGCTAGCATCACTGATGGAGAGGCTGGTGACATAAGCCATATTCTTATCCTGAATGGTTACGGCGAGCACTTCCTTCTTCAAACGGTGGCCCTTGCAAGTATTACAAGGCTTGGCCGCCATGAAGCCCTCGATGAATTCACGAATGCCGTCGGAGGCTGTCTCTTTATAGCGACGCTCCAGGTTCGGAATAATTCCCTCAAAAGTCACCAAGGCTTCCTTACGCTGCCCGAAGTCATTCTCATAGCGGAAACGGATCTTGTCCTTGCCTGTCCCATACAGGATGGTCTTCATGTGCTCTTCGCCCAAATCCTGAACTGGCACATTCTGCGGAATACCGTAATGCTCACACACGGATTGCAGGAACTGCGGATAATACGTGGATGTTCCGCCAGCCCATGCCTGAAACGCGCCATCCTCAATGCTCTTCGTTGGGTCTGGGGTGAGTAGATCCGGATCGACGATCATCTTCATTCCCAAGCCATCGCAGTCCGGACAGGCTCCGAATGGGTTATTGAACGAGAACATCCGCGGGGACAATTCCTCCATGCTGAAGCCGCAGACTGAACAAGCAAAGTTGGAGCTAAAACGTAGCTCTTCCTGATCAATAATATCTACCAGCAGCTGTCCTCCCGACAGATTGAGAGCCGTCTCAATAGAATCGGCGAGTCTGGAGGCTACATCAGGCTTAGTCACAATCCGGTCAACGACGACCTCAATGGAGTGCTTCTTATTCTTCTCCAGCTCGATATTCTCGGATAGATCCCGCAGTTCTCCGTTCACCCGCACACGCACAAATCCCTGCTTCGCAATGTCAGCGAACAGATTTTTGTGCTCTCCCTTTCGTCCGGACACAACTGGAGCAAGAATCTGCAGACGGGTACGCTCAGGGTACTGCATGATCCGGTCGACCATTTGCTCTACGGTCTGTGAGGTAATCTCGATGCCATGCTCGGGACAGTGGGGATGACCAATTCTCGCGAACAACAGACGCAGATAATCATAAATTTCGGTTACCGTACCTACCGTCGAACGCGGGTTGCGACTGGTGGTCTTCTGGTCAATGGAGATCGCTGGAGACAGACCGTCAATCGAATCGACATCAGGCTTCTCCATCTGACCTAGAAATTGACGAGCATAGGCTGACAAGGATTCTACATAACGGCGCTGTCCTTCCGCATAGATGGTATCGAATGCGAGGGAGGATTTTCCTGAGCCACTGAGACCTGTTAATACCACGAATTTATCACGCGGAATGGTCACGTCAATATTTTTCAAATTGTGCGCTCGTGCGCCTTTGATTATGATGCTTTCTCTTGCCAATTGCGTCATCTCCCTTGCTTAATCAGCCTTTAATTCCAGCAAAGCGTCACGCAGCTCTGCGGCCCGCTCGAACTGAAGATTTTTTGCAGCATCCTTCATTTCCTTCTCTAGGCGCTGGATAAGTGTCTGACGATCCTTCTTGGACATTTTTCCAGTATCCCCTGGCAGATATTCATTCTTGGCCTCGGCAACCTTGGTTGCCTCTATGACATCACGAACCTTCTTACGAATTGTCTGTGGAGTAATGCCATGCTCCTCGTTGAACTTGATTTGTAGCTCTCGTCGTCTTGCCGTCTCTTTGATGGCACGATCCATGGAGTCTGTTACCTTATCACCATACATGATTACGAGACCCTCACTGTTGCGGGCAGCCCGGCCAATCGTCTGAATGAGGGAACGATCTGAACGCAGAAAGCCTTCCTTGTCTGCATCGAGAATGGTCACCAGAGATACCTCTGGCAAATCCAGCCCCTCCCGCAGCAGGTTAATACCAATCAGCACGTCAAAGACACCTAGACGCAGATCCCGCAATATTGCCATCCGCTCCAATGTCTTGATCTCGGAGTGCATGTATCGGACCTTAATGCCAACCTCTTTGAGATAATCTGTCAAATCCTCGGCCATCTTCTTCGTGAGTGTCGTCACCAGGACACGTTCGTCTTTATCCACTCTAACGCGTATCTCACCGATCAGATCATCAATCTGTCCTTTAGTCGGTCGTACCTCAATGATCGGGTCTAGCAGACCTGTTGGTCGAATAATCTGCTCTACCATGGTGTCGCATTTCTCTGCCTCGTACGGACCTGGTGTGGCAGATACATATATAATCTGATCTACCTTATCCTCGAATTCCTCGAAGCGAAGCGGTCTGTTGTCCAGCGCAGAAGGCAGGCGGAAGCCGTGCTCCACCAGCACATTCTTGCGAGCCTGGTCTCCATTGTACATGGCGCGAATTTGTGGCAATGTCACATGGGACTCATCAATGACTACCAGCATATCGTCCGGGAAATAATCCAGTAGCGTATATGGAGTGGCTCCGCGCTCCCGGAAAGTCAAGGGACCTGAATAGTTCTCAATCCCTGAGCAGAATCCAACTTCCTTCATCATCTCAATATCATAGCGTGTACGTTGCTCTAGTCGCTGTGCCTCCAGGAGCTTGCCATTCGCTCTTAGCTCTGTCAGGCGCTCCTCCAGCTCACGCTCAATGTTAACCAGCGCGACCTTCATCGTCTCTTCTTTGGTAACAAAGTGAGAAGCCGGGAAGATGGCGACGTGATCTCGTTCGCCGATCAGCTCTCCAGTCAACACATCAATCTCCGTAATTCGTTCTACTTCGTCACCGAACAGCTCAACACGCACAGCATGCTCTCCCTGCGAGGCAGGGAAGATCTCAATCACATCCCCACGCACCCGGAAGGTCCCCCGTACGAAATTGATATCATTACGCTGATACTGGATGTCAACAAGTCTTGATAGAATTTCATTACGCGGCTTCTCCATTCCCACTCGCAGGGATAGCAACAAGCTACCATACTCCTTTGGTGAACCGAGACCGTAGATACAGGATACGCTCGCTACAATAATGACATCCCGCCGCTCGAACAGAGAGCTGGTCGCAGAGTGGCGAAGCTTATCGATCTCTTCATTAATACTGGAGTCCTTCTCGATGTACGTATCAGAAGACGGAATGTAGGCTTCTGGCTGAAAGTAGTCATAGTAACTGACAAAATAATCAACCGAGTTGTTCGGGAAAAATTCCTTGAACTCACTTGCGAGCTGTGCCGCCAGCGTCTTATTATGTGCGATTACCAGGGTGGGGCGGTTAAGCTTCGCAATGGTCTGAGCAATTGTAAAGGTCTTACCTGTTCCCGTCGCACCTAGCAGTGTCTGGTGTTTCTTTCCCGCCAGCACACCCTCCACTAGCTCCACGATGGCCTTTGGCTGGTCACCCTGTGGCGAGAATTCGGACTCAACTTCAAACGTCTTGTTGCTAATGACAATATCACTCATTGCCCTGCATCACCCTTATCGTCTAAAATAAAATCATCCTGTTTTTACAAAAAACGAGTTATTGCTACATCTATGAAAGAAAAACGTCGATCAATGTACATCCATGGGAGACAGACCGCGTTTAGTAGTGGTTCATTGGGCAAGGCTCATGTTGTAGCTCTACAGTCAATTTCAACTCCATCCAAGTGCTAGCGATGAGACCTTGCAGTTAGAGCAAAGGTAGCCGAATCACAGCCTTATGGCCTTCGAGACATTATGCTTCTTTGCGCACAAGACTGTTACCCTGTACCTGCTAGTTTGTACGACTTTTTGCGTAATTTTACCTGCGAGAGGCTCGCAATCTAAAGTTATGCAGGAATAAAGCCGTTCTATCTCTTATACCCACTATTCTAGCTGTCACCTCAGACGGTCACAGCTGACTTATTCCGTGTGTCTCGTGCTGTCGTTATTTCCCGAGAAATGACACGGAACACTTGCTATAAGAATGTTTGTTCCCGTCATATTATACCTCTTTCATATTACGGATGCAAACGATAAGTATTCATTGGGAGTGATTAACTTTTGGACATCACGATTTGGATTGGCATCATTGCAGGGCTCGTAGCTATTGTAGGCGGCTTTCTGATGGATGGAGGAGAATTTAGCGGCTTGTTGCAGTTCACTGCTGCTCTGATTGTATTTGGTGGTACCGCTGCTGCTGTCATTATCAGTTTTCCCAAATCCAAGCTACGTACGATCCCGGCAGCATTGAAAGTCGCCTTCGGGCGTGAAGATATACCTAATGGACGCTATATTAAGGATATTGTGAATATGGCTACCATTGCCCGCCGTTCAGGGGTATTGGCTCTGGAGCGCAATTCAATGGACCATCCGAGTCCATTTTTGCGGGAGGGCATTCAGCTTGTGGTAGATGGTACCGATCAGGAGCAGCTGAAGCAAATGCTGTCCCTGGAGCTTGACGCAGTAGAGCAGGAATATGAGGGTTATGCCAAGGTGTTCGAATCGGCTGGCGGTTACGCTCCTACGATGGGGATCATCGGTACAGTTATGGGTCTGATTCACGTACTCAGCAGCCTCACAGAGCCAACATCTCTCGGACCCTCCATCGCCCTTGCCTTCACCGCTACATTGTATGGGGTAGCCAGCGCCAACTTGGTATTTCTGCCCATCGCCTCGAAGATCAAAGCCAGGGGTGAACTGGAAGTCCATACCATGGAGCTGCTCATGCACGGAATCATTGCTATACAAAATGGTGAGAACCCTCAGCTCGTTCAGCGAAAGCTAAGCCTGTTTGACCGCACCAGCGGTACGGACAGCCGCAGTCGTCCGATCGCCAAGGCCGAGGAGGGCTTCCATGAGAGTGCGAATTAGAGACAAAAAAGCTGCTCCTGCAAATGATAGCAGAGATCGCTGGCTGATTACTTATGCTGATCTTATTACCTTGCTCCTGATTTTCTTCGTCATTATGTATGCCATGAGTCGACTGGATGCAAGTAAATATGAAGTCGTCTCACAGTCCATTCAGGGGACATTTCGCTCTGCGGACTCCATCCTGGAGCAAGGCTCAGGGATTACTGGCACTGCAGATGTGAATACCAGCAAAAACCCTCCTGCAGCACAGGAGGGCAAGGGCAACGGACCTGGCAATGACGGCCAAGCTGTAAGCGGCGAGGAGCCTGGCTCTGAAGTGATGACCGAACGAGAGCTCGCTTTCCGGCAGCAGGAGCAGGAATTAATGGATCTTATGGGCATGATTCAGGAGTACATCACAGAGAACCAATTGGACGACCAGGTCTTCGTGGCTGACGAGCCACGCGGTATATCTATCACCCTTAGCGACCGATTCCTGTTCGATATCGGCCAAGCGTCTCTCAAGTCAGGCTCAGCCCCTATACTGGATAAGCTCGCCAGTCTATTTCGTAATCTGAATACGCCAATCAGCATTGAGGGTCACACCGATAACATTCCTGTGGGCTCTGGCTCCGCTTACCGTGATAATTGGGATTTGTCGGGTGCGCGTGCCTTATCTGTGCTGCGCTTCTTCATTGAACGCAGGCAGCTGGACCCTAAGTATTTCCAATATGCTGGTTATGCAGATACACGTCCTGCTGGAGATAATTCCACTCAGGCCGGACGTCAGAAGAATCGACGGGTTGAGATCACCGTGCTTCGTCAGCTGCAACAATAATAACTATCTATAGCCACTCATAGAAAATCCCCGACAAGCCTTGTGAAGCATCACGAGCTTATCGGGGATTTTTTTTTAGATATCCAGGATATCACTGCCCTCAGCCCTTGATGCCAGCCTCATGGGGTCTCAGAATTGTAGCGCCCAGTATAATCAGAATGATGGCCATGCAACCCAGAATGGCCAGCGGGACCATAATATCCGCCCATTCTCCGCCTGCAGCCATCGTCTCAATGGCCTGAATAGCCCATTTTTGCGGCATAAAGTTGGCTAGCTTTTGCAAGAAATCCGGCATGATGGAAATGGGCCAGAAGCAGCCTCCCAACATGCAGGTAGGTGACACGATAAGCGGATTCAGCATGCCCGCATTGGTCTGATTACGAATCATTCCTGCTACCGTGCTGGATAATCCCAAAGCTACAATAGTAAAGAACATCAGTATCACAAAATGCGGCAACAAAGGAACACCATAATCAAATCCGAATATACCACGCGTTACTCCCAAAATGAGCACAATCTGAAAACAGCCTACCGCAAGGCTCCCCATAAAATAACCCAACGTAATCTCTGCCGAGCTTACTGGAGCCATGTACATCCTGGCCAGTATATGTGAATTGCGGTCTCTCGTCATTAGTGTCACAGCGCTGGTCACCAATCCCAGTAGGAATAGCAGCATGAAGCCTGTACCATTGCGAAGACCTTGCTTCGGATACAGATTCTCGTCTATTGTCGAGACCGTGATCGCTGGTGTCAGCTCCCTTGCAAGCCAGCTCTGAATCGCAGACTCACGACGCTCTGTCGGTAGGGACTGCAGCATAGCCATGGTATGACTCATGCGCTGGATGGCACTCTCCAGTGTAGCCTTGACAGCATAGCCTGATTCACTAACTGCAATCTCATAAAATTCAACGGAGGGAGCTGCCCCTGATCTCAGCTCTGTCGAGAATGTTTCGGGCACTCGAATGCCAATGACCGCTCGTTTATCCGTCACAACCTTGCGCATTGCATCCAGTTCAGTCATCTCCATTATCTCTATTCCATCCATGGATTGCAGCTCACCACGAATCACCGCCGCCTCTGCTCCTTGATCCTGAATCATGAATGCAACGCGCGGCTCCTCTTCCTGTATCCCGCCCAACAACACATAGGTCAGCGATACCACGACAGAAGGGAGCAGCAGTAAACCTAATATTCCATTACGTGTACCTATCGTTCTCCTTATGACATTCCAGGCTATTGCAGCTATAATCGGAATATTCATTGATAGCCCACCTTCCTGTACATCAGTCCAGTGATCAATAGCAGTCCAAGTGCTATCGCACATAAAGCGCCGATGGATGGCCAAATCTGAGCTGGCTCCCCATTCTGCATCAGTAACAGCATGCCTTCCATTCCCCAGTAATTCACAGTCCCCTTACCAATTACGCTCAACCAACCGGGTAATTGAGGAGTCATCCCGCCACTGATAAACGTCATAACAACAATTATCATACTAATGACCGTCGATGCTACTGAAGGTGCTGTTATGCTGAAGGTGAGAATCACAGCCATACACATGGAGATAAAGATAACCAGTATACTGATTATAGCCAGCATCCACAGATGACTACCCCAGTTCACCCCAAAGATCCAGTGGGTCGCCATGATGATGAACAGCACCTGTACCATCGAGACAAGCATATTCCCCAAGATTTTTCCGAAGAAAATATGGTTGCCATGAATCGGAGCAGCATACATTCGGGCTAACGTTCCTAAGCCCTTCTCATTGTTCAGACTATGGCTAACCGTCATTCCACAATACAACATGAACATGATGAGCATGGAGACTGCATAGAACTGAAAGGCCGTATAGCTGCCATGCTCTCCAAGCTTACCAGGCTTCAGCAAGCTCTCATTGGCTTCAGCACTATACCACTGCTCCCATGTCTCTACCTCTGGAGGGGATTCCCTCATAATCATCGTCACCGTCTGGCCTGTGTTGGCTTGCTTCACGAAGTTATTAAATAACGATTCTGCTACCATATTTCTTGTAGCATCTCTGCCACGGATGAGCTCCAGCCGGGTCTGCCCTCCTGTGACAATCTGCTGCTCGAAGTCAGCCGGGACAACGACGGCAAAATCCGCCTCCCCACTGCGAAGCATCTTCTGTGCTTCCTCACGGCTCTCCGTCGTAAAGGAACGGAGCAACTCATTCAGGGATGGCCAACTTATAAAGCTATTCCAGATCTGTTGTTCATCGGCGTTCCCCTGCTGCACGATAGCCACCTTCATAGGTGTCCAATTCAATTCCTGTCTCCCCTCAAAAACAGATGACAGAGCTGTTCCCAATATAAAGATCAGCAGGACAGGCAGCAGAAATTGATTCAACAGCACCACTTTTAGTCGTAGCATACGCTTTAATTCAAACCAAGCAATCGTCAGCATCACATTACCTCCTTAATCCCGCAACAATCGTCCGGTTAATTGCAGGAACAGGGACTCCAGATTGGGCTCCTCGCAGACAAGGGAGAGAATAACAACCTCATGCCGCCCACAAATAAATAGCACATCCTGCAGGCAGCCCTGAGCAGAGGGTAGCGCAATCTCGACACGACCGTTCTCTTCGGCAACACGGGTAATGCGCGGATGCTGCTGCAGCTCTTCCCACGCCGCTTGCTTCCAGCCCGATACCTCCAAGATGATCTTCTCTTCCCGGAACACGCGCTCCTTCAGCTCTTGCTCCGTGCCATATGCGATAATATGACCTTTGTCCATAATCGCTACCCTGTCACTAATCGCTGCGACCTCCTCCATGTAATGGCTCGTATAGATGATGGTCGAGCCCATTCGGTTCAAGCTACGTACCGACTCCAGAATATGATTGCGGGATTGTGGGTCAATGCCCACGGTTGGCTCATCCATGATGATAATCTGGGGACGATGCATGATGGCACAGGCGATATTCAGCCTACGCTTCATACCTCCCGAGAAGGTTGATGGCAGCTCGCGGGCATGCTTCTCCAGACCAACGAACTCCAGCGCCTCAAGTACTCGGTCACTCAGAAGCTGGCCCTTTAGTCCGTATAGCCGTCCGAAAAAGCGAATATTATCCGCAGCACTTACTTGCTCATAGACAGCAATATCTTGAGGCACAAGACCAATATAGCGTTTGATCTCCCTTGCATGGGATTGGACAGAACGTCCATCCACCCGTATGTCTCCTCCATCGAGAGGCAGTAGGCCCAGAATCATGTTAATCGTAGTGCTCTTCCCAGCGCCATTAGGACCTAGCAAGCCCACAATCTCCCCTTTATCAATGCTCAGATTCAAGTGATCGACAGATAGCTTGGGTCCGTAACGCTTAATGACATCCTTAAGCTCTATATAAGCCATGGGTTCCCTCTCCTCTTGTGTGATTCATTTTTGCAGCATGTTATCCATTCCAGTGCGCCTGCCATTTAGGGCATTTCTATTGGTCAGAATACTTGTGGCATTACACATGATGATCTGATTGCGCTCACCAGCACTTCTATTTCATATTTTACCTACCTGAGGCCACCTCGTAAGGTCACTGAGGTCACGACCTTCGGATGACTTAAGTCACCTCAGACGTCCGTACGTCCTGTGATATAATGTAGCAAGCATGTAAAAGGCAGACACTATATTCCTCAAAGCGGGGCTTTGGAGGAGAAATGGAGTAGACCCGGATGAAATCCATACGCCATGATCTGTGGCCCTTGCGGTATGGTCTCATTATCGGACCAGGCTTACTTGGCATGTATGCTCAGGGGGTAGCACTGAGTGATACCTATACGCTTCATTTCTTCTCTTTTCTGGCCTTAGCCGTCATCAGCGATAACCTGCGTCCCGGACGTAGCATGATTGCTAGCTGCGGATTGGAGCTGGTGTGCGCAACTGGGCTAAGCTGGTATTATGGTGGTGTATGGTTTGTTCCCGCATTATCGACTATGACACGATACATGGCCTTTCCGAGTACAAAATCACGATACCTCATGTTGCTAGGGCATTTCGCGTTCCTGTTCTGGTCCGCACAGACTTTACCGATGCTTCATCAAGGCTTACTGTTGCTTCTCTATGCCGCAGGAGCATTTTTGCTCCATCGACTGTACCGGACGACTGAGGACCGGCGGCTTACAGATCAGTTATACGATGAGCTACGCAAAAAAAATTACGAGCTGAATGATGTCCGCAGCCAGCTACTTCAATATGCAGGTCAGGTTGAATTCATCGCTCAGATGGAGGAGCGCACACGCATTTCCAGACATCTACATGATGATATCGGGCATCGGCTTATACGAACCAAGCTGTTATCTGAGGCCGCCCTTCAAGTAACCCCAAAGGATGCCGACAAAGGACTGGAGTTGCTAAGACAGATCCGGGATGAGCTTGCTTCCAGCATGGATAACATGCGTCAGATTGTCAGACGCATTCATCCAGAGCCTCGATTCGAAGATGCATATTCTCTGCACTCCCTGCTGGAGGAGACCGGAAGAGGCACCGGAATCCTCACACAGCTCATCATAGAAGGGAATGCCCTTCCCTTATACCCGAGCCTGCGAATTGTTCTATATCAGAACGCACGTGAGGCGATTACCAATGCGTTGCGCCACGGAAAAGCTACCGAGATTACAATCAGACTACACTATACCCGGCATGAAGTTACCATGCTGGTCAGCAATAATGGCTCGCTTCCCAAGGAAGACAAGCGCCCCATGGGGCTAGGTATGACGGGAATGCTGGAGCGGACCTCGATCATAGGGGGGGAGGTCACCGTTCATTGTACGGATACCCCGTATACGGTAATCACCCGCTTGCCTGCAAGCTACGCTGAGCATCAGGATTTCTATGAGTCTACTTCGCAGCAAGGAGGATAAGCGATGATTCAGGTTATGATTGTGGATGATGATCCTCTCATTTGCGAGAGTATGAGGATGATTCTGGGGCTAAATGAGCATATTCAGGTGACAGGAACCGCTGCCAATGGACTGGAAGCCGTAAGCTTGGTCAAAGGCGGGGTCCAGGCTGATGTAGTATTGATGGACATTCGTATGCCAGGCTGTGACGGTGTTGAGGGAACTCGTCTCATGAAGGAGGCCTCCCCGGACAGCAAAGTACTGATCCTGACAACCTTTGACGATGATGAATTCATTATTGAAGCGCTACGGAACGGTGCCCGCGGATATTTGCTCAAAAATATCTCACCAGAACGGATCATCCAGGGAATCCGGACGGTGCATGATGGAGATATGCTCATTCACCCCGACATCGCCCGCAAGCTTACGGAGCTGCTCAGGACACCATCCCCGGTACACCATGAGCAAAGCATGGCATGGTCGTCCGAATATGGGCTGACGCCAACCGAGGATCAGGTGGTTACCTTGATTGCAGAGGGAATGACCAACAAGGAGATTGCGCAGCATCTCTACCTCAGCGAAGGAACCATTAAAAATTATGTCACGGATATTCTGAGCAAGCTGCACCTGCGCGATCGTACCCAAATTGCCATTATGTATTGGAAGAGGCAACAGTCCAGATGACAAGAACAGTGCTACATGCTTTACAGCTCACAGCACTTATACGACTATTTTTCGCAATAAAATAGCTGATCAATGTAGGAATATGTCCTAGACTGATCAGCTTATTTATTTTGAACAGGGACATTCGTTGTCTTCCCAACTGTTGTATGCTTCTAGGATTTCGCCGCTCGCTGCTCGCTTCTCTCTGGTAAGGAAGCTGTACTGGTCCTCGTCTTGCGCCGAGCTCCCTTCTTCATGCCAAGCAGCTGAAGGACGGACATCTGTCTCCCCGATACAGCCCAGCCTGCTGCCTCATCGGGCGCCAGCACCAACCCGAGCTGATGATGATCTCCCTCATACAGCGCACGCTGTAGGAACTTGCTCTCTCCCTGAAGATTCCGTATCTCCAGCTTGCAGAACGCAGCATTCAAGCGAAGCGCCCGGTGCAGCTCCTCCTTCGTGTGAATCAAAATTCCATTGGCCTTATAGATCGACTCTCCCGCCTGTATGCCCAAACTTTCAGCAGGGCTGCCTGGCAACACAGCCAGTACACGCAAACCTTCCTCAGGATGCACGAACAGGGGAGGGGCATTCCGCTCCTCGTAGCTGTCGTACCAGAATAAAGCCTCATGGGCTAGGAAAGCGAACAATGCCGCCACGATCATGAATGGACTCCACCATGCAGCAATCAAGCTCAGGCCTAACAACAGGACACTGTACAGGACCAGCCGCCGGGAGGCCATTCCTGTCTTTTGCCGGGGTAAGAAGCCTGTGGTCATACCACTATAGCCCATCATTACTGGAAGAGCAGCCAACATGTACAGCCCCTCTCCTCCCAATAAGGTAGGCCAAGGCAGGGACAGACCGTCTGTTACTGGCACTAGCAGCAGTAGCGGAACCGGCCAGTAGCTTTGCATAAGATAGCCACCCACCAATCTGCCACGCTTCCCCTCCATAAACACAGGTGTGGCATCTCTCCCCTGCCGCCAAGCGACCAGCAACGCCTCAGCGCCATGCAACAGGGCTACAATAATCAGCAGGGCCACCATATCAAGCTCACGGACAGTCTGTACAACGAGTCCCAGCCAGCCATCCGCACGCCACTCTCCGGTCCAGAGCAATATGGCTTGGACGACACCCAATAACCCGACGGCATAAGCGAAGCACAGGTATCGAATACGGAATAGCATCAGAACCGCAACGGTTACCCATAAGCATACGATTCCGGCTCCTGTTAAATGAATGCCAATGAACATACCGAGAAGACTCACAAGTAGGCCTGCACCCAATCCTGCAATGACCGTCTCCCACGTCTGTCTCACCCAGCTATGCAGTCTGGTATGAAGCAACCTCCGTTCCAGCTGAATCTGGCGCCGATAGGCTAACGCAACAAGCAGAATCGCAATATAGTAAAAAGGCTGCGCCAGCAGTTGAATGCCCCCGTATAGCAAGCTCCAGCCCCATGGTATAATCCCTTCCAACATTCACTCACTCCTTTCCCGCCCATGATCAAGAACGCCATGCAGGGTTATGTAAGAACAACATATTTTATCGTAATTTCACAACTAAAACGCACATAGCAGCGGTTAATCTTGCCGTCATACAAAAGTTCAAAGTTACTGATCGCTCACAACTCTCCATAATCTTAGAAAAAGGAGGCTGTCTCCAGCCCCCTTCAGCCCTTCTCTTATTTCGACACGGAGCTTGCGATCTCCTTCCGAATCTGTTCGATTCCCTTCAGCAGCTGCGTGTCATTCTTCGGATCACGTATATTCTCAATCAGCTTGGTTTCCAATTGAGTGGCCGTCTTGGCATCAACGACTCCATTCACCGCAATGCCCTCCTTCTTCTGGAAGGATTTAACAGCCTCTTCTGTCGCTTTGTCAAAGTATCCGTCCTCTCGACCCGGGTCATAGCCGAGTCCTTCCAGCATGATCTGAGCACTCTTGACGTCGGAGCTGTTCGTATTGTATTTCAAGGTATTCTCCTTGTTAATCGGAGCGACCGAGAAGTATTCCGGCTGAGCTACAGCAATGTCTGGCTCAATACCCTTCTGATGAATCCAGCTTCCATCTGGCGTCAACCATTTCGCAATAGTAATCTTCAGCAGGCTTCCGTCTCCCATTTGCTTATCGTAGCTGGTCTGTACAGTCCCCTTCCCGAAGGAATGCTCTCCGATCAGGGTAGCCCCTGCCGATTGCTGCAATGCACCAGCCAGAATCTCGGAAGCGCTGGCACTACCTTTATTCATCAGCACGGTCACCGGATATGGCTTGCTGGAGCCTTTGGACAACTCCTTCTCACGCTTCTGGTTCTTATCCTCCACCTGAACGATGACTTTGCCCTTCGGAACGAATTGCTGAGCAATATCAATAACGACAGACAAGACACCACCCGGATTGTTACGCACATCAATGACGAGTCCGTTAATATTCTGCTTTTCCAGCTTCGTGAGCTCTTCCTTGAAGCGATCAGCCGTATTTAGCGAGAATTGGGTAATCGTAATGACACCTATACCGTCATTTTCCATATGTGAAGAAACGGTCTCCAGATCGATATCGTCACGGACGATTGTATATTCCATGGGCTCTGCCGTGCCCTCACGTTTGATCTGGATTTTAGCTTCGCTGCCCTTGGGTCCCCGGATCTTGGATACTGCCTCGTTCAGGTCCAATCCCTCCAGCGACTCACCATTCACAGACAGGATCACATCCTTGGCCCGCAGTCCTGCTTTCTCTGCGGGTGATCCTTTGATAGGAGACACAATGACGACACTTCCGTTCTCAGACGAGACCTCTGCCCCGATCCCTGAGAACGAGCCCTCAATGGATTCCTCGAATTGCTGAGCAGTCTCTTTTCCCATATATGAAGAATACGGATCTCCCAGCGCATCCATCATCCCTTTGATGGCACCATCCACCAGCTTCGTACGGTCAACATCCTGGTAGTATTGGCCCTGAATCAGGTCTAGCGCGGTTTCTATTTTCTTCAGATCGCTCTTGGAGGAGGCGCTGCCTGTGACGCTAGCCAGCAGTCCCTCACCTGTTACTGCGCTGGGAATAGCTGCGCCTGTATATGCGAACGTCAGCAAACTGCCACCAAGAAGTCCGATCACCATTAGCATAAGTGCCGTGCCCTTCTTCATCATTTACCTGCTCACCGCCTTTGTATATTTTCACCATAGCTCCAGTATGGGCAACTCATTTTGCCATTATCCACCTTCATGTATCCACATCATCCGAATAGGACTTTGAAGACTCTTTGCATCTTGACCTGGCTACCCACATGGTTACTTTCATATTATCGCTTGTTCAGCGTAGGATATCAAACACGAAACCCTATTCATATCCAGATCAGACATGAATAGGGCTGCTACTAGCGCTTGTATTAGTTCATATGAGCTTACAGATATTTATTCGGATTCACCGGAACGTTATTCTCACGGACTTCAAAGTGGAGGTGAGGACCCGTGGAGTTCCCCGTAGAGCCGACCTCGGCAATTTTTTGACCACGCTTGACAGTCTGTCCATTGCTAACCTTGATCCCCCCACTACGGATATGCCCGTAGAGAGTCCACAGCCCATCGCCATGATCAATGATGACCGTGTTGCCATAACCACTCCACCATTCCGCCAAAATGACTACGCCATCCTCGGCAGCATAGATCGCAGAGCCTTGAGGTGCAGCCATGTCAATTCCCGTATGCATCTTCCCTCTTACCCCCGTAATCGGATGGGTTCGCGGACCGAAACCGGAGGACATACGATAGCTACCAATCGGCATACCCATAATGCCGCTGCCACCTGAGAAGCTGGCCGGAGCTGTGGAGGCCGATCTCTTGGCTGCTGCCTTCCGTGCTGCCGCTGCTCGCGCAGCCTGCTCAGCCTTCAGCTTGTTCTGCTGCTGAATGAGCGTGGAACGCTTGCTAGCCAACTGCACGAGCATCTCATTCGCTTCATCCGAGATATCCCCTGCTGCGATGATTTGATCATCATAGCCAGCAATCAGCCGTTGCTTCTCCTGCTCCTTTGCATCCAGCTCTTTCCGTGCATTTTGCTTGATCTCATACAGACTCTTTGCATAAGCATACTCTGAATCAAGCTGTTGTTTCTTGGATACTACCAGAGCCTTGTCCTTCTTGTGCTCATCGAGCAAGAACTGATCCTGGTCCACGATGGTCTTGATCGAATCCACACGTGTTATGAAATCATTAAAATTCGTTGATGATAGCAATACATCCAGGTAGGACACGGTGCCGTCGGTATACATCAGACGTACACGCGTCTCCAGCGTCTTCTCACGAGCACCAATCCGGTTCGTTGCCTCTTCAAGCTCCTTCTTCGTCTGGCGCAAGCTTTCCTCCGTGTTCTCAATATCGAGTGCTACACGGGCTAGCTGATTACTGACATCCTCAATCTGCTGCATGACAATCTCAAGCGCCTTGATCGTCTTGTTCTTGTAATGCTCGGCTTCCTCTTTGTCCGCCTCTGCTTGTTGTTGTTGCTTCTTGAATGATTGAGACTGACTATCCAGCTTATTAATCTCCCTGTTGACTTCCGACAGACTCTTGGCTTGTCCCTGTGCGGGCTGAAAGATCGTGGCAATCAGCAATGCGGCAGCCAATACAGTAACTGTTTTTTTCAACTTGCACTCCCCATCCTTTGTTCCAATATGAAGCCGGGATTCCCCGCTTGATCGTTATCCAGCAGTCAGGCGATCTGAATCATGACGTCCTATTATTTCAGTAACTATACCTTAAGAAATTTACGGATGGACAGTGTACTGCCCAGTATGCCAACAAGTACTCCAAGTATCGTCAGCAGTCCTGCAATCTGAATCCAGATATCTCCAAGTGGCAACAGCTTGATCATGGAGAGGGACAAGTCATTCGCAAGACCTGCTTCAAGTCGATTATAACCAACGAACAGCGCTGCAATTGTAACCAGCGAGCCAATCAGTCCTATTAATGCACCCTCGATAAAGAAGGGCCAGCGTATGAAGAAATTTGTGGCTCCCACCAGCTTCATAATGCTGATCTCACGACGACGGGCCAGAATCGTGACGCGAATCGTGTTGGAGATCAGGAACATGGACATGAGCCCAAGCCCAGCTACGAAGATGAAGCCAACGTTACGGATCAATCGAGTGATCTTGAACAGGGTCTCTACCGTTCCCTCGCCGTACTTCACTTTCAGAATCGGCTTCTCTGCATATTGATCGTTCAGTGCCTGAATTTTCTCTGATACGAATGGAACCGTAGTTGGCTCTACAACCTCTACGATGATCTTGTCAGGAAGTGGGTTGTTATCCTTATCGAATCCCTCTAGCAGTTCCTTGCCACTCTCACCCATATCTGTACGAAGCTCCTCCAGGCCTTGCTCCTTGGGAACATACGTAGTCTTGCTTACTTCCGGCATCTTGCCGATCTCGGTCATCAGTTGATCCTTCATTGGCTGTTCTACATTTAATTCCAAAAATACATTGATGCGCACCTGACTGTCTGCTTCATCCACCAGCGAGTTCACATTCAGCACCAACATAATAAAGACTCCCAAGACAAACAGGGAAACAACGATAGAGGTAATGGACGCCACGGACATCCATCCATTGCGGAATATGTTCTTGAACCCTTCCCGCATATGACGCAAGAAGGTGTTAAAAGTCATATCCGTATTCTCCTCTCACCTGATCTCGCACAATGTTGCCATCTTCAATGGCAATGACACGCTTACGCATGGAATTCACAATATCCTTGTTGTGGGTAGCCATAATGATGGTGGTACCCCGGAAATTAATCTCGTCCAGCAGCTGCATAATTCCCCATGAGGTCTCAGGATCAAGGTTGCCTGTCGGTTCATCCGCGATAATTACGGAAGGATTATTCACAATGGCACGAGCAATCGCAATCCGCTGCTGTTCCCCACCAGATAGCTGGGAAGGCTCACGGTCTGCCTTACTCTTCAAACCCACCAACTCCAGCACCTCAGGAACACGCTTGCGGATCAGACGGTTGGGTGCTTCGATAACTTCCATGGCAAAAGCTACATTTTCATAGGCTGTCAGTGAAGGTAGCAACCTGAAATCCTGAAAGATGACTCCGATATTGCGGCGAACATAAGGAATCTTACGTTGCTTGAGCTTACCGATATTAAAACCGTTTACGGATATTTGGCCTTTGGTAGGTGCTTCTTCTCTATAAATCAGCTTCATGAATGTTGACTTCCCGGCGCCGGATGGGCCAACCAGGTATACAAATTCATTGCGGTCAATTTTCACAGAGACGCCCTTAAGTGCGTGGGTTCCATTCTGGTAGGTCTTCCACACGTCCTGCATTTCTATCACTCTATCACTTCCCGATGCATGTATTTCATACTCAACTCATACTATTTCGACATATTCCAGCCAATTCCTTTGCAATGGCCCAAATTTCACCACGTTATTCATTATTGTAACAAATTCGTTACCTTTTGAGTACCTGTAATCTTCAATTTCATACAAGCATCGTATGGGATGAACGAATAAAGGCACGCATATACATGGATAGAGTCCGTAATTTGCCCGAATAGATCCCTGACTAGGAGAGTTTGACTATGAAAAAAACCCACATCACGCTGATTGTATTGTTGGTTACATTATTGGCTGGCTGCATGACGTATGGGGGGCTGCATCTGTATGCAGATCGCTCCAGCTTACCGAAAGATACGAAAATAGGAGGGCTACAGCTTGGAGGGATGGACCGACAAGAGGCGGCGCAGCTTGTTAAGGAGAAGTTACAGGAATTGGAGCAGCTCCCCCTTCATCTGGAGGATGAGGAGCAGGCTGTAGATATGAAGCTGACGCTGGGTACAGCTGGTGTATCCTATCACGCCGATGCTTTTTTCACTGCGGTAGAGAAGCTGGACCAAGGGCATCTCTGGGAAAGGGTGCAAGCCAGACGTTCCTTCGGAGCATCTTGGGATATTGACGTCCATATAGAACCAGATACGATGAATTCATTGCTGGACCAGGACTGGGAGGAGCGGCGCTATGGTCATCCAGTCGATGCTGTACGACAAATCACCAGTAATGATCAGGTGCGCTATATTCCTGAAAAATCAGTCTATCGGCTAGATCGTAACCGTCTCATTCAGGAGCTCGGGCAGCAGCTGCCCAGGGACTTCAGGGCACTCGATCAGGACGATATGAAGGAGTTAGCGCTGAAGCTGCCACTGAGCCGTTTGGAGCCGAAGCGTACTGTTGAGAGCTTGAAGGAGGAGGGGATAGAGCGAAGAATTGTGCGATTCTCCACTTCACTGGGCAGCAGCTCCACGGGCCGGGTCCATAATGTGCAGGCCGCAGCCAAGATAGTCGATGGCATGATACTTCGACCAGATGAGGTATTTGATTATGCCAAAGTTATTGCTGATGCCGAGAGCAAATATGGCTTCCGCGAAGCTCCTGTCATTGTAAATGGTCGGCTTGAGCCCGGGATTGGCGGCGGAATCTGTCAGGTATCCAGCACGCTGTATCATGCGGCTCTGCAGACAGGGCTAAGCATTGTCGAACGCCGCAATCACTCGCTCCCGGTCAGCTACCTGCCCAAGGGACAGGATGCGACCTTTGCTACAGGCTCCATTAATTTCCGTTTCAAAAATAACACCGGTAAGCATCTGCTTCTTCGAGCGAATGTAGAGGCTGGACAGCTCGTCGTCAAATTTTTCGGTACCTTCCCAGAAGAAGTAACTTATCAGATCGAATCCAAGACTGTGAGCACCATCTCCATCCCGGAAAGCTATGTGCAAAGTAGCTCTCTCCTGCCTGGACAGTCCCAAGTGTTAATCCCCGGCAAACCAGGCTATGTAGTGGAGACCTATCGTACCAAGCTTATTGCTGGCAAAACGGTTGAACGTGAGACGATCTCCCGTGACACCTATCGGGCCCAGAAAAGAGTCATTGCCCGAAACAGTCACACCTCCAATGGCACGCCTCGCTTGGAAGAGCCACGAACGGAAGAGGCTCCTTTGGTGGAGGATGGCGTACGAAGCCAGCAATAAAAGATTGCTACTCAGGTAAGCTGGTATTTTGCAAAAGCAAGCTCGGTCGACCGTCGTTCATGCGCTGCTAATGTACTAATGATCATAAATTAAAAGCCTCCCTAACCACTCAAAGGTAGCTAGGGAGGCTTATGTTGTATCAGAACGAAGCAATCAGATTCTGTCCTTAATGAATCAGGACGGTATTCTTCATAGCTTCTTCTCTGGAATGCTTGCCTTTTACAGCTTATTGCTCTTCAAAGCTGTCTGTAGTAACATCAGCCTCTGTATCATCAGGGGCATTTCCATCCTCATCCAGCACGGTAATTGTCAGATGCTCACTTTCGTTGCCGTCCACATCTTCCGCATACACGGTCAGTTCAACGCCCTCAGGCTGTGTGCCCACAAGCACGCTGAAGCTTCCATCTGGTCTGGCTGTTATGCTAGAGAGCAGCGTATTGCCGGAATAGACACGAATGATGCTACCTGCTTCAGCAGTACCTTGAATCGTGCTGTCGCCGGCTTTAACAGGGTCAACAGAAGGTGCAGCTACTGCGGACTCATCAGCTGTATCCTCATCATCCGCATTATCCTCTGTATCAGCAGGAGTTGTCGCGTCATCTGTAGTCTCTGTCTCATCTACTGTATCCTCTGGGGACGTTGTATCTTCGGAGTCTACCTCCGTCGCTGGCGTCTCTTCCTCTTCAGGAGGTGTTACCACACCGGTATTATCCTCACCATAAGTATCATCAATGACACCTGTGCTTGGTCCACCAGGGGTTACCGTGGTGCTACCATCCAGATTGAAACCGGATGCAGCATCAATAATAACGATGGCCTCAGCACGCGTCAAGCCTTTGGTTGGCTGGAAGGTGCCATCCGGATATCCGCTCATAGCATCCTGGCTGATGGCAGCCGCTACGCTTGCTCTACTCCAGGAAGCGATGTCTTCATAATCAGAGAATCTCGTCAGACTTGAGGCTGAGCCCGGCGCCCAACCCGTAGCCTTGGCCAGAATAGCTGCCGCTTCCTGACGAGTAACCACTGCATTCGGCTTGATTGTACGATCGGCATAGCCCCCGATGAAGCCAGCATTTACTGCTTTCATCATTGCATCATAGGCCCAGTGATTGGAAGGCAGGTCCGTGAACCCGGAGCCGTAAGTATCGTCTGTGACTGCCGCATCGGCACCTGTCACCACAAAATTACGATTCACCAGCGATATGAACTCTGCACGGGTAATTGTCAAATCTGGCTTTAGTGTACCGTCAGCGTACCCGCTCAGGTAGCCCGTGGCTGCCCAGCGCTGCAACTGATCTCCCGCCCAATGGTTGGACAGATTCTCGGTTGCCGCAGAAGCGCTCCCAAATGCACTGAATAATAGACCTGCTCCCAATGTACCCGCCAACACTTTACGAACCTGCTTATGTTTATTGCTCATATAATTGCTTCAGCCTCCTTTTAGATGTGACTGTGACATGCAATCATGTTCACAAGTCCTTGAAAAACGAAGTGGTTTGCCTCTGATGGCAATGTCGCCGGATGAACCGCCGCTGTAAATTACTTAAAACAATTTACCAGAAAATTAAACAATGGGAAGCAAAATTCATGAAAATGATCCCAAATAACCAATTGTTCTCACGACAGAATTTCTGGATTGCGCTATAGTAAATTGGACACAAAAACCATCAAAAAGGCGGTTACGAACATGGCGCTTATTCAATGTCAGTTTTATTCCGAGACACTGGGACTGAGCACTTCCATGCGTGTCATCCTGCCACAACAGACCACATCACAGATCGGGATGCACAATGCACAGGGGCTTGGCCCCCACCCCGTCCTATACCTCTTGCACGGACTCTCAGACGATGATTCAATCTGGGTCCGTCGTACTTCCATTGAACGATACGTAGCTTCGTTGGGACTTGCCGTAGTCATGCCTCAGGTGCACCGTAGCTTCTACACAGATATGTCTGAGGGAGGAGCCTACTGGAGCTTCATTAGCGAAGAGCTACCTATGCTGGCACGCTCCTTTTTCCCGCTATCTGCCGACCGCGAGGACAACTTTGTAGCCGGCCTGTCTATGGGCGGTTATGGCGCCTTCAAGCTGGCCCTACGCAAGCCAGAGCAGTTCAAGGCCGCTGCTAGCTTATCCGGGGCACTCGATATTGGGCTGACGAGAAGAGACCCTGCACTACGTGTCATGTCCGAGTCGGAATGGCTCCGAATCTTCGGCCCTGAGCCGGTGGAAGGTTCGGAGCATGATTTGCTTGAGCTGCTGAGCCGACTGCAGCAATCCAACGCTCCACGGCCAATGCTCTATCAATGCTGTGGGACAGAAGACTTTTTATACCGTGAAAATCTCAGCTTCAGAGAAGCCTGCCAACGGACTAATATTCCATTGACCTATGAGGAAGGTCCTAGTGGGCATGACTGGGGCTATTGGGACCAGCAAATTCAGCGAGTATTGGACTGGTTACCGCTGCGTAACAGATTAACTGAATAAGGCAAGGCCACTTAGGTCCTAAGAACCATTTCAGAGTAGCCTATATTGAATCTAGTAAAACGCTACTGTGAACGGTGAGCACCCTTATCGGGCTAATAAAGCTATGATAGAGCGATTAAGTGATTTGAGTGAGTGAGAAGTAAGTGGGTAATTGTTTGATTGATTGAGTAAGTGAGTGAGTGAGTAAAATATGAGTATGAAAAACAGATCTCAGCCTTTGGGTAAAGATCTGTTTTTTGTTTTTATTTCGTACAAAAAGAATTCTTACAACCATTTTCTATTGATTAATGTACATAATCAGGCTTATATTATTACAGTTGGTAAGATATATATCTATTATAATTACATTTAGTTATTCCACATTGAAAATGAGTAACGTATGGGAGATGACAAATATGGATTCTGGAAGCCGGTCTAGCCTGGATGAGATCGATCAACGCATTATTGCTGTGCTCCATGAGCACGCACGAATTTCTTATACAGACCTGGCAAAGGAGGTTGGACTATCACGGGTAGCCGTTCAGACCAGAATACAATCCTTGATGGATGACGGTGTGATTGAGCGCTTCACCGCTGTTATTAATCCTGAGAAGATCGGCATTAATGTATCGGCCTTTTTTAACGTGGAGGTAGAGCCCAAGTTCTTGCAGCAGGTAGCCGAGGTACTCGCAGAGGAATCCGTTGTCACAAGCCTCTATCATATGACAGGACCAAGTAAGCTGCACATGCATGGGCTGTTCAGAAATCATCAGGAGATGGAAAGCTTCCTCAAAGATAAGCTATACCCGCTACCAGGCATCACGGACGTGGACTGTCAGGTGCTTATTCATAGATACAAGAGCCGCATGGGAATGCGACTGTAAGGATTAAGGAGGATATTTCGTCTATGGGAACATCAACAAACAAATATATCGACCTCTCTGCCGCCATGCTGCGGACAGGGATTCTCGGCTATGGAGGCGGTCCCTCAGTCATTCCGTTAATTCGCTATGAGGCAGTAACACGCTATCAATGGATGAACGATGATGAATTCGGAGAGACACTCGCGATTGCCAATGCCCTGCCTGGACCGATCGCAACCAAAATGGCAGCCTACCTGGGCTATCAGCAAAAGGGAGTGCTCGGCGCTATCATTGCCGTCATCGCTCATATTCTACCTAGCAGCATAGCTATGATTGCCCTGCTATCCATGGTACGTGTCCTTAGCACCTCACCAATCGTGGCTGGCATGATCGGAGCTGTCACCCCTGTTATTGCCGTAATGCTCGGCACGATGGCTTATGAATTTGGCGAGAAGGCCATTAAGGGCCTCGGCAAATATATGGGAGTAGGACTCTTTATTGTGTCACTGCTTATGCTGCAATGGATTGATATTCACCCAGGCATCGTTATCATTCTCTTCCTTGCTTACGGAGCCGTGCATTTCCGGCTAGTGACCAAATTGAAAGCACGTCGTCAGCAGAAGGGAGACTCCTCCTCATGATGGAATGGCTGCAATTATTACTTGGATTTTTCATCTCAAATGTACTGGGCTATGGGGGCGGACCTGCATCCATTCCGCTGATCTATCAAGAGGTCGTCACCCACTACGGCTGGCTAGATGATAAAGAGTTCTCCAATATGCTGGCATTGGCTAATGCCCTGCCGGGTCCTATTGCTACGAAGATCGCGGCCTTCGTCGGGTACGATGTAGCGGGCTGGATGGGCTTTATCATTGCACATGCAGCGACCATCATCCCCTCATGTGTAGCCCTTATCATCTTGCTACGCATAATGGCCAAGCATCGGCAGTCCCCTGTTGTCAAAGGAATGACTCTGCTCGTACAGCCTGTCATTGCGGTGATGATGGCGATCGTGACCTGGCAAATGGGTAGCGAATCGCTTGCCTCCATCGGGATATGGCAATCCCTTGGTATTGCCGCTATTGCCTTCTGGGCGATGAATATACGCAAAATTCACCCGGCGCTAGTCATTGTAGCAGCTTTTGCCTATGGTGGACTCGTGCTCGGGCACCTATTGGTCTAATTAAAGTCAATACCAAAAAGGTCGAAGACAAGCGCTCATGGAGCCTGTCCTCGACCTTTTTTCTGCGTATGATTTACCCCACTGGAGTAATTTCTACTGAGATGGGCGAATGCATCCTTACCTACGCCTATGGATAACCGGTATGGATGATTGATATGGATAACAACTAGTATTTACGAGCTGGAAGCCACATTGCCTTGACGCAACGCAACCCATTCCTCAGTGGTCTTGAGCAACAGCTCGCTGCGGCCAATTGCCTCGCGAACCTGCGGCGTTGCTGTACCCCCATACACATTCCGTGCATTCACGACGGCCTCAGGCTGCAGCACCGCATAGATCCGATCATCGAACAGCTCGGAGAACTGCTGGAACTCCTCAAGGGTCAGATCCAGCAAATACTTGTTGTTCTGAATGCAGTACAACACCGTCTTGCCGATTACCTCATGCGCCTGACGGAACGGAAGGCCTTTATTCACCAGGAAGTCTGCAATATCAGTCGCATTGGAGAAATCCTGATTTACGGCCTGCCGCATCCGCTGCTTGTTCACCTTCATCGTAGCGATCATTGGAGCGAATAGCTGCAGCGCACCCTCTAGGGTAGCTACCGTATCGAACATGCCTTCCTTATCCTCTTGCATGTCCTTGTTGTACGCAAGCGGCAAGGATTTGAGCACCGTCAACAGCCCCATCAGGTTACCATATACACGACCTGTCTTGCCGCGCACCAGTTCAGGAACATCCGGGTTCTTCTTTTGCGGCATAATGCTACTGCCTGTGCAGAAGGCATCATCCAGCTCCACGAAGCCGAATTCTGTGCTGCTCCACAGCACAAGCTCTTCGCTGAGACGGGACAAGTGCGCCATAATCAGTGAGGCGCCAGCAAGGAATTCAACGATAAAATCACGATCACTTACGGCGTCCAGACTATTCTCATAGACACCATCGAAGCCTAGCTGCTCAGCCACAAAATGCCGATCAATCGGGAAGGTTGTTCCCGCGAGTGCCCCAGCGCCGAGCGGGAGCACATTGATGCGCTTGTAGCTGTCCTTCAGACGATCAATATCACGCTCCAGCATGGAGACATACGCTAGCAAATGATGTGCGAACAGGATTGGCTGTGCGCGTTGCAGGTGAGTGTAGCCTGGTACAATCGTATCCAGATTATCTTTGGCCTGTCCAATCAGAGCTTCCTGTACAGCATGCAGCATACCGACCAGAGATACGACACGGTTGCGCAGGTACAGATGCATGTCTGTGGCGACCTGATCATTGCGGCTACGGCCCGTATGTAGCTTGCCGCCCACGGGTCCAACCTCTTCGATCAGGTTCTTCTCGATGTTCATATGGATATCCTCATCGGATACCGAGAACTCAATCTCACCCTTGCGAATACGATGCAGCACCTTGTCCAGACCCTGCTTGATCGCCTCTACATCCTCCTGTGGAATAATGCCGCATTTGCCTAGCATAGTCACATGTGCCAAGCTGCCTTGAATATCTTCCTCAGCCAATTGCTTATCGAAATTGATAGAGGCTGTGTACTCTTCCACCAGCTTGTTCGTCTGCTTGGTGAATCGGCCTCCCCATAGCTTGCTCATTGGTCAGTCTCCTTTTCTATAATGCGGGCCGCCCTTGTCTCCCGGACAAAGGCGGCCCGCTGAAATGATGAAATTCAAGTACCTTGATTCAATTAAATGTGAGTATGGAGCCCGCTGCAAACAGGGAGCCCTGCCGACCGCTGTTAAGCAAGCTTAAAGGCGGACGCTACGCTTCTCTAGGGCTTCCCCACTTTCCACTAACGACGATGCCCAAGCCCATCCAACCGAATCAGATTCGGTCAAGGTACTATGCTCATTATGCTTACTTATTCTGGTTAACGCCAGAGTTTACCTTCAGACGCAGTGCGTTCAGACGGATGAAGCCTGTAGCATCACCTTGGTCGTAAGCCTGTGTAGGGTCAGCTTCCATCGTAGCGATATCCGGGTTATACAGACTCACAGGGCTCTTCACGCCTGCCCCGATGACATTACCTTTATACAGCTTCACGCGTACCGTACCTGTCACATTCTTCTGGCTCTCCGTGACCAGAGCCTGCAGTGCGAGACGCTCTGGTGCGAACCAGAAGCCGTTGTACACCAACGTAGCGTACTTGGTAATCAGGCTATCACGTAGATTCATGACTTCACGGTCCATGGTGATGGACTCCATCTTGCGGTGAGCTGTGAACAGAATCGTACCGCCAGGTGTCTCATAGACACCGCGGCTCTTCATGCCGACAAAACGATTCTCGACCATATCGACACGACCAATACCGTGCTTGCCGCCCAGTTCGTTCAGCTTCTCCATGACCTGAAGCGGGCTGAGACGTTCGCCGTTCAGCGCTACGCAATCCCCTTTCTCGAACTCCAGCTCCAGATATTCGGACTCATCCGGTGCATCTTCAGGAGCATTGCTCAACAGGAACATATCCTTATTTTCCGGGGCACTCGGATCGAACCAAGGGTCCTCCAGCACGCCGCTCTCATAGCTGATATGCAGCAGATTGCGGTCCATCGAATACGGCTTGGCTGCAGACGCAGTCACCGGAATGCCATGCTTCTCTGCATATGCAATCATCTCGGCCCGGCCCGGGAACTGGTTGCGGAACTCCTCCAGACGCCAAGGCGCAATGACCTTGATATCTGGTGTAAGTGCCGCAGCGTTCAGCTCGAAGCGTACTTGGTCATTCCCCTTACCGGTAGCACCATGTGCGATAGCTGTAGCGCCCTCAGCAATGGCGATGTCGACCATCCGCTTGGCGATCAGCGGACGTGCAATGCTGGTCCCGAGAAGGTATTGTCCCTCATAAAGAGCGCCAGCCTGGAACATAGGGTAGATAAAGTCACTTGCGAACTCATCTCGCAGGTCATCAATATATACCTTGGAGGCTCCGGTAGCCAGTGCCTTTTCCTCCAGACCGTCAAGCTCATCCTTCTGGCCAATATCCGCCGTAAAAGCGATGATCTCTGCATCATAAGTTTCTTTCAGCCATTTCAAGATGACGGATGTATCCAGACCGCCTGAATAGGCGAGTACGATTTTTTCCTTAGCCATGAATTAATAAATCCTCCCTGTAAGGTCATGTCATATGCTTAAATAAGTGCTACATGATTAGCTGATCCACATTAGCTCATCAAAGCGACGAGTAGTGCCTTCTGTGCATGGAGACGATTCTCTGCCTCGTCAAAGATCACGGAATTCGGTCCGTCAATTACACCCGCCGAGACTTCCTCTCCGCGATGTGCTGGCAGACAGTGCATGAACAAGTAGTCGGGCTTAGCCAGCTTTACCAGCTCTTCATTGACCTGATAGTCGGCAAACGCCAGCTCACGCTGCTTCTGCTCCTCCTCAAAACCCATGCTCGCCCATACATCCGTATAGATGACGTCCGCGTCCTTCACAGCGGCTTGAACATCGGTAGTTACTTCCACACGGCTTCCTGTACCTGCAGCGATATCCTGACTTTCCGCTACGACCTGCGCATCAGGTGCATAGCCTTCTGGACTAGCTACCGAGATGTGCATTCCCAGCTTGGCTGCGCCAATCATGAGTGAATGCGCCATATTGTTGCCATCGCCGATATAAGCGACCTTCAGTCCCTTCAGCTTGCCCTTGTGCTCATAGACCGTCTGGTAATCAGCCAGCACCTGACAAGGATGAGCCAGATCACTGAGTCCGTTAATGACCGGAATCGTCGAATACCGGGCGAGGTCCACCACATTGTGATGTCCAAAGGTACGAATCATGATGCCGTCCAGATAGCGGGACATAACTTGTGCTGTATCACTGATCGTCTCCCCACGCCCCAATTGGATATCGTTCTTGCTCAGGAACAAGGCGTGACCGCCCAACTGATACATGCCTACCTCGAAGGATACACGTGTACGGGTAGAGGATTTCTCAAAAATCAATCCCAGAGTCTTGCCCTGCAAAGGCTGATAGACCTCTCCACTCTTGTGCTTCTTCTTAATATCTACCGCAAGCTGAATCAGATATTCAATCTCCTCGGTAGTAAAGTCATTTAATTCTATAAAATCCCGACCTTTGAGGTCAAGCTTCATCTGTTCTGCTGTCTTACTCATGGTTACTCTCCTTTTCCAGTCCCTGAACATGACTGCTAATCAATTGCTCAAGCATATCTACGCAGAGATCAATTTCGGCCTCCGTCACATACAGATTCGGAAGCAACCGGATCACATTCGGTCCTGCCGTCACGAACAGCAGCCCCTTGCTTTGTCCAGCCAGTACAATGTCACCTACAGGACCTGCACACTCCATACCGATCAGCAAGCCTTTGCCACGAATCTCCTTCACAAAAGGAACCTTCGCGAAGCGGCTCTCCAGCTTCTCCATGAGATAAGCACCCATGCTCGCCGCACGTTCAGGCAGATTCTCAGACACGATCGTCTCTACCGTTGCATTGACAGCTGCCATAGCCAGTGGTGTGCCCCCAAACGTAGACCCGTGGCTACCTGCGGTGAATGCCTCCTTCAGATACCCTTTGCCCAGCATAGCTCCCACGGAGAAGCCACTGCCGATGCCCTTGGCTACCGTGAAGATATCCGGCTCGATACCATAATGCTCGAACGCAAACAGCTTGCCGGTTCTACCCATTCCGGTCTGAATCTCATCAATGATCAATAGAAGTCCGTGCTCCTTGCAGAGCTTGACGATATGCTGTACGAATTCCGGCTGTACCGGATATACACCGCCCTCGGCCTGAATCATTTCCAGCATAATCGCCGCAGTATGATCTCCGATCGCATTCTTCAACGCGTCAACATCATGGAGCGGAACGCTCTTGAAGCCTGCTGGCAGCGGTGTAAAGCCTTCTTTCACCTTATCCTGCCCTGTAGCAGTCAAGGTTGCCAATGTACGGCCATGGAAGGACTGCGTGAAGGTAATCACCTCATAACGGCCGGTTCCCTTCACCTTCTGATGATAGCGGCGAGCCAGCTTGATGGCAGCCTCATTCGCCTCCGCTCCACTATTGCAGAAGAAGACGGCGTCTGCACAGCTATTGGCCGTCAGCAGCGCTGCGGCTTGCTCTTGTCCTGGAATGTGAAACAGATTGGATACATGCCACAGCTCGTCAATCTGCTGCTTCAGCCGCTCTGCGACCACATCAGGAGCATGACCCAGGTTCGTTACAGCAAGGCCGCACATGAAATCGAGATATTTCTTCCCCTGATCATCCCACAGCCAGCTTCCCTTCCCCTTAACCAAAGCAACCGGATATCTGGCATAGGTCGGAAATAACGAACTCTCCTGCTTGCTATTCTTATTACTCAGCGATGGACTAGATACGTCTTGTCCCGACTGTGCGACTGCTGTATGTTCACCCTGACTCATTTTAATCACGCTCCTGTTCATATCATCAGAAATATCCTTTGGCTTATTGCCATTTCCATGCGTTATATGGTCTTCAATTTCAACTACATACGAACGATTCGGGTCCCGATCCCGTCTCCACGTAGCACTCGGCTCAGCACATTCGGCTCACTGCCATCAACGATGACCACTTCCTGCACCTTACCCTGGATGCATGCAATGGCTGCACGAACCTTAGGGATCATCCCCCCATAGATTTCACCCGTAGCAATCATGTCCTCAATCTCCTGGACCGTTACGGATGGTAGCACTCGCTTGTCTCCGTCCACATTCTTCAAAATACCCGGCACATCCGTAACCACGATCATACGGGTTACCCCAAGATGGGAGGCTACTGCGCCCGCAGCCGTATCTGCATTAATATTGTAACGCTGTCCCTGGGCATCGATTCCTACTGGAGCAATCACCGGCATATAGCCCATGCCGAGCACACCGCTTATAATCTCTACTTTGACATTGGTCACATCACCGACCCAACCGACCTCTGCATGATTATGAACGGGCTTGGCCTGAATCAGCAATCCATCAGAGCCGGACAAGCCCAGCGATTGACCCCCATGGGTCAAAATCCTGCGTACAATCTGCTTATTAATACTGCCTGCCAGCACCATCTCCACGACATCCAGCACATCCTCAGTCGTTTTGCGAAGTCCCTGCACGAATTCGGTAGGAATGCCGAGCTTGGCGAGGTTCTCAGAGATAGCCGGTCCACCACCATGCACGATCACAGGCTGAACCCCCTGCTGCTGCAGGGATACCAGATCGTCAAAAAAGGAATCTGGCAGTGCTGCCAGGGTGCTGCCTCCGCATTTCATTACAAACTGCTGCTCCATAACAGCCTCCCTCTACTTACATTGCACAATCCTTATATATCAAAGTGAGCATTCAAGCTGAAACCTGGTCCACCAAGGTACTTACTACAATTTCACTATTCCAGTGGGTCTACCTTATCGTCGTTTAGCCTACTTAGGACTAAGTTCGGTAAGCTGCATTAATCCGCACATAATCGTATGTCAGATCACAGCCCCACGCCGTCGCATGTCCTTCACCCTGGTGCAGATCCACTACGATCCGCACGGTGTCTCCACGAAGATAGGCCAACGCTTCCTCTTCATCAAAGGAAATCGGCCGTGAGCCCTTCAGCACGACGATGTCACCGAGCCGAATGTCTACCGTATGAGGGTTGACAGGCTCACCCGCGCGTCCCACAGCTGCAATAATCCGTCCCCAGTTAGCATCTGCGCCGAATACAGCAGACTTCACAAGGCTGGAGCCGACGACAGTCTTCGCAATGGCACGCGCAGACTGTTCGCTCACCGCGCCCGTCACCGATACTTCAACCAGCTTCGTCGCGCCTTCGCCATCGCGGGCAATCGCCTGCGCCAGCACTTGGCATACGTAAGTAAAAGCATCGGCAAAGTTCTTCCAGTCCGGGTGCTGCTCACTGAGCTCCTCATGGGCAACCAGACCGCTAGCCATCGCCACCAGCATATCATTCGTGCTTGTGTCCCCATCCACAGTAATCATGTTGAAGGTCTGATCGGTCGCCTGCTTCAGCAAGCCATGTAGCGCTTCCTGTTGGATCGTCGCATCACAGGTCATGAACGCCAGCATCGTAGCCATGTTCGGATGAATCATGCCCGAGCCTTTGGCTGCTCCTGCAATATGCACCGTTTGTCCGCCGACCTGAACGGCTACACATACTTCCTTTTTGACCAGATCTGTCGTCAGAATGGCTTGAGAGAAAGCCTCTGCGCTTTCTTGATCCGCAGACATCAGCGCGGGAAGTCCTGCAATACCATGATGCACGGCATCCATGTTCAAGACTTCACCAATGACGCCAGTAGAGGCTACTGCAACATCCTGTTCAGCCACGCCCAGTTCCCTAGCTGCTGCAGCACGCATGGCATAAGCGTCCTCTTCTCCCTGCTGTCCTGTGCAGGCGTTCGCATTTCCACTATTTACGATAATCGCTTGAAGTCTACCGTTAGCCAGACTTTCTCGGGTTACCTGCAGTGGTGCTGCTTGGAAAATATTCGTCGTGTACACAGCTGCAGCTGTAGCTGGCACCTCACAACGAATCGCTCCAATATCATTACGATCCGTCTTCTTCAAGCCACAATGCATGCCACCAGCCGTGAATCCCTTCGGCGTCACAACCGTGCCGCCCTCCACAATCTCAAAACCATGTGCACTCATGCTCATATGTGTATGCCTCGGCCCATTTACGGGTACACTGGTGTCATTTCCAGTCCGAGACTCTCCTTCCATCCCATCATCAGATTCATGTTTTGTATAGCCTGCCCAGCCGCTCCCTTGACGACATTATCAATGACTGCAATAACCGTCAGACGATTCGTACGGGAATCCACCGCAAAGCCGATATCGCAATAATTCGAGCCGGATACTTCCTTCGTAGAAGGCCAAATGCCTTCATCGCGCACACGCACGAATGGACGATCTTTATAGTAGTTGCGATAGAGCTCAATCAGCTCTGCTTCTGAGTGAGCACCCTTCAACGAGGCATACATCGTTGACATGATACCGCGTGTCATCGGTGCCAAATGTGTTGTAAAGGTTACGGTTACTTGCTCTCCCGCGACATTGCCCAGTACCTGCTCGATCTCGGGAATATGCTGATGCTTGTTGATTTTGTAGGCTTTGAAATTCTCATTGATCTCCGCATAATGAGTCATCAGGCTTGTTCCGCGTCCTGCCCCGGATACACCAGACTTCGCATCAATGATAATACTGCGGTGATCAATCCAGCCCGCTTCTACCGCCGGAATCAAACCAAGCAGCGTAGCAGTCGGGTAGCAGCCAGGGTTCGAGATGAATCGAACATCAACCACCTGGTCGCCATACACCTCGGACAGGCCATACACGGCCTCCTCCAAGTAGGCTTCCGGTGCTGCAGGCTTCTTATACCACTCTTCATAGGTAGCGCCTTCCTTGAGCCTGAAGTCTCCTGACAGGTCAATAACCTTCAGTCCGACCTCCAGTAGCTGAGGCACCAGCTCTGTACTAATACCGGAAGGAGTAGCCGTGAATACGAGGTCTGCCTTAGCTGCAATCTCTGCTGGATGCACTCCATCCAGATTCTGTGTCACAATATTCGTTAAATGAGGAAACCCCTCACTGATCGGCTTACCACTACTGGAAGAGGAAATAACCGATACGATCTCTACCTGTGGATGATGCTGTAAAAAACGAATCAGTTCCACCCCGCCGTAGCCGGTGGAACCGACAATTGCCACTTTTACCTTGTTAACCATGCTGCTCCTCCCATCCGAAGCTATCGAGTTGTGTATTATTATACGACTCTACTCATATAAATACAACCACTGCATGTTAAGTTTATGTACGAAAAAAATCCCTTCGCCTCCCGCCTGTAGGCGAATATAGCAAAGGGATTATCATCCATAGAAAGTGCACCGGTTACGGTAAGTTAGACAGCTTCAACGATGTCAACCATTGAAATCTGCTGCTCCTTGGACAAATCACGGAATTGCTCTCCAACCTTCACGAGAGGTCGGAAGAAATCGAGCGGATTATTCAGTACTATAACGGCCAACTCTCCATTGCTCAAGCTGACTTGCTTCCCAATCAAATGTGGTAGTAGATGCTGCATCATAACCTGCACAGGCTTCTCGCTAAGCTTGCCAAAGCTCATTTCGTGCACTTTGCGCATCACTGTCAGGAAACCCTCCTTAATCTGACCAGGTCCCGTCAGTCCCATTTCAACGAATACGTCCGCTACCGCTACGATCTGGGCATATGGATGAATCTCATCCTTGGTAAGCGCCTTCGGATAGCCACTACCGTCGCCACGTTCATGATGCTGGAAGGCCACTAATGCAGACGTTTCATCCTGAATAGAGTTAATAATAATCTGATAGCCATAAGCTGTATGACGCTTAAAAGCATCCTGCTCCGCTTCAGTCAGATCCAATGACAAGTTACGCAGAGATGGTGAGATCCGGCTGATGCCGATATCATGAAGATACCCTGCCTTAGTGATCTTATACACTTCCTCTTCGGAGTAACCTAGCCATTTCGCTATGTAGTAGGACAACACTCCCACCTTTAGTGAATGTGCGTATGTATTGGTATGTTCACGCTCCAGCATTAAGAGAAGGGATACTACATCTTTCTGTTCCTCTAAACTATCCAGCAATTCCGACAAGCTGTTATCAATTCTCTCATTCGATATTGTTTTCTTTGTGATCACGTCTAAGAATAAGGACTGATAGCTAGCCACCGTACTATCAATATTCTTTTTCAACTTTTCGGCTGATGCATCAAATGAATCTCCGGTTGATTCATTCTCCGAAATCTTGGGAGATATACTGTTTGTATTCAATATACTGTTTGCATTCCCCAAGGATAGATCTTGTGCCTTCTTGATTGTTGCATTGTTTGAATCCCCGATTGATGCAACATTCGAATTACTGTTCGTTACATTGTTTGCATTTTTGATCTCTGCATCATTTGCATTCTTTGTCAACGCACCATTTAAATCCCCACCTAATACATCATAGGTAGGCTCTGCGGTCATTTCCTTTGCTTCTTTAATATCTTCCTCTTCTATCTCTACATAATCAATGCCATGTTGAAGCAGCAAAGATAGTCCATCACTGTTAATTTCAGCACCTCTTTTTAATAAAGGGACACCATATTTGTTAAATGTATCATCCTTCAATAGATCCCCTTGCTGAAGGTCCCTCACGTGAACTCTCATCCGAATTGCCTCCTCCGAAAAGTAAATGCGAACAGCTTCATATATGGAATACAGAGCCAAGCCGTTAAGATGGCCCAACTCCATATTTAGCTTGTCTGCACCAAGTACTCTTAGTATCGGCTACATTTTAGACGTTTTAGAGAATTTTTTTAGAAAATGGACAAATCGCTACTAAGGACCGAGAATTTTCAATGCCAAAACAATGCATTTAGAACTAGACGCATGAAACAAGCTTCGTAAGAACGAATGGGTCCAAGTATCTAATCGACTTTTTCTTTTGTATCCGCATTCATCGAGACATTACAAGCATTATTAAAAGGAAGCTGAATTCTGTTACGACCTCCCCGTTTCACCGAACTGTTTCTCACATTCAAAAGCTGCTATTTTTCACTTTCCTGAGTGGGCCTCTTACTTAGGCTGACTCACGCTTGAAGCCCTTACCCAGCACCTCGTGCGTATCGCCAATAATGACAAAAGCATCCGGGTCCACCATGCGAACGAGCATCTTCAGCTTGGTAATTTCATTCTGACCGACGACAACCATTAATACCGGTCGCTCCTCCTGCGTGAATCCGCCGCGTCCAGCCAGCTCTGTCAGGCCACGATCCAGATCATTTAAAATAACTTCCGCCATTCGTTCCTTCTCCGTTGATATAATGTACGCCACCTTCGAATAGCTTAGCCCCATCTCGACAGCATCAATTACTTTGCCAGTGACATATAACCCAATGAGCGCGTAGAGTGCATTCTCTGGAGTCAGCAGTATGCCAGCCAGTAGAATGACCGTACCATCCAGCAGTACGACAGACAAAGAGAAGCTGAAGCCCGTATACTTCTGAATGATCTGGGCGAGGATCGTCAGGCCGCCAGTGGAGCCACGTCCGCGGAATACAATACCCAGTCCCAGACCGACACCGATTCCTCCATAGAGGGAGGACAGTAAAATGTTCGTCGTAGGCACAGGCAGATCCTTCGTCAGGTACACGAAGAGCGGTAACAGAATGCTGCCAAGCAAGGAACGAACCCCATACTGCTTGCCGAGCAGTGCAACCCCCGCAATAAATAAGGGAATGTTCAGGGCCCATTGGGTATAGGCTGGTTCAATGCTCAGCAGCTCTTGCACGAGAATAGACAGACCAGATACACCGCCAGAGGCGATCCGACTAGGGAGCAGGAACATATTAAAAGACAGGGCCGTAATCAGAGAGCCTGTCACAATCAGGATGATATCCAGCAAAGTGCGCCAGGGACCATTCGCGGGAATCACATCGGACAATCGCTTTCTACGTGTAGATGGGGTAGTCCGGGCTGAAGAAGAGCTATTTGAAGGTGCCATGTTGGTTCTCCTTTTCCAAGTTGAAATCTCGAATCATTTAGGTATGTACAGTAAAGCACAAAAAAATTCCTACAGAGTACCCTCTCACCAACTCAGGAGGCGCTCTGCAGGAATTTTATCAGGATTCAGTTTCGGATTTGATCTGGCTACGCAGATAGCCATCAATGAAGGGATCTAGCTCTCCATCCATTACCGCTCCGACGTTACCGGATTCCACACTTGTACGATGATCCTTCACCATGCTATACGGATGGAATACATACGAGCGAATCTGACTGCCCCAAGCGATATCGGATTGTTCCCCCCGAATCTCATCGAGCTCCTTCTTCTGCTCTTCAATCTTGCGTTCGTATAGCTTGGAGCGCAGCATCGTCATCGCTTGTTCCCTGTTCTTGATCTGGGAGCGCTCATTCTGACAGGTCACGACAATGCCTGTAGGGATATGCGTGATTCGTACCGCAGAGTCTGTCGTGTTAATATGCTGACCACCGGCGCCGCTCGCACGGTAGGTATCAATCTTGAGATCCTCGGTCCGCACTTCAATCTCCACATCATCCGCAATTTCCGGTACCACATCACAGGATACAAAGGAGGTATGACGACGTCCAGAGGAGTCGAACGGGGATATCCGGACAAGACGATGGACCCCTTTCTCCGCCTTCAGATAACCGTAGGCATTAAAGCCTTTTATCAACAGCGTCACGCTCTTGATTCCCGCTTCATCACCAGGCAGGTAATCCAGCGTCTCTACCTTGAACCCGCGCTTGTCAGCCCAACGCGTGTACATTCTCAGTAGCATCTGTCCCCAATCCTGAGACTCCGTGCCCCCCGCACCGGGGTGAAGCTCAAGAATGGCGTTCAACCGATCATAAGGCTGGTTCAGCAGCAGCTGCAGTTCAAAGGCCTCCAGCTTACCAACAAGTGCAGTCACCTGCTCGGCTGTCTCTCCTGCAAGCTCCTCATCGCTCTCTTCATCCGCCAGCTCGGCCATCATGGAAGCATCCTCATATTCCTGATACAGCTTGTTATACTCATCTACAGCCGATTTCACAGCATTCATCTCGGCAATGACAGATTGTGCTTTTTCATTGTCGTCCCAGAAATCCGGAGCGGCCATCTTTTCTTCAAAGTTCGCAATCATTTCCTGTTTGAGATCTAAGTCAAAGAGACCCCCTAAGGTTATTTAATTTCTTGCCAATTTCACGCAGATCATGCTTAACACTTGGATCTATCATGTTCATTGCTCCTTTTGCCTCATTAGTTATGCCTCACTTGATGAAAGACCATCATTTCAAAGATAGCTCCCCGGCTAGTGTGTACCGCTGGCCATTTGTAACGCACCAGCCATCATACATACACTCTTCGGGGAGCTTGTTAACCCCATCTACGAACAGACCCGCATGGACCGGGTATCGCTATTCCGACAAATATCGGATTATGCGTTCTGACCGTGACAGTTCTTATACTTTTTACCGCTTCCGCAAGGACAAGCATCATTACGGCCAACTTGCTCACCGACATGAACCGGCTTTTTCTCCGCAGAGTCGCCGCTAGTCGTAATCTTGTTCTCATCGACTACCGCTTGACGCTCCAGATTCGTCTCAATCTGAGCCTTCATGATGTACTTGGAGACTTCCTCCTGGATCGTTGCAATCATCGCATTGAACATTTCGTAGCCTTCAAATTGATACTCACGCAGCGGATCGGTACCGCCGTATGCACGGAGATGGATACCCTGACGAAGCTGATCCATCGCATCAATGTGATCCATCCATTTGCTGTCTACCGAACGCAGCACAATAACCTTCTCGAACTCACGGACCATTTCCTGGCCAATGGATTCTTCACGTGCATTGTATTTATCTGTGACCTTGGTGAAGAGGAAGTCCACAATCTCTTCCTGTTCCTTACCCCACAGCTCATCACGCGATACAGCATTCTCTTCGAGCATATTGTTGTTCACATACTCAGCAACTTGTTCAAGCTCCCAGTTCTCCGGAATATCATCGCTACAATGAGCCTCTACCACACGCTCAATGGTCGGTTTGATCATATCGAATACAATTTGCTTGATATTCTCGGATTCCAGTACTTCTTTACGTTGCTTGTAGATAATCTCACGCTGCTGATTCATGACATCGTCATATTGGAGGACGACTTTACGCATATCGAAGTTGTTGCCTTCCACCCGTTTTTGAGCAGACTCGATCGCACGGCTGATCATCCGACTCTCAATAGGTTGGTCTTCTTCGAAGCCCAGACGCTCCATCATCGCTAGTACATTATCTGCACCAAAGCGTTTCATCAGCTCATCACCCATGGACAGGTAGAACTGCGTTGAGCCTGGGTCACCTTGACGGCCCGCACGTCCACGCAGTTGGTTATCGATCCGGCGAGATTCGTGGCGCTCTGTACCTATAATATGCAGACCGCCAATCTCAGCCACACCTTCACCCAGCATAATGTCCGTACCCCGACCAGCCATGTTGGTGGCAATCGTTACAGCTCCGGCTTGTCCAGCCTTCGTGATGATCTCTGCCTCTTCTGCGTGATACTTGGCGTTCAGGACTTTGTGCTGAATGCCTTTGCGCTTCAGCATTTCGGACAGTAGCTCAGAGTTCTCAATGGAGACCGTACCGACGAGGACTGGTTGTTTTTTCTGGTGACGTTGTTGAATCTCTTCAACTACCGCCTTGAACTTGCCAATAACACTCTTGTAGACTACGTCTGGCATATCCACACGCTGATTCGGACGGTTCGTCGGAATCTGCAGTACCTCCAGACCGTAAATCTTCTTGAACTCCTCTTCCTCTGTCTTCGCTGTACCTGTCATCCCTGCAAGCTTGCGGTACATACGGAAGTAGTTCTGGAACGTGATCGTCGCCAGCGTCATGCTCTCATTCTGAACATGAATGTTTTCCTTCGCTTCAATAGCCTGGTGCAGACCATCACTATAACGACGGCCCTGCATAAGACGACCCGTGAACTCATCCACGATCATGATCTCATCTTCAGTCACGACGTAATCAACGTCACGTCTCATGATGACATTGGCCTTGAGTGCCTGTACGACATGGTGATTAATCGTTACATTCTTCTGGTCATAGAGATTCTCCAGCCCGAAGAAGTTCTCAGCCTTGGATACACCATTCTCCGTCAACGCCACAGATTTGACCTTGATATCTACAGTGTAATCCTCGTCCACCTTCAGGTTCTTCACAAAGCGATCAGCTGCGAAATACAGCTCTGTCGACTTCTCTGCTGCACCCGAGATAATAAGTGGTGTACGAGCCTCGTCCACGAGAATGGAGTCAACTTCGTCAATAATACAGAAGTGTAATGGGCGTTGAACCATTTGTTCCTTGTACAGAACCATGTTATCACGCAGATAGTCAAAGCCGAATTCATTATTCGTACCATAGGTAATATCGCAGGCATAAGCCTCTTGCTTCGCTTCATGCCTCATACCCGCCAAATTCAGACCCACTGTCATGCCGAGGAACTCATAGATCTGTCCCATCTCGGCACTGTCACGTTGCGCCAAATAGTCATTGACTGTTACTACATGCACGCCTTTGCCAGCCAGCGCGTTCAAATACACCGGCAGCGTCCCTACCAGTGTCTTACCTTCACCTGTCTTCATCTCGGAAATGCGACCTTCATGCAGCGCAATACCGCCCAGCATCTGCACATCATAGTGGCGCTTGCCCAGGACACGCTTGGAAGCCTCACGAACTGTAGCAAATGCTTCTGGCAAGAGTTCATCCAGATTGGTACCCTGCTCCAGGCGTGAACGGAATTCCTCTGTCTTGCCCTTCAATTGCTCATCTGATAACGCAGCAATATCCGGCTCCAATTTATTGATCATATCCACGGTCTTCATAAGACGCTTCACGTCACGATCATTTGTATCTCCAAAAATCTTCTTAACAATGCCTAGCATGGCTTACCCCTTTCGTGCAACAACAATGGTTAGAAATCAATTTCACAAAAATACAAAAATCAGCTATACATCCATTGACGACAGACAGCCTCACAGCCGCCCAAATGAATGCAGACAGCCATATAACAGCTCACTCTGAGCAAATGTAGGTGTATATCCTTGGGAATCAGCCAGATGCAGACTTATCAGAAGCTGCTAATCCCCGATGTTCATAAAGGGACCATGGTGAAATTGATTCCTTTTTCGCAAAAAAAGTCTTTGGATAAATTGTAACAGTTTGTAGAAGATGCCGCAACACACACGGCCTGCTACTATTAAAGTTGGTGCTAACTACAACTATTAAAAGTTCATACAATCTACAACCCTCTTCTGGCTGCTACCTAATTTATAGACGAGTCAAGTGTAGCTTTAGTTCCGTACATACTTAATTTGGTATATAAGGGATTGAATGAGACATCGCTACACCGCTTCACGATAGCTTTAGTAACATCAACTTATTGTTAGCTCGACTTCTGATGTGTAGGGGAAATCACCGGCCATTGCGTCCGCTTACTCGAACAGTCAGATCGCAGCTATCTATATAACAGCATGTAAGGTAAGAAGCACACATAGTGAATTTGCCATTATACGCTACCATGCGTTAACGACAGGCCCACCTCTTTACACCCCATTACCGTAGCTCTACGTTATCAAAAAAGCCCCGTCTGGCTAATACAGCGCAGACAAGGGCTTGGAATGTACAATATGCAATTATTACAGATGGCAATGAGTTAGTTCCATATAGATAGCGACCACTTCGGCTGGCTTGTCCTTACTCTTGCTCGATCAGGCCATACTTGCCGTCGTTGCGCTTATACACTACATTCACTTCTTCATTGTCGATGTTGGAGAATACAAAGAAATTATGTCCAACCATATTCATTTGCAGAATCGCTTCTTCCACATCCATTGGCTTCAAGAGGAAACGCTTGGTACGCACGACCTCCAGATCATCATGATCCAGCTCATCAGCGCTAGCGGAGCCATTCGTAACCGGCTCTTCTACAAACAGCGTCTTCAAGCCACGATCCTGGCGGAATTTGCGGTTCAGCTTTGTTTTGTGCTTGCGGATCTGACGTTCAAGCTTGTCCGTAACTGCATCGATGGATGCGTACATATCCTCACTTTCGTCTTCGGCCCGGAGTACTAACCCCGGCAAAGGAATGGTAACTTCTACGGTGTGAAGTCCTCTTGTGGTGCTTAACGTGACACTTCCATCAGATGTTGGGGGTGCATCAAAGTATCTCTCAAGTCTGCTAAGCTTTTTCTCAACATACTCTTTCAAAGCGTCAGTAACCTCGATTTGTTGACCTCGAACTGTAAAGTTCATAAGACACGCCTCCTTTGCTTCTTCATTATACCACATGTGTTAACCTTACGTAAAAGCCATGAAGCAGAATTCGAACAATTTGTTAAAAGAAAAAATTATTGCGTTCACATCTTTTCTTTTGTGTAATTTCGACATTTCATGAAAGTTTTCTTGACACGAAGAAAGCATTTTCATAATAGATTCATAGACTCAAAACATATAAAAAAACCCTGGAATCCTGTTCCAGGGTTATTGCTAGCGTTGTCTAAATTGCTAACCATCTTACCAATTATGTAGGTCGGCCAAGCCGGGATGATTATAATTTGATTACGTTAGCTGCTTGCGGACCACGAGCGCCTTCAACGATATCGAATTCAACGTCTTGTCCTTCTTCGAGGGTTTTGAAGCCTTCAGATTGGATTGCGGAGAAATGTACGAATACGTCGCCGCCTTCGGCTGTTTCAATGAAACCGTAACCTTTTTCTGCGTTAAACCATTTTACTTTACCTTGCATGCACTAACATTCCCTTCGTCATCAAATGAAGTGAAGCTCTCGCCCACATTTCCGACTATACCATCCAAGGTTATCCATTGTCAATTGGAAATGTAAATGTTTTTTTGTAATATAATGTCACCTTAATGTAGATGTTTGTCGAATCCATTGGGTTGAGTACACTTTATTATTTTATAAACCATTCGAGGGAAGTTGAACCAAAATCAAGTATAACTAGATCAATATAGCCTACTTGTTGATAATGTACATTAAAAAAACAATAAATGATGTGTGCCTAGACTCAAGATGGTGGAAAGAGAGCTAAACAATTACTAATTGTTATAGATCTATAGAGTATAAATTTTGAACCCAAGATCTTGAACTCTCCTTAAAACTCAGTCTACCGTCTTCTCCTGTAAATGCGACAGTCATATTTCCTATACTTCGCTGGTATATAGTTGTATTTATCCCTATTGATACCTTATCACCAATTTCACACTTACCAATAATAGATGAGTTAGGTAAAAGGGCTACCGCACGCCCTAATCTAGGGTATTGTCCATTTTGGGCTCCTACTGTACACCCCTGTGAAACCACTAGATAATTACTATATTCAGCTTTTCCGAGAACTGTCCCTACATTATGCAGAAGCAAAAAGATTTCAGGTAATTTAGTATCATACATACAGCTAAACCCGTTTAAAGTTTTGTTTAGATAAAATATCTTGTTCGAAAGTGACTCATTATGTGTTTCTTTCCACACATTATTTGAAAGAAACCAAAGAAATACAGCATATTGATCTGAATGAAGATGATTTAAAAATGGTCTACCTTCTTTTTTGTAAGAGCTCAGAGTTACATTTTTAAAACAATACTCCGTTCTCTCTATAGTCATATCGAAAACTGGATCAATATCTTTAAATGCCACCGAATGATTATCAGGAAAAAAGTGATTAATCTGTCTAGATACATAATCTTTGAAATCTCTATATGACAATGATAATTCCACGGTTACCCCTTCATTCCATTCATATAGTAATTTATTAATTCAGGTGTCATCTTCAAAATGTGTTGGGGTGAAAATTGAAACTCATTAGTTATTTTCTCTACACTTAGGACCGGAAATTTAATTGATTTCGCATTCTCAGCCACTTCAATTGAACACCCTGTAATTTTAGATATTAAATCAACCCATTCTCCGTTAGTAACATTAATACCACTAGCCACATTATAACAATTGGATTTCCCCCGGTGCGATATTTGAATTAACAGATCAGCAACATCTGTAACACTTATATAATCTTTTTCCGAATCCAATGCTGAGTGAAGAAATATTTTTTTATGATTAACTGCATCCTTAATTATCGAATAAATGAAATTACTCGACTCAAAATCATTGCCTATCACATTAGACACACGAGCAATGCGTACATTTGGACGGTCAACAGTTAAGCAAAGGGATTCACCTGTTAATTTTGATAGATTAAATAACTCTTCCTTATGACACGGATCTACCAATAAAGTACCCTCTTCACTTCCAATAGAACTATACGATTGGTGAGAATACACTCTTGTTGATGAAAGATAAAGAAAAGATTCAAAATCTGCCTTCTCCAACAATTGCGCTAAGTAACTAACATGTGCACGCACAGTATCATAAGGTCTCTTCCGGAAATCAGATGTTAGACCCGCACAATAAATGACATGCCCAAGTGGTGAGCTATAAACGGAACTGTCGTCTCGATGAGGGGTATTATATACCTCTCCTAGCATAGCAAGCCTTCTGACAACATGCCGCCCTATAAATCCACTTGCACCAATAACTGTCGTTTTCATTCACGCATCCCTACTTTTTTTGCTGGACTCCCGACATTAATGGAGTATGGTTCAAGTTCACTATTAACAAGTGAATTGGCCCCTACAACACATCCCTGACGTAAGATTGCTCCATCTAAAATTACACTGTTAGCTCCAATCCATACGTCGTCTTCGACTATTATTCCACCCTTACTCTCCTTAAAACGTTGTTCATTTATGGGAAGGTCCTTAGACCGATACTCATGATTTACAGGAGCAAACGTGCAGTTTGCAGCTATAAGTACATTTTTCCCTATTTTGACTCCGTTACCTGTATAGATCACACAACCAGAATTTATACAACTGTTCTCCCCAATATAAAAATCCCCCATGCCACCAACAGGTTTTATTTTTACGAATGAATCAATCATAACTCCATCCTCAATTTTTATTACAGTTCCTCTGACGGATTTTTCAATGTCGGCCAGTTTGGAGATACTAGCCTTTTCAGAAATCTGCAACATATTTCTCCCCCTACCATAAGGAATAATTCTGATCCTTTTTACTTAGTAAAGGATTTTTTATGGGCCATTGAATACCGAATTGTGGATCATTCCAAAGGATTCCTCTACCACTTTGGGAATGATAAAACTCAGACATCTGATACAGAATCTCAGTATGATCCTGTAAAGTTTGAAAACCATGTGCAAAACCTTTGGGTATATACAAGGAATAACGGTTATTCTGAGATAATTCAATATATATCCATTTTTTGTATGTCGGCGAGTCGGGGCGCAAATCAACAATTACATCATAAATTGATCCTATAACGCATCGAACTAACTTAGCCTCCTCATAGGGAGCCTCCTGATAATGCATACCTCTTAAAATCCCCTTGTACCTGTTATAGGATATATTAGATTGAACAAAATTTGTTGTAAGCCCCAACTCTCCAAACTCTTTAGCACACCAGGATCTAGCAAAAAAACCTCGTTCATCTTCAACGGGTTCTATTTCCAATAAATAAGCTCCTTTTAGCGCTAGTTCCGTGAATTTCATTTTTACCACACTCTCGGATTCGGAATAAGGGTTACAAACTGCGCTCCCCACTCTCGCACAAATGAAATTTGTTCAATGATCTCTTCCTTAATATTCCATGGCATGATTACAACAATATCGGGTCTTGTTTCTTTCAACTTTTCTGGTGAATATACTGGAATCAAAGTACCTGGGAGCAATTTCCCTTGTTTGTGTGGGCTCCTATCAACTATATAATCAAAAAAGTCCCTACCAGTACCGCAGTAATTTAATAAAGTATTCCCTTTAGCTGGAGCCCCGTAACCTACAATAGACCTTCCGTTATTTTTCAAATGAATAAGAAGGCTAAGAATCTCCCGTTTTGTTGCTGCCACTCTCTCCGAAAAATCATTATAAGTTGTAATCTGATTAAGTCCTTCTTCGATTTCTAGCATCATCATTTTCTCCACAGCAGGTGTAATCTGCTTAGAATGATCATCTATATGTTTGGCGAATATACGCAATGATGAACCATGCGTAGGGAGTTCTTCAACGTCAAAAATAACAAGGCCAAATTCAGAAAAAATAGAACTTACCGTTAAAAACGATAAATAAGAGAAGTGTTCATGATATATAGTATCAAATTGATTTTCTTTCATTAAATTAAGGAGATGCGGAAATTCTAAAGTAATTATACCTTCATCACTTAATAATTCCTTCATACCTTTAACAAAATCATTTATGTCAGGAACATGTGCAAGCACATTATTTCCAATGATCAGATCAGCTTTACCGTGATCTTTGCTTAAGCCAACCGCAAATTCTTCTCCGAAAAATTCAGAAATAACCGGTATGCCTTTTTCCTCAGCCACTTTGGCAACATTTGTTGCAGGTTCAATTCCTAAAACAGGTACATTTTTTTCAATAAAGTACTGCAGTAAATATCCATCATTACATGCAATCTCCACCACCTTGGACGAATTTGTAATCCCATGCTTACTCACCATCATTTCCACATAGTTATAAGCATGCCTCAACCAGCTTTCCGAAAAAGAACTGAAATAGGCATAGTCGTCACTGAAGATTTCTTTTGGAGATTCAAATTCATCTAATTGAACAAGAAAACAATCTTGGCATACAAATGCATGTAAAGGATAATACCTGGTCGCAGTATTAGCTTCTTCCGGGCTTACAAATGCATTGGAAATCGGCGAAAGCCCCAAGTCCACAAAAGAATGTTTTAACGGTGCTTTACAGAACCTGCATGTACTTTGTCTCACTGTTCATGACTCCTTAATTTGTCATATGCTAATATTTGTTCCATTACTATATCTTTTAGTTGTAAACCATTATAGTGATGCTTGTACGCATCGATAGTCCACTCTATCGTTTGATCCAAGGTCAGTATAGGCTTCCATAGGAGCTTTGTTCTTGCTTTGGAGCAATCTAAACGAAGTACCTGAGCCTCTTTAGGTTGGATTGAACGGTCATAAGCCCATTCAAGTCCGTTTCCCCACCTATTTACAAACCGCTGAGTTATCTCTCCAACATTAAGTACATTTTCATTATCTGGTCCAAAGTTCCAGCCTTCCGCATAAGTCTCCCCTGTATTCCATAAGGCTTTTGCTAAAGTCATATATCCATGTAAGGGCTCTAGCACATGCTGCCAAGGTCGAATTGCGTTAGGATTCCTGATAATCGGATTCTTCCCTAGATGGCATGACCGAACGATATCAGGAATTAGCCGATCCTCAGCCCAGTCCCCTCCCCCAATAACATTTCCAGCACGTACACTTGCTAAATAAATATCATTGTCCTTAAAAAAGGAGCGTCGAAATGCATTTGCAACTATTTCGGCACATCCTTTACTTGCGCTATAAGGGTCCGAACCTCCGAATGGATCTATTTCGCGATAGCCCCAAGGCCATTCATTATTTTCGTAGCATTTGTCACTAGTAACATTAATAACCACTTTAACACTGTCACTCTTACGTATAGCATTAAGTACGTTAACAGTCCCCATCACATTGACATCAAAGGTATCAATTGGATCCTCATAAGACTTTCTAACCAGTGACTGAGCAGCCATGTGAAATAAAATGTCTGGCTTATATTGTTGAATAATCTCTGTTAAATATTCACTATTTCTTATATCACCGTGAATCGAGGTCATTTGGTCCGATACTTTAGCTAAAGTAAATAGATTAATAGGAGTTGGGGGGGCACTAGAGTAACCTATTACCTCTGCTCCCAACTGCTGCAACCATAGTGACAGCCAGCTCCCTTTAAAGCCAGAATGACCTGTTATCAATACCTTCTTTTTGGACCAAAAACTCAATTTCCCCACACCTTCCAAGGAGCTTTCCCCGAATTCCAAAGTTCTTCGAGATGCATCCGGTCTCTTAAAGTGTCCATTGGTTGCCAAAAGCCATGATGCTTGTATCCGGAAAGTCTGCCCTCCTGTGCTAATGTTTCGAGAGGGGATTTCTCCCATATAGTTGCATCATCACTAATATATTCAAACACTTGCGGTTCACATACAAAAAAACCTCCGTTAATCCAGCTGTTATCGCCGCGAGGCTTTTCTATGAATTCAGTAATCTTATTGTCAGCCATGTTAAGCGCACCATACCTACCCGGTGGTTCAACAGCTGTAAGAGTAGCTACTGTTCCCTGCTCTTTGTGAAAGTTGATAAGTTCCGTTATATTCACATCTCCTACTCCATCACCATACGTAAAACAAAACGTTTCTTGCTCCAGATAATGTTGCACTCGCTTCAACCTCCCACCTGTCATTGAGTGGTTCCCTGTATCAACAAGAGTGACTTTCCACGGCTCACTATAGTTATTATGAATTTCTACTTTATTTGTAGATAAATCAAATGTAACATCCGATTGATGAAGGAAATAATTCGAGAAAAATTCCTTGATCATATATCCTTTATAGCCTAAACAAATAACAAAATCGTTGATACCATAATGAGAATATGACTTCATAATATGCCACAAAATAGGATTTCCGCCAATTTCAACCATAGGCTTTGGCTTAACTGTCGTTTCTTCACTCAATCGAGTTCCCAATCCGCCTGCAAGAATCACTGCTTTCATTAATAGCCTCCTCCCTTTTGTCCAATGACAATTAAAGATTCCCCATTTATATCTGAAAAGAGATGCTGAGCAAGAATTGTATAACCTTGTTCATTCAGAGAGGCAATCAAAGTATCTGCTTTCTTTTCTTCTCCATTCATTTCAAGAAGGAATCCAAAATACCCATTCTCTATAAGTAATTCATCTATTTGTTGTAATAAAGTTGGATTTTCCTTAAAAGCAGCTAGTTTGTGTTCTAAAATAATATAATTATATTTTTCGTTCTCCAAGCCATGAGTTATATTAGATAACTGACCGTATATAGTACGATTAGAAACAGTTTTTAAATCGATAATATATTTTTCATCTATGCAATAATTTGTAATCAGAACTTGTTTTGTTCCATTTTCCCGAAGGTAATTTTTTAATTGTAGCGGATTCCCACCACATTTCGAATTAATACCGAGAATTTGGACGTTAGCAGCAGTAGGATTCTCAGCTAATTTCCGGGTCAGTAATGGGTTAAATACTGCATCTGACCATGCATCTACACCATATTTGTGATAAAAAATTTGTCGACTTTTCTGCAAGGAATTATTCACTCTTTGATCATGACCAGTCGTTATAGAACCATAATGGAAAGTAAACGTATCCTTACAAAATATTAGTTTGTAGCCACTACGTCGAATTCTAAAGCCAATATCGTCATCAGCAAACTCACCAAAATAAAAACGCTCATCATATCCACCCAGTTCCTTTAACAAAGGTGTTCTTACCATTAATACACAAGGAAGTAACCTAACCCTTTCTTCCCATTTTTTCGGATCTGAATGATTATATTCTTCAGCAAAATGTAACATTTCTTGTACTGTGCTGTAGTCCCCTTTAATCTGCTGCATATTGCTAATATGATTGGCACCTGGCGACACAAACCCGATGGAATCATCCGACTCAATACACTGAAGCAAGTTATCTAACCAACGGGGTGTAAATATAAAATCATTACATACACAAGCGGTGTATTTACCTCTTGCCGCTTTAATTCCTTCATTAAACCCCCTGGTCGGTCCGATATTTTCCTTTAAACAAACTACAGTTGCATTCGGTATCGAGTGGAAATACTCTCTCGTTCCATCAGAAGAACCATTATCAACAGTTATTAATTCATAATTGATATGACTTGTAAATTGTAAAATTGACTCAACGCATAATCGGGTGTATTCCAAATTATTGTAAGCTAATACAACAATACTTACGAGAGGTGAACTAGTATCCGTCTCATTAATCTTAAGCTGCAAGGATTCTAATTCATCACAAATTAATGTCTTCAGTTCGGCAGATTGGGTATTTCTCAATGCATGTTTATAATAAATTCGTGCCTGCAAAAAATCTTTTTTCATATCACATATAAAAGCCATATTATATAATAAATCGACATGGTTAGTGTCAATTTCCAATCCATGTATGAGTACTCTCTCTGCTTCTTCATAATCTTCTTCCATTACAGCTATGACAGATTTCATTGAATAAAACTCAGGAAGCTGAGAGAATTCGTTTTCAAATTGGTTTATCTCGGATTTCGCTTCTGAAATTTCTCCTGCCTCGATTAATTTCTTGATTTTAGTTAATTGTTCCATTGAGGTATCTCTCCTTATTTAAAAGCAATTACCTTTAAATAAATTATCGGTAGCTGAACTAGTTATTGTTAGTTACAATCAGCTTTCGCACACTAAAGTTGATTGTGAGAAGACCCTCGTTTCTTCTCCTTACGGTTTGCCGCGCATTTTTCTATAACAAACAACTCGACGACCTTTTCCCATATCTAGAAAAGGTCGCCGCCTAATAAAACACTCTATTTCATTGTATGCTTGATGGGACTATAACTGATAACCTCATACTACGAGCTTAATTTATAGATTCATTCATATCTTTCACTAGCATAGTCATATGGGCCAGTGAAATGTGATTGTTGGCTTTCAGTTCATTTATAACAGTTTTAATATAGTGTTCATTATGCTCTATCATTTTAGCAAATGACTGGATTGTGCGAATTACCAAATTATCATCTAATCCTTTATTTTTACCAGCAACACCTACAAGATGAACTCTCAACATAGCATAGATAACAGTAATTGAAACAAACTCCCCATATAGGTCAACAGAATTTTTATTGAGATTAGGGAACAACGTATTAAATAGCAAATTAACTATATAGTTTTCCAAAATGTAGCTCTTCTCTTCAAAATAAGGGCTATAAAACAATTGATAGTTCTTCACATAACTTTCTTTAAATAGTTTAATGTCTAACTTATTTGACTCCTGCCCTAGGCCAACTAGCATTTCCTCAACAGTTTGTAGATACCTTTCACTTGCAATCCCCATATTTATCCGATATTTAGTTATTTCATATATAACTTGAAGCTGTACATCAAGGTTGGAATTTATGCTGCTGATCCACTCCAGATACTCCGTATTGGAAAGTTTGACTCGATAATAATCGATTATTTCCCCTAACCCTGCACCATTACTCTGATCTATATTGTTTTGCAAAGCGTGTACAAACACCCCCAAAGATACAATACGGTCCGATACAGATAAAGTACGATTTTGAATTATTTCTATACCTAACATCCTAATAGACCAGAAATATTGGCCTAATGCGGTGCTTGATGTATGTTGGGTTTTGTAAAAAGGTAACGCTTCAGACAATTCAAAATCAAGCTCCTCAAAGTCTATACCCTTAGGCTCCAATAAAGCTAATCTAGCTACTTCAGGACAGGAAACCCTGGCTGAAAGCTCGTAGATTTGATCCAATTTATTTAAGTTTCTAGGGTAACTTGCACAAGTTACAGATAAAGCTTCTTCACCTAACTCCTTCTGTATCTGACACCATTTATCTTCAGTCAGCATGTTGCAACAATTATTTTGACCCATTAAAAATCGTGCATATATTTCATCACTTTTAAAATCGGCTTCCTTAACTCTCCTCATACTATTCTTCAGTTTGTTTTTCAGTTCAAGATCCTGAACCTTTTGATAATTTTTATAAGTTTTTTTGTCGATCGTGACCGCCCAACCTGAACAGCAAGTATCTTCACAGTCCCCACCAATACACTGAAAAGATTTCATGTACTCGGGCAGTAATGTCCTCTGCTCCATAAGCGCCCCCTATAATTTATAACTTGAAATTATTTATCCGTAATTCTGCTGAGCCCATACTGAAAGAGGAGACCTTGATTTCATTTTATCCATAGCTTGCCGCTTAATGGATTCATCCCCCACCATGCTTGCCAACGTATAGATTTTAAATATTATTTCAAATTTCTCTGTGATTTCACTGGATCTCATATAGTATTCGTAAGCATCCCCGTACATTTTCAACTCATTCAGCAAATCCCCAGTCAAATTATACACTTCTGCTTTATCTAGTCTTTTCTCAGGTTCCATAACAGCTTGCAAGGCCAGGTCGGTGAACTGAAACCTATGCAGCATTTTAGCCAGTTCAAAACGAAGCATTGGCACCTGAACCGCCTGAATCAGATATTCAATAACATCATACTTGCGAAGCATTAGCAAATCATAACAAAGATTGGAGAAATATTCGTTCAACTCAGGCGTAATGTCAGCTTTCGTTATTACTTCTCTTCGAATCAGCTTTCCAAGCAGAGTTTTATCTTTCGAGCGAAGATTATATTGGTCCACAAAGCTCTTAAAATAGGATTCATCTTCTGTGACCATAGAAGCAAATAATAGATCCCGTTGAGTCCCCTCAGTAATTTCCGGCAAAGTTAACCATAATTCCTTGGCCGACTCTAGTTTCCCTTCTACTTGCAAAGTCCAAGCTTTCAACTCATCATCCAATTTATGACTGATGAATTTAGATAAGCTAACAAATAAAGGATTTCTAAATAAATATAAGGCCTGCATTAATAGGCTAGCTTCCTCGGATGATTCGATTGTGTAAATGACCTGCAACTGCTTCATAACGTCCTCGGGATTGGAGTTGATAAACAAATCCAAAAAAATTCGCAAAGACGCTAAATGCATTTTATTTTGAGTCAGACTTTTAACGATATATTTCCGTGCTAACTCTGGCTGATTTAATTGTATATATATCTCTGCAAGATGTGCATGTGCCAAATAGGATCCTACGCCTTCTAAGGATGAAAAAAGATGGTCGCTTACCTCCCCTAGTTCCAAGCATTTTAGAAAAGTTCGCTCGGCATCCTTCCAGTACTCACACTTTTTATACACAATCCCCATTTGATAATAGAGGTCGGTATAAAATGGATAGAGTTGTGTCGAATCCTGTAGAACCTGCAGTGCTTCTTCATACCTAGATAAATCCGTCAAACATTGGACAAGGTAAATGATTAGCTTTGGTGCAAATACAGTGTCCGAATTTAACGAGTATGATTTGCTGAAGGCCTGAACTGCTTTATCCATTTCCCCAATGGATTTGAATTGTGTTCCAAGATTAAAGTATCCAAAGGCAGTTGGATTTACTTTCAATTCTTCTTCAATAATCTTCATGTTTCTATCATTTTTATCTTTACTTTCAATAATTACTTTATTGTAACCATCGTGATTGATATAAACCGGGATGCCGTCTCCTTTGGCTTCTGGAAAATCTAAAATATTTATTTGTTCATGAATTGCGCCTTTATATATATACCCAACACCTCTTGAGAACAGGCGTATAAAAGAATGTGTATCCACGATCCCTGCTCGGATTAGATTACGTATTCTTAAAAAGTAATAGGCTGCATTCAACGGTTCGAGAAGCAGTTTCTTACTATTTTCATCAAGGTACTCATCTGCATCCAGAGATAGAATATAGTCACCTGTTGCGTATTGGATTGCATAATTTCGTGCATCCGAGAAGTTACTAGTCCATTCAAAGTTATAGATCTTCGCATTGAATTGTTGTGCAATTTCTAAAGTCCGATCCGTTGATCCTGTATCTACTATAATAATTTCATCTACGATTCCCTGTATACTATTCAGGCATCTTTCCAATGTTCTTTCTTCATTTTTGACAATCATGCATAACGATATCGTTTGATGCTTCATTACGCTGCCCCTTATCTGTCATCAATTTAATAAACCTAATCTTTTCTTAGATGGCTCGTAGTTCATTTCACTGCTCTTCGCATAGCACTGTGCAGCCTCCTGTGTTTGACCGGTGATTTCATAGTATAGTCCAAGATTATAGAGGGCCTTATAGCTACCAACACCCTTGGAAGACTCATAACGTCGGGAGTCCGCTTCACCCAGTTCTAAGCATGCTTGATAAAGTCCAGGGAGCAAGTGAAATCGTGCGGCATCACGTGATTCGACAATTAAAGCCGCATATATATAGTATAGATCGGTATAATTGCGGTATTTTTCGATAGCTTCTGACAATATTCTTTCTAGCTCCATCCATTTTTTTTCTTTTAGTAGGCAGTAGGCATACTGTACAACCACACTGCTTGTATATTTATACTCATCCTCCAAGGTACTAAGAATGTTTAGAGCATCATGGAAATGCTTATTGGCTTGGCTATAATCTTGTGCAACATATAATGTCTTCCCTATTTGAAATAACAGATAGGGATCTTTAGGCCTGCTCTTCAATTCTTTTTGCAATAGAGTAAGATTCCTCTGTGTCTTTCCTTTTTTTTCAATCACACTTTTGCTATAACCATAATGTAGTACTGAGATTTCTGTAATCTTTGCTTCAGTTGGGATTCCGTTATAAGTTAGCTGCTCATGGATACTTCCTTCATAGCTATAGTGTCGTCTAGTAAAAATACGAGTAATGTACGTCTCACTTTGATCATGATCGTCTAACAGATTAATTATTTTGACACTCCCAGCGAATGGCGCTGCTTCATCAACACAGCTTTTCAACTCACGCTCACTGCCTACATACTGCTCATCAGCATCCATCATCAGCACCAGCTCTGAATTAGCTAATTGGATTAGTTCGTTACGTGCTTCACTAAAATTGTCTTTCCATGCTGTACTATACACTTTTGCCCCAGCTTGCTTTGCCAGTTCAACAGTATTATCCGTCGACCCAGTATCAAGAACTAGTACTTCTTCCACAAAGCTAGCTACCGACCGTATAGCTTTAACGATGTGTTCTTCTTCATTTTTTGCTAATATGCATACACTTATTGGAAGTGTCATTGTGGACATCACCTCATATTTTTTAACGGAGTACTTCAAGCAGGCATCCCATTTCCACTACATTTTTAACTTAAGAAAAAAGGAGTCCTTGAGGACTCCTTTTACAATAAATAATTATAGTGTAATCTCTCTATTATTTATACTCAAAATTCAAACTTCCCGTTTCCTGACCGTCAGGGTTGATAAGTTTCACCGCTACAACTCCTGGAGCCGCAGCCTGAGGTGTTACCAGTCTGACGCGGGTAGTATTAATGAAGCTCGCAGCATAGTTTACACCGTCGATGCTAACTACTGCTCCATTTTGGAAATTACTACCATCCACATATAAGATGGTACCTCCACTAATTGGCCCACTAGTAGGTGCCACGCTTCTAAGTGTAGGCGCTGGTACAGGAGGAGGTGCATCATAAGTGAACTGGGCCGTCACCGTTGCCCCTGTTGGGTTAGTAATCACAATTGGTACTGCCCCAGGAGCTGCACCCTTCGGTGTTACAAAACGGATTCTTGTACTGTTAACATAGTTATAGCTAACAGGTGACCCATTAAATGTAATGGCCAGTCCCGATTCAAGATACGAACCATCCACATACACGATGGTCCCACCAGCCAAAGGCCCGTTGGAAGGCGTCACACTCTTGATCTCAGGCTTGGACTCTTCATACGTATATGCATTGGAGAGTGTTGCCGATTTACCATCCGGATTGATGATAGTAATATCTACTGATTTAGCTTCAACTGACAAAGGTGCAATTACCCGAACACGGGTTTTGTCAACAAAAGCATATAGGTTAACTTCTGTCGAGCCAAAACGCACTTTCGCATTTTTCTGGAACTCATCTCCGTTAATCTCGACTATATTGCCACCGTTTTTGTTGCCGGAATTTGGTGACACAGAAGTCAACACCGGATCAGCAAATACTGGAGGTGCATCATAAGTAAATCCAGCTACTTTTATAACCTCTTTATTGTCGGGGTTTATCAACTTCAAGTCAACTGGGCCAGCTTGTGTACTTGAAGGAGTAACCAATCTCACACGTGTAGCATTAATGAATTGAGGCGCTAGTTCTGTTTCCTGACTACCTTGGATCCAATGAAGCTTAATTCCTGACTGGAAGTTAGCTCCATCAATGTAGATCAAAGTTCCACCTGCCATCGGTCCATTGGCTGGTGTCACACTTTTAATGGTTGGATCAGGAAGGGCCGGCTTAGGTTCAAAAGTGAAACCCTGCTCCTTAACTGCAGACTGTCCATCAGGATTCGTCACCTTGACATCTACAGTGGTCGCTTCACTCCAAGTAGGACTTTGTACACGTAATCTTGTTGCAGAAATAAAGCTAGTCGCCACTTCCGTTGTTCCGTTAAAAGCCACCTTAGCGCCAGACACAAAATCCTTCCCATCAACGTATACAATTGCGCTAGTATCCATGCGGCTTGAGTTCGGACTTATTGAAGTAATCGTTGGTGCAGGTGGTGGTGGCGGTGCAACGAATGTGAATGCTTGCGTAAGGACCGCCTCAGTTCCATCCGGATTCACAACTTTAATATCTACAGTCTCTTCTTGGGACCATGCTGGGGTCTTAACGGTTAACTGTTGACTGGAGTTAAATACAACTGATGGGCTTGCAACGGAATTGAAATATACCTTAACGCCAGTCTTGAATTCTTGTCCTGTCAGAATGACGTTCTCATTCCCTGTTGTAGCACCTTTGTCAGGAGCTGCACTTGTGAACAGGAGCTTTGGAGGTTCGTTGTACGTATATCCGTTCTTCAAAACAGCCGAGGTACCATCAGTGTTCTCAATAGTTACGTCTACTGGCCCCCATTTTGTAACTGCTGGCACTCTTACAAATGCACTGGTGGAGTTGTTAATTGAGACTGAGGAAGATAATTCCTCACCAAATTTTACAGTAGCACCTTTCATAAAGTACTTACCGGTCATAATAACGGTGCCTCCACCTGTAATTGGACCATTGTTTGGTGACAGACTCGTTATTTCTGGATTTGCGTAGTAATTAAAGCTACCTGTTGCCGATTGATTATCTGTATTGGTAACCTTGACCTCCACTTTCCCCTGCGTTCCAACTGGTGTAGTGAAAGTAATCTCTTTGTCACTCACAACTACAACATTACTGGCAGCATAATTGGCTACAAATACTTTGGCATTCGGCAGAAAGTTTTCACCTTGGATTGTAACCGTTTCTCCTCCAGTGATAATTCCTTTCTCAGGAGTTACTGTAGTAATAATCGGTGCAGGATACTTCACTACGAGATTTTGAGATGGAAGATTATAAGTCCGGTTTGCCCCAGTATAATCTTTATACTTGATGTTAGAGCCAACCTGCGTTACTGGGAAGGTTCCATTCTTGGCCTCTGCTTTATGACGAATTTTGTAGTTAAATGACAAAGTATTATTCTTTAATTCTAAAAAATTCCACGTTAATGTATTCCCTGACACAACTGGTTTTGGTATATTATTATTATAAGAATCTGGAACGATCTCGAACGTATCAGGTATTGTATCAGTTACAACAACATCATATGCACTTGCAAGGCCGATCTCCTTGACAATAGCTGCATAGATTTGAGATAGCCCTGTTGAACCTAATACAAAATGATGGTGATGAGAAGTGGTAGCCATGTCTTTCAGCAGCTTGTTTGGTCCACTAGCTTCTGGATTCTCAGATTTACCTAGGAGTGCTATAGTGTAAAATACAATTCCTTCATCCTTGGCATCATTGGCCATTTTCAAAGTATAATCATAAGCACTGAGCCCGTCCCCACCGATCGTTGCGTCACCATCTGTCATCAATACAATGACTGGTTGAGCATCCGGTCTGTGATTAGCAAGCAGCTCTTTTGCTTTTAAAATGGCTTTCCCTGTGCCGGTGCCGCCATTGGCAGTAATTCCATTAATATAATTTTTCACTGAACTACCATCTGATGTTAGAGGAAGCTCTTTGGTCGAGTCTGAATAATCCACAATACCCACTTGGTGCTTCGTTAGGTCCATCAAGTCGATAAAACCTTTTGCTGCCTCTTTTGCACTAGTCATTTTATCTTCTCTATCTGGATTATACTGCGGAGTCATACTACCTGATCGGTCAATGATCAGGATTACGTCATTAGGTCTCACCACATTGACCGGGGGAGTACCCGTAATATCCAATGTCACCTCTGTCTCTTCCCCAACCAGAATACTGGATGGATTAACTGCTTTTGTTGCATTAACATAATTCGCTGCCTCTGCTGTAGATAATGGCAGGATAGCAAAACCTACGATCGCTACAAGCAGAAACAAGAAGAAATTATTAAACTTCTTCATACGATACCTCCTACTTAATGTTTTTTATCAAAGAAGTACGAATCCGTGTAGGCAGGTGCTTCATAGTGCTCTGACATTCTGTGAGACATGCTGTGGGTTCTTTGCATCCGAGTCATGGCATTGGAGATTAATGATTGCATGGAATGGTTCAGTTGGGACAATATATGCAGCATATCTTTTTCTGACTGACTGTAAGGTGAATCCACCTTGGATTGCAAAGAATGATATAGTCTGTCCAACTCCGCCTCTTTTTGCAAATAAAGCTTTGCATCTCCAACATCCAAAATTTCCTCGTAGATTAGCTTGATTTGCTGCAGCGTTTGATAACGTTCCATATCAATTCCCCTTGCTGGTCTTTACAATTTGAAGAGCCTGCTTCCACGTTTCCGCATATCCCCTAGCAAACTCAATAACATAATCTAGCTTTTCAGGCTGTTTATTCACTGTAAACTCATTCAACAAAGATAAATAAAATTGATATAGGTCACGGAGTTGTCCAGCAATCTCATAATCAAAATTCAGCGTGCCCAGCAGTTCATAGAAGATTGCTCTTGCACCATGAATGCGTTCCAGCATCTCCGTCTCCTGATTTTTACTAAAATGTAACTTAGCCATATTCAATTTCCGATATAAATCTTCATATAAAAGGAGGGTCAGATCACCCGGACTCGCCGTTTCCACCTTGGTTTTCAAGTACTGTTGTTGATAGCTAGATGTAATCATAAAATAAACGCTCCTTTATATATAAAAGTTGAAAATGAATATGGCTAATCAAACAAATTAGTTAACCACTCAACTGTGAAGTCAGCCACGAACCTTGGCTGTTTAATTTTTGCAATGCAATCTCCATAGCGGTAAACTGCTTATAATAACGATCTTCGATAGCTTTAAGTCTATCCTCCAGCGTATCCACTCTTTTGTTGATATCACCTATTTTTTTACCCAACTGACTTTGGTCGGCTGCATCAGATGCTACAGTTGATGAGCCAATCCGCTTGATAATCTTATTAATAGAAGTAGTTAGAGAATTATAAAGTCTATCCCCATAGCCACTCTCTTTTTTGTAGTTTGGATCGTTACTGTCCAAATTACTAGTTTGGGTAAAAAGTTTGGCTACGCCTTCTGGATCTTTGTTAATGGCTTCTGTTAGCTTGGTCTCATCTAACTCCAGCTTGCCCAACTCACTCGTTCCCGTACCTGTAGAAAAGGGTTTGAAGGTTATTCCTATGTCTGATAGTGAGTCCATATCGCTGCTCAGACCACTTACCTTCTGGCTTAAAGCAGAGCGCAGTGAGCTAAGTGCATCAGTGAGAATGTCATCTCTATACAGAATTCCTGCCTTCGACTTTTGCTCCCACAGCTTAATTTGATCCTCAGTCATATCTTTTTTCTGTTCATCAGTTAGCGGTGTATAGTTTCGGTTGACAGTCTCCTTCGTCTTTGAGGTGACACTGGTTACCAAACTGTTGTATTGTTCTACAAAGCCCTTGATCTGATCGACAATACCAGCAGTATCTTTAGCAACCGTAACCGAAACTGTTGAGGTAGACACACCTTTTAAATCAAATCGCACACCATTTAATTCAAACGCGTTGTTACTGAAAGTCATGGGTTGACCATTAACTTCAACAGATGCGTTTGTTCCCTTGGCAGCTGTTGGTGTACTTAAGCCAAATAAAGAGCTGGCTGTTCCTCCCGCATCATTAATCTGAATTAAGGAGCTATCGCCCGTTGTACTACTACTCATCATGAAGCGGCCATTGATGCTATCGTAGCTCATTGTAACGCCAATATTTGAACTATTAACCTGCCTCATTACCGAATCATAAGTCGAATCAGCTGTCACATTTACCGTAGCAGTGCCCTTAGGACCGACAATTTCAAACGAGCCCGTAGTAGCCACTAAATCTTTGGTTGTCACATTTTTGGTCGTTCCTGCGACCATGGCACTTGATGCCAAACTGTTAACCTTAATGGAGAATCCTCCGCTTGTAGCGGAGGAGGAACTGGTGGCGGTTACTACACTGTTGTCGCTACTTGTCGCAGTTTGCTTTGAGAAAGAACTAGAAAACCTTAGCTTATTAACCAAAGTTTGGATATTTGAAAGGCTAGTATTCACCTCGCGGTATGCCTCTCGCTTCCAAGATATCTTGGTTTTTTGCTGATTTAGCTTATCCAGTGGTGAACGCTCAATTTTCATGAGCTGATTAATGATTGTGTCAGTCTCTAGTCCTGAAACCAAACCACTTAACTTGATATTTGATATAGCCAAATCTTCACCTCCCCAGTTTTTTATTTTCTCTCATCCAGGAACAAACCAACCTGCTCACAAAGATTTTGGACAAGCTCAAGATACTTTTCCGGAGGGATCTCCCTAAGTATTTCATTCGTTTGGGTGTCCACAACCTTGACAAAGAGCTGATTGCTCTTCTCGTTAACCGACCATTGCAACTTTGTATCCAGTCGCTGTAGCACCTTATTACCATGATCGATTAAATTTCTGAGTCGTTGTTCATTGATGATGGAGTTATTATCCTGATCCCCCTCATACAGACTCGATTGGAGTTCTGCATTATGACTAACTGTCTTCGAATCATATGATGGGAGGGCCTTATCCGGAAATGATCCCAAACGCATCCTTCTCAACCCCCATTACGTAATATAAGAAAGAGCCGACCGGATAATCCGGCCGGCTCCTGCGTTAATGATAAGATTAACGAAGCAACTGCAGAACGCCTTGTGGCTGTTGGTTAGCTTGAGCCAACATTGCAGTAGCAGCTTGTTGAAGAATATTAGTTTTAGTGGACTCAGACATTTCTTTCGCCATGTCTACATCACGGATACGGGACTCAGCGGATTGCAGGTTCTCTGAAGTAGTTCCCAGATTGTTGATTGTGTGCTCCAGACGGTTTTGTACAGCACCCAGGTCAGAACGCATTTCGGATACTTTGTCAATAGCCGCTTGTACAGATGTCAAGTTAGCTGAAGCATCAGCATTCAGAGCTGTAGTTGTGCTCAAAGATTTCAAACCATTAACACCCAGAGTAAGAGTATCAGCAGATGCCAGGGACAGAGAAATAGTGTCACCAGCATTAGCACCTACTTGGAAAGTCAACGCTGTATTAGCAACAGCTGTGCTCAGCAGGTCTTTAGTGTTGAACTTAGTTTGGCTGGAGATCGCATCGATTTGGGAAGAAAGCTGTGCAATCTCTTTATCGATTTTTGCAGTATCTTCTGTTGTCAAAACTTCGTTCGCTGCTTGAGTGTACAGTTCACCCATACGTTGCAGCATGGAGTGAGTTTCGTTCAACGCACCCTCAGCTGTTTGGATCAGGGAGATACCGTCAAGAGCGTTACGGTTTGCTTGCTCCAGACCACGGATTTGGTTACGCATTTTTTCGGAGATTGCCAGACCAGCTGCATCGTCAGCTGCACGGTTGATTCTGTAACCGGAAGACAATTTCTCGAGGGATTTGGATTGTGCATTGTTGTTAGCTGTCAGTTGACGCTGTGTGTTGTAAGAAGAGATATTGTGGTTAATACGCATGATATAATTCCTCCTTGGAATGTGTTGGTGATTAGCATCCTTGCTTCACCCATGATTAGGTGCATTTCTGATCTGCGGCCGTCAAAACCAGATATGCTGTCCATGATATATATATCGGATAGTTCATAGCAATGTTTATAGATTATCTTAATTTTTTTAAAAAAATCATTTCTTTTTGGGTACTTGAATTTGATAAAGAATATTTTCTATATTATCGTTCAAGTGAACTGCTTCTTTATTTTGATTCTGAATGATAGCATAAATCTCTTCTCTGTAAATACTCACATGGGAGGGAGCGGTAATACCAAGTCGGACTTGATCTCCTGATATTTCGATTACAGAGATTACAATATCATCGTTAATCATAATTTTCTCGCCCTTATTTCTTGATAAAATTAGCATATCATTCTCCTCCTTGTGAGGGATTGCTAAATAACGAATGACGAGTTGTATATTGGGAGCTATCCAATATAATTTGAGCAGCATCATTGTTTTTTCGGTTGATTATAATAGGAGCCTTTAGATTCACAGAAATATCCTGTGGCGATCTTACGGTAGTCACGACCCTGATCTCAACGTCTTCTTTAGCATCCAGCTTTAATTTTTGTATCCACTTATCCTCAATATCAAACTCATAGTCTGTATAAAAGGGAAAAGGGTCAGCTAATACAAATGCTAAATTAGCATCTTCAATTGATTGAAGGTATGCAAAATGACTTTCTTCATCAGATGAAGGTACAAATACAAATTTACGTTCTTCCTCAAATCCCAAAATCGGGCTTATAAAGTGAATAATAGATGTATCATCAATTTCAAGCTCCCCAAATCTAACCGTTTGAACTAGCATGAAGTAACCTCCTCTGAATATAAAAAAATAGCTATATGAACTTGTCCATTATAGCTATTGTAAGCAGTATTTCATACAACTGCATCCAACTGAGTGCCAATTGTACTAAAATGTATGAAATTTTTTTGAGTCAGGTAAATTTCTAGCCCCCCGGGACTATACTCAATAATTGGCTTATTATACTCTGGATCATATTTCACCTGATTAGCTGTATACTGAATATCTGTTATGCCAGGCGTATAGGTGATGTCGACGTTATCATAGGAGGCAGGACCTCTAATTTCCATGGGCCTGTCTTTCATGGCATTTTGATAGGCAATCGCTGCGAATGCATTCTGCTTATTCTCAATAGCCATCATTTGATCCCCGGCCTGAGCAATCTCCGCGATATTCTGCATGGAAGAATCCCACGCATTCTGTGCAATGCGATCCAACATCTCAATGCTTCTTGCCAACCCAAGAGCAGACCAAGCCTTGCTCTGATCCACATCCAACTTACCTGGAGTATACTCGATGTTCAATTCTCCAGATGCTTGATGCATATTAAGCTCCGCCTTAGGCTGTTGAATGCTCCATTGGCCCTTGGTTGTTTCCAATCCTATTTTGCTATATCCCTGTTGAATTTGAATTTTAGGAAAGTCCATAGGTACCCTCCCTTATCTTAAGAAATCTAGTAGGCTTGGTCTAATAATCCTAGCAATAGTATCGAGCGAAGACTGATAAATACTCTCGGCAGTCTTCAGCTCTGTTATCGCCTTGGCCATATCCGTATCCTCTACCTTGGATTGCAGGTCCAAATAATTCAGATTAAGATCTTCCAAGCGACTTAAAGTGAACTCCAGACGATTCTGCTTACCCCCTATCTCTGCTTGAGCACTGGTGATATTCTGTAGCGAGGTCTGCAGTTGAGTAATCACATTTTGAATCCCTGCTGTATTGTCATTATTTAAGGCCTGTTTCATATTATCAACCACTTTGAATAGACCATCAGCAGAGCCGAATTCACCAAATACAGAATTACCTACCATGTTCACAGGTACCGTTACACCTGCTCCAATCTGATATTCAACAACGCCAGTATCCAGAGTATAGTTTTGGTTGGCAGGATCTTCAGGATATGGCTTCTGGTCTACACGCTCACCATTAAAAATATACTTCCCTTTAAATTGAGAATTACCCAGGAGTACCAATTGTTCGTACAGTTGATCAACTTCTTGCTTGATATTGATCCGAGCATCTTCAGGCATTGTATCCGTTCCGGCTTGCACCGCAAGTTCAGAAAGGCGCTGTACAATACTTGTAGTCTCAAGCATGACACTATCTGTGAATTTCATCCAGGAATCAGCATCTTCCGCATTTTCGCTAAACTTCGTAGTGAAAGAGACCTCTTGACGATAATTCAACGCACTCGCAACACCACCAGGATTATCTGAGGGACGATTTAACTGTCTTTGCGTCAGCAGTTGCTCCTGATATTTATTCATGCGGTTATAGTTATTTTGCAAATTATGCATCATTGTACCGCTCATCATGGATTGAGTAATACGCATTTATATCATCTCCTATCTACCAACTACGCCGGTACCGTTAATTAACTTATCCAACATTTCATCCACCGTTGTAATGACACGGGCAGAAGCACTGTAGGCCTGCTGAAATCTGATAAGATCGGCCATTTCCTCATCCAGGGAGACACTGCTAACAGATGCACGCAGGTTATCGGAATGATTCGTAAGAAGGGTGTTGTTTTCAACCATTTTGTTGGCCAAATCTGCATCAGTACCTAACTGAGCAATCACAGATTGAAGGTATCCGCCAAAGGTAGACACATCCGTTATTGCACCATTGTTTCTAAGCGGATCAAAACTGAACTTTCCTTCAGACAGACCGGCAATCAGTAATGCCAATCCACCATTACCCTGCAGCACTTTTTCTGTAGTGGTGCCATTTGCATTAGTTACAATCTCTGTCCGCATCGAAGCTGCTATATTGGCCGCATCATTAATAATATTAGAATTAACGCGAATGTTCGCAGCAGTGATAGTAACACTATTATCCGAAGTGACAAAAAAGTTCTGACCCGCAGTTGCAGGGCTTTGGAGTGTGTATCCTAATTTATGCAGTCCATTGAGGCCATCGACTTCATATGGTGTATCTTGGGCTAATTTACGCGGATTCGTCGGATCCATAACCGCATTGGGTATCGTTACACCTACTGGAAGAATACTCCCTGCTGGTAAGGTAACGGAAATCTTGCCATTCGCCAAGGTATTTGCCATAATATCTAACTGCCGAGTATATTCAGCAACATGCACATCCCTGGATTGAACCGTACCCGCGATAGCACCCTGAGTTATTGCGCCTACATTAGCAACATTGAAAGGTGTAACTACATCATCATTAATGAGCTGCATCCCACCGAAGTTAACCGTATAGGCATCATCAGTTTCAATCACTTGGATATTTCCTAGTTCAGACAATTTATCTACCAACAAATCACGTTTATCCCGCAAGTCATTGGCATTATCCCCCATGGCTTCAATTCGTTTGATAGAATAGTTAATAGCAGCAATCTGATCAGCGTATGCATTCACATCGTTAACTTGAGAATTGAGTTGATCCGTTAAATTATTGCTTAATACATTCAACTGTGAAGCCACATGATTGAATGTTTCTGTTAGTGCTACAGCCTTCTGCTGAACAATTGTTCTAGCTGATAAGTCAGAGCTACTAGGATTTTTACTTAAATCCTGCCACGAATTCCAAAAGTCGGAGATTACAGTAGCAATACTATCCTCTGACGGTTCATTAATGATCCCTTCAATCTTGCCTAGTGCCTCTTGTTTTGTTTTCCAAGTAGAAAGTGTAGAGTTTTGATTGCGAAACTCAATATCCATCAAGTAATTGCGCACTCGGCGTATACTATCCACTTCAACACCCATCCCAAGTTGGTTAGGGTTTGTTGATTTGGTCATACTTGGAAATTCAATAGGGATCGAAGCAGTAAGCCTCGCTACTTGTCTTGAATAGCCCTCTGTGTTCGTATTGGTAATATTGTGACCGGTTGTACTTAATGCAGTCTGCTGCGCAATTACCCCACGTTTACCAATCTCAAGGTTATGGAACGTTGATCTCACTATACTCCCTCACTTTCTATGCCCTTGTGTCAAAATAACTTCTATTGACAGGTTCTACTTTTTGCTTGGAAGGATCATGATACAGCATGTGATCTTCCGGGTGATTAGTAAATAAATTCATTGAATAATCTATAAAGGTTAACGACTGTTCTACCATTTCCTTATTCACAGCATTTACAGCTTTTAGGGAAGTGAGTAGATCATACAATTCATCTTTCAGATCCATTAGATGTTGTCGATCATCTGGGTCAAACACTAAACGAGCCATCTCTGTAATGTTCAGGTTCAGTTGTGACTGAATGCCTTTCTCTCTAAGAAAAGAGTACAAAGCGCTTGTTCGTTCCTCTTCCACCTCGTTGATTTTTTTGATTAACTTTGTTTCTTTTAAAACACAACGAGATACAATGCTGATATCATTCGCAAGAATCCCCGCTTGCTTTTCTTTGGCAACATCAATCAACTCGGTATGAAAATGAATTAATTGTTGCAAGGTCCCTGTCACCTGCTGTAAAGTCAAATCTTTCCCCTCCTGTTATTCCTGAGATGACTTGAAATAAGGCAACAGCTTGTCGGCAATTTTGGATGCATCCACATGGTATGTACCCGAGGATACTTGTGCTTTCAATTCCTTAATCCGCTCAGCACGATCGGTGTCATTACTGCGTTGCAGCATCTCCATAGCTTCAGGAGAAAAGGACACCTCATCCTTGCGCCGGCTCTTCTTCTGTTCTTCCTGGCGTCCAGTCTCCTGGTTACGTTGGTATGGATTAATCGCATTGATGCGGTTGGTCTCGTTAATTTTCATAACTTAACTTCCACCTTCCTCATTATTTATAAAATACGTGGTATTAGAAAAACGTTAATCGGCGTACTTGCACAGATGAACAGGCCGTATTGGGCGGGCAATTCCTGCGCTTGCAGAATAGTTAAGCTCCGCTGCGATGCAACATACGGGCGCTGTACTCTTCATAAAAGTGTTTGGATTATTCGCTCAAATAAAAAAAACACCGATAAGCTTTACTAAGATTATCGGCGTGCTTTAAAACTTTTTGAATAGCTGTAATCGTTTTTAATTCCACTGAACTAGTAATCCCGCTTTTTGTCAATAGCATTGTAGGTAGCTGAACCCACATTGTTACCTTCGTCCTGTTTCTTCTCTACGGAAGCCCGTGTTAATTCCTTCGTAAGTCGTGACCTGCAGGAATCACACATATTATTCTCACGGATGAGTGTCCCGCACACCTCACAAGGATACATCATATTCGGTGCATTGGCGATGGAGATTCTTCCCTCCCGAATAAAGCGAGTGATCTGCTTGATCGGTACCTCGGTCGCATCAGACAGCTCTTGAATATTCGCACCTTTATTTTCGCGCAAATAAGCAACGCACACTTCATATTCACGTTCTATATCTTTAATGCAATTAGGACACAGCTCTCTAATGTTAATGGAGTACAAACGCCCGCAGCGAGGACAATTGGCAAGATTCATGAGTACACGCCCCCTTCAATAATCTGGTAGTCAACATCTGTAGTACTAATTTACCTTATTTACACAAAGCTCGTCCAGATGGAAAAGGCTTTCTTGTAAAATTTATTGTAGTAGGAAATTAGCAGCAATTCCTTCTATAAAAGGGTTGATAGAGATTTCACTTCATGTAATAGAGCATTTCTATCCTTGTAGTTCATTCAAGAACGTGCCCAAGTAAGGCCGTATATGGTTAGGGGAATGTTCAGCTCTTGCCCCAAGGCTCTTAACACACTGCTGCATTGCTCAAGAGTACTACCTGTTGTATAGATATCATCCACAAGCAGTATACGGAGCGGTGTTCGCTCAGAGCGTCCATGTCGTCTGCCTTCATACGCCTGAAATAACCAATCTCTGGCTCCCCTGGCTGGTGCAAAGGCATGAGCAATGGAATGTCCACGCTCTTTGCGGCCTTTGAAGCTTTGCTTCCCGGTGTCTCTGGACCTAATCAGCAGTTCACAGATGTGAAGCTTCTGCCGCTTGCATAATTCACGGGCCATACACTCCGCCTGATTAAATCCTCGCTCCATCAGTCTGGACGCGCTAACAGGCACATATGTCACCAGCTCTGCCTCCCAGACTGGGCTAGCTCTCCAGCATTTCCATGGCCATCGCTTGGACTCCCGAATGTGGCTCCTTCGTACAGGACGGCAATCAGGATGAGTCTTCGAATGACTACGACTGCTCATAGCAGACTTCCCTTGTTCATGGCCATTAGCAAGGATAAGTGAATCGAGGCTGAAGTGTTCCATGGTTGTCCTCTCTTCCTGTAGTGCCTGATAGGCCAGCTGTAGCATCTTGCCGAATAAAGGCGACAGCTTCTCATTACCTCTATACTTAAAGTCGCTGATCCACTCCTTCATATCACTAGTATACTGAACAGAACTGCGATTGCATTCGAACGAACGGCTCACTCTGTCAGGTCGGAGGCAATCAGGACACCCGACTTGCCGGCCACAGCAGGTACAGCGAATATGCTCAATCCACGGAATACGCCGCTCACACTTGCTACAGATTCCGAGCTGGCCGCTGGTGAAGACTCGACTACCACAGACCAGGCAACTATGTGCGGGAGGAGCTAACCATCTCTGCAGGCATCGATCTACGATATTCAATCGGGTTCAGCCTCCCATCTTCTTCAAATACCCACCTCGATGGGCAAGCTCATTCATACTCTGTATTTGTCTGATCGCTTGGCGCTGGGCTCGTGTCCATTCTGGAGATACAAAAACCACCTTGCCTGCCGGGTCCTCTTTGGATCTGCCAGCTCGCCCAGCCATTTGTACCAGTGAAGCTTCATCGAACAAGCTGTTATCGGCATCGAGAATGTAGACATCACTGCGTGGAATCGTGACTCCTCGCTCCAATATCGTCGTGGTGACCAGCATTCGAATCGTTGCCGCGCGAAAAGCCTTCACTTTATCAGCTCGATGCTCGTCCTCGGAGGAGGTTCCTGCTATTGAAATTCCAGCGAAGTAGGTCGATAACAAATGAACCAGGGAAGGAATCTGTGCAATTCTTGTCACGAACACAAAAATTTGTCCCCCCCGCTTCAGCGAAATTTGCAAGGAAGAGAGAAGCTCCTTAGGCAGTCTGCGTTGTTGCAGGCACTTGACAACCGAACTCCCCGAGATGCGAACAGGTACTGGCAAAGGATGGCCATGGAACCGGGCAGGCACCTTTGCATAGGGCAGAAGCCCCCGCTGAACTTCTTGCTGCAGCTTGAGCGGCGGTGTGGCAGATAAATAAACAAATTTCCCCTTCTGCTTACAACAGGTGGCAGCCGCATGAGCAAGCATTGGGTCGTTGTGATATGGAAAGGCATCCAGTTCATCAATAATGACCAGATCAAAGGCGCTCCGAAAATGCATGAGCTGATGGGTCGTCGCCAGTGTAATCTGCCCCGAGCCCCAGCGATCCGTGCTTCCGCCATATAGCACCGTTATCCTTATATGGGGAAAAGCCTTTTCAAGCCGCGGTGCCAGCTCCAGCACTACATCCCTTCTCGGCGTTGCGACGAGCGCACGCCCCCCTCTGGATACAACGTAATCCAGTAAGGGAAATATCATTTCGGTCTTGCCAGCTCCGGTTACGGCCCATAGCAAAAAACGTCCTTGATCTTGAAGTTGACTGTTCCCCCTCCTATGCTGATCTGGATCTCTCCTGCCTGTGATTAGCGGTCGAGGACGCTCAAGGCGTAATCCTTCTTCGCTGGTATGTGAACTCGCTCTCGGCCAAAAGCGGCGCCAGCCCATACGCCAATCTACAAAATAGGGAACTTCATCATTCTTATCCTTGCTGCCCGTCCTCTCCACGCTAATGCCTACTGGGTTTGTATCTTTAGGACTTGCGAGGAATTGAAGCGCTCTGGTCGTTGCCGCACGTTGTGCCGGACTAAGGCCCCACTTGTCCAGCTTCATACTGCCTGGCATCCCCAAGTTCCCACCGAGGAATGCGGTTTGCTTGTGCTCTTCATGGTATAGCAGCAGGGAACAAGCACGGCTTCTACCCATGGTGCGACAAGCCGCACAGTAGGCACATGCCGACAGACCGCAAGAAGCGCAAGGTGTGCTCTCTACTGTAGCTGTACCGCAGCGTCTGCAATGCGGACGTCCAGAGCTTCGGTTCATCCTACTCGCACGTCGAACTCCTGTGATTTGTGAGGCGATTCCGGTGTCATAATGAATGGTCCCTTGTAGATAAGCCAATTGAGCGGCTTCCTGCCAAGACAGACCCATTTGAGAGCTTGATTGTATAGAGTTCGGAAATATTCTCTTGTTCTCATCCTCATTATGGATTCCATTCTGCTCCCATAGGGTTTTCACCTCGTCCGCAAATAGCTGGCGACCCTCCATAATCTGGCTAAAGTACTGAGCATCACGAAGGAGATTGGTCCCCATACGTGGGAACCCATCACCATCCTGATAGCTCTGACTGTACCGAGAAACCTCTCTCCCTGCTGGATATAGTATGTATTTCTCCCCCAGGTGATGATCTTCGCCGCTCTCTGACAGGCTCTCCAGCTCCCTTTTTAGCTCTCGCACCATCCAACCATTCCATTCCCGCTCCTTCCAATTATCCATGACAGCCAAGCTGCGAAAGCTCTCACGCAACTGTATAGCCCAAGGCAATGGGATACGATCACCTAGCATGATGAGATACCCTGCTCGTTGAAACCCTCCATCCAGCCACCACCACACATCCATGCTCATCGCTAGTGAAATGCAGAGTCTCCAGCTTGTCTCCTCGCGATGCACGTATACAGCGACCTTCATTCCAATCATCCTTTCTCTTATTTTCTCTGGCTACACTAGGGCAACAAAAAAAGCACACACCGCGCTTTACGCTACGGAGTGTGCTTCACCCATCTATTACAGATGTATACAGTCAATCTATGAAATTGTAACGCTATCAGCTCTTGTAACAGCCTACATGCTACTACTTCTGATTAAAGCATACATCCGAGTTCAGGACAATGCCTTGCTTGTAGAATAATTAACAAATTGCTGACTGCACCAGCACTGCACCATGAGCTACACTTCACTGTACTGTCCTGACGCGTTTACTCAGCAAAGCGCTATTACCCTACATAACCCGACTCTGTTTCGTGCTGTCGCAAATCGACTACGGTGCAACGTTCAAGATCGGGAAGCTGAACTTCCTGCCCACTGCCCGAGGCTGCGCTCATTACCGCCAGTTCAATTCCTCCACAGGGCTGAAGTCGCTCCACGATAGGCACAGTGAGATCCTGGGAGACATGATCAATCACAGTTACCTTTACTGGAGAGCTTACAATCCATGAACGAATTTTGAACATTCGGATAAGCCATTCTACCTGATGCTCGTGGTTAGAAGTCATGATAATATAATGTTCACGCTGGCTGCCGGCTTTCTGATCTTCATCAGAAGCCTTCAGGAAGGTCGAATGCCATATATAAAGCAGTCGGACCGCGGCAGCAGCCATACCGTACGCGAGCACAATCCATAACAGCTGCAGTGTCATGGAAGCCACCTCCTCCTATGCGACAATATATGCTCTGAGGTAAGGAGGTGTTACAATTCGGCTCCGCGTAGTACCCTAATTACAGGGTAACCCAACCATATTTGATAGAGTTAATAACCGCTTGCGTGCGATCATCGACCTCCATCTTTTGCAGAATACTGCTGACATGGTTCTTCACCGTCTTCTCACTGATGAAGAGGAATTCGCCGATCATCTTGTTGCTCTTGCCTTCTGCCATGAGCCGTAGCACTTCTGCCTCGCGACGTGTAAGCGGGTTGTTGTCGCCAGCGACGAATTTCACACCAGCTTCCTTGGTGTTCCCTTCCGCCATTGCGCCAGTCTCGTTCAGGTAGGTCATGCGCCGCAGCTGCATGATCAGCTTACCGGTTACCTTAGGGTGGATAAAGGCGTAGCCTTCATGCACCGAACGAATAGCGTTAATTAGGGACTCTGCCTCCATATCCTTCAGGAGATAGCCATTAGCTCCTTTGCGAAGCGTCTCAAATACATAGCTCTCATCATCATGAATGGACAGAATGATAACTTTGATATCCGGGAATAGCTCCCGAAGCTTCTCGGTCGCCTCAACACCGTTCTCAAGCGGCATGTTAATATCCATGAGCACGATATCTGGCTTCTCCTCATTGCAGAATTCCAGCACCTGAATACCGTCGCCGCACTCGCCGATGACCTCAATGTCCTCCTCCATATTCAGGATACGTTTTAAGCCTTCGCGAAATAGCTGATGATCATCAGCTAGTAGCACCTTGATTGCTGTAGTCTGGATGTTCTGATTTTCCATGTGTTACTCCTTTCCCTTCTCTACGTTGGTAGGGATATGAATGACGATCTTGGTCCCCTGATTCTCAGCAGATTCGATCTCCATTCTCCCTTCTAGCAATTCAACCCTTTCACGCATGCCAATCAACCCAAAGTGGTTATGATCTTTGCCTTTTTGTTCAAATAGCTCTGGCTTGAACCCTAGTCCGTTGTCCTGCACAACAATTTTGACCAATTGTGCCTGATATGTAATTTCGACTAGTACGTGGGTTGGATATGCGTGTTTGGCAGCATTGGTGAGGCCTTCTTGGACCAAACGGTAAATGGCCGCTTCCATCGCAGAAGAAAGACGGTGTTCCTTGCCCCTTGTCTCAAAGATGGCTCTGATCTTGGTCTTGTCCTCAAAATCCTGAACATATTTCCGGAGAGTAGGGATCAAGCCCAGATCATCCAGTGCCATAGGACGTAAATTGAATATGACCTTACGCATCTCTTCCAAGCTGGAACGAACCTGCCTCTTTAGATCTACTATTTCGTCCTGGACCATCTTAAATTCCTGCTTGGCAAGCATTCTTTCTACAATTTCCGTCCTAAGAACTAGATGAGCGAGCAACTGTGCGGGTCCATCATGAATTTCACGTGAGATCCGTTTGCGTTCTTCTTCCTGGGCCAGAATAATTTTCAAACCAATGAGTTGCCGATTCTTGGCAGACTCAATAATCCTGGTAACCTGCCCTAATTCCCCAGACAGGTATTCCAGTACGACGCCCATTTGGGAACCAATCGTCTCGGCACGCTCTACAGAAGCTTCGACGTTCTTCACCCGTTTTTGGAGATCATCTCGTCGGGCCTTGAGATACATCTCCTTCTCACGGTAGATCATCACATCCAGCTGCAGCTGAGTGGCCTTCTCATAGGCCGTCTTGATGTCTTCTTCTGAATACCGAACAAAGTCCCGGCTGACCTCCGTCAGCCGGATTCGCGAGCGTCGGTAATTCATTTCCAGCTGATCCACTTTTTCAAGTGTCTCTGCCGTTTCCTTCAGAACAGCCTTAAGCTCTTGATTTAACGAGACCAGCTCTCCGCGAGCCGCGTCCATAATTTCGAACATTTGATACTTGCTGTTCTCCATAACCTGGAGGGCGTTTTTAATTACGCGGTCTATGACATCGGCTTGAAAATCCACGAATTTAATCTCCAATCCTAGCTTATCAGGTATATATCATACCATATCATGATTGGATGGTGACGGTCTTAGTGTTTTGTTCCCATTTTACAGTCAGTCCAAGCTGCTCAGAAACTAAACGAAGAGGGACTAAAGTCCTACCATCTAGCACAATTGGAACTACATCGGTAGTTTTGCTTTTTCCATTAACTACATATTTCTTCTGTCCTACAGTCAGATCGATCAGTACTCCACCACGGATGACTGTGATACGTTGTGCGGACGAATTCCACTGTGCCTGCCCACCGAAGGCATCAAGCACATACTTGATTGGCACATAAGTGGAGCCCCCCCGCTGGATTGGAGCCGAATCGATGGATACCTGTTGCCCATTCACGGTCATGGATCTCTGCCCAATGAACATTTGAGCCGTACCTGTCTTGAGTCCTGCAGTTCCCACCGCTCCAGGTGCATTCAAAGTAATATTGTCAAAGGCCACCGTGCCCGTCTTGGCGCGCTCATCTTGGCCTTCTTCCACATTTACAACATACAGACGCTTCAGCTTGGCAGGATAAGCAATTCCTGAACCACTCAGATCCACACTTATCGTCTTCCAGCCTTCCCAATCAATGACCTTGGCAAGATCCAGATATACAGTCTGCCCGTTGGCATCCTGTACTTCTGCGCGGAGCCAGTTCAGGCTCATATCTCCCATGACATCCAGCGTCATCCCTGTGGCGCCTGATGGAATCGTTTTGCCAGAGGTACCATTCAACTGTGCGTAGGCATACATTTTACCGCTGCCAGCAGTCATATCGTATTGTAGCTCAAGTACCTTGGAGCTCGACTTCTCACCACTTCCCGGAACGATGGATACACTTCCTGTCACGCCTGCTGCATTGGTGGTAAAGTCAATTGGATAATTTACATTCTCGAAATTCTCCCAAGTTCCACTACTGCCACCTGATGTCAGGACAACTACTGCACTGAAGCCGTCATAACGTCCAATGGCATAGCCTGTCTGAGTCCCAGCATCTACAGAAGATACCGTAAGCTGATCACCCTTCACACTGCCTTTGAAGCCGACGAATTCCCATTTCAGCGCATCAGCAGCAATCTGGACACTTTGGCCGCTTGTCGTCTTCGCTGTGACAGGAACTGCAATGGCAGCACCAGCCTTAAGCTCTCCTGTACCGCTGCCTGCTGTCAGCGAGGAGATTTCTTCAGCTCCCATTACCGTTACCTTCATGGCGGCACTTGCTGAGCCGCTTGTTGCCGTGAGCGTTGCGGTGCCAGGCTTCACGCCTTTGATCACGCCTCCGCCTGTAGCCAATATATCAGAGTTGCTAGACTTCCAGCTCACATTGGTAGCAGCTACATCGTAAGGGTTGTAGTACGTGTCATAGCCTTTGAGACTATAACTGCCGGTCTGACCAATCAGCAGTGTCTTGGTTCCTCCCACCGTGAAGCCCTTGAGAGTGCCCTTTGGTGCCTCGGTGTATACACCGAGTCCATTCACGATGCTTCGCTGCTGCTTCCCGTATTCGGTATCAAAGGTCAGCGCTGCCGAGGTGTCACCAAGCGGACGAGTGACCATAGTTGTAGAGCCCCCACCATCAAGGTTGAGCCCTTTCCATACACCAATATCCACCATAAAGGATTGCAGCTCACTCAGGGACATGCCTGTGCTGCTATTATTTTTCTCTACGGCAATCAGGTACACATAGCGCTGATCCTTGGAGTATCCTAGTGCTGTGCGCGCGCGGGTACCACCAATACTTGATACACTGCGGGAAAACGAGGACTTCTTGCCTTCATTCACAAGGATGGTGTGTCCACCAATCATCGTCTGTAGCGTAGAGGGATCTACCAGTTTGCCTGATGATTTGATCTTGAGTTGATAGTTGGTGCTAACACTCTGTCCGACAGCCAAGTGCTGACGCACATACTCAGCAGCCTTACCATGGGTCCGTAGAATATATCCACCTTCAGGTACTGTCACAGGCAAAGCCGAATTCTCGGAAATCTGCGTGATGACTCCGTTCTCGACCAGCACCTCTGTTGGCGTCGTGGAGCTGTTGGTAGGCCGCTCCAGCGCTTTCCATGCGGATGTATAAATAAACATGGTGTTCGAATGGCTGTAGCTACTGCCAGAGGTCTCTGGTGTGTAGGCCACCTTATTAATACCGCTAAGCGGGAAGGATGACCCATCCTGTGCAGTCAAGGTGCCTTCAAAGGTAAACTGCTCAATCATTAGCTTATTGTCTTTGCCAGCAGCAAACGCATACATGCCCGAAATATCCGACGGAGTGGACATCAGCTCACCATCAGATACCTGACCACCAATCGGCGCACCTTCACGTGAGGTATTAAAATAATCCCCGTTAATTCCTGCTACAGCCCCTGTCTCCTTGGCCATGCCCTCTGTACTTTGTCTGGTTGTGAATTGACCGTTCTTACCTGTCATCACGTCAAGCTTAACGTATGGATTATTCATATCCACCCGGACGACATCAGCTAGAGCCGTGCCGGAGGAAGTCTTGTATTTGTATTTCATCAAAATAGCCCCAGAGGTAATGATCTCTTCGCCAGTCTTCACCGCTGAAGCCGCACTGACAGTAGAGCCGCTAAGCTCAATCAGAGGGTTGACCCCAATCATTCCCGCAACGGGACTAACCCACAATATGCCTGCTATGGATACGATCGCTATGTTCTTGATCGTTCTCTTTCCTGACCATCTCGTGTTACCTCGTTGTAAAGCCATATAGATATAAACGCTCCCATCTTATCCTGATTTTAGCCCTTTCATTCATCTCTATCATACTAGATTTCGCTCTCTTAATTATAGACTGTTGATTATTAGAAAAGTTACGGAAAACTTCTATTTTTTGATTAGTCATTGCTAGTTCTTTCTTTATTTTCTTGCAGGTTTCTGAAACTTCAAAAGCAAGACAATTGACAAACGCCCAATCCTCCTTCTATAATCACATTGAACCAATGAGTTCAATACATACTGATTAGTTCAAGCGTGAACAACGAATAGCTCCTGCATTCGATTCACTTAGGAATAAAGAAGACTAGGGGGACAACAATCATGAAAAAACATCGCATGGCCTGGCTTGGTGTTGCCGCCATCAGCCTGATGGCTGCAGGCTGCTCCAGTACAACCTCTGATGTAGTAGAGAGCAGCAATGTGCGAACAACGATAGTGGGACTTCAACAGGTAACAGAGGAGCCACTGAATACTGCATATGATCTCTCCGGGACGCTGCAAGCTTTTGAGGAGCGTGCACTATCCTTCGAGTACGGAGGCAGAGTAGCTGATGCTTCATTTGAAGCAGGTAGTCCCATCCAGCAAGGCGCTGTACTAGCATCCATCGCAGAGGCCGATTACCGACTACAGCTAGAGCAGGCTGACGCAGCCATTATGGAGGCCAAGGGAGCATTATCCAGCGCAGAAGCCGGCATTCAGACTGCTGCAGCTTCGAGATCCTCTGCGGAGGCACGTGTAGCCAATGCTACAGCCAGTGTACGCAAGGTCAAGAATGGTGCACGTACACAGGAAAAAGCCCAAGCCGAGGCGGTAGCTGAGCAGGCCAAACGTGCCTATGAGCAGGCCAAACTACAAAAGGAGCGAATCCGCCAGCTTCTGCAGGCAGGTGCAGCTTCAACAGCTGACTTTGAGGCGGCTGAGCTGGGTGAGATTAACGCCCAAAAAGATTGGGAGAGAGCGCAAAGCTCACTGTCACTTATTTTGGAGGGTGCGACCAGCGAGGATATCGATGCTGCTAATGCCTTGCTACAGGAGGCAAAGGCAGGACTAGGTGTAGCGGATGCTTCCTACCAGCAGGCACTGGCCGCCAAGACTCAGGCGTCCGCAGCCTATGAGAAGGCTATAACTGCGAGGAAGCAAGCAGAGCTGGCCCTCTCCCGCACAGCCTTAAAGGCCCCCTTCCATGGCGTAGTGCTGGAAAAGCTGATTCAGCCAGGTGAGTTGATGCAGGCTGGTCAACCCGTGTACCGTGTAGGCAATATTGATCAGCTCAAGCTGCTCCTGCCTGTGCCAGATTCGGAGATCCAGCAGTGGAGTAAAGGTCAGTCCGTAGAGGTCAGTCTGTACGGCAGCACTAGAACAGCCAAGGTATCCCAGATCTCAGCCGCCACCAATAACGGAACCGGAACGATTAATGTTGAATTGCTTATTTCCAATCCCGAGCATGATTGGCTCCCGGGTCAGGTGGTGAAGGCTGCCTCCCAGACATCAGGACAGAAGGGAATTCTCCTCCCTGCCGAAGCTGTCATCAGCACAGGCGACCAGCCTTATGCATTCAAGAGCGAGAATGGAACTGCCGTCAAGATACCAGTTACGCTAGGTAGCCAAATGATCAACAACCAGCTGTCGATTGTCTCTGGACTGCAGGATGGAGATCTAATCGTCACCAAAGGAGCGACCAAGGTGTTCGAGGGGGACAGCCTGAATGAGGCGGAAGGAGCAACCCCATGATTGAATACTTTGTAAAGAAACGAAAAATCACCCTGCTATTCTTCGCCATAGCTACCCTTGTTGGTTTTATCAGCTTTGCAAGTCTACCCAAGCAGGAAATGCCGGATGTTACCGTCCAACAGGCCCTCGTTACTACCATTTATCCGGGGGCATCTCCGCAGAAGGTGGAGCAGAGCGTAACCAAGGTACTTGAGAAGAAGATCAAGGAGGTCGCGGATGTCAAGACAATCCGCTCTACCTCCGGGAATGGATACTCCAGTATTATTGTCGAATCACAAAAGGATGCCGTTCCTGCAGCGGTCTGGGATGAGATGCGCAAAAAGGTACAGGATGCCCGCGCTGACCTACCATCAGATGCAGAGGTACCCGAAATTGATGATCAATTAACTCAGGCCTTCATCGGGTCCTACGCCCTGACTAGCGATTCCAGAGAAGCACTGTTGACCATGAAGGATACCATGCTGATTTGGGAGGACCAGCTTCGTACTGTAGAAGGAGTATCCAAGGTGACGATCTCTGGCATTCCCGACCAGGAAGTACGTATTGAGATAGACACCCAGAAGCTGGCTCAGTACCAGCTCTCTTGGGCGCAGGTAATGCAGGCCATCCAGGGCCATATGGACCGAGTGCCCACAGGCAATCTTGACTATGATCAGCGCAACTATCAGGTAGTAATCCGCGACACAACAGACCCGGAAAGACTAAATGCTGTTCAGATTGCTCGCTCCGAGAGTGGGTCACCTGTATATTTGCGGGATATAGGGAACTCTACTCTGTCCTTTGATAAAGATGAGCAATTATCCTACGTGGATGGTAAGCCTGCCATTACGGTACAGATTCATGCCAAGAACGGCACAGACATTCCATCCATGAATGAGCGAGTAGAGCACAAGCTTAATGAACTGACCTCCTCTCTGCCTGAAAATATAACCTTTGAGACCGTATTCGCGCAGCGAGATAAGGTAGCGGACATTTTTGCCGGTCTCACCAAGGAGACTATCATTGCCATTGCGGCAGTCGTCCTCATTTGTACAATGGGGCTTCATCTGCTGACCTCCTCCTTCGTCGCCATGGCGATTCCGATCTCGATTGCGATTGCCATGATTTTTGTTCCGATGCTCGGTGTCACCTTGAATCAAATTTCGGTCGTAGGACTGATTATTGTTCTGGGCATTCTGGTAGACGATGCGGTTGTTGTGAATGACAATATCGAGCGACGGTTGACGGAGCTTGGGGAAAGCCCCAAGGAGGCTGCGCTTAATGGTACCAAGGAAGTATCTATATCCATTCTGACTGCTACACTGGCAACCATATCTGCCTTTGCCCCATTACTCTTCCTGAAGGGAGACGTCGGTGCTTTCATTAAGCCCATTCCTATCGTCATTTCACTCGCAATGCTGGCATCCATGCTCATGTCCTTTACCATTATCCCGATCTTCCGGGAATGGTATGAGAAGCGCCGGAAGCGTGTTGAACTGAATGGAAAGCCTAAGCCGGCAGGTCTGCTTGGCAGACAAATTCAAGCGCTGAATCAACTGTACTCTGGGAAATTGATGCCTAAGGTTGTCAAGCGTCCCTTGTTGACTGGCCTAGCCGGCTTATTAGTTGGTACAGCTGCCTATGGATTGGTTCTATTCACGCCAATAGAGCTGTTCCCGGAGTCAGAGGACCCACATATGGCGATTAATCTGACCATGCCAGTCGGTACCTCATTATCGGAGACGCATCGTATTGTGAAGGAAGCGGCTGAGTGGGTGCAGGAGCAGCCAGAGGCGAGCAGGGTAACCTTTACCGCTGGCGGAAATGCGCCCATTGCCTACAGTGACCTTACAGGAGGCGGCAATATTAACGATGGTGATGTATATGCTCAGATAGCCGTTTTGGGAAATGAGGATTCGTTTGACCTGAAGACAACTCCTCAAGCCTGGCGGGATCAGCTTCAAGACAAATATCCAGACATTCGAGTCAGCACCTACGTGCCTCGACTGGGTCTGCCTGTCGGCAAGCCGATCGCTGTGAGAGTATCCGGAAGTGATATGCAGCAGTTGCAGCAGTTGGCTCAACAGGTCAAGGAAGCAATAGCTACCATACCCGGAACGATAAATATCGTAGATGATACCGGGGAGGACCGCCATGCGCTGGAATTCGAAGTGAATGAGCAAGCCATGGATAAGTATATGGTAAGCTACAAGGACCTCACCAGCACCATGATGCTATTAAATGAAGGGCTACCTGTCAGCAAATTGGATAAGGGCAGCGAGCTGATTGACATCAAGCTGTATTTGACACAGCCCCAAGCTGACCCGAACGTACTATTTCAGCAATTGACTGTTCACAACACGGCAGGCACCCCTATTCCATTAGCTCAGCTTGCCGAAGCCAAGCCAGCGTTTGCTACCCAGCAGATCAAACACTATAATATGGAAAGAACGATTACGGTTGAAGCAGACTTAACGGGGCGTACAGCCACGGAGGTTTCCAACGATGTGAACCAGAAGTTGGCAGCTATCTCCTTCCCTGACGGCTATAAGTGGCAGCTCGGTGGAGAGACCTCGACGCAAAATGAAATATTTGCCGATCTGGGAACGCTGTCTATTATCGTCCTATTCTTAATCATCATTCTGATTACGATGCAGTTCAATTCATTGTCCGTGCCACTCATCATTATGACGACTGTATATCTGGCAGCAGCTGGAGGAATTATTGGCTTGGCCATTACTGGCATGCCAATCGGCTTCATGAGCATTATGGGCGTAATTACACTGGCTGGAATGGTCGTTCGTAACGGTATTGTTATGATTGAGTTTACCCAGGAGGAGCTTCATCGAGGCACTCCACTGGAGCAGGCCGTCATCGCCTCGGCAGCAGCTCGCTTCCGTCCTATTCTGCTAACGTCATTGACGGCTATTGTCGGAATGATGCCTATTGCCTGGCTGGGAAGCTTGCTCTTCCGCCCATTGGCCTATACAGTCATGTTCGGCCTGTTATTCTCAACAGTGCTGACCCTATTCGTAGTTCCTTCCCTGTACCTGATTGTAGCCCGTCTGAAGCAACGATGGAAGGTCTCACGCAAGCTCAAGGCATCTGACCAAGTGTAGTAAGGTTGGTGCAGCAGAACTAATGCGGTAGGATCAGTGCAATAGACCACAAGAACGGGAGCCTGGGTCAGGTCTATATGTCAGATCACTAATCTACAGGAGGTACCGCATTGGATAGTAAAAGAGAAGATATCATCCAAGCAGCGATTTCTTTATTTTCCAAAAAGGGATTTGCAGCCGCGTCAGTGGAGGAGATCGCCAGAGAGAGCGGGATGGCCAAAGCCTCCTTCTATAAATATTTCCAAGGAAAGCATGAGTTACCGCTCGTTATTCTGGACCAATTCGCCACAGAAGTTAAACATGGTATCAGAGCTATTCATAGTCAAAATAACTTAGATGCACGAGAGAAGTTGTTTCGGATAGTGAAGCTGTACCTCGATCAAATCATAGCCAACAAAGTTCATTTAATGGTTCACATTGATCCATTCTCCATGGCTGACGGATGCGCTATGGACGAGGCAACCCAGAGATTGCATAAGAATCTGCTGGAGTGGCTGCATATTAATTTGTTAGAAGTATTCGGCTCTGAACTTAAAGATAATGTGTGGGACATCAGTTTCATTCTGATGAGTCTCGTGTTTGAATCTATTCGATTTTTTGGCGATCTGATGGATGATCAGACAAGTGAACGATTGGCCTTGTTTGCATTTTATGTGCTGGAGATCTTAATAGAAGGCATGAAAACAGGTCATATTGAGCCCTACACACTATGGGGAAACAAGGGCTGGTACGAAACCCCTGGAGCGGACAATCCCCTGCATGATGGTCGTGAAATCGCCGCGATCTTCGATCAGCTTGCTGACGAGATTCGCCAGAGTCGATTGTCACCAGCCGAAAAGGATGATTATGCAGAGATTTTGGAGCAGATTAAAAAGGAAACCCGTGCTGAATCACCTTCTTCACCCTTGCTAAAGGCCTTAATTGCATATCTGGAGAACTATGAAAAGCTGGTGAAATACTGTTCCCGGCTGCGCGATCTCTTGTTACCAGTGCAGCCTTAACAGATCCATTAGCAATTTCTATTCAATATAGCTTGAACTAGAGATGTTTAAAAGGTCAGATCAAGGTAACACTCGACCCTATCAGCTTGTACCCATTTCAATAGAATAAGGGACACCCTCTTCATCAATTGATTTGACGAAAGGGTGTCCCTTTTTCATTTCATATAATATAGCTCTATGCTACTTAGAGATATGGTGTTTACAGACCAGCTTGCGACTTCAGGAGATCCGCTTTATCTACGCGCTCCCATGGAACATCCAGATCTGTCCGGCCAAAGTGACCATATGCAGCTGTTTGTCTATAGATTGGACGTCTCAGATCCAGCATGCGAATGATGCCAGCTGGGCGAAGGTCAAAGTTATTGCGAACAAGCTCAACGAGCTTTTCCTCACTAATTTTACCTGTTCCGTAAGTATCCACGTTAATGGAGACCGGTGTGGCCACTCCAATGGCATAAGCCAATTGAATTTCGACCTTGTCGGCCAATCCAGCAGCAACCAGGTTCTTGGCAACATATCGCGCTGCATAAGCTGCAGAGCGGTCTACCTTCGTTGGGTCTTTACCTGAGAAAGCACCGCCGCCATGACGTGCATAACCACCATAAGTATCCACGATAATTTTGCGCCCAGTCAAGCCAGCATCGCCTTGTGGTCCGCCGATCACGAAGCGTCCAGTTGGGTTAATGTAGTATTTTGTCTCTCCATCTAGCAGTTCAGCAGGCACTACAGGCAGAATGACCTTTTCTTTGATATCCTGTTGAATTTGCTCCAGCGTAATTTCCTCAGCATGTTGGGTAGATACTACAATCGTATCAATACGCACTGGCTTGCCATCTACATATTCCACTGTCACTTGTGTCTTGCCATCAGGACGGAGATAATTAAGCGTACCATCCTTACGAACTTCGGACAAACGACGGGCAATCCGGTGGGACATAGCAATAGGCAATGGCATAAGTTCTGGAGTCTCATTCGTCGCAAAGCCAAACATGAGCCCTTGGTCTCCGGCACCGATGTTTGCTGTTTCTTGAGCCACTTCTGCAGGATCGCGGTGTTCCAGAGCAGCGTTAACTCCCTGAGCGATGTCAGGGGATTGTTCATTCAAAGACGTTAACACGGCACATGTATTGTAATCGAAGCCGTATTTGGCTCGAGTATATCCAATATCCTTGATAGTATTACGTACAATGGACGGAATGTCCACATATTCAGATTTGGTACTGATCTCACCAATAACCAATACAAGTCCAGTTGCTACGGATACTTCACAGGCCACACGAGCATTCGGGTCATTGGTCAAAAATGCATCAAGTACAGCGTCTGAGATCTGATCACAGATTTTGTCCGGATGTCCTTCTGTTACGGACTCGGACGTAAACAAATGACGGCCTTTTACAGACATTAAGTCAACCTCCTACAAGAAATAATGGATATCAACATCACACAGCTTCATATGTTCGATAACGCTTATTTTCAGATACAAAATATAATCGTTATCACAATGCGTATGTGTATATGCTCAAGCTTGGTAATAAAATGCATAAGGCAATGGTCTTCTTATACAATGCTCCTAAGCATGTCATGGTTCTTGCCTATCGTAACATAATGAGCAAAATTTACAACTTATACACGCCTACAAAAAATGAACCTTTTCCTGTCGGAAAAGGTTGCGTACAAGCCTCAAATTTCATATTAGCTTATTTGGTACAAGGTGTCAATTTATACGAGGTGAATGAATCCTTTAATGAATATCTGGATATTCTTAAGAAGAGATGGGTGATTTGGACCATTCATGTACTTTTAATTATAGATAATGTATTTTCAATTAAGCTTGTAAAGCTCCTTCTCAGCATTGCTAACCAGACGCTTGGTGATCTCGCCACCAATGGAGCCATTCTCACGAGAGGTTAATTGTCCCCATGGGATATATCCACCTTGGCTTCCTTGTTCAGATCCGAGCTCCGATGCGAATTCAGTATCCATCCCACCAACATTTGCTCCTACTACTGGATATCCGAATTCGGCGGCAATTTCATATTTGAGTTCATTAAGCATTTGCCGACTTGCAGGTACTACTTGTCTTCTGCGTCCCGCTGCCATACACTCACCTCCATCATGTAGTTGATGAAGTTATTGTGCCGATAACAAACAGGATTCAGACAAAGAACTTATTGGTTAAGATGGCTAAAACATTAATGACTCTTACTGTACACTGTATCCGCCTCTTACCATTACCACGATACCATTGGTTTCGCCTTCTTTGACTTGAATACCACGGTCATCTCTTGGAAAGGATATAAGATGATTCTTCGTAATTGCCTGGTTGTGAAAAATCTCTTTACCATCCGTAATATCTATTGCACCACTGGAATCCATACTATATACAACTGCACGGCCATTTCTCACGATAAATTCCGCTCCAGCCTTTGCAAGCAGCTTTTTACCAGGTGTCAGCTCTACTACTTTAATAGCTTCTCCTGACGATGTATTTCCAGTGGAAGCTCCACCTGAGGCTGCACTATTAGAACTGCCAGTCTGTGCTGGTGGCGGAGTCATAGTTGCAGGCGCGCTAGACGATCCGGCTGAACTGCCACCCTTCAGTGCATTGGCGATCTGCTGATCTACATAGCTCTTCGTAACCACAGGATCATCTGCAGTACCAGGTTGCCCTCCACTGGAGGCTCCATCTACGGAGCTATTCATGACGGTACCTGCTACAATGCCTCCACCGATCAGGAACGCCGCTAATGCAATTTTATAAGTTGATTTCATAAAGTCCTCCTTACTACCTAGCTATCTGTATTTCAGTGATGTGCCCCTCTGTCGACCTATTCACTCCAGCCAATACAAGGGAGGGATATTCTCTAATTAACTTAACTATAAAGGCAATCCACGGTTAGGACAAGAAAAAATCCCCTACATGAGGGGATGATAGCAAGTACAATTATTACGTTCTAATACATCATGCATAAAACTTAGCCTTCGCTGGAAGAGGAAGCTCCAGCACCAGCCGATGCCGCCCATGGTTTTTCATAAGCCAGCTTAAGGTTGTCCAATCCAGTAACAATCGACAATTCTTGATGCTTTAACGTCTCTAGCTGCAGCTGTGCCTGAAACACTTCATATTCGGTAGCCATGCCAAGATCATAACGCTTCTTCACGACACTCAATGCGTTCTCTGCTGTTACTTTTCCGCTTTGTAGTTGAGCATATTGTGTTTCCAGCTCTTTGATCTTATTGTACATACTTCTTACGCTATCTGCGAGCTGTTTTTTTGTGTCTTCCGACGTTAATTTAGCCTTCTCAATCTCAATCTTGGTGTTATCATAGGAATTTGCAGTCTGCCCTGTGAACACAAAATAATTTATATTGAGGTTAGCTACTTTCACACGTTGCTCTTGCAACCATACCACTGGGCTGCCTGTTACCACCTGGCTTACTTTGGTTTCAACATCTGATTCAAACACGCTGAATTCCGGGGCATCAACTAGAGCATATCTTTGATCAGGTTTGTAGCCAATTAATGTGTTTAATTGACGATACGAATCCTCAAGTGTTTTTAGGGCAACTTCCTTAGCCGCTTCTTGTTGCTGTACTTTAGAGGTTGCTTGCGTTACTTCAAAGTCACTTGCCATATCATTGGAGCGCTTAATTTGTATAATACGCAAGCTTCTTTGTGCATCTTCAAGGTTTAGATCAGCCATACGTTTGGCTTCTAAATTTGTAATAATGGAATTATAAGCACTTTTAACTTGATATTCCAAGCTATCTTTGGTAATTTCAAGTTGTTTCTGTGAACCAAGATAACCAATCTGTTGTTGCGTATAAGCATTAAATCCAGCATTAGCAGCCTCACTTGTTCCACTTTGTGGGGCCGGAATGAAATCCAGATTGTCTGCTGCATCATCTAATTTGTTGCTTTGTTGCTGCAACGAAGCCTCCTGTGATTTGAGGCTATTACTTGTTTTAAGTGCCATAGCCACAGCATCATCAAATTTCAAAGGCTCTGTATTCGTTTCATAAGTAGCTTCTGTAGCAGGTGTTGGTAAGCTATCCGATTTGGGCGTGGTCCCAACTTCACTTACTGGAGTTGTAGTAGGCTCCGTCGTAATTTCAATCGTTGAGTTGGATGCATTCCAATTTACTTTGGCGCCTAACGACTCTCCAACAAAGCGTAACGGAACAAAGGTTGAACCCTTAATTGATTGTGCTGGTACATCCAGAATAATGGACTGTCCATTTTTATAAGCAGTCTTAGAATTTAATTGCAAACTCAGTGTATCTGTTCCCTTAAGGGCTGTAATCTTCCCTGTAGCCGCATCATATCTTACTTCTGCACCAAGTCCTTCAAAAAGTGAACGCAGTGGAACAAGGGTCAGATCGTTACTCTTGAACGGTTGCTGGGAGTATGATTGTTCAACACCATTAATCAATACGCGGATTGGAGTAGTTGCTGTCTGTGCTGACACCGCTCCTGCGACTGCAGAAGAAAGCAGCAACGTCGACAAAAAAGCAGAACCTAAACGTTTCATGTATGGTTACCTCCGGACTTTCATTATTGAAAAAAGGGTTCCATAAGGAACCCTTTTTTCGTTATTCAAGAATAGATGAGTGCTAAATTACTTGATTGTTACAGTTTTAGCAGTCTCGTCATAGCTAACGTTAACGCCCAGCGCTTGACCTACCCATCTGATAGGCAATACTGTACGGTTGTCTTTAGTTACTGCTTTAACATCCATAGGAACTACAGAACCATTGATGATCAATTGGTTAGTGTTCAGTTTGATTTGTACTACACGGTCACCTTTAAGCAGGGTAACTGTGGAAGTAGCTTTGTCAAACAGAATGTTTTGTGGAGTAACACCCAGAGCATCAGCAACGTAACGAACTGGCAGGTAAGTACGTCCGTTTTCGCTGTAAGGAGCTACGTCAGCTGTTTTAGTTTCACCGTTCACAGTGTAGGAAGTGCTTCCCAGTGTGAATACAGTTTCAACAGCGGATTGATCTGTAGGAGCAGGAGTTGCAGTGTTAGCAATCGCTACTTTAGCTACAGAAGAGTTAGTCCAGCTAGTGTAAACGGAAGTTTCGTTAACGGAACGTCCAGTTACTTCCAGAGTAACGTCACCTTCTGGTACAGTACGATCCAGTGTGATGTTTACATCAGACACTTTGATTGTACTTGCAGTGGAGCTATCGGAATCTACTGTAAATTGAACTTGGTTGTCGCCAGCCAGTCTCTTCACGTTGGAGATTCTCAGGTCACCACTTGTTACTTCAACCTTAGGAGTAGAAGTGAAGTATACTCCGTTTGGCAGGTCCAGAACTACAGTTCTGTCATACTTGAAGGCTTCAGCTTGAGTTTCAGTGATTGTGAAGTCAGCAGCCTTTTGAGTAGTAGAACCGATAATTACGTTTGGCTTAGTAGCAGCTGCAGCAGTTACAGGAGCAACTACCTTAGCGATTACTGCAGAACCAGTTACACCAGCGTTACCACCCAGAGTTACTGTTACATCACCAGTGAAGTCAGCAGCTGTTGCGATTTCAACATTGTCCCACTTCAGCTCGGAGATTTCACCTTGGCCTTGGATCGTGTACTTAGCAGTACGACGGTCAGTACCAGTGTATCCATCGAATCTCAAAGTAACATCTTTGTTCTTGATAGAAGATTTTCCACCAGGAGCTTCCAGGTTGGAGTAGTTAGGACGAGCAGAATCTTCATATACTGCTTCGAATACTGCCTGCCATGCAGTACCTTCTGGCAGAGTCAGTTCGATAGTACGTCCGTTGATCAAGCTATCATCGATGTTTTGCTTCAGGATCAGATCAGCAGTATCTTGCTCATGCTTACCAGCAACGATAGTAGGAGCATCAGTAGCTGTCAGACCAGTACCGAAGTCACCGTAAGTTCCGATTTTAGCATCAGCCAGGTTCGTAGTAGTCTTACCGGATACGCGAGCGATAACATCACCCTTCTTAACCAGGGAAGAATCTTCTACTGCGAAGTTATAAGGAATTTCCAGCTTAGTAGCTGTTTTTTCGGAAGCAGAACGAGTGTCTTTGCTAGCGTTATAAGTAATAACCAGTTCTTGGTTATTATTTTGTCTATCCAGTTCAATTGCAGCTGTTGGCACGTTACCATAGATTCTATCGATGGATTTGCCAGTAGCCAGACCAGTCCAAGCATAACCGTTAGGCAGCTTGATCTTGATCTCAGTGTTGCCATCCAATGCGCCTGCAGTAGGCTCAACGATTACGATTTTAGGCGTGAATTCGTTGTTGGAAGTATCGAGGCTAGAGAAGGACAGGTTCAGATCGTTGCTGTCATTCACGTTACCTACAACTACTTTACCAGTAGGGAAAGCAGAAGAACCTGGTGCTTGGAAGTTAACTTCTGCAGCGCCGTTATCGCCTTCATCTACTTTCAGTGCACCCAGACGCAAGGAGAATTTAACATCGTCACCATCAACAAAAGCAGTCTCATCACCTACATAACGAAGTTCAACTCGGTCTGCAGATTTAAGTACAACTGCAAAATCAGTAACATCTACACCAGACAGATCACTGGAAGCAGACCAGCGAATACCGTTTGGACCAGAAGTTTGGCCAAGGTTAGGGTTGAAGACGTATTGACTTCCGTTTTCAGCTGTGTAGGTAGCACCTGTTACATTGTCACTTGCTCCTGGAAGATCATAAGGCAAGTTGATAGTTACAGAATCACCAGGGCGAATAGTAGCATTCTCACCAATCGTGAAGTTTACAGTACCGAATGCAGAGATTCCACCATCACTTACAGTTGGTGTGTTAGTTACGGAAATACCAGTTGCTGCGTGAATTGCAGTTGGAGCAGTGAGAGCTGCTACAGGTGCTGCTACGCCAGCTACGAGAGCTGCAGTTGCGAACACGTTGATCATCTTTTTGTTAAACTTTGTCATAACCTTTTTTTCTCCTCCTTGAATATCATGCATATCCATATTCTTTTCTTTTTGTCGGATCTTGTCACTCATCAGTCGTTACACCTCCTTTCCGAGCTTTACCTAACCCTTATAAAATGATATCTGTGACAATATCACAGAAGCTTGGAATCAAAATTCATAGAAAGCGTATGGCCACAACTTACTCCAGTATTATACAATGCGATGACATTGTCGTAAAGAAGTTTTTTAGCGTTTTTTGTCTTTACGAATTTGTAACCCATTGTAACCTCTCTGTACCATACTCACACAATTAGACGTGAGCAGGTTCTAAAAAGTTGCGTCTTTTTTAAAAAATTTTTTCAATGTTTTTAAAAAATTATGTACCATGCTTCCTTTAGTCATAATTATACTATTAAACCTATTCTATCGTCACCCAACAACTTTTTCCTATTAACCCTAATTTGGACAAGTGGTAGACGCTAGAAATAGTAAAGCAAAGACCGAACAAAGATGACTGCCCCCCTCATACCAGCATATGCGGAGAGACAGTCGGACATTCTATTCTTTATTGATTTGAATTCACAATATTGACGGTTGCCCCATCTGTCAGCATACTGGACCCTTTAGTGACAATCTGTTGTCCAGCAGTAAGACCCTCGCTGACTTGTACCTGGGTAGAGCTCTCTGCTGCCGGCTTAATCTCTACACGTTTTGCAACAGTTCCTTCTATTATAAAGACGTACTTCTGACCAGACTGCTCCACAATGGCGCTCTGAGGCACCAACAAGCCCTGCTCACCCTCAGACTTAAAGTATATATTCGCGATCATACCAGCCTTCAGGGCCCCACCATTATTAGGGATGGAAATCTCCGCAGGATAGGCACGCAGATCATTGTCCATAACCGAACTAATAGCCGTCACTTTGGCCTCGATTCGTTCATTTAATGCTGCAACTCCTACCGTAACCGGCGAGCCCAGGCTAAGCTTCTGGATATCGCTTTCTGACAAGTTGGCCTTCGCCACAATAGGGTTGGTATTGGCAATCGTAACTACAGCGCTCTGACCTACCATTTGGCCGGTTGTACCATTAACAGCAGCTATACTCCCGGAAATCGGGGCCTTCACTGTAAGGTCTGCAAGCTGGCTGCGTGCAGTATCCAGAGCGGCTTTGGATTGATTGGCAGAAGCACGTGCCACTTCAATTCCAGCTCTTTGCTGCGCCAGTTGGTAGGACTTCTGAGCATTGTCATAGCTGGTTTGCGCGCTCTCTAAGCTAGTTTGTGCGTTGCTAAGCGCAATTTGAGCGTTGTTCAATGCACTTTGAGCCTGTCTTAGGCCCGTTTGAGCTTGCTCCAGCTCAGACTGGGATACAGCTCCAGCTGCATGTAGCTGCTGGGTCCGCTGTGCAGCATTCTGCGCATCTCTCAATGCACTTTCTGCATCAGCTACTCCGTTTTGCGCTTGGCCAATTGCACTTTTTTGTTGGGTTAGGCCACTTTTCGCCTGGTCTACTGCTGATTTAGCCTGTTGGACGCTTTGCTGATAGCCACTTTCCGCCTGCTTCAAGTTCGCAAGAGCGACCTGATAGGATTCCTCAGATTGTCTGATACTGTCCTGTGTATCCTTAGGATCCAATGTGAACAGCACATCTCCTTGCTTTACTTGCTGACCAATCTTCAGGTTAATGCTTTGAATTTTGCCACTAACCTTAGGAGAGACCTGTACGGTCTCATTGGCTGCGAGATTGGCAATAATACCCGCTTCATCGTTAATGCTGCCTTGCGTCACCTGTGATACCTCAACAGATACCGCTTGTTGCTCCTCAGGAGCTGCAGCAGGAGGCTCTCCTCCTGTGCAACCCGCCAAGGCTACCGACAGAGCTAAAGCAGATAATAACACAATACTTTTCTTCTTCACGGTTCCCCCACCTCACTTAGACCTGAACACTGCGTTTAAGCAGCTTGGCTTCTCTTTTTTGCTGTCTTTTCAGTTTGCGATTCTTGCGTTTCTCAATCATATTATCAAATATCAAGTACACTACCGGAATCAAAATCAACGTAATAACGGATGCAAACGACAAACCAAAGACTACAACGACCGCCATAGGCGCCATCATTTCATTAGCAGAACTGGATGAGAGCATCATTGGTAAGAGTGCAAGTACCGTTGATAACGTCGTCATCAAGACTGGCCGTAAACGTTCCGACGACCCTCTTAGAATAGCTTCCTCTCGCTCTACCTTCTGCTGACGAAGCTGGATGATGAAATCAATCATAATGATCGCGTTATTCACCACGAGCCCTGCAAGCATAATATATCCGGTTAGGGCGGTGATACTAAGACTTGTGCCTGTTACTACCAGACCAAAGATTACTCCAATGAGTGTCGGTGGAATGGAGAACATAATGACGAACGGTGTAAACAGGGATTCGAACTGACCAGCCATAACCATGTAGATCAATACTACTGATAGCAAGATCGCAATGGCAAGACTAGTGAAGGACTCCATCATTTGCTCCTGCTGGCCGCCACCAGTATCCACTGTATAGCCCTCTGGCAGCTTCAGGTTGTTGAGCAATGTAGTAACCTTTTGGTTAATCTCGACTGTATTAGCGTTCGTATCAGCTCCTGCCGTTACTTGTACCTGTCTCACCTGGTTCTCACGGGTAATTGTCTGCGGTACATCTACACGTTGCATCGTGGCTACAGACAGTAAAGGTACGTCAATCCCTTGTGCTGTGGTAATACGCAGGTTCTCCAGATAAGAGAAGTCCTGTTGGTACTCCTTCGGCAAAGTAATCTGGACGTCGATCTGGTCATCTCCTGTACGGAATGACGTTGCTACTGATCCATTAAATGAAGTGCGGACAGTAGACAATATCTGTGATGCCGATAGACCATACTGTGAAGCAACTTGTTTATTAACGAGAATCTCATACTCTTCACGTACAGCATCGAGTGAGCTTGTAGCGTTAACTACTCCTTCAATTTTGCCCACTTCGCTAACTAGACTATCTGACAGCTCACGCAATACATCAATATCATCACCGCGTAGGTTGATCTGTACCGCTGAACCTGTCGAGAAGCCTACGGTAGCTTCAATAGTAATATCTGCATCTGGAATTTGGCTCAGCTTGCCACGAAGCTCACTTACTACTTGATTAGTGGAACGTGCGCGTTCATCCAGTAGAGTAACTGTCAAGCTCCCTGAATTCCCAGCGGCAGCGCTGAAGCCACCTGAACTCCCTACCGTTGCAGTCATCATATCGAGCTCCGGGATTTTTTGTATCTCGGCTTCAATCTGCTGAACGACCTTCTCGGTCTCTTCCAGCTTGGTACCATTAGGCATTTCCAAAGTAACCGTGAAGTTACCTTCATCACCAGCCGGTACAAATTCAGCCTTGACGAATGGTATCAGCATACCTGCGCCAATAAACATTAGAATCGTAATTGCTATGATGGATTTCCGGTGGCCAAGACTCCATTTTAAAATTCTAGTATAGAATGCCTTAAACTTCTCAAAGCCGATATTGAACCAAATGATTGGGTTCGCTCCGCGGTATGTACCGGAAGTATATATAGACTCGTCAGGCACCTTAGGCAGCCAGATGGAGCTGAGCATTGGAACGATCATCAATGATACGACCAAAGCCGCAATGTGTGAGAAGATAACCGTCAGCGCCAGTGGCTTGAACATCTCACCTGCAATACCATCTACGAAGACAATTGGCAGGAACACGACAATCTGGGCCAAGGCAGAGGCCATAACCGCATTACCTACCTGCTTGGAGCCATCAATCGCCCCCTGAAGCATGCTCTTACCCTCGTGTCTTTGCCTGAATATATTCTCAATAATAACGACGGCAAAATCGACGAAGGAGCCGAGTCCGAGAAGCAAACCACTAAGCGAGATGATATTTACAGTCTGATCTGTAAAGTACATCATCATAAATGTCGCAATAAAGGAAATCGGGATTACTACAGCTGCAATAATCGTAGAGCGTGGGCTGTTCAGGAACATAAGCAACACTGCCGAAGCAATGACCAGACCCAGAATGGCGTGCTCTACTAGCAAATATACAGAGTCACGAACAGGCTCTGATGCATCAGTCACGAGCGTTAACTCCGTGCCTGCAGGAAGCTTGGCTCTAACGGAGTCCAGCCTATCCTTAACAGCATCTGCTATTGACAGCGTATTGCCACCTGAAGCTTTGGTGACCCCGATATTAATACTCGGCTTACCGTTGAAGGTCGAGATGGAGTCGATGTCAGCCAGACTATCCTCCACTGTGGCGATATCCTTCAATCTCACAGTCCCACTACCTGCTGGTATCAGCGTTTCTCCAATTTCAGAGACTGCCTGATACTCACCCTGTACGCGGATCTGTATTTCTGTATCGCCCCGTGTAACGGAGCCGGCAGAACCAGACAGGTTGTTCGCGGCCAACATCTGGCTTACCTGATCCAATGTGATGCCGTAACCCTGCATTTTACCTGGATCGAGCGTAATGCGGATCATCCGATCCTGACCACCTGCGATCGATACGGATGCAACTCCGCCGATTCTCTCCAATTCGGGTTGAATCGTCTCGGTAGCAACACTCTTCAAAGTGTTGATATCCATATCGCCTGTGAAAGCCAAATTGATGATCGGAGTGGCATTCAAGTCGATCTTCAGGATGCGGGGAGCGTTCGCTGAGTCGGGCAGAGCACCTCTGACCGAATCAATCTTATCGCGAACATCAAGCAATGCCTGATCCAGGTCAATTCCCCAATTGAACTGAATCATAACCATGGAGGAGCCCTCCGACGACTGTGAACTGATGGTGTCAACATTTTGGACGGATGCCAGACTACCCTCAATCGGTTTCGTGATTAATTCTTCGACTTCACTTGGTGTAGAGTTCGGTGCGCTGGTAACAACCGCTGCAATCGGCAGGTTAATATCAGGCATCTGCTCTACTGGAAGTCTTAGTGCGAATATTCCGCCTCCAATTAATAGGGTCACTATTAACATGAATACAGTGACCGGACGACGGATGGAAAACTGTGACATCTCACCACTCCCCAATTACTATGAATCTGTCTCGTTTTTTTACTGCATCTACTGGTATTACGCCAGTAATACAAGCAGGTTTCAGTTTGGCCCTAGATAAAACGTATTTTTTTATAATAGTTACATTTTAAAATAAATTGCCAAAAAAAAACCTACATTTAAATTTATTATTGCACATGTTTGTACACCCGGTCAAATGGAGATATCCCCCGGTTAGAGGACGTAAAAAAGCTTCCCTTTATACGCCTCAGCCATCCGGCATGAAGCGTATAAAGGGAACGCCTAGATTACATCTTAGGAAGCAATTTCTTATCAATCATGACTCTCGCCATAATAATCGCGGCATCTCCGCGCAGCGTCAACGCTGTAGGATTAAAATTAGCTCCTGCCTTAGGATCACTAGCATCAATTGGCGAACCTGCAATAATCCCCTTCTTCGCAATCGCTAGAACAGAAGGCTGTGCATAATAATCAATTGTGTTAGCATCCTTGAAGTACTTGGACAGATCTTTAGTGACTTTATCACGATTGGTCTCCAGCTTCAGGTCAAGTGCCTTCGCAATGATGACGGCAGCATCCTGGCGCGTAATCGGGTTATCTGGACCAAAGGTTCTTGGTTGCGAACCCTTTACAATACCTGCTCGAGCTGCTGTCTCAATATATCTGAAATCATACAATGCAGTTGGTGATACAGTCGTTAGAGAATCACTGACATCGTCAAAATGTTTTGCTCCACTGTAGTTCAACGGCAACTGAAGCCCCTTAACAATCATCGCCGTGAACTCGCCTCTATTAATATAAAGATCTGGTCCAAAACGGTTTACAGGGTCTACTGGGTTCATAACACCCTTGGCATACATGGTCTCCAGGAATTCTCTGGCATAGGAATGACTGATAATATCAGAATATGACTCTCCTACTTTACCAACCACATAGTACCCAAAGCGGTCAAGTGGTACCTTTATTGTATTTTTCTTGGCGTCAACGACACCACCAATATTTTGCCAAGCGTTAATATCCGAATCAAATCGGAATACAGTAATTCCTTTTCCTGCATCATTAGCAACACTGTCATCGTATTTCAATGTTAATGTAGCTGTTTTTGATGGCACTAATTCATTTCTGGCATCACGATTGTAAAAGCTACGGATTGTAGGCTTTGTGCTTAGCTTCGGATTATCCAGCAACTGATATGGATCAGCACCATATTTTACAGGGTCATAAGCATTACTAGTATTAATATCATCTGCTGTTCCCGGATCTATCCAGTATACCGGGCTGGATTTGATGAACTTTTCAGGGAAGCCCCGTCCAAAGAAAGTAGCCCCTCTAGATATGATGTCTTCCATATCTTTTATATCATTGCCATTTTGGTCTAGTTCAAATTCGTGTCGATCTACTACACCATCTGTGCTATTTGCTATAGCAAAGTAGAGTGTGTGCCCCGAAAAGACCTGATTTTTAAATTGCTGTGGTACATCATAATCTCGACGAATCAGGCTGGTTCCTCTTGGGAATGCCAGTGTTACATCACCATCGAATATTTTATGGGATGATTTCATGGCTTCCATGAACTGTGCACCCGGAATATTCGTTGGTACATATCTCACGGTGAAGGTCTGATCAACCTTCTGGCCTCCCGAAGTCACGGTCACAGTTACTTTGGTGTCCGTATTCGCTTTTAGTCCTGTAATAATCGCTTTCCAAGCAGATGGTTTATCCACAACACCATCGAAATTGGAATCAAAACCAGTCTGCTCTGCTGCTATTTTATTTACAACAACAGAATCTGCATTAGCCGCATCTACTATTACTTCTACGAAATTCTGATTCAAGATGCGCTTCTCAGGCAAAGGACGCAGCAGCGTAAAGCCTGTAGATTGTCCCGATACTTGAAGCCGGAACGTGGCGGATTGGCCACCTTTACCGTTGTTGTACAATGCGATATTGTACACCACAGCAGAACCGTCTTGTGGAATCTCCTGATCGCGCAAGATGAAGCTGAAGTACTTTTTGTCTGGATGGTAGTATACAACCAAGCCATCTACAGCTTTGCCTTCATTGTAAATTTTAGTTTTATTATTAGCTGAAATGAATTCGTCATTTAGAGTCCATGTCGTAGTATTTCCACTAGATGGCGTAATCTCGAGAATATAGTTACCGCGGTTAGTAACAAGATCAACTTCGGACTGCACATCATTTTCTGACTTGCCAAGATCTACAAGTTGGAACGTACCAAAGACATTCATTTTACTTTGATTCGTCGTATATTGGTTATCATTAATCTTAGTGAAGTTCTTGTCTGTTGCCTTTGGTGCGAGTTCCTTATACTCCGGCTTTCTTTCCAGTCCACTAATTACGGTATAGGGCAATACACCCTGTGTACCCGGGAATGGAATAATTGGAATATTGGTCTGTGCAAACACAACATTGATCGTGTTCTCATAGGAACCATTCGCAGAACGATATACCAACTTGATTTCATTGTTACCGATATTCAAGGCACCCGCAGCCTTGTCATTATCAGCAATATTCAACGTAAAGCCACCTGATGCTGCACTAAGCTCGACTTCTACATTATTAATGTACAGAAACAGGTTTTTGTTTGAGCCCGTATAAATTACGCTCGACGAAGATGGAATATTCAACAATTGACCGGCAAAGTTCCCCATAGCAGTCAGCTTAGCCGTATTCGTGTTGCCCTTTGAAGTATCGAGTTCAATGCGTTGTCCATCATAAATGCTATTGAACTTGGCAAATGGTCCATAGAGCAAATTAACCGTTGCCTTTACCGTTTTGGTTGGATCTGAACCCACATAGAAACTCAGATCGTTGGTGCCTTCCTTAGGCAATGTTTGCATGTATCCAATTACTTTTCGCACAGGAGTAGACTTACCGTTAATGACACGCGTCTCATCACTCTGCAAGTTAGCTGGTACTACCAGAGACCCTGCAATACCTGGAGCCAGTTGTGGATTTCCTGATCCATTCACAATAATGAATTCCATACCCACCGGCAGGGATTGAATATCCGTTGTTGTGTCCTTCATAGACGTTCCAGTTAGTGTTTTTGCTGTCGTAATTGCCGTATTATCATTTGCATTGATTCTAGTGAGCAACTGTGAATTGAAATCCGGCAAATAATTAACGCTGTAGATATAAGGTACAGTGCTGTTGCGCAATGTGAAGTGAAGCACAGATGCAGATGAAGTTGTGCCATCTGTATATTTCGCAGCAAGAGCTACTCTTGTACGCTTATCAAAGCCTACCCCTGCTGGAACGGTACCACTAAAGGTATAGGTCTTGTAACCACCTGTAGTTCCAGCATCTACTGTGACCATAGCCACATCTGTTGAGGTCAGATCTGCATTACTGAACGTACCTAATACTTCATTAACTACTGGGAAGGTACTCCCAGCTGGAACTAGCATTTTACCAGAAATCTGAACTCCAGTATTACCAGCTACCGTAAAATCTGGCGATGTTGACAGATCAGCCGATGTATTTCCATCTCGTTGTAGAACTACATCATAAAATTCAGGGTTACCTGTATAGATCGTAATTTCTCTTTCTCCAATTACGCTTTGTGTTCCATTGAATGCTCTAATCGTTACCTTATTGCTCCCTGGAGCTAACGTAACAGAGCCTGTAAATAAATAGTTGTTAGCACTAGACACGCTGTAGGTCGTGTTACTCTTGTCAGATGACAAGGTCACACTTGTTGCATTTGTGGCAGTACCTCTTATAATCACTCTTACATCGTCTGTCCCAGAGTTGTTATTATCCACCAGAACAGTCGTTTTTCCTTCAGGAAGCCCTTCTGTCTGGCTACCTAATGTAGCTGTCAGATTGGATAACTTAGGACCATCCTGATACTCGATGTAGATGCTGTCTTGCATGTTTGAAGAATTCTGATTACTGAAAAATGTGATCTTGTTCATACCAGGATACAGCTTCAGGTCGCTTACTGTAATGTTCGATCCTGCAAAGGCCAGTCCTGTTCTAAGATTCTCCGATTTGTTGTTCGTAGCTACACCATTTGATAGCTGAACCACACTGTAAGAAATCGAATTACTGCTTACTCCGTTAATGGACCCCTTGAAAGTAACACGCTCTGTGTTCACTGTCTTAGGCAAGCTCATGTCATAGCTTTGATCAGGAAAGATGAAAAACGTCCCTGCAGCACTTGCCGTTCCCATCCAGCCTGTTGGCAAAATGCCAACGACCAAGGCAAACGTCAAAAGCATGGAAAATATTCGCTTCAAATTATTATCCTCCTTCAGTCTGTCGCACCTTGGGTACGCACCGATACATATTTTCTTTATCGGCAGTAAACATACATAATTTTAGGAGTTTCACAAAAAAGAGAGAGGAGAAGTATGAGAAAATAAATAGCCAAAATGCAAAAAAACCTGTAGAACAGAGCTTCGCTCTACTCCACAGGTTGCTATTTAAGATCAAATTATAATTTCGAACGCTGCGATTCTGGCTTTACCTTGAGACGCAGCAGCATATTAATGATAGGTCGCTTTGTTTTGCCGACCAGCCCGATAATCTCTGCACCAAGCTGCAAAAAGAACATCATGATACAAATCACTACGAACGTCACCCAGTTCGCTTCGTATAATGCCGCAGACGACTGAATCACAGCCAGCACACCGAAGAAAGCAGCAATGCCGTAAATGATCAATACCGTCTGTCTGTGACTAAAGCCAAGCTCTCGCAGGCGGTGATGCAGATGCCCTTTATCAGGTGAGAAAATCGGCTTCTTCTGCAGCTTACGACGAACGATCGCAAAAAACGTATCCGATAATGGCACACCGATAATGATCAGCGGAGTAATAAAGGAGACTACAGCAATCTGCTTGAAGCCTAATAGCGATAGCATCGCAAGACAGAAGCCCAGAAACAAGGAGCCTGTATCACCCATGAAGATCTTGGCCGGGTGGAAATTAAAGAACAGGAATCCAACGATACTGCCCAGCAACACCAGACAAAGCATAGCAACCGCAATGTTGCCCATAAGCAGGGACATCACGAAGATCGTACTGATAGCGATCCCGGAAACGCCAGCAGCCAAGCCATCCAGCCCATCAATGAGATTAATGGCATTCGTTACACCCACAATCCAGAAGATTGTTAGCGGTATAGCGATCCATCCCTCAAGGGAGGAGTAAGAATCAGCAAATGGGATATTTACAAAATCCACACGAATATTAAAAGCAAATACAACCATACAAGCAATAGCAATCTGTACGACGAATTTCAGCTTTGCATTCAGATCAAAACGGTCATCAAGTGCACCGAGTATCGTGATCATCGCTCCACCAACCAAAAACGCCTGAATGAAGTTAATATCCCGGGTCGTAAGTACGCCGTCAGGAACAAATGGAAGCACAGCCAGTATCCCGATAATGAAGGCCAAGAATATAGCCATTCCACCTAGTCGAGGCATAACCCTCGTATGCACCTTGCGGGCATTCGGGACATCCACAACGCCAACCCGAATAGCAAACCTCTTAACCAGCGGTGTCAGGACTAGTGCTAGTACAAGTGCAGCGATAAATCCAATAATATAGATCGGTAACATTTGATCATTCGACCCCCAATTTTAAAGCGAATCCTCTTCAATTTTTAACCAACACATCACATCAACTGAATCGGACCCAACCGCATTGAATTATACTCCGAACGATTCCAAATACCAACCTTCGTTTTATGGCAATTTAGGCGGTTTTAGACGCAAATTCAGGCTATTTACCTAGCTTTCGTCATGTTTTCTTGCTCACGCAGCACTTTCATTGCGAATTTCGGCAGCGCAAGCATTCTTTTATAGCGGCTAGGCTCCTTCATTAGACGATACAGCCATTCCATACGAAGTTTTTGCATAATCTTGGGTGCACGTTTGGATTTTCCAGAGATCACATCGAAGCTTCCACCAACACCCATCATGACCGGAACATTCAATTCCTGCTTGTAACGGTTGATCCACGGCTCCTGCGTATCGGCTCCACGAGCTACGAACAACAGGTCCGGTTCAGCTTTCCGAATATGCTCAATAACCCCTTGATCCTCATTCGGTCCAAAAAAACCGTCTCGAAGCCCACAGATCACAACTTCGGGATAAAGCTCTTTTAACCGCGATGCCGTTGCTTCAATCACTTCGCTGGTAGACCCCAGCAGATACACCCGCCATTTGTAGCTTTCGCCGACGCGAAGCAATTCATGTAACAAATCAAAACCCGCTACGCGCTCAGGCACGGGACTTCCCGCCTTCTCGGCCGCCCATACGACGCCTGTCCCATCCGGAACCAGCAATTCTGCATTCTGCATGACTTGCATGTATGACGGGTTCTCCAGGGCTGTCATGATCATAATGGGATTAGCCGTAATCACCTGATGTACTTGTCTGGATTGTATAGCCTTTGTTAAATATTCCACCGTATCCTTCATATTCATCCGGGATACTGACAACCCGAAGATCGATATGGTCGGCACTTGCTCTGACTGTCTCACTGTTCCTTCACCCTTTGTTCCTCAAATAATGAACGATTCGTTCCGCCGGTCTGCGTGCTTCTTCCTGCAGTTCACGAATCTTGGCTTCCCTGCTTCGTATCCATTCCGAAGGAGATTGAAGGATACGCTCTGCCTCAGCTGCAAGTTGTTCCGCCGTAAGTGTAGCTGTAGTCCCAACAGGTTCGCTATCCAAACGCTTCAGGAAATGATCAATCTTCGGATCATACGATATTCCAAGCAGAGGAATGCTGCGAGAAGCCGCATAGATCAGACTGTGCAGACGCATGCCTATCACCAGATTACAACGACTGACCTCCAGCAGCATTTGCTGCGGATCCAAGACATCCTCGGCAATACTGATCTGACTGCTCCCTTCACTAAAGCTCCCTACCTGTGCCATGACCTCACGCGATGCTTCAACATCGTCCGGCAAATGAAATGGAAGCAAGCGAATATGCACACGCTGACGCTCCCCCAATTGGCGAAGCCCGCGTGCCAACGCGGACAATTCACGACGTTCCTTATCCCAATACCTCACCGACACACCAATCGTCGGCAGAATGCCCGACTCACTGACCGACACAGCGTTCGTATTCTCTGGCAAGGGTAGACCCATGACCGGATCAGGTACGACCTCAATGCCACTTCGTGCCATACCCATACTGGAAAGTAGATCTGCAGATTGCTCATCCCTGACCGAGATATAAGCGGCTTTGCGGAACACTGATCTGATCAGTGGGTGAAAAATTTTACGCTGTACAGGACCTACTCCCTGAGCGTAGATGAAGGTCGGTTTCTTGGCCCACTGTGCTAGCTTGAGGACGCCCAGATAGTAAGGAATCGTCTTGGGACTGGTGACATCCTGCAGCAGACTACCGCCCCCACTGATCAAGCCGTCACTATGCTGAATGGCGCTTCGCACCTCAGCAAGCTTCATCCGGTGAACAGCCTTGACGCCGTACATGCTTGAAGTCCATTCAGGATCAATTGACAGGACAACAGGCTCAATGCGGACACCCGCTTCCTCACCAGCACGCGCTAGCGCAGTCAGGATGGATTTAAGGACGGCCTCATCTCCGCTATTGCGAAAGCCGTAATACCCGGAGATGACTATTGTTTTAACAGGGGCGACCATCTCTTCCAACCCCTTTCTACCAACTGCCACAATCCAATACCAATCAAACCGATGATCAAGCCCAGCACCAGACCCAGCACTCCACGAATCAACGACAGATCCGCAGGGGAATGAATATGCGCGAAGGTATCCACCATCGAGAGCTGGCCAATCACAGCAATAATCAGGACATAAATTGCTTTGCGATATTTCAGGGCAATGAAGGTCCCTGCGATGAATATTGGATGAGCCATCAGGAACTCTTTATTTCTAGGACGCACGCCAAATGTGCTCTCCAGGAATGTACGGAAGCTCATTTCCAGGGAAGAGACTGATCCTGCGTTCCCCGTCCGCTTTAAGTAATACCACACAATAACAGCTACAACAGCTAACAGAATAGCCATAAGAATCGTTACAGGTTGACGAAGAAGCTTCGGAACCTCAGTGCGTATGGACATGCCACGGTAAAAGAAAATATATACAGCCACAAGCATAATTGGTGCCAAGTGAAGCAGGCTTACACCTCTGAATTGATTAAGCACCAAGCTGTAGCTAATGTTATTCAGCAAGGCAATGACGAAAGGCGCCCCTGCCAGGGAGAGAAGAGAAGTCCAGACATAGATCGTTAAGGACTTGCCCAATCTGCTGCTAGCTGACAGTTCTGGTTCCTTCGCCTGACTCTTGCTAATCTGGCGAGCAGCCAGTACCACAGCAATCGTAGGTGCACTGATGGCTGCAAGCAGTGCAATCGCCTGCTCCATAAGCGCTGAGTTCAAGACATATAGCCCCGCAGAGCCGACGAGACCAGCTGCAAAAGCCGGTATTGTCAGGACAGGCACAAAGAACGACACCATTAGAGAGATCAAGGCGATTGCACCTACAACTGCGCCCAGCTTGAAGTAACGCTGCCCGGCTGAATCGCTAACCTGGAAAGCTTCAGCTTGTCCAAGTGTGAAGCCATTATTTTCAATCCGCTGTATTGCGTTGCCCGGAGCCTGCAAAGTATGCACGATATTATCCAGAGAATCCTTGATTTTGGCTTCTGACACATTACGTGTAACTCCTGGATTCACATACATGATCCGAATATTGCGATCTTTCGCTGCTAGCGCAAAACGATCTGCCAACGTCTCAATATCCAGAGCAGAGTCAGCCTGGCTCAAGGAATATAGGCGAGCAACATTATAGTCAGTCAGATAAGCCAATTTGTTGAAGCCCAACTGTGGCTGCTTCAAGTTCTCGATGGCTGCCAGTCCAATATCATATTTGTTCAATAGCTCGGCAAAGCCATTTAAGCTGTTTTTATTGGCTTGTTCAGCGAAGCCTTTTACCGCATCACCTTCAAACAAAATACGTTTTACACCAAACTGCTGGAAAGTCGCGAGCTGTCTCTCCATCCTCTGTTGGTCATAAGGCATACTGTCGTTCAGTCGCGGCATAATGAAGAAGCCCTTGGAGCGCAGGTTTTCCATGGCAATCGGGTCCGCTTGGGTCGGCTTCAACGTAGCATCCTCTGGAGCAGCCTCAATGATCAGACCCGGCAGACCATTCAGCTCCCAGCGCTGTACTGGAATGTCCAAAGTACTGAAGGTCTCTTCTATTAATGGAGTAAGCGCTTGTCCGTTCTCGTTGCTGGTGAACAGCACATATGTAAAATTCCGACTCGCCTCCACCGGCTGATTCATCAGTCTGGAAGCATCCTGCTCGTTATAGATTACGAGACGTCGTGCTTTTCGAAAATCCTCCAGCGTGCTCTCGTAAAGAGACATCGTAGTAACTCCTGCATCATGCAATCTGTCCAACTGCTGATCCAGGAACTCCAGTGGACGGGCCTGATAAGAGGCCACATCTGTCAAATTCCTATAATCCATTGCGATTTCCACAGTCTTGGAGGATCGCTCCGTTGCCAGCCTGTCCACAATTACAGGAATTGAGGCCGCAAGCCCCAGAATGACTATAATCCATAACCATTTACGTGTAGCGATATTCCAACGTTGCCATTTCTGAACCACCAAAGTACCTCCTCATCATTGCAAAACCAATACACTGTGATACATATCTTCCTAATAAACAGGCAACCTCTCCGGCTTGCAGCTCTTGCCGTATGAGAGGTTGCCGGAACACAATGTAATTATTAAATATTTTCTTGAAGCTAAAAAGATGATTTAAGCATCCACCCGAGACATGACGGCTTGCACCAGCGAAGCAATCTTGCTCTCCGCATCAGGAATGGATGTTCCGCGGACGGCAAAATACACCTTAATCTTCGGTTCTGTACCTGATGGACGCAAGCAGAACCAAGACCCATCCTCCAGCATGAATTTAAGTACATTCTCCTTAGGAAGACCATTCAAGCCCTTGGAGTAGTCCAATACTTCCTTCACCTTGATCCCAGCAATCTCCGCAATGGATTCTGTACGCCACTGAGTCATAAGGGATTGAATTTGAGCTACGCCATCCTTGCCTTTAAGTGTACGAGACTCCAAGCTCTCAAGGAAATAGCCGAACTTCTCATACAGCTCCTCCAATACATCGTACAGCGTTTTCCCTTGCGTACTATAGTAAGCAGCAGCTTCCGCAATCAGCATAGATGCAAGTACCGCGTCCTTATCACGTGCATAGTTGCCAGCGAGATAACCATAGCTCTCCTCGTAGCCAAACAAGAAGGTATGATCTCCACTCTGCTCAAAGCCGTTCATTTTCTCACCAATATATTTGAAGCCAGTCAGCGTATTAAATACAGTGGCTCCAAAATGCTCAGCAATAACTGCTCCCATTTCACTGGTTACAATCGTTTTGACGACGGCTCCATTAGCAGGCAGCTTGCCAGCCTCCTGAAGCTGATTTAGCAAATAGTATATCATAATTGCCCCGGACTGATTCCCTGAGAGCACTACGTATTCACCTTGCTTGTTCTTCACCACGGCACCCATGCGGTCCGCATCAGGATCTGTTCCGATGAGCAGATCGGCTCCGACCTTCGTACCAAGCTCAATAGCCAGCTTGAACGCATCGCGTTCCTCTGGATTTGGAGACTTCACCGTAGAGAATTCTGCATCTGGTTGCTCCTGCTCTGGAACGACATGCACCTGCTCAAAGCCGACCTTCGCCAGTACATCGCGAACCGGGATATTACCCGTACCGTGCAGGGGCGTAAAGACCAGCTTGAAGTCCTTGCCTGGGCCGTTCGCAATCAGCTCACGATTCACACTCACCTCTGCGACGGTATCTGTGAAGGCTTGATCCTCATTCTCTCCCAACCATACGAGCAAGCCTTGGGCCTCAGCCTCCTCCTTGCTGATTCTACGGATGTCAGCAAACGAAGGCACCTCGCGAATGTATTGGATAACCTGCTCCGCCTCATGAGGAACAAGCTGTCCTCCTGAGCTGTTATAGACCTTATAGCCGTTGTACTCGGGTGGGTTGTGACTTGCAGTCACGACGATCCCCCCAGTAGCCTGCAGGTGCCGGACACTGAAGGATAGCTGCGGTGTAGAACGCAGGGAAGGGAATAACTTAGCGACGATACCGTTACCAGCCAGCACCAGAGCAGCTTCCAAAGAGAATTCAGGTGAGAAATGACGAGAATCATGAGCAATGACCACCGACGGCTTGCCTTCCCGATCTCCGTGTTGCTCCAGAATATAACGTGCCAATCCTTGCGTCGCTCTGCCGATGACATAACGATTCATCCGGTTGCTACCTGCACCGATTACACCACGGAGGCCCCCAGTACCGAATTCCAGCTCTTTATAAAAACGATCCTCCAATTCCTTGGCCTGACCACCCAGTTCACGAAGCTCCTGCTTCGTAGCCTCATCGATTACCGGGTCTTGAAGCCATTGCTCCAACGTCTCCTGAGCTTGTGTGCTTAATTGTTCCATGTGTAATACCCCTTCCCCACGAATAGAATTAATCTCACCATGACTATGTATTGCTGATGGTTGGATATTCCTTATGCAATCTCCTTACAAAGGGTCAGACAAAGCGAACATGATCTCTCCCTCAGCGACTACCTTGCCATCTACCGAGGCTGTCGCCTTTCCTTTCCCTATGGAGCCCTTGGATCTCGTAATTTCTACTTCCAGCTTCAAAGTGTCACCAGGTACGACCTGTCCACGGAAGCGGAAGCCATCTAGCCCTGCCAGGAAGCCGATCTTCCCGCGATTAGCTTCCAAATGCAGCAGAGCAACTGCTCCGACCTGTGCCAAAGCCTCTGTAATAAGAACGCCAGGCATTACAGGATATTTGGGAAAATGGCCTATAAAATGCGGTTCATTCATCGTTACATTTTTAATGCCAACTGCTCGTTTACCTTCTTCCAGCTCAATAATGCGGTCCACCAATAAGAAAGGTGCCCGATGCGGAATAATCTCCTGAATCTGATTGACGTCCAATTGCTGTGGTTGCACCATAATACGTTAAAGTCCCCTTCCAATCTATAGAATGCTTATACTCAGCCGAACATACCTGCTTTCCACAAGCTTTGCTCAGCAACCTTCATTAGAACTTAGCTTTTTCCAATGGACTGCATAAAATTCAGCTAAAGCGGTAACAACTATATCTATCCTTACACTTTCTGCAGGAGTGAAGGTTGAGATAAGGGGCTTTTTCCACCGTTTTCCACACGGGAAACGGGCGTGAAAAGGCCCTTTTGTCTGCTTGCGATAAAGTCCCCCATCATTATACATTTTTCGAGTGAAAAAAGAAAACTCCGCAAAAGCACCATTTTCTCTACTTCCTATGACCACAAGCTATTTAGAGAAGACAAGAAAAAACCGCCTTCAAAAAGCAAGGCGGTTCTTTGTTACGTCAATTACCTTTAGCGCAACTCTCCTATTCTGTCCAGCACGCGCTTAATCATGACCACTGCCTGCGCACGTGTCGCATTGCCTTTAGGCTGAAAGGTATTGACATTAATTCCTTGAATTACTCCACTTTGGACAGTCTGCGCCACAGCTTCCTTATAACGGATTTTCGATGCATCACGAAATTTCGTTAGTGCCTGCTCTGGTGTGCCAGTTAAGGAAGTATTAACCTCACCATATTTAAGGGCACGTACCATCATTAATGCCATTTCCTCACGGGTGATAAATTGATCTGGTCTAAAAAATCCGTCAGGATACCCAGCAATAATTCCAGCTTCATTGGCTGCTCCAATATATCCACCTTGGTCATCCTGATTCACGTCAGGATAAATCTTAGCTTCCTCCAAGTTAGGTGCCAGGTTCAATGCCTTAGAAATATATTCTGCAAATTCAGCCCGTGTAATATTACGGTCAGGCTCAAATGCATTCGTATTGCTGCTTCTTGCGCCAATAATACCTTTTGAGGTTAGAGCATCGATCTCTGCCTTGGCCCAGTGCTTGCTGGTGTCCGTATAGTCAGTAGAACTAGCCTCTCCACCCGAGGCACTACTCACACCTCCACTTGCTCCGTTACTAGATCCGGAATTAGTGGAGGCATTGTTCCCTGATATTAGGCTCACCCCACCAATAATCAACCCTTGCCCTGCTGCTGCTGCTCCTGTAGTTCCCCCAGCATTTGCACTGCCACCAGAGCCCTCCGATTTATTCGGGTCTGCATACCCGATTAGAATAAGCTGGCCATTAGCCTTTGCTGCCCCGGAGGATAAGAGAATCAGTCTTTTATTGACCGTGTCATATCGAACCAGTGCTGTCTGATCCGCACTTCCTAAATTGATGATGATACGTAAATAAATTTTTCCAATGTGCGACAAATTGATGATCGAATTGGAACGATTGACATCCACTCCGTCCAGTTTACCATACTCATCTGTCTCGCCAGAGTTTGCCGTCCCCGATATGACAATGACTCTGATCTGTATTGCCTCTTGCATAAGCTTAGCCTGACTGCCGTTGATTACAGGTGACACGGACAACTGATCAGGAGATACATATTCAATTTGAATAATAAGATAAAGTGTATCTAAGGTGTCCACACTTAATGCACCGTTCCCAAGCGATCTGGCAATCTCTGCAAAAGGTAGCTCCTTCAAAGGAATCTCATACATCGCTCCCTTGTACTGCACCGCGAACACAGAACGCTTGCCACCATCACCTGCTTCTTGCCAAGCCCTGTACACTGCACTTACTGGCACAACCAACTCCGCTGAGCCTTCCGTGTCAGGCACGTTAAAGATCAATGGCTTGACTGACTTGTTTGTTCCCTGGTTCTCATGAATTTGGATCACGAAGCGCAGCGCTTCCTCAAGCTGTCCTCTGTGAATCATATATCTTGTAATCGCGTTACCGCTGCTAGAGTTGACTTTAACCGCTTTGGCAGTATTTATGTTCAGTACATAGCCACCATTTCCGGACAATGCACTTGAGTTCGCTGTAACAAATGATGGCTGTTTCGGGCTACTTGAGGCAACAGCTGCGCTTTCCGCAGTCACCTCATATTCCACGAAAATCGTAATCTCATTACCGTTCACATCAACAATCGGATCTGCACCCTTGTTGAAGGACACCTTCAGGTTGGTGCTTGCCGCTACAGGAACCGACAAGGTCAGGATGATTTGATTCCCTGAAATTCTGGCTTTCGTAACTGTACGCTTGGTGCTATTCGCATAAATGGTGAATTGCTCTGGCTTTAACACAGTCGTTCTCAATCTGTTGGGATAAGTAATGATAACCTCACTACCCGCAGCTGAAATGGATTGTGGCCTTAATGTTGGTGAATTACTGGCTTCACTTACAATCACTGCTTTATAGTTGTCGAACCCGACAAGCGAGTACCCCGTACCCGCAATGGCGCCACTGCCCTTGGGGTTATAAGATATCGACAATTCATCGTCAGATGAAGGCTTGACCCGTAGCACTAGATAAAGATCATTTCCGCTTGTATACACTCTGGATACCTGTAGCCGGCTCTTCTTCAGCATTACTTTAAAGCCTGATACAGGAAGATTGTCACGCTCTCCAAGGAGCACATTATAACGCAGTCGAATGACGTTATTCTGAACATCAACAGACTGAAGTTCGGGCTTCGTGAGCGATTGTTGAATCTCTGGACTGCTGTTGCTTTGAGTCTCAAAGACAGTTTCAATTGTTTCCGTGTATTTAGCGCCTGTCAGGGAATCAATTACAGCTCCTGATTGGATGGTTATCAGATATGTACTTCCTGGGTTAAGCGGTTGTACGGGTGTAATCCTCAGGGATTGACCCACCGTCTCAATCACACTCTCTACCTCTGCGGAGCTACCTTTCACCCTCAAACGAATGCCCTGCTTATCGCCGATATTGATCTTCTCATTAAAGTAAACTGCAATTTGATAATCAACCGGGATGTTCCAGGCCTTGTCAGCAGGTGTAACCGCTACTAGCTGCAACGGTGTCGCTTCATCTACTGAAGGACTGGTAATCGTTTGTGGAGAAGCGCCCTCTACTGTAAATGTCCAGGCCTCCTTATCAATAATCCCCTCAAAAAAATTCCCTTTATTATTTTTGAAGGCATTATCAGTGATCAGCACATAATATTTCTGGCCATATTCCAGTCCTTCTACGCCCCATATCACTCGCTTCTTATCAGACGAAAGATTAAGTTTGGAGCTATTAACACGCTCATCGAATACCACGAAATCATCTGAAGCCCTCTTTACATACACCCTACCTGTTGATTGCTTCATAATAGGTTGATCGAAGGTCATTGTGAAGTCTATAACTGTACCAGTTATACTGTTGCTAACTGGTGTCTGTTCAACCACGGTCGGTGCCTCCCCAGCCGCCAGCGCTCGGCCTGAAATCCCCAGATTCAGCACAAGGTGAAGTAGAAGCAGCATCGCCATTACTAAAGATATTTTTCTATTCATGTAGTACTATCCCCTTTCAATCTTCAAAACAAAACATCCTCATTATAACATCGAATCCAGAATATAGGATGCATATATTCAAAGAAAGACTCCCTTCTGTTGATCGAATATGCCCAACTAATCGATCCTAGCAAAGGAAGTCCTCATTTGAGAATAAGTATATTAAATTAGAGCGTTACAGCGTGCTACATCTAAGGCGCAAATACCAAATCAAATACATGCTTCCAGGTGTTCAGATCGAGCACCTCTGCCAGCTCCTGCTTGCCTAAGACCACATATCCTGTAACCATACCTCCAGCTAAAGCGATCACTAGGAGCAGTGGTATAATCAGTAACCGCAGGAATCTCCAGCCCGAAGCCTTTACCGGTGCAGGTTGCTTAACCTCTTCTGTCATCATACCAGCCTAAGCCCGTAGGCTGTTCGCCAAGCCCATCATAGTGTCACTGGAGGTAAGAGCTCGTGAAGCCATCTGATACATGCGCTGCGTCTGCAGCATTGTTGTCATTTCCTCCGTCAGATTGACGTTGGATTGCTCCAGCACGCCTTGACGGATTTTTGCATTATCAGGAATGGTAGCAGCTGCTCCCGCTCCAAATACGTCATCTTCCGTTACACCTGTACCCAGGACAAACATATTGCCGTCTCGCAGCTCAAGCCCCTGATAACGCTGAACATTCACGAACTGGATTTCCTGAAGAGAATAATCTTCCTCGCCCTCAATCCGAATAATCACTCGTCCTTGTTCATCAATAGCCACCTTGGAGCCAACCGGAGCAGTGATCTCATTACCGGTACGGTCTAGTACACGATGCCCATCTGCGGTTACGAGCAGCACTTCGTTGCCTTGCGGATTCGCTGGATCAGGTACAAAGCTGAAGCCGCCGTTACGTGTCCATGCCTTCTCACCATTGGCATCAATGGCAAATAATGCATTTCCCACAATCGCCAGATCCGTTGGATTGCCTGTCTCCAGCATGCTGCCTTGCTCCAAGTCCTTGGTCATGGATGCCATCTTCACGCCAAAGCCGAGGTTGTAGCCAAGCGGCATCGCGCGCCCCGTCTGACGATATGTCTCGGGTTGCTGCTGAACACGGGACAACACGTCTTGAAAGCTACCCTCGTCCTTCTTGAAGCCTACTGTATTCACATTTGCTACGTTGTTCGCAATCATATCGAGTCTTTGCTGTGCGCTGGACATCGTTACCATTGCGCCAATCATGGAGTTATTCATCATCTACCTCCCGTTATACACGACCTACTTCATTGACGGCCTTCTCAAGACTCTTATCAAAAAATTGAATGACACGCTGATTCGCCTCATAAGCTCTTGCCGCAGCCATCATATCAATCATCGACTGGGTGGAATCCACATTGGAGCTCTCAACAAAGCCTTGCTTAAGCTGGACGTTATCTTCTGCTCCTAAATAGCGTGCCACAGCTCCGTCTCGATCATCCAGCCTGAAATTACCGTTGCCTTCTCTCATAAGCTGGTATGGTCTGTCGATAACACTGATGCCAAGAGTTACATCTGTCGGCTGACCATCCGCATCCAGCACTTCGCCGCGGGAATTCACCTTAAAATCCGAAGTAGGGCCCGTCACCATAATGGCCTCTCCATTCGTATCGGCCACTCGAAAGCCCGTTGACGTTACCAGTTGTCCATCTGGAGTCACATTGAATTGCCCTCCTCGGGTATACCGCAATTCGTTGTTGGCGTCAAGGACGGTAAAAAATGCCTGCGGCTTGTACGATACTTCTCCGTCTGCATTCACATACTTGCCAGTCGAGTCAAAAGGGATTGGCTCATTGGTCGTCGGGTCCAGCACTTCAAGGTCGGCTTCCAATGCAAAATCCGTATTCTCTCCGCTAGCTGTAATAATCCCCGACACATACGGGGTAAGGCTCTCTTCCGCGAATACGCCAGTATTCAGCCTACCGATGGTACGATTCGGATTATCGGAATGACCACCCATCATGGAAATAAGCACCTCAGGGAAAGCCCGCTGCACACTGTATTCCTGTTTATATCCGGGAGTATTCATATTCGCAATATTCTGCGTAACGGTATCATGACGACGCTGCTGGGTCATCATCCCGGCAGTTGCGGTGTATAATCCTCTTAGCATTCTGGCGCACCTCGCATAATCTATAGTGGAAGCGTCTTGCAACGCTTGTAAAGATAAAAGTCACACATGTATCTACAATTGTTTATCGGCAGGTCAGAACTTTTTCTTAACCACTTGATCAAGATTATTCAGCATAATTCCAGTTCCCTTAACGACACAATGCATCGGGTCCTCTGCGACAAGTACGGGTACGCGCAGCTCTTGAGCCAATAGCTCGTCCAAGCCGTTAAGCAATGCTCCCCCACCTGTCAGAATTACGCCACGATCTATAATATCAGCAGACAGCTCAGGAGGTGTCCGCTCCAGTACCGATTTTGCTGCAGCTACAATAGCCGTCACGGGGTCTGTCAGAGCATCCTGTACTTCCTCCGCTGTGATGGTGATGGTCTTCGGAAGACCTGTCACCATGTCACGTCCGCGAATATCCATCTCAGCTTGCTTACCTTGCGGGTGCACAGTCCCAATAGCGATCTTGATATCCTCCGAGGTGCGCTCCCCAATCAGGAGCTTGTACTTCGTTTTGATGGACTTCATAATGGCTTCATCGAACTTGTCCCCTGCCATCTTGATCGATGAGGCTGTCACGATGTCACCCATAGATAATACTGCTACATCTGTTGTTCCGCCACCGATGTCCACCACCATGTTGCCGCTAGGCTCAAAAATGTCCATACCTGCGCCAATCGCAGCTGCCTTCGGCTCCTCCTCGAGAAATACCTCTCTGGCTCCGCTCCGCTCCGCTGCTTGACGAATCGCCTTCTGCTCAACAGAAGTAATATTCGTCGGCGCACAGATCAGAATGCGTGGATGACTATACCAGCTCTTGCCGCCTACGCGGCTGATAAAGTACTTGAGCATGGCCTCCGTAATCTCAAAATCAGCGATAACACCATCACGCAGCGGTCGAATCGCCACGATATTACCAGGTGTCCGTCCTACCATCCGCCGGGCTTCTTCACCGACAGCAAGGACCCTCTTGGTATCACTTTCAATCGTCACGACAGAGGGTTCGTCAAGTACGACCCCCTTTCCTTTCACGTGTATTAGCACGTTGGCCGTGCCGAGATCGATTCCGATGTCCTTGCTAATCATATAAAGAGCCCCCAAAGTAATATTTTAAAAAATGTCGACAAGAAACGGCAATTGTATGTATTAAACGAGTATTACATGTCATAATTCGATCTTGTACCATCTTTTAACATATCATACTTCAGGGGAAGTATTCAATGGATTTGTCAGCTATACCTTATCAATTTACTCAATTATTTCAGGATTTGGCTGACACCAGCACGTCTCTTTTCTTACTGCTCGTTTTTTTGTATTTAATCTTGGTCGCCTCTCCTCCCCGCAGATGGCGGATCGATTTATGATATTCGAGAATATGCTTCACCTGATCCGCTAGGTCCGGATTAATTTCAGGTAGCCGCTCCGTCAGGTCCTTATGCACCGTGCTCTTTGAGACACCGAATTCCTTGGCGATGGTTCGGACCGTATGCCTTGTTTCCACGATACAGCGACCGATCTTGATGGTCCGTTCCTTGATGTAATCGTGCACGCTCCCGCCTCCCTACTGTGGATAGTTTGGTACATTATATGAGTGGCGTGCCTAGATATTCTTGCTTTGGCGGTGTGACAAGCATCGGGAGGCCCTTTTATTTTGCGGATGGCATCAAGGAACACAATGATGAATACTTATACGTTTCCAAAAAAAAAAGCCCCTCACCATCATGTATGCATGGTGAAGGGACTTTCCTGCATGAACGTAGATATGGTAATGCATGACGCTTCATACAGCCTTGCGATTGATTTATATCACTTTGTTGATGGACAAGCTTAGAAAGCTTATTGCTTCGGCAGAACTGTCACTGGATTTACTGGCTGACCATCCTGGATAACCTCGAAATGAAGGTGATTCTTGAGATCCTTCTCCATCTCACTACGTCCAGCTACCGCAATTACATCCTGTTGCTTGACGGCATCGCCCTCCTTGACCTTCACATGATCAAGGCTTTGGTAGACCGTCTTGAGATTGTTGTCATGCGTAATCTCCACAATACTGCCCATTAGTGGATGCTGCTCTACCCGAGTTACTTTTCCGCTCATAGCAGCCTGGATATCAAATACCTGATCATCCGCACGAGCCAGATCAATTCCTGTGTTAGCTGTGAAGGTCTGGTCATACTCTACCATCGCAGAGGCTTGTTCTTCTTCACTGGCATTGGTGTCAAAAAACGGCTTCACGACTTGTACCTCTGTAGCATTCGCTACAGGCCATACCATGTTCTCCGACTGAGCGACGACTTCCATGCTATCCTGCTCTCCTGTCATACCAACGTCTTCGCCAACTGAGACTTGCTGTGCTTCGGTCGGGTCTTGCTGAAGAGGTGTCTTGCTGCCATCCTGATAGACCCACACGAGAGTTAATATAATGGCTGCTGCGGCAATGTAGGCTGCAGGATAGACCCACCTTTTAGACAACAGCTTCCTCCATGAAGACGACTGTGCGCCTTGTTCTCCCATTTTTGTTTTGGAAGAGTCTTCATGATTCTGGTTTTTGTTTTCTTCATTCATGATTATCACCTCAGTAACAAGTGTTACCGGGTGCAACTCTTTTATACTCGTAAACTCAGAAAATTTGAAAATTTATCCTTCCTGCCTGGTTGTTAACAGTTTTGAAGCCTTAGCGAAGGAGATTCCCGTGTAGTAGTGTTGAAGAATCTTCGTCGTCGTATAGCCCTCTTTGGCCATGCCATTCGCTCCCCATTGACTCATCCCCACTCCATGCCCATTTCCAAAGGTAGTGATGGTAACGCCCTGCGAGTCTTCCTGCCAGGTAAATTCGCTGGATCGGAGTCCTAGTCTACTACGAACCTCCACTCCGGAATAGACCTCGTCTCCTATACGAATTTTCTCAATGCGATGCCCGGCTGTCTTCGATATTGTGCGCATTTCCGGGAGACTCTTGTTCGACGAAAGCGTGGCGATGGCCTTTCGCGGGAGGTTAAGCTTCTGAATCAGCTCGTCCCTTGTGAACCTGACCGTCTTCCGATAACCAGGTGCAATCTTCTGATCCCATGGGCTCGGGACACTGCGCAGATAGGGTACTCTGGCTTGCCACACATCCTCAGAGTTCTCTGTGTATCCGTTGCTTGTTGAAAAAAACGAAGCCGTAATCGGTCGTCCACCGTATACCATAATAATATCTCTAGTGTCTTGTACCGCTTTTCGAATTTTTGCGAGAGCTTCCGCTTTGCCAGCATTCTCCCAGTTCTTCTTCAGGCTTTCCTCTGAAAGATAGACCTGATGCTGAATGGTATCTGTCACATCTGCACCAGGTGAACCGCTACGGTCTTGCGCGGACAGTCGCCTTACGATAAAGGTTCGTGCAGCAATGGCCTGGGCCTTAAGTGCCTCCGTTTCAAACGAAGCTGGCATCTCGGCAGCTACCACCCCAGCCACATAGTCTTCTAATAGGACGGTTTCAGTAGTGCCTGACGCGCTAAGTAGCACCGTCACTTGAATGTCCTGAGATGCTGTACTCTGCGTTCCTACTGGATGTCTACCAGCTTCAGAGGAAGCTGACGACTGATCCGTAGCTGGTGGATTTGGCCATTCATGCCCAGGGCCAACTAACACCGTCGGAATCACCAGAACCAAAGCGAAGAAGACAGCTGCGCCAGTTAATGGGAGCCATGGGCGAACAGCCTGTCCAGGGGGCTTCGACGGAGTCCAGCGAGTGTTGCCTCGATATTCTTTCATCTATTGTGCAGCCTCCATACCATGATTAAGCTCCAGCTATCTTGCATTGCCGGATACTGAATCTTATGAAGACCATCTAGCAAATAGAACTCTTAAATAGAGCCTGCTTGAGAGAATCGAAGGAAGGATCGGGGCCAACGATGTTGACGTACAAACAAAAAAATCGCCCACCGCAAATGCGATGGACGACCGTAGCCAGTGGTAAGCACCATGGCTATATGTGCAACCTTGTGAAAACAGGTTACTGTTGATTAAGCTAATGTAGGTTGTACTTTGAAAATAGGAGAGGTTTCTTCCTTCAGCAGGCTCTCAGCAGCAGGCTCGTTCTTGGTCTCTTCAACTACTACACGATAGATATCCGCTCCGAGCTTGGAGAGCTTCTCGGCCAAATGTACATATCCACGATCGATATGATGCACACCAGACACCTCAGTTGTGCCTTCTGCAACCAGACCAGCAAGAATTAAAGCTGCTCCTGCCCGCAGGTCCGTCGCACATACTTTCGCGCCTGTCAGCTGAGCCTCACCCGTAATAATGGATGTTCTGCCCTCAACCTTAATCTCTGCATTCATAAGATGGAATTCATCCACGTGCATGAAACGGTTCTCAAAGACCGTCTCCGTGATGACACTTGTGCCCTTGGCCACCAACTGCAATGCCATCATCTGGGACTGCATGTCGGTTGGAAACCCAGGGTATGGAAGAGTCTTGATATCCACAGCCTTTAGTGGCTTGTCGCTGATGACGCGAATGCCGTTCTCATCCGGTTGGATCGTGACACCCATTTCCTCAAGCTTCGAAATGACTGGACCCAGATGGTCGGAGATTGCGCCTTCTACATAGACATCTCCACCTGTAATGGCCGCAGCTGCCATGTAGGTCCCCGCTTCAATACGGTCCGGAATGACAACATGCCGAGTGCCATGCATTTTCTCCACACCTTCAATGCGGATCATGCCGGTACCCGCCCCACGAACCTTGGCGCCCATGCCGTTCAGATAGTTAGCCAGATCCACAATTTCCGGTTCCTTGGCAGCATTCTCAATGATCGTAGTACCTTCGGCGAGCACCGCTGCCATCATGATGTTCTCGGTTGCTCCTACGCTAGCCACATCCAGATAGATTTTGGCTCCACGCAGACGTCCTGCACTGCGAGCCTCTACATAGCCCTGGCCCATGCTGATCTCGGCGCCAAGCGCTTCAAATCCCTTCAGATGCTGATCAATCGGACGAGTACCGATGGCGCAACCGCCTGGCAACGAGATACGTGTATGTCCCATACGCGCAAGCAAAGGCCCCATAACCAAAAACGATGCCCGCATTTTACGGACCCATTCATAAGGGGCTTCACAAGAGGTAATGGACTTTGCATCTACACGAATTGTCTCATTCTGGTATGTAACGCTCGCACCCAGAGATTCCAATACTTTATTAATCGTCATCACATCATCTAGGGGAGGCGCATCGATAATGACACTCTCTCCTTCTTCTCCCAGCAGAGAAGCTGCGATAATCGGAAGAACGGAATTTTTAGCCCCGCTTACCTTCACTGTTCCGACCAATCGGTTGCCACCGCGGACGATAAATTTGCTCATTATGATTTCCCTCCGCGCGTTCGTGTTCCTTTTCGGTCCGAAAAAGAACGTAATCCGCTATTTTCGTGCCCATCACGGGCGTTTCATTGTGAACTCACTAACTTGCATCATATCATCGTTTAAAACTTGGATTCAAGCGTTTTTTGATGGCTTACCCTTCAGAACCAGTCAGCGTTCGACAATCCCTGTCTTCCAGCCTACAAGTGATTAACCAAAGGGTATACCCTTAAAACAAATGACGCAGCATCTGGCTCCAGGACATATAATCCAAAATGAAACCAGCCACGAAGCGTCCAAGCACGATCGCAAACAATAGATGCAGCAATCTGCCCTGCGGTCCCTTAGGGTGCCTGATCAGTAGATCCAGCTTGAAGTTCTGGAGCGCCCACCATGACAGACCGATACATAAAAGAGAGATCAGCATGGATATTAAGCCATTGGCGCTTGCAGCCTGACTCAGCTGCCGGGTCAACTCATCACTCATAGTTCAACCCCCGTAACGCAGACTCTTCTGTAATGAACAGGAGTGCTCTGCATGAATACTGTATTTTTAATTCTTGTTATATATAGCGGGCAGCAAAATGAGATTAAACATTGCTTGCCTGCTTAATTGACTACTCTATAATACTTGGCAAACGCATAACAATCTAGTCCTAATTCATAAAGAACTGCTTTTTTTCGACAAATTCTGTTTGTTGCTGGTAGTATTCACCAAAACGGGACAATATGATTCCTATAATCGCCTTACTTCCACATCCGAGTGGGTATGCACTATCCTATGCATCAAAAAGCCCGACAGTCACATCTGCCGGGCTTTTTTTGAGAACTGATTCAAAATACCTATTTCTTGGCGCCTCCTGAGACGTTCAGACGGTTCAAAGCCTTTTGCAGTGCAATCTCTGCACGCAGATGATCGATGTCAGTGCGGTTGCTTTGGACACGTAGCTCTGCACGCTCTCTTGCGGCACGAGCACGCTCCACATCAATATCTTCAGCTCGCTCTGCACTTTCAGCAAGAACGATGACCTTCTCCTTACGTACCTCAACAAATCCGCCGTTCACAGCAATAACCTCTGTATTGCCTCCGGTCTTAATACGCATAGGGGCGATCTGCAGTGGAGTAACCATTGGAATGTGTCCTGGCAATATTCCCAGATCACCTTCTACGCCTCTTACACTCAAGCCATTCACTTGCTCGGAATAGACTTGCCGGTCCGGAGTTACAATCTCCAACAAAAAGGTGCTCACTTCCATCCCTCCTGAACAGCTGTCCGCAAGACAGCCCACCTAAAGGCTATGTGCGGTTAAGCACCATTACAGATGCTTGGCCTTCTCGACTGCTTCTTCAATAGTTCCGACAAACAGGAATGCCGCCTCCGGCAGATTGTCATGCTTGCCCTCAAGAATTTCCTTGAAGCTGCGCACCGTTTCCTTAACCGGAACATATTTACCCGGAATGCCGTTGAATGCTTCTGCAACGTGGAATGGCTGGGACAGGAAACGCTGAATTTTACGTGCACGTGCTACCAGCATTTTATCCTCTTCACTCAGCTCATCCATACCAAGGATTGCGATAATATCTTGAAGCTCGTTATAACGGGCCAGAATCTGCTTGACGCCTTGAGCTACATTGTAATGCTCTTCACCAACAACCTCTGGTGCCAGAATCCGGGAGCTGGATGCGAGTGGATCTACCGCAGGGTAGATACCCATCTCGGAGATTTTACGCTCCAAGTTGGTCGTTGCATCCAAGTGAGCAAATGTCGTAGCCGGAGCCGGGTCAGTATAGTCATCCGCAGGCACGTAAATCGCCTGAATGGAAGTAACGGAACCTTTTTTCGTGGAAGTGATCCGCTCTTGCAATTGTCCCATCTCCGTTGCCAGAGTTGGCTGGTAACCTACCGCCGATGGCATACGTCCAAGAAGGGCAGATACCTCGGAGCCCGCTTGGGTGAAACGGAAGATGTTATCAATAAACAGCAATACGTCACGGCCTTCTTGATCACGGAAGTACTCCGCCATCGTCAGACCAGTCAACGCTACGCGGAGACGAGCGCCTGGAGGCTCGTTCATTTGTCCGAATACCATCGCTGTCTTGTTAATTACACCGGAATCCTTCATTTCATGATACAGGTCATTACCTTCACGAGTCCGCTCGCCCACACCTGCAAATACAGAAATACCACCGTGCTCCTGTGCGATGTTGTTGATAAGCTCCTGAATGGTAACCGTCTTACCTACACCCGCACCACCGAAGAGGCCAACTTTACCACCCTTTGCGTAAGGAGCCAGCAGGTCAATAACCTTGATACCTGTCTCCAGCATTTCTGCCTGAGTAGTCAGTTCATCAAATGAAGGTGCTTTGCGGTGGATCGGATTACGGGTCGCATCGGATAGATCTCCCGCTTCATCAATTGGTGCACCCAGTACGTTAAATACACGTCCAAGAGTTACTTCACCAACAGGCACCGCAATTGGCGCCCCCGTATCGACTGCATCTAATCCGCGCACGAGACCATCCGTAGATGACATCGCGATACAACGTACGCGATTATCACCCAAATGCTTGGAAGCTTCCAGGGTCAGATCAACCTTGCGACCGCCCTCTATCTCTGCTTGGATCGTGATTGCATTAAGAATTTCTGGAAGGTGACCACGTTCGAATTCAACGTCGACTACCGGACCCATGATGCTCACAACACGTCCTTTGTTCATCTTCCTGTTTCCCTCCTACATGCTTGCACAGCTGCAAATCCCGCTACTGTTACCTTTGTTTTTTGCGCCGTTAAGCCGTCATTTTATATACCTTAGCGCGTAGCATTCAGGATTATCCGCAATCATAATTACGGCTAGACCAGACGCTCATTCGCATGAATGTTATACCTGTGCGTTAGCCCCAGCTACGATCTCCGTAATTTCTTGCGTAATCGCCGCCTGACGGGCACGGTTATAGGTAAGTGACAATTCATTAATCATTTTGGTTGCATTCTTCGTTGCAGAGCCCATTGCAGTCATCTTCGCACCTAATTCACTAGCTTTACCTTCCAGCAAAGCACCATAAATCAGCGTCTCTGCATAACGAGGCAACAGTACCTCAAGCACGCCAGCAGCAGAAGGCTCATACTCATAATCTATTCGCTCAGCTGACTGGGTAGCTTCTGGAGTTGCCATTGGCAGAAGACGTTCTACAGTAGGAATTTGGGTCAATGCATTAACAAAACGGTTATAGCATACATATAGCTCATCATATTGACTCAGCTCGAAGCCATGAACCGCTTTGTGGGCAATCGCCTTAATATCTGCGAACACTGGAGAGTCAGACAGGTCTGTAACGACATCCTGCAGCACTTGACCACGTCTGGTAAAGAAGTCTCTTCCTTTACGTCCGATTACGAACAGCTCGTATTCGTCCTTGGACTGATGACGTTCAGCCAGCGTAGTTGTGACTTGGCGCAGGATATTGGCGTTATAGCCACCTGTGAGGCCAGCATCCGAAGTAATCACCAGATAAGCTGATTTCTTGACAGGTCTGCTCTGCAGCATCGGATGCTGCACATCATTCTGTCCAGTCGCGATACTTTCAACTACTTCTTTTAGCTTCTCAGCATAAGGACGTGCCGCATCTGCCTTCTCTTGCGCTCTTCTGAGCTTGGCAGCTGCTACCATCTCCATTGCCTTGGTAATCTGCTTCGTATTCTGAACACTCTTGATCTGGCGTTTAATCTCGCGCATACCTTTTGCCATGATTTCACCACCTTCAAGCTTTGACGAAGTCAAAGCTACTTCGTAAACATCTTGCTAGACTTTGACGGAGTCAAAGTTACTCGTAAGCATCTACTAGGCTTTGACGGAGTCAAAGTTACTTCGTAAAGACTCGCTATGCTTTGACGAAATCATACACTCTCTCGGATTCATATATCCAGGTGATGATTCCGTCAAAGCAGTATTGTACGCTGTCGATTCGCACTCCAGTCGAATCGGAGCTTACTCAAGCTATTTACAGCTCCGGAGTACACCCAGAGCGTATTCATTAGAGCAATGATCTAACGCAGCCATGGTTCAATGATAATGATTAGACCGAAGTGGCAAACGATTTTTTGAACTGCTCAATAGCAGCCTTCAATGCAGCTTCGTTATCTGCAACAAGATCCTTCGTATCACGAATGGATTGAAGAATTGCATCATGAGAGGATTGCATGAACAACAGGAATTCCTTCTCGAATCTTCTAACATCCGCTACAGGGATGTCATCGAGATATCCTTTTACTGCTGTATAGAGACTGACAACCTGAAGCTCAACCGCCAGTGGTTGGTTAACACCTTGCTTCAGAATTTCCATCATACGTGCACCACGGTCCAGACGGGCCTTGGTGGACTTATCCAGATCGGAGCCGAACTGGGAGAACGCTTGAAGCTCACGATATTGAGCCAGATCCAGACGCAGGGAGCCTGCTACCTTCTTCATGGCTTTGATCTGAGCGGAGCCACCAACACGGGATACGGAAATACCCACGTTGATCGCCGGACGTTGACCGGAGTAGAACAACTCAGACTCCAGGAATATTTGACCATCCGTGATGGAGATTACGTTCGTAGGAATGTAAGCTGATACATCAGAAGCTTGTGTCTCGATGAACGGCAACGCCGTCATGGAGCCACCGCCAAGCTCATCGTTCAACTTCGCTGCACGCTCTAGCAAACGAGAGTGAAGGTAGAATACATCCCCTGGATAAGCTTCCCGACCTGGAGGACGACGAAGCAACAGGGACAACTCACGATATGCAGAAGCCTGCTTGGTCAGGTCATCATATACGATCAGGACATGCTCGCCCTTGTACATGAAGTACTCACCCATAGCTGCGCCAGCATATGGTGCAATGTAGAGCAATGGAGACGGCTCAGAAGCTGATGCCGTTACAACGATTGTGTATTCCAGTGCACCGTTGCGACGCAGTGTCTCCACTACTTGTGCAACTGTGGATTGTTTTTGACCAATCGCTACATAGATACACTTCATGCCACTGCCTTTTTGGTTCAGGATCGCATCGATTGCAACAGATGTCTTACCAGTCTGACGGTCACCGATGATGAGCTCACGCTGACCACGACCGATTGGAACCATCGCGTCAATCGCTTTTATTCCTGTTTGCATCGGCTCATGTACAGATTTACGAGCCATAACACCAGGAGCCTGGTTCTCAACTGGACGGAATTCCGTAGTTGCGATAGGTCCTTTACCGTCTACTGGCTGACCCAGTGGATTCACGACGCGACCGATCAATGCTTCGCCTACTGGCACCTGCATGATTTGGCCTGTACGTTTCACCTGGCCGCCTTCACGAATATCAATGAATTCACCGAGAATAACGACACCTACGTTGCTCTCTTCTACGTTAAGGGCCAAGCCCAGTACGCCGTTGTCGAACTCAACGAGCTCTCCGGACATAACATTTTCCAGTCCGTATACGCGGGCGATCCCGTCGCCGACCTCTACGACTGTACCGACCTCAACCACTTCAATATCCGTCTTATATTGTTCAATCTGACTCTTGATCAATGTACTGATCTCTTCAGGTCTGATACTCAACTAGGTTCACCCCTATCTTCTATACTCGTCTGTTAAAAGATTTCTCAAGACGCTCCAGCTTGCCTGCCAGACTGCCATCAAACAACGTATCCCCGATGACGACCTTCAGACCACCAAGCACCTCTGGATCGACTACATTTTCCACACGAATCTTCTTGTTCACACGGGCTCCGAACAGAGCGGATACTTCCGCCTTCTCCGCATCATTGAGTGCATATGCAGAATAGACCGTAGCGTCAGCTAGTCCAAGCTTCTCTCCCTCAGTCTCCAGATAGCCCTGCAGGAGTTCTTCGAACAGATTGGCTCTGCCCCGACCCACCAACAGCTTGATCGTATTGATCACAGGAGCCGACAACTTGTCCTGAAAGCTCTCAGCCAGCACTTGCAGCTTGACCGCTTCAGTAATGTTGGGAGAATTGATGAAGCTCAGTATTTGCTTGTCGCCCGAGACAGCTTTTACGAAAGCTCTAAGTTCGTCTTCCGTTTCGATGACCCGGCCTTGCTGCTCTGCTACTTCGTACAAGGCTTTAGCATACCGCTTAGCAACTACTGAGTCACGGTTCATGCTCTGCCTCCTACCTCTTTAAGGTATTTGTCCACAAGCTCTTCTTGAACTTGGCTCTCATTCACTTCTTTTTGAATCAGCTTGGAAGCAATCTGTACAGAGGCTCTGCCCACTTCATTACGCAGAGTGGCCACTGCTTTGTTACGCTCATTCTCGATATCGCGAACAGCTTCGTCCTTCAGACGAGTAGCTTCTTCACGAGCTTCGCCAATGATTTGCTCTGCCTGTCTCGTACCTGTCTGCTTGGATTGCTCCAAGATTTCATAAGCTTCCTGACGAGCCTGTTGCAGTGCTTGTTTTTGCTCCTCTACATAAGCCGTAGCTTGCTCACGTGTTTCTGCTGCTTCCTTCATTTGACGCTGAACCAGTTCACGCCGTTTCTCCATGATGGAGAACAGCGGTCCAAATGCATAACGGTCAAGCAACCAATATAAAATCCCGAAGGCAATCAGAGCAAGCACGAGGGATGTCCATTCAAAATGCAATTGAAGTCACTCCTTTCCGGTGAACGCCTATTCCATAATTCTCATTGATGATATCCAACAAAGAAGGCGCGGATGGCTGTGCCTTCCCCGCCAAACCTTATATATCATGAATTAAGCTGCTGCGTAGAAAATGAACGCGAGTACTACACCGATCAAAGGCAGTACCTCAACCAGACCAACGCCGATGAACATTACCGTTTGCAGGGAAGACTTAGCTTCCGGCTGACGAGCGATACCTTCAACTGTTTTACTGATGATCAGACCGTTACCGATGGATGCTCCAAGCGCACCCAGACCTACTACGATAGCTGCTGCCAATAATGCCCAAACTCCCATTGAAAAAATCCTCCCTCAAATACGTGTATTTTAAAATTAATTATATACAGTTAAGTGTGAAGCTAGCTTCAATACTTAACGTTGAAACCTAGTGCTCCTCATGCGTATCAATCGTTTGCGACAGATACACAAAGGTCAGAATTGTAAAGACAAACGCCTGAATCGAGCCAATGAAAATACTGAAGCCTTGCCATGCAATCAATCCGGCTACTGAAGCGATATATCCGCCGATACCCAGAGCCGACATCTGCAGGATAACAGAGATCAGTACCTCCCCTGCGAAAATATTCGCATAAAGACGAATACCATGTGTTAGTGGCTTGGAAATATTCTCAATCAGGTTAATCGGCAGGAACAGCGGAAACGGCTGCACATAGTGCTTAAAGTATGCCTTGGTATTGCGTGTCATCCCCATAAAGTGAACGATGGCAAAGACGATTAGAGCCAGTCCCAAGGTTACGCTCAAGTCAGCTGTTGGTGACTTCCACCATGCTACAGCTGCATGCGGGTGTGAACCTGGTGCCGCAGAGTGGAACACCTCCTGAACGCTCAGCAGTGGCTTACTGAAAATAGTAGCCGCTTCAGCCGAGTCATAAGAGGTAACGATCCCGAAGGGCAAGCCCAGCATATTCCCGACGAAGATGAACATAATGAGTGTCATCCCCAGGGACAGGAACGGTCTACCTTTCTTGAGATCCATTGTACTGGAAATCAGGCCTTGAACAAATTCTGCGACCCATTCCATGAAATTTTGCAATTTCCCTGGATTCTCGACAGACAAATTGCGAGTTGCAAGGAGGGCAAGGACAAATACAATCGTACTGGTAACAATGAGCATCAATACAATCGACAAGTCGATATGTAATCCTCCAAGCTCAATGATCGGTGATTCGTGCATGTTTTTCTCCCTCCTTTCTCAGTGGTGCTTCTGGTCTTCTCTCAGAGAGAAGATGATGGCAATCACCAGCAATGCAAGATGCCCGGACACAAGGCTTGCCGCTACGGCAATTTCGTTAAAATACCACGGGAATTCCAATGCCAGCACCATGGCCAGTATGGAGGTTGCGGCTCGAAAAATAAACCCGGTCCCAAATACCTTTTTGCGTGATTCACCTGCTGCAGCATCCAGAACCTTTCGTGTCTTGAAAGACATATGAAATACATTTAGACAGCTTACAATAGTTCCTAAGACTAGTCCGTGACCAACGTCACGGTGGTGGGGCATTAGTGCTGATACAAGGAAACAAAGCGCAATAAAGAACAATGCGACCACCCAAAGCGCTCTTTGAAACCGATTTGTCTCACTCATTATTGTCCCTCAGTACCTTTCTTATGACAAGAGCGACATTTGAGATACCTGCAACCAAGCCTACGATAACGCTTACGGCAATCCAAATCCCAAGATGTCCGAAACGATTCCCGAGCCAGTTTCCGATGAGAAATCCGCCATACACACATACGACTAGATTCACGCCAAGAACACTGACCACGCTAGCGGCCTTCCAAACATTTCCCGAGTCCTTGGGCTTGGCTTGCTTGACCATTTTCGTGTCACCCCTGTAATTCCAGTCCATTTTACTTAAATATAAGACACTTTGTCAATTGAATGCTAATGGCTTTCCAGTGGGAAAAAAACGGGTGGAAACTCCCCCTAAAAAGGGTAAAATTCCTTACAAACCGTACAGTTGAACTGTATGCTAACTGTACGGCTTGTATAATATCGAATACAACTATTTTGTGAACATTCTGTGAAACTCTTCCGGACGCTCAGCTTTGACTCCGAAATGGTGAAGAATCGCATTGACAATTCTAACCGAAGCTTTTCCGTCTCCGTATGGATTTGCAGCCTTGCTCATCGTTTCATATAACCCTTTGTCCGTCAGAAGAGCACGTGCACGCGCATAGACTTTCTCTTCGTCAGTCCCAACCAGCTCAAGCGTACCGGCCTCAATCCCCTCTGGACGCTCAGTTGTATCTCGCAATACCAGTACAGGCACACCATAGGAAGGCGCTTCTTCCTGTAATCCGCCAGAGTCTGTCAGAATCAAATGAGTATGCGGATAGAAATTGTGCAGGTCCACTACATCCAATGGATCAATCAGACGAATGCGTGGGTGGTTCCCAAGGATCTCGAATGCAGGCTCCTTCACAGCAGGGCTTGGATGGACCGGATAGACAATCGCTGCATCCTCGAACTCATCCGCAATGCGCTTCACAGCCCGGAAAATGTTGCGATGTGGCTCACCCTGTGATTCGCGACGATGCGCGGTCATGAGAATCAGACGCTTGCCCTGTGCCCATTCAAGCACCGGATGCGTATAGTCCTCACGCACAGTATACTGGAAAACATCCGTAACTGTATTTCCAGTTACGTAGATGTTTTCTTCCAGTTTATTCTCCTTCCGAAGGTTCCCTGCTGACAGATCCGTAGGAGAAAAGTGTAGATCCGATAACACGCCCGTCAGCTGACGATTCATCTCCTCTGGGTATGGAGAGAGCTTATTCCAGGTCCGCAGCCCTGCTTCGACATGGCCGACCTGAATCTGCTGCATGAAGGCCGCATAACTAGCTAAGAACGTCGTAAGCGTATCTCCATGCACCAGTACGATATCTGGCTTGGCTTCCCGAAGCACAGGCTCCAGACCCTGCAGCACTCTAATGGAGATTTCGTTCAAGGTCTGCCGGTCCTTCATAACATCCAGATCGTAATCCGGGTGGATGTTGAATACCTCCAGCACCTGATCCAGCATTTGACGATGCTGAGCAGTTACGCACACGATGGATTCAATATGCTCGGGATGGCGCTCCAGCTCCAGAATAAGCGGGGCCATCTTGATCGCTTCTGGCCGTACTCCAAAAATCGTCATTACTTTAATCTTGGACATGATTAAGCTCCTTTTCACATTAAAGCATGGCCCCGGTAACAATGGTATGTTCATGTGTCCGGGGCCATATTATCTGCTTATAATAGATACTTCCATAAATTACATTATGAATACTTCCCAACCCAACTGCAAACTTCCTGCTTGCTGGCTTTACTTAGTGCCGTAGAGTCGGTCTCCGGCATCCCCCAGACCAGGAATAATGTACCCATGACTGTCCAGACGCTCGTCCAGTGCAGCTACATAGATGTCCACATCAGGGTGTGCATCCTGAACCGCTTTGACGCCTTCGGGAGCTGCAATCAGGTTCATCATTTTAATCTGCGTGCAGCCACGCTTCTTGAGCACATCAATCGCTGCAATTGCCGAACCTCCCGTAGCAAGCATCGGGTCGATGACAATCAGCTCACGCTCAGTAACATCGGTCGGCAGCTTCGTATAATATTCAACAGGCTGCAGTGTCTCCGGATCACGGAACAGCCCGACATGACCTACCTTGGCTGCAGGGAGCAGCTTCACTACGCCATCCAGCATCCCTAGTCCTGCTCGCAGGATCGGTATCAGACCGAGCATACGCCCGGAAATGACTTTGCCTTCCGTCTCTGCCACAGGAGTCTGTACCACAATGCTCTCCAGTGGAATGTCACGTGTAATCTCATAAGCCATCAGCGTCGCTACTTCATCGACCAATTCACGAAAGTCTTTCGTATTCGTGCGTACATCCCGAATGAAGGTCAGTTTGTGTTGAATTAATGGGTGATCGCATATCACCAGTTTACCCATATTAAGTCCCTCCGGTATCCTACTTCATTTCCTTAGCACGCTGTAGTCTCGCGTATAGACCACAGGTGATTGCAGCTTGCTGTAATCGCATGTACTCCACTATACGTTCATTATTATTTCAAATACTAAGCAATCGTATAATGCAGTGAGGGTCTATATTCATTCATTGCCCAACTATAGGTGCTATCGATCCACAAATCTCGTATATTATATCATTCCTTGCCGCTTTTAACACCTGCCTGTGGTAACGAATTAGAGAAATGAAAGAGCCCTCGCCTTTCGGACGAAGACTCCCTCATCTGACTATCTGAATTTCAGATTATCCCATGCCTCTTGGAATTGCTGCATCATATCTTCTTTGGCGATCGCGCCTGCGATATAGGCCTGCATAATACTGCTGAGATCATGATTCAAGCCTTTGGGAAAACGTGAGAAGTTCCAGCTTAGCACTTTGTCTTCCTCTACACGACGGATAATCTCGGCACCGAGGTCACCGACGATATCCGGACTTGTCTTGATGCTCTGGAAGGCAGGCACGAATTTGAACTCCTCTGTGATGTATCTTTTCCCCGTGTCTGAGGTGACCATCCAATTCAGAAAATCTTTGGCCTCCTCCTTCACTGGTGAGTTCTTGTTGACCACCCAATTCGCCGGAACGCCGATGGCCAGGTAATCAGCTAATGCAGGGTCATCATTGACCGGTGTCGGTAGAATGCCGATGTTGAGATCCGGATTGATCCCGTCAATCTGAGGCTGGGTCCAGTTCCCTTGTGGCATCATGGCTGCCTGCCCTGTCGCGAACAACGTCACCTGTGTATTATAATCCGTTGTAAGTGGATAGGGGTTACTATACTCCAGCATCAGGTCCATCAGCTGTACCCAGTCGTCGAACACCGGATTTCCGGGTATTTGATTCGTCTGGGCATCCAGTTCTTCTATGAATCGCTCAGGCTCCTCCTGTCTCGAGAACGGGATGTTCGCCAAATGATTGCTAAGCACCCAATATTCTTGATAAGCATTGGCAAATGGAATGATTCCTTGCTCCTCTAGACGCTGTGCTACCTGCCTCAACTCCGTTAAGGTCTGTGGCAGATCTGTAATCCCTGCTTGCTCGAACAGGTCCCTATTATAAATGAAGCCGAATCCCTCCAGATTCATCGGCTGCCCATATAGCTTGCCATCCTTCGTCATGGGCCGCTTCGCGAAATCATCAAGCTCATTCACCCATGGCTGGTCGGATAAATCCTCAAGATATTCGAACCACGTCTCCATATCCTGATACCCTTCATTGGTAAAGATATCAGGCTCATCACCAGATGAGAACTTTGCCTTCAAAGAAGCTGCGTAATCCATACCTCCTCCGACCGATAATACCTCGACACGAATACCTGGGTGCTCTTTCTCATACTCCGCTACCATCGCCTTCAGCGGCTCAGAGATCTCGACCTTGAACTGGTAGATGTGAATCGTCTTGGAATCCGTACTTTCCTGTGCTCCATTGCTGCAGCTAGTCATAAGCAACAGTACAAGGACAAGCAGGAGGGGGAAGCTTATGGATTTTCGACTGAATATGCGACTGAATCTTCGGCGTCCAAGCATGCTCTCACCCCCTTAACCCTTTACCGCACCGGCTGCAATGCCGGACACGATGTATTTTTGCATCGACAGGAAGAAGATAACGATTGGAGCAATCCCGAGCACAAGTGCGGGCAAAGCCAGATCCCACTGCTTGGTAAATTGACCGAACAGCATATAGGTTGCAATCGGAATTGTATTCAGATCCGGGTCAGACAGAATCAGCGAAGGCATCAAATAGTCATTCCAGATCCAAAGCGTATTAAGTATTAGTACGGTCACGAACATCGGCTGCAGCAGCGGACAGACAATACGGAAGAATACCCCGTAGCGCGAGGTGCCGTCCACGCGGGCCGCCTGTTCAATCTCCAGTGGAACGGACTTGATGAAGCCATGGAACAGGAACACGGACAAGGATGTACCGAAGCCCAGATAGCAGATAATCAGGCCGAACAGGCTATTATTAAGGCCCAGCAGATTCGTTACCTCCATCAGCGGCAGCATAATGGATTGGAACGGTACGACCATGGCCGCCACCAGGATCACGAATAATATGCGGTTAAATACCGTATCATGTCTGACCATCTGGTAAGCAGCCATCGAACTGATTAGCAGCAGCAGTACATTGCTGACAATCGTCACAATGAGCGAGTTCACAAAAGCCTTTGGAAACTCTATGGCCTGCCAAGCCTGCACATAATTGCTCCATTGGAAGGAGGCAGGCCAGGAGGCTGCATCAGACAATATCTCCCCGAACGGCTTCACCGAATTCACCAGCAGAAAATAGAAAGGGATCAGAAAGATCAATGCAATCAGGATCAGAATCAATTCAGCGGCAAATGTGCTTAAACGATACTTATTTGATGTATGCTCCATCTTACATTTCAACCTCCCTCTGCTTGGTCATGCGCACCTGAATGAGTGTAACGATCGCGACAATTACGAAGAAAATCATAGCCTTGGCCGTCCCCAGACCGAGACGATTATTGGTAAAAGCTTCATTATATATGTCCAGCGCTACAGATTCTGTTGATTTGTACGGTCCACCCTTAGTAAGCGCCAGATTCAATTCAAACACCTTGAACGACCAGGAGATCGCAAGAAACAGACAGACCGTCACCGCAGGCATAATTAGCGGAATAATAATCTTGCGCAGTACCTGCATACGGCCTGCACCATCCATCTGAGCGGATTCCAGCAAGGATTGAGGTATATTACTAAGCGAAGATATGTAGATCACCATCAGATAGCCTGCATATTGCCATACGAATACGATGACCGTGCCCCAGAAGGCCGTTGATGCATCACCAAGCCACGGTAGAGTGAAAAAGGACCAGCCTGTAGCTTCTCCTACCGCTGAGAATCCTCTCACGAATATGAACTGCCAGATAAAGCCGAGCAGCAACCCGCCAATCATATTCGGCATAAAGAAAACTGTCCTGAGCGCAAGGCGTGTTCGCAAGGGCCTGGTCAAGAAGAAGGCCAGTAGAAAGCCTAGCACATTGGTTAATACGACACCACATAAGGTAAAGCGTACGGTGAACCAGAATGCATTTCGAAAATCAGGGTCCTTCGTCAGAATGTGAACATAATTATCCCATCCTAGCCAGCGGTTGTGCTGCGATACTCCATCCCAGTCTGTCATGGAGTAGTACAGCCCCAATACGAAGGGAACCACTACAACGGACACGAAAAATATCATCATCGGACCGACAAAAACAAGCTGTCTCATAAGTGCTGAACCCTGTCGATTCAATATCATCCGCTCCTTTGCTATAAAATGAATACCCTTGCACACCATATCTATTTTGTTAATTACCCAATAATTACATATTTAAGCTTACTCAATGAGATGAGACGATTACGTTTATCTCACAGGACAGAACAGCACAACGACAAAAAAGCGCAAGGAATTTACGCGGTACATGACCGCGAATCCTTACGCTTATATCCCTGCTTATTCGATTAAAATCTCACTCCTGGATATTAGTACTGCACACTTGGATAGATTGGATACTGATCAGTCAAGCGGGTAACACGCGCGCGCAGCTCGCCCAGCTTGGTCTCATCCTTCGCATTCTTGAGCGTACCTGCGATGATGCTGCCGATCTCCAGCATGGCATCTTCCTTCATACCACGAGAGGTTGCAGCTGGTGTACCGATCCGAATACCACTCGTAATGAACGGACTAGTCGGGTCAAATGGGATCGCGTTCTTGTTCACTGTAATCCCAATGGAATCCAGCACGTGCTCCGCATCCTTGCCTGTAATATTCAGATTGCGGGTATCAATCAGCATGAGGTGATTGTCTGTACCACCTGATACGATATTGATCCCTTCTTTGACAAGAGTCTCCGCCAGTACCTGCGCATTGCGCACAACCTGCTGCGCATATTCCTTAAAGGATGGATCGAGTGCCTCTCCGAAGGCTACTGCCTTGGAAGCGATCACGTGCATCAATGGCCCGCCTTGGGAACCAGGGAATACAGCCTTATCGATGGCTTGCGCCCAGGATTTGCGAGTCAGAATCATACCACCGCGCGGTCCGCGAAGGGTCTTGTGAGTTGTTGTCGTTACAAATTGGGCATAAGGAACCGGATTCGGGTGCAATCCAGCTGCAACCAGACCTGCGATATGAGCCATATCAACCATGAATAGAGCACCCACATCATTAGCAATGGACGCGAAGGCTTCGAAATCAATCGTACGTGGATAAGCACTCGCTCCTGCAACGATCAGACGAGGACGATGCTTGAAGGCAGCCTTGCGTACTTCATCATAATCAATCAGGAAGTTGTCCTCACGAACTCCATAGGCCGCGAAATTATACAGCAATCCTGAAGCATTAACTGGACTACCGTGCGTCAGGTGACCACCATGAGCCAGATTCATACCCAGAACGGTGTCCCCAGGCTTCAGTGCTGCCAGATACACGGCCATATTCGCCTGTGCACCGGAATGCGGCTGAACATTGGCATGCTCGGCGCCGAACAGTTCCTTGGCACGGTCACGCGCGATGTCCTCCACGATATCTACATGCTCACAGCCGCCATAGTATCTTTTGCCCGGGTAGCCTTCAGCATATTTATTGGTCAGCACTGAGCCCATGGCTTCAATGACTGCTTCACTTACAATATTCTCGGATGCAATCAGCTCAATATTGTTCTGCTGACGCTTCAATTCCAGTCCCATAGCTTCCAGTACAGCCGGATCGTTCTTACGCAAATGTTCCATCATGATAGATAATCCTCCCTGTGATTTTATAATCATTTTAGAATAAATTACATCAGATAGCATCCTTACCCGTTACCACATCAATAACGACATTGCATCATAGAATGGCATTAAAACATGGAATAACGGCATTCATGGCACCGCATTAAGGCATAGGATTCAGTCACAGTTTCCACTTGTATCCGTCTCGCCCAAGACCTTGTACACAGCTCGCTCTCCGCCAATAAGAGGAGGACGAGTGAAGGCTGCCGTCACACGCGCCTGTCCCACATAACGAAGTGATGATCTGTAAGGAACCGCCACTCTTCGCAAGTGCATCCCGATGAGAGTCTCGCCAATGTCCAGGCCCGCATGCGCCTGAATGCGCTCAGCCAAGCAAGGCTGCTGCATCAATTGATAAGCTGCGGCTGCCATGGACCCACCTGCCGTTGGTACGGGGACAGCACCCACTTCATTGAAGCCCATTCGCTCCAGGACCTCACGCTCCAGCACCAAGGCCCGGTTGAGATGCTCGCAGCACTGATAAGCAACAGCGAAGCCAGCCTCCAAGCGAACTTCTTCAATTCCTGCCAGCAGCTGCTTCGCTACCTCAAGCGCACCAGAGGTTCCGATTCGCTGTCCCACCACTTCGCTAGTACTTGCACCCACGACCAGCAGATGACCTGGCCCCAGATGAGCAGCCTCCGCCAGCTCGCGTACAATGCTAGATACCGCAGCCTGCAGCTCCTCTATATGCTTCACATTGCCCATTCCGCGCTCCTCCCTATCCTGCCCAATAAACCCGGCTTCTCCGCCTGACATTCTATCGTCTTCATTATAGCGGATTATTGACTTAGCAATTCATAAAATTCAAATACTTGAGCAACAAAGGAAGGAGTTGAAGCTTAAAAAATGAAAAAAAGAGCAGTCTGCTGCTACGCAGCGTTGCTCTTTTGCCCAGGCGACCGGCCGTATATCTGGTGCTCCATCGTGGTTCAGCCCACTTTTGTCGCCAGTTACACCAGACTCTCTTAACACATGAACATCATAATTCATCTGCAAGCGGAAATCAATATTGGAGTAGCAGTTTTCATTGGAAAAATGTTCATTTCTTTCATGCACAATCCCCAGTGCTCCCTATCCCCTAGTAAGCTTGTCCACCAGTCGATGCAGGGCCGTCCGAATCTCGGCAGCAGCCACCTCATAATCATCCCTTGAGCCGCCGAACGGATCGGAGATATCAAAGCTTGGAATGCGCTGTCGCAACTCGATAATCTTTTCACGCTGCTCCATCGACAGCTCCTGCCCTAAAGCGGCTGCAAGCTCCAAGGAGGCAGCTAACTCGTCCATCTCCTGCAGATCACGTAGCACTCGCTCGTCATCCTCGACGTATTCCTTCAAGGTAAATACTTTCCCTGCCGATTGTGGGAATCGCTGCAGCACATGCTGCTTATGTCCCTGGGTCAAGGTCAGGATCAATTCTGCCCAGTTCATCAATTCCGGATTCAGCGAGGATGATCGAAATTCCTCATAGATATCATGATCCTCCAGCACAGCCTTCGCATGACGGGATATCGTAGCTCCATCCATTGCAGCCACGCCAGCGGAGCGAACCTCCAGATCTAGCTTTCGTTCAGCTGATATTTTACGTAGCATTGCCTCTGCCATAGGGCTGCGGCAAGTATTACCTGTGCAGACAAACAAAATATGCTTCATAGCGATCAGCCTCCCAATACCGTAAGCAACTAAAAAATAAACATAAAGCCAAAGGTCAATAGTATCGTACCTCCGACCATTTCTCCATAGGCTCCTAGCTGTACACTAGCCTTGCGTCCCAGAAGCAAACCGAGCATGGACATCGCGCCTCCACATATCCCGAAGGTAATGACCGTCAGCGCTAGATCACTGTTGAACATTCCAAGTGAAATACCTGCCGAAAAGGAGTCTATGCTCACCCCCAACGCGAATAGCACCATCCCAAGGGTGGAACGGTAATCGAGCATGGGGATACCTTCCCCACGTATAGCATTATAGATCATATGTCCGCCAAGCAGGATAAGCAGCCCACCAGCCACATAGACCGTAACCTGACCCAGAATCGCGCTCATATATTGACCGGTGAACATCCCCAGTAGTGGCATAATGATATGAAACAATGCAATTACCGTACTAATCCGAAGCACATCGAGAAATCGAATTCCTCTCATACCGACCCCAACACCAAGCGACATGGCATCCATGCCAAGTGCCAAAGCCATCATCAAAATGGTCATGAACTGCCCTGTATGAGCTGCAAATTCCTGCATCCACATTCCCCCATGTACATTATCAATCTTGTACACGATATGCGGACAAGGGGGACTTCATACCAAGCTCGTCTAATTCCCTGTGTGAATGATTCGGTTCCCTGCGGCCTTCAGCATGCGATTCATGACAGCTGCTCCCATGCCCTTGAGGGGGCATGCTTCCGCCAGAATGAGGTCCACCCCTTCTTCATCACAGCGACGAAGGAGGGAGTAGAGCCTCTGAGCCGCCTGCTCTGGCGCAGCAAGACTCCCCAGCGAATAGACACATGGATGTGGATAAGCTGCGAGATGCTCATCATAAGCAAGCACAGCTGCACGCTTGTGGCTCTCCGTTGCCTTCGCCAGCTCTGTGCGGATTCGTGCAGCTACGACGTCCACTGATCCGCCCTCTACGATGTACATTGTACCGCGCGGAGCATAATGCGTATATTTGACCCCTGGGGAACGCGGTGCTGTAGGCCCATCAGTAGCATTAGCCGCTTCCTTCAACCCAGGGTCCACCAAGACAGCCTTCACGCCAGAGACAGCCATTAACTGCTCAGCAGTAATGCCACCCGGGCGAAGAATCGTGACCTTCCCATCTGGACTTGTCTCAACGACTGTTGACTCCACACCTACCCCCGTTGGGCCAGCATCGAGGATACCATCAATACGCCCACCAAGATCCTCTAACACGTGAGCAGCCGTCGTCGGGCTAGGTCTACCGGACAGATTCGCGCTGGGAGCCGCTACCGGGCATGCAGCCTCAGCCAGCAGGCGCAAGGCCACTGCATGATCCGGCATACGAACCGCTACCGTATTCAGACCTGCCGTGACCCGGGCCGATAGCACTCCAGCTCTCACTGGCAGCACCAGCGTTAACGGTCCAGGCCAAAATTCCCGTATCAGCTGCTCCGCCAGCTCATCAACATGCTCAACGAGCTCATCGAGCTGAGCACGGTCAGCTATGTGCACAATAAGCGGGTTGTCCGAGGGTCGGCCTTTGGCCTTAAAAATAGAGGATACAGCTTGATCATTACGGGCATCCGCTCCCAGACCGTATACGGTCTCGGTCGGAAATGCCACCGTCTTTCCATGGCGGAGAAGAGCAGCTGCCTCCTGAAAAGCAGCAATATCCGCTGTAGTCTCCATTACCTGAGCACCTGTCTTCGCATCCGGAACATAAGGTTCATCCGCTGCGACTGGCAGATCATCTCCGCTGAGCCGCGGTGTACTGCTCAACGACCAGTAGCGGGTCTCCACCCGCTGGTCAGCTCTACTTGGTAGTGAGCCTGTCACAGGCACACGTTCATCATTCATATGAGTTCATCCTATACTGTATAATCATGGCTCGCATCCATACTTAGCATGCCTGTTATGATCTATTATATCATATTCAATCCCTGTATCCGTAGACAGGGTCTTACTGTGCATTGAGGGATACATGTACAGGAAAGATCGTTCAGGCGAACAAGCTACTTAACCAGTTCCAGCCCTTCACTAGCATATCCCACAGGAAGAAGCGAACCTCCGGCTCCTCGCCAGCCGTTACCGATGACGGGGCATCACCCACTGCTGCTGCCGCCGCTGCGGTATTCCCTTCGCCCGTTGCTGCCCCGACGAAGCAGAGTGGCGGGAACAGCACACACCACCAATTCTGTCCCTGGCCTGAGCCCAACGTGATTCTTACAGCTTCGTAGTCGCCTGCCGGATACAGTCTATTACCATACCACTTGTTCGGAAACGGAACATTGCCGAGCTCAACATTGTATGTATAATTCACATTCCGCAGGGCAAGCTGCTCGCCCACCGTTGCTTCAATCTCAGGAAGACGGGAACGCACCATCCGACGTGCTTCCTGGAGACTCTGCGGCTGATCCAGCTCCGAGACCCATGTGTTCATCTCTTGAACTACAGCATCACGAATCTGCAGCTTCAACAGCTGGTCACTTGGTTGGTCGGAATTCGCCAGGATTCTGAGTCTGATGGATGCTTGTGGAATGGCATCGGATTGTTGAATCCACCCAGGTACAGCAGCATCCACCTTCTGACCTTCCCACGACATAATCCATATCATCAAGCACATGACTAGCATGGCTAATTGTCTCCATCCGCTTCTACTCATCTCAATGCCCTCCCCGAACTCTATCATGTCTATCAGTATGTCCGGTGAGAGAGAGATTAAACCTAGCAATCTATTAAATTCTACGATCATTCTACGATACGACTTCCGTACAAAAAAAACACACCTCGTCCTGGCTGCCGATCTATTGGAGATCCACAGTCCGTTCTGAAGTGTGTCTATTCTTCTGTGTGGAGCTGTCTACTCCGAATCCTTTTGGCTCACACTATTCTTAGCATCCTTCGGGGATTTGCTTGATTGAATCAGCTTGGCTGGCTTGGATTCTCGCAGACTGCGAGCCCAACGGGAGATGCCTGTCGGCTGCTCTTCAGCTATCCCCCCATCCTGAAGCACCTGCACTCTCGGACGTGCTACTGGATCAGGAAGGTCATCGTCTACCTCCTGTCCATGTACCTTGATGCTCATGATGAGCCCCATACTAGCCATGTTAATAAGCAGCGAGGTACCCCCATAACTGACAAACGGAAGGGTAATCCCTGTCAGCGGCATAATACCAATAAATGCACCGATGTTCTCGAAAATCTGGTACAGCATCATCGCGACAATTCCGACAATCAAGAATGGTCCGGTGCGATCACGACACTCCAGAGCAATTAGAATGAGACGATGGATGAGTATAAAATAGAGTAGTAATAAGACCGATGAGCCTATAAATCCAAATTCTTCAGCTACCACTACAAAAATCGAATCCGAATACGTATAAGGTACCCGCCCGGACTGTACAGACGAGCCATTAAGGAAGCCCTCACCAAGCATGCCTCCGGACGCAATAGCACGCTTCGCATTATCCGTATGCCATTTCGCCGCAGCTGACGCTTCATCAGGCATGAGCCAAGGGTCCAAACGGTCAGTCCAGTGTGTCCGGTCAATACTCACCATGAAATTATAAATCTGTTCATGAAAGGTCATGTATGCCTTAATGCCTCCACCCACGACCACGGTGAAAATCACCAGGGCAATCATAGCGTGGGTAGATTTGATATTACCGATCCATAGCATGCCGATCAGAATAACGAGATACGCAAGTGCATTTCCGAGGTCATTCTGCGCCATAACAATTGCGAAAGGAATAAAGGTAATAAACCCGATCGGGAGTACGTCCCGAATAAAACGCAGCTCGCTATTCCTTTTTCGCATCAATACATACGACAAAAAGATGATGAGCGCTAGCTTGAAGAACTCCGCTGGTTGAAGGCTAAGTTCGCCAATTTTGAGCCAGCCCTGTGCGTTATTCAAATTTTGCCCGAAAAAGAAGACCAGCAGCAGCAGCAGAATGCCCCCACCATAGATGTAGAGTGCATTTTGAATAAATACACGAAAATCCACTATAGTGAGGCCCAGAATCGCTATGAACCCCAGTGCATAATAGATCAATGTCTTCTTATAGTCATTGCCATGGCCATTCCAATATTGGCCTGCACTATACTGTATGATTACACTAATGACCATCAGCAGCACCAGGATTACTATGATCGGCGTGTCAACTCTCTTAAATTTCTGAAACATGCTGTCCCCCTGAAGCTTATTGAGGATTGGCCATTCGCACAAAATGTGTAAAAGGCCACTCTCTGGATAATCCACCTTTATCATTGTAAAGGATCAGCGCTCAAAAAGAAAATACACCATGATGGCCTTCGATACTGGACTCCACCGAGATCATATGCAGCTTACCTACATGTGGCTCTAATGCCTGCCTTAGGGGCTAATCGGCCAGACCCAGTACATGACGCTCAATGCCAGCCAGATCTGGGACAACCACAATGCGGCTCCAGTGGCCTGCCTGCCTCAGCAATTCCGCGACAAGTGATGCCTGCCCCATACCCAGCTCAAAGCCAATCAGCCGAGGAGGTGCTTGCAGCAGAGACAGCTGCTGCATCATGATCCGGTAAGGAGCCAGTCCGTCTGGTCCGCCGTCCAGCGCAAGCCGCGGCTCATGAAGACTGACCTCAGGCTGCAAGCCTTCAATCTCCGCAGCCGGAATATAAGGTGGGTTCGACACCAGGATATCAACAACCTCTCCAGCAAATGGAGCCAGCAGGTCACCCTGTCTCATTGCCAGCTCTACACCGACAGCCGCAGCATTCAGCCGGGCTACAGCAAGCGCATCAGGGGACAGATCTCCCGCTAGCACCTGCCACCCTTTCCGCTCCGCTGCTATTGTAATAGCTATCGCTCCGCTACCCGTCCCGATATCCAACACCCGTGGGTTGCCACCCGGCCAGAGCTGATCACCATACTGAAGGATCGCTTCCACCAGTAGCTCCGTCTCTGGACGAGGAATGAGCACACTTGGCAATACCTTGAAGGGACGTCCATAGAACTCCTGCTCACCTATAATGTACTGAGCTGGCTCACCGGCTGCCTTTCGATTCACTACAGCTTCCCAATCCTGCTGCTTGCCAGCAGGAAAGGGCTGCCCCAGCTCTGCGTAGAAAGCAGCACCTTGCATATCCAATACATGCTCCAGCAGGAGACGTGCATTATGCTGTGGCTCTAATACACCTGCTTCTGCTAAAAAAGAAGAAGCCTCAGTCAAGGCTTCTCTGATGCTCCGTCCTGGCGACATCCGATAAGATTCACGTGTCAAAGCTTATACCTCTTGTTCCATGAGCTCAGCCTGCTCGGCAATCGTAAGCGCAGATACAATCTCATTAATCTCGCCATTCATGACCTGATCCAGCTTGTGCATGGTCAGACCGATGCGATGATCCGTGACACGACTCTGTGGGAAATTATAGGTACGAATACGCTCACTGCGATCTCCGGTACCCACCTTGCTCTTGCGCTCGCCAGCATACTTGGCTTCCTCTTCCTGACGCATCATATCGGAGATACGTGCACGCAAGACCTGAAGCGCCTTCTCCTTGTTGGAGTTCTGCGATTTCCCATCCTGACACGTAGCTACAATGCCAGTTGGCATATGCGTTACCCGCACAGCAGACTTCGTCGTATTAACAGACTGTCCACCAGCACCACTGGAGCAGAAGGTATCTACACGAATATCCTTATCCAGAATCTCGATATCCACTTCCTCTGCCTCAGGCATAACGGATACAGTGGATGTGGAGGTATGAATCCGTCCACCAGACTCTGTCGTTGGAATTCTTTGAACGCGGTGGGCACCGCTCTCGAATTTCAGCTTGCTATATGCGCCTCTGCCCGTAATCATGAAGATGACCTCTTTGAAGCCACCCAGATCATTCATATTAGCGTCCATCAGTTCCACACGCCAGCCTTGCGTATCTGCATAACGAGTGTACATCCGGTACAGATCCGCTGCGAACAGAGCAGCTTCGTCTCCTCCAGCCGCGCCACGAATTTCCACGATCACATTCTTATCATCGTTAGGATCCTTCGGCAGCATCAGAACGCGAATATGCTCATCCAGCTCCTTCTGCCGTGAGCTGAGCTCCTCGATCTCCATTTTGACCATCTCGCGCATCTCGTCATCAAGCTTCTCGCCCTGGAGCTGCTTCGCTGCATCCAGTTCTTCGCTAACGTTCTTATATTCAGTATATGCCTCGTAGGCTGGCTGCAGATCGGATTGCTCCTTCGAATATTCGCGCAGCTTCTTGCTATCATTTACTACATCCGGGTCACAGAGCAGCTCGCTGAGCTTCTCATAACGGTCGGCCAAAGCCTGTAATTTATCCAACATGATGGGTCACCTCACGTATCAATTTCAATTCAATTCGTTACATCTGCTATGTGCTCATATTTCATCTATAACTTCAATTCAAGCCGGAACTTAAGCCACATACATCCTGACTGCTTACTCAGAACATGAGTTACCTGGACAGAAGCTCTCACTTTAGTTCATACAATATATTCTTCAACCTATGCCTCGACATACTCTTTAACTTACATCTCGACGCCCAAGCTCGCTACAACGTCATCAAATCCTTTACTGAAAAGTAGAAATCAATAAGGTATACGACTCTTAATTATAGCATATTATCGAAGGCCTGAACAGTAACTATACCCACTGGATACCCAATAATATCTTGTCAACATGCTGTATGTTAATACAGGTCAGCACTTTAAATACTGTAGCCGAATACCACACACGGTAGGCGCTGTCGAGGACTACTCGTAAGAAGAACAACGCTTGCTTGCATATTAATATATCCGTCAGCTAAAAACAATCAGCAACGAACAAAGCCTGCCGTCTTCCTAAGAAGATCAGCAGGCTAATTACACAATTAAAGGCTTGCCCTGAATATCATTACTATGCTACTAGGTTATTCGATAATGCATTGCTTGATATTAGTGTATTGGTGTGTTCCTTGCTAATACAGGACTGTGCTAGCACACCTCTTATTACACGTTGAAACGGAAATGCATAACGTCGCCATCCTGCACGACATATTCTTTACCTTCCAGGCGAAGCTGTCCGCGTTCCTTGGCACCGTTCATAGAACCAGCCGCAACCAGATCGTCGTAGGATACCACCTCAGCACGAATGAAGCCACGTTCGAAATCCGTGTGGATCACTCCCGCTGCTCCTGGAGCCTTGGTTCCCTTGCGAATCGTCCAGGCGCGAACCTCTTGCACCCCAGCTGTGAAATACGTATACAATCCGAGAAGCTTGTACGCAGCCTTGATCAGCAGATTCAGACCAGAATCCTGAATACCCAGCTCCTCCAGGAACATCTGCTTGTCTTCGCCTTCCAGCTCAGAGATTTCTTCCTCAACCTTGGCACTGATTGGCACCACTTCAGCATTCTCAGCTGCAGCGAACTCCTTCACACGGTTCACATACGGATTGTTGGCAACATCAGCGATCTCATCCTCCGACACATTAGCCGCATACAGTACAGGCTTGAGCGTGAGCAGGTGCAGATCACGGACAATGAGACGCTCTTCGTCCGTCAGATCCACGCTACGGGCAGGCTTGTCCTCGTACAGAACAGCCTTCACCTTTTCCAATACCTCAACCTCTTGCACGTACTGCTTGTTGCCGCCCTTCATATTCTTCTTGGAGCGTTCAATACGCTTCTCGATGCTCTCGATATCGGCCAGAATCAGCTCCAGATTAATGGTCTGAATGTCGCTGACTGGATCAATCTTTCCATCCACGTGAGTAATGTTCTCGTCCTCAAAGCAGCGCACCACATGAACAATGGCGTCCACCTCACGGATGTGAGCCAGGAACTTGTTACCCAGACCCTCACCCTTGCTCGCACCGCGTACCAGACCAGCAATGTCTACGAATTCAAAGGCCGTTGGAACGGTCTTCTTCGGTTCAACCAGTTCAGTTAGCTTGTCCAGACGCTCATCCGGCACCTCTACAATGCCTACGTTCGGATCGATCGTACAGAACGGATAGTTAGCCGATTCTGCGCCAGCTTGTGTAATTGCATTAAACAATGTAGATTTGCCGACGTTAGGCAGGCCTACGATTCCAGCTTTCAAAGCCATGTATATGACAACTCCTATTTTCGGATAAATTTCAGGGGTGCCGCATGCACAGCGCATGCTTCCTCACACCCAACCAAGCACCAATTAGCAGATAACAGTCTAAATCATTATATATGAGAACATATACTCCAGCAACACCGGGCTTACAGCTCCTTGGACATTTGAATGTCCGTCACGACGTAGCCCCTTTTTTTGTACAGCTCGAAGGCACGGGTATTATGTCCGAATACATGCAGTCCGATTTTTCGTATCCCGCGATTGCGTGCTTCCTCATCGAGAGCCCGTAGCGTTTGCTTGGCGTAGCCTTGTCCTTGATAAGCATCCTCGATCCAGAACTCCAGGATGAACGCTTCTGGGCCCACGGGAGTATCGGTAATGTTGAACCAAATGATCCCGATCCCCTGCTCATCCCCCTGCTGCTCGCGAAGTGTTATCACATATAGATAAGCATCCGGAGTATCGAGTCCCTGTGGCAAATATGTATGAAGACTTTCCTCCGCAAGGCGTGGTGCTTCTTCCTCCGTCCACGTCCCTGCTTGCACTTTGTCAGCGGCATAATCCTGAATCAACCGCTTGATAAAGCGCTCATATTCCTCACCATTCATGCGACGGAGTTGGATATTGTCCTGTAGCCCGCGGGCCTTCTCCGTGGCTGTGCCCGTATCTGCCATATTCGCTTTCTTGCCCGACACTTCACTCGAAACCTCAATTGCAGCTTCATTCGTATCCTCATTTGTATTCTGATTCGTAGCCTTGCTCAAGTCTTTGTCCATCTCCCTATTCCATCCTCCTTATGCGTTCATATATTGCATTATGACTGCTCCCAAGTAATTTACAGGAAGGCTCAGCAAGTTAACCTGGGCTTAACCTCGGCATGATGATCCGTTGTTATGATGGTGTCATCAAGAGTCATTGTCATAGGAGGGATACCATGCGCCTGGCCTTGTTCACTGACACCTACGCTCCGGATACCAATGGGGTCGCTCGGACACTGCAACGCCTCAGTCAGCATCTGAATCTCAGAGGAATCGAACATTTGCTGTTCACTCCGCAATCCATCATTGAGGGTACCCATGCTGCTGCTGTGCGCACTGTCGCCAATGTCCCTTTCTTCCTTTATCCCGAGTGTCGTATAGCCTTGCCGAATAGACTAGCCATTCATGAAGAGCTGCGAGGCTTTCGTCCCGACCTGCTGCACTTGGCCACTCCGTTCAACATGGGTCTCCTCGGCCTGAAATACGCACTGAAGCATCAGCTTCCGCACGTCATCTCCTATCATACTCATTTTGACCGCTATCTCGAATATTACAAATTGAAAAGCATGATTCCTCTTTATTGGAAGTATATCAAATGGTTCCACAGAGCCTGTGATGCTACATTTACACCCTCTCTCGAAACTATGAATTCCCTGCAGCTACAAGGTATCCAACGTCTGAAGCTATGGTCGCGTGGCATTGACTGCGAGCTATATCATCCCGATCGACGCCATCAGCATATTCGGCAGCGTTACGGCATTACAGCTCCTCTGATTCTCCTCTACGTCGGGCGAATTGCCCACGAGAAGAATATCGACACCTTGATGCTCACGATGAAGCATCTGCCCGAGAGCATGCAAGCCCGCGTGCACTGGCTCATCGTCGGAGACGGGCCACTACTGCCCAAGCTGCGTCTACACGCTCCTGCGAACACAACATTCACTGGGTACCTTCATGGAGAGGAGCTTGCTGCCGTATATGCTTCGTCAGATATATTCGTATTCCCTTCCTGTACCGAGACGTTCGGGAACGTAGTGCTGGAGGCGATGGCTTCAGGTCTGCCTGTCATAGCTGCGAACGCAGGTGGGGTAAAGGATCTGGTCTCGCAGCATCGCAGCGGGATTCTACTCGAACCTAACAATGCCGAAGCACTTATTCGGGAATTATGTCTATGGGGAGATCATATGGACCAATTGAGGATGATGGGTCTCGAAGGAAGAAGGCTTGCACAGATGCGGTCGTGGAGGCATATTTTTGACGGGCTGATCACGGACTACGAGGAAGCCATACATTATCGGGGCCAGCCTGTGAGCCATCGAACGTTCACAGCATAATTCATGTATCTCAAAGGATCATTACACCTCAGGCTATCGCCACAGCCCGTACTGCTTCGATAGCCTGAAATGACGGCAAAATGGTCGAATATTTAAAGTCCTGGCCTGCTATGCTGCTACAGGTGTATTACAAGCGTATTTACAGGTCTATTATAGCGCTATTACTCCGTTATTGGTCCATGGTTGATCCGTTGTTGCCCTTGTTATAACTCGTACTACAGACCCCCTCGGCCTGCGCGTTGTCTAAGACGAGAGGTCCCTCTCAATTGCTCGATATCACGCACACCAATGCCGAACATCACTGTACGCAGCTCCAACTCCACTTGAGCCAATCGCTCGATCACCAGCTCTTCGGATTCTACTGCCGCCCCTAGGAGGGAGCGCCCAAATCCGGCCAGATCCGCACCGAGCGCGATCGCCTTAGCTGCATCGACTCCATTTCCCAGTCCACCACTACCGATCACTGCCCCCTGTTCGAGCTCCTGAACCTCCCTGATACAACTCGCCGTAGGGTTACCCCAATCAGCGAATGCCTCGGCGGCAGCCCGTTTGATCGGATCTGTATTACGGAACTTCTCCACCTGACTCCAGCTCGTCCCGCCTGCACCAGCTACATCGATGAATGATACGCCTACCGAGAAAAGTCTGGCAGCTGCGACGCCATCAATGCCCCAGCCTACTTCCTTAACTCCGACAGGGACCGTTAGCCTACTGCATACCTCCTCAATCCGGGAGAGCAGTCCGCTGAAGTTCGTGTTGCCCTCTGGCTGAAATACCTCCTGCAGGCTGTTCAAATGCAAGACCAGCATATCAGCCTCCGCCATATCCACAGCACGCTGGCACTGCTCTACACCAAAGCCGTAATTCAGCTGCACGGCGCCCAGGTTGGCGATGATCGGAATGCTCGGGGCCTGCTTTCGTACCTGAAAGGTATAAGCCAGCTCCTCTTTCTCCACAGCAGCGCGGATAGAGCCAAGTCCCAGTGCCCAGCCTCTGGCCTCTGCTGCTGCAGCAAGCCGCTGATTGATCTGTGCTGTGCCAGCACTCCCCCCTGTCATAGAGCTAATAAGGAGCGGCGCCTGCAACTGGTGTCCCAGAAAATAGCTTGCCAGCTGAATGTCATCAAAATCCACCTCAGGCAGCGGGTTATGCTTGAATACTAACTGCTCCAGCCCGCTGCTAATTCCTTCACCAGCTACATTTTCGCGGAGGCATAGCCGCACATGCTCCATTTTTCGCTCACCCGTTCGTACCGTTTCCTCCTGCGATTCCAGCAGTTCTTCCAACTGTCCTTCCGGTTGCTCCTCTATCTGGTCTTCCCTCTGCTCGTCGTGATCCGGTCGGCTCATGCGCTCACTCCCTCTCTGCACCTCTCATCGTCTGATATCTCAATGAACCACCCTGCGTTCGAGTGGGTTCATGGCATTCTCATGTTCATCATCTATCATTATATCCGATATCAGGGCATATCCGAATCCACTCATATTCGATTATTTGAATATACTTGTGGGATTGTTCACAGTTTTCATTATTCTGTATTGATTTATTGTATTGATTTATTTACCAAAAAAGGTTATTTTATAGACAGCTTAGCAATAAGCAAGTTCCTGACACGAAGGGAGATGTTTTTAATGGCAGCTACTTATATGGTGGTTCGGTCTTAAAACTGAATAGTTGGCGTACACAAAAGGCGGGAATTCCCCGTATTATTTGGTATGCCATCCAAAGTAACCTTTCGTGAATATTGCTGTTTGCAGGATACGATGAAGGTCGTATCTTTTTTGCGTCCTGATGCCGCGCGACAGCAGCTTCTTTAGAGGCTGCTTGTCCGTGGCATTTTTGCGTCCAAAAACAACATTAAAGGAGCTAATAAACAACCATGATTGATTTCAAAACTTATGGCTACACAGAAATAGAAGCAATTCCCGACGGATTATTGCCCGGTAGGGTGACAGAGCTTCGACGCGAGCGCTTCACGGTCATGACTGGAATGGGCGAAGTAAAAGCGGTGCTCAAAGGAACGTTCTACCATAGCTCGGCGACGCGCATTGACTTTCCGTGCGTCGGTGATTTTGTCCTACTGCACCACAACGAGAGTGGAGATTCTCTCATCGTTACGGTACTACCCCGCCGCTCCAAGTTCTCACGCGCGGATTACTCAGGGCATGCCGCAAGCTTTGCCAGAACCGTGTTGGAGCAAGTCGTTGCAACCAACTTTGACTATGTGTTTATTCTTTCTTCTCTGAATGGGGACTTCAACGTTGCCCGCATCATGAGGTACCTGACACAAGCCAGACAGAGTGGCGGCCAACCCGTCATCATTCTGACCAAGGCTGATCTCGTGGAGGAAATAAATGTCCCACTAGCAGAAATCGCACAAAGTATCCCTGATGTACCAGTTCACGCGATCTGCAGTCACACAGGCATGGGGCTGAACGAGTTGAGTCCCTACTTGATGCCTGGTAACACAGTCGTCTTTCTCGGCATGTCCGGCGTAGGCAAATCCTCTCTGCTCAATGCATTAATAGAACAGGACGTAATGAAGGTTCAGGCGATCCGGGAGGGCGATAGCCGGGGGCGTCATACGACAACACACCGTCAGCTGTTTTTACTCCCCTCTGGTGCAATGGTCATCGATACGCCAGGTATGCGTGAGCTTGGGCTGTTTGCCGCTGACGAAGGTATACGAGCAAGCTTTACCGATGTTGAAAAATGGTTCTCTCAATGCCGATTCTCGGATTGCCGCCATCAGGCCGAGCCAGGCTGTGCCGTGCTCGCCGCGCTTGCTGACGGTTCGTTGCCTCATGGACGGTGGGAGCAATATGTTGCTCAGCGACATGAGAGCAAGTATGTCAATGACAAAACAAGCTACCTCATCGACAAGAGAGCTCGAGACAAGACAATCGCTATGCTGAACAAGCAAACGAAGAAGAGCGGAGGGCGGAAGAAATGAATATTAAATTCGAGACGCTAATCTATGTCTTAGGCCAACGGTTCAAGAAGGATATCTCATCAGCAGATTACCAAACCGTCCCTTTGCAGGGCGGAACTGTGGGAGATGTGCACCTGGTAACAGGTAGCGCCGAAGCTGCGGATGGCGAAAAATTGACGTACCAGATCGTACTGAAAACTCAGAAGAAATGGGCACGCTACGGCGATCCGGGTTCATGGCGCCGTGAATATGATCTCTATATATCCGATCTGGGATCGTTGTTCTCGGCTGCTTTTCGCTGGCCGACCTGCTATCACGCCAAGATGAATGCTGAAGAAGATGAATGCCAGCTGTGGCTGGAATATATCGATGGCGTAACAGGCTCGAACTTAACCGGTGACATGTATGAACAGCTCGCGCGGGAGCTAGGTCGCTATCAAGGCAAGCTGTATGCCGAGCAACCTCCTGTGTTGCAGAGCCTGACCAATCTGAGCAATGCTGATCTTATGAAGAATACGTATCTGCATTACCGGTCATGGCCAGTTGTCTACAATTATATACGCTCAGAGAGCTGCGAACTCCCTCAGCACGTCCGGCAAATGCTCATCGACATTGATGAGCACGCAGACGAAATATTCGCTCGCATCGAACAATTACCCCTCGTGCTCTGCCACCGGGATTTCTGGGTGACCAATCTGTTCTATACTGATGGGAACATCGCGGTCATTGACTGGGATACATCCGGATGGGGCTACCTTGGCGAAGATCTCGCAAGCCTGATTGCCGATGAAGCAGATATCGACCACATGGTAGAATACTATCAGCGATGTGTCCCTGCGTATTATAAAGGCTTCTCGGAGTATGCGGATGGAGCCTCTATCGCCGATCATTGCGTCTATGAGATGATCCTGCTCGTATTTGGATACAGGCTGGTGGAAGGATATATCCATACAGACGACGATGACGAGAAGACTAACCTTGTCCGTACGCTTCAAAATATCTATAAAATGAAGGATAGCTCTGTGCAGGGCTGACCCTTAAAAAAAGAACTCCGAAAATCCTTCTATGTAATGGGTTTTCGGAGTTTCTTTCATACTCCCATTAGAGTATTGCCGAGGCTTGCTCATGGTGTCCTAGAAGACACGGAACATTCCAGTCGGTGGATCAACAGTGGAATGTACACACATTTAAGTTCTCTCCTGCAAAATACGCTCAGCCACCAACTGGCCAGATAAGGCAACAATGGGTGTCCCGCCTCCGGGATGTGTCGTCCCCCCGACATACCACAGCCCCTCTACATCACGACTTCTGTTCCCGGGTCTTGCGAAGGTCTGTCGGACTGAATTGGAGGAAATGCCATAGATCGCTCCCCGATGTGCATAAGTATCAGCCGCGAGCTGCTCCGGGGTATAGCTCAGCAGCACATCAGCATGCTCTAAGCCGTCGATTCCACATGCCGCCAGTCTGCGTAGCAGTCGAGCTCGATAGGCCTCTGCCTCCTGCTCCCAGTTCCAATGTGCTGATACATACGGGGCATTGGTCAGTAGGAATAAGTTACTCCCGTCTGGAGGTGCAAGTCCGGCCTCGGAGTAGCCCGAATAGCAGATATATATGGTAGGGTCCACTGGCGGCTGCTTCTGGACAAATATGGACTCAAATTCCTGCTCATAGTTCTCCGGGAAGAAGACCGTATGATGGCGCAGCAGCTCATATTGCCTGTGAATCCCCGCTAACGTCACGAAGCCAGACAACGAGGGCTCATATCCGGCAATGCTGGCATTGCTCATTGATGGTCGCTCTGACGGGGCCAACAGCCTTGAATTTACAGATAGTACATCTCCGTTCGCAATGACCAGCGAGGAAGGGCAGAAGCCGGCTGTCGTCTCGACGCCCTGTATTTTGCCATTTCTGACCACAATTCGCTTCACCTCGGTTCCGGTCATAATCTCTACCCCACACTCCATAGCCAGCTGCTCCAGCCCGTCGACCAGTGCGGAGGTCCCACCCCGTACACCATACACGCCAAGGTCTCCCTCCAGATGGGCCATCATGGCGAAGATCGACGGCGACTGATAGGGGGATGAGCCCACATAGGTGGCATATCTTCCGAACATCGCAAGCGTATGAGGATGGCTAAAATATCGGCGCAGCAGCTTGTGCAGGGTCAGCCACGGACGTACCCGAAGCAAGCCGCGAAGCATCCCCATATTCAGCTTGTCACGTGGCCCTAACAGCAGCTTATGTAAGAAACGTGCGTCCGCCTCCCGATACAGCGCTGCCGCCTCTTGCATGAAGGCATCATAGCGCCGTGCATCGGCAGTACTGTAAGACGCAATCTGCTCCTTCATCCACACCCGGTCCTTGCTGAGGTCCACAATCGTCCCATCCGCGAATATATTTCGCGTGCGCGGCTCCAGTTCATACAGCTCACAGTAATCCTCCAGCCTTGCACCTGCCGAAGCAAATACTGCACGGAAGGCATCAGGCATCGTTATCGTGCTCGGACCGCGATCAAAATGATACCCCTCCAGCTCCACACGCTGCAGCTTGCCGCCCACTCGTGGCTGCTTCTCCAGCAGCTTCACAGGGACACCTCCAGCTGCAAGTCTGATGGCACACGACAATCCACCGATGCCACCACCGATGACGATAGCTCCCGCAGACTTTCCAGACATAACTCCGTCTCTCATGAATACCATCTACCTTTCCAGTAATAGCCCTTGCCCGAAGCAGCTCCATACCAGGATCGTATGGCGATCAGCAACAACCCGACAATGGATAGCGGCAAGAACGCCGCATGCCATAAAGGCTGGCCTCCTGCAGCTCTGTCAGCTGTTCGTTTGATCGCCATTCCCAGAAGAACAGCAGCAAGGGACACGCCAGCCAGAGTCGATTCCCCTAAGACCACAGCCCCTCCCAGTATTAGCACAGGGATTAGATACATTGCGCTGTAGCTTAGAATTAACAGGACCAGCAGCCAGGGCTGCCTGCCAATTCCGTCATATACATTTTTGGTGAAGCCATTCCATACCTCTGCAGCATTACAGTACATCCGCATATGAACATGAGTGAACACTGAAGCAAGCGTAACCGGATGCCCGGCTCGCTTGACTGCACGGGCGAGACTCATATCGTCCACCATCGCAGCCCGGATAGCCTCGTGTCCACCTGCTGCCGAATAGCTGTCCCTGTGAATTAGCAGGAAAGCTCCCATAGCTGCAACGAACAATGGTGAGCGCGAATGCTTGATCAGGACTATGGGAAGGTGGCAAATAATCGTGAACATCATCATTGGCACAATCAGTCTCTCCAGCCAGGTCATCGTCACTTGACGCGGAAAGCCTGTGATCAAACCCTTGCCTTGATCCATTGCTGTCCGCAGAGCAGCTTGCAGAGCATCCGGCGCAAGACGCACGTCCGCATCCATAAATAACAGCCAAGTGCCCTGTGCCGCAGTCGCTAGTTGATGACAGGCATAAGATTTGCCAAGCCAGCCCTTAGGAGGCTCTGCTCCCTGAAGCATGCGAATGCTTAGCGATGAATCGTCCACACTTGCTGTAGCCTGGCGGGCAATGCATTCCTTTACAAGCGCAGCAGTAGCATCCTCCGACCTGTCATTCAAGATAAGTAGCTCCAGTGTGATTCCTTGACGATCGCATGACAGTACATGCTCCAGACAAGCCTGAATATGGGTCTCTTCATTTCGGGCGGGAATCAGAATGGATAATACAGGCTTCCCAGAGGGCTCTCTAGCCTCGAATCTAAGGCTGTCTGCATTCAAGCCATCCGACTGCCCCAGTACAGGTAGGACAGATGCATTCCAGAGGGAAAATCCCCATTGCAGGAGCAGAGCACAGCCTATGACCAGCAGGATGACCATGCACCCCTCTACTAGCGGTTCCATGGTATCACCTTAGCTCTGCATTTGCTGTATACCTCACTGATGGATTGACCCATTGGAAGCAATTGAATGTAATTCGGGTCCGACTCTGTCACAGCACCCAGCGACTGAACGAATTCATGTCGATGCCGATCCAACTGCCTCTGTAACACAGATTGCAGCAGGTCAACACTTTCCCGGCTCGTCATGCTCCTCCATGTATCGTTCGGAGGGTACAGCCCTTCACCGAAGCGAAGAGTGACCTCTGGACGATCATGCTGAAGCAGCCCATGATAGGCGGTGACGGGCACCACAAGTGTACGCGGAGCCTGCTGCAGAATTACAGCAACCCCCCGCTTGAACTCCAGCGGTCCGGCATCCGCATGCGTGATTGTACCTTGTGGATAGATCAGTACACGGTGGCCTTTGTTCAACAGCCCAGCCGTATATTTGAAGCTTGATCGAATATCGGACACCCCTTCACGATCAATTGAATACGCACCGAGCCGCCGAAAAAAACGAAAGGAGGATAACTGTCGTTCCTCCATCATGACATAATATTGCGCCCAATCTGCATGGGACAAACACTGGATAGCATGATAGAACCATAGGCCATCCCACCAGGAACTATGGTTCATTATATAGAGTACAGGTCTGCTACCAGCAATATCTGGATCGGGCGATCCTGCGGCCGCTACCGAGCGGAAGGCGCGTCGTAGTAAATACCACTCGTTATATCGGCGGAAGATCTTGTGGAACACTCGTGATTTAGCGGCGGCGATCATATCTTTCTACTCCCTTCCGCGAGCAACATACCGAGCACCATCACCAACCCGCACCACCACAAGCCTGCCTGAAGCCCAAGGACGCCGAACATCAGCAATATCAGCTGATACAGTCTCACGGCGCGTAGGTCTCGACGAGCATCTAGCTGCAAGGCTGGCAGTATCAGTGAGAGCAGCCCACCTACAATGAACCAGGCTGCAAAATTACTGAGGGGTACCCCATAGAACCCGCCTACCTCCTCCCAAGACCAGAAGCCCCGCAGATGGGCCACGGGATCAAGCACCAGATCCAGAAGCACTGCCCAGACTGCGGTAAGCAAGGCTCTAATCCATAGATTAGAACGGCCCCCTGGAAGTCTGCTCGCCAGAAGCGCCCCACTACATACCACGCCAATCCAGGCAAAGCCCAGCGTCACAGGAACGCAGAACAGATGCCAGCCCAGAATACGTGAATATTCATATTGACCGAATGGCCAGCCTGTATGAACCCCCAGCCATTCGACGGACATTCCTCCAGTCCAGATCACGGCCGCTGCAAGCCAGGTATGACCTCTTCGCCACCATTTGACTGACTGGTCGGACAGTGTGAACACCAGAGATAGCGCATAAAGGCCGTAGAATACGAGAAACAATCCATTTGAAAATTGTAGTACATCCGGTACACCAATCGTCCACAGCAACAATGTGCCTATGGCATACCATGCCCAAAAAACGATATGAATCATCTCAGGACACCGCCGTTGAAGCGGCCTCCATGACATGCGCATCATATTGCGCCAGGATGAGTCCGAACATCATATGCTTATCCTCGTCACTGACGAAGGCCCGCTTCGTGTACACATCATAATCGTTATCCTCAATGGCATTGAGAATGGAAGCGTAGAAGGTGGCAGCCAGTTCTACAGCCATGCCGCTAGCTGGCGGGTATGACTCTACATCTGCGAGTCCCTTCTGGAACCAGTTCAATGCAATCTCCTTCAATTCACCGAGCATCGCTTTGAAGTCAGAGTTGATCTCACCACGCAGCCATGCCGCCTCCGAGTAACCATGCTTCTGCATAAGCTCCAGCGGAATATAGCGGCGTCCGCGGTCACGATCCTCCCCTACGTCACGCATGATATTGACGATCTGCATCGCCTTGCCCAGCCGGATTCCCGCTTCAACAGCAGCTTCACTACGATCCTCTCGCAGCACAGGCAGTAGCATCTCTCCGACTGTACCGGCTACCAGATAGCAGTAATCCTCCAATTGCTCCATCGAATCATAGTGCGTCACAGACAGATCACGCAATTGACCATCCATCTGCGACAGGAACGGCTGCTGATCCAGCTGCGGGAAGGTCACGAACAGCCAGCGAAGTGCAGGCCAGATAAAGTGTCCTTCTGCTCGGTCCAGCTGCATAAAATGCCCTCTTAGCTCATAAATGGAATATGGTGAGCGCTCCGGCTCATCTACACTATCATCAATCATCCGGCAAAAGGCATAAATCACATACACGGCTTCTTTACGTGGCGAGGGTAGCCCGCTAAATGCGTGATAAAAAGACGAAGAGCCCTTGCGAATCATCTGTTCACATGAATGAAATACGGATTCCAGCATCTTCTCCGGGTGTGTCATTATTCCAACTCCTTTATCAGTTGATTAACGGCCATTCTGGCCCCTTGCATGACGATCGGTACGCCTCCGCCTGGATGGACAGATGCCCCCGCAGCAGCCAAGCGCCGAATGGGAAATGGTCGCGGCTGCGGTCTGTAGACACCAGACTGCCATAATACCGGGGCGATACCGAAGCTGCCTCCACCATAGAGTCCATCGCGTTCTGCCTCCAGTGGCGTACGAATCTTCAGCCATTTCACGGACTGTCTCAGACCGTCAAAGCCTCTCTCCTCTGCGCTTGCAATGACCCGTTCAGCCAATGCTTCCGCTCCTTCCTCCCAGAACATATCTGTGCTGTTCGGGACAGGAATCAGGAAATATAGTACACTCTCCCCGGCAGGAGCCGCATTCGAATCGAGGGCTGCGGGATTAAACACATAGAACGACGGATCTTCCGGCAGCTGCGAATGGCGGAACACCTGCTTCAGATTGTCCTGAAGACTCTGCGGCAGGAAAAATTGATGGGTCAGCATCTTCTCCCAGCGTCGATTCGCGCCAACATACAGCAAGACACAGCCAGAAGATGGACGGAACCTTCTCTTTGCCGGCATTGTCCCGGCATCAAGTAGATTGTGAATATTCGGAAAGTCGCCATTGTACAGCACACCATCATAGGCTTCCGTCTCTGACCCACTGGTCAGTCCACGGCATACGCCATCCACTACAGATAGACTTTGCACCTCTGTATGGAGTCGGAACGTGACGCCTCTCCTCTTCAATTCATCACCTAGAATAGCTGGCAATGAAGCATATCCACCCTCTAGCATCCATACACCGTACGCATGCTCCGCATAGGGCAGAAGAGAGTAAATACCAGGTGTCGAGAAAGGCGCCCCTCCAATGTATAGACTTTGGAGAGAATAGGCATCCTTCAGCTGTTCGGTACGGAAATAGTCACCGATTACACCACGCATGCTCTTGTAGGCCTTCAACTTGCGCAGTAAGGATAGTCGTTCACGCGTAAAGAATGAGCGATAGCTCGGGAAATCCTGTTCGAGTATGGAAGCACGACCGGCTGGAAATAGCTCTGACATATCTGCCATGAATCGTCGAAAGCCAGCGGCCTCTCCTGGAAATATCCGTTCCAGCTCTTCTGCCTGCTGCTCCGTGTCTCTATACTTGGTCATGATTCGCCCATCGGCATAGTGGATGCGATAGAGTGGATCACAAGGTATAAAACGAAGTCTTTCGCGACTCATACCCGCTTGCTCCAGGATCTCGTGAATAACCTCAGGCAACAACACAATCGTAGGCCCTTGATCAATCTGGTAGTGACCATCCGATTCATAGGCAATTCGGCCCCCAAGACGATCAGACCGCTCATACACGGTAACCTCGTAGCCTCTATGACTTAGCAACAATGCACTGGTCAATCCGCCAATGCCTGATCCAACAACCGCTATACGTTTGCTCATAGGCTATGCCTCGTATCTGCTGCACTGTGCATGACGGTAGTGCGATGTCTATGACGCTGATCCTCGCGATCGATCAGATCCACGCTAATACGGGCAGACTCGAAGATGGTCGGCAGGCCGCTTCCCGGATGCGTACCCCCTCCAGCCAGCCATACTCCCTCAACTTCCTCGAATCGGTTGTGTGGCCGAAGTGCCATCATTTGTCCCAGATTATGCGCGAGGTTGAAGGTTGCTCCTTTATAGACATCCAGCTCGTTCTGCCACTCCAGCGGGGTCATATGATGGGCCACCTCGATCCGAGTCCGAAGATCGGCGAGCGCAGGAATGCGTTCCAGTCGAGCTAGCAGCTTTTCCAATACAGCGTCCCGTTCCCGGTCCCAGTCTACATCCGCTCCGAGATTCGGTACGGGCATCAATACATAGAGTGAAGACTTGCCAGCAGGAGCCAGCGTCGGGTCGAGCAGTGATGGATTGTGCACATAGATCGAAGGATCTTCCGAGAGCCGCATATGCTTGGTAATGTCATCGACATTCTGGCGGTAGTCCTCTGCAAAATGAACCGAATGGTGGGGAAGATCCACCGTGCCTTTAATGCCCAGATACAGCATTACGGTCGAGAGTGAGAATTTCTTGCGTTCCATATGAGCTGGCGTGTACTTCCTCAGTACTCCAGGAGCGAACAGCTTCGTTACCGCCGTACCAAAATCAGCATTCACGACAACATGATCGGCCTCCACTCGCTCTCCATTGTCCAGGATCAACCCGGTTGCTCTACCCCGCTCTACTGTGACCTCACGGACCCCGCAACTGGTATGGATAACCCCTCCATACTCCTGAATGACCTTAGCCATAGCATCAAAGAGTGCATGCACCCCCCCAATCGGGTGATAGAGACCATAACGGTGCTCCATGAAGGACAAGATGGTGAAGGTACCCGGACATTCCCATGGTGACATCCCCAAATATTTCGACTGAAAGGTGAAGGCCCAGCGAAGACGCTCATCCGTGAAGTATTTGGACAGCCGTCCGTAGACTGTATCGAGCGCATGCAACCTCGGCAGAGCACGCAGCAGATCTGATCGCAGATAGTCGGTCCAGCTCGTGAAAGGTCTTCTTAGCAAAGGCGAGACACGGTCGAACTTCAACTGCTCCTCATGCATGAACCGCCTGTAGCCTTCCCCGTTACCCGGGAACAGCTTCTCAATCTGTGCGACAGTCTGCTCCAGATCAGATGACGGTGTGAATACGGTATTTCCGAAATGCAAAGCATACAGAGGGTCGAGTCTCTTCAAATCCACATAATCATGGACAGAGCGCCCGGCTGCTTCAAACAGCTCTTCCAATAAGGATGGCATCATCAAAAAAGTGGCTCCGCGGTCAAAGCGGTATTCCCCCAGCTCCAGCCGGGAGGAACGACCACCGATGCGCGGCTGCTTCTCATACACATCAACATGATATCCTTTGGCGGCCAACAGCATGGCAGCGGCGAGGCCTCCCGGACCTGCGCCAATCACCGAGGCACGTGTTGTGGAGTGATCCTTGCTCATCGCGTACTCCCTTCGCATTACAAGCTTTTTATAATGATTATTAAACAGCTCGAACGGATTCAACTCCGTTCTGTATAAAATAAGTATACAAACCTTATACAATCATAATACGAATTTTATACAGAAATGAAAAGAGAATAATTTTAACTATTTATCAAATGTTCACAAGTCAGATATCAGATATCTGAGAATTTCGTGCCAAACCATTCCTGCCAGTCATCAGGATGCTGCTTCACGATCCACTGCGGGTAGCGGGGTGCTGTCGCTTGTTCATAGCCTTTGCCCCCTAGAATAAAGTCAAGAGAGGGATGCTGCTTGTGCAGCTGCTGAACCATCTGATCCGCCTGTACGACACGCTCTGCTCCGGTTACAGACATGCAGATGAGTTCGACGTGCTGATCCGAGATCAACGCCCGTAGTCCATCGAGTGGTGTATTCGCACCCAGGTAGAGTACGTCTACTCCCTTCTTGCGAAGAAACAGGGCGAACTGAAGCAGCCCCACCTGATGGTGCTCGCCCTCTGGACAGATGGCCAGCGCCTTTGGATAGCGAGTGTTAACCGGGAACAGATAGAAGAATTGATAGAAACGCTGCGAGATGAGCTGGGTAATAAAATGCTCCTGAGCCACTGTCGCCTTGCCCTGCTCCCAATCGTCTCCGACCCGAATGAGAATGGTAGATAGCACTCTGTAGAACATGGCATCATAGCCATGCATCGTGAATCCCATATCAATCATAGAGTGCCCCTGCGCCGCATCGAACCGAAGCAGTACCTGGTAGATCCGCTCTGCGAGATCACTATAGGAGTCCTGGGCCATGTGCTCCATGGCTGGGTGAAGGCTCTCGCTCTGCTGCTTGCGCGATTTCAGCTGCTTAACAGCCTGAGAGATGGGAGCGTCATGAGTCTCTACCTGCTCCTTGAGCCACCGCAGGTCGTTGACATCCTCTATGCTATAAGTGCGGTATCCGGTCTCGGTTCGCTGCGGCTGCACCGCTCCGTATCTATTCTCCCAAGCGCGAAGTGTGACGGAGGGAATACCCAGCATGGCAGACACCTGTCGAATCGTGTACATCCTGTTCACCACTTTCAATCATTTCAAGAAGAAAATTTACACGGTCCTCTTTGCTCTTGTGTAAAAAATGAGCTGGGCTTCCGAACAGATTACTCCGTATCAGGACATCAGCCTTCGCACGAAAAGGAACCTTATACAAACAATATACGGCGATTATACACCTGCAAAATCCGAATGTCGATCCATTTGCTGTGCGTCACTCTGACACGGATGGCGTTAAATAGGAGCATGAAGGAAGGGGGATGGAACGCACATGCAATCTTCACAACTAAAGGCAGGCTCCTTTAAGAATCAAGCAGGAAAGTTCGTTCGCAAGCATCCCGTAGTATGCATTCTGGTGGGACTATGCCTATGGCTAGGGGCTGTGATGCTGTACCAGACGAATAAGCCGTTGCCTGCGGGGATCTCTTACGAGAGTGAACTATACCATACGGACGACATCCGCTTCTGGACAGACCTGACCTATCCCTCGGCAGAAGGCCAGCTCACGCAGGAGGCACAGATAACAGACCGGATATTGCAGATCGTCGATGAAGCCGAGCAATTTCTCGTCATTGATATGTTCTTATTCAACGGCTATACGCATAGCGATCAACACTTCCCGTTAGTAAGCACTCAGCTTACGAAAGCTCTGATCGATAAAAAAACAGAACGCCCACAAATGGACATTCTGTTCATTACAGACGAGATTAATACGAACTATCATTCGGGTCCTAATCCACTGCTGACCCGTATGCAGCAGGCAGGGATTCGTGTCGTACAGACGAATGTCGATCCCCTGCGAGATTCTACGCCGCTCTATTCCGCCGTCTGGCGTACCTTTTTTCAATGGTTCGGTCAGCAGGGCACAGGGTGGTTGCCCAACCTAATGGCAGATGAGGGGCCTAATATGACGGCCAGATCTTACCTTAAGCTACTAAATGTGAAGGCTAACCATCGCAAGGTGGTTGCCAGCGAGAAGAGCGCCTTAATTTCCTCAGGCAACGTCCATGACGCAAGCGCCTATCATTCGAATATGGCACTGGAGGTAAGCGGCCCCATCATCGCAGAGATCATAGAGAGTGAGCAAGCTGTGCTGCGCCTATCCGGTGAGTCTCCTTTTCCAGACGTTCAATCACAGCTACAGCAGATGACCTCCCCCGATCAGGGCTTGTACCAGATGAAGTATCTGACCGAGGGGAAGGTCTATCAGGAAGTATTACGAATGATTCAGGAAACGAATAAAGGAGATACCATTCACATGGGCATGTTTTATCTGGCGGATAGGGCGGTCTTGAAATCACTGCTGGAAGCTGATCGTCGCGGCGTCAAGGTGCAGCTGCTGCTGGACCCAAATGAAAATGCCTTCGGACAGGAGAAGGTTGGTATCCCGAACCGCCCTGTGGCTGATGAACTCCATGAACAATCGAACGGCAGCATCCAGATCCGATGGTACAACACCACATTCGAGCAGTATCATACAAAAATGATGTACATCGCCAAGGCTGAGGGCCCGCACCTGATCATCGGAGGCTCCACTAATTTCACCAAGCGGAATCTGAAGGATCTGAACCTGGAGAATGAGCTATGGGTAGCTGCTCCTGGCGATAGTCCTCTGGCCGTGCAGGTTCGTGATTATTTCGACCGTATCTGGAATAACCGTGATGCTGAGTACAGTCTTGCCCTTGAAGCCTATCTGGAGGATACGGTGTTCCTCAAGGATATCGTGTATCATTTGCAGAATATACTGGGCTTTACCACGTTCTAGTGTTCTATAGGGTCTAGCTGTCTTCCTTGGCAGTTACAGCAGCGGAGATAGTAGCCTGGCAGCGGATTCCAGTACGCGCTTGGTAATGCGCTTGTTCATGAACTCCTCATGGACGATCTCCTTCGTGTACTTGAGATCCCGTTCATAATCGTACACAATGCGGCGGACACTTTCCGTATTGACCAGCAGAGCATTGACCTCGAAATTCAAATGGAAGCTGCGCATGTCCATATTGGCTGTGCCGATCGTAGCCATCTCCCCATCAATAATGAGGAGCTTGGAATGGAGAAATCCGCGTTCATATTCGTAGATCTTCGCCCCTACCTCCAGTAAGGACGGAAAATACGAGTGTGATGCCAGGAAGGGCAGCCACTTATCAGGCTTGGCCGGGAATAGAAGCCTGACATCCAGGCCAGATAGAGCAGCCGTGCGCAGTGCAGTCAATATATCCTGATCCGGTATGAAATACGGCGTGGCGATCCATACAGACTTGCGGGCTGACGTAATCATGGCGAAAAATATATTCTTCAGTGCCCGTCGCTCGTTATCCGGGCCGCTGGCAATAATCTGAATGGCCCCATCCCCGCGATGCTCCATATCAGGAGACAGGTACTCTGGCTCCAGAATCTTCTGATCGGTCATATGCAGCCAATCCTGCAGGAAAATAATCTGCAGGGTGCGCACAGCTTCACCTTTGACGATCATATGTGTATCGCGCCAGAAACCATATGCCTTGTTACGACTAAGGTACTCGTCCCCTACATTCAGACCGCCAATGAAGCCTGTAGTACCGTCGATCACTACAATTTTACGGTGATTCCGATAATTGACCCGACTGGAGAAGAAGAGAATCTTGGCTCCTCCATAGGCCACGACCTCAATACCCGCCTGCTTCATTTCCCGCAGGAATGCCTTCGATAACTGGATGCTGCCGACGGCATCGTACATGAACCGTACTTTCACACCCTCCTTGGCCTTTGCAATCAGAATCTGCTGAATGCTAGTCCCGATATCATCATCACGGAAAATATAATATTCCATATGGATATGGTGCTCGGCCTTCTGCAGCTCCTCCAGGAGCGTCGAGAAGGTCTCTTCACCATTGGTGAGCACCCGTGTCTCGGAGTTAAAGGATACCGGCGAGCGGGCCAGACGCCGTGACAGCTGGAGCAGCTGGCGCTGATTCTGGCTGAACCGTGTCAGCTCCTGCTCCTTACGCAATGCATAGTTATCGATTCGCTCATAGGCCTCCTGATCCAGGAGCGCCTTTTTATTGTATTTACGACGCTTGAATACATTTTGCCCGAACAAGAAATACAGTGGAAGTCCTACAATCGGCAGTAACGCTAGCAGAAGAATCCATGACATCGTCGTCGACGGATTACGGTTCTCCATGAAGATAATCAAGCTAATCGAGATTACTGACAAGGTGGAGAAAATACTGATGATTGTCCCTTCATTAGTACCGATAAAGCCAAACAGACCGAAATAATAGCTTACAAAAATAACGGCTGCAATCAAGATTGCCAGTAGACCGCGTCTCATACTCATCCTCACTTCCGGTTGAAGGTCCGGTCCATTCGTGGCCTGTCCCTGCAGCACTACACCGGGGCATCCCCGGCACTGCGGAACAGCCGACTCCTGCTGCTCATGGCACAGGTTGACCAACTTATATTGTACATGAATTAACGGGCACTTCCCAAGAAGGGTAGCATATTTTTTTTCATCCCGGATTCCTTTATGATTGATTTCTTTAAAATGGATAGCTTTATTATTTATTTTTTTATCGTTAGCTGGGCACATAAGCTGTTCACCACCCACCTTGACATCTAACATATAACGTGAGATAGTTACCTAACGATCGTTAGGGAGGTTCAAAATGACTCGTCTTCACACTATCAGGGATGCAGCATTATCCCAATTTGCCGAGCATGGCTATGAAGGCACTTCCCTTAGCGGGATCGCAGGTGCCGTCGGCATCAAGACCCCTTCTCTGTATGCCCATTATGCCAGCAAGGATGATCTTTTTCTCCAGGTGGTGCAGCATGCATTTCGTCTTGAGGAACGGCGAATTGTCAGCTATTTCTCGTCACATGCACACAAGACGCTGGAAGAGGTACTGTATGGCTTTTTTGCCTGGATCGAGGGGGAATATCACAATTGCAGCACAGCCAAGTTTGTATTAAGAATGTCTTTCTTTCCTCCGGTGAATCTCACACAGCAGGTGATGGCTGTAGTGATTCCCTTTTATGCGAAGATGGAAAGACTACTTCAGTCCTACATGCTTCAGGCTGATGCCTCGCAGAAGTTGCTGCGCACATCCCCGGCCCAGGCAGCCTTAGCATTCACAACGATGGTCGATGGGACGATCGTAGATCTTTTATACGATGAGGGAAGAGCTTATAGACGACGTGTCGAGGCCGTATGGCCGATTATGTGGCACGGAATGAGCATTGGAGAGGAGTAACACAGATATGAGACGTGGCTGGATATATATATTTACAGGAGGTTGTCTGGAGATTGTCTGGGTATCCGGGCTTAAGCATGCTTCTACCCTTCTGGAGTGGCTTGTGACCGCAGTAGCGCTTGCTACCAGCTTTTATCTCATTTTACAGGCAGCTCGGAGGCTGCCGATCGGAACCGTCTATGCGGTATTTACCGGCTTGGGGACGGCAGGCACCGTGATGGCTGAGATGGTCATCTTCGGAGAGCCGTTCAGTTGGCCGAAGGTACTGCTGACACTGCTGCTCCTATCCGGTATTATTGGCCTCAAGCTAGTTACAGACAGTGATTCAGTCAGTAGACAAGGGGGGACGGCGTGATGGCATGGCTTGCATTATTGATTGCTGGTTGCGCGGAGATTACAGGTGTTATAGGCATGAAAGGCATTACGATGCGTAAAGGCTGGACCTCATATCTACTCATGGCTGGATCGTTCGCAATAAGCTTCTCACTACTAACCTACGCTATGCAGACGATCTCTATGGGAACAGCTTATGCTGTGTGGACCGGGATTGGCACGGTGGGCAGTGCCGTTGTAGGTATGCTGCTATTCGGCGAACCTAGTGAACGCAGACGGATTATTTTTATAGCGATGGTATTGTGCGGGGCTGTCGGGCTAAAGCTGGTATCCTGATCCCTTCACGATAGCAAAACCCAGCTCTGAGGAGGCTCGATTTGAGGATGATTACTACCGTAACTTTGAATGCAGCGATCGACAAAATTTTTACGCTTCCAGGCTTCGCGTTGAACAAAGCACACAGAGTGCAGGACCCGATCACCGTTCCTGGGGGAAAAGGAATCAACGTCGCTCGAGTGCTGCGCTGCCTGAACCAGCCTGTCACGGCTACGGGCCTAATTGCGGGTCACAACGGACGGCTATTGCTGGACGGTCTTCATCAGGAGGGCGTACCTGCTGACTTCATAGATATAGGTCACGGTGAGACACGGCTGGCGATTACCATGCTCGATCCGCTAACGGGAACTCAGACGGAATGCATTGAGGAAGGACCCCCTGTCGAAGACAAGCACCTCATCTCTCTGCGTAACAAAGTACAGCTGCTGGCGGCGCGCTCATCCTGGGTTATCTTCTCAGGAAGTCTGCCCGCAGGCTGTCCTGTCGATCTGTATGCCGAGCTATGCCAGTTAGCCAAGTCACAGGGAGCCAAGGTAGCTCTCGATACCAGTGGTGAGGCCCTGCTTGCAGGACTAGAGGGGCTACCTGATCTTGTGAAGCCAAATGAGGAAGAGGCTGTCCGCTATGCAGGAGCTGTGTCGAGCGGTAGGGAGCATCTACAGACGGCTGCTCTCAGACTTACAGAGGCTGGTGCAGGAATGGTTGTGATCTCCATGGGTGGAAGAGGAGCAGTGGCAGCCCATGCTGGCCGACTATACGAGGTCTCGCTGCCTCCACTCTCCATCGTTAGCCCGCTAGGTAGTGGGGATGCTATGGTCGCCGGACTGGTAACAGCCCAGTTGCAGCAACGAAGTACACTGGAGGTACTACGCTATGGTGCAGCCTGCGGTACTGCCGCAGCCATGCATGCGATGGCAGGCTTTGTAGAATTAGACACCGTAAATGACTTGTTCTCTGACATTCAGGCTACGATTACTATAGCTACATAGGGTGACTTATCTACATAGATTGACTTAGCTACACAGGGTGGCTCACCGTAAATACAACGAAATTACACTGCAGTACCACGAGCTTGATTTCCCCGAATACAAGGCTTATTTCCATTTTAAAGGGATATATCTTCGGCTGCTGCAGACAGCTCGTTTGTAGTCGAAGAAGGCTTCCTCCCCGCTGCTCCGCTCTCGCTGACCACTGCTATTCCATCTGAAGTGCTCCAGCAGCTCTAGCCTCATGCTTTGGAGGGCGTCCTCCCTTGGTATGGGAATGAACCGGGCTAGCTCATGCATCGTGGGCTCGAACGTATCCAGAAGCTCCAGCATGGACATCTCGGGCCACGCGGGCTGATCGCGTCTGCTCCAGAGAGTCACCTCATTCACAGCTTCATATATTGCCGGAGTTGGTGCAGCATTTTGTGCTTCCATCGATTCACCCCCTGCTGACTCATGCCTAATTCAAGAGCCACTTCCTTCTCTGAACAATTTCGCAGATACAGCGCCTTCATAATCTCTCTGCCTGTAGCCGAGGGTAATGCATCCAACACTTGCTCGACCCAGAGGTCGCCCTCCACTGTGCTCGTGAAGGACGGCTCAGTCCATTCGTAATCTTGACCTGGACTTTCGCGTCGGTACTTGGATCGTGCCTGATATTGCAATCTCCACGCCTTACGGCGGATTACTCCCGTATAATATTCCATCTGTCTATCATGCAGGCACTCGTCGTTGCTATCTGGATAAACATTGATCTCGTCATTGAGCTCGGTAGGCATGCCTGCATACTCACGATTCCAGCCATCATTCTTTCTGAATTCCATCATCCGTACCTCCCTATCCCAGAATGGGAACATCAGTTCCTATTTATCCCATTATAAGATTTATTCTGGAAAGTGTAGCCGTACGGAAGACGTTTTTTACACGAATTTTTGGCTGTTTTCTGCTAACTGCAGATGGTCTTACCTATTGTTCTTGTGACAACAACCTGCATACTTGAATATAATCCTCCGGTCGGTTCATATTCATAAATAGCTGCTCCGCCTCCTTCGGGTCCCACCCATAGGTAGGGGACGAGCTAATCTCATACACATGCTTGCCCTTTAGCCAGTCCTGCACACGAAGATTCTGCTGCTGCAAACAGGCCTCAAGTGCTGGCAACACGCTTATATGATAGATAGCCGCTAATGGCTGTAAGCGCCCATTTACCGTGGGTACAACAGCCTGCAATGGCTTCGCAGCTCCTTCATACGACTGAAGCTGCTCCTTATCAGTCTGCTCGGAGATGCACGCAGCAAGCGCTCGAAAGACCCCGGCATGCAACAGGGGCATATCACACGCACATACCAGATTCCATTCCGTGCGGGATGCCTGCATTCCCGCATACAATCCCGCAAGGGGACCTTGCCTCGGGTGCAAGTCGGCCACGACCTCAAGACCGGTATAGGCATACGCCTCGGTATCCTGGGCCGAAATGATCACCCTTGAAGCTACAGCGCTCATCTCTGAAGCGATTCTCTGTACAACCGTCTGGCCTTCGATTAGCAGCTCCGCCTTATTCGTGCCCATGCGGCTCGACATACCACCAGCTAATACAATTCCTGTTATGTCCATATTGTTACCTCTCTAAATAGATTACAAAAATATTACTTTTTTATGTCACGCATGGTTTGTTTAGCTTTTCAACAAGTGATACAGTATACATAAAAGTAAGCGCTTATGCGGATGCTCGCATTCCGCTCTTCACCATCCTTCAGGAAAGGAATGGCTGTAATTGCAGAACGATACGCAACCAACGATGCCTTCACCCTTGCATTCTCTGAAATTATATAATTTCTTTCTGTATGGTGCCATTGCCATCTTCAGCAGCTTTCTGCCCCTGTATTTCCAGGATATCGGAATGAGCAAGCTGGAGATCGGAACTCTGATGGCGATTGGGCCCTTCGTGTCTGTCTTCGCTAACCCGTTCTGGGGATATGCCTGTGACCGATCCCAAAATATTCGCCGCATCCTGTTGATCATGATCGGGGGAACCTTGCTTTTTTTGCAAGCGATCTTCTATGTACATACCTATACGTTGATCTATTCTTCGATGATTCTGTTCTTTTTCTTTCAGAGTCCACTATTCACCCAGACGAACAGTATGATTCTTGGATATATTGATGGGACTAATCGCAAATTCGGCTCATTCCGGATCTGGGGCTCACTTGGCTGGGCTCTCATTGCCCTGCTCGCTGGGCCAGTGATTGACCGCTTTGGGGCCAGCAGCATCAGCACGATATTTACGGTCCTGCTGATTGCATCAGTAGCGGCCCTGCTACTGCTGCCTCCATTACGTGCCAGCTCGGATGCGCCCAGCGTGAATATTCGGGGATTTGGCAAAATTCTGATGAACGGCTACTTTATGACCTTCATTCTATTAGGCATTCTGGTCTCGATCCCCAACGCCATCAACAGTGCCTTCATGTCCCTGTACATTACAGAACTCGGTGGGTCGGTTGGGTCCGTCGGTGCAGCTGTCTTCGCTTCGTCCATCCTTGAGGTGGTCGTCTTTCTGCTGTTTGATCGTCTCCTTGGTCGCAAAATGACGACGATGATCGGCTGTCTGACACTAGTCAGCCTGTTGTTCGCGCTACGCTGGTGGCTTATGTCCGCTGCCACGGACCCAATGCATATCATCCTTATTCAAGGGATGCACTGCATTACCTTCGGGGGCTACTTCTATGTAGGTACACAACTGACGCTGTTGTTCGTGCCCCGCGAATTCCGTTCATCCGGTCAGGCTTTGTACACATTAACCTGGGCTGGTATCTCGGGTATTATTGCCGGCTTAGCTGGAGGGTGGCTGTTCCAGAACTTTGGCGGTGAGATTATGTACAAGGTCGGTGTCACCCTCGCCCTACTTGGAGCCACTGGATTCGGTCTTATGTGGTATATGCTGCGCAAGCATGGGTATAGCCCCCCTCAAGAAGAAGGCCTGACAGAAATCTCCTGAGCTCGACAACGTTGACAAAGGAGTTCCACGCCGCGTGCAACTCCTGCGCGCGGCGTAATGACACACGCACCTGTGCCAACCTGCACATCCAGATCTGACTCCCAATCAGTGAACCGTCTATAACTCAACTATTCGCCTCTTATACATCTCATAACCCCAGAGCAATAATGCCAGACCGCTTACGGCGGCCCCCAACCAGCACACACCACCCCATCCTGCCCAAGCATACATCTGCGTAGAAGCGATGGAGCCTATAGCACTGCCTATCGAATAGAAAATCATATACGCAGCCGTCAATCGACTCTGCGCCTCTGGGCGCTCTCTATAGATCAGGCTTTGGTTCGTGACATGAATCGCCTGTACAGCCAGATCCAGCAGAATCACTCCGACCACCAGATACACGGTTGAATGGTAGATCAGTCCAATGGGTAGCCATGCCAACAGTAGCACTAGCAATGAGAAGCCTGTCGTACGCTGGCCGAAACCTGCATCTGCCCATCGCCCCGCACGAGCTGCAGCAAAGGCTCCGGCAGCACCAGCAAGTCCAAACATCCCAATGGTGGTGTAGGACAAAGACAGCGGAGGAGCACTTAGTGGCAGCACCATGGAGGTCCACAAGATACTGAAGCAAGTAAAGATCAGCAGCGTCAGCAAAGAGCGTATCCGCAGAACAGGCAGATCACGGTAGAGCTGGAATATCGACAGAAGCATATGCTTGTAGCTCAGTCGTTCATCCCGACGTGCCTCAGATTTGGGCAAAAGGAAGAAGAGTGCAAGTCCGCCAAGCAACGTAAGTCCTGCAGAGACAACATACACTGCTCGCCAGCTCAGCCAATCATTCAGTGTTCCCGCTACTGTACGTGCTAGCAGGATTCCTATAACAATACCACTGGTCACAAGGCCGACCGTACGCCCACGTTCTGCCGCCGTGCTGAATACAGCTGCGGTGGCTACCATCGTTTGTGCTACAACCGCTAACAGTCCAACCATGGCAATTCCCACGAGCAAAGTCGTCATATTCGATGAGATCGACACCCCTATTAATGCCACTACCGAGCATAGCATTTGCATAGCAATTAGTCTCCGCTTGTTCAACAGGTCTCCAAGTGGGACAAGCAGTAGTAATCCTGCCGCATAACACACCTGTGTCACGGTAACAACCATGCCAATCATTGAAGGTGACGCCCCAAATTCATGAGCTATAGACTCCAGCAAAGGCTGAGCGTAGTAGATATTTGCCACCGACAGACCGCTGCATAGCGCCAATAAGAGAACTATAGAACGAGATAATACATATAACGATGCGGCAGCATGAACCGGATTTTCCTTGCTAGCACTCATATACATTCCACCTTAGTTGAAAGTAATCACACTCATTTATAATGTACCGATGGGTACAATATAATACGTGAATTAACATACTTCAACTTCTACACAAGTGTCAATAACAACTTGAATATCTCCGTGATTTCGCCAAGCTAATCATCCTAACACTGTAATTAATATGGAATATGTATCATCGTATCTTGATTACGTTCACCTGCTTGACGTTCCTGATTCACTTCTTTATGATTAATATACTTATCGGTATGAAAAGGTGGGGCACTATGGTAAGAACACGTGAGTTTAATACGGAAAAGGCTCTTGATGCTGCGATGCAGGTATTTTGGGAAAAAGGTTACGAAGCTACATCCCTGACGGACCTGACGCAAGCCATGGGAATCCAACGGCCAAGCCTGTACGCCGCCTTTGGCGACAAGAAGGGACTATTTGAGGCTACACTCCGCAGGTATACCGCCCAGCATGCTGCACAGATCAGGACATGGCTACAGCAAGAGAGCACCGTCAAGGCTGCCTTCCGGGGATTGTTCGAGAGGATTGGCGCAGTGAATGAGACACTTGCCTCCTGCCAGCGCGGCTGCTTCTGTATTAACACAATGGTGGAGCTCGCTCCGCATGATCCCCGATTTGCCATACTTACTCGCGAGCATCAGCTATATTTAGCGGCTATATTCAAGGAGGTCATCGAGAGGGGGCAACAGAGCAAGGAGCTCTCCAACAGCTTGGATGCGGGAGCGTTGGCTCAATCTCTTGTCATCACGATGATCGGCTTGACCGTCTTGACGAAGTCAGGCCCTGATCCTGTCTTTATCAAGCACAGCATAGAGACTACACTAACATTGCTTGAAGAAGAACGTTAAAACAAAGACAAAAGCCGCAGTACAGGCCCTGGCTGAATGAATCAGCGGGTCTGTCTGCGGCTTTTGCCAGATACACTTCTATTGCTTATATTGCTATGATCATGCAGCCCTAGCTTATAGATGTGGCTTGCAATTCATCTTATCTTTCAATTAGTTGGACTTTGGTAGCTGGAAGGAGCTCTTCAGCGACACGACCCGGTTGAATACAGGGCGCCCAGGCTCGGATAGCTTAGGGTCTACATTGAAATATCCATGGCGGAAAAATTGGAACTTATCCTGTGCTTGTGCTTCCTTCATATTCGGCTCCACATAACCGTGCATAATTTGAAGCGAATTCGGGTTCAGCTCGTCCAGGAATGTCTTCTCCTCGCCGGATTCTTCGACGATCTCCTCTTCCTCTACCAGCTTTTCTTCTGCCTTAACCAGCGGCTCATAGAGACGGAATTCCGCTGGTACAGCCTGAGTGGCCTCTACCCAGTGAATAGTCCCTTTCACCTTACGTCCAGTGAAGCCTGTACCACTCTTCGTCTCAGGATCGTACGTACAATGAAGCTCAATCACCTTGCCGTCCGCATCCTTGATGACGTCATTGCACTTGATGAAATAAGCATGCTTCAGACGAACCTCGTTGCCCGGGAATAGACGGAAGTACTTGCTAGGAGGGTCTTCCATGAAATCCTCACGCTCGATATAGATTTCACGAGAGAATGGGATCTGACGAACTCCCATCTCTGGATTCTCGCTGTTGTTCTCAGCCTCCAGCATCTCGACCTGTCCCTCAGGGTAATTGGTGATGACAACCTTGAGCGGGTCAATAACCGCCATTGTACGAGGGGACTTCAGCTTCAGATCCTCACGTACGAAATGCTCTAGCACCTGCAAATCAATTTGCCCGTACGCCTTCGAGATCCCTGTCTCATACACAAAATCACGAATAGCCTCTGGCGTATAGCCACGGCGTCGCAACCCGGAGATCGTCGGCATTCTTGGGTCATCCCAGCCATCGACATGACCTTCGTCGACGAGCAGCTTCAGCTTGCGCTTGCTGGTAACCGTCTGTGCCAGGTTCAGGCGACCGAACTCGTATTGACGAGGTACATTCTCCATCTCGCACTCCGCTACGACCCAGTCGTAGAACGGACGCTGATCCTCGAACTCCAGAGAGCACAGTGAGTGCGTAATACCTTCGATCGCATCCTCAAGCGGGTGAGCATAAGCATACATCGGGTAAATGCACCACTGATCTCCGGTATTGTGATGATGAGTATGGGATATACGGTAAATAACCGGATCACGCAGGTTGATATTCGGTGAAGCCATATCAATCTTCGCGCGCAGCACCTTCTCACCATTCGCATACTTGCCTTCACGCATCTCGGCAAAGAGCTGCAGATTCTCTTCCACAGAACGATCACGATACGGGCTGTTCGTCCCTGGCTCTGTCAGTGTTCCGCGTGTCTCGCGAATCTGATCAGCCGTCTGATCGTCCACGAAGGCTTTGCCTTTGCGAATGAGTAATTGGGCCCGCTTGTACATTTCTTCGAAGTAATCTGAGGCATAGAATTTAGCCTCCCATTCATAGCCGAGCCACTTGATATCCTCCTGGATCGACTGAACGTACTCTATATCCTCTTTGGCAGGATTCGTATCATCGAACCGCAGATGGGTGCGGCCACCGAATTCGTCAGCCAGCGTGAAATCAATCCAGATCGCTTTGGCATGACCAATATGCAAATAACCGTTAGGCTCTGGAGGGAAACGGGTAACGACTTCCTTTACCTTGCCACTACGAATATCTTCCTCAATAACCGCCTTGATAAAATTCGGGGGAGTGCTTGGCTTCTCCACACGTATCAACCTTTCTCTACATAAAATCAGCTTTGAACATGAGAGTCCTATCCTGAGTTTCCAACTCGTTACTCTTAAATATACCTTTTCCTGCCGGATAGATCAATGTATTCGGTCTTGGCCTGCACAAAGCTTGATGTCAGCCACAATTTCCCCGCCAAAAGTTAAAAAGAGTTAACGACTTCTGCTTCACTTTTCTATATAGTGTAACTATATCTAGCCTACGATGTGTAGCTAACATAACGTAAGCTAGAACGACAGATCTACATCATGAAAGGAGTCGGGTTATGCTCAGCTTTATAGTCGCCCTCGTATGGTCCGTGATGATCTCATCGGACGACCCGATCCAAGCCATCGCACAGATGCAGCCAAAACAGCTGCATGCTGTTGCTTCAGAGGATTCATCTGTCAAGCTCTTCCGCGGTCCTGCTAAGCAAGGGATGTTTCAGCGTGTCATGCTACAGAGCGGGCAGCGCTCAGCTCAGTATGCTTGGACAGGCTCTGCCCAGCCCACTGCGGAGCCTCAACTCTATCTGGAGGATGTCACAGGCGACGGACAGCCCGAGATTATTGCCATTCTTACGCAAATATCCGGGACAGGAGTCGAGGTACAGCAGATTCATGTAGTTGATCCACACACGATGATGGAACATCCGGTAGAAATGGCACAGGAAGCTATCGAGCAACGGGTACAGACCCAGGTCAATGTGGGCGAGGTTACCGTTCAGTGGGATATCGAAATTGACGGTCAGAACTACAGCTCCACCCGTAATCGTTCTGATTTTTATGCCGATCCTTCCTTATTCTCGGATACGATTAATTTTCACTCCTATCAGATCTATTCTACGTCTCCTCAGAAGCTGACACTCCACGCCTCTGGGTATATCTTCCCATCGGAGTATGTCGCCGACCTTGAGATAGATTACGATTACGTTGATGGGGGATTTCAGGTAGGTCTAATTCGGCTAGTGCCGTAGTCTTTTGACGAGTATGACGGAATCATGTAGCATAACTATAGATGAGCCGCCGCACTGGATCACAGGCTACTACAGGATAGAAAGAGGGTATCCATTATGTTTACATACGCGCTGGACGAGCGAACATATCTGAAGCCGCTTGCGCGCGAGGACGTTCAACCCCTATTCGAATTGACCGAGCTGTCACGTGAGCGTCTTCGACAGTGGCTTCCCTGGGTAGACCATACCACCGAGATGAGTCATACCGAGCAGTATGTGCAGGGGGCTCTGCAGATCGCCGCCGAGAAGGGCGCCATTACCGCTGGAATATGGATTGACAGGGAATTAGCTGGCATCATTTCATACCATGCAATCAATTGGGAGCATCGTTCAGTAAGCATTGGCTACTGGCTGGGACATGGATATGAGGGACAAGGCATCATGACGAATGCCTGCCGTGTGTTCGTAGATCACGCCTTGGTAGAGCTTGATTTGCACCGGGTCGAGATTCGCTGCGCTACCGCCAACCGGCGTAGCCGTGGGATTCCGGAACGACTGGGATTTGTGCTGGAAGGGATTATTCGCGAAGCAGAGAAGCTGCCGCAGGGTTATGTGAATCATGCCGTATATGGCATGCTCCAATCCGAGTGGAAGCAACTGCGATAAGAACCTGGATGCAGTGCAGCGTGCTTTTCATTTTATAAGAGGAATATTACGTTTAGTATTTTTCAAGCCATCACCTGGGTTCAGATGTGAGCATAGAGCACTACTCTCCCCAGTACCATAGGATGTTATCAGATATTATTAAAAAAGGTATGCTGGCCGTTACTCGTCAGCATACCTTTTTTAGTATCAAGCTTAACCCCTAATATAAAGTTCAAACTTCCATCAAGCTCTGTTCAGGATACTTCCCCCTATCGCTCGCGATAGGATACGTCCCACCGGGTATAAGCCCATAGGCAGGGCAATTATTGTGCCATCTAACTGGTCATCTCCTCAACAGCGAGCTTGTTCAGTTAGTTGCCTCTACGCCTAACGACTGCAATACATCGTCTACAATGCCCTCATTAGCAATGATACCGGAATATAGCCAGCTTCGCTCCTTTGGCATCGTATATACATGTCCTGCCTTGACCGCTGGTAAGGATAGCCATATTGAGCGTTTTAATGCTTCGGCAGTGCCTGCACCCTCGCTGTTCACCAGGAAGATGTGATCGGCATCCAGCTCTGCGAGCTTCTCCAGAGATACAGGCATCCAGTTCGCTCCTGTGCTCTCTAGCTCCTGCGCCAGATTTGGCTTGTTGATCCCCAGATCCTGATACAGCACCGTTCCGCTGGATCTGCCTGGATCAACCATGTATACATTCTTCTCCGTTACCCATAGCACTATAGCGGATTCGTCCCCAATCGCTGCATGAATCTGCTCCTTCGCTCCCTGAAGCTTACGATCATATTCTTCAAGACGCTGTTCAGCCTCTGCCTTCTTGTTTAACAGCTCTCCGACCTTGAGGAAGGCCTTCCGCCAATCCCCAGTCTCCTCCTCACTCAGTACATAGGTTGGAGCAATGGCATGATACTGCTCATAGAGCCCCTTCTCAACGGATGCTGCATTTTCCACAATGATCAGATCAGGCTGGAAAGAAGCAACCTGCTCTGGTGGCAGCTTACTATCGATTAATGGAACATCCCCCAAGGCATCCTGCAAATAATCCTGCTTCGAAGTTGAATGTGCGGACCATTGTGCTACTGGAGTCACACCCAGCGCAGCCAGATGATCTTCCAGATATGAGGCTAGTACACGCTCTGGCTTAGCAGGAATCATGACTTCATGGCCCATCCCGTCTACTACAACCCTGTCTTGCTCTTGTATCTGTTCCTGCGCCTGTTCTCCTGTATCATTGGTGCCTGTACTCGCTGCCTGACCACAAGCTGACAGCAATAGAATCATCACCAGACTCATCATCGCCTGCATCCAGCGCATACGGCGTGTTCCAGTTCTACTTGCCATAATTACGTTCCTCATTTCCATCCATAAAGTTTAGTACAATATAGATGGTAATGATTATCATTCTCTATGTCAATAATAGCCGAAGCAAGTGTGCCTCGACTACCGTCTGTTTTTTGCTAGATGCAACTACTAGCTCTTATTTTATCCTCCAGATTCAGATCCATACGCTCCCTACATCTCACCTAATAACGTATCAAAGCAATCCTCTGCATCCGTTTACAATTATGAGCCTTCTTGCCAAGTGATCCGGGAATAGATGCCATCCAGGTAATACGCCATCAGAATATCGTCTACATATTGTCCCTCAATATAGAACTCCCCGAAGAGACGCCCCTCTTCCACAAATCCACACTTCCGATAAAAGGTAAGCGCACTGATGTTGCTGGAGAGGACACGTAGACTAATCTTCTTAACTCCACGCTGAGCAGCCAGCTCCAACAAAGCCTTCATTAACGCTGAAGCAATTCCTTGCCGCTGATATCGGGGATGCACAGCAATATTAATCTCTAATACATGACTGTTGCTTGCCAGAAGGGTCGGAGGACGAAAGCCTACATAACCGCACAAGGTCTCGTCCTGCACAGCTACAAGCTGAGTTCCCGGAGGAGTATGCCGGAGATATTCTCCACGTGTCTTCCAAGACAATGAGGCCGGTGCTGTCCGTTCATTCCACACAAGCTCATCGAGTGCCATCAGCCCGGGAGCGTCCTTAATTTCTGAATCTCTTACAATAATCGATTGTCCTATAGACACGTCACTTCCAACCCTTCACATAAATGCTGTAGCTTTTTTTCCATTCATTGTAACACAACAAAAGGAGAAGCACATCGGCTCCTCCTTCCAGTTCAAGCAACAACTGTACAAGAATCGCAAGTTGTTTGTGCACGTATTCCATATTCCATTTAACCACAAACCAGCTGTGCTTAATCACTTGTTCTTGCCGCTTGTATTACTGCTTGTATTACTGCTTTATTACTGCTTGTAGTACCGCTTATGTTGCCACTTAATCCTACTTCGCGATACTACATATCCTTAGGATGAGCTGCCTGCCTGAATCTCTCCCGTCCGTGGAGCATGTAGGTCTACTACAGCCCGATTGCGGTTCAGCCAGCCATGCAAGAGGAAGAACAGCACACATAGTACAGCCGTTCCAGCAGCCAGCCATACAGTAGGTTCAAGACCTCCATGGTCATACAGCCCTCCCATCATGAAAGGACCCAATACCCGTCCAGCGGCACCAATACCTCCAACCAGGCCCATGTAGAAAGGCGCCCCTCTTCCCCCGTGATCAGACAAGAAAGCCGGTATAGCAGGTGCAACCAGCATCTCACCCAATGTGGCCAATACCATCGCAGCCACCATTCCGGGGTAATGCCCTGTACAGAGGATGACAATATAGGCTAACAGGTAGAACACTCCGCTAAGCGTAAGCTGGCGGGATGTGGTGCCTGCCCATAATCGCTTGATCCAGGAGAGTAGCGGCTGTGCCGCGAAGATCAATATTCCGTTGAGCGTCCATAGCAAGCCATAGAGACTCTTCGGCAGTCCTTCCTCAATGATGAAAGGTGACACCCCTGTATTCCAGACGGAATTCCCCAGCCACAGGAACATCGCGCCCACACCTACATACATATAGATCCGAACATCTTGTAGTAGAAGCGCCACAGGGGCATCCGTTGTATGTCTAAGCTTCTTCCCGCCGGCCTGTACCTGTCCTTCCATATGATCGATCCGGCTCAGGTACACAAGGAAGAATAAGGCAAAGACTGCGGAGGTCACTCCGTTCAAAATAAAGCTCAGGTGATAGGAGACGTCCGCCAGTACGCCGCTCAGGGCTGTGCCGACAGCAACACCGATATTGTTCGCTACATAAATTACATTGAACAGCTCTCCACGCCGGTCAGCGAATCGGAATCCAACGAACGCCTGAATGGCGGGAAACGACATCGCATTAAAGAAGCCGACGAAGCCCATCATCACGACAAACAATGACCAGGTCGTTGTGGTAAAGGGGAGCATGAGCAAAGAGACTGCATTCAGTGCCTGCGAGCCGACGATCAGCCGCTTGACGCCCAGTCGATGATACATGGAACCACCCAGCAATTGCCCGAAGATCCCTCCGAGGGACATGATCAGGATCACAGTGCCTGCATCCGTCATGCTACGATCAAGCTCATCAAATACATACATGGACACTAGTGGCCACATGAGAGAACCACCCAGTGAACTCACTAGACTGGCGATCAGGAAAATTTTGATTTCTTTGGGGTACTTCATCAGGGCATGCATAGGTATAGGTTTCTCCTGGACTTTAAGTTGTAAAATCACATTCACGTATTGTATCACAGACCAGGATTCTCGTACATACGTTCCCTCACAAATTCTGTAAACCGGCAAGCCAGATCATATCCTCCAGGACACAAGATACCCACACTAGCTTCTTCTTAATGCCTGCTTCTTCTTAATGTCCGCTTCCTCTTTGACAACTGCAGTGAACCTTTGACACACCTTGAGCGAAGATAAGGGTGAAAGCACGTTGCGCAACGGCTCTGTAATCATGAATGGAGGTAAGACACATGAAATTAAAATCCACAAAAATCATTGTAGCTTTGACTGCCGCTAGTCTATTTGCAGGATCAAGCATGATTGCATCGTTGCCAGCCTCGGCTGCGAATACCAGCCTGCTGAACTATACGCCATCCAGCTTGGCATTGGCAGCATCAGCAACGAAGATCAAGGTATCCAAGCCAGATCAGCCCATAATCGACTCTGCAATACAGGCACTTAGAAATCTTACAGGCAACACCTATTCCATCGGAAATACCTCCCTTGTTAAGATCAACGGCGAGCAAATATGGGACCTGAGTGTAAAGGGCGTAGATTACTCCCAAATACTCATGAAAGGTACTGAGGTGCAAGGTATAAAAATCGAACAGCCATGGGATGAACTCAAAGAGTCTTATAAACAGCAGGTTCAGAAGGTCATGATGAATACACTTGGGTCACAGATAACGCCGACATCTGTCGATGTATCCATAACCTATGATAAGCGGCAGGATCATATTGGCAAGACACAGCTCTACATCCGGTCCAATGGGCACATACTCATCATTCACGATGGAGAGCTTACCAGACATACTCAAATCCTGACGAATGCTTCCATGGATTCTGCAGTCCTCAAGACTGCACAAGATGTATTCAAAGGGTGGGAGGGTGTTAAGCAGGGCGAACTCCAGCGAAGCTTGTCCTGGCTCACTCGTGAAGGAGACAAGGAGGTCTATAAGCTCGCCTTTGGCAGTGGGAATAGCCCTGCATTTATCGACATTGACAAGGCAACGGGGACCATTCTGAAGGTGCAGGCTGGAGAGCTGGAGGAATCACAAGAAGCTTACCTTCAGTCGTTGGATAAGCTCAATAGCACTAGCGAGGCCCAGCTACTGAAGCAAGCCATCAAGCAAGCACCCGCTTTACTTCAGCTTGACTTGAACGGCTATACGACCAAGAAGGACCCTAAGATGACAGGCATTGTCCACTTCACCAAGCCAGGAGCTCCCAAGATCACCGGTCAATACAATGCGAATGGGCAGTTCTATATGATGGAACGAGCTCAATAACGGATTCCATAAGGAGGATTTGATATGCACCACATTTCTAAAAAAATCATCGTATCTCTAACAGCCGCAGGATTGCTTATAGGCACCCCGTTGTCCGCTATACTCCCAGGATCGAACGCACAGGCTACTGCAAAATCAGCCTCTGCCAGCAAACAGAGCAAGCCTAGCAAGGCTATCGTCACCGCTGCCGAGAAGGCTCTGAAGGAGTTCACTGGCCGTTCCTATTCCATAGGAGAAGCCTCCCAAGTCACGATCAATGGCGAAATGATCTGGGATCTGAGAATCAAAGGAGTTGAAATCTCACAGGTTCTCATGAAAGATAGCAAAGTGCGGAGTATTAAAATGGAGCAAAAGTGGAGCGAACTGAAGCCGTCCTATCAACAACAAATCCAGAACATTATGAAACAAACTCTATCGGAGTTCAAGACGCCTGATTCTATATCACTATCCATCGATCATTCGAATCATCTGAAGAATAAGGGCGAAATCCAGATACACGTCAGATCTGGGGACCATATCATCATTATTCATAACGGCAAACTAACCCGACATACTCAAATTCTGACGAATACTAGCATCGACCCGGCTATACTTGAGAAGGTCCAAAGTATATTCAAGGGATGGAGTGGTATCAAGCAGGGAGAGCTTCAGCGAAGCCAGTCCTGGCTGACTCGCGAAGGAGACAAGGAGGTCTATAAGCTCGCCTTTGGCAGCAGTAACAACCCGGTATACATTGACATTAACAAAGCAACAGGAGTTATCCTGAAAGTCGATGCCCCTGAATTACAAGGTTCGCAGGAGGAATTTGTCCAATCGCTAAAAAAGCTCAATAGCATCAGCGAGGCCCAACTGCTAAAGCAAGCCATCAAGCAAGCACCTGCTTTACTTCAGCTTGACTTGAACGGCTATACGGCCAAGAAGGACCCTAAGATGACAGGCATTGTCCACTTCACCAAGCCAGGAGCTCCGACAGTCTCTGGCCAGTACAATACGAATGGGGAGTTCTATATCATGGAACGTGCGCAGTGACCTCCACTGGATAAAAACGAGAACACCCTATAGTGTGAGCTAAGGCTTAGCTTACACTGACAAGGCCCTCCTTAGAAATTCCTTATCCTAGAGTTCACTACGCAGACTCATTTACTTCATAATACTGAACCTTATTCAAGAAACCGACGAATTATATATTATAGTGACGAATATAAGCGGAGGAGAAACACATTGAAGGAGCAGGAGCAATTCAGTATCTGGATTCGGAAAATCAAGGAGGGCGACCGGACAGCCTTTCGACATCTATATGAGACTACTGTTCATGATGTATATCGAACAGTAGTCTTTCTTACTACTCATCAGCAGGATATAGAAGACATTATGAATGAGATATACATCAAGGTGTGGGCTTCTATTGGTAATTATGATACGGACAGACCCTTTCGCCCCTGGCTTCACGGCTTGGTTATCCGGCAAGTCCAGGATTGGAGACGTAAGATGTGGCGAAAATTCCGAATCATAGAGAAACAAACACGGCTGGAGCTGACCCCGGAAGGGCCAAACACAGAACACGCTATTGTGTTCCAGGAGACAAGCCGTGAATTGCTTCAAGCTGTTCATTCCTTATCCTACAAGCTTCGCATTGTTATTTTGCTGCGATATTTCCATGATTATAGCCTCAACCAGATTGCTGAAGTACTAGACCTTCCGGTAGGAACTGTAAAATCTAGACACCATTCGGCTCTGAAGCAGCTTCGAAGGCATTCCATTTGGTTAGAAACGGAAAGTGAGGAGAACGTGTATGTCCAAAAGCAATCATGAGTACCCGTCAAATTCTGCTCTCAGTTCCCTCAAAGAGCTGGAATGCCCACCGGAGCTGACTGAGAGGATCTGGCTCAACACACTGGCTCATGTGGATTCTACCGACATAACTCAACACCAAGCTGCAGAGGTCAGAAAAAAAGCTGGGTACAAACGCAATATATGGCGAGGCATGCTGGTGACAACTTCGGCTGCAGCCTCATTGCTGCTGATGTTGATTGTAGCAAGCCTATTTTCCCCCTCTCTTGCACATGCGTTAAGCAAGCTCCCCGTAGTCGGAGGACTTCTTGCTGTGATGGATCATCTTGGTGTGCAGACCGCTGATGAGCAAGGACGGCTAATGGAGCCGGAGGTCAGTGATACACATGATGGCATCACCTTACGAGTCCCGCAGGTTGCCTATGATGGTAGAGTATTGATGTTCACGGTGATGCGTGAACATCAACATGATGTGGATACCAACAGTCGTCGATCCTTAAGTAAAATTTCTACTGTAGTTAATATGGATGAGGTCTCTAGTCTCCGGACGAATATAGAACACTCTAGCTCGATGGTCAACGGGGAAGCTCTAGACGGGCTTAGTCGCCTGATACCAAGCAAGGGAGCCAACCCTAACGTTGTCTTATTCAAGATTCACAACTATACCAGGGCTCATTCAAATAGTTCAAACCTCCCGGAGGAATTCGAGTTTACAGTTCAGATCAAACTGAAAGACATAGACAAGCCTTTCACGTTGAAATTTCCAGTTAAAAACAATATGGATCAAAGTGAACATACACTCAACATCGTCAAGGAGACATCCGAAGTCACGCTCACACTCCAGAGGATCACATTCACGCCGCTCTCTACGAGCTACAACTTGATGCTACAGCATCATGCCCCTGAAAGCAGAGAGAAGTATCGACAGTTCTGGATAGACATCCTGGATGATCAAGGCAGACAGTTGGACTGGTTTTCAGCATTTGGAGATTACGAGGATGATAGGCATATGCAGAAGCACTACCAATTACTATATGACCGATTCCAATCTCCTCCAGCCTATATCGTGATCAAGCCATTTCTTACCGTCATGCAGCAGCCCAACACGAACAGTGGGCCCTTTGCAAGGGACGCCAATGGAGATATAAAGAAAATGTATTTGAAAGAGCTGGAGATGATCATTCCCATAGATTCAGATCAACTCCAAGGATTGTACGATAATAAAGAAGCCTCTGAATAAGAAAATTCCAAAAGGGGCTGTCTCATAAGTAGATTTTCAACAAAAGCAACAGCCCATATTTATTCAAGAGGCAGTAAACAGACAACAAGGCCACGATTCTCCTGTTGTAGGAGTATCGCGGCCTTGCGTTTTTGGTCCACCGTGGCTTGCTTCAGCATATTATGGGCAAGCGGAAGCCAACCGACCTCAAGCGTCACTTTTTCCATGTTCGTTTTCCGCTTAAACAGTGGAGAGGACGGACTGATTGTGGAAAAGCGGTAGCGGTCGCCTTGGTTTCCGGATTTTCACCGCTTAGGGGAATGAAAAAAATCTGGAGAGCACAGCGATTGAAACAACGGTCCGTTCGCGGAGCGTCCACTCAAGTGCACACGTTGATCTTACTCAAAAAAAGGAGGCGTCCCAGAAACCATTACATGGCTTTTGGGACAGCCCCTTTGACAGCTGCAAAGGTCTCTTCCTCCCTGACGACATCATGATGAAGCTGAGCAACCTGATCAGATCAGGAGCGGGGCGTGACTCCTTTACTTTTCGGCACAGCGTTCTTCCGCTTCATGCTTATGGACCTCGACCAGAGTAGAGAAAAAGGTTGCTCCCTTCCCCATATCGGCCAGTCGAGAGGAGGTCAAGGTATTAGCACGCTGTCCTGCTTTCGTTCCCCACCAGAGGCCTTGACTGACTACCGTGCCTGGCAGCATGGCGTCTACTACTTTGGCACGTAGCTCATAGGTACCTCTATCGTTCCATACTCGAAGGAGGTCCCCGTCCACAATACGCCGAGCAGCTGCATCCTCAGGATGAAGCTGGAGCTGTGGCTCCTTCTCCAATTGCTGATGCTTGCCTACATTGCCGAAGCTCGAATTGAGGAAATTGTGGTTCGGTGGTGAAATGAACATGAGTGGATAACGCTTTGGCTGCTCTCGTTCCACTAGCTCCTCTGTCTGCTGCCTCAGCCCACTTTGCTCCTGCTCTTGCTGCTGAGTCAGCTTCTCACCGTCGAAGCCCTCCACCAATGGAATGTAGGTAGGCAAAGGAGGAAGCCCTGCAGCCTCCAAAGCTTGCGAATACAGCTCAATTTTACCTGAAGGCGTGTTCAGACGATCTAAATATTCGGACTGCGCCGACATGTCCAGCTTGACGAATCGCTGCTCCTGTAGCGCCTCCAGCGTCACTCCCTGCAAATAAGGATTGTCTGGCTTGTTCAGCGCCCCCCGGATCATCTCCTCTGGACTCTCCTCGAATGCCTCCGTATCAAATCCCATTGCCTTGCCCAGTAACGAGAACAACTCAACATTCGTCTTACTCTCTCCCACTGGTGCAATGACGGGCTCCTGCAATTGAATAAAGTGATGCCAATAGGAAGCATATAGGTCCGTGCTTTCAAAGGAAGACGCTGCTGGCAGCACAATATCGGCATACTTAGCCGTATCTGTCATGAATAGCTCATGCACGACGGTGAACAGGTCCTCTCGCGCAAAGCCCTGTTGTACCCTTAGGGTATCTGGCGCTACGACCAGCGGATTACTGCAGTAGACGAACAAGGCTCGAATCGGATGCTCCGTCTCAAGCAGGGCTTCCCCGATTCGATTCATGTTAATTGCACGCGCGTCAGGATTCGGACGCAGATCAGGACGCTCCAGTGCCGCATCGTTCATCGAGTTATAGCCACCATTCCCCTTGAGTGCGCCGCCCCCGCGATTCAACCATTGTCCCGTCAGTGCAGGCAGACAGGCAATAGTACGTACATTCATGCCCCCATTGTCATGATGCTGCAGACCATTTCCAATGTAAATGAAAGCCGCCTTGGAGGTACCATACAAGTCTGCCAGGCGCGTAATATCCTCAATCGGCACACCCGTTATACGGGCGACCCGCTCAGGTGTATAACTCCGAACATGCTCCCGTAGCTCCTCATGTCCTACTGTGTACTGTTCCATGAATTCCTGGTTCGTATAGCCACGCTCGAACAGCAGGTGCATCAGCCCAAGCGCCAAGGCCGTGTCTGTCCCCGGATAGAGTGGAATGAACCAGTCAGCCCACTGCCCGGTACGGTTGCGATGCACGTCGATGACAACGATCTTCGCACCTTTCTTCCTTGCCTTCTCGGCGAGAACCACCTGATGCATATTCGTACTGATCAGGTTGGCACCCCATATGATGATCAGCTCTGCTTGTTCGGTATCCTCTGGACTCACTCCACCATTGAAGCCCATTGTCGCTTTCCAGCCAGCCGTGCCTGCCGAATTACAGATGGTCTGCTCCAATTGGCTGGCTCCCAGAGCGTTAAAGAATCGTCGATCCATTCCATCCACACTGAGCAAGCCCATGTTGCCGTAGAAGCTATATGGCAATATGGATTCGGACCCGTATTCGCGGGACAGCCCCTGGAAACGGGTCGTGATCTCTGCAATAGCCTCATCCCAGCTAATGCGCTCGAATTGGCCACTACCCTTGGCGCCAACGCGCTTCATGGGATACTGTAGCCGCTCGGGGTGATAGACTCGCTCGGTCATATGCCGGACTTTATTACAAATGGCTCCCTTGGTGATCGGATGCTCAGGGTTGCCCGTTACCTTCACGATGCGTCCATCCTGCTTATGTAACAGCAAGCCACAGGTGTCAGGACAGTCCAGCGGACATACTGCCGGAAATATTCCATCGGTCTGCTCTTTCATAGGCGTGAATGTCCCTTCGACCACTTCGTTATCAACTGCATTACTCCCGAGTGCCGCTGTACGGTCTCCGTCCAAGTGCATATTCCGGGGCTCTCCATCCCCAACAATTTTGCTGCTCATCTCTGTGGCACTCCCTTCAGTCCTGTCCTACATCGAATTCCATTTTATCTATCATACTAAAAATTTGAAGTATCCACCAAAAATAAAAAATCCGACTGTTTCATTCATGAGTGCCTCTGGGTAATGAGAATCAAGGCAGCAAGAGGCGAGAGCACACTCCCTCTAATGCCATATCATGGACCACTCCCAAAAAAATTCGCCATGCCAAGTTTCGTTCCCCCGAACCTGGCATGGCGAATTTGTTGTTTGTAGAACATTTACTTTAGAAGGCTTGCTCTCAGCTATACAATTGATGCTGCTGTAAAAAGCGATTTGATGTGCTTCCGTACATCTAGCGGCTGTTATTGTTCACTTACTCTTTCCATCTATTGCTTCTATTCATGTACCTTGATACTGCCTCCATGCACCTTGATGTCACTTCCATGCAACTTAATTTTGCTCGCTACACTTGTTCAGCTGTCGCCGCACCCTTCATTGGATGCTCTTCCGCCTTAGTCGCAGAAGTGTGAGGTGCTTTACGCAAATAAGCCATCCAATATGCCGCTGCTACGAATATACTGCCTCCTGCCAAATTGCCAAGCCATACAGGGATGAAGTTCATAATATAGTCGCCCCAGGAATAGTACCCCTCGAAGATCGCTGCTGGAATCAGGAACATGTTAGCGACAACGTGCTGGAACCCGATCGCAACGAACGCCATTGTCGGGAACCAGATGCCCAGAATCTTGCCACTGATGGAATCCGTACTGTAAGACAGCCACACCGCAAGTGCTACCAACCAGTTACAGCCAATACCGGAGACGAAGGCTTGCAGGAAGCTATCGTGAATTTTGTGCCCAGCCATATCGACCAGCTTATCCAGAAAGGCGCCAGATCCTGTGAGACCTAACACATGTCCAAAAAAGTAGGCAACGAACAACGCGCCCACGAAATTACTAAGTGTAATGATGATCAGATTGCGTACGGCTTCGCCTGTTGTAATTTTCCCCGCCATACGAGCCAGCGGCACCGCCATCATATTGCCTGTCAGCAGTTCTCCGCCTGCCAACAATACAAGCACCAGTCCGACAGGGAACACAGCCGCGCCTATAAAATTCGCAAAGCTCCCCCAGGATGCAGGTGCACTCGCAATGACGCGAATATCGAGTAGGAAGCCAAGTGAAATGAAGGCCCCTGCCAAAAATCCAAGAATAGCAGCTGTCTGCCAGGAATTGTGTGCCTTATGCATGCCGGTCTCCACGGTTTTGGCCGCGATCTGTGCCGGTTTATAGGTTGCCATAACTCTCTCTCCTTTTTAGCCTGCTTCTATAACTCCCAATTATTCATGTAATTCATTGTAAATGGTAATCAGGAGGGTTGTCGTGAAATAAATCACATGACATGAAATTGAAACATACGGCTTGCTGTTTGAGAGTTGGAAATCAGGCTGCCCTAAACTTAGCACATCATTAGCATGTAAAATACAAAAAAGCAGCCTCTATACGAAGCTGCTTCCATCCTGGCATTCAATCATCTTACTTGTTCACGTCCACACACTTAAACGTGAGTGAAGTGGCGCAAGCATATGATTAATTATATTCTTCTTTTTCGATTTGCTTCATGAACCAGCTGATACTTACTACGGATACAATAGCAATGACAATCATGAAAGTAATCCAGAACATTGCCATGGTAGGTCCCCCTTAACATGATTAATTACAAACCATTATACATCATAGTTAAGGGGTGAATTTTCGAAATTCATGACAAAGTAGTGAACAATATCATAGCCATCCGCGCAGCGAATGTTATACAGTAATGGTTTCTCTAGCTTTTACAGCTGGTAAAGCCTGTAGTCCTGCTGTATTCAGGAAATTCCATGGTTTGTTATAGTGTGGCTGGAAGAAGAAGTCGATAAAGGCCAGCTGGTCTACGGTCATATGATTCTGAATGCATACGGACAAGGTATTGATCGACTGGGTCAAATCCACCTCGGACATCAGCTGGGCACCGACGATGCGGCGGCTAGCACGTTCGTATACAACCTTCAATAGCACTTTCTCTGCTGTCGGCATGAATTCCGGACGGTAGCTATCCTCAATCAAGACCGCTTCTACGTCTAGTCCCTCATCCACTGCAGCGGACTCTGTCAGACCTGTACCTGCAATATTTTGCTCATATATTTTGATCCCGGAGGTGCCCTGTGTGCCCATATAAGGTATCGTAGGCTCCACCAGATTGCGCGCTACGAGTGTTCCCATACGTACTGCATTGGTTGCCAGTGGAATATAAGCATTCTTACCTGTAGGGTTGTAATGAATAGCGCAGCTATCACCTGCAGCGAACACATCTGGCTGGCTGCTCTGCATATACTTGTTGACGATAATTGCCCCGTTCGGAAGCATATCGACTTGGCCCTTCAGCAGATCCGTATTCGGACGGAAGCCAATGCACAGGATCACAAGGTCTGTCTCATACGCACCTTTGTCGGTGATAACCTTGCTTACTTTGCCTTGCTCACCTTCAAAACGCGTCACCGTCTGTCCGAGAGCCAGCTTGATTCCATGCTCCTCAAGGGAAGCCTCAATCCGATCTGTATAATCACTGTCCAGATACTTGTTGAGAATACGGTCCATGCTGTCGATCAGTGTGACCTCTTTCCCGTTCATTTGGAATGCCTCTACAAGCTCAATCCCGATATACCCGGCTCCTACAACAGTAATGCGCTTGGCATCCTTGGCTTTCTCAATGATCGTATTGGAGTGATTGTAATTCTTCGATAACAGGATGTTATCGAGCTTGATGCCTTCCAGCTTCGGAATAATCGGCCACGAACCAGTTGTCACAATCAGTTTGTCATAGGTGTCCTCCAGCTCTTGACCTGTAGTCAGGTCACGCGCCTTCAGGCGTTTGCCTTGAGTATCCACCTCGGTTACCTCATGCAGCATCTTGGTTACGACTCCGAGCTCTGCGAGCTGCTGTGGCGACGAATAGAACAGGCCCTCAGGGTCCTTTACTACACCCCCTACATACAATGCAATTCCACACGATAGAAACGATATATTATCATTACGCTCATACACGGTAATTTGCGCGTCAGGGTATAGCTTTGCTGTGTTGACAATGGCTGCTGTGCCTGCGTGTGTACATCCGATAACTGCTACTTTCATGGTGGTTCCTCCTCGAAGTTGAATTCCTCTTGCATAGTCTGATTCGTTTGGCTTGGTTTATACAAATGCGACATGTGATGTTTTTCACTAATGATTACGCGGTTGTGATTTAATTCACTTTATATTGGTATTATAGTGTGACTTTTTTCACATTGCAATAGATTTTCAGTTAGTTCATTGTTTGTTCACAATTTCACATTCTGTAGAACTGATAAAACTATGTTCCACAATTAGACCCAGCCTACGTGCAATTCGCTTAATATGGGCGATTTATCTCACAGTATGTGTGGCCAAGAATCATAACGTACAACAAAAAAACAAGCCTCAACCAAAATAGTGTCAGCTTGTCCAAGACATAGCACACTTCTGGTAAGGCTTGCTGATACATGCATGTTGCAAAGCTTACTGACTGTTGCTTATAGCAGTCCCTCGATCACAGATCTCATGGACTCAGGGGATTCCTTCGGCTCGAAGCGCGCAACAGGAGCACCACTGCGATCCACTACGAATTTGGTGAAATTCCACTGAATCTCACCCTCCGGTTGGTCCCCTGGCTGCTTTTGCTTCAAATACTGGAATAGCGGGGTGGTGTCCGGACCGTTCACTTCTACCTTCGCGAACACCGGGAAATTCACGCCGTAGTTCAATTTACAGAACTCTTCAGCTTGCTCACTCGTGCCTGGCTCCTGCCCACCAAATTGGTTGCAAGGAAATGCTAGTATAGTTAATCCTCTATCTTTGTATTCATCATATAGCTTCTGCAATTCACCGTACTGTGGAGTCAAGCCACATTCGCTGGCCGTATTGGCAATGATCAGAACCTTGCCTGCGTAGGTCTCCAGGGATTGCACCTGATTGGCAGGGGTTATTGCTTGAAATGAATGTACTGACATGTAGCTCATCCTCCTTATATGTTCAACTTTCGATCATATCTATCATACTCAATTTGGCTGGATAATCCAAATGTGTACTTGGGAGGCTGGCGATATGCCTATCCGGATTGGAGCATAATCTCCTGACGACGCTGTTCGCGCTGCGCCCGTGTTAGCTTGGGACAAGAGTAGCAATACTCTCCTTCACCCGTCTTATAGTACTGGCAGCAAGAAGGCTTCATATACATCGTTGTCCCTGGATTATGCGGGTTATCCAACTCGACAAATCGAATACTGAAGGGGTTCCGTGTCCGTCCGAAGAGGGCTCCCTCCATTGTATGGGTTACATAGCCATAGTCTCGCTCCAGTCTGTCACGCTCCCCTTCCGTCTCTAGCATCGGTAAGACCTGATCTCGGAAATAGAGCAGCCCGAGTGGCATTTGTCCCCACAGCTGTCCGATGGGGGCGGATACCGCCTCAGCCAAATTCTCCAGAATGGGACAGATCGTATCCGAGAAGAAGGTGTTGAACTGCTCATCAGCCCAGCTATCGCGTAGCTCCGGGTGCTCAGGGCCAGACTCCATATCATCTAGTGGCTGGAATTGCAGTGACGGATAACCGTCTGCATATTTCACATGAATGACGAGGTTGGATGGCGCCAGGTTGACCGTTCGATTCATGACCGACACCATATAATGCTGTGCCATCACCAGACCTCGCATATAACCGGCACAGTATACCCCTGCTGTCACAATATCATCGCAATCCATATGATCGAGGAACCGGTTAGCCAATAGCAGTGCCGCACCGGGATTGCTCAGATCTGAAGCTGGAACAGAGTAGACTGCCTGCTCTGGATGGGTAAATGTAATCTGGCCATAACGCGCGAGGAGCTCATAGTCCATCGGCTTCATTGTTGTATCGCCTTCTTTCTGCAGACGGCTGTCCATGCCGCCTGTCATTCAGACATCTAAGGTATCTGATCAAACATAACTCCACAACATCATAGTCTGCCGCTACATGACTAAGCACATGCCTGTTATTCTACACAACCACGTACCTTCTTATCTCGCTCGCTACTGCAATCATCTTGTCTTGCTTTGCAGTGGTTGCACTGTAACTACAGCAGGCTAACAACGCATCAACGCACATTACAGACTTATCGCCCAGCAGCTACGCGAATCAGATGCTCTACTTGTTCTGCCGGAGCAGCTGCAGAATCAGAGGCTGTATTTACTGGTGTATGATGACCTGCCAGAGCATACGGGAGACACAGCGGTACGCCAGAACGCGGATCCGTCACAATGTCTGCCTCAATGCCGAATACATCCCGTAATACTTCACAAGTCATTACATCAGCAGGAGAACCGACAGCCTGTGCCTTGCCTTTCTTAATAGCTATCATGTGGTTCGCATAACGAGCTGCATGATTCAGATCATGTACGACCATAACAATAGTCCGTTTCGCATCCGTATTCAAGTGCTCCAGCAGTTGCAGCACCTCTAGCTGGTGAGCCATATCGAGGAAAGTTGTAGGCTCATCCAGAAACAATATATCCGTCTCTTGGGCAAGCGCCATGGCAATCCATGCACGCTGACGTTGACCACCAGACAATTGGTCGATCGGGCGATCGTGGAATTCCGTCATGCCCGTCACCTCAACAGCCCACTCCACAATCTTACGGTCCTCCGCCTTCAGGGAACCAAAGCCCTTCTGATACGGAAAGCGTCCATAGGATACCAGTTCAGTCACTGTAAGTCCTTCAGGCGCAGTCGGATTCTGCGGCAGAATGGCTAGCTGCTTGGCCACCTCCCGAGTTGACTGTTTATGGATGGATTTGCCGTCGAGCAGGACCGTTCCTCCCTTGGGCTGCATGATCCGGGCCATGGTCTTGAGAATAGTAGACTTGCCTGAGCCGTTCGCGCCGACCAATGCCGTAATTTTTCCTTGTGGAATTTCAATATTCAGATCCTCTACAATAAGACGCTCCTCATAGGCAATATTCAGACCGACTGTATTCAAACGGAACATGCTCATCATCCCTCTCAATTATGTGTACTATGCGAATCGTTATATGGACTGCTTAGACTGTTACCTAAGCTTCATTTCTACTAAAAGCTAACTAGCCACGTGATCTTGCCAGCAAGTACAGGAAGTATGGTGCACCAATCACGGCTACCACAATACCTGTAGGTATTCCTGACGGTTGAATGACGGTTCGTGCAATGCTGTCCCCTACCAGCATGATTAACGCGCCCACAAGCGCGGATACGGGGATGAAATACAAGTGCCGTGGCCCGACAAGCCTACGTGCCACATGCGGTCCGATCAGACCAAGGAAGCTAATCCCTCCGCTCACCGAGACACAGGAGGCACTCAAAGCCACAGCGGCGATCAGCAGCACCAGACGTTCACGATTCAGACGGCTGCCAAGACCCACTGCAGTCTGATCTCCAAGCATGAATACATCCATCTGTCTGGCCTTCGTCAGCACAAACGGAATCAGAATCAATATCCATGGCAGCAGAGCGGCCACAAAGGTCCAATTTGTCCCCCATATACTGCCTGCCAGCCAGTTCGCTACAAAGTCATACTGTCTCTCGTCCAGTCTGATGACCAGCACCAGCATCGCAGCCTGAATGCCAGCCGCCATAGCAATACCAGCAAGCAGCAGTCTGGTCGTAGACAGACCCTTATGTCGGCGGTAGGCCAGCAAATATATAGACAATGCAGCTACCATCGAACCGACTATAGCGATGAACGGTAGCCGGAACGGCGAAGCGCCTGTACCAAGCGGATTCAAGGTGATGAATAGCGTCACCGCCAGACCAGCACCCGAGTTAATCCCGAGAATTCCCGGATCAGCAAGTCCATTGCGCGATACCCCCTGCAGGACTGCGCCCGCCACCGCTAAGCCGGCTCCGATCAATAAGCAGATGACAATGCGCGGCAGCCGGAATTCAAACAAAATGAGCGACTCCTTGCTGCTGCCCATACCGAACAACGTTCTCATGACCTGCAGCGGAGACAGCGCCGTGTAGCCGGTGTTCATGCTAATGACAAATACAATCACAATTAATATAAATAACAGCCCAGATACCTTGAGCAGCCTGGATTGACGACTGGAGCTCCACAGATTGGGTTCCATGCTAATCCCTCACCTCTTTTCGAATAAGATAGAGGAAGTAAGGGACACCAATTAGCGCAAGCATCGCTGCTGCAGGTGTCTCGTGATTGGGATGAACCAGACGTGCCGCAATGTCCGCCGCGACCATGAGCAGGGCTCCCAATACCGCAGAGCAGGGAATAATCCAGCGATAATCCTTACCGACCAGGAATCTGGCGATATGAGGAATGACCAGACCAATAAAGCCTACGGCTCCGGCAATAGCTACAGATACACCAGCAAGCATCATGACCACAAGACATGCCAGCAGTTTGACAACACCTGTGCGCATACCCAGTCCAGACGCTACATCATCCCCCAGACTGAGCACCGTGATGGATCGGGATAAAAGCAAGGCCCCGACTAAGCCAAGAGCAATCCAGGGAAAGGTATACATCAGCTGCTCCCAGCGTGTACCCGCTACCCCCCCAGCGATCCAGAAATCAATATTCTGAGCGACTTTATTGATCAGTGCGATTCCCTGACTGAGACTATACAGGAGCACCGATATCGCAGACCCAGCCAATGCCATGCGAACGGGAGTGAGCCCTCCCCTCGACAATTGTGCGATCCCAAAGACGAGGAATACTCCAAGGCCTGCTCCCAAAAAGGACATCAGCATCAGTCCGTTAAATGTCAAAAACGGTAAAAAAGCAAAGGATATAGCCAAGGCAAACCCTGCGCCCGCATTAATACCGAGCAGACTTGGATCCGCCAGCGGATTACGCGTCATCCCTTGCATAATAGCTCCTGAGGCTGCAAAAGCAGCTCCTACCATCATGGCCGCGATTACACGGGGCAGACGCAAATCCCATACGATCTGGTGATCGGTGAGATCAGGGTTAAAGGACGTAAGGGCTTGAACCACAATAGACAATGGGATCTTCCTGGCACCGACTGCAATCCCCAGTGCCATCATCAGGATCAATGCTGCTATTCCAAGGAAAATGACAGCAATCGCAGTCCCTGGACGGGACCATATTCGGTTTTGCAGCTCTTCCTGCTTTATTGCGGAGCGATTCATGCTTAAGCCTCTTTCATTACGATATCTTGATGATGGTTTCATGTAATCTTCATCTTCACTCTATTAAAGATACTGATAATCATTATCAAGTGTCAATAGCCACGGACATTTTTTTGCATCCATTCTAGAGCTTCCCCGCTTTTTGCTAACCAGAAGCTTCCAGAGCATTCAAGCTTAAGCATATTTGGTCAAAACAATAGTATGCCTGTGTTCATGTGTTTTCTTATCCATACAAAAGAAGCCTCCTGCTCAAGGCAGAAGGCTCTATTGGATAAAGTACTCATTTTACGATAGCAGAGCATGTGGCAACTGAAATGAGATGTGATGTAGCCGCTGAGATTGCCTCAATGCTTCACAACCTTGTTACTCCGATCAACATCATAGCCAGGTACCTTCTCTTCATATAAATGGGAGCGCTCCTGGAACCAGCGATAAAGATGCGTAACAACGACCTTCAACACAGCGTAGCCAGGCACCGCGAGAATGATCCCCACGACCCCGAACAGATTACCCGCCGTCAAAATAACAAAGATAATTGTAATCGGATGCACACTAAGGGATTTACCCATAATTTGTGGCGAGATGAATTTCCCTTCGATCAATTGGACCACTGTCCAGACCACAATCATCTTCAACAGCATAATTGGAGAGGTTACCATCGCTACAATCAGCGCCGGAGTAATCGCAATCGCAGGTCCGAGGTAAGGAACGATACTGGTGAAGGCTGCAATCGCAGCTAGCGTAAGAGAGTAGTCCAAGCCGATGATCAGATAACCGATATAGAGCAGCACACCAATACAGAAGCTCACGATAATCTGACCACGAATGTAGGAGCTCACTTGGTGATTCATCTCTGTCATAATCCGGTGCGAGGACTCACGCAGAGCTGTCGGTATTAATTTCAGAATATATGCGGGCAGCTTCCTACGGTCCTTGAGGAGATAGAATAGGATGAAGGGAACCGTAATAACGGCAATCAGCGTCTCGGTCACCGCTCCCAGGAAAGTACCCACTCCTGTCCACGCACTGTTTACGACATCCGTAATGCGCGTTGTCGCCTGCCTCATTAGCTCCTCAGGTCGAATGTTGATAGCACTCTGGAATTGAGCCATAAAGTCACTGCCGATCAGTGCCTCGAACTGTAGCTGCACTTGCTCCGTGTAGGTAGGAACATTTGTAACGAGCATCGTTACCTGGTCACGAATGACCGGAATAACCGAAGTAATAATGATCGTGATAATGCCCGCCACTGCCAGATATAGAATAATTATGGAGTAAGCACGCTTCACCTTGAAGCGCTCCAGAATGTCCACAATCGGGTTCAACAGGTAGAATGCAACCCCTGTCAGGATCAGTGGCAGCAGTACCGTTTTGAGAAACACGACAAATGGATCGAACACAAATGAGATACGTGTGAAAATGAGAATGTTCAGCCCGATTAACAAGGTAACCAGCAAGAACAAGACAAACTTGTTGTTCAGAAAGAATCGCTTGAATCGGTCTCTCCAGTCCAGGTTATTCTCCATACATTCCTACCTCTCTGTATACAATTCTCTCGTGCACTTGTTCTTCGATCGAATTGGCCCGTCAGGGTCTTCCTTGTCTCTATCTACCTCTTGCGCCTCGACGGCCTCCTGCTTGACCACCACGTCCACGAGAAGCGCTACCCTGGCTACCTTGGCTGCCTCGGTTGCCCTGACTGCTCTGACCAGCACGACTACCCCGGCCTACTCGACCTTGCCCCGAACGTTCACTCTGCCCGGATTCTGTACGGCTCGCGCGTTCGAAGCTACGCACATCTTGCTTGCCGCGACCTTGACCGCGACCTTGGCCCTGACCATCACCTTGACCGCGACCTTGACCCTGAGCTTGACCTCGTCCTTGGCTTGAGCTTGAGCCCCGACGTGAATCCCTCTCCCGATGAGAGGAGGATGACGCGCGGCCTCGACTATCGCGGCTTCCTTGTCCGCGACCTGAGCTATCACGGCCTCCGTGTCTACGACTCGGCCCTGAGCCATCACGGCGCGATTCACGGCGGCTAACTTGTCCGAAGGACTCCGAATCTGATTCAGACTCCTTGCGGCTTGATCCAGACCATTCCGCCCTCGAGAACTCTAGTCCCGCTGTCTTCTGAATGATTCGCAGTGTCTGCATATCTCCCGGAGCTGCGAAAGTGACAGCTACCCCTTTGCCACCAGCACGTCCAGTGCGACCGATCCGGTGAATATAGCTCTCGGCATCCTGTGGCATATCATAATTAAATACATGAGTGACACCTTCCACATCCAGACCCCGAGCAGCGACATCGGTAGCGACCAGCAGCTCAAGCTTCGCTTCACGGAACGCCTTCATGACCTGCTCCCGCTTATTCTGCGACAGATCCCCATGCAGCTCACCACTCTTATAGCCCATGGCTTGCAGCTCTTCATTCAGCTTGGCTGCCCGCCGCTTCGTACGGCAGAAGATCACAGCCAGATAAGGACGATGGGCATTGATCATGTCCACAAGTGCCTTCTGCCGAGTACGGTCCGTGCACTCCACCACCAGCTGACGAATCTGCCGCACAGGCACCGGTGATGCAGCTTCGACTTTTACATCTACAGGGGTGTTCATATATGCTCTTGCAAGCTTGCGCACCGCAGGTGGCATTGTCGCCGAGAACAACATAGTCTGTCTTTGCCCAGGAGTCGCCTGAATAATGGTCTCGACCTCATTCAGGAAGCCCATATGAAGCATCTGATCGGCTTCGTCCAGCACCAGCATCTTCAGGCCGCCCAGCTTCAGTGATTCTCTCCGCATATGATCCAGCAGACGCCCAGGTGTACCAATGACCAGTTGCGCACCACCTTCGAGCTTACGCAGCTGTCGCTCCACATCCTGTCCTCCGTATACTGCTAGCAAGGAGATTCCCTCGGTCGTAGCAGCCAGACGTTTGGCTTCCTCTGTAATCTGCAAGGCCAGCTCACGCGTAGGTGCAATAATAAGTGCTTGCGGATAACGCTTGCTCCGCTCGATCTGCTCAAAAATAGGCAGCAGGAAGGCGAGCGTCTTCCCTGTTCCGGTATGTGCTTCTGCAATGACGTCTTTCCCGGCCATTAACTGAGGAATAGATTGACGCTGTACTGGCGTTGGCGCCGCAATGCCTTGCTCCTTCAGAGCATCTACCCAATGAGACTGTATACCTAATGAAGCAAAATTATTACTCAAACTCAACCACTTCCCTAATCTAGTATAGATATATCATGAACCGTTCATATCAAGTTGATCCCAGTATACGCGATGTTGATCACTGTTTCCAACTTAAGGCTGCACTAGCACTGCATTAGCGCGTTACTAATGGCCAGATAAAGAGCGGAGGTCCATCCGACTCAGAAGATTCCGGCTCTCCTCATTCAATCCCGTAAGCTCCACTTTACGGCCTGTCTCTTCGTACTTATTCAGCACCTTGCCAATGGCCGTGACAGCGGAGTGGTCCCAGATGTGAGAGCGCGTGAAGTTAATCTCAATCTGTGCAGGGTCCTGTGCCGGGCTAAAATGCTCTAGAAAATGCGAAGCCGATCCGAAGAACATCGGGCCAGACACTTCATATACCTTTAGCTCCTCATCGCTACGTACGTGTACCTTGATCTTGGCCATGCTCCAGCCGAAGTTCAGGGCACTGAGCAGCACACCCACCATGACACCTTTGGACAGATCATGTGTGTAGACGACGATAGCTACAGTGATGACCATAATTAACGCCTCTGCACGCGGTACCCGGTGAATCGTCATAATGGATTTCCAATTGAAGGTCCCAATACACACCATGAACATCACGCCCACCAAGGCCCCCATTGGAATCTGCTTCACCACACTGCCTAATACAAGCAACAGGAAGGCCAGGAACACTCCTGCCGTCAGTGTAGACAGTCTCCCGCGAGCACCCGACTTCACGTTAATAACGGACTGCCCGATCATAGCACAGCCTGCCATCCCGCCGAAAAAGCCTGTAACCACATTCGCGATCCCCTGCCCGCGCACCTCACGGTTCTTGCTACTGCGGGTATCCGTCATTTCATCAACAATCGTAGCGGTAAGCAAGGATTCGAGCAATCCGACAAGAGCCATCGTAAAGGCATATGGAGCAATAATACTCAAAGTCTGCATTGTCCACTCGATCTGTGGAAGATGGAACATAGGCAAGGTGTTCGTTAGAGCTCCCATGTCACCGACACGCTTGATATCGAGATTCAGGAGCGCGGTAAGAATGGTCATGACAATGATTGCCACTAATGGAGCCGGGACGGCCTTAATGAAGCGTGGCAGAATATATATGATCGCCAGTGTACCCGCAACCATCGCATACATCACCCAGCCTGCCCCCTGGAAATGAACCAGCTGCGCCATGAAGATCAGTATGGCCAGCGCGTTCACAAAGCCGGTAATGACGGATTGTGGGACAAAGGTGATGAAGCGTCCAACCTTGAATAGGCCCAATACAAACTGAATAATGCCGGTCAGAATCGTAGTCGCGAACAAATACTCCACTCCGTGATCCTTCACCAGACCGACCATCAGGACGGCCATGGCGCCTGTAGCCGCCGAGATCATGGCTGGTCGACCTCCAGCAATGGAGATAACGATAGCGATCGAGATCGAGGCATATAGACCGACCATCGGGTCCACACCTGCAATGATGGAAAAGGCAATAGCTTCAGGAATAAGCGCGAGTGCGACTGTCATTCCTGCCAATATGTCGGCCCGGATATTACCGAGCCATTGTTGTCTGAGTTTCATAGATTCTTAAGTTACCCTCCTTGAATATAGCTGAACCGGATGACTGGATTGCCCTCTGCAGTTCGGTGCAGGTATGCCGTGCTGCAATCCTATCCGATCTTCATTTTTTGAAGGCCCCTCTCAGACCTTCTACCCGTTATGTTCAGTCCACCATTATAACTTAACTTATGTATATTTATGAGTTATCCATCGAACCAAATCCCTACTTTCCTCCTGAATACTCTATTAATCACTAAAATTCTAACTATTTCAAGCATCGTATAAATTATCTCTTCGTGATGTACTCCTCTATTATTCGAGCAGCTGTACCCTCTATTAAATGAAAACTCTCTACATTTCTTCATCTATACAGGTATAAACTGAAACTTTCCTGAGTCCAGGCCCATGCTACAAAAAAAATCAGACAAACCCTGAGCCACAGCGTGGTCAGAATCTGCCTGATTTGAATATCGAATACAGAAGAAATACGAACATCAGCAGGGCTACTATGAAGCCCACCTCAATAGCCGGAACATTCCATAAGACCGTCGTCTGATGCGTCAGGGATGAACCGATGATTAGCCCCACCATAATAATGCTAAAGGCCAGCAGCACGATACTGAACGATAGCCGATTGCTAATCTGATCCAGCCGTCGCAGCAGCTGCTCCAGCTCAGGTACCGTGACCTCCAGCTTGAGCTTGCCCTTACTCATTGTAGTGACTAGCTGTCTGGCCTGACCCGGTAGCTGAGTCAGTGCTTCAGCCAGCTCAAGGACCCCGCCCAATACCTTATCCCCGATATTGCGGGTGCTATAGCGCTCCTTCAAAAGTCTGCGCCCGAATGGCTCTGCCATGTCCAGAATGCTGAGACTGGGATCGAGATTGGCAATGACGCCTTCCATCGTCAGCAACGCCTTACCGAGCATTAGCACATCGGATGGAATACCGATCCGGTGCCTGCGTGCAGCGCTGAACAGATCATCCACTGCCTGTCCAAGCCGAATCTGGGCGAACGGGACATCACCATATTCCTCCCGCAGCAGATTGAGATCCCGGCGCAGCCCTCGGATGTCTGCATCCTCATCAATCAGTCCAAGCTTCTCGATCGCCCGAATCATGGCATCCGTATTTTTGCGCATCAAGGCGATAATCAAGGCAGCGAGCTGACTCTTCATCTCCTCACTAAGCCGACCTACCATGCCAAAATCCATATAGGCCAGCTTCCCCGATTCCATCACCATCAGATTTCCTGGATGAGGATCGGCATGGAAGATGCCATCCATGAAGATCTGCTGGAACATGCTGTTGACCAGCTTACGCGCGATCTCGGGAAGATCATAGCCCTGACGAATCAGCTCTTCACGATCGCTGAGCTTAATCCCCTCCACATATTCCATGGTGAGGATGCGCGAGGCTGTGAACTCCCAGAATACTTTGGGAATATGGACATCCGGGTCCTCTGGAAAATGCATCGCGATCTTCTCATTATTTCGCGCTTCATGACTATAATCCAGCTCATGAATGAGCGATTTGCCCAGCTCCTCCACCATCTGTGGTAGCTGGTACTGCTCGACCCATACCCAGCGCTTGGCAGCCAGTCCCACGAAATCTCGTAGGATATCCAGATCTCGGCGGATGATTCGATCCACACCTGGACGCTGAATTTTAATAGCTACCTCTTCACCACTGTGGAGCCTCGCCAAATGAACCTGCCCAATAGAAGCAGCTGCCAGTGGTGTATCCTCGAACCAGGACACCATGTCATGCAGTGGCATATTCAGCTCCTGCTCCAAAATTCCCTTCGCTGTCTCGTGAGAGAACGGAGGCACCTGATCCTGTAGCTTGGTCAATTCCTGAACAATGGAAGCCGGAATAAGATCAGCGCGAGTACTCGCCAGCTGCCCCAGCTTGATGAATGCCGGGCCCAGGTCCTCCAGCAGTAGCCGAATCCGCTCACCTAGCGTCTTCGTCGTAGGTTCTTCCCGAGTCAACCATTTGCGCGGCAATGTCAGAATGTGCACCAGTCCTAATTCCTCAACCATATAACCAAAGCCATGACGCACCAGCGCCATGGCGATCTCACGATAACGACCAGCATGCCTTACGCGAACAGCCATGTTACTCCGACCGTTTCTCTTCCGCCACCGGTACCTCTGGTGCCACAGCTGCTTCCGCAGTAGTCAGCGGCTGCCCCTGCTTCAGCTCAGCTATCTGACTCTCCAGCACCGCTATACGCTGCTCAAGAGTACGAATATCCTTCTGAGACGGGACATCCAGCTCCTCCAGCCCACGGGCAATCTGCTCTCGAACCAGTGTCTTGACATGGCCCAGGTCCTCTTCTCCACGGCTCATTAACCTCTCAATCAGGGCCTTGGATTCCGTCGGAGCCAATTCCCCACGCTTGACCAGATCATCCACAATACGTTCTACCTTCTCCTTGCTAACCACTGTGAGGCCCCAACCCAACGAAATTGCTCTCTTCAACAAGTCGCTCATGATTATTCCTCCCTGCGCTGTTAGACCGGCAGCCATACATGCTTCATCCGGATGGGAATATTATACCGTGAATTACTCCAAATCCAAAAACGGCAATAGCCGAACCCGGCTTCGTTATCCTGGCAGACGACCTGCCCACTTGGCAGCCTGCAGCAGCAATTGGCGATAGGGTTCATGCTGGAAGGATGGCTGATGATGCCCAGGCATCATATACACCACTCGACCCAGCCCGTAGGATTGTGCCCATGCCGCAGGCCATGACTCTCCTTCATGCACGTATTCCAGCAGGACTGTCTTGGGGGTAAAGGGGTCGAATTCGAAGCGATACGGCTCCTCCTCCATCTCAAAATCCGCAATCCCCTCCATAATCGGATGCTCAGGTGAAGCTACCTTGAAGTCCAGCTTCGCATAAGCAGGGTGACGCTTGAAGCGAGCCCCGATCAGCTGGGCAATCTCATAATTTTGCCCCAGGGTAATGCCATTATGAATAACAAGCAATCCACCGCCACCACTCACATAGGAAGCCAGACCGGAGGTCTGTTGGGGTGACAGGGCATCTTTTCGATTATCCGTATAAGCAATACACAGATCGAAGGCCGCTATATTCTCCTTCAACAGCATTTTACGATTCTCACTGCATTGTACAGTCAGCAACGACTGTAAAATAGAGCTAAGCTCCTCATCAATCCCCTGCAACGGATGAAATTCGGGATATGTATAATCACCTATTAGAAGTGCCTTACGTTTGCTCATGAGTGTCTCCCTTCATGCAAGCTTATCTTTTCGGTTAGACTCTGCTTAAGTTGCATCCTGATCTTGAATTCCTTTGGGTCACTACACAGTACAGTTCCACACACGAATTGAGAACTCCTTTTTTGGAAGATAGGATTAAATAAGTTTAATATTCAGCCACATTACACAATTGTTGTTAACCATTTCATAATGAAGTGAATGGGAGGGGATACAGCAGGCTCATACCAAAATGATACCCAAAAAAGAAATATGCCTATCATATAGCATGAAAAAGTTGCTTTATTATGAAATGATCTGTTTATAAAATTTAAAAAAAGATTAATAAAGGACATACTGACATTTATATTCATATTTTATATAATAATTACACGTGCAATATTGAAATTCAAAACCAAATAAAGCGTTTTACTGTGTTATACTCTTAGAGCATCAGGCAATATGTATTTTGCATAAATCGTTTTAGGAGCTATTCCACGATGGAATGAGTAGGCTGTATGTCGTCAATTCTGGTTAAATTCTGTGTATGTTGTTGCCTGATCTATGCAAAATACTGAAATTAAAAATTGGAGGTTACCACATGAAGAGGACTGGAATGACCCGGCCCTTGGATAGCCTGGGGCGAATTGTACTTCCCAAAGAAATGCGTATGACGATGGAGATCGAGATTGGTGACCCGCTGGAATTCTTCATTGAAGACAAGACACTAATGCTGCGTAAGTACAAGTCCACGAACTGCACCTTTTGCGGATCATTGGACACCAACACCTATTACAAGGACCAATTTATCTGCAACGATTGTGCTGCAGAGCTCAAGGTAGCTAAGCATCAGCCCGTACCCATTCCTGGTCCCGTCGCTGTCCCCTCTCCAACTGCTGCACCGGTCAAGAAATCATACCGGCGTACAGACGACATCCTCGCCAAGATGAAGCAGCTTATGCAAGAACACCCTCATTCATCGCAAAAGCAACTGGCCTCCATGCTCGGCATTAGTCAAGGAAGAGTTTCGCAGCTAAAAAAACTCATGTAACTGAATCCTGCTGTAATGGCCGTTTGAATGAAAATACAATACAGGAACACAAATAGCGGAGGCTGATCCCTTATGGACAGGCCTCCGCTACTATTTTTGGGGCACGCGCGGTGTAATGATTGTGCCCACGACGTCTTGCTGTCGTATCAGCATGATGGTGCCTACACCGAGCATCGCGTACCTTAATCAAATCCAATATAAGTGTAGGGCCGCTACAAGTGAAGAGTCTTGTTAGAGGATAAGGCTGTAGCATCTACTGATTAGCCGCTGCAAAGGCTGCACATGCTTCAACCCACCGACCTGCTGCAGGAGGATGGGAGGCCAAGTGAATATGCGTGTAGCCAGCCATCAGTCGGCCCGAGGCGTAGCCTTCCCGGGTGCTGCCTCGCAGTCCCTTGGTCTCATAGGCAAAAGAGTATGTCTCCTCCTCGAAGCTCATGACCGAGTAGTGGAACTCATGCCCCCTTAGCGTCTCTCCAGCCTTGAGCAGCAAGCAATCCTGGAGCGCCTTTGCTTCACGGTAGCCCAGTGCTGCGCGTCGTTCCTGCATGCGCACATCGGCTGGAATCAGCCCCGCCATAGTATGCTGTTGACCACTGCGGTCCGTCAGAGTTCGAGCCAGTACCATGTAGCCTCCACACTCAGCGAATATCGGCATATCCTGCTTAGCCGCACGGCGCAGATCCTCCAGGAAGGTATGATTGGCGGCAATAGCCGCTGCGAATTCCTCTGGGAAGCCACCGCCGAGATATACCCCGCTTGCCGCTTCTGGAATACGCTCACCTGCAAGTGGACTGAAGTAAGCGATGGCTGCTCCAGCCACCTGCAGCAGCTCCAGATTGTCCTCATAGTAGAAGTTGAATGCCGCATCGCGAGCCACCGCAATGACAGGCCGCTCAGAGCACGAAGCGAGAACTGTACTCTCTGCTCCCAGGTTCTGTTGAAGGAGATTGCCCCTATTTATGGACGACTCGCTGCTGACCTTCTGCCCTGTGCCTGGTGTGTGATTTGGCGTATCCTCTACCGAGCCCTGCTGGTCTTCCTGTGCGCTCCAGCGCGGGATATCCTCAACAGTCATGCCGTCAGCATGGGACAGCTGCTGCTGTTGAGGGTCCAACGGGGAAGCCGCGCAGGCCAGCTCGAATATTTTGTCCAGATCCGCGCCTTCTGCGACTCTGGCTGCCATCTGCTGGAACAGTGGCTCCAGCTCCCCACGTTCTACAGCTGGCACCAGCCCCAGATGCCGCTCGGGTACATGAAGCTGTTCATCACGCGGGAGCCAGCCCAGCACAGGTATACCACACATTTGCTCGATCGCCGTCTTCACCATCTTATAGTGCCCGGCGCTGCCACAGCGATTGACGATGACACCTGCAATCCGAAGCCCTGGCTCCAGCTGCTGGAAGCCCAGTACGATAGCTGCTGCGCTGCGTGCCATACTACGTACATCCACGACCAGCAGGACAGGCGTGTCCGTCAGCATGGCGATTTCCGCCGTAGAGCCTGTGTTGGAGCTCGGGTCTTTGCCGTCGTAGAGCCCCATGACACCTTCAATGATGGACAGATCTGATCCTTCGGATACGCGACAGAAGGTATTGTGAACATCTTCCGAAGAGGTCATCCAGCTGTCCAGATTGCGGGAGGGCCTGCCTGTAACAGCCGTATGATAAGTAGGGTCGATGTAGTCCGGTCCGCACTTGAAGCCCTGTACCTGCAAGCCACGGTCTGCAAATGCCCGCATCAAGCCCAGCGTAATCGTCGTCTTCCCTGCTCCGCTGCCAGTTCCCGCGATGACCAGTCGTGGCCGCTTCAAGCTACCTGATGCATGCATCATGTGCGATCCTCCGGCTGCTTGTCATCTGTCTTCATTGCGCTGGTGGCGTCAATCGCGTTGGTTGTGTTAATCACGTTGGTCGCTTGGGTTACGCCGCTTTGGCCATTTATACTGTTCCTACCGTTGAGACTGTTCCCATCATTCGCACTGTTCCCGACATTAGCATCATTCGCGCTCACACTATTCGGCTCGTCCGGAAAAGGAATGCGCGCGATTGACAGTGTCAGATTCCCGCTCTTCTTCTTCTCCAGCAGCCAGCCATCTGCCCCGGAGGACAGTAGACAAGCCGGCTCGCAGACGCCATAAGCTCCAGTGTACTTATAGACTGTCTCCGAAGGATGAGGCAATGTCACTGTATTCAGCTCGGCAGGCGTGTAGACTGTCAGCTCCCAGCCGTACTTGGCGCATAGGGCCAGCAGCCCCTCCTCATCCTTCTTCAGATCAATGGTTGCCAGATTGCGGACACTATTTATGGATAGCTTCAGCTCTTGCAGTGTCTCCAGCAGCGCCTCTTCCAGCTCCTCCATTGGTGTTCCCCGGTTACAGCCGATGCCGACGACAAGGCTCTTGGGACGATACAGCACTCCGTTGCTCATATAACGCGCTTGCTCCGTCTCATCCAACAGTCGATCTGTAATGACCAATGCTGCTGAGAAGGAGGTCGAAGATGCCTCGGCTGTGCTGCTGTAGATCTGGATATGCGAAGGTAGTGGCTTATCATATCGCCACCAATTCTTCTCTCCTGTCTCCTGGATTAATGCCACAGGCTCCTCATTCACGACGGCGGCGCTTACTGGCGTGGCCTTATCGAAGCTATCAATCGTCCAGCCCAGCTCCCTCCCGAAGAGATCGACCGGAATGGTGCCCTGTACATCCGAAGCCGTCGTAATGACCGGACGAGCACCCAGCACTGCAGCCACCTGACGCGTCAGCTCATTGGCACCGCCCAGATGGCCAGAGAGCACGCTGATCACATGCTCACCGCGATCATCAATCACGATGACGCCAGGATCGACCTTTTTATCAACCAGCAGCGGAGCAATCATCCGTACGACCGCGCCAAGCGAGATACACAGAATGATGCCGTTGTACCGCTTGAACAGATCACCCAGAATGAGACGGACAGAGCCCTCGAACATCTGAATGCCGAGCTCCTCCTCATCTCCGCGTGCGAATTTGGCCATGTAGTATACATCTGTCCCTGGAAAACGCGCACCCAGATCGCGCATCATCTCCACACCGTGCTTCGTAATGGCAACAACGGCAAAAGGGTTACTCACCAGGCTTCACTCCCTTGCGATAGCCGTGCGTGAAGGATCGATCATACAGCTTGGAGCGATGCGCGTCCTTGTCCGTCAGGCCTGGATCAAGCGCCCAGCCTGCCAGAATCATAGCGTGCATGGTAATTCCGGCAGCTCGCAGATCCGCGGGAAGCTGCGCCAGCGTCGTACGTACGATCTTCTGATCAGGCCACGTCGCCCGCTGTACGACAGCCACCGGGGTATCCTCACTCCAGCCTGCAGCTAAGAATTCGGCAACGACCTTCTTCGCCAGTGTTGCGCTAAGGAATAAGGCCACCGTACAATGGTGAGCTGCCAGGTCGCGTAATCGTTCCCGCTCAGGAACAGGCGTCCGTCCTTCAGCACGGGTCAGAATGACGGTCTGCGTCAGATCGGGCACTGTTAATTCAGCTCCCAATACCGCTGCTGAAGCGAATACAGAGCTCACACCCGGGATAATTTCATAGGTAACCCCGGCTTGCTTGAGCAGCACCATTTGCTCCAGAATCGCGCCATACATTGCAGGATCGCCTGTGTGCACTCTCGCTACACTGCGCCCAGCCTGTACAGCCTTCACCATGAGCTCTACCTGCTGCTCCAGATCCATACCAGAGCTATGCAATACCTCCGCGTCCGGCTTTGCCTTGGCTATTAATTCATCATTCACAAGAGAATCGGTGTAGAGCACGAGATCCGCCTGAGACAGAATCCGCATGCCTTTGACCGTAATCAGCTCTGGATCACCAGGACCCGCACCCACGATATACACCTTTGGACTCAGCACATTCGCACTCATTTGCTCACCACCATCAGACTCAGATATTCCAGCTCCTGACCGCGCAGCTCGCGCGCGTCACGCCATACCATCTCATACGGAGACGTCACCTTCGTGATGACCGAGGCCCGATCACCCAGCTGTAGCTCCTCCAATACATCCAGGATCAGGTCGAGCACCTTGGCTACCTTGATGAAGACGACCGTATCATGCTGCTCTATGACTCTGCGCATATCCTCACGATTATCAGTAGCCGGAATGATCCCTACCTGCTGATCCCCGTCAGCAAGCGGCTGCTCCAGAGCTGCGGCTGCTCCCAGTACCGAGGAAATCCCCGGAATTGACACGATAGGCACCTCAGGATGAAGCTCTCGCATCAGCCTCGCCAAATGAATAAAGGTGCTGTAGAGATTAGGATCTCCCTCGGTTACAAAGGCAACATCCTTCCCCTGACTCAGCTCCTCCCAGCACAGGGCTACCGTCTTATTCCATTCCCGCTCCAGCACCGCCGGGTCCTTGGTCATTGGAAATACCAGACCGAGCATGTTTTTTTCAGACGGATTCACATATAGCTCCACAATCTCGTGGGCATAGGATTTGCCGCCCATTCGTTTCTTCGGGTATGCGATGACCTCGCATTCACGTAGCATCCGGTACGCCTTGACCGTAATCAGCTCCGGGTCGCCGGGTCCCACACCGACACCGTACAGTGTGCCTGTCACTGCATCCATTCCACTCTCTCCTATCTGTTCAGCCATGCTTGCACGGCATGAATTTCGCTTGATGATACACTGTTATCCGTGTGCTCTTTCGTTGTGCGACTGCTTCGTTGCGTAAATGGTGCCTTTAACGGTTGAACAGCAAGCTTCAATGCGGGCACTTCGTTTCTCTAGGACTTCCCTGCTTTCCACTAACGACGATGCTCGCCAGAACATGTAACCTTAAATTATATTCTGTCAGGGTTAGGACTTCGTTCCGGTAATCACGTAGATCGGATTCAGACCCTCGAAGCGGGTCATATTCAGAATCGGCTTGCTGCGCGCGGTCTGCAATAAAGTCACCTCAGGGGCAAGGCCTGCCTCCTGCATACTCTTCATAGCATCGTGGAGTGTCTCAATGGTCACTGCGTTCACCACGACGCGTCCGCCGCTCTGCAGACGCTCTCCGCACAGATGAATCAATTCCTTCAGCTCACCGCCGCTGCCTCCAATGAAGACTGCATTCGGGTCAGGAAGCTCGGACAACCCCTCTGGTGCCTTGGCATGAATTACCGGAAAGTCCGTTCTGAATTTGATCTTGTTCGCTTCGACGTTCTGCAGGTCACCTTCATTCTTCTCAATGGCAAATACCTGCCCATACTTCGCAAGGCGAGCACACTCCACGGCGACGGAGCCAGAGCCTGCCCCGATATCCCAGACGACGCTTCGCTCCGATAACCGCAGCTCGGACAGACTAAAGACACGGACCTCTCGCTTTGTAATCAGGCCCTTCTCCGGCTTGCGCTGGTGAAATTCCTCGTCCGCAAAGCCGAACCCGACACGGGCCGGAGGTGTGTCCTTCAGTCGTCGCAGCACCACTACGTTCAGTGGTCCGAATTCAGCTTCGGCCATATCCGCAAGTGACCAGTGCGTAAATTGCTCATCAGGCCCGCCCAGATCCTCTCCTACAAAGGCCTCATATTCGTTCATTTCGAAATGAAGCAGATAGGCGGCGAGTGCGGATGGTGTGTTCACGTCATCTGTGAGCAGTGCGATCTTCGCCCGGCCATCCAGGCGCTGAGCCAAACCCTGTATCGGCCGACCATGCAGGCTCTCAAGCTGAGCATCCTGCCAGCTCTCGCCGAGCTTGGCGAACACCAACTGAACGGAGCTGAGATGCGGAAGGATATCCAGACGCTCTCTCCCGAGACGGGAAGACAGATATCCCGCAATTCCGAAGAACAGCGGGTCCCCAGATGCCAGAACAACCGCCGATTGGCCCTCAGCAAGCTCAGCCAGTCGCTCCACGACAGCTGCGAGTCCACCTTTTAACACTACACGCTCTCCCTTAGCCTCAGGAAAAAAAGAAAGCAGACGCTCTCCGCCGACCAATAGATCGGCTTTATGTATCGTATGAATGAGCTCATCCGTCAAGCTGGAGGCTCCACACTCCCCGACTCCGATCACCTTAATCTTGTTCATCATTGCCCCCCACTCTTGTACATCAAGGACAGGCAGAGCCGATGCCAGGCATTTGCTCTGCCTCTCCTTCATTTTCAACCCACTGGATCTATTTGGTCGCACTATCCATTAAGTATTGAATTAATCTACTGAATTAATCTATCGAGTCAATCTATTGAATCAACCTACTCAGTCGTACCGCTGTCGGGATCACTGACGGTTGCCTTACCCAATAAGGTTCCATCCATAGCAACAAGGACCATGCCCACCGTCAGACCACCGCCAACATGCTCCAGACAATGGCGACAGCCATAGCTGCACAGCGTCTCAAAGAAACTGTAGCACTCCGCCTGCACCATCATCTCCGCTACCTGGGAAGCGGTATTCGCTCCCGCCACAGCCTCCACCAATTCCGGGGATACTCCCGCCTCGCGGGCGGCTTCAGCCAGAAATGCGAAATCCACAGGTGCACTCTTGGAGTGAACCATCATGACACCTTGGGCTACCTTGGATAGCTTGCCTGGCATCCCGACGAGCGTCGCCTTCTCCATGCCAAGACGCTTGCCGTGCTTGATGGAGAATCCAACGAATTCCCCCATCTGAATGAAGGCCTCCTCTGGCAAATGAGGATACATATCCATCGCATACTTCTCGCTTCTTCCTCCCGTGGTCAGCACAATCTCCTTGCAGCCTGATGCCTGTGCGACAGAGATGGCCTGCACAACACTCGCCATGTATGCGCTGGTAGAGAACGGCACGACAACTCCCCGAGTACCCAGAATGGAGATCCCGCCGAGGATGCCGAGCCGCGCGTTCAAGGTCTTGAGGGCGATTTCCTCACCAGCAGGCACGCTGATGACGACCCTCACGCCAGTCTCCACACCGTACTCGTCCAGCACCTGCTTGACGGCTTCAGTAATCATGCGACGCGGCACTGGATTAATCGCCGCCTCGCCCACTGGCACAGGTAGACCGAGCTTCGTCACCCTTCCTACACCAATACCACCGTCCAGCTCAATGCCAGGCTCGTCCCGCCAGCTTACCGTAGCTACGATCTTGGCCAGATGCGTGGCATCCGGGTCATCGCCGCCATCCTTGATCGTGGCACAGGTCGCACTGCCACCCTCCAGCTGCTGGTCGATCAGCTCGAATTGGTGGTCAAAGCCAGCCGGCAGCCAAATGACAGCATGCTGCGGCACCTGGCCTGTGACGAGCAGTTCGGTTGCTCCTTTGGCCGTTGCCGCCGCGCAAGCCCCGGTGGTGAACCCAGAGCGCATCGGCTTGTCCGGTGCAGGTGCCTCTCCATTCTTGGGACGTCTGGGGCGACCTTCGCCGCTCGCTGCTGCTCCCTTCTCCATCGCTATTCCTCCTTTAAGACACAAGGCATGCAGACCTGGATCAACGTACTGCCATGAGGGACAAGGCGTTCACTGCCGCGACGACAATGGTACTGCCGCCCTTGCGTCCGATATTCGTAATATATGGAATGTCCAACTTGCGCAGCTCATCCTTGGACTCTGCAGCGGATACGAAGCCCACTGGCATGCCGATAATCAGCCCTGGCTTCGCTTCGCCCTCCTTGACCATACGGATCAGCTCCAGCAGCGCTGTAGGCGCATTACCGATTGCATAGATCCCACCATCCGCACGCTTGATCGCCTTGCGCATCGAGATGATGGCGCGGGTCGTATTGAGTCGCTTCGCCTCTTCAATGACATCCGGGTCAGAAATATATACATTAACGTCCATACCGAAACGGGCAAGACGATCCTTGCTAATACCCGCCTGAATCATTTGTACATCGGCTACCAGTGGCTCTCCTGCCTGAATGGCACGAATCCCTGCGGTAATCGCATCCGGGTGGAACACCATACTCCGTCCCAGCTCAAAATCAGCCGAAGCGTGGATGACCCGCTGTACAACCGGGTATTGCTCCTCTGTGAAAGGATGCTCGCCCAGCTCCTCGGTAATCATCTCAAAGCTTTTGCCCTCAATCTCCTGAGGCTGCACCGTTAATGGCTTAAATTCTGTCTTGAAATCCATTCATCCCGCTCCTTTACCCAACTTTGATTGTTGTACATGACTTGCGCGGCAAATTTGAAATATGAAAATTAAGGCTAAAATAGCTCAGACAGTGCCGTTAACACCCCTTCATAATGATCGAATACCGTCCCAAAGTCTACCTCAGGCCGTGCAATTAATACCACATGAATGCCCAGCTCCAACGCCGACTGCACCTTCTCGTCCACCGCTCCAGTCTTGCCGCTCTCCTTCGTCACCATGATCGTCGTTCCGAAATGTCGATATAGCGCCTCATTCAGTTCACGCGAGAATGGCCCCTGCATGGCAACAATATTCTTCTGCTCGACACCTAGCTCAGCACACTTCTCCATGTTGTCCTGGCGAGGAAGCATCCGAATAACCAGGCGAATATCAGGGTCTGACAGCAGTCGCTTCGTGAATACTCCTAATGTCTTGCTGCCCGTAGTCAGCATGACTGAGCCCTTCATGCGGTCTATAACCTCTGCTGCCGCTTCATAGGTAGGAACTACATGTAGCAACGGGTGATTGTCGTATACCAGCCCTGCTCTCTCATAGCGAATATATGGAATCTGCTGCTCCTGCGCAGCGGTTATGGCCTGTCGATGGGCCTCTTCGGCAAAGGGATGACTTGCATCCACGATAACACGTACTCCATGCTCTCTTACCAGTGCCCCCATCTCATCAGCCGTCAGTCTACCCGTCCGTACCGACAAGCCTGCCTCCCTGAGCGTTGTAGCTGCACTATCGGTAACCACAGAAGTCAGCACGTCATATCCGGCAGCCTGAATGCTTAGCGCCAGCTCTCTGGCATCACTTGTGCCACACAGCATAAAGATCATGCTCGATTCCCCCCGGAACCAGACAGCTGCTTCTTCGCCGCATGGTCCTCATGGTGGTGCTCATTATGATCATGCTCATGATCATGGTCGTGACTGTGGTCATGGTGGTCATGATCGTGCCCGTGCGCGTGTTGATCCTGGTGATGCCCGTGACTATGATGATGATGATCATGATCGTGGTGGTGACCATGGTCGTGGTCATGATGATGATCGTGATCGTGATGATGGTCATGGTCATGGTCGTGATCATGGTGGTGATGGTGATGATGATGCTCCTGAGCAATCAAGCGGAACTGGCAGTTGTCACAGTTGGCCATCACTCGTCCATTCAGCCCTTCATTTGCACGCTCCAGCACCAGCTCCTCCAGCTGCGGATGGAAGCCGAAGTAATCACCCATCTCTACAACGGTATCAGGATTCGCTTCAGCGAATTCCAGCGTCATCTCCTGAATACGCTTGATCAGGACGCCTGTGAACAGGAAGTAAGGCAGTACAATAATCTTCTTGGCACCGAGGCGCAAGCAACGCTCAAGCCCTTCCGGGAAGGACGGCTGCGTCACGCCGATGAAGCTGCTCTCCACCCATTTGTACGGGAGCTTCTCCCACAGCATACGGGTAATTTTATAAAAGTCACTATTCGCATCCGGGTCGCTGCTTCCTCGCCCGAGCACCAGCACGGCAGTATCCTCAGCTGCCACATCTGCTACTGCGGTTGACGTCCCGCCAGACAGCTCGTTTCCAGCGGTAAGTACCGCTGCAGCTCCTTCCAGACGAGTCTCCAGAATACGCACAATCTTCTCATGTACTCCAATCGGTCTTCCGTACACGAATTCCACTTCAGGGTATTTTGCCTTCGCTCGATCGATTGCCATCGGAATATCAATCTTCGCGTGTCCTGCCGCGAACAGAATAATCGGAATTAGTACAACGCGGGTCGCTCCCCGATTCACGCAAGCCGTGACACCCTCTGCAATCGTGGGACGAGTCAGCTCCAGGAAGCACGTCTCCACACAGGTATCCGGTACTCTGGCTGCGATCGCCTCCGCAAAGGCAAGTAGCTGCTCATTCCCCTCCGGGTCGCGGCTTCCATGTCCGATCAGTAATATTGCATTCATTCAGTCTTCCCTCTCCTCTCAGGTTGTAGCTCTTAGTAGATTTTTTTGCTTACATTGATCCTTTATATGCTCTTAATCGCCACATACGACGTTCACTTCAACGGTAGCGGGTGCATCCTCATGACGGAACCCGGCCACAACACCGACACGTTTGAAAAATTTATGGAATCGCTCGTTTGGATGGCCCTTCTCCTTGTATTCCGCGACAACCTGCTCCACGACTGCGCCAATCTGCTCTTCGGTCAGACCTTCTGCGACAGACTGCGCAGGGTGAGCATTCCGGCCGAATTTCTTACCGCCCAAGAAGAGATCATAGCCTCCTTTGCGGTACACTACCCCAATATCCTCCAATACGGCACCGTAGCATGCCATGGCACAGCCATTTACAGCGACACTCGTTGTCTTGGGGGCCTTCAGACCACCTATTACAGCCTGCAAGCGCTCAGCGGTCGGCACGGCATCATTCTTCTCCATATCACAGAAGTCACAGGCCTTCACCTTGAAGACGTCCCCGATCGGAGACACAATGAGACTGGCTGCACGGAGGCTGGCTACCAGCTGCTCAGGCTCGGCACACGGCACACGCAGAATGATCTGATGGTCCGTCGTGTACTCTAGCTCTCCCTCTTCCCCGGCTAGTTCTGCCAACAGGGCCATCTGTCTGGCATTGAACTTCTTGTTGCCGACACCTGGTGCCACGCCTACCTCGAAGATAGGAGCACGTGGCGTCATAGCTGAGCTACGCGTTGCTCCACCCGCAGTGGCTGCTGTAGGGGACGTTGCCGGAGCTGGCGAGGATGCCAATACTGCCACGCCTCCGGTTGCTGTTACAGCTGCTGTAGTTGCGGACCCTGCTGTTGCCGTTGCTAAGCCTGCTACAGTCGCGCCTGTAGTAGCTTCGAGGCTTCCCGCTACAGCTCCACTATTCGTAGGTTGGCCCCACAATTGCTGAAAGGCAGCCTCCTCGCTCTCCGTGCCAGTAGATCCGGCAGCAAGTCTGCGTAGCGCATCTTCAGCCAGCGCGAGTGAGGAGAGGGCTGGCTGTGCGTGGTCACCAGTCTGTTCACCAATCTGTTTACCAGTCCATCCACCTGCCTGCTGGCTCATCGGTGTAGCTGATGCTGCTAGATTCACAGCTACACCAGAGCTGGATACAGGGGTCCCCGCATCCTGCGCTCCCGCCGAGCTTTCTGGCTCTGTGCTACTGGACTCCGTTGCACTAAGGGACCATGGCTCAGCCTCCGTCCGCAGACGCTCATGCGGCCGCAATGGCTGTACCTCGGCATCCAACGTATATTTGCGCTGATAGCCGCGCGGTGTCACGATCAGGCCATCATACTCCATCGTGGAGGAATTGCCGATGATGACCGTCGTCAGCATGCCGATATCATGATTGAGCATATCCTCAAGTGTCGTGACAATGACCTGCTGGCGATCGCGATATGCACTCTTGACCAGTCCTACGGGTGTCTTCGGATCACGGTAACGGAGCAACATCGCCTGCGTCTCCATGATCTGCCGGGTCCGCCGTCCACTGCGCGGATTATATAGTGCAATTACAAAATCCGCCGAAGCAGCCGCTTCAACTCTGCGAATGATAGTCTCCCATGGCGTCAAGTGATCACTAAGACTAATAGTGCAGGCATCATGCATGACCGGAGCCCCCAGCAATGAAGCACAGGACTGAATAGCCGAGATACCTGGCACGACCTCGACTTCGACGCCTTCTGCTCTTGTCCAGCCTTTCTCAATCAGCACCTCGTAGATCAGTCCGGCCATCCCATAAACGCCGGCATCTCCACTGGAGATGACCGCCACCTTTTTCCCATTCTCGGCCTGTCTCACCGCTTCCTGGGCACGACTCACCTCTTCCGTCATCCCTGTACGCACAATCTCCTGTTCAGCCGTCAACAGCGGCCGGATCAGATCCACATAGGTGTTATAGCCAATAATGACCTCGCTCTCCGCGAGAGCATCCAGTGCCCGCTTGGTGATATGCTCCATATCCCCAGGTCCAAAACCAATCACCAGCAGCTTGCCAAGTGTACTCATTCGTCTCCCCCATTCGATGAATCTCCATCATGTATTGTCATACTCGACTCTTGTTGAACCGTTAAGCATTCCCGCAACAGCTTCTTCATGTGCTCCTTGCTCCGAGGTGCAGGCCGTCCTCTCCGGAGTTCCGGCGGAAGCCCGAGCCATAGCTCGACGAGCAATGGCAGCGCAAGTCCTGCCCCTTCAAGCATCTCCTGCTGTGCCAGCACATCCTCCGGGCGCCCCTGCATACGACAGGTGCCCTTCTCTAGCACAATCACCCAATCCGCCCAGCTATACGCCAGATCCATATCATGGGTAGCCATGACTACCGTGGTCCCCGCAGCATGTACCTCAGCTAGTCCCTGCAGCATCATTTGCTCGGAATGGGGGTCCAGATAGGACGTAGGCTCATCCAGCAGCAGCACTTCTGGCCTTACAGCTAGGATTCCGGCAAGTGCCGTTCGCTTCTTCTGCCCCAGGCTCAGATGATGGACAGGTACCTCAGCAAGCTCTTGCAGCCTTAGCAGCTCAAGCACCTGTCTGGTTCGATCACCAATCTCCACCTCATCCAGCCCCAGGTTGCGCAATCCGAAGGCGATATCCGCCAGCGGCGTGTTCATAATAATCTGCTGCTCGGGGTCCTGAAGCACCAGCCCGATCCGTTGTCGCAGTGCTGCAAGCTGCTTCCTGCTGTAGCCAAGCCTCGCTCCAGCGAATTCCACGCTACCTTCAGAGGGCTGTACCAAGCCCACCGCGTGCAGAAGCATAGTAGACTTGCCAGAGCCATTGTGCCCGATGATGGCAGTTCGGCTTCCCTGTGGAATCGCTACCGACAGGTCCGATAATGCCGGAAGCCGGGTGTATGGATAGAGATAGGAAACTCCGTTCCATTCCAATATGAATTTCATGCTAAGACCACCTAATCATGACTTAATCCATGGGTAGGATCAGATTGGTACCTTTGACCAGATCACGTATGAGTGTAGAGCCGCTGCAAGCGGGGAGCCCCTGTCGATCACTGTTAAGCTTGCTGTTCTTAGATCTAAGATGAATAGCGGATGAACAGCACGTACCATAGCTCCAGCACAGCAAGAATAACCACGCCTGCCCAGCCCTCCATACGATACCTGAGCGGCATAGGGTCCGTGGCAGTCAGGTATAGCGGCAGCGTGCCGTCATATCCCCGCACAGCCAGTCCTTGCTCCAGTCCTCTGTATCGTCCCATCGTCTTCATGAACAATTGTCCCGCCATCGCAGAGGCATCCCTGATCATGGCGCGGGCACCACCTTTTCCCCCACGCAGCCGCCGTGAACGCATGAGCCCCGAAGCCGTGTCGGACAGAAAAAATAAAAAGCGGTACATAATGAGCATCAGCTCTGTAACAATGGCCGGCAGCTTCATTCGCGCCATTACGCCGAGCAGATCGGCGAATGGAGTAGTCAGGATCAGGAACATCAGGCAGGCAGTGCAGGCTCCTATTCGAACTCCTAGCTGCAGCGCCCGCTGAATGTGCTCTTGTGTCACATAGACAGACCATGTGTCCCTCGCCAACAAGACGATCCCGTGATCTTCAGGCGAGCCCATCTCCAGCAGCAACGGAGGCAGGCTCACGAGATAGAATAGGAATACGCTGCCGCTCAGGACGGCATAGAGCTTCCATGACACTGCCGCATATCCGACCGTCCAGACGACCAGCCAGCACCATAAAATAGCCTGTACCCACGGATGCGTCACGTAGGCTAGCAGGAGCAGCGCTACAGCGAAGCCGCATTTCCATACGGGCGAATACCTGCGAAAGCGACTGCCATACGAGACCGAATCAATGGTTCTTAGCATGAGACTGGGAGGAATGCATCACGCTGCTATTCGGTTGTTCATCTCTAGTCTCAGTCGATAGCGAGGCATCGGAGACGCTAGATACACTAGATGGATTAGATAGATTGTTGGCCCGCTGCTCTCTACGCCCTCGCATGAGACCGAGTACGTAGCCGATTAGCCCTGCACCCAGCGCGGCTTGAAGCGCGAACAGCATACTTTCCGTCTCGCCGGGAGGCTCCAGCAGCGGCTGGAACCATGGCTCATATTCCGGACTAATATCCTGAATGACCGCCTCTGCCGCTCCATCCGCTCCGCCAAAATCCCCCTGCACCAGCAGTAGTGGCAGAGCCGCCAGTAAAATGACCGCCACCAAGATCCAGACCACTTGACCTCTACTCATCATATTTGGCGCGCTCCTCTCTCATGACGGCTCAGGATGGATAGCTCATGAGGGCTGTAGGACTTCAACCAATTCCATAGCAGCACAGTCAACAAGCCCTCGGTTATTGCGAGCGGAATCTGGGTAATAGCGAATACGCCGCCGAACTTCGCAAAGGATGCCAGCACCCCGCCTTGAGCGGAAGGGAAGGCTAGTGCGAGCTGCAAGGAAGTAACAAGATATGTAGTCATATCCGCTACCGCCGCCGCTGAGAACACAGCAATGTTCTCCCTGCCCTTTCCCTTCATCAGGAGCTTGTACACGGCATAGCCTGCGAACGGTCCAGCTACCGCCATGGAGAAGGCATTAGCCCCCAGCGTTGTGAGTCCCCCATGTGCCAGCAGAACAGCCTGAAATAGCAGCACGATTGAGCCAATTACACTCATGGGTAGTGGACCCAGCATAATCGCCCCAAGTCCTGTCCCCGTCGGATGAGAGCTACTACCCGTGACAGATGGAAGCTTCAAGGCCGACAATACAAAGGTAAATGCCCCGGCCAGTCCCATCATCAGCTTCAGCTCGGGATGCTCACGCGTAATGCGGATGAGCCTGCGCACGCCAAGAGCGAAGAACGGAATAAACAATAGCCACCAGAACACAGCCCACCCGAGTGGCAGGAAGCCCTCCATAATATGCATCGCGTACACTTCCTGTGGAGAGGCCAGTAGGAAATACAAGGTAAAGCCAAGCACCAGTACAGCAAAAACCATCGATCGACGTCGTGTGAACACACTCTTTCCTCCATTCAATGAAATACCTATTATCGGCAGTTTGCATAATCGTACTGTGGATGATAGTCGCTCGATGGTTGTATGCAAAATGCTCACTATATGTGCTTAGTCTGGTTGTATGTCGTCAGGCGCTCCCTCTCACAGGCGGAAGAATCCATTAAAAAAGACCCTGATCCTGTTCGGATCGGGCCTCAAATATGTACTCAAATAACAACGAGAAGCACAGCCACCCCTTCACTACTGCAAGGCACACCTGTCCCAGGCTGCGCCGCATAGTCTGCCGTCAACCTGAACACGAGGATTCAGCAAGCCTGTGTGAACTTTAGCTGGTCACTTCTCAATTGATTCGGTACACCTTGCTCCTCTCCGCGAAGGACTACGGTGAAATAGACTGGGTAGGTCTCCTGGCTAAGGCTCGTTGGTCTACTTCGTCTTCCCCGTGTAGTGGTACTCGAGTGACGTGATGAAGTAGACCTCCCCTTTACAGTGGCGGGACCGCTCGGGATTTGCACCCGATTCCCTGTTACCCTTTGTGTGAAGCAAAGGCACCCAGTCTGTGGCTGTATATGATTATGCTCTCTATGATACCCTCGCCCCGTCACCAGCGCAAGACAAAAACAGTCCCGCATAGGCTTGCCTCAATCAGTCGAGATTCGCTTGGCTCAGGACACGTCTGAACTCCTTCTTAAGTGCCGTTGCTCTTCCGGCCACAAGCAAGCCATAGCTGGCAAATTCGCAGGCACGGGCAATATACCCGTCCTTTACAGCTCCACTCCATCCGCATAGACAGCATACGAGCCGTATTTCTGATCCATAGGATATGTAGTAGAGGTGCCCAGCGCTTGCTGGACATCCTCCAAAGGTGTCTCAAAGGGGAACGGTATCCGTCCCTCTAGTACAAAGGCTTGAAATGTCTTGCCTAGCTCTCTGTTCATGCTTCTCCTTCTGGTGCCTTGATGTTCCATTTGGTCCCGAGCGTTTGCGGCGTATAGGCCTGCAATTGTCCGATTAATTCCTCAGCCTGCTCCGCGACCCGAATCAGATTCTGATGCGTCTCCCCGGCGAAGCCTTCCCGTACGCTATGGCGAATCAGCTCTACCAGAGGATCATAATAGCCGTTCACATTCAGCAGTCCAATCGGCTTCGTATGGATACCGATCTGGGCCCAGCATAGCACCTCGAACAGCTCCTCAAAGGTCCCCAGACCACCGGGCAAAGCAATGAAGCCATCTGCCAACCGATTCATGGTCGCCTTGCGCTCATGCATGTCGGCTACCTCGACCAGCTCCGTCAAGCCGGTATGTACAATCTCGCCGCGAAATAGCCCTGTCGGCATGATCCCCGTCACCTGTCCGCCATGCTCCAGCACGGCATCTGCCACTGCTCCCATTAACCCATAGCTGGAGCCGCCATAGACAAGGCGAATTCCTTGCTTCGCGAGTGAAGTACCCAGAGCAACAGCCTGCTCTCGATAGTTCGCAGATCGTCCGTCATTCGACCCTGCAAATACACAAATGGATTGCAATCACATCAGCTCCTGTCCGCAAAATAACGTCCCAGCTCTACCATCATGCTGCCCATCCGTTCTTCCTCAGGAATAACCCGTGGCTCAACGCCTTCCTCCCTCATCGCCTGTGCTGTCACCTTGCCTATAGCTACGGCTACCACCTTGTCACGAAAAGCCTCCAGCATCTCATCGAACTGCCCCTTCTCACGGGCATACGCTGCGAGGAAATGAATCTGCGGACGACTGGTGAACGTGACTGCATCCAGCTCGCGAGTAACGATACTATGCAGCAGCTTCTCCAGATGCTCCTCCTGTGGCGGAATATGCTTGTAAGGAAGGACTTGCGTGACATCCGCGCCTCGCTCTGTCAGCCAGGCGAGCAGCTCTGGCGCAGACTCGCCATGAAGCTGGAGGATCGCACGTTGTCCCTGAAGCTGTGTCTCGCCAAAGGAACGAATCAGCCCGCTTGTACTACCGTCGTCGTCCCGTACACTAGGCGTAAGACCTCTCTTCTTCAGCGCATTCACGGTCTTGTAGCCGCGAGCGGCAATATTGGAGTGCTGCAGCACCGCCAAGAGGCGCTCCGCGACGCCTGCCTCTTCAGCCACACTGAAGATCGCGTCGAGTCCCATGCCCGTCGTCAGAATCACCCATTCCGGTGGAGCCGCAAGCCATTGCTCCAAGGATTTGCGCAGCTCCGCATCATCCAGAAACACCGTCCCCTGTGCTGGAAGCAGCCAGGCGGTACCTCCCATTTTCTCTACCAATGTTGCCATTTCTGCTGATTTGCGCGGACCCGCCAAGGCTACGATTTTACCTGCCATACGTTGTGCCACCATGCCATCCTCCCAATCCTTCAATTCATCTTATCTTGCTTCTGAACAGATCATTCCGCTTACATCGTCGATTCAGGGCTCTAGCTCGCAATAATTATTCTAATCTGGTACAAGTATACAATTCGAACAGGCAAAGCGGAATACCGCGATGAAATGTTCTTTAGCAGTCGATAACCGTGTTCGTTACTCAATATTATGCAATACGCCAGAATTGACCACATTTTGGAAAACGATGTATAATCAATGCGATAGATGGAATACATTTACTTTTTTAATAAAGTGAGTAAAATCATTAGGTTATCTTCACATGATACAAGGGAGGATACAGTAGTGAAATCGAAAGTAACCATACGCGATCAGTTGGAGCATTATATAAAATCAAATACACTTTCCATTAGTCAGTTCTCACAGCGCTCTGACATTAATTCAGGAACCATTAGCGGTATATTGAACGGAACTCGCCCGATCTCCATGCAGCATCTGGATGGCATCACGTCGGGTATGGCTTTGCCAGAAGGACATTTTTTACGTACTATACATAGATGAGTACATTGCTGGCGCTACTGCGGATTGGCGAAGGCTGCGTCCGTTTCTGGGCCGCTGCGCGGAGCTCGGGAAGCTCGACTGTATTACCAAGGTGACGAACGAGATTATGGATAATCTCTCATACACTCCTATGCTATTCGATCTGGCTGAGCAGTGGTTCGGAGAGGATAACAAGGCGGCAGCAATGGTGCTCTACCAGCGCGTGGCGGAGAGCGAGAAAATGCAGCACTCTGAGCGGCTGGCTCTGTGTCACTACCGTATGTTTATTATTTCGCTTGGTCAGGATCTGGACGCCAACCTTAGAGCTGCCATTCGATTTGAAGGTTATGTCAATTATCTCGACGAGTCAGATCAGTTGGATGCACTTCTTAAATTAGCATATACCTATAGCGCTTTGCGACGCTGGAACAAGGTAGATGAACTAGCACAGCAGTTGTATAAAATTTCAATTATTGAATATAAATTACATAGAAGCTCGAAATCAAAACGTTTAGAGAGTCACAAAAGACAACCGAAAAGACCTCTATGCTCATATCCATTATATGCTTTGATGCTACGCTCAGTAGTTTGCGAGGAAAACGAGGACTATGAACAAGCTCTTCACTATGTGCATTTGTACGCCAACCCTGATTGGCTACAACAAGATTTTCAAGAAGATTCCAAACGAACGAAGGAACAGTTTAAGGAGTGGGCGGTTGCCAATATAATGCTATACCGTTTGATGTCTGGGGATTTTGAAGTACTGCCTAAATATCTAAATTTTATATCCTCTCATGAGGATGAATTATTCACAGCAATTTATAAACTAGTCCAGTCTGCTAACCGTCACAGCTATAATATTGATTCTGTTCTGGACCGCTTCTCTTCGCATATTTCTGTCAGAAGTTACCGGAACAAAATAGCTGAATACGACCAACAGATCATGGATGAGCAGTACTCGTGTTTATTAAGTGAATTAGCAAAGTATCATTTATCTTATAATAGAAATGAAGGGATACAATATATCCTACAGGCGTTGCAGTTTTCTATTAGAATAAATAGTGAAAAAAGTATTGTTAGATGCATGGTTCTATTTGAAAAGTATAGAGTACACGCAACAAGCATAGAAAAGAGTGAATTCAATAATTTAGCGAGTGAGGTGCAAATATAACTATGAAAAATTTATTCAATATTTTAATAATATTTAGCTTACTACTCCCATCTACCTTAACTGTTACAGAACTTTCCAAAGATCATGCGCAACACCTTACAGCAACAACAAACGGGCATGGACACGGTGGTTAACAATTCTTTTTTAAAATTAGACTTACTTAATTAGTAAGCTCTCAGCGCAATAAAAACTACTCTACATCCTCAAGGTGATCTGATTGTGATCATCCTGAGGGTGTCTTTATCATGTCAATAAGATTACTATCCCTCTCATATTGGAACCGAGGTCTCAGTTTATTTATTTCCAGCAACATAGCAAATCTTCTGAAAAACCCGAAAAATTATCCTTCTAAAATCCAAAATACTCTTCATACGATTACTGCCTACAACATACCCATTCATAATTCCGCATTTGCTATCACAACTTCTCCTAATAATCTAAATCTACTGCAATACAAGTAAACAACAAAATATTGGCAGAAAAGTATATTATATATAACAAGGGGGGTGATATATGTAAAAAAACTACAATCACCTAGATACTACAAAATGATCGTGAAAACACCTCTTAGATTATACATAAAGAAAAATTGGTTTTTAAATCAAAATAGTTTCTGAATATTACTTTTAACTCAAGGAGGAATTTTATTGAGAAAGTTTCTATTAAAAGGATTACTAATATTAACATCTATGTTAGTAGTTCTAGGAATGCTACCTGTAGGGCAATCTACAGCTAGTGCAAACATTTCTGACTCAATGCTCAGTACTCATCGGGTTTTATCAGATGCAGAAGTGGAGATCAGTGTATCAGATTCAGTCTATCAGAATGAAGAAAATTCAGTTACAAATGAGATATATCAAACAGATTCTCTAGTCGGCCCTTATGCAGCAATCGGACCTACCTATCCGGGTACTAATGTGACGATGAGAATTGGAGATGTTTTATACTCTACTAAAACATTAGGTGGTAGTTCACAAATTGTCGGTCATGTGGGTATAGTAAATTCAAATTTCAAGGTTGTTCATGTAACTTTGCCTGTAAATGGCGGAACTGTAGATAACATGGCTAATTACATGTGGAGACATGGGGCAGGGGAAACAATAAAGGTATATAGACCCAAAAATGGACGTGGTGTCGAAGCAGCTAAATGGGCAGTGTATAACTACAAAAGAGCTACAGAGTATCTCATCCAACTCGACTCGCCCTTAGATACACTTACTCCAAATTATTGTTCTAAATTTATGTGGCAAGCATTTTACTATGGTGAAGGTATTGATATTACTGATAGAGGGATGACCGGTGATACTAATTTTTTTGTAACTCCTTCGGCATTTACAAGATCTAACCATTTTGTTTATACAACATCTTTCAAAGCTGTACACAACTAATCCTAGAATTACACTTAGAATAGATAATTTCATTTTTGAGAAACTCTGTCTTTTCAGAAATTACAGAGTTTCTTTCTTTATAGTTTAAAGTTATTTTGATAAACTCAAAATTGATCCTAACTTAAATATCAAAAAAACTACTTTTTTTCACTATAACCTTAAAAAGGGTTATCCAATATCGATCCCGATAGGAGGTTTACTATGAAAAAAAAGCGGACTATAGAAGTTATTCTAGTTGGTACTATAATTCTAGTCCTATTATTAATAGGCGCTTTTTTTATATCCTTACAAGTCAAATACAATTCTCTGGAAACGAGTCTACGCCAGCATCTTATAAATGTTGAAGGCTATAAAGAAGATGAGATTATTAGTATAGAAGCTAAGCTGAGTTCTATGCCGAAATTCCCTGTCTATGTTATTTTTTCGGATGATCCTGAAACCAAATATATTTTCACAGATGGAGACGGAGATGTTTCAAGGTGGCATCAATTAGACCCTAAGAATCCTCAACGCTTAAAAAATAACCAAGAATGACTACGGCACTACTTGCTGTTTTGGAATAGAGATAACCTTAAAATCCGTATAACTGATCCATTCGAACAAAGCTGTGTATGCATTTGTCAAAACTTTTATCAATGTAGAGATAGCTCCGATTCATATCATTATATTACCACTTCTAACTTCTGGGATTTTATTAACAACATTATTGTTTCTATTAATACCGGGATTTTTGCAACTCCATCTTTAACAATGAATTTCCCTGCTTGGTGATTCAACTTGCATTAATCTCTCTCTCATTTATGTATATTTGTCCGTTTCTGGCAAAGCCTCTTGAATTATTCTGTGAAAATACCCATATTAACATTCATTTCTCACCATATTATATTTCAGAGTTTATGTCTTTCCCCCTCACCTTTGAATCTTCCATTTACTGCTGTAAGGCACTTTAATATTTGTAGAGAGAGAGGAGCAACATTGTTGAATAAAAAACTATGGGCAAGCCTTGTGATAGGCGTAATCATCATTTTAGTCCCCGTACTCATAACGGGACAATTGTATAATCCAGGGCGAATTGTTGACCCCATTATGATTTCTGCTGAATTTATTGGTAGAACTTTGGCAGGTATTATTGGCCTGCTCGTTATATACCACGGTATTACGCATTCAAAATAGTACTTAACTCAACGGAACACCATATCTCCATAATTTCACCTCATAAACAAAACTTAATAGACTGAGAGGGAATATTATGATCTTCGTGTACATTATAGGCACCTTTATAGCTGTTACGATAGCAGCCTGGTTATTCGGTCTGATCGGTGTCAATATTGGTGAAGGCCCAAATGCAGACGCATGGTTCTTCTACGGCTCTATCATCATAGGGATATTGCTAAGTATTCACGATAAGTTGGATGAAAATAAAAAAGGGGACAAAAAGTCCCGCTAAGTCCCGCTTCACCAAGAGGAATACGTATTCAACATTCATCAGGACTTGTACCATCTTTACAGAAATGAGGGCTATCGTGTTATGAGAAAACTAGTAGTTAGTGGACATACGTACATGTGGAATTATAGAGCAGTCAGAGATATGTACTGCAGATCCAAATTGACTATTATTACTGAGAAAAGAGATATAAAATTTATAGTTCAGTTTATTACCAAGGATACACCAACTACCGGCAGCCCTTTGAATGAAGGGTTACGCGTGATTAGAGAGAATAAGCTTTACTCCATTAACTTTAATCAACCCAAGTATGTTGCGGAGATTCTTCAATATATTCTTGATCTGGATTTAGATCTGACAACAAAGAAAGTGCATGAGCTAAACGGTAATAACTTATTGACCGATATGGGGTACGCGGATTTGGACGGCTTTTTGATATAAAAGGCCACAGTTGGATTCAGGTACGGCAGCTCCTATTTTCAATCGCCGACGAGCTGGTTACTATTGGGTAAAAACTCGGATCGGAGCGTAATCGCGTGGTAGAAAATATCTTGTCGATTCACAATCATCAGGTTGTCCGCACAGATAGGGAGAACGGTGAGTCCGTTGCAGTCAAAGGCGGGATTTCGGCGGATCACTTCGAGGTTATTCACCTGTTCACACGAGGATGGATTCCCTTCGGGTATCTGCGTGATGGCGGCGGAGTCTGGTGGTACAACGGGCGCAGCAACAAAGCCTCTCGCATAAGCAAGACGCAAGACTCAGGGAATTTCACCGTTCTAGACGATGATTACGGCCTGGATGACGAGAACGTGTTTCTGGAGGACAAGCTCATCCCTGAAGCCGACCCCGCCAGCTTCGAGCTATTGCCTCACTCCCCTTACTTTGCACGAGACAAGCATAGACTGTATGTCAAAGGAAGCAATCACTTCTTCACCATGAGCGAGGTGGATGCCTCAACCGCCATTGCCTATCAACAATACGTGACGGATCAGGATCATCTCTTCCATTACTTCAATTCGCTTACCTATGCCAACGAAAGCAAAGATGAAATAAAGGATTGGCTGTTGGACAACTACCCTCACATTCGCGGCTGGTGGCATCCCGATTATGAACATAATGAAGCCGGGCTACAGCCTCTGCAATGGAATTGGCATACGACGGGAAGAGCTATCTTCTATGTCGTGGATTCAAGCGACTGGCGCGGCGACATAACGCGGACGACGCGCAATTTGGTGCGTGCAGCGGACCCTGCATCCTTCGAGCCTCTCAACGAACAATTCGCGCGAGATCAGCAGCATGTCTATTTCCGCTGGCGTATCATCGAAGGAGCCGACCCCAGCTCCTTTGTTCCGCTAGACGATATGTGCGGGCGCGATAAGAACCATGTGTACTACAACGGTTATATGGTGTCCGATGCGGACTCCGCTAGCTTTGTATCCTACCCAACAGCCAGTCACCACGGCCTATCCAAGGACACGCATCATGTGTACCATGCCGACTTCGTGCGGACAAGCTTGCCCTTCGGGCATCCTGATCAGGTGCTGGTTCCTATGAAAGGTGCAGATCCCGCCAGCTTTGAATTGTTGTCTCCTACAGGAAGCTGGGCGCAAGACGTGAATAACGTCTATTTATGGGGTACACTCGCCAAAGCCATAGATAGGGCCAGCTTTCAGTTTCTGTTCAACGATGAGCCACAAAGCTGGGCAAAGGACCAGACCCATCTCTATAATGCTAACGGCAAACGTACCGTCAAGGGAGTGGACGGCAATAGCTTTATGATGCTGAATCGGTTCTGGGGAAAGGATATGCAAACTGTCTTCAGCTTTGTAACAGGCAGCGTGCAAAAGTCTGCTGACGCCTCCACCTTTCAAGTCCACGACGACATGGGCGGAGCAGAGGACCAGACCCATTACTATGCAATCAAGAATGGAGATATCAAAAAGACGAAGAAAACGGGGCTATAACGCCGAACAGCCTGCTTATCATAATTGGAGGTCACTCGTTCGCCTGAGTGGCCTCCTTTCTTTTGTATGCTTCGCTCAAGTTCCCTATCTTCTGCAATACAAATTACAATCTATAATCTAGCAATAACCTCTAAAATATGACAATAGGAGGTGGATGAGAAGCATGGCTAATCTAAGCTATCTACAGCCACGAATTGAGCTGGCCCGAGCAGAGCTACATAAGATTGCGGAGGAACGGGATAATCTGCTCCATCCCGAGGTCCTTGAGCACTCCGAGCAACTGGACTTATGGCTGAACCAATACAATCAGGAACTCCGGTTACATGGCACACGCAAAAAGCCGATTGTCCATACAATCGGCTTGAGCGAGTCAATCTAACTTTTTATACTATACTGCTCTAGACGCGGAAGCGGCCTACCATTCCTTGAAGCTCTTCTGCCATGCTGCTCAGGTCTGTAGCTGCGGAAGACACTTCCTCCATAGACGCAAGCTGCTCTTCCGCGGCTGCGGATATCGACTGTGTATTCGCAGAAGACTCCGAGGACAGATTCAGAATCTCGCGTATGGACTGAACCACCTCGGATGTACTCTTCTCCATCTCCTGAGCAGCCTCCCGAATCACCTCGGCACTCGTAGACGCCGCTATGATATCAGCCTGAATGAGATTGAAGGACTCCCCGGAGTTCTGCACTGCACTTACTCCCTCCGTCATACGCTCCTGCGTATCACGCATAGCACGCTGGGCCTTGTCCATATCGGATTGAATAGCCGCAATTCGTCTGCCAATTCGGGCAGCCGATCCAGCCGAGTCCTCCGCTAGCTTGCGCACCTCATTCGCGACGACCGCAAAACCTTTGCCGTGCTCACCTGCCCGCGATGCCTCAATCGAAGCGTTCAAGGACAGCAGGTTCGTCTGCTTGGCAATGCCTGAGATATCCTCTACGATGCCCCCGATCTCGGCAGACCGTAGCGTAAGTGATTCGATGACCTGCCCCAGATCATTCACGGTATGCTGCATCCCATGCATCAGCTCCACGGCTTGCAATACAGAACCGCTACCCTCTTGGGCGGATGCAGACGTGCTACGCAGTCGGTCAGACATATCTCTGATCTGCCCGGTAACGCTACCTACATTGCTGGATACCTCATTCATTCGATCCGAGCTGTTACCCATGCGCTCAATCTGACGCTCGCTTCCTTCAGCCAGCTCTTGAATGGCTACCGTCACATGCTCGATCGACTGTGTTGTCTGCTCGGCCCCTGCAGCTAACTCCTCTGCAGCAGCATTGACACGATTCGTCGTCTCACCTACTCCTTGAATCATGGTACGCAGATTCTCCACCATCTGCTGGAAGTAACGTGCCAGCATACCGATCTCATCAGCAGGACCCGTCTCGATCTTCCCGCTCAGGTCGCCCTGGCTAATCCGCTCGGCAGAGACTTGTAGTCTACGAATCGGCACCAGAATCGCACGCACAATAATTGTAATTATCGCAACAACCACCACCAGTGACACCAAGATTACAATCAGTGTCGTATTACGTATTCCTGCGACCGTGTCATCAATCTCTAAGCTGGACATGGTACCTGCAATTTTCCAGCCTGTCGTCTCGTTCGTTACATAATCAAGGCTCATGTTTTGCCCTTCATTCGAATAAGCGTAATACCCGCCTGGTGCATCATACATTTTCAACAAATAGTCAGCATCTACCGTTTCCCCAGATTCAATGGTAGGATGGACCACCACCTTTTGGGTACCATCCAGGATAAGAATATACCCCTGCTTGCCGACTTTAATCAAGGCCTGCTCCTGGACACGCTCCAGATTCAAGGACATACCCAGAACACCTGAACCGTCAGGAAGTGTCTTCGCCATGACAACGACCGGGATTCCCGATGAATTAATATTCACTGGAGCAATTACAGTCTTCCCTGGTTGCTCCATAGCCAGCTTGTACCACTCTCGAGTACGTGGATCAAATCCATTCTCATCTTCCTTGGGTACTCCGCGAATCATCAGACCCTCAGGAGTCCCTATAAAAGTATCTATCACATCAGGATGCAGCTGCACATATTCTACCAGCCGTGGTTCAATCAGTGGGCTATGGTTGCCATCAATCATGGAGCCATCGAACTGCTCCGACAGGTAGCCGACATTATGCCACTTAGACGAGACACTGGATTCAATCATCATGTTAGCAGTGGAGACCGCCTCGGCCGCATCCTCTCTAATCTGGTTAGCTACTGTGTCACGTGATGTAGAGTAGGTCATCCATCCGATAAATACACTTGGAATTAACAGGACCAATAGAAATGCCACATACAGTCGGAGACGCAGCGTCAGTACAAATTTGCGCTTACGGACCTCGGGGGTGTGACCCTGCATCTCTGCTGCTTGGTTATTTACCACCCTTGTCTCTTGATCAGATTTGAACTTCAATCCTCGTCTCATTCTACCTCTCCCTTTTAGCCTCTTTATATGACTAGCAGTGTTAATTATCGGCAGTAGAGAACCTGATGTTTAATTAAATAAATTTAAAAATTGCTTCTTTATTTTAGTAATTATTGGCACATCAATATGAGTAACTTAATTCTATTGTTACAAGAATTAAGGGCATTCCGATCAGCATATGACGACATGACAAAAAGCGGCCGATAGAGCTTGGCCGCTTCATAGTACTTGATTTTCAGATAGGATTATGCTAGGTTCCAACCATTCACTACGTATTCGGAATACCCACGGGAGTCGTTGTCACATCCAGCGTGGAGACTACCAGATTCTCAGGCTCGTTTACGCGCTGATCGCTGGGGCTGATTTTTTGCGGAACAGAACGGCATCCAGTCCATATTGGCCACTACCTACGAGCGCCTGCTGAAGAGAAGCGAACAATACGATCAGATCGAGCTCCAGAGCCATATAAGGCTGTCCCATCTTCGCTGTCAGCAGGACACCTAACATGATCACGGTCAAGGCAGCGCCGGCAAAGCGAGTACCCAGGCCGAGAATCAGGGCAATACCACCCAGCAGTTCTATTGCTGCAACGACAGGGGCCAGTGGCCCCGGAATGCCTATGCTTGAGAAAAAGCCGGCCGTCCCTTCCAGTCCCTGAAATTTCTGCATACCATGCACCAGGAAGATTACACCTGTCATCAACCTCACCAATAACAATCCAATATGAAGCGTCTTTTGATTCATCATATTTCCTCCTTTTTTTTGTTTCACTACAATATGTAGTGTTGTTTGTAAAAATAAACGTTGCTGTGATGCTAGATCACAGCGAACGCGAATAACAAAGTTAATACCGATAATACTTGTACCGATATCATGACGGGCTTGCGTGGCATTCGTGGCGGCAGATCCTGATCAGGATGAAGAATCCGCAGGATTCTGTAATTAATAGAAGTGCCCGCAAAGAAGGAATGTACTGCTCCTGTGACCGGCGTGACATCTGCCGAAGGCTTCTTCAGTAGCTTCAGTAGTGCACTGCCCAGACCAGCAGGGCTCCCTGTGCGATGGATCGCTTCATTGTCTGCAAGAATCTCACGTGCTGTCTTATAGTGCTCAAGAATGTGACGCAGGACGGGAATATAGAACAATAGCACGGCGCTGAGCTGAAGCGTCCAGGTCTTCAGCGGATCATAATGTCGCATATGATGGGCCTCATGATAGATGACAGCGGCCTGTTCCTCCTCGTCCAGCATGGACAGCAGCTCTGTTGACACTATAATCCGGGGCTGCAGCAATCCCAATGTAAAGGCCGCAGGACGATCGTACTCAATGACCTGAATTCGCCCTAATCCCGCAGTGGTATAGGTCGCATTCAGTTGCTTCGTCCATACGCTATGCTCCAGGCTATCCAGATGTCGAAGGGCGGCTCGTTCAGCAGCAATCTGCCGAATGGTCATGACCAAGGACACTATAAACGTCAGCAGGACCAGCAGATTCAAGCCATCTACAAGATAACCAATATGCAGGGATTCCAACAACTGTCTGCAGATTTGAAATACATTAAAGTTCAAATCCCAGTTCAATAACGTATGCCCAGCATACATGAACATTTGCACCAGCATCAGGCCGGACAAGCCCGCTCCGGCAGCAAAAAGCAATCGGGAACGGCTTTTCCACATGGTCACCTATCCTTTTTCCATTGTTTGATTTTTTGTTCAAGCCTCTCAATCAACTCAGGGTCGGCCTCCTCCAGCGCATCAATCATGTGATTGACAGCCAGCGGTCCGAATTGCTCCAGAAGATCATGACTTAGCTCCTTGGACTGGGCCTCCATGAATTCCTCTCTCGTTAGAACAGGCTCATAGAGCGAGGTCCGCCCACGTAGCTGCTTGCTCAGAATTCCTTTGGTCACCAGGCGATTCATGACCGTCATAACCGTATTGAAGCTGATGTCCTTGTCATGCTCAAGTGCCGTCTGAACTTCCTTGATGCTCTGTCTTGGCTGATTCCACAGCTGATCCATGATTTTGGATTCCAGTGGTCCAAAAAAACGGTTCAAGCCTGTCTCTCCGCCCTTGAAGTTGAGTCTCTTCATCATGCACACCTCACACTACTCATTGTAGTGATTATTAATTGAAAGTCAAATTCCTGATTTCGTCAATTTATGATATATATAGATTGAACTGAGAATGTTAAGAGTTCGGGTCAATCTAAATTAGTTAGTCCCAGCTAGTTAGCTAGTCCGCCAGACGATAGCCTGCTCCTCTAATCGTAGCTATATATTTCGGGGCCGACGCACTGTCTCCCAGTTTCTTGCGCAGACTCTTCACATGGACATCCACCACGTTACTTCCACCCGCAAAATCCGTATCCCAGATCTCCTTCATCATTTGTTCTCTGGAAATAACACGACCCTGCGCCTCAATGAGCATGAGTAATAGGTCATATTCCGTCTTGGTCAGGCTGATGCTCTGCTCGCTTAGCTGGACGGTCATCCTGTCTTGATCAATCCAGATGTCCTTGAACACGGTTCTGCGGCTGGTTGCTTGCTGCCCAGCGGTAGCTGGCAGACGACTGATTAGCTCCTCTACCCGACTGATCGTCACATTCGCCGAGGCTGGCCAAGCGAGCAGCTCTTCATCGGGCAGTAGTGACCCAGCTTCCTCCAGCACCGTTGGAGTGACCAGCAACATACGCTGTAGCCCTTCCAGCTCAGGACGAGTCTGGTCGTACCAGCTCTTCAGCTCGCCAATGCCATGCAGTGAGGTGCAGTCGAGTACCAGCAGATCCGTCGTCAGCTGTCCCTGGACTTGCGGCTCCCAACGGTGGAATACCATCACATCATAGCAGGAGGCCGAGAGCATGCTGATCCAAGTCTGGACATGGGCAGGCACCGGGCTTATCAAAGTAATCCGACTCGTCACAGGGCAATACAACGGCTCATAGAGATTCACATCATTCACTTGATTCCCGGAATTCGCCTGTTGTACGTTATTCACTTGATTCATGGAAATTCCTGATGTTACCTGATTCGCTTGCTCTGGCATTCAGGGCACACTCCTCCGAATACGACATGGGCGTGAGCTACATCGTAGCCTGTCTCGACAGCAACCTGCTTCATCCATGCATCGGGCACTCTGCTCATGACCTCATCCACACGACCACATACCTGGCAAATGACATGCTGATGATCATCCATCAATCCATCATAGCGACTTGCTGTATCTCCAAGCTTCAGCTCCCGAATGAGCTCCTTGTCACTCAGATAACGAAGTGAATTGTAGACGGTACCGTAAGCCAGATTATATCCCCGTTCATTCAAGCGCTCCATCACATCAGCGGCTGTTGGGTGATCGTGTGATTCACGTACAACATCATATACAGCCTGTCTTTGAATGGTGAGATTCAAGGATTTCATAAGAATCACTCCTTCTATATCAACGATTTGTATTTTATCTTAATTTGTAATGAGTATAAATAACAATTTAGACCTAGTATAAATCTAAATCCATAAATCGTCAAGAAGATGAAAAAAAGATGAAGCCAGCAGGCCTCATCTCGGTTCAATTTTTTTAATTATTCTTTACCTTATCCATATCCACAGCACAAATTCCCGACTTAATCTTACACCATTTTGCCTGTCCACCCTCATATCTACACATCCCAGCAAATCTCTTCAGATGTACAAGAGATCCGCTCCAGCTCTGCTAATTCTCACAATAGACAGCGAGTGAGGCCAGTGTATGCTGCTCCCATGACTTCAACATCTGCTGCTCCGATTCCTGTATGATATTCGTAAGAGCAGATGTCACACCTGCACAATAGGTATTGGGCGACGGTGGTATCATACCTGGACATATAGGCTCATAGATCTCCACAGCCCGATATACATCAGCCAGTGTAATCTCCTCGCAGGACCGAGTAAGACAATACCCTCCAACTCGCCCTTCCTTCGCCGTAATGAGTCCGGCCTGTACCAGCCGTGCAAGCACTCTGCGGACCAATGTCACCTCACTACCGATACAAGCAGCTATATCTCCACTAGCGCACATTTGCCCATCACGCTCCAGGAACAATAGCGCCTGCACAGCTACACCAAGCCATTTAGGCGTGGCTTGACGCATTCTTTTCTCTTTGCTCACAACCCCAGGACACCTCGATCCCATTTGGACTTACCGAATTAATATATTGTACGTGAACCACCAGGGAACTTCAAGGAACTACACATTTCGCATCATTTAATGTAAACGTTAACAACTGTTTCATCATATCGAACCTCAAAAAATATCTCAAGCTTCACTTCCCCGTACACTGTGGGCTTTCCGGCATTGGGCACCTACTCGGTGTGATCAATGTCACATTCAAAAAACACCATATGTAGATACAATGGGACAATCATATAACAATATATTGTGAATTGACGGAGGGTAACCCCATATGAAGACAACCTCAGGAACATCTGTTCATACTATAGGCGAACGTGTCATTGGAGCTCAAGATCTTGAAATGCTGCGGGAAAACGCGAATCTGAACGGAGATTCCTTCAGCGGTAAGATGAGTAAATTGGGCTCGGAATATGCAAAATGGTACACAAGAGAGCAGGTGCTGCCTCCAGCATTGCTGAAGGCTATTGATGATGGCTATGTGTACGTGCATGATATGGATCAATATGCGCTCGGTACGACGAACTGCATCTTTATTCCTTTCGATCGATTGCTGGCTTCCGGCTTCAACACAGGCAACGGCTCCGTCCGTACGCCGCAGACGATCATGTCTGCTATGGCGCTGGTCGCCATCATTTTCCAGGCGCAGCAGAACAGCCAATTCGGCGGGGTATCCGCGAACAAGATTGACTGGGATCTGGCTCCTTACGTAGCCCGCTCCTTCCGTAGACATTTCCAGAAAGGAATGCGCTTGTTCGGCGAGTCTACGACAATGGAAGAACAGCTAATTACGATGAGCAACGAAGAGGTACAAGCTCAGTGCCCACGTTCATGGGCATTTGCTCATGAAGAGACCGTTAGCGAGACAAGACAAGCTGCCGAGTCCCTGATCCACAACCTCAATACGATGAGCAGCCGGGCAGGTGGACAGATTCCTTTTACATCGCTGAACTATGGAATGTGTACCTCAATGGAAGGAAGACTGGTCGCTCAGAGCCTGCTCGAATCCACGATTCGTGGACTAGGTAGCGGAGAGACTCCGGTATTTCCACAGCATATTTTCCAATGTAAGCAAGGAGTAAATCAGGCTCCTGAAGATCCGAACTATGATCTGTTCCAGCTCGCCGTTGAATGCTCCAGCAAGCGGATGTATCCGAACTTCGTGAATGTGGATGCGAGCTTCAACCTGCCATACTACCGTGAAAATGAACCTGATACCATCATTGCTACCATGGGCTGCAGAACCCGTACAATCGGCGACCGCTTCGGACGCAACCGGCAGAGCGGCAAGGGCAACCTGTCCTTCAACACCATCAATCTCCCACGTCTGGGCATCGAATTCGGAACCTGCCAGGGACAACGCACCGTGCCTGATATCAAAGGCTTCTATGACAAGCTCAAAGAGATGATGGAGATCGCTGTCGAGGGTCTGATCCATCGTTATCGTATTCAAGCGAATCAGCCTGCGAAGGCTTCGGACTTCATGATGAGAGAAGGAGTCTGGGAGGGCGGCGAGCAGCTATCCCCTGAGGATAAGGTCGGCGATCTGCTGAAGCACGGGACCCTTGCTCTGGGATTCATCGGCGTGGCTGAATGCATGAAGGCGATGTACGGTCAGCATCACGGAGAGAATGATACGGTCTATCGTGAAGCTCAACGCGTCATCACAGCCATGCGGAGCTTCTGCGATCGGATGAGTGAGCAGCATGAATTGAATATTACGCTGTTCGCAACACCTGCCGAAGGACTGTCTGGCAAATTCACACAGCTGGATGTGCGTGAGTTCGGCGTTATCGAAGGAGTTACAGATCGTGAATACTACACGAACTCCTTCCATATTCCGGTATACTATCCGTTACCAGCTGCACGGAAGATCGAACTGGAGGCTCCTTTCCACCTCTGGTGCAATGCGGGCGCTATCTCATATATTGAGCTGGATGGTAATGTACGTAGTAATCCTGTTGCTTTCCGTTCGATTGTACAATACGCGCTGTCCCAAAATGTAGGCTACTTCTCGATCAATCACCCGATTGACCGTTGCCCATGCTGCGGTTATGAAGGGATTATTGGCTCCGAATGCCCGAAATGTGAAGCCGAAGAGAGCACGACCCACTTCCAGCGTCTGCGCCGCGTGACCGGCTACCTTACTGGGGACTACACTGTACGCTTCAATGGAGCCAAGCAGGCGGAAGTTCGTGATCGGGTGAAGCACCAGTGAATCTGCTCGGATACATCCCTGAATCACTGAATGAAGGTATAGGCCTGCGAGCGGTAGTCTTCATCAGCGGTTGTCGGCATGCTTGTCCTGGCTGCTTCAACCCGGAATCATGGAGCTTCCGCAGCGGAGAACTGTTCACGGAAGTCCGCCAGCAGGAGATCATTCGAGAGATTGCGGGCAATCCGCTATTGGACGGGCTGACCCTCTGCGGGGGAGATCCCTTCTTCTCCGCCGGAGAATGTGCTGAATTCGTACGCAAGTTCAGACAAAGCTGTCCGAGTCGGAGCGTCTGGGCTTATACCGGATTCGTGTATGAAGAGCTACTGGAGGATGAGGAGCGGCGGACGCTTGCCGAGCTATGCGATGTGATCGTGGATGGACGCTTCGTTCAGGCCGAGAAGGATGTGTCTCTCCCCTTCCGGGGTAGCCGCAATCAGCGCCTTGTCGATGTGCCAGCCAGTATCCGGGCCGGAGCTTGCGTGCTCTGGTCTGATCAGGCGAACAAGGAGAGGGTGGTCCTCTCAGATTCTGCCCGCTGGTAGCTCTCAATAGAGCTCAGATGTTCAGTACAGGATTCCAGACTAATCCATCCCTAACTAACCAGCAATCTTCAACAGCTCCTTGACTGTTCCGAAGAACGCTGGTTATTTTTTCATGACCAGTACCTTGCATTATTCAGTAGAGGGTGATAAGTTATATCCAGCTACTGTTCAATGCACAGTACTGAACGTTGCATAGCTCATGACGATTCATGGAGCATGGATCATGTCTCCTGGATATGATTCGTTGTTGATTCACATTTTGATTACGAATTTGGAGGGTTCGAGCCATTGAACGTGCATATTCAATTTAAAAAAGGCGTATTGGAACTGTGCGTTCTTGTATTAATAAGCCGCCAAGACCGTTACGGCTACGAGTTGGTGCAGGCGGTGTCCAAGCATGTAGAGGTCGCGGAGGGGGCGCTGTATCCTCTGTTGCGTCGTCTAGTAACTGAGGGCTACTGCACAACCTACTTGCAGGAATCGAGCGAAGGGCCGCCACGCAAATATTATCACCTCACTCCCACGGGCAGGGAGTATATGCAGGTCCTGCATATGGAATGGAATCATTTTGTACACAATGTCACCAATCTCTTGGAGGAAGGACACGGGCATGAAGAAGCATGAGTTTATGAAAGAGTTAGAGACGCATCTTAGACCACTGCCACCGCACATTCGCAGGGATTTGCTGGAGGATATGGAGCAGCACTTCACATTCGGAATGGCCAGCGGGAAGAGCGAGGAGGATATCTCCAGGGAGTTGGGTCATCCCGTTGATATTGCGATCGAAGCACTAGAGGAATTTCCGGCTGCACAGGTTGAGGGAATACAAGATGAGACCCTACAAGCTTCGACAATGCAAGATTGGACATCTGCACCTGTAAAAAAGAGACACCCGGTAGCGACAGCCCTTATCATCATTGGACTTGTACTATTGAATCTGATGATCGGACTTCCCGTATTCTCCGTGATCTGGAGCCTCTGGCTCTCACTTGCTGCCATTGCTATATCCTGTCTGGTCGCACCGCTGGCTCTGATCGCAGAGTGGGTCATGAATCGCGAATTCCACTTGTTCAAGTTGTTCTTATCCCTGTTCATGACAGGAGCAGGCATACTGCTCTTCATGGCAGTTAGACGATGGATGCGGCGACTGGCTCACTTTACCGTGCAGTATTGGCGCAAGAATCTGAATTATGTGGAGGGAAAATCATCATGAAGCGCAAGTGGATAATGACGGCTATACTCTGCATGCTGGTCGGAATAGCCGGGATGGCTGCACTCGGCTTTGATGCTAACCAAGGCATCTTAGGCTCGAACAATTCTGAGCGAGTCGCTCATGAGCAGCAATGGAGCTTTGCCGCTGATGAGCTGCAGACCTTGAAAGTTGAACTGCTAAGCGATGATCTATATGTACAATTCGCGGACAGTCAGGATACACAAGGGACAATCACATTAGAAGGACGGTTCGACCAGAAGGTACTTGCTCAGCTTGAGCAGGCTCACATCCAGAATGGACAGCTTGAGCTTATCATGAAGCCGGAGACAAGGATATCCTTCTTTAATTTCGGAATTTATGAATCCAATAAAAGCACATTGACGATTCATATGCCACAAGGTGCAGTGCTGTCCAATCTGGATGTCCGCGGCACGTCAGGCAGCTATAATCTCCAGGATGTTCATGCAGATCAGACCTCCGTCCAGCTAACTTCTGGCGATTTGAATCTGAACAACCTGACCGCAGATCACTTCACAAGTAAAATGACATCAGGAGAACTCAGCATCCTCAATGCTACTGCGAACCTTGACCTTCAGATGACCTCCGGTGATATTAAGGTTGACGGGCTACGTGGTGAAGGGAAGGTTCAGGCGACCTCTGGTGGTGTCGAGATCAGTCAACGAGAAGCTGGGGGACTGGATATATCCATGAAGTCGGGAGATGTCCGCATCGAGACTCCAGTTGGATCACAGGCCATCTATGATGTACGCACCACCTCCGGTGATATCGTGACTCCTCCTTCCAGCGCACAGGCTAAGCATATCATTAAGGTACGTGCAACTTCCGGCGATGTAGTCATCACTAACTAACACCTTGACCAGATCAAACAGGAGTGTTTAGTCGCTTTCTACTAACTACGTTCTCTACTAACTACGCTCTCTGCAGATTCTTACACACCCGTAATCGTATTTGGCCAAAACGAGTGTCAGATGTCCAACGAAACTTCGAGACTGGACTGAAAATTAAAGTATTAGATTGAAAAACCGCCAGGTGTGAAGTGACCCTGACGGTTTTTCTTGAAGGAATGGCTAGCACCTTTTATTAATGATCCGTGTGCTGAGTGTGTATGTGTTTAGCTTGTGTAGGTGGATATATTCGCGTATTAGGCTTTACTATGAAGGGTAACTAGGTAACCATCTGGGTCGGCAAATGTAAAGGTTCGCCCGAAGGGTCCATCTATTGGCGCAGATGTAATCTTTACTCCTGCTTGAACAAGCTTGTCGTGGATTTCCTGCGCATCAGGAGCATGAAGCCACAGGGCGACACCAAGTCCAGGCTGAGTACCCGAGCCGAGCTCTACTCCTGGCATAAGGTCACGAAGAGCAAATGCAATAGGCTTTGTATCGAAGACCACAGCATGAGGTGGCCCCGCCTGTGAGCGGACAAGCCCAAGATAGTTTTGATAGAATTCTGCAGAGTCTTCAAGATTAGTTACTTGAAGTGAAATGAAGTCGGGTCCAATTGCTGACATCATGAAATGTCCTCCTTTGTATTTCATTTTTAATATCTCGATTGTACATCCCCCCTCTTGCCAACAGTATGTCAGTAGCGTTTTACCACTTTCTCAATTTCTTCTAAGACAATCTCATCTTTGTGGAGCAGAATGCTCCTTATGGATCTTCCTTGTATTTGGTGTTGCCTGCTTAATCCAAGTATAATAAAGGAGAGCCTGACCGCAGTGTCTGCGGACCTTACTTTCTCAGGAGGAGATTACCATGTTCGTAGTAACGAATACGATCAAAGTCAAGCAGGGAACCGGAGCGAAGCTGGCAGAACGATTCAGTGAAGGCGAAGGTGTCTCGGAAATGCCCGGATTTGTACGTATGGAAGTATGGCATGGGGTAAACAAAGATCAGGAAGAAATCAAGGTGTCCACGCTGTGGGACAATGAAGAGGCCTTCCGTGGGTGGACCCAGAGCGAGAGCTTCCGCAAGGCCCATCAGGGACGGGGGAAGAACGAAGATATCCTGGGAGCCTCTCTCGATCAGTATGAGCTGCTGGCTCATATCTCTGCAGAGGATTAATCAGACTACTATTCCTGCTTAATCGCAGCACACCTGGTACCCATTCATGTACATACAACCTTTCGATTCAGCTATAAGACTTGGCCAGTGCCAAGGAACGCATTTTACAAAGGAGCGAACGAACAAAATGGAACTTAAGAACATGACAGCTATCATTACCGGGGCTGGTAAAGGAATCGGCAAAGCCACAGCTATCGCCTTGGCGAAGGAGGGCGTTAGTCTGGGACTGATTGCCCGTACCGTAGCCGATCTGGAGCAGCTTCAAGCGACATTGTCCTCCGAATACGGTGTAAAGGTCGTATGTGCTGTAGCGGACGTATCTGACCGCACACAGGCAGAAGCAGCAATCGCCTCTCTGGAGACAGAGCTCGGTGCTGTGGATATTCTGATTAATAATGCGGGAACGGCTTCCTTCGGCAAAGTCATAGACATGGACCCTGAAGAGTGGGAGCGCATCGTACATGTGAATCTCATGGGAACCTACTACATTACCAGAGCTGCCCTGCCGAGCATGATCGCTCAAAACAGCGGTGCTATCATCAATGTAGCCTCTACTGCTGGGGAGCGCGGTTTTGCGACAGGCTCTGCCTATAATGCCTCCAAGTTCGCGGTTATGGGCTTCACCGAGGCATTAATGCAGGAAGTTCGTAAGTCCAATATCCGCGTGACGGCTCTGACACCGAGTACCGTAAATACGGAGCTTGCCGTAAATGCAGGACTTGGGATCGGCGATGAGGATCGCATGATGCAGCCAGAGGATGTCGCTGAACTGATTGTATCCGTACTTAAGCTACCGAAGCGTGTATTCATCAAGACTGCAGGCATCTGGACAACGAATCCGCAATAAGCCCTTGTATCGTTTTCCGAATTGACATTAATACTTTAATTGAATACGTGTGATTTCTGCAAAGCTGCTTCCTTTCGGGAGCAGCTTTTTTGTTTTGCACTGGCAAAATACTGAGTTAGTGCTCCGCTAGTTAACAACTTTTAGTGGATTTTACACACAGCCTTAATAAGCACATTCCTATTGACAACAAAACGTTCTCTACCTATAATTTTCTCCATTATACTAAATAGTTTATTTTTATACTCTAAAGTACATTTGAGAAAGGAGATTATCTATCCATGAAGCGAGCCCTATGTATTGTGGCTATCAGTTGCAGTATGGTAATCAGTTCAGCGTGTACGTCTACAGGAGCCACGGATTCCAATATAAATGCTGACTTGATAACAGTCGGAACTTCTATCGTCCGATCTCAATCAGTCTCTGTCATCCGAACTTTCTCAGGAACACTGGAGGCCTACAAGGAGGCTGACATTGCTTTTGAACTATCCGGTCTGGTCCAGGAGACCTCCTTCGAGATTGGGGATACCGTCCTGCAGAATCAGGTATTAGCTAGACTGGACAGCTCCGCTTATCAGCTTCAGCTGGATAAGGCAAAAAAATCAATCATCGAAGCCCAAGCGGGCATAAAAAATGCAGCAGCAGAGATGGCGGCGGCAGACGCCTCCGTAGCCTCTGCCGAGGCTCAGATTGTGGCTGCCAGAGCAGCACTGAACAAGACCACCAAGGGAGCAAGGCAACAGGAGAAGGACCAGGCGCGCGCGAAGGTCTCTAGAGCAGAATCGGCCCTGGCCCAGAAGCAAGCGGATACGACCCGCATAAAATCCCTCTACGAGCAGGGAGCCGTCTCTAAGAACGAATATGAGCAAGCTCAACTTGGACTCACTAACGCTTTCAAGGACCTTGAGGATGCTCAACATGCTTTGTCTCTTTTGGAAGAGGGAGCTACCCAAGAGGATCTGGCTACAGCAGAATCTGGCGTTCAGCAGGCTCAAGCTGCCAAATTAGCTGCCTCGGCAACATTGCAGCGGGCTACAGCAGCACACGATCAAGCGGACACGCTCTATCAGCAAGCTATCATTGCGAGTAAGGAAGCCGAGCTGTCCCTATCCAAAACTGCGCTCACCTCGCCAATCTCTGGAGTGATTCTGGATAAGAACATGAATGTGGGTGAGATGGCACTCTCTGGACAGAGCATCTATCGGATCGGACAAATAGACCAATTGAAGTTGCTTCTGCCGATTCCCGATCAGGAAATCAAACAATGGAAAGCAGGAGACAAGGTGAGCCTGAGCCTGTACGACCAGAAGAGAACCGGAACGGTCCGTGTCATCCATCCAGCGACCAATTCCAATACAGGCACTGTAGATGTAGAGGTAACCCTCTCGAACTCTGATCATAGCTGGGCACCCGGACAGGTAGTTCAAGCAGCTCTGAGCAAGCAGCAGGCCGAGCAACTCCTCATCCCTGCCAAGGCTGTGCTCAGCAACGGCAACGAGACATATGTGTACCGCATTGAAGACCAACATTCCGTAAAAACGGTAGTGACAACGGGAGCTCTGGCTGGCAATCAGTTGGAGATTACCGAGGGCTTATCCGCTGGGGATGTTATTGTTACATCCGGGGCCGGCTCTGTGTATGACGGATTAGCTGTGCAGGCGGTGGAGGAGCAGTCACATGATTGAATATTTTATCCGCAAGCAGAAGCTGACCATCTTTATTTTTGTAATGGCTATCGTACTGGGTGCCTTCGAATTCTCTCAGTTTCCCAGACAAGAGATGCCTAACATTATCCAGAAAAATGCAGTCGTTATGACAATCTATCCCGGGGCTGATCCTGAAAAAGTAGAACGGGAAATCACTACCCCGCTGGAGCAAAAATTCAGAGAGGTCGAGCATATCAAGACACTGGAGTCCACCTCGGAGTATGGGATGTCCACCATTCGTATTGAGACCGAAGGCACGGCGGACGCCAAAGCCGTATGGGAAGAACTTCGGAACAAAATTAATGATGCAGAGTCCATTTTGCCCGGGGACGCCCAGAAGCCAATGATGAACGAAAACCTGAACAAAACACTCATCCACTCCTACGCAATCACCTCCAATTCTACCCAAGAGCTTCTCAAGCTACATGACCTGATGCAGAATTGGAAGGATCAGTTGAATACCGTTCCGGGGGTTGCCCAAATCCACATAGAGGGTCTTCCCGATCAGGAAGTCCAGATTCAGATTGATGCATCCAGGCTACAGCAGTATCAGATCACCTGGGAAGAAGTCATGCAGGCGATTCAAAATGAAAATGAACGCAGTCCGCTTGGAAATCTGGACTACAATGAAATGACCTATCAGCTGAAGGTGGATCAGTCCCGGAACACAGCAGATCTTCAGCAGATTATGATCAGACGAACTGCCGATGATGCCCCCGTATATCTGAAGGATATCAGTACTGTTCTGCTTACCCATAGTCAGTCTGACTATTTGGCTTACTATAATGGGGAGCCTGCAGTGATCTTGACCATCATGGGAGACACAGGTGGAGATGTGGAGGACATCTTTGCAGCTGTAGATCAGGAAATGCTTCTCCTCAAGGACACGCTGCCTTCGGACTATACACTGCAGACATTGTACTCCCAGACAGAGCGCGTAGCGGATATCTTCCATCACCTATCACGTGAAATGATGTTTGCCATAGCATCCGTGATTATTGTGTGTACGCTGGGATTGAATCTGATTACTTCTGCATTTGTAGCACTGGCTATCCCAATTTCTATTGCTATTGGTCTGATCATTTTGCCAATAGTGGGGGTTACGCTGAATCAGGTAACGGTGATTGGCTTGATCATCGTGATGGGTATTCTAGTGGATGATGCAGTAGTAGTTAATGACAACATTGAGCGGAGAATGCACGCATTGGGCGAATCCCCGGAAGACGCTGCGCTGCGCGGAACCAAAGAAGTGGCTATATCCATTTTAACCGCCACTCTGGCTACGGTCGCTTCGTTTGGCCCGCTGCTTTTTTTGACGGGGGATGCCGGCTCATTTGCCCGACCGCTTCCTTACTCGGTTATTTTCACGCTGCTGGCTTCCATGCTGATGTCGCTGACCATCATTCCAATTTTCAGAAAATGGTATGGGGAAAAGCGCTACGCGCAGCACAAGCACAAGTCTCCGACTTCTGCTGGACTGCTAGGTACTCAGATTGATAAACTTCGTGACTTCTATTCCGGCAAGATGATCCCAAAAGTGTTGAAGCGGCCTGCCTTCTATGCGACAGGTGGGCTACTCGTCAGCACTCTGTTGTATGGTTTACTCCTTGTTGTACCACTGGATCTTTTTCCGACAACTGATGATCCTCATATCAGCATAAATGTGCTTACCCCTGCGGGTACCTCGATCAATGAGACAAGGGAAATCACCGCTGATATCGCAAGCTGGGTACAGCAGCAGCCGCATATTCGGACAGTGACCTACGCAGCTGGCGGCAGTGCGCCTATGTTGTTTCAGGATATGACTGCTGACGACCGCACCGGACCTACAGTTGGGCAGGTGGCTGTGGTTGGGATAGCCGGAAAATTGGATACCCAGCAAGCTCTCTCGGAATGGTCTGCCGCCTTAAAAGAGCGATATCCCGGTCAATCCATCACACTCAAGATCCCTAAAATGGGACTGCCGCTAGGTAAGCCTGTCTCCATTCGTATCTCGGGAAATGATTTCTCTCAGCTACAAGTGCTGGCCGACTCCGTGAAGCAGCAGATTATGGATACGCGAGGGACAGAGAATGTTCATAGGCGGACTGAAAATGAAAGCTATACTCTGGAATTTAGAGTAGACAAGAAAGCGATGGACCAGCACAAGGTCAGTTACCGGAGCCTAAGCAATACGCTATTATTGATGGGCAATGGGCTACAATTCAGCGAATTCGATACAGGCAATGATTTGATACGGATGAATATGAGACTGGGGCGACTCAATGACCAGCCAGAACAGCTCTTTTCGCAATTGCAGGTGACCAATGCATCAGGCCTGCAAATTCCGTTGACTCAGCTGGTGGACATGAAGCCGTCTTTTGAAACTCAGCAAATTAATCACTATAATTTAAAACGTACCTTAACCATAGATGCCGAAGTACGTGGTCGGACAACCAACGAGGTCATGAGGGAAATCACAAGCCAGCTGCAGCAAGCCTCCTTTCCGACAGGATTCACCTGGGCAATTGGAGGTGAGGTGGAAGGCCAAAATGATATATTAGTTGAATTGGGGCAGCTCTATATCGTCGTCATCCTGCTCATCTTCATGCTGATTTTCCTGCAGTTCTATTCCTTCTCTGCACCTGCTATCATCCTGACCACCGTGTATATGGCCGCGGCAGGCGGCGTCCTTGGCCTGTTCATTCTGAATATGCCCATCAGCTTCATGGGGATTCTAGGCATGACTGCACTTGCAGGCATTGTTGTACGTAATGGCATTGTATTGCTCGAATTCATCGAGGATGCTCGTCGTGAAGGAGCGGAGCTGGAAGAGGCCGTGATCGAAGCCACGTATGCCCGCTTCCGTCCAATTCTGCTGACATCGGTGACGGCGATTGTGGGAATGATTCCTATTGCGGCCATCGGGGAACTGCTATTCAGGCCGCTGGCCTATACGATCATCTTTGGACTAATGTATTCCACCCTGCTCACCATGTTCGTCGTACCAGCATTGTACCTCATGAACGCCAGATCGCAGCGGAGACGAAGGACCAGAACAAAGGTGGAACCAGCTATGCTCAAAGCTGCTGAACAAAACCTGAACTGAAACGAGGAACCATGAAAAAAATAACCAGTGAAGATATTATCCAGGCCTCCCTTTCGCTATTCTCCGAGAAAGGCTACGAGGCCACCTCCGTAGATGAGATTGCACGTCGAAGTGGTATGGTCAAGGCGTCCTTTTACAAGTATTTCAAAAGTAAAGAAGAGCTGCTGCAAAGCACGATTGCTTTTGTGCAAGAGGATATGGAAAAGCAACTGGAGCTCATCTATCTCGATTCCAGACTATCTACTCGCGAGAAGCTAACTCAGTTCTATATCATTGTTCTTGAGCGCGTCTATCAAAGCAAGATGCATCTGCTTATTTTCTCAGTACCACTGCTGGGCTCCACCGATCAGAGCATTGCGCAGAGGGTGGAAGCTCTTGAAAATAGCTTGTCCGAGCGATTACTGCACTTAATGACCAATCTGTATGGTGAGGAAGGCTACCACTACTATTATGACATTATTTTTGTCATCAAAAGTATGCTCATCAGCTATGTGAGAATGAGCAGCCTGGAGTTCAGCACGGCTGAGCATCAGATGCTGGCTGATTTTGTAATGAGTATTACAGATATGCTGGTGCAAGGAATGAACGATCCGAATAACGATCACGCCATCATGTGGAAGCCCTCCAGAAGTGAAGATATGGTCGGGGGAAAACCATGGAATCGTTGGCAGCAGATCACTTCAATAATTGCAAATATGCACGACTTTTTACAAAAGGACCCTATACCAAATGTAGACCCAAGTGAGTATCAACACATTCTTGAGCTCCTTCAAGCCGAGCTATCTGAGACATTACACGAGACTGCACACGTCAAGGCACTTCTGCTCTTTTTGGAACAGATTGCTGAGCTGCGAGTGCCTTGTAATCAGCTAAAGTCTGTACTACGGGCATAATCCCCATTTTCCAGCACGAGTACCCTTGGTCACTCACGACCATATGAGAAGGCTTAAAGCTTTGAACACGACAAATAAGGTCGCCCCCAGCAGCGCATATTAATGCCTGTCTGAAGGGCGACCTTTGGGTTAAATTATGTACAGCAAGGTATGGCCTCGCCTCGGCATGCGAACGCCAACTCCTCTGCTTTGTTCATAATCTCCTCAAAACATTAATGGAACGGACAGCCGCCTCCGGTCTTCCTACTATGCTGCTGATGCATCACTTCTGAGTCTCTCGCTGCACCCGCACCTTGATCCAACTTGGAAGCAGCTTTTTCGCAATGCTCAGTTGGATAGAGCCTGTCCTGTGCGAAGAAATTCGGCCGTACCAGCTTGTTATCATAGGAGGAATGGAAGATGTGTGTCGCTGCCGGAGACATTGGCGGTATCAGCCAGGTCCAGTTCCCTGTCAGCTCTCTTCCGGCTTTCTGCTCACGCTCCTCAAATAGCTTGAATTGAGCCGCTGCCGTATGGTGATCTACGATGCTTACCCCATCTCGCTTGTACGAATAGAGTACAGCTGCATTCAGCTCCACCAATGCACGGTCCTTCCAGAGCGTCGTATCACTTCCCGTATCCAGCCCCATAGCATGGGCCACTGCAGGTAGCTTGTCATAACGGAATGTGTCTGCGAAGTTGCGAGCACCAATCTCCGTGCCCATGTACCAACCATTAAAGGGAGCCGCAGTGTATTCAATCCCTCCGATCTCCAGCATCATATCAGCGATAATCGGCACGGCATACCAACGAAGCCTCAGCTCGTTAATGGCTGTAATATCGGGATGCTCAATAGCTACCTCCTGCACTAGTCCATCCGGGATTGGATGAAGCGTCGGATCCTGATCGCCTATCTGTACTACGAGCGGTAGGATGTCATAGTCGGTCTTCTTCCCTTGCCAGCCTTGCTGCTGGCACCAGGCTGTTAGCTCCAGAGAGAGCGGATCGCCGATAATCCCGTGGTCCGTATGGTAACCGGCATACCGGATCAACTGGTGATTCCAGATGCGGATCGTCGGCAGAGCAGGCTGTGCGCTGCGAAATACGGTCAAGGTCGGAATGATCCGGCCTCCATTCGTAGCAAGCTCAATATGCTCCAGCAGGGACCCTGCAATGGCGTTGCTATCAGTCAAATGGCGCTCATCACGCACACGGAGCTTGTCCCAGAACAAGCGTCCAATGCAACGGTTGCTATTGCGCCAAGCCATACGAGCACCATGCTCCAACTCCTCATAGCTATGCTCGTAGGTGCCGCGGTCATGAATATTCTGCCGAATCACCTGTAGACGTTGCTCAGCCTCCTCCGGGCTACGCCCCAGTTCCTGATAGGCTGTATGTATGAATTGCTCTGCTTCTTGTATAAGCTCGGAATGCTCTATCTGCGACATCCTGCTCCTCCATCCTGCGGTATAACCGCACCGTTCATGTACTTTTCTCCCATACTTCACGCTATACTATGACTCTTGCTACCTTCTGTACGGTATGACGCTACTGTATGGCATTTTGAGTAGATTCCAGAATATTGAATGTGCTTGTGTTCATATTATACGCTCTTATACAACAACCCATCAGGGCATTGCCTATTTGTTCACTGCATCTCCACACCTTTTCCAGCAACAAGCAATCTGACGATCCGTTCCATTTTATCTAGTCATTCAATTGGATCTATTCCATACTTCGACGCTCTGTTCATGCCATTCCATGCACCATCCATTCGATGCACCTTCCATCCCCATTCTATTCCGCGCTCTATTCAGTCCATACTCCATGGATTCTATACGCTTTGTTTTCCATGCTCTACTCCTACACTGCATTCCGGGCGAACCTGTGGTAAGGTGTAGAGTAAGCGCTGACAAATTTTCTCATTATTCCTTTCCGTACTCCATTCCGTGCAAGCACATTTCCAATGAAATGAGGGATATCGTATGATTCAAGCCACCCATAATGATGAACGCTACGAACTGCTTAGCCCCACCCTGCTGCCGAGAGCTTCGGGCTTTCTGTGGAACGAGAGCATGATGGTGCATGTCAACTGCCGCGGATATATCGTGGCTCAATTCATGCAGCCAGAGCCTGCGAAGTATTCCCATGCGCCGAATCTGGAGGCCAAGACCTTCATGCAGCCGGAGCAGCCTTATTATGCACACCACCCCGGACGATTCGTGTATGTGAAGGACGAGGAAGATGGAACTGTCTTCTCTGCTCCATACGAGCCCGTCCGCGCTGAGCTTGAGCAGTATTCCTTCTCGGTAGGAAAGCATGATATACATTGGCAAGTGCTCCATAACGGGCTTGAGATCGGTATGACGCTAACCTTGCCCAAAAATGATCCGCATGAGCTATGGAAGATCACGGTGAGGAATGTGTCCGGGGCACACCGCAGGGTGAGCCTGTATCCCTATTTTACAATCGGCTATATGTCGTGGATGAATCAGTCTGGCGAGTATCGGCCTGACCTACAAGCTATTGTGGCCTCCTCCATCACCCCTTACCAGAAATACAAGGATTACGATAAGATTAAGCATTTGAAGGATAAAACGTTTCTGCTGGCAGAGCGCGAGCCTACAGCCTGGGAAGCCAATCAGGAGGAATTCGAGGGAGAAGGCGGCATTATGCATCCCTCTGCCCTGCATGCGGATACTCTCGCTGGCGGCGAAGCCCGCTACGAGACCCCTGCAGCCGTGCTGCAATACAAGCTCGACCTGAAGGCAGGCGAGGAGCAGGAATTTCGGCTGGTGTTCGGTCCGGCACAGCATGAGAGCGAGATCGCAGATATACGCCGCAGGTATTTCTCGCCTACTGAGCCTACTGAGCCTGCTAAGCATACTGATCTGAAGGATTATGCGCATACCTCCACCGCTACCTCGGGATCATTAGAGCGCTCATTCGAGAGCAAGGATACCTATTCTGATGTAGAGAATACAGGGGATAGAGAACATACAGAGACGATGAGGCATGCAGCAAACGAGAACTCGTTGAGCACGCCAGCTCAGGACGGCTTCACTGCTGCTGCACAGGAGTATGCCGCATATATCAGCGCAGGCAAGGGACCGCTGGAGATTCATACACCCGACGCGGATCTGGACAATTTCGTCAATCATTGGCTACCGCGCCAGATGTATTATCACGGGGCAACCAATCGCCTGACGACCGACCCGCAGACACGGAATTACCTTCAGGATCATATGGGGATGAGCTATATCATGCCTGAGGTAGCCAGAAATGCATTCATAACGGCTCTCGCTCAGCAAGAGTCCAGCGGCGCGATGCCAGACGGGATTATCCTGCACCCGGATGCGGAGCTGAAATACATTAATCAGGTCCCTCATACGGACCATTGTGTATGGCTGCCCATCTGCCTCAGTACGTATCTGGATGAGACGAACGATTATGCACTGCTGGCCGAAATCCTGCCCTTTGCCGACAGCAGTGAACCTGCAACTGTATTCGAGCATATGAACCGAGCCATGCAATGGCTGGCACAGGACCGGGACGAACGCGGCTTGAATTACATCCGGCAGGGTGACTGGTGCGACCCAATGAATATGGTCGGCTATAAGGGCAAGGGCGTATCCGGCTGGCTCACCATTGCTACTGCATATGCCTTCAATGTATGGGCCGACATCTGCGAGGCAGGTGGGCATGCGGAACATGCAGCACAGCACCGGCTGGCCGCGAAGGAGACGAATGCGATCGTTAACCAGTATCTGTGGGATGGCGATTGGTACGCGCGCGGCATTACGGACGATAATGTCGTGTTCGGAGTCCACACCGATAAGGAAGGACGTATCTTCATTAATCCACAGGGCTGGGCATTGCTAAGTGGCGCTGCGGATGCTTCTCAGCAACAGAAGCTGATCCGTGCTGTGGAGGAACAGTTGGAGTCACCCTATGGGGTGGAAAAGCTCGCTCCCTCTTTCACAGCTATGCGTGAGGATGTGGGACGCGTAACCCAGAAGCATCCAGGCAGTGCGGAGAACGGAGCTGTGTACAATCATGCTGCTGCCTTCTATATCTATGGTCTCTATGAGGCTGGTGAGCAGGAGCACGCCTACCGGCTCCTGCGGAAGATGCTGCCTGGACCCGATCGCGAGGACATCCTCCAGCGCGGCCAGCTTCCCGTCTTCATTCCGAATTATTATCGCGGAGCCTATCGCCAATTTCCGAAGACAGCTGGCCGCTCCAGTCATCTCTTCAATACAGGGACGGCACCGTGGGTATATCGCTGTCTCGTAGATGGACTATTCGGCGTTCAGGGTACTGCCCAAGGGCTACGTATCCAGCCTCAGCTCCCTTCAGCATGGCAGCAGGCGGCAATCAAACGCAGCTTCCGTGGTGCCCTGCTCGACATCCAGATCACGCGAGCAGCCGGGGTATCTGCTACAGAAGTATATGTTGAAGGCAGATTGATCCCTGACGGTGTGTTAAAGGATCTGGACTCGGGGGCACTGTATCAGGTGCAGGTGAAGCTCCCTGTCGTCTGAGGACAGAATTAAGGCTGAGTGTCACAAAGTAAGCCAAAATGTATATTAGCTGATGCTTAAACGGATGTCAGTCACAGTATGCGTACTGATGAAGTCCCCCTTGCGGCTACAAACATTCAGTACTAGCACCAGTACACTATCATCTCACTGCCATACTTGCTTACTTTCACTCAAGCATTTATTTACTCTTAATTATTCGTTCCAAGCTACTCTGTAGCTACTCACTACCAAAAAGCCAGGTGACTCCTTCGCGGGAGTTCCCTGGCTTTCCTTATTAAACAATCATTTTGAATAAACATTTCTGAATAACCATTGCTAAACAACCATTACTGAACAATCAACGTTGTACAATCAACGGCACAACCTTGCCTTCATTCACATCAATCAGTCCATAATCCGTAATCTTCAGGGCTGGGCTGACCGGAAGCGAATGGGTACTCAGAGACATAATCGGGTTGTAATGTCGATAGCCCAGCTGAAGCATCGCTGCACGCAGCTCTTCCACCTGCACAGCGACCTCCTCCAGCGGTTCCTCGGTCAGAATACCGCCTACCGGAAGCTTCAGATGTGACTTGATCTGTCCGGCATCCACCACGCAGAATCCGCCTTGACTCTCAATGACGGTATTCGCCGCGAGGATCATATCCGGCACACTATGTCCAATGACCAGCAGATTATGGTTATCGTGAGAGTAGGTTGTAGCAATCGCTCCTCGTTGAATGGTATCCCCGCCAATGAGACCATAAGCACGGTTCCCATTCTTGCCATACCGCTCGAAGGTAGCGATCAGAGCATGACCACTGCCCTCCCACTTCACCTGTCCATCCTTCACTGGAACATTGACGATAGCCTCCTCCGTGAACGTCGAGCCATCCTTCACCATCATCATCCGGCAGCTGTGCTCACCCTCTGCCTCACTGGTATGAATGCAGAAGTCCGCTTCTGACAGCTTCTCCAGCTTCACGCTCCGGTAGAAATGCTCGGGGAATGCTCCGATATGACGCTCCTGCCGATACTCCTCCGTATGATCATAGACCTTGTTGCCGTCCTTGTAGACCTGTGCAATCGCAAAAGACTCCAGATCCGACAGCAGTACAAAATCCGCTACCTTGCCTGGCGAGATACTGCCACGATCATGCATCCGCATCCGTGATGCCGGGGTGAACGTAGCTGCATAGATCGCGTGCTCGGGCTTCATTCCCATGCCAATCGCCTTGCGTACAATGTGATCCAGATGCCCATGCTCGATGAAGGAGTCCGGCATTACATCATCCGTCACGAAGCAGAAATGCTGATGCACATCCTCACGAATGAGGTAGTCCATCACTTCAGCGGTCATCGACTTCTCCTGAATCTCGATGAACATGCCCGCGGCGATGCGGGCTGTCATACCCTCGATGCTCTGATGCGTATGATCCGAGCCAATACCCGCGCTGATGAGCTGGTGTAGATCCAGATCCAACAGCTTCGGCGTATGGCCTTCGATGATGAGATCGGGGTGATGCGTCCGTACATACTCCAGAATCCGATTCGTCTTGCTCTCAGGAGCCCGGATGACATCTACGTAATTCATGATCTCTCCGAGGCAGATCATCTCGCCCGTCTGCAAGAGCGCCTCAATCTCAGGGATATCAATCTCGCCCCCTGTTGTCTCCAGGCCCGTAGCCGGGACGGAGCTGGGGATTGAGTAGAACATATCTGCGGTACATGACTTGCTGACAGCCATCATCTCTTCGATGCCTTCAAGTCCGAACACGTTCGCCATCTCATGCGGTTCGGGGACAATGCTTGTCACTCCGCTACGTATCAGTCCATGAGAGAACGAGGCTGGTGTCACCATGGAGCTCTCAATATGCAGATGAATGTCAATGAGCCCAGGAACCATGTATTTTCCACTACCGTCTATGATCTCAGCCGTCTGGAATGTCTCTTGTCCTCGATTGCCAATATAGATGAAACGGCCATCCAGTACAGCGACATTTCCTTCCTCGAATCGTCTGAAGTAACTGTTGTACACCTTCACTTGCTTAATTAGCTTGTCCGCTCGCATTTCACGCATATCCGGATTCTCCTTCATTGCACCAATACCATTTTGTCTTGCGGCACATATAGACGTACCTGCTGTCCGCTCTGATATGGAGTGTCCATTTCCTGATTGGCGGTGAAGCTACCGTGAGCCGTCTCAATGACATATTGATAGCTGCGCCCCAGGTACGTACTGACCTTGACAATTCCGGCTAGCTCATTATCTCCCAGTTCGCCTGCAGCATCACGAATGACGAGGTCATCTGGACGGATAGCACCTTTGCGTGCACCTATCGTAGCAGTACCTGGATTGCGTGTGAGCCGGAACGTGCCGTCACCCGCAGTCAGACGCAAATGCTCTCCTTCCGCCACGGCAGGTCCGTCAAATTCCAGAAAGTTATTGAAGCCGATAAAACGAGCCACGAATTCAGTCGCTGGATATTTGAAGATGGCCGGAGGCGCATCAAGCTGCTCGATATTACCCTTATTCATAATGGCGACCTGATCGGAGATCGAGAAGCATTCCTCCTGATCGTGAGATACGTACACGGTCGTAATCCCTAACTCCTGCTGGATTCGGCGAATCTCCACGCGCATGTTCACACGCAGGTTCGCATCCAGATTGCTCAGCGGCTCGTCAAACAGAAGTAGATCCGGTTCAATGACTAGTGCGCGGGCAATCGCTACACGCTGCCGCTGTCCACCAGACAGCTCGGCAGGGAAGCGCTTCTCGAAGCCAGTAAGGCTTACTGTGTCCAGCATGGACATTACACGACGCTTCACTTCGTCCTCCTTGACCTTGCGTAGTCGAAGTCCGAACGCAACATTGTCGAAGATCGACAAATGCGGGAACAGGGCGTAGCTCTGGAATACGAATCCGAAATTCCGCTTGTTCACCGGAACACGGGTATAGTCCTTCCCACCGAAGAGGAATTGACCCTGCTTCGCCTCCAGAAAGCCTGCGATCAGACGCAGTGTTGTCGTCTTGCCACAGCCGCTTGGTCCGAGCAAGGACAAGAGCTGACCCTTTTCCAGCTTGAGATCAAAATCCTTAAGTATCAGCTGATTCTCGTATGCAACGGATACATGATCCAATGTCAGCAATGCCATGTGGCTGCACCTCCATTACCTTTTAGTGAAATATGATAATCCCATCATTCGCTCGATCACGAACATCAGCACACCCGTCAACACCATCAGTAGCACAGACAATGCGGCAATGGTCGGGTCAAAATAGTTCTCTACATAGGTCAACATCTGAATCGGCAGTGTACTGAAGCCTGGACCCGTCATGAATACAGAGATGTCTACATTGTTGAAGGATTCCAGGAAAGCAATCAACACCGCCGCAATAATCCCTGAGCGGATATTAGGCAGCACAACCTTCACGAAGGTCTCGAAGCGGCCCGCCCCCAGACTCAGCGCCGCCTCCTCAATAGCAAAATCGAAGTTGGACAGGCTGGAGGCGATGACCCGAATAATGAACGGCAGCATAATGACCGTATGACCGATCAGGAGTCCGGCATAGATCGGCAGCTGATATACGACAATCAGGTATTTCAGCAGTGTGAAGCCCAGCACGATTCCCGGAATCAGTACAGGCGAGAGAAATATGGCGTTAAGCAGTGCTTTGCCCCGAAAGGAGAAGCGACTCAGCGCATAAGCCGCTGGTACGCCCAGCAGCAGCGCCAGCACATTGCCGCACAACGATACGATCATGGAGGTCTTGAAGGTCTTCATGAACATGCTAACCTCGAATATGTTCTCATACCACCGCAAGGAGAAGCCCTCTGGCGGGAACTTCAGCACTGTGCCTGGCTCAAAGGATGTGGCCGAAATAATCAGAAGCGGGCCCAGCAGGAACACGAAGACCAGCAGACTGAACAAGCCAAGTCCATATTGTTTGTCCTTCATAATCCACCTACCCCTTCGGATTCAGTCTGGCGGCTCCCTTATTCACCAAGCCGATAACCAGAAATGTAATAACGATCATAATGGTCGCGATGACCGAAGCCAGATACCAATCGTTCAGCGTCATGGCATTCTGATACAGGAATGTAGCGATGACACGCTGCTTGCCTCCCAGCAAGGCCGGCGTAGTATATGCAGTCAGGCTACCTACGAAGACGAGAATGCCGCCGATGATGAGCCCCGGCACAGCGAGCGGGAAGACAATTTTGCGGAAGGCCGCAATACGCGATGCTCCCAGACTCTGTGCGGCCCGGATCAGATCATGATCAATATTCTCCAGCACACCGACCAATGAGATGATCATCAGCGGCAGGAATAAGTGCACCAGACCGATGACCATAGCAGCCGGGGTGTATAGAATCTCCAGCGGCTTATCCACGATTCCAAGGCTGATCAACGTATTATTCAGCAGCCCCTTGCGGCCCAAAATCACCATCCAGCTGAAGGAGCGTACTACGGGGCTCGTAAGCAGCGGGAAGATCGCCAAGGCCAATAGGATACCCTTGCGCCGGGGTGCCTTTTGCGAGATATAGTAAGCTGTGGGGAAGCCCATTACAATGCAAATCAGGGTCGTAATGACACTGACCTGCAGCGTAGTCAGCAATATTTTCAGAAAGTAAGGGTCCTTGAAGAAATGAAGATAGCCCTCAAGTGAGAACGAGCTGTCCCGGACAAAGGTCGAGCCGATCGTCAGTACGATCGGAATAATCATAAATACCATCAAAAAGAGCAGTCCCGGAAGCAGCAGCCAGTACAAGTACGTTTTCTTCATGACTAACTCCTTTACATTTGTCCTGTCACATGAACGAACCGTGTCAAAAATGCTTCATGGTCAACACCCTCGCTGACCTGCATGTTGGGAGGGTGACCAAGACGATTCTGTATATCTCCGACCGTCTGTCCGTCACACAGGCGACTGGATGTCTCTATATCCACATACATTGGCTTCGTGTCCAGTAGCTCCGGCCATAAGGCAACGCCAACAGCCAACGGATCATGCAGTGCACAGGCACGGACGCCGTTACGCGCTTCATATCTTTTCGTATATTCAGAGGTGCTCTGCTCCACGTAATTACGAATCTGCGGATCAGCAATCTGAGCAATATGTTCGGCGGTAAGTAGCGCCTTGCGCGTCACATCCAGACCGACCTGAGTCAGCTTGCGGAAGCCCGCATGGAATACGATGCGTGCCGCCTCAGGGTCCGCGTACATATTGTACTCAGCCACTGGAGTGACATTGCCGCAGCCATGAATGACGCCACCCATAAAGATGACTTCCTCAATATGCTTGGGTAGCTCAGGATATCTGAGCAGTGCATGAGCGAGATTGGTGAGTGGTCCTGTGCAGACCAGCGTAAGCCTGTCCTGCCCGCCTTTTAGGTTCAGTGCATGCTCGATCATCAGATCGGCAGCGAACCCTGAAGCAGGAGCAGTAGAAGGGACCGCATACGGCAGCGCTCCCCCTATCCCATCCTGACCGTGAATACGTGTCTCATTGAACTCCGGGCGGATCAGGGGCGTCTCCGCCCCACGGTAGACCGGAATATCCGGTCTACCCAAGAGATCCAGCACTTTGCCCGTATTCACTGTTGCCTGCTCCAGTGATACATTGCCGCACACGGTAGTAATGGCCTGGATATCGAGCTGCTTGCTCTTGACGGCCAGAATGATTCCCAGTGCATCATCAATTCCTGTGTCTACATCCAGTATAATTTTCTTCATCACTGAGCAATTTCCCGGTTCCAGCGGTCCGTCCAGGTTGCCATCTGGCTATTCACGAACGCCATATCCAGCTTCACCAGCTTCTCAACTACGTCCGCGCCATAAGTAATTCCTTCGGTCTCTTCACCAGACAATACCACCTCGGTATTTACCGGGGAGTCTACCTTGGCTTTAGCAGACTTCTCCTGTACTTCCTTGCTCAGCTGCCAGTTCATGAATTCCTCAGCGAGCTCCTTCTGATCGGAGCCCTTCACGATATTCAGTGTATTCATTACGGCATATGCCCCTTCGGATGGTGCTACGAATTTGGCATCAGGTACCGCCGCCTTCAGATCCTTGAAGTACATTTCCATAATCGGCCCACCAGCAATCTCTTCCTGGCTGAACATATTCACGAACTCCGAGGTCTGGCTGTAGAACTTCACGATATTCGGGCTCAGCTCTGCGAGCTTCGTGAAAGCAGCATCCTCATTAAATTCAGCATTTCCGGCTACCTTGGAAGCTGCATCCACGACCATAGGTCCAGCCGTCGCTGTAATATTCGGCAGCGTTACGTTGCCTGCGAATTCAGGGCCCCACAGATCGCTCCACGAGGTGACTTCCTTCGATACCATCCCTGGATTGTAGGCAATTCCCAGACGACCTACCGTGTAAGCAGGACCATATTCCTCACCAAGTGGAGCCTTGGCAATGTCATACACATGCTCTAGATTCGTCAGCTTCGAGCGATCGACCGTCTCGAACAAGCCTTCTTGAATACCTTGCTGCGCATAATAATCCGACAGATAGATCAGATCGACGTCGGAGCTGCCTTGACGGATCTTGTTCAGACGCTCAGCGTTGTTCCCCATCTCAAGGACAATCTCCACATTGTGCTCCTGCTCGAAGGGAGCGTACACTTCCTTCTTGAAGAAATCCTCCGAGAAGCCCCAGGTCGAGATGACCAGCTTCTGCTTGGCTCCCGTATTGGATGCTCCCCCATCGGCTGCTGGCTCAGTGCCCCCACAGCCTGCCAATAGAGTGGACGCAAGCGCCATTGTCACCATTCCGCCTAACCATTTTTTCATTTGATTCATCCTCCTGCTGGATAATATGGTCTTATTATGAAAAATAAAAAAGAAAAGCATTCTTGTCGTGTTGAACAAGAACGCTTTTCTCCGTAAACAAAGAATAAGCGACACCCGCTATAGGCAGTACAGGGCCTCCGCCCAGATAGATCCGAAGCCGAGAAGCCAATCTATGCAATTCATCATGGCTATGCCGAAGGTTCCTTCAGCATCACATTCGTAACCGCCCATTGTGTAGCTGCATCATAATCGCGTAGCAAAGCATCAATCTCCAGCTCCATAACCTGCTCCAGCCTCTCGCGCAGCCGCTTCTTGAACAGCATGGACATTCGGAAATCCACTTCCAGCTTCAAGCCGGGGGCTTCCCCTTCCAGTGCAGCTGATCTCGGTGAGCGGCGGTGCTTCGCTACGAAGGTCACCATATTGTTCTCAACAGTAGCCCGTAAGAGCGTGGTACCGAAGCCGAACAATTCCTTGGAGATCTCATTATAAATCTGACACATTCGTTTCTTGCTCTCATTACTGTCCAGCAGCTTCATGAACACACCCTCATCAAGAGACTAACGTACATTTGGACCGCCAACACGTTCGATTATACATAATTATATAATAGAGAGCAAGTAAAATACCAAAATCCATAGCTCACTTCTGCAAAAAGCGAACAATTCACCATTTCACCCTAAAAAAATCCCCTCTGAGACTGTGCTTCTCAAAACACTAGCCAGCAGAGGGAGGAGGGTGCACACTGTCTGGGAACTTATTGAGCCCAGGACTTATTGGACCCGGGACTTATTGGACCCGGGACTTAGGGTCTGGAACCTCATTTGCTTGGCTCAGAATCGGTAGGCGGCGTAAAGTCGCACTCCAGCAGCGGAACCACACGGGTCCTGCGAATCCATTTGTATCCCAGCCATAGCACCAGAAAGAGCGGTACGCTAAGGTACGAGATCAGTACACCGTTCCAGTCGATTCGATCCCCTGTGAATGCCTGATAATTTTGTCCCAGAATCACAATGATGCAGAGCACAAAAGCAAATATCGGTCCGAACGGGAACCAGCGCGCACGGTATGGCAGTGCACTTAGGTCACGTCCCTGTGCGACGTAGGCTTTGCGGAAGCGGTAGTGGCTGATAGCAATACCCAGCCAGGTAATAAAGCCGCACATCCCAGAGGCGTTGAGCAACCAGGTATATACGACGCCATCTCCGAAGAGCGAGGCGAGGAAGGCCAGCATACCTACAGCTGTCGTAACCAGCAGCGCATTCATCGGGATGCCACGCTTGTTCAGCTGCTTCAGGAAACGCGGTGCCTTACCGTCTCTGGCGAGAGCGTAGAGCACCCGGGCTGACGCATACATCCCGGAATTGCCAGCTGACAGGACAGAGGTCAGGATGACTGCATTCATGACCGAAGCCGCCATCGCAAGACCTGCCTTCTCGAAGACGAGCGTAAACGGACTGACTCCGATGTTCTCCAGCCCGTCCTTGAGCAGGTTCGGGTGGGTATAAGGAATGATCAGACTGATAACAAGAATGGCCAGGATATAGAAAATCAAGATGCGCCAAAATACTTGCCGGATCGCACGCGGGACATTCTTGGCAGGCTCCTCACTCTCACCAGCAGCCACACCAATGAGCTCCGTGCCCTGGAACGAGAAGCCCGCTGCCATGAAGACTCCAAGCACAGCGAAGAATCCGCCATGGAACGGGGCATCTCCTATCGTCAGATTGGTGAAGCCGACAGCCTCGCCGCCCAGAATGCCGAAGATCATCAGCACCCCGACCGTCAGGAAGATAATCACCGTAGCGACCTTAATAATCGCGAACCAGTACTCGGACTCTCCGTAGCCTTTTACAGTCATGACATTCAGCCCGAATATAAGCACGAGGAAGAGCAGACTCCACAGCATCGAGTTGCTCTCCGGGAACCAGTACTTAATCAATACCGTGGCCGCTGCCAGCTCGGCAGCAATCGTGACCGCCCAGTTGTACCAGAAATTCCAGCCCATCGCGAACCCCAGAGCTGGATCAACGAAGCGGGCTGCGTACGTATTGAATGACCCGGAGTCCGGCATGAACGTCGCGAGCTCCCCCAGACTGGTCATCAGGAAATAGACCATGATGCCGACCGCTGCATAAGCGAGCAGTGCGCCGCCAGGACCGGCACTGGAGATCGCTGTACCGCTGGCGAGGAACAGGCCTGTTCCGATCGATCCACCCAGTGCAATCATCGTCATATGACGAGCACGCAACGATTTCTTTAGAGTGGGAGGATTGCTGTTGCTGTTATTACTATTATTGCTGGATTGATGGTGGGTACTGCTCTGATTGTTACTTGTATGATGGCTTGCTTGCAAATGAGAACACTCCTTCTTGAATAGCTGATAACGAACAGACACACAGAGAGTGAATCCCGACCGACCGTATGAGGCTCAGGGTCCCCAGGATGGGTCAGAATGATTCAGCAGCGGTCAACGGAGCATACATGCGATCAAGAAGATCAGCATTGCGGGGCATCTATTAAAAGTCAGTCAGCATTCATCTCGGTGAACTCCGTGCTCCCCACAAGGCGCTTACCACAAGCGGCAATCCCCTGCATCCAGGTATAGCAAAAAGAACCGCAGGCTGTAGGCCGCGGTTCTTCCATGAACGTTCGCACCTGTCCTGATGATGAAGATAGCTCAACACAGGAGTCAGACATACGATAATGCCTGGTCTCCAGTGACAGTTCTGCTCCTTTCGGCAGCAGCCCCAGCCGCGCAGGACGAACCAAGGAAACGGTCCCGCGGACTTCGGCGGATGTGCCTTTCGGCTGAATTCATAGGCGGTTCCTTGCGCCTCCCTCAGCTTACTGATCACATCCGCGACCTCTACCTCATCATAGGATGAGGTGTATCTGCATGTATTCATTTATCATTATTGTTAGTATCCACATCCAGGCTCAGGTAACTGACATAAGACGGCAGTATTCTCCTAGATAGACGTTTAGTATACTGCTCCTGCGAATCTGTTGCAATAGCTTCCGTCTCACTTCCACATATTAGCACTTCAAATTACGTTGTGCACGCATAGTGATTCGCTTGGTTGTCTTCCCGTCCGATGCCTTCAGCCATGCATCACATACAAAAGCCACCCAATCTGGCGAAGTTTTAGCAGCATCATTCAACCAGTTGGCCACCGAGTCCTGCACATATTTGGATGGATCCGATTTTAACGGCTCCAACAAGGGGAGTCCCCACGCTGGATTATCCTTAAGCTCCACAATATGCCGAGCCCACACTCCGCGCGGACGAGTCGCCTCGACGGCGAACCGCCGAATGTTATCGTCCTCCTCAAGCACCCAATTGCTGAGCAGATGAATTGCTGGCTTCACTTGCTGTGAAATAGTCTCCCGCATGGCCATCCAAGCGAGTTCGCGCACGCCAAAGTGAAGATCTGCAGCGAACGGACGAATGAGCTCTAGCTTGTAATCTAGCTCTAGCTGATCCAATCCTACTACGTAGGCTGCCCAGCACCGCACACTATCCGAGCGATGCGTCGAGAGGTGCACGAATAGCTTCGCACGCTCTTGATCCGACTGCTCCCGGAGAATGCCAAGCCATTCGCCAGCAATAGCGGGGACCATCTTCATAGTCGACTGTCCCATGATGCCCTCCAAGGCAGACATTACCTCATGAGTTCGTTGGTGTAGCCCACATTCATTCAGAACGTGCTTAAGCAACTGGATATGATCGACAGCCAGCCATTCGGTCAGATTGACGGACTCGATTCGACCGTAATTCAACCATTCGAGCACCTCGGGTAGAATATCGCCGGCTTTACGGGCTCCTTTCCGATGCACTATAGCCTCTGGAATGAGAGCTTTGTTGTCGAGCACCATCAGCAGCACCCTCCAACCTTATGTTTCATTGTGTCTTTCATGGAAATTGCTCCATTTCGTTATAGAATCCAGGTCTTTCACCAAGGATACGAGACGAAAGGAGTCAATAGATGTAATCTAGATTACAAGCTGTAGTCAGTAGCATTTTCATGTATTGCTGCAAGAATGTCATAGCGGATAGATACTGTTCGGAATTCAGTACGAATCATATCCACCTCCACAAGCTCCTTCAGCGCCACAGAGACAGCCTCCCGCGAAGCGCCCACGAAATGAGCAATCTCCTGATGTGACAGGGGCATATCGATACGGCAATAATCATTGCCCTCATCCTGAACACCATAGCGTCCTGAAAGCTCAGCCAGCACATGAATGATCTTATCGTGCAGCCTGCCCAGCGCCAGATGTTGGGCCAGATTGCTCAGCTGAGACAAGCGTTGACTCATGGCCTTGATCATATTCATCATGAACCTTGGATGCTGAATGAGGTAGCTCTCGAACCGCTCCCGGTCCATCACGCAAATGTCACAGTCCTCAACCGCCTCAATCAGTAATCGCCTCGTTCCCAACGATATATCACCCATCTCGCCAAAGATATTCCCCTCACTCAAAATATCCAAGGTGAACTGCTTTCCCTGTTCATTAAGCTGATACAGCCGCACGGTTCCCCTCTTCACAAAATACAACCCTTCAACAAAAGTATCGGGCGTCTGGATGTACGTATGCTTCGGATACGTTGTGACGGAGGTCAGCTTATCCATCTCAATCAAATCCTCCCTGGACAGCGAACGCAGCAGGTTGAACTGTGACAAATATTCAATACGATCCATGACTCCTCCTGAGAATATCAGAGCTTTATTCCTGGTAAATACAGATTCTGCATTGATGTATTATGAGCGCTTGCGGGCATGAATGACTAGAAAATGAGGATGGGTCATCAGTCGCTCGAACCACTTGTCGTACCAATTGGCGATTTCAAACGCTTCCCTTGCATTATTATCCATTACAGGCTGTGGCTCGACCATACATTGAATGGAGAACTGTTCCACAGTTACGTTGATGATGTCTTGAATCGGCCTCCTGTAGAACGTGACCTCCACGGGACCTGACTCCTTCTTATGCCACACCTCACGCAGTTGCTCATGTGCGAAATAGTCTGGTCGGTCGAAATGCGTGAAATCCATAAAAGGGTGATGCACCGAGAAGAGCAGGCTCCCTCCTGCCTTCAGCACACGATGAAATTCGCGAAATGTAGGCTTCCAATCCTCAATGTAATGGAGTGTTAAGGAACTGACAATCAGATCGAATGATTCATTTTCAAAAGGAAGGGGCTCCGACAAGTCGCATTGAAGCACAGTGGCTTGGTCGCCGACGCGTCTTTGGCATGCCGCCACCATTTCTGCACTTAGATCTACAGCTGTCACTGTGGCCCCTCGACTGAGCAGTTGTTCGGTATACCATCCTGCGGCACAGCCGGCGTCCAATACCGTGAGCTGCTTCATGTCTGAAGGCATCAGCTTCAGCATAGCAGGTCGTTCGTAATAGGCGTTATGTCCACTGTACACGTCCACATTTCGTTCATAATCCTTAGCCAGTCTATCGTAAGCTGCTGCAATCTTCTCCTTCATATTTCTCGCACCCTCCCTTACGCATGGAACCATTATACTGCAAACTACAGAGGCCATAATTATAAGATATACAGCTATCGAAGTACCTTCACAGATGACCGACCGCATCTAGCGGAGATTTTTCCTTATAACAATTGGAACGTCCAGCTCCACTGAAAGGTTATAAATTCTGTTATCTAAAGAAAAAGCGACCCGTTCTGGGTCGCTCCGCTCCTATAGCCATGTAATCACTTAATAGCGCTTAGGTGCTGCCTTCTTGCCGAGATCTGTCATATAGGTGAAGAACGCATCCGGATCTGTATCATATACAAGCTCAACCGGACGGCCATCCGCCTGGGCTACCGTTCTGCCCTGACTCGGTCCATCTGCAATAACCGTACAATGAACGGTCTTTCTGCGTACCAGCTCTGGACGTCCAAGCGCAGCTGTCGTCAGTACATCCCACAGATAGTAAGTAGAATTTGTCTCACTGTAGACCAGCGGCGGGCAGCCTGCATAGCAATTCCCGATGAAATCAACACCTTCATAGCAGCGCTGGCTGGCCCAGAGTCTGCGTACCGCAGGGGTCAGTGGTACTTTATTCGTGCTCTCCAGTGCGACCAGGTCAATGGGAATCCCGCTCTGCCATACACGCAGGGCAGCCTCTGGGTCCCAGAATACGTTCCATTCCGCAGTCCCATCATGCTCTGGCTCCTCGACATTACCCTTCTCGAAGGTGCCACCCATCCATACCAGCTTCTCAATCCGCTCTTCTACGTCCGGCGCCTCATCCAGTGCGCGAGCCAGATCCGTGAGCGGGCCTGTGAACAGCAATGTCGTCTTGCCATCAGCCTGACGTACCTTCTCAATCAAGTGAAGATGGGCAGGCAATGGGGACAGTGGAGCTTCCATCGTACCCGTCTCATTGAGAACAGGCAGGGCATCTACATAGAAGGAATGGAGACGCCATGCTGCCGGGAAAGGGTTCTTGCCACGGGAGTTGGACTTGGCTACCTCTACCTGTGCTCCATGACCAAAACGGTCAATAATTTTGCGACTGGCATCCGTAGCTGGCTCCAGATAGCCGTCTGCAGGGATCACGGATACCCCTGTCAGATGAACATCTTCCATTTGCAAAAGCATAAATAATGAGACGAGGTCATCCACGCCTCCATCATGATTGAAATATACATTACGCTTGCTCATTGATCTCTTCCTTCCTGTTCCTGCAATTTCGAAGCTGTCTCCTATATTATGCCGTAAAGTAGACGGGCCCGTAAATGCAGGATTTGGGACAGCGCTTCTGTCGCTATGCTCAAGGGTTACAGTTATCGGATCATCCGGCTCCAACCAACAGCTTGAGCGGTGTAGTGAGCAGACTCAGCTCTATAGGTGTCTGGAGATAAATCTCACCGTCCGTATCCACCTTCATTGGCTCATGTGTCTGAATCGTAAGCGAAGTGGCTCTAAAGTATTCTATCGCCTTGTCCTTGGGCTCCCAGGGCTCCTCCGACTTACGTGCAAGCAGCTCCTTAAGCAAGGGTAATCCAGCTTCACGAATAATGAGAACATCGAGATGACCATCGCACAAGGAATCAGGCTGCAGCGGCAAGGGATGGGTCCCCAGATAGCGGCCATTCGCCACCAGGATCATAATCGCTTCCTCTTCCCTGCCCTCACCATTACTTACCATCGTGAAACGAAAGGGCTGCGCACTGCGTAACGTCTGTAGTGTACTGATGAAATAGCTGAGCTTGCCAAGCGAGTTTTTCAGGGTAGGATCAATATTTTCCGAGGTCTCCGTAATTAGGCCAAGGCCGCAAAAATTCGTAAATACCCGGTCATTGACTACCCCGATATCCAAGCTGCGGCTTGTCCCCTCCAGCAGCATTCGAGCAGCTTCTGGTATATCCTGGGAAATCCCGAGTGAGCGTGAGAAGTCGTTACAGGTGCCTCCAGGCAGAATGCCCACACTCGGAGGATGCGACAGGGAAGCGAGTCCATTCATACACTCATGTACCGTGCCATCCCCACCCAGGATGAACACAGCCTCTATCTCTGATGACAGACTGCGACAGATTCGTTCGCCATCACCGGGGAATTCGATCTGACGCAGCATAAGCTCCGCTATATGCGGAGCAAGGACAGCTACGGCATCACCGAGACGCTTGTCTGCACCCGCCTTACCTGCATGATGATTATAGATTAGTAGCGCTTTGCGGAACATACTCACACCTCCTATTGCAGCTATGTAAGCCCCCCTATAAGATTACCCCTAAGAGGTAGGGCCATAAACGGTGCGAGCTGTCCCAGCGAGTCAACACATGTCATTCTGGGGTATGTATAAGGTACAATAGTCAGCATAACTGAACTTATCCATTTGAATCTGTCATTAAAGGAGTGATTACCATGGTGCAAACGATCGCTGAGCTGGATCTCATACGGGAAGAATGCAGGTCCATGGTGGCCAAGAGAGCGGCAGTATCCGGTACGGTATCCCTGCTTCCGGTTCCAGGAGCAGATGTCCTGACGGATGTGGGTATCCTGATGGAGCTGCTACCTTCAATTAATAAAAAATTCAAGCTATCACAGGAACAGCTAGAGGGCCTGGATGCCGAGACCAAATCCATGATCTATGGATTCATTACTTCTGTTGGCAGCAAGATCATTGGTCGCGTCGTTACGCATGAGCTGATTCTCCAACTCCTTCGCAAAATGGGGGTAAGGATTGCAACCAAGCAGGTATCTCGATTTGTGCCCATCCTCGGGCAAGGACTCTCCGCAGCCATTGGCTATACCGCTATGCGGATCATAGGCAATCGCCATGTCGATGAATGCTACGAGGTAGCGAAGCATCTTCTGGAGCAACGGAATCTCGCGGCAGCGGTCCAGGATGCACAGACGCCACAAATCACAACTGAACCGCTTGAGGTCCCTGATTCTCATGAGCCATCTGCACTCTTGCTGCCGCCATCCAAGGAGCAACCCGAACCGGTACTTGAGCGGCAACCATCATCTGAACAGCCTACATTCAAACAGCCTAAATAAAAGAAGCGGACCCTATGCCATGTCCTCGTAGTCCGAGACTGGGCGGGTCCGCTTTGTTATTCAACAATGTATGGCTTTATGGGCTACTCGTAAATTTTGCCCATATACAGCATCTGGGCACATCGCTTCCAGGGATTCTGAGGCTTCTCATAATACTCCGGGCCTTGAATAGAGGCTTTGCCCCACTCCTGAGCAGCCTCCAGAAACGCCTCGACAGACTCATTAGCCCACTCATGCCCCTCTGCCTTGTCCTGCGCGAGCTCCTGCAAGAAGTAGAGGAATGAAGCTTCATCGGTAACCGCATTGACAAGCTCAAACAGACTTTTCATAGGCTCACCTTCCTGTTCGCTTGGGTGTAACAGGGACATCAGCCCTGCTGCACAAGCGCTTCTACGACAGGATAGGAGATCAGATTGCGATCACGATAGGTAGAGGTGATAACGTCCTGTCTGGCACTGACGATACCATTTTGCAATATAACCGGCTTGAAGCCCCGCTCACTGGCACCATTGAAGGTGAACAGCACACAATGCTCAGCCGCGAAGCCTGCAATGATGAGTAGCTCGACCCCACGACTGCGCAGCATATCCTCCAATTCCGTCTGCCAGAAGGCGTTCGGCATCTCCTTCGTCAGCTTGAGGTCTCCGTCCTTGATCTGAATATCTGAAATAATATCATAGCTAGCCTGATTGCTGTCATTCATGCCTTCAATATCCTGAATATGTACAATGACATGGCCTTGTGAGCGTAGCAGCTTAGACACATAGTTAATGTGAATACATGCCTTGTTAAGCAGGCTCTTCTCCACAGGCTCCTCTTCCAAATGTACATGCTGCAAATCAATGATTAACAAGCCAATTTTCACAAAATAGCCCCCTCGTTCCGTACAGTTTTAGTAAAACGACGCAGACTTCTTCCTCAGCCTTCCCCATCATCTTGGCAGGAGGACTGCTTAGGCTCTTGAATAGTGAAGGATGGCTGCGCCTCACAGGCTTCAAACCCCCTCTTCATCTTGTCCAGCAATCCCCTCATAAGCTGGTGATCCTCCAGCGTGAACTCAGACAGCATCGTCTGAATGAGATTTCTGTAATACGGAATGACCCGACTCAGAAAGTCTCTGCCCTTCTCCTTGAGACGAATCGTGATCATACGCTTGTCACTGGAGTGGGCAATCCGCTCAATCATGCCGTCACGCTCCAGACCATCGATCAATCCGGTCATCGTGCCCCTTGTCACATCGGCCTCCTCGGCGAGCTCGGATGGGGTCATATCGTGTGGAGCATGGCTGAGCAGCACACTCAACACGATAATTCGCCCCTGCGACACTCCAATCCGCGCAAAGTCACGGTTCATATCACGGAATATCCCATTAGCCAGATGGGCGAACGATACAAAGGTCTCAATATCCATAAGGTCCTGATCCGTAGCACCACGCTTGCGAAGCGTCTTGCGAATCGAATCGTTGTGAAAGTTAAAGTTCATGGCTATTCCTTTCTACTGAATGATCTAATTCTGAGGAAGGCGATATGATCCGGTATGTGCACCATTCCTCGGGCAGCAGGGAAGCATATGGCTCCTGCATGAACCGATCGTCAACGAGTACTAACAGCCCATAGTCCTGAAGCGTACGAATCAATCTTCCGCCCGCCTGCAGCACTTTGTTCATCCCCGGATAAACATAGGCATAGTAAAAGCCATTCTTGCCCTCACGCTGGTAATAATCCTTCAATACATCCCGCTGCTCTCCTACCTGAGGAAGTCCCACACCAACAACGACAACACCATGCAGACGTTCACCAGGCAGATCGACGCCCTCTGAAAAAACGCCTCCCAGTACAGCCATTCCCATCAAGCTTCTGGGCGGGTCTGGCTGGAAACGATCCAAAAATGCGGTGCGCTCCTCCTCCGTCATCCCTGAGCTCTGCACGAGCAGTTCGGCATCAGTACCCATCTGCTCGAAGGCCAGGGCTATGTCCCGTAGATAAGTATAAGACGGGAAAAATACTAAATAGTTGCCCTTACGCTCCTGTACTAACCGAGTCAACAGCTCTGTAATCGGGCGAATCGACTGCTGCCTTGCATGATAGCGAGTCGACACAGGCAGCAGTCTGACGTCCCATTGCTCCTGTCGAAAAGGCGAAGGTACCGTTAAGGTGTAATCATCTTCACCGGCTCCAAGCAATTCTCTGTAGTAGGCCAGTGGCCTGAGCGTAGCCGAGAAATACACGGCAGAGCGATAAGACTTGACGCTCCGCTCAAGCAGCTTGGACGGGTCCAGACACATCAGACGGAGGATGACGTCACTGCTATTCTGCTCTATATAAGTAACATAACGCTCATCGTACAAGCCTGCAATGCGCAAATAGTTCTGTACAGCAAAATAACTCTCCAGCAGCAGGGCATGGTCCGCATCCGCTCCTCCAGCCCCCATCGCAAGAAGCTCTCTCTCTGCCACATCCACAAAGGGCTCCAGCAGCGACAGCAGCTCCTCTGGCAATTCTCCGCGGGTGATCGCTCCTGAGCTCGACAGCTCCTTGCGCAGCTTAATAAAATAGTTGTTCACTTGGCTCGCTGCGGTAGCCAGCACTCCGCTTCGCTGCTTGTACGCTCGCTTGAGCTCTAGAAAGGGGCGCTTACTAAGCTCTGCCGAGAACATTTCCCGACTTCGATCGACCAGATTATGAGCCTCATCAACGAGCAGTATAGTCTTGCGCTTTTGCTCCTCCAGCCAACGCTTGAGTGAGATTCGGGGATCAAACACATAATTATAGTCACAAATAATACAGTCCGACGCGTAGGCTACGTCGAGAGAGAATTCGAACGGGCAGACGCGGTGCTTGCGGGCATAGCGCTCCAGGATCTCGCGGGTCATAATCGTCTCATGCTTAAGTATATCCATCACGGCGTGGTTGACCCGGTCATAATACCCGTCACACAAGGAGCATTGACCCGCATCACAGCCTTGCTCTTCTTTGAAGCATATTTTATCCTTCGCCGTTAGGGTCACGGCATGCACTTGTAGACCCTTTGACTGCATGAGTCGAAGCGCATCCTCGGCAGCCGCTCTGGTGGTCGTTCGTGCCGTCAGATACATCATCCGGCTCGCATGCTCCGTCACCAAGGCTTTTACCGCCGGGAACATTGTCGAGATCGTCTTGCCAATTCCCGTTGGGGCCTGAACGAACAGATCCGCCCCTTCCTCAACCGTCTTATAGACGGCACCTGCCAATCTTCGTTGCCCCGCACGATACTGTGCGAATGGAAATTCCAGCATAATGATGCTGCGATTGCGTTGCTCCTCATGAGCGAGCAGCATTCGTACGTATGGAGCATAAGCCGACAGGATGCTCCGCACCTGCTCTTCGAGCTCGGCAGCGGACAGCTTGCGCCTCAAGCGGCTCACACTTCCCGTAGCCACATCTACATAAGTCAGCTGCACTTGCACAGCTGTCAGCTGCTCAGACACCGATACCATGTACGCATAGCAGATGGCCTGTGCCCAATGGACCGTGTGCCCATCTGCTCCGGGGGCGCTTGCAGTGCCGGAATAGGATTTGATCTCATCCACAGTCCACTGCTCGTCCTCCCAGATCAGACCATCACAGCGGCCCTCGAGCTGAAAGAGCAGCCCGTCCTGAGCCAGCTCGGTATTCAGATGCAGCTCCTTCCTGTCGCTTGGCTGATAATCCCGCTGAATTTCCTGTTGAATGCGGGTACCTTCCTGCATGCTACTGGCGGTTCGAAAGCCAGCTACGATACTTCCGCTACGATAAACATATTCGACAAGCGGCCTGACAGAGATACGAATCACGGGGGGAATTTGCACGAGATCACCTGTTCTGGTTATTATCCCTTCACTTTATCATGTTCTGAACGGAAAGGTAAGGAGTTCACAGGATAAAATAAGGAAGGGAGGAAGAAATGAACTAAGCTAGACTTATTGGAAAAACGATCACGAAATTGTCTAAAATTTGAAATAAAAACCATGAAATATATGTTAGAATATTAATTATTTAGGGTAATCTGTCGATAACTATCTTTGAAATACCTGTCATCGTAAGGTTAGATATGCAGGTAATTCAATCCATAGCCGGAGGTGGATTATGAAGCTCGAGCATCTGCAGCGACTATTGGAGAAAGAACGCATGGAGCTTAACCGCATGGTAGACCAGCATGGCTTAGGGGACAACCGGGTGTTGGACAAGTCCCTGAGGCTGGATCGTATACTAAATGTATACCAGCGTACGAAGCAATCAGCACGTAGCAATTAATACGGCAATGATCTCAGCTTATATCCTCCAGAGCCTATACCATATATCACTTAATGCCGCCATCCGTGAAGGATCGCGGCATTCGCCTTTTTAGCAAGCTCATGACCACCTTAGCTTCTCCCTCTCTTGCCGCGCAGTAACTGCTGCGTGAACGAGATCCATTCCCGTGCTGCGAACGAGAGATAGCGATCCTTGCGCCAGATCATGGCCAGATTCCACGGAATCACAGAGTCTTGTAGCTGTAATACCCTAACCCGCTTAGGGTCCAGCTCCCGGCACATGGTATCAGGCAGCAGGGCCACTCCTAGCTTGGCAGCCACCATCTCGGCAATCATATCCCACTGCGAGCTTTCATAGACCACCTTTGGCTGGAAGCCACAACGAACACATTCCTCGATAATTCGATCATGGAGGGCAAAATTCTCCTGGAACAGCACGAATGAATCGTCCGCCAGCTCATTTAATGTAATCCGTGTTCTGCCCGCCAGTCGATGCTCCGGGTGCACCAGCACATTCAGCTTATCCTCAACGAAGGGAAAATACTCGAATACATCCTCTCCTGTCGGCCACACCACGACACCGATATCCAGCGCGCCAGAAGCGACATCCACCTCTACTTTCTTTGCCCCGTCCTCGAAGAGCTGCAGAGTAATCTCAGGATAGGCCTTATGGAACTCACCAATAACCTGGGGAAAAAAGCTGGCACCAATCATCGGCGGCAAGCCAATCCGAATATGACCACGCTTGAGATTCATCAGATCGCTCAGCTCGGAGGATAGATTCTGAAAGGATTTCACGATCACCTGCGCTTGTCGCTCTATCGCTATTCCTGCGTCGGTCAGTTCGACCTGCTTGCCAATCCGGTCCAGCAGTTGGACGCCCAGCTCCTCCTCCAGACTCTTGATCGTCTTGCTAATCGTAGGCTGCGTGATGAACAGGCTCTGTGCGGCCTTAGTAAAACTCTTATGGCGCGCCACCTCCAAAAAGTACTGCAAATGCCGGATATCCATAGCTTCCCTCCTGTTACTCTTTTGCTACTCTCCTGTTACTGTTTCATTATCATCCATAGCCAAATGGAATACAAAACATTCTTAATATGCATTTTACCTATGAAAGAAACTGCTGTAAAATTTTCATAACACCTCAGGAAACAAGACAGGAAAGGAGCAACCGCCCTATGAAGAAAATAGCGCAAGGTATATTGCAGATCGGAGTGCTGCTGCTATTCTCAGTCGGCATGAATGCGCTGGTGGGCTGGCTGCACTGGCCTATTCCGGGGAGCATCGTTGGTATGCTGCTGTTATTTATTCTATTGCAGACCAGAGTTATTCGCCTGAGCTGGATCGAGATCGGTGCGAGCTGGCTACTGGCCGAGCTCTTGCTCTTCTTCATCCCTTCCGCGGTCGGCGTGATGGATTATTTGCCACTGCTGGAGCATGATGGCATGAGTATATTATTCATTGTATTGCTAGGCACCTTCATTGTCATGGCAGTCACCGGACTTGTGGCTACCTTCATCTCGAAAAGAAAGGGGAGTAAAGCTTCATGATCGCGATCCTCTGTATGCTGCTCACCCTGGGCATCTATGCTATGGCCAAAAAAATGTATCGCACGCTTCCAAAGGTGTACTTGTCTCCGCTGTTGATTACGCCTGTGGCTATTATTATCATTCTGCTGCTGGCAGGTGTATCCTATCAATCCTATAATCAGGGCGGCAAATGGCTGTCATTGCTCCTGCAACCAGCTACGGTCGCTTTCGCCGTGCCGCTGTATAAATATTTTCACGTGCTCAAGAAGCATGCACTGGAGATTATCGTCAGTGTTCTGAGTGGCTCTCTGATCGCGGTACTGTCATCCCTTATGATGGCACAGTGGATGCATCTGGACGCTTCCCTGCTGCATAGCATCATTCCGCGTTCGATTACGACGCCTATTGCCATGAGTGTATCGCAGACGCTGGGCGGCAATCCGACGATTACTGCCGTATTCGTCATCCTGACAGGCCTGTCGGGCTTGCTGATCGGGCCGATGACTGTACGCTTGCTCCGTATTGATAACGAAGTCGCACGCGGTGTGCTGCTGGGCACAGGAGCGCATGGAACCGGCACCTCCAAAGCCTTCGAATGGAGCATGCTGACAGGCACGATATCTAGTATATCCATGGTGCTGGCGGCGATGTTCACCTTGGCTGGTGCTCCACTGCTGATGAGCCTATTTCAGCCATAAGCGCGGAAGCTGTTAAGACCTGTATGCAGAAGGAACTTTATGAAGCATGACTGGAAGCATAGCAGTAAATACCCATCTCATGATTATCCATCGTGGATAGAAATGTAGAAAAGCCTCTTCGTTGCCGTAATATTACGGTCTTCACGAAGGGGCTTCTCCTATTGATTAATAATTAAATGGCATGATTTACTGTACAGCAATGATATCCTAGCCGACGTAACCAGCGACCTTGGTGATATCCGCATCCACAGGCTCTACCGCATAATACAACTCTGTCTCCAGACGCTCCGTATGCTGCTGGCGCTCCTCGATGCTCCATTGATAATACTCTGCCATCAGGTCAATCGCTTGACTCTTCCACTTACGTACCCAATCAATACGGAAGAAGATAGCACCCGTCCGACGAATGAAGAAATCGACAGGTGTCACCGCCATCTCCTCCTCCAATGCATAGAGAAGAGGTACTCTGATCTCGTCTGGAAGCTCCTGCTCGCTCGCAAGCTGGCGTGGACGAGCCGCTAGCTCGAACAGGCGTGCGATATTGGAGCCATAGCGTCTGGCCCACTGCTCGGACAGCTCAGCAGCAATACCACGGCTGTTGCCTTGCTTAATGGAATCCTGTACAAACCCCTCGAACCCGGCAGATCCGCCGACATCGCCACCCGACATCTTGATTTGCTTCGTGTTCGCTTTGCTCCAGCTCTCACCCGTCTTATTGGTGAGCAATGTGCTTACGCGATCCATGACCATCTCTGCCATTTTGCGATATCCAGTCAGCTTGCCTCCAGCAATCGTAACCAGCCCTGAAGCAGACTCCCAAATCTCATCGCGGCGGGAGATCTCCGAAGGGTCCTTGCCTTCTTCATAGATCAGCGGACGCACACCTGCCCAGCTGGATTCGACGTCATCCAGGGTCAGCTTAACGTCTGGGAACATGTATGCAATAGCATTCATGATGTAGCTGCGATCTGCAAGCGTCATACGCGGATTCGCTGTATCTTCCTTATATACCGTATCTGTCGTGCCCACATAGGTCTTACCCTCACGCGGAATGGCGAAGATCATTCGTCCATCTGGCGTGTCAAAGTAGATGGCCTGCCGGAGCGGGAAGCGCTTCTGATCGAACACCAGATGCACGCCCTTCGTCAGCTGCAGCATCTTGCCCTTCTTGGACCCATCCATCTCACGGAGCGTATCCACCCATGGCCCCGCAGCATTAATAATGACGGTAGCATGAATATCGTAGCCTTCACCGGTTATCTGATCCCGAACGTGCGCGCCCACGACTTGACCGTTATTATAGAGCAGTCGCTCGACGCGAGCGTAATTGACCAGATCTGCGCCAGTCTGGGCAGCCTTCTTCATAACCTCGATTGTCATCCGTGCATCATCTGTCCGATATTCGACATAGCTACCGCCACCCTTCAGGCCATCGCGCTTGAGCAGTGGCTCCTTATCCAGGGTCTCACGTGCACTATGCATCCGGCGACGCTCGCTATGCTTCACGCCAGCCAACCGATCATATACTTGCAAGCCGATGGAGGTACTGAATTTGCCGAAAGTTCCGCCTTTATGCATAGGTAGCAGCATTCTTTCCGGTATCGTGACATGCGGACCGTTCTCGTAGACGATGGCGCGTTCCTTGCCGACCTCGGCTACCATTTTCACCTCGAATTGCTTCAGGTAACGTAGCCCCCCGTGCACCAGCTTCGTGGAACGACTTGAGGTCCCCGCTGCGAAATCCTGCATTTCCACAAGTGCCGCCTTCATACCGCGTGCCGTTGCATCTAGCGCGATCCCTGCACCTGTAATACCTCCACCGATTATCAATACATCATAATTCTTCTCTGTCATGGATTGCAGTCGCTCTCCCCTGGCATGACCAGCAAAGCTTTTGGTTGTCATGACTCATTCCTCCCGGTATCTCTGTAGTGGAATTCCCGCCAATTGACCAGACTCTGCCTGCGCATGGACCATATGCCGATGACATACGATCTGCTGCAGCTGCACGCAAAAAGAGACCATGAACAATCACTACGGCAACAGCCGAGTGCATCATGGTCTCTCCAAATCTCCTGACAGGAATATTAACTTAGTGACATCTTAACATAGTATATTGCAAAAGTGAACTATCTCTACTGCCTATTCGTCAAATTTTCACTTGAAGGCCTGCGCAGCATAGACTGCCTTCTTCCAGCCCTCGTAAAGAGCAGTTCGCTCCTCTTCCGCAAGCTCTGGCGTAAAGGTACGCTCGACGCGGACCCTGCTCTTCAGCTCCTCTGTGTTCTTCCAGAAGCCGACTGCAAGTCCGGCGAGATAAGCCGCACCGAGTGCCGTCGTCTCATGAATGAGCGGACGCTCGACTTGGGCATCCAGAATGTCACTCTGGAATTGCATCAGGAAATTATTCAGCACCGCACCACCATCGACACGCAGCTTTTTGACGCTCAGCCCGGAATCAATCTCCATCGCTGTCAGTACATCTCTTGTCTGATACGCCAATGCTTCCAGCGTTGCGCGTATGAAGTGCTCCTTAGTCGTGCCCCGCGTCAAACCGAAGACAGCACCACGCACCTCACTATCCCAGTAAGGGCTGCCCAGACCTACAAATGCAGGAACCACGTACACTCCCTCAGAGGATGTTACACGACTGGCATAAGTCTCACTGTCCTTGGCGGACTTGATCATACGCACACCATCACGCAGCCACTGGATTGCAGAGCCTGCCACAAAAATACTGCCCTCCAGGGCGTATTGCACCTTGCCTTCCTCCAGTCCCCAAGCGATGGTCGTGATGAGACCATGCGTAGAGTCTACAGGCTGGTCGCCTGTGTTCATCAGCATGAAGCAGCCGGTGCCGTACGTATTTTTGCTCATCCCTTGCTCGAAGCAGCCCTGGCCGAACAGCGCCGCCTGCTGATCCCCAGCTGCCCCGGCAATCGGCACGCTCTCCCCGAAGAAGTGATACGCTACAGTGTGCCCATATACCTCCGAGGAAGGTCTTACCTCTGGCAGCATGCTCTGCGGTATGCCAAGAATGTCCAGCAGCTCCTCATCCCAGCGTAATTCATATATATTGAACATCAGCGTTCTCGCTGCATTGGAATAGTCCGTAACGTGCGCCGTTCCACCCGACAGCTTCCAGATCAACCAAGAGTCGATCGTCCCGAACAGCAACTCTCCGCGCTCAGCCTGTTCACGCGCACCTTCAACATGGTCCAGAATCCATTTCACCTTCGTACCTGAGAAATACGGATCAATCAACAGTCCCGTCTTGCTATGGAAGAGCTTCTCATGCCCCTGCTGCTTGAGCTGTTCGCAGATGTCCGCGCTCTGTCTCGACTGCCACACGAGTACGTTGTAGACAGGATGCCCGGTATTTCTGTCCCAGACCACAACCGATTCACGCTGATTCGTAATGCCGATCCCTGCAATCTGACTCGCCTTCACCTCAGATTCAGACAGACAGGAGGCAATGACCGCCAGAATCGAGCTCCAGATTTCATTGGCATTATGCTCAACCCAGCCCGGATGCGGGAAATACTGCGGGAATTCCTTCTGTGAAGAGTAGAATACATTCCCTTCCTGATCGAACAAGATCGCTCTTGAGCTAGTCGTTCCCTGATCCAATGCCAAAATGTATTTTTCCATATGTCGTGATCCCCCTCTATGTCATACACGTTCTTCAAAATGACTCCTGCCTACTCAGCAGTCATTCCTAATACACGCACAAAAAAGGAGACCCCTCACAAACCCGTACCTCTGCCCAAGGCAGGGAATGTCTGTGTGGCTCTCCTCGTCTCCGTCACGGGTATTAACTTAATTTAAATATAATATGTTGTTGTAAGCGTCGTCAACCTGCAAATTTGAATATGTAAATTTGAAGTATCAGTGATTCGTTTCACATATTTAGAAGGCCTGCTCCTCAGGTGTGTACCATCAGAGCTTATTCGAAGAGCTACGGACTATTCATAATGCTGGATAAGCTCCTTGTTGGAGGTAGTGACCGCATCAGCCCCAGCCTCCAAGGCTCGCTCCACGTCCTCTGTGGAACGAATCAGACCGCCTGCGAGAATCGGTATACCCGTACGCTCACGGACCTCCGCGATCATATGTGGCATAATGCCAGGGAGCACCTCTATATAATCTGGCTGTGTTTTCTTCAGCAAGGTGTAGCTTTTCTCCAGAGCCATCGTATCGAGCATGAAGACACGCTGAATCGCCAGAATGCCTCGCTTCTTGGCTGTCATAATCACACTGGAGCGGGTCGAGATCAGCCCGAAGGGACGAATCTCCTGACACAAGTATTGAGCAGCATATTCATCGTTCTTCAGACCCTGGATCAGATCGGCGTGCAGAAGCATTTTTTTCTTGCCCTGACGGGCCAGATCATGGAGCATGCGCAGTTGGCCAATATGCGTATCCAGGAATACCGCTACCTCATAGTTGCTCTCCAGGAGACTCTCGAACTGCTTGACATTCTTGGCCGCAGGCACGATGTGCTGTCCGTAAAATGGCATATCACGCCTCCTTATATTCAATATACAGAACACACAAATTACATTATATATAACGCCATTATATAAAGCACCGATTTTATGTAGAAGGACCAGCTCGGTGATTATAACATCACGTCATTTATAGTTATTACCTATCGTCTACATATAATTTATATATTTTTCCAATTAAAGTCCTGTTGTTAAAATGAAATCGTCATTTCTTCATTGTCGATACACCATTTGACTCATACAGCCAAAAGGCAATTATTTTCTACAGTTTATCAGTTATTAAATGACGGCGGTATTTTTGTAAATGCAGACCAAGTAGCGGGTAATAATTTTCAAACCGATGATTTTTTCAAACGACGCTGGCTACAGCATATTAACGAAAGTGGCCTTACCCAAGAAAGCGGTAGATGCATCTGTAGAAAGAAGAACGTTGGATATCAATGCAAAATTAGATGACCAAATCAATTGGATGGAGCAAGCAGGATTTCAAGATGTTGATTGTATGTATAAATACTTTGACTTTGCCGTATTTTTCGGAAGAAAATGATGTGACCTCCTCAGCACCTCCCCTCCACTTAACACAAGCATATATCATGATCTTGCTACATACACAAAGCCCCTCTTGCAAGGGGTTTCTGTCGTTACCATTTGACAGGTGGAATTACATCTTCTATAATCAATCACAGATGCAATTGTAACATTTTTAGTTACATTAAATTTTATATACGAGTGTAGGTGTACTCATCAGATACCTTCACTCCATACAAATGAGAGGATGAATGATTATGAAAATCGCAGTAATTGGAGCCAGTGGTAAAGCCGGAAGCCGTATTCTGAAGGAAGCGCTGGATCGCGGACATGAAGTGACAGCTATCGTCAGAGATCGCGCCAAGGTTACAGAGAACGGAGTCAGTGTAGTGGAGAAAGATATCCTGTCCCTGACTGCTGCTGACCTGAACGGGTATGAGGTAGTTGTCAACGCATTTGCCGCTCCGATGGGGCAAGAGCAGCTGCACGTCGAAGCAGGCCAGGTACTGATCCAAGCTCTGCAAGGCACGTCTACTCGACTGATCGTCGTAGGCGGTGCAGGGAGCCTGTATGCAGATGAAGCCCAGACAATTCTTGTGAAGGATACTCCTGGCTTCCCGGACTTCGTATTTCCGACAGCAGACAATCAGTCCAAGAATCTGAACGATCTCAAGAACAGTGCTAATCTGAGCTGGACATTCATCAGTCCTTCTGCTGAATTCGCACTTGGTCAGCGTACAGGCTCCTACCAGCTTGGTAAGGACAACCTGCTTGTGAACTCTCAGGGCAAGAGCTATGTCAGCTATGAGGACTATGCTGTAGCCGTGGTAGATGAGATTGAGAAGCCACAGCATGTGAACACTCGTTTTACGGTAGTATCCGAGGGTTAAGGCCCTTTCGACCTGACATCAGATTGCTTAAGGTACTAAAGGCATACAGATTCGCTTAAGGTACTAAAGGTATATAGTAATGCTAGTGACGACACTCAGCCTAAGTATACACATAACGGCCTGTATCGAGCTTATCGACACAGGCCGTTTCTTATATTTATCAGTTCATACTTCCAACTATGAGTTCATCCTAACAAGGTGTATACTTCAAGCGTAATTTTCAATTTCACGTTTATTGCAGGATCAGCATACTGCTGCTCTCAACATTTCGCTTAGACTCTAGCCGTTTATCCTCATCCTTAGCCGCGCAAGAGCCATTGCTCCGCCTCCACCTTCGTTTCAAATACCCTGAAGTGATTGCTCTTATTGGCTTCCACCGCCATCTCCTTGAATCTGCCCTGATGAATCAGCTCGCCCGGGATGACTGCGGCCACCTGAAGCTGATAGTTGATCCACTTCTGAATCATTCCCCCAGCCACACCCGTGCCGAGCTTGAAAAAATCCTCCGATAACGCCTGACTGTGTAGCAGCATCAGATGTACATCATTCTCCATACTTAGAGCAACCAGATCAACAGCATCCTGTTCCTTACTCAGCGGCGGTTCTGCAGAGATCACTTCGATATATTTTGTTTCCCCATTCTGTACTACTTGATAGTTCATGGACTGTGACTCCTCCTTTTGTCTGGTGTACAGCTCTTCAAGCTCACTCTGAAGCTCATGCACCCATTTAAGCTCATTGCGGTAAAAGGACAGCAGGTTGTCAGCTATTTTGTCTGCCACCACAGCCTCGCGTGCGTTGCGACGAGGGGAAGACATCCCGCGTCGGATCTTCTCTTGCTGATATACAAGCTGTACGTTAATCCGGTCTTTATATTGCAGCAGCAGCTCTTTTAATTCCTCGTTGCTTAACTGATCCGAGCAAGCCAGTTGAACGAGAAAGGCATTCTTGAAATCGGGAACCTCCGGCTCCGAGAGAGCCCATTCCTTCAAGCCAGCAAGCCCCTTCTCTGTAATACTGTAGATTTTCTTGGAGGGAGAGTTCTCCTGATGCTGAATTTCGTTGGTTACCATGCCCTCCTCTAGCAGCTGTACCAGTGACTTATAGATCTGATTGTTGTTGCCGGACCAGTACAGGATGGTGGATTCCTCGAATACCTTTTTTAGTTCATAGCCTGTAGCAGGCCTCCAGCTGAGAATGCCAAGTATCGCATATTGTATAGACATGTTCGCACCTCTAATGTTATAGATAACTTGTGTTAATAATAACATAGGTTATTATTAACGTAAATATGTAGAAAAGCTGCCAGATCAGCATGAGTTAAAATCGTAGTCTCTCATACGGTCTGGCAGCTTCTCTATAAAATAGAATATAAGAATATAAGATTCAACAGAATATTCGAACGATGATTAACTGGCATACCCGGCGGAGGAACACTTCGTTATACAGGCTGACGGAATCCAGGCTGCCGAAGCTGCTCACTAGTCAGATCCGCATGCTTTCCAGATTCTTTCCGTTCCACAGAGGCCTTGATCGCTTCAGGTTCCTCAGTACTTTGAGCTCCCGACAGTCTCCGTGTCTTGTCTCGATAAGGATGATCCAGCTCATATAGCGCCTGATAACGGGGCGAATGCCTCAGGAGCTCTTGATGAGAGCCCTGCAGCATGATCGAGCCTTCCTCCAGAAACACAACCTGATCCATAGCGGCCGCTGCTCCCAAGTGATGAGTAACCCAGATGACTGTACGTCCTTGCAGTGTATCGAGCAGCGTCTCGGTCAGAGCGCGTTCCGTTCTGGGATCAAGCCCCGTCGTCGGCTCATCCAGTAGCACCACAGGAGCCTGTCGCAGCAAAATACGAGCCAGCGCAATCCGCTGTCGTTCTCCACCGGAGAAACGTTGACCTGCTTCCAGCATCGGCGTATCGAGGCCAAGCGGTAGCGTGTCCAGCAGAGGTCCAAGGCGCACCTGCTGAATGACTGCAGCCAACTCTTCATCCGTCGCATCCGGTCTACCCAATCGAATGTTATTAGCGATCGTCGTGTCGAACAGATACGGCTTCTGCTGCAGTACGTCTACCCTTCCCATCTCGGGCCGTCCCACCTGAGCGGCAGGGCTTCCGAAGAGGCTCGCCTGCCCACCTTGCAGAGATATAGCCCCCAGAATAACCTTGAGCAAGGTAGATTTCCCTGCTCCACTTCGTCCCAGGATGGCGATCCGGCTACCCTCTTCAAGCTGAAGAGAGATATCCTTCAATATCACATCCTCGTCCTCGTAGCCACAGGTGACATGCTCCAGGGATACAGCCAACGCTTGCGCTAGCGGCGGACGCTCCATACTCACAGCCTGTTGTATCGCACCCTGCACCTCATTCTGTTCACTCGCCTGCTTAGAAGCAGACATGAGTTCATGTCCATGAATCGGTTGAAACAGGACCGTGTCATCATTCACTAGAGTATCCTTGGTCTCGTGCAACGTTGTGGTCTTCGCTGAGTCGAGGTTATTCAGTCGTCTTAGCGACTCCTTGTATTCCGGAATCCGGTCCACCGCTTCTGGCAAAGGAATGAACGCCTCGCTTAGCGGTAGCACCATCAATACGAATGCTGCGATGAAGGTCACCGTCAGATGCCCATCAGCGGTACGTAGCCCGCTCCAGATGAGCAGCATAAGGATCAAGCCCGCAATACCCAACTGCAGCAGAAAGGTCCGCACGGATGCCCAGTCCGCCAGCTTGCGCTCCAGCTCCATTGCCGCTCGCTCATCCGTCTCGCAGCATTCAACCAGCTCCTTCGAGCGTCCACTAATGACCCAATCCGTCAATCCCAGCATCCCATCCGTCAACGTGTTATACAATGATGAACGCTGTGCTTGATGAGCAATACGGGTATCCCGGGTCCTCTTCAATGACCACCAGGGGAGCCCCCCAGCGAGCAGTAAGGTGTATAGCCCCATGAATACAGCAAAATACAGGTCGAACCAGCCAAGGAACGCTACGGCTCCCCCATACATGAATAATGCAGTGATGCAAGGCAGAACTGTTCGTAAGTATACATCCTGTAAGTGCTCCACATCGTCAGCGAGCGAGCCTAGTAGCGTCCCCGCACGAAACCGCGAGCGGAGCTGTAGCGCCTGTGGCTCCAGCACACGGTACAGGCGAACTCGCATCCCTGCAAGCATGCGCAGGATGGCATCATGGCTGCTGAGCCGTTCTGCATAGCGTAAGGCAGCGCGACCCAGACCGAAGGCTCTGACACCGACAATCGGTACGTAGACCATCAGAATATTTTCCGGGCGTAGGGCCGATTTGGAGATAAGGTAGCCAGAGGTGAATAGCAGTGCTACAGAACAAGCGGCCGTTAATATACCAAGCACGGCTGACAGGGACAATCGCCACTTCAGGCCTGCGACATGTGGATTCAACCATCCTCCATGCTGCTTCATAAGATCCCCTCCCACTGTGCGTCAAGCATGTGCCAATACGCTCCCTTAAGCTCCAGCAGTTGGGCTGGAGACCCGTCCTCTACAATCTGGCCCTGCTCGACGACGAGCACCCGTTCCATGTCATTCATCCAGTGCATCCGGTGGGTAGCCAGGATTACCAGCTTCGATTCGAACAGCTGTAGCATCATCTGCTTCAGCTCGTATTCCGTCTCAATGTCCAGGTGTGCAGTTGGTTCATCTAATAGTAACACTGGGCGATCAGCCAGCCAGGCCCGAGCCAGCGCAATCCGATGTTCCTGACCGCCACTGAGCTGTCTTCCACCACTGCCGAGCAGCGTATGCATACCATCAGGCAGTTTGGCTACAAACGGCCCAAGGCCGACTGCTTCAATGGCCTCCTTCACCCTATCATCCTCTACATCCGGGGCGTAAAAGCGTACATTATCTGCCAATGACATGCTGAACAGATAAGGGTGCTGCGGAATATAGACTACCTGACGCTTCCACTCCTGAGCGGATAGAGCAACTGCCTCGATTCGACCACGGTTGGCATAGCGTAGCTCTGCTATAGCGCTCCCGTTGTCAGGGGTCATGAATCCCCCTAACAGCGCGATAAGCGTCGACTTGCCCGCTCCGCTCTCGCCTATAACCCCTATGGTCGTCGGTCCATTCAAACGGGTCGTAATTCCAGCCAGCGCAGGGGCAGCAGCATCTTGATGCTGAACACAGACATGCTGTAGCTCAATCGTTAAGCCCAAAAGCTTGGACCCGGTTGATTGCGGAGCTGTCCTCTGCTTTTTCTGAGCTTCATGTTTATCTTGTTCTTGTTGTTCTTGTTGATCCTCGTATTCCCTGTACCCCTTGCATCTCATATGCTCCTCGCGCTCTTCTTGCTCCTCATCAGAGTGTACACGATGTAGCTCTTCATCCTGAGGACCTGAAGCTAATACCGCCCCTCCCTGAGTCCTGTCTGAGTCACGATCTGGATAAGTCTTGTTCCGTATACCATCTGGCTGTTCCACATCTAATGGATAGAAGGAGCTCTCTGACATCCGTTCTGACTGTAGCTGAATCGTCTCTGCTAGATTCGCATACAGGCTGTCTTCGGCGGATCGGTGAGAATCTGGTGAATCACCCACCTCCTGCAAGCTATCCATGAGCTTGCGAATGGATCGGCCTGCTTCTTTACCATCCATCGTAGCATGGTAATCCGCACCCATCATACGCACAGGCATGAAGTATTCCGGTGCCAGCATTAACACGATGAGAGCAGGCAGCAGCTCCATCTGACCGTTAACCAGTCTCAATCCGAGCCCCACAGCGATCATGGCGACCGCCAGCATGGTGAAGAATTCAAGCGCGAAGGAGGATAGAAATGCCAGCCTCAGCGTCTTCATCGTCGCTTGCCGATAGCGCTCACTGATGCTCTCTACCGAGGCAGCGTGCTTCTTGGATCTGCCCAGTAGCTTGAGCGTCTCCAATCCTCTGACCGAATCGAGAAAATGGTTCGACAGCTTGCGATAGACGTTGTGCTGATCCCGCGTATGCTTCCCTGCCGTCAGCCCCACCAGAATCATGAACACGATCAATAATGGAAGCATAACGGCAAGGATTACCGCTGACATGCGATCCTGCATCCATACATAGACCAATATGAAAATGGGGGTGATCCCCGCAGCTCCCATCCGGGGAAAGGTCTTCTCCACATAGGCACGATATTGCCCGATTCCCTCCCGAATCAAGGTAACCAAATGACCTGTTCCTTCCTTGGCAGACCTACGCGCACCCTGATGCAACAACCGTGTGAGCAGCTCACGCCGTAGACTCGAACCTGTGCGTTCTGCAAAATCGAATGAAATCCGTCGCACAGCCGCATCTGCTGCCTGCCTGGACAAGAAGGCACACAAGAACAGATCAATCCTTTCCAGCTGCTGGCGTAGTGACTCCCCGTCGAAGAGCCCCACGACTGCTTCAGACAGCCATTTGGCCTGCATGAGAATCGCCAGCGACTGGATGATGATCAATACGGCAATACATACAAAGGTGAGCCGCGCACCCTTCAAACGCAATACATCGTGTCCCATTAGTATTCCAAATGCCCTTTCTCATGTACCCGCTTGCGGAATACAATGTAGCTCCAGATTTGGTAGCCGAGCACGAAAGGCAGAAGGCTACATGCTACGATGGTCATGACCTTCAAGGAGTACGGTCCCGAGGAAGCATTATATACGGTCAGATCGTACATACTTCCCAGCGAGCTGACCATGACCCGTGGAAACAGCCCGATGAAGACAGAGGCAATAGCTAACGCAATCACTGTACCTGTCATCGCAAAGGCCCAGCCATCCCGGCCCTGATTAATAAAGTAGCCTGCCAGCACATAAGCAGCTGCACCCAGCACGGCAACTACAGCGAGTACTCCTCCTCTGGCAGCAAATACGTCTGTGTAAAGGAAGGTTAGTACCGCGAAGATCAGAAGCAGTGCCGCTAGCGGAATGAGCAGCTTGCCTGCCAGCTTGCGTGCGCGCTCCTGCAGGTCATCCATCGTGCGTAGCGTCGTGAACAGCAAGCCATGCACAAGGCACAGTAACGTTACCGCTGCTCCGCCAGCTACGGTATACAGGTTCACAATGTCAAAGAATCCTGCTCGCATATGCATGTCGCCATCAATGGGCAACCCCTGCATGAACGTCGCGAATACAACACCCAACAGGAATGGAGGCAGGAAGCTACCCATGAAGATCACAATATCCCAGCTCTTGCGCCAGCGTGCACTATCCACCTTACCCCGGAATTCAAAGGCTACGCCGCGCCCAATCAGGGCCAGCAGCAGGAAGACGAGCGGAATATAGAAGCCGCTGAACATCGTCGCATACCAATTCGGGAATGCCGCGAACATGGCTCCACCCGCCGTGAGCAGCCATACCTCATTCCCATCCCAGAACGGACCAATCGCGTTAATCAGCACACGACGCTGCCCGTCCGTCTTCGCAATCAATGCAGTAGACATGCCTACCCCGAAATCGAAGCCCTCCAGAAAGAAGAAACCAATGAACAGCACGGCCACCAGAATGAACCACAGCTCATTTAAAGACAGCATAAGCGCCCCCCTCTACACCAAACGGATCATGTACCGGCTGTTCGGCTTCACTCTTCAAGTCCGGCCCTTTTTTGATATATTTCACGAACAGAAACACCGTAATCGCTGCCAGCGCAGCATACGCTCCTGTAAACGCAATGATGGAGAAGAGCAGCATGCCGCTGCTGACATTTGGCGATACGCCCATTTCCGTAGTCATATATCCGAAGACCGTCCAAGGCTGCCGCCCAATCTCCGTCATAATCCAGCCGGAAGTATTCGAGATGAATGGCAGACATATGCCGAATACCATCATCTTGAAGTACCATGGCTTCGCCTGCTCCAGCTTGCCACGAAGCGACAGATAGATGCCGTAGCCGCCCAGCAGCAGACTCAGACAGCCCGCCGCGATCATAATGCGGAAGCTCCAAAAGGTCGTGCGTACAGGGGGTATGTAATTGCCCTCGCCGTAAGTCTGCACATACTCGGCCTGCAGCTCGTGGATGCCTTTGACCTCACCCGAGAACTTGCTGTAGGACAGATAACTTAGCAGCCCCGGTACCTGCAGCTCCCAGTTATTCTTTTGTTCATCCGGATCAATGAAAGCAATGACGTTCCAGCCCGCGGGGTCCCCACTTTTGCCCCACAGTGCTTCGCTTGCCGCCATCTTCATCGGCTGGGTCTTAACGAGATATTGAGCCTGGAAATGCCCTGAGAAGGCCACGCCGAAGAAGGAGATGACGAGCATGATGACTGCGATCCGAAAGGAATGACCGAATAGCTGAGCGTCCTGCTTCTTCATGATCTTCCATGCGCTAATGCCTGCTACAAGTGCACCACCTGTCATGAGCGCTCCGAAGATCGTATGCGGGAACTCCACCAATACCTGCCCATTCGTAATCAACGCGAGAAAATCGTTCATCTCGGCACGGCCATTATTAATCTGGAAGCCTACCGGATGCTGCATGAAGGAGTTCGCCACCAGAATCCAGAACGCCGAGAACAACGTTCCGATGAAGACCAGCCAGATGCACATCAGGTGCAGCTTCTTGGACAGACGCTCCCAACCGAAGATCCAGAGGCCAAGGAAGGTAGATTCCAGAAAAAAGGCCAGCAGTGCCTCTATAGCCAGCGGTGCTCCAAATACGTCCCCTACGAAGCGCGAATATTCCGACCAGTTCATCCCGAACTGGAACTCCTGAAGGATTCCCGTCACGACCCCAACAGCAAAGTTAATCAGGAACAGCTTGCCCCAGAACTTGGACATGGCTTTGTACGCAGGCTTGCCCTTGATGACATACAACGTCTCCATAATCGCAATGAAGAGTGCCAGGCTAATGGATACAGGTACAAATAAAAAGTGAAAAATCGTGGTCGACGCATACTGGATACGCGACAGCATTAACGGGTCCATGACCTTGTCCTTCCTTTCGTCTTAACGTTTTTGCATTTTGCGAAAAAATTCACATCAATTTCCGCGAAATGCGTTCTGAAAGTATTGTGTCAGAAGCCTATTTTTTTATTTGTGATAATAATCACAAAATCGGCTACAGAAATTGAAAAAATGTGAGTAGGATCACAGAAGTACTGGAATGGCCTGAATGGCTAAGAGAGAGGGTGATCAGAGAGGGTAATCTTTAAACGGGTATTTTGGGGCACCTAATCAATGAAGCGTAATACGAACAGGAAGAGGATAGCTTGCGTTCAGCGCTTGCAGCAACGATAATTTATGATAACCAAATTCCTTCATACAATTATAACCACATGCCGGATAGGAGATGACATACATTGAGCACCCACTTGACCGAACTGACACTCGAACAACTGAGCATAGAAGATACAACTGGGCTGTTGCAGCTAACCACCCACGTACAGTGGGATTATAGCGAGCAGGAGGTACACACCTTACTGAAGGTCGGTACCCTCTTCGGTCATCGCGACCCCAGCGGGCAGATTGTGTCCAGTGCGGCCATTCTTCCATATGGAGATCGACTGGCCTCGATCGGACTGGTCATTGTCAATGAACGATACAGAGGGGCCGGTCTTGGGGCCAGTCTGATGCAAGCCTGCATAGAGGCAATCCCTGAGCACGTCCCACTTATGCTAATCGCTACCACGCAAGGTGAACCATTGTATAAAAAGCTGGGCTTTCAGACGGTATCCAGCGTGTACAAGCTGCTGCGAGACAGCACTGTCACTCCACTACCGGAGCGCGAAGCCCCAATGGAATATAGCATCGTCCCGTTCTCTGAGGAGCTGCTTCCTGCACTGACGCGGCTGGACAAGTCCTCCATTGGAGCAGATCGGAGGCAGTTGATGAAAGCGCGCATACAGCAGGCTGACAGGGTCATGGTCGCAACGAAGTCAGATGGAACGCTTGTCGGCTACGGTATGGCTGTACCGGTTAGTGACAAGCTCGTACTAGGTCCTATCGTGGGTACAAATGCGGCAATGGCATTACAGCTCATCAAGGCACTTGCCAAGGACGCATCCAGCACTCTGAGAATAGATATTCCTGAGGGACAGGAGGAGCTGCGCGATCTTCTCCTTCAGCTAGGATTTCAGTCCTCTTCTCATCCGCCGGTAATGCTCAGGAATTCCGAGCAGCTACCACCGAGACAGGACACTTATTTCGCCATCGCTAGTCAGGCGCTTGGTTGAGTATACAGAAGCAAATATAAGCCCCTGATCATCTATATGACGATCAGGGGCTTCATGCAGGTCTCACTCAGCCAGAATGGCTAGTACCTTGACCGAATTTGATTTTAGGTTGAATGACCCGAGGAGCGTAGTCGTTAGCCGACAGCAGCTCTATACTCACTTAGAAGCACAGCTTCCTCAACTGGTTCACACCATCCCATCACAATCAAAATAAATCAGACCTTCACAGTTCCCCTCGTTCGACATAACGTCCTGCATCCGTCTTCGGCTCATGGCCCCAGATCATGGACTGAAGCAGCATACCGCTAACGCCAAGCAGCCCTACGACACTGCCAATCGCCAAGAACGATAGACCCGGCCCTGCCATCTGAATAAGTACACCCCCAGCTAGTGGCGCACCAATCATCACGGCGCCTAGCACGGTGTTCTGGATTCCAAATATTCTGCCTACAAGGTGAGCTGGCGTCTCGGATTGGAGGATGTAATTTTGCGTCACCATATAGAGTCCGTTACCAAGCCCAATCAGGACACCAGCAACCAGCAGGAGCCAGATCGGACTACCAGGTGGCAGTACGCCCAACACAGCAATAGCACCGCCAATGCACAGGTAGCCTCCGCCAAGCCCCCAGCCTGCCCCAATATGATTCATCCGGTTCAATACCATGATTACAGCCACCGCCCCGATGCCGATCGCCGAGATCAGCCAGCCTACCAATGACTCATTCCCTGGATAGATGGTTCTCAGCAATGTAGCGAACTGATAATCAATCATCAGGATAGCCATAATGCCGAACAAGCCGAAGATCAGGGTATGCAGCAGTCGCTTCGTCCTCACAATATATGCCCAGCCTTCACGCCACTGCGCCAGAAAGCCCTCTTCATCCTGTCCAGTCGATTCGTCTGCATCTATGGCAGCTTGAAGAGGGGCGCTCTGTCCTTGCTCCTGAATGCATGTCCCTTCCCCGAAGGGTTGTTCATACCCCTGTCCTCTGTCTTCATCTGACGTCATCATGCCGGACGGCGCAATCACCTGCTTGCTGGACAGTCCGCGCAGCGGCCACAGCAGTGCAGCCGAGCAAAGTCGGGTCACCGCATTCAGCGCAATGCACAGCTGAGGCGACAGCAACACTAGCAGCATCGCTCCGAGCAAGGGACCAGCCACCTTGGACCCCTGTCCAACTAGGCCATTCCACGAGGCTGCCTGCAGCAATTGGTCCGAAGGTACAATGACCCGGGTCAGCCCCTGCTGGGCGGGCAGTTGAAAGACAGACGCGCAGGCGCGAAGGGCGAGCAGGGGTAGCAGCCAGGCTACTCCTGGAGCGAACAGCACTGCGAGCGTCAGGCAAGCAGCAGCTAGATCGCTCAGCATCATAAGCCGCGCCTGTGGCAGCCGATCAGCCAGCGTCCCCGCCAGCGAGCTGAGCAACAAGCCCGGAAGTGCCATCACCACCGGAATGAGGGCAATCATCATGGGGTCCGCTCCCCAGCGGTAGACAACCAGCACCTGAATAGCGATAGCGTCGAACCATTCCCCTAGCGAAGCTAGGGCGTGAGCGGAGAATAGCAAGCGGAAGGAGCGATTACGCAGTAGTCCTGATGTGTCTTTTCGTCGAGCAAAAAATGGCATAGTCTCCACCTCTTCATTGATCTGTAGAGACAGTATAACTGCGTTATGTCAGAGGTTTATCAGAGGGAATAGCTCATCTGGCATTCATGGCAATCAGAAGTAAATCTCCAGTCCTGCCAGAACTGATTTCAGGTAAAAAACTAAAGAGCGCAGTGGTTAACGGATAGCAACTCTATACGTACAGTTGATCTAGTCAAGATACTAGCCCATGCGTAAATGTGTCCTCAACCACTGCTCCAGCCGAGGACGCTGCTCAGTGATGTTATATTTTGCGTCCAGCATCTGATAATGCTCTGCATATACCTTCTCCAAGCGCTCATGAGGAGCATAGCGCCGCAAAAAAGATTGGATTCTGCACACCGCCTTGATCTGTAGCAGGCTCTGCCGAGCCATCTCGAAGATACCCATCCCCTCCTGCAATAGCGCCTCGGCCTCCGCTTCCCGGCCCTCCAACAGACGCCACAGTCCCTGGTTCACACGATACCCAGCCAATTCACGCAGGTAAGGGGCGTCCTGCAGCTGTTGCTCCAGGCGCTCAGCTATAGCAGCAACCCGGACCAGATCACCTTGAGCGAGATACAGGCTCATCTCGACGAGAGCAACAGGCATTCGGAATCCATCCAATTGCTCCGTCTGAACAACCTCATAGGATTCCTTGAGCCGTTCAAGCACCTCTTCAAGTCTTCCATATTCAATATAGAAATCAAGAATATTCAATATTCGTAGCTCACGGTGCTGCTCGGGAAACAGCCTGCGATCAGCAAGTGCTCGCTCTCCCATCGCCAGCCCTTCAGCAGTAGCCGGAGCTGTCGCGGCATAGATGAGCAGCATCCAGTACATCCGCTCCTCTGGAGGTAGCTGGGTCTGCTCCAGAAACCATAGCGCATCCGCGTCCAGAAAATGAATATACATCAAGTAGTAGGGGTCGATCTCCACGCCAAGCACTTGCTGCTGAGCGGCAAGCATCGACAATGAATGCCCCTGCCCGAACAAATGATACTTGCGCAGCATTTGTTGGACAGCGTCCTGCATCTCTTGGTCCTTCCAGGATGGAACAGATATCTGCTCTGGCTGGTCAACCGCGAGGCTGTACCCATAGCCCCGGATCGTATAGATCTGTATGCTGCCGATCCGCTTCAGCTTGCGCCGTAGACGATACACATGATCATCCACCGTTCGTTCCACAGGACTCTCCAGCCCCCATACCAGATCAAGCAGCTGTTCTCGTGACAGAGCCTGCCCGCGGTGCCGATACAGACATTGCAGTAATGCATATTCCTTGGCCAGTAGCTCCACGGTACTCCCCCCGTCACTGACTCGCCGTTGTGTATGATCGAAGCTGAGTACTGCCATCACTTCAAGCCTCCAGTTCTATCCATTGCTGTTCCAATCGAGCGGCAAATGACTTGCAGCTGTGTATCAACGAATATATCGGTTCTTGCCAGCTCCTATCCCCACCATGAGTAAGCAGAGACTCAGGACTATCAACAGAATTAGCGGCACCGACCAGTTCTCGGTCATATCGTGCAAATATCCGAACAGGACAGGACCAGCAGCTGCGAGCATGTAGCCTACAGACTGAGCCATGCCCGAGATCTCTGCTGCCTCTTGGGCTGTGCGCGTGCGTAGCGTGAAGAACATCAGGACAAGCCCGAATGCCGAACCGCCTGCAATCCCTATGCTAATGACCGAGAACAAAATCCATTCGTCTCCCCCAAGCCATAGACCACTAAGTCCACTTATGTACAAGAGACTCATTATACATACGAGCGGTAACTGATTTTTCATCCTTCCAGCCCATATCGGCACCAGGAATGTCAATGGCAGCTGGGAGAGCTGCATTAATGACATCATCCACCCTGCGGCAGAAGAGGAAATCCCTCTCACGGCCATCATTTCCGGGAACCAGGCAACAAAGACATAATACAAAATCGACTGCAGCCCCATAAAAATCGTAATCTGCCAGGCTAAAGGACTCGTCCACATGCCTGCACTGCGAGTAGTGGAGATCTGTACTACAGGGGACTTGGTGCTCTGCAGCTGTGGAACCCATAGCAAGAGAGCTGCCCCCGCTGTACAGAGCCAGATAGCCAGTGAGCCACTCCAGCCCTGAGCAAGCAGCATCGCGAGCGGGACACTGATTCCCGAAGCAATGGAAGCCGAGATGTTCATGGACACACTGTATACTCCGGTCATCAGACCAGTGTTCCCGGGAAAGCGCTTCTTGATTAAGCTTGGCAGCAGCACGTTACATATTGCGATTGCCGCACCTATAAGAATTGTGCCTGCGAACAACGGAATCACGCCGCCCAACCATCGGACTCCAATTCCGATGGTCAGCAGCAGCAAGGCCGCACCAAGCACATTGGATAAGCCATAACGCTTTGCGAATCGGGGTGCAACCGGAGATAACACGGCGAAGGCGAGCAGCGGCAAAGTTGTCAGCATGCCACTCATGGCACTGGACAAGCCAAGCGACTCCCTAATCAGCCCGATGAGTGGCCCCACTGAGATGAATGGAGCTCGCAAATTCATAGCAATAAGAATAATTCCGACTATCAGAAGCCCGGCTCCGGCTTGCTGCCGGGAGGTCCGGGCTGTTCGTTCTTCCACTCCAGCTTTCATCTGTCTATCATCCTTTGAATTCTTTTGTACTTATTTGAATAGAGCAAGCTTCTATCCCAGTATAGCATGGACAAGCAAGAGGAGCCGTGTACTTCCGAAGACAGTTTCATCGTAACCATGCATGTATCCTTATCGGAAAGGCTGCAGACATCTCTGACGTCATAAAGTTTTTGTAGCAATTGCTTAGCTAGATGTAGACTTACAATGTTTGTCCACTGTCAACCGTGATCATTTGACCCGTCATGGCCTCCTGCTCCAAAGCTGCGCAGATCATAGCAGCGATATCCTCAGGCTCGGAAATGCGCTGCAAAAGCAGGCGGGGAGCAAGGCGGCGCATCTGCTCTTCCTTCCCCGCCCACCATCTCGTAGCCACGGCTCCCGGCACGATACAGTTCACGCGAATATCAGGTGCCAGCGCCTTAGCCAACGATTTTGTCAGCCCATGAACCGCCGCCTTGGATACAGCATAGGGAAGCGAGGAGCCTAGCCCGGTCTGCCCGGCAATGCTGCCCAGATTGATGATTGCCCCCTGCTTACTGCGTTTCATATGAGTGGCAACTGCACGCGCACAGAAAAACATCCCTTTTACATTCACGGCAAATAGACTGTCCCACACCTCCTCTGTAGCTGACTCCAAATCCTCCATCGGGATATGACTGGTAATGCTAGCGTTATTAACGAGCAAATCAATGGAGCCGAATTGCTGAACGACATTCTCGACCATTACTCTGACTTCCTCATCTTTGGTAACGTCAGCCTGTATGGCCATCGCCTTCCCTCCAGCATGAAGAATGCTCCGTACCGTCTCCATGGCCTCAACTTCGGAGCGCGAATAATTGACGACCACGGCTGACCCGCGGCTGGCTAATTCAAGACTGGTCGCCCGTCCAATCCCGGTCCCGCCGCCCGTAACCAGAGCCACCTTGTTTTGCAAATCCATTCAAAATCCCCTCCCCTAATGTCGGTGAGCTTTATTGTACAGACAACAAAGTTATTTGTATAATTGAATTAATCGAACATAAAATTCATTTTTTGTGAATCATATAAAATCATATAAAGACATACACAACGGGGAGGACACTGGTGGATTTCAAACAATTAATAACCTTTCACAGGATTGTACAGGCTGGAAGCTTCAACCGCGCTGCCCAAGAAATGAATTATGTCCAATCCACGGTTACCATGCAGATACAGAAGCTCGAAGCGGAATTGGGCATTCGGCTTATAGAACGTGGGAAAGGAATTCGTCTGACAGAGGCAGGTAGGCTATTCTACAGTCAGAGCCGAGACATTGTAAAGAATATGGAACAGCTCCAATCCAACCTCTCCGATCTAAAGAATGGAGAATCTGGACACATCCGCCTTGGCGTCACGGAGCCCACAGCCAGCTACCGTTTACCAGGTATTCTGAAGGATTTCATGGTCAGCTTTCCCAAAGTGAAAATTTCTGTCGAGGTCTCGAGTACCCCTCACCTCAGCGAGCAGGTACTTCGAGGTGAACTCGATTTTGCCCTTTGTACAGCACCTAGCTTGGGATCGGAGTTGTACTTTGAGCCACTCTTCAACGAAGAATTCGTGGTGCTTGTTCCAGAAGATCATCCGCTGGTCCACAAAACGATAATAGACCTGAAAGATTTGCAAGGGCATCGTTTGCTCATTACTGCAGCAACCTGTCCATACCGCAGAAAGCTGGAAATGGCGTTGCACGAGGAGAATATTACGCTTGACACTATGGAGATCGGGAGCATGACGGCATTGAAATTTTACGTCGAGAGCGGACTGGGAATCGCACTGGTTCCGGGAATCACAGTAGCTTCCATCAGTAAAGGTACAATCGCCAGGGCCATTAGCGGACATCTTGTCGAAATGGCATTCGGAATTCTATGCACAGAATCGACTTATCCCTTCCAACTGGCGAGCCAAAAGCTCTATCAGCACTTAAAACATGCGCTCACAGCAGCTTCCAGCAATTAAGCAATGTTCATGTCCTAGCGACGTGTCTTCTCACCTAGCCCACTCTCTATTGAAGAGGGCCATACAAAAAGGCAAGGTCTGCAGCTATTGCAGCTACAGACCTCGCTCTTTTTGCATCCAAACCTTGCCTTATATGTTACGATCGCGGACTGGCCTTCGGTAAGAAACTACCCAAGGAACACCCCTCTTCACGGACCCCATCCATGAAAGCTAGACTGCACATAGAAAGCTAACGTACACTCACTCTAAAGCTTCAATAGATACTACTATAATGTCTACTTTTAATACTAAAATATAAGCCGTGATTAACGAACGAGCCAGCCGCCATCAATGGCCAGAATGTGACCGTTCATGTAGTCAGAACCACGACTTGCCAGGAATACTACGACGCCCATGAGGTCGGATGGAGCTCCCCAGCGACCCGCAGGAATACGAGACAGGATCTCTTGGTTACGCACTTCGTCTGCACGGATCGGAGCCGTGTTGGCTGTCTCGATATAACCTGGAGCAATCGCGTTGATCTGTACGTTGTGTACAGCCAGCTCATTAGCGAAGGCTTTGGTAATACCCGCAACCGCATGTTTACTTGCTGTGTAAGGAGGAACGAATTTACCACCTTGGAAGGCCAGCATGGAAGCGATGTTGATGATCTTCCCGCTCTTCTGCTCAACCATGACTCTAGCTACCGCTTGGCTCAGGAAGTATACGGAGTTCAGGTTGATCTCCATAACTGCATCCCAATCCTCTGGCTTATACTCAAGCAACGGAGCACGACGAATTGTACCCGCGTTGTTCACCAGCACATCAATGCGACCGTAGGCATCCAAACATGCCTGTACTACACCGTCCAGAGCGGACTTGTCTGTCAGGTCAGCTTGATGGAACGCTACCTTGGAGCCTGCTTTCTCGATTAATTCGCGCGTCTCATCCCAGTTCTGATCATACGTAACGATGAAGAGCTCGGCGCCTGCTTTTGCCAATGCTACAGCATATCCTTGACCAAGGCCGCTGTTACCGCCAGTCACGATTGCCACTTTGCCTTTCAGACTAAAAAAGTCTAACGAAAATTGTTCCAGACTCATTGTGGATTCCCCCAATAATTAATGTACGAACCGGATCACCAGCGCTCCCGGCTGCCCGCCCGCTATACAAAATCAAAGCAATATTGCCTGATTACCAGCACATAAAAGCTATTTCTTGCTAATGACCTGCTGCGCCTTGGCTACATATTGTGCAGCCGTCTCGGTGATCAGATCGTAGCGTCCATCCTTGGCCGGAGCCGTCAGATTGCCGCCGATGCCGACAGCGATACAGCCGTTGTTCAGCCACTCTTGAATGTTGTCCAGGTCTACGCCGCCTGTTGGCATGATTTGCACGTGAGGCATTGGACCTTTGACCGCTTTTACAAAATCAGGACCCAGTGCGCTACCCGGGAACAGCTTGAGCACGTCCACGCCCAGCTTCAGGGCTTCCTTCATTTCATTCAGCGTCATGCAACCAGGCATGTAAGGCACGCTGTACAGGTTACACATCTTGGCAGTCTCCTCGTCAAAGGAAGGACTCACCACGAACTCTGCACCAGCAATAATGGAAATCCGAGCCGTGAGCGGGTCCAGTACCGTTCCTGCACCGATCACAGCTTTATCCTTGAATATGGATTTGAGCTTACGAATGACCTGATCTGCCTCTGGCGTCGTGAACGTCAGCTCGATATTGGTCAGACCACCCTCGATGCAAGCTTCAGACATCTTGAAGGCAGAATCCGGATCATTGGCACGAATAACAGCCACGACACCCAGGGATTGAAGATTGTTCAGCACTCTCATTTTGTTCATTGTTGCATCCTTCCCGGATTAACGCAGCTCATCCATGGCTACAGCGTCCATATCCTTGTAAGTGTAGTTTTCTCCGGCCATAGCCCAGATGAAGGTATAGTTACCTGTCGCCGATCCACAGTGGATAGACCAAGGCGGGGAAATGACAGCTTCCTCATTCTTCATGACAATGTGGCGCGTCTGAGTCGGCTCGCCCATCATATGGAACATACGAACTTGCTCAGCCATCTCGAAGTAGAAGTATACTTCTGTGCGGCGGTCATGCACGTGTGTAGGCATGGAGTTCCACACGCTGCCTGCATTCAGGGCAGTCATCCCCATACACAGCTGACAGCTTTGGATGCCGTCCTCGTGAATGTATTTGCGCAGCACACGGCTATTGGCAGTCTCTTGAGAGCCGAGGTCATCAGCAGGCACTTCGGAGAAGGCAAGCTTCTGAATCGGATATGTCTTATGAGCATTAGCAGATACGAAATAGAATTTCGCAGGGTTGGAGGAGGATTCGCTCTCGAAGATCAGCTCCTTGCTGCCCAGGCCCACATACAGGCAATCCTTCAGCACCATCGGGTAAGTCTCGCCATCTACGCGAATCGAACCAGGTCCGCCAACATTGAAAATACCAATCTCCCGGCGCTCCAGGAAGTAATCAGCTTTAATCTCGTCATAGCCCTTCAGCTCGACTGGTCCGTTCACAGGCAGAATACCGCCAGTAATCAGACGATCCTCCAGTGAGTAGCAAGCTCTCACTTCATCAGCTACGAATAGATCTTGAATCAAATAGTGCTCACGAAGCTCCTCCGTGGTAAAGGTCTTGGCATGCTCGGGATGAGTGGAATAACGTTTGTCCATGTCTCAAAGCCTCCGTTAGATAAAATTTTATTCTTTATTTACTAATTTAATTATGTCTACACCGCAAATACTAATTAGAATTAGAACTAATGTCAATGCAATTCTACACAATTTACGCAATTTTGGCGAAATGGTAACGTTTTATTTACAATATAAAGAAAATAGAGCGTTGTGCTATATTTATTTCAGGCAATCTCGAATCGTTTATTGTTAAAAACCGATTTATGTGTTATTTTCATGAGGAATAAGGTACACCCTACTACGTTTAATAAACTGGAACTAAATCAAGGAGGAACATAAGGATGAATAATACCTTGGATGCCATTACGTTCGGAGAGCCCATGGCCATGTTTTATGCCAATGAGGTGGGTCCTTTACATGAAATTAATTCTTTCTCCAAGGCGATGGCCGGGGCTGAGACGAATGTAGCATCAGGCCTGTCCCGCCTTGGCAAGAAGGTCGGCCTGGTTACACAGCTGGGTCAGGACAGCTTCGGTAAATTTATTGAAAATACACTGCTGCATGAGGGCATCGATACTTCGAATGTTCATTTTACAGACCAACATCCAACAGGCATGCTGGTGAAATCCAAGGTGGAGACTGGGGACCCAACGGTAGAATATTTCCGCAAAAATTCAGCCGCCTCCAAGCTGAGTCTGGCTCACTTTAACGATGATTATTTCAATTCGGCTCGTCATTTGCACATGACCGGTATCTCACCAGCACTCTCCGCGAGCTGTCATGAATTCGCCCTGCACGCGATGAAGTTCATGCGCAAGCAAGGGAAGACGATCTCCTTTGACCCGAATCTGCGTCCGAAGCTGTGGCCGGATACCGAGACGATGGCCAAGACGATTAACGAGCTGGCTGCTCATTGCGACTGGTTCCTGCCAGGTATCGGCGAAGGGAAGATCCTGACAGGGTACTCCGATCCTGAAGCTGTAGCTGCTTTCTATCTGGATCGTGGTGTATCGCTCGTCGTCATCAAGATGGGAGCTGAGGGAGCCTATTTCAGAACTGCAGAGACCTCTGGCTTCGTGAAGGGCTTCAAGGTAGACAAGGTAGCCGATACTGTGGGAGCAGGTGACGGATTCGCGACTGGTGTCATCAGCGCATTGCTGGAGGATCTGGCATTGGAAGATGCGGTACGCCGTGGTAATGCCATTGGTGCACTGGCGGTCATGTCTCCGGGGGATATGGATGGACTGCCGACACGCGAGGGTCTGGAAGCGTTCTATAATTCGCAGGGACATACTTTTGTCGGTAATAAGTAATTTTTGTCCTTCATAAGTAAACTTTACTACTCATTTGCTACTCATAAGTAAACAAGGTACAATATCTTGGCACTATACCTTGGCACTATATCTTGGTACTGTACCTTTACTAGACGTATGGACCATATAGGCAGCATTCCTGACTGAAATAGTTAAGGACCACCGCCTCTCCAATTTCCTTGGAGGGCGGTGGTCCTTCTTTGTTGCAAGAGAGGAAGTATGACGATTATTGAACAGAGTATAGATATGCAATATACTTCACTTATTCTGCAAGACTTGCCAAAAGCGAACAAGCATTCACGCACCTAATATCCGAACAATTACGACTGCTCCTCAATAATAACGGTTCCCCATGACTCCAGTGTAAGCTGCTGCCCCTGTGTAATCTGCTCGTCACTCAAAAGAGAATGTCCAGCACCATACGTATAGTTCAGAGATAGCGGCTCATCCGAATAGTTGAAATAGAAATGCACCTGCTGGCCTTGCTCATTCACGCTATGCTTCACAACAACCGGGAATGACAGCTCCTGATCCGCGCCCCATAGACCGATGTCCCTTACAATGTGCTCCAGCACCGCACGGATGACCTCCGGTGTCGTGAAGCACCCGATGTAGGCCGCACTGCCTTTGCCAAAGCGATTCCTTGTAATGGCTGCATACTCACCCCAATGCGGATGATCGTAAGAGGCCAGTACCTCTGCACCCTCTGGTACCAGCAGCTCCATCCATTCCTTCACCTCTGTATCCAGCCCTGCAAGCTCCAGTACGCCACTCTTCAGGCGAGTGCCCCGTGGCTCGACGAACAGCTGATAGGTCGCTCCACACGCCTCGCTGATAATCCCGGGCTGCATGACTGTACGCACCTTGACGTTCTCGTCGGTGAAGCCGGATTTGAAGGCATAAACGACATGTCCCCCCTGCTCCACGTAGCGGTTCAAGCGCTGCAAATATGAATCAGACACGGTGTACAGCGGTGGCACGACGATGAGGTCATAGTCCTCCAGCTGTCCATTTTCCGGGTTCAGAATGTCGACACCGATATTCATGCGATAGAGCTGGTCATAGAGCAAACGGAATACATCGTTGTAATTGTAAGGCGTCTGCCCGCTGAACGGTCTTCCTGCGAATGGGAACCATTCAAGTGCGGTGTAGCTCTCGTTACTGATGACCATACCTACCTTATTCTGCTTCCGCAAGCCAGTCAGTCGGCCAGAGATCTGAGCGAATTCGCGCCCGATGATCTTCGCTTCGTTATATACCGGATTCGGCCGCAGGTCATGACTGAGCAAGCCCTTCCAATATGTCTCCGCCGAATTGTGAATCGAGTGCCAGTGCCAATATTCGACCATGACCGCCCCGGAGGCGAGATGGCTATATGCCTGCTGACGAAGCTGGCCAGGATATGGAACCCACTGCTTGAATGCCTGCGCCTCGGTCTCCAGCACGAAGTATGGCTGGTGCTTGGTCGAGCGTATAATGTCTCCGCCGAAGGATATTTCCAGCCCAGTCAGTTCTCCCTGACTCGGATGATAGATATCTACCCCTGTCACATCAAGAGCCTTGGAGGCCTCGAAATGGTTCACGTCTGGCTGTATACCATAGGAATAGCCCCGCCATTCAAAATCAAAGTTATGGGTGACAAATTGATCCTCTCGCGCATATTCCCGTACCAGCTCCACCTGCCAAGCGAGGAAGTCCGTTACAAGTTGCCGCTGAAAACGGGAAAATTCCGCGCCCAGACTTCCATTGATGGTGCCGACGACAGACGGGAAGTCCTCCCAGCTGTTAATGCGATTGCTCCAGTAGTCCAGTCCGTATTCATGGTTCAGCTGATCCAGGTCGCCACCGAACTTGTCCTTCATATACTTGACGAACATGAACTGAACGTTGGGACCGACCGTTCCATAATGCTTCGTCTCATTATCTACCTGGAAGCCGATGACGGCCGGATGCTCCGCAACACGGGCTATCAGCTTGCGGATGATACGCTCTGCATAGCGCAGGTAGACTGGACTCGTAATGTCCATAATCTGTCTGGCACCATAGCGTCCCGGTCCATTCTTCGTAACGGCCAGCACCTCGGGATAGGCCTTGACGAGCCAGGTAGGTACGGCATAGGTCGGCGTGCCGATAATGACATCAATACCAGCGCGGTGCATGGCTTCCAGTACGCGATCCACGGAGCTGAAGTCGAATACACCATCCTGCGGCTCATGCGTGCTCCATGTACTCTCGGCGATCCGCACCAGATTGATCCCCGCTTCTTTCATCAGCGCAATGTCCTCTTCCAATCGGTCATACGGCATATATTCATCGTAGTAGGCAACACCATAATATAATTTTTCGGGCTTGTAGCTCACTTGCGACTCCTCCTCGAATGGATTCATGTAAGCGCTTCGTCAATCATGCTTATTATTCATTATGTAGATAATCGTGTAGAATGAATATAGTCAATCCTGGGGGACAATTTACCCAAATCAAAGGTGATATAGATGAATGAGCATCATTCCATAGATAACCCGCTCTTAACGAATGCCCGGCGGCTTCCAGTACTGGATTGGAATATCAGCTTCTTCGGGGCCCATACCCAGAAGGTGGATAAAGGCTGGCATGTACCGTCTGACCTGCATCTGGCCTTCGAGATGATCTGGGTGCTGGAGGGCAGCCAATCCACACAGCTTGAGCAGGACAGCTATGAAGTCAAGCAAGGCGATATCCTGATCATTCCGCCCGGCTTCCAGCACGAGATTCACTGTACCGATCCGCAGGGCATGACGTATTTTTGTGCTCACTTTGACATTGATGACCCTGTATTCATGACTACCATGATTCAGAAATGCGAGATCCTGTACCGCCACAACCACGAGTACAACGTTGAATTACAGCAGATTCTGAAGCGCTGGGTTGCTCTCACCGACCGGGAAGCCCCTTATTCCTTCCGAACGAAAATGGAGGTCCAGATCATCCTCTCGGAGCTGCTGATCGCCCTGGATCGAATGCTGGAGAGCAGTCCTTCTCCCCTTCAACCCGCAGGCATCAACAACACCAAGTACGCCAAGGAAATCGCCGAGATGATCAAGACGTCGTTCAAGCAGCAGGTGCTCCACCCTGAATCGGCAGAGACGGACGAGGGACTGTATATTGAGCGCATTATTCAATCCATCGGACTCAGTGCAGGCTACGGATATGAGGTGTTCAAAAAGGTATACGGCTTGTCGCCTCGTCAATATTTATCCCAATTGAAGCTGAAGGAAGCGCGCTTGCTGGTCAAGAAGCCTGGTCTCTCGATCCAGTCCATCAGTAAGCGGCTTGGCTACAAGAACGCCTCTCATTTCAGCAGGCAGTTCAAGCGTTGGACAGGGCTGTCCCCTCTGGAATATCGGGAAAGATACGACTGAGGTCACAGCTTAAGCAGCGCAGTCTACGGAACGAATAGGAATAATCACAAAAAAGTTGAAATCGCTTGTCCATATGACGTAAAAAGGAGAGATTCACTGTGTTGATCAGACTCAACTGGATCACGCTGCGCGTACGCAATCTGGAGGCATCCATCCACTTCTATCACGGAAAGCTCGGGCTCCAGATACAGCGCAGATTTGAAAGCCGTGGACGGCAAATTGCCATGCTGGGCATGGAAAATGAAACAGCACTTGAACTGATTGAGGGCAGCGAAGTCGTTCTCAAACCCGAAGCTGGCGTGTCCATCGGTTATGAGGTGAGGTCACTAGAGGAAACTATAGAACGCCTGATAGCATTGGGTATTCCCATTGTACGCGGCCCCATCCAGCCGAATCCCCATTTGCGTTTTATATACATCGCTGACCCGGACGGATTCGAGGTACAACTGGCCGAGCATATGTAATCATCACTACAGCTCAAGCAATGCAATCAACGGAACGAATAGAAATAATCGCTGAAAAGGAGCTCTTCGGCCGCAAACAAGCTGCATCGCCAGAGAGCTCCTCGTATCTAATTCTTACCACATGAACAGGACTTCATGCTCCATTAGATAACTCAATAATCAGTAGCAACCAATAACACTCTATCCCAATGCCTTTCCAGAGACCCTCTATCCTGTCACTTCGCTCTGATCAGTTCTCGGGCTTGCTGACGGATTCGCCCTGAATCAGCTGCGGCACGAAGCGATAAATGATCGGCACCGCGTCGCCCTCCTCCTCAATAGCGGACAGCAGCGTCTTGGCTGCCTGCTTGCCCATCTCAGCAATCGGCTGCCGAATCGTCGTAATCGAAGGATTGTATATATGTGCGAACTGAGCGTCATCTATGCCGATAATCGAGATGTCACGCGGGATGCGCATCCCTTTTGCATTCATATATTGGAGAATCTCCGCCAGCACAATATCGTTCCCGGCTAGTAATGCGGTAGGCCGCTCATCGAGCGCGAACAGCTCATCCAGTGTGGAGAAGATCTCGTCTCGCGATACACTGCGAATATAGTCCTCACGGATCGGCAGTCCGTACTCCTCCATGACCTTCTTATACCCGCTAACCCGTTCAACCCGGGGCGTAATCCGGTTCACGCCCAGTGGAGGCGTCAGAAGAGCTATACGCTGATGTCCATGCTGTACCAGCTCCTGAATGCCGATCTTGACAGCCATGTCATTATCGAGAAGCAGACTTTGCGTCGTGACTCCCTCCACCAGACGATCCAGGAAGACCAGTGGGAACTTCTCATCCACCAAGCGGTTGTAGGCCTCTGCATTTTTGCCTGTCGGGAAAATAATCAGTCCATCCACCTGCCTGGCGATCAGCATCTCAATGTGCTTGTTCTCCTTGTCAGGATTCTCATCAGCGTTGCAAATAATAACCTGAATGCCATATTGCTGCAGCTCATTCTCGATAGCCCGGATGCCCTGGATGGACAACGTGTAGTCCAGATTCGCCACGATGATACCGATCATGAAGGAGCGGTTGTTCTTCAGACTTCGCGCAGCCCCGTTCGGCTGGTAATTCAGCTCCTTGATCACCTGTGCGATTCGTTCCTTGGTGCTATCGCTCATATATTTATAACGCTTGTTCAGATACTGCGATACGGTACTCTTCGATACACCGGCCTTCTGGGCCACATCCTCAATCGTTAACCTTTTCATGCCTAATCTCCTTACACGCCGCGGAATATGGTAAGTCGGACAAGTCCGACCTGCGGGTCATTATTAGCCTGTCTCCCATCCCCGCAACAGTTGTATTAGAAGTATACTTTTTTTTTAGTAAATTTTCTATAACGTTTTATAAAACTATTATTAAGCTTGTCCCGAGCATGGTAAAGAGAAACCATGTTCATTTTTAATTTTAGATGATAGGATGTACATATTGAAAAGATAGAGATTTCAGAAAACGGGAGAGAAACCATGCAAAAAGTAGAAACATCACAGCAAGGCTTGAGCAACAGCAGGCGCTTTCCGTTAGCTTTATTCTGCCTCACGGCCGGGGCATTTGCCATCGGGATGACGGAATTCGTCATCATGGGGCTGTTGCCCAATGTGGCCAGAGACCTGGACGTTACGATCGCACAGGCGGGACAGCTGATCACTGGTTACGCACTTGGCGTAGCCTTGGGGGCGCCCATCCTGACCATTGCCACTAGTAAAATCGCTCAGAAGCAGCTGCTGTGCCTGTTGATGGTCATCTTCATCATCGGGAATCTGGTTGGAGCGTTGGCCCCTAGTTATGGATTGCTGATGGGCTCTCGTCTCGTTACCGCGCTGGCCCACGGCACCTTCCTGGGCACAGGGTCCTTGATTGCGGCCAGACTGGTTCGTCCAGATAGACGGGCTGCCGCGGTCTCGATGGTACTCGCAGGATTGACCATTGCCAATATTATCGGCGTGCCATTCGGTACCTTGATCGGGCAGCAGCTCGGTTGGCGGGCTTCCTTTGGGGCTATCACAATTATGGGCATCATATCTCTGATCGGGATTATTACGATGATTCCCAAGATTGAACAGACGGAGCAACCAAGCCTAGCTAAGGAGGTCAGCAGCCTCTTTCAGCCTCAGGTGCTGCTGATTCTGGCTACGGGAGCATTCGGATGCTGCAGCATGTTTGCAGTGTTTACGTACATTACCCCCATGCTGACAGATGTCGCCGGCTTTCAGGAGAGTAGCGTAACCTGGATTCTGGTCATGTATGGAATTGGTGTGACGCTGGGGAATCTCATTGGCGGGCGCCTTGCGGACTGGAAGCTGATGCCTTCAGTGATTACCATCTTCATCATTTTGTCCGCGCTGCTACTGATCCTGTCGGGCGTGCTGCATATTCCGGTTCTGGCACTGATCTTTATTTTTCTATGGGGAATGGCGGCCTTCGGCATTATGCCAGGTATTCAGCTGCGCATTATGAATCTGGCACATGAGGCACCACGCCTTGCGGCTACATCCAGCCATTCCGCACTCAATCTGGGGAACGCTGCTGGTGCCTTCATTGGCGGTGTAGTGCTCACACAGGCTGGACTGGTCTATGTACCCCTTGTCGGAGGATTGATTGCCGCGATCGGTACGGTTGGAGCTATCTTGAGTTACTATATGGTAGAGAAGCGGAAGGCTGTATGACCGCCGTTCTCTCAGGAGCTTTGACAGAATTAATACAGCAAATTGCATAGGACCCACACACGTAAACAGCGACTCTCCGATTAAAGGAGAATCGCTGTTTTGTTGTTATCTTTATCTTTTATTGTCTGTACGGAAACGACTGATTTCTGCCAACAATTGATCAGCATGCTGCAGCAGTTCACTGGCTGCCTCTGAAATGTTGCTAATTGTTCGGGACTGCTCCTGCGTAGAGGAAGCTGCTTCTTCGGTAGAAGCTGCACTTTCTTCCGCTACAGCCGCCAGCCCTGTCATGACCTCGGAGACCTGGTTAGCTCCCGCTTGCAATTCCTCCATAGCGGAGCTTATGGCGTTGATCGCATTAATGATGACGTCAACCGAGTGACGAATGTGGGCGAAAGACCCTGACGTCTCTTGAATCGACTCCAATTGGGAGGCACTGTTCTGACGGAACCTCTCCAGCTCTGCGGAGCTCTGATTTCCTGCCTGATCAAGCTCGCCCAGCAACTGATTGATTCCACCGATGGATTGTGCCGATTGCTCAGCAAGCTTGCGCACTTCCCCCGCAACCACGGCAAAGCCCTTGCCATGCTCCCCGGCCCGCGCTGCTTCAATCGATGCATTCAAGGCTAACAAATTCGTCTGCGCCGCGATGTTCTTGATGCTTTCTGTGATCGTTGAGATTTCAACAATTTTATTCAATAACAGCTCATTGGCAGCCTCGACCCTGCTCGTCGACTCCCGACTTGAATCCGACAACGCAATCAGCCGCTCGAATGACTCATTCCCGCTGTCCATAGCTTGCGTGACGTCACCGACTACGGAACGCGTATGATCCGTCTGACTGTAGATCTGGTTAATCGTTTCATTAATCTCGCCTATTCTCTCGGCACCCAGTTGAATCGAGCCAGCCTGCTCTGCCGCTCCCTTAGCAATCTCCTCGATAACAGTCGATACCTGCATAGCGATCTCATTACTTCCTGTTGCATCCTGCGACATTAATTGAGATGACGTCTGCACTTGTCGTGCAGAATGGTCCACCTGCTTGATCAAGCCATTCAGGGAAGCTGACATCTCGTTGAAGGAGGCGCCTAGCTGCGCAATCTCATCCTTGCCCTTTATGGAGACTCGTACAGTAACATCACCAGCAGCCAGCTTCGCAGCACTATCCCTCATTTCAATAAGAGGCTTGATCGCCCGATAGGACAAGAAGTACACAATGGCTATCATCAGTAGCGAGAACAGAACCACGAAGATTATGATGAAGTTTCTGACGTTGGTATACTCTGCAAAAGCCGCAGCCTTCGAGATCGAAGTAGCTATAATCCAGTTCGTCTGTGGGACCTTCTCGAAATAGATTAGCTGACGATCGTTATTATAGGTATACTCCGACATACCACTTGGGTCACGCAGCATCGCTTGTACAGTATCCTTATAGTCTTCATGCTCGACTAGAGGAGTATTGAGCAAGGTTTCGTCAGGATGGGAGAGAACCACACCAGCGGTATCCAGCAAGAAGCTGAAGCTATGCTCCGTGTTCAACGCATTCACTTCATCCTTAATGGAGGTCAAGGAAATATTCTCCGAGATGGCTCCCTGGAATTGGCCGTTCTCGTCATGCAATGGAACCCCGATGAATATGGATTGCACACCTGCCTGAGTCACATAGGCATCACTGATCGTAAGCTGATCAGAAGCCTTGATGGCCTTGTACCATGGACGCTCCCGAGCATCGAATGAGGCATCAGGAATGAAGCCAGCACCATCCATATAGGTTCCATCCTCTAGCCCGAAATAGATCGTTGCAATATCCTCTTTGTTCGTAGGCAATTGATAGGCCTGCAGGTGCTCTAATGTAATATCATGAAGCGGAGTTGTATTCTGAATTGTCGTACCCAGGGTCTCGACGACCTTCGCCTGCGCAAGTGCCCAGCCATTAATATTGGCTGATGCCTTCTGTACAGTACCTTGCAATTCAAAATGTACGGCCCTCGTCGCTTCCTTCTCAATATTGATCAAAGAGACCACCGATAGTGGAATCGACAGCAGGATACACATGGAAAGGACCATCAGAAGGATTTTTGTCTTGAGTGTGGACATATGAATTCCCCTTATTCTGTTGTGATGTTGTTATGTTCTATTATGCCTATGCTTTTTATATCGGTACTAGCGTGCTGGAGGAATAGCGTAATAAGCGGTTCGGAATAGACTTTTTTTATGCATATTTTTACCAGTTCACTAACAACGAGGCAGGCTCATGAGGCTAACACGAAGACAAACTTCAATATTGAAAATAGTGAATATTTCATGAATAATGTTATATTTCAGTAAACTTTCAGCTGAACATATGAAAATCCCCCTCCACCTTTCCGATAAATGTGAAGTGGTACATACCTTCTTATATAAAACGACAACGATATTATTGAAAGAAACGAGGGCACACGTACATGAAAAACACACACGGTAAAATGCTGCTGCTGATCTTCAAGCTTGCTCTAGTCATGCTGCTCCTGTCGGCATGCACAGCACCTGGTGGTGAAGCAGGCAAGGACGGCAAGGATGGGCGAATTACCGTCGGTATCGTCCTTACTGATGTAGGACTGGGGGATCGTTCCTTCAACGATGCTGCATTTGAAGGTCTGGCGCAGGAACGCAATGAGAACAGTATTATTTTTGATTATAGAGAGCCTGGGAAGGGAATGACGACAGAAGAGGCCTTCGAGCATTTTGCCCAAGACAAGGTAGATCTCATTATCGGGCTCAGTGATACCGTTAAGGTGGATCTGGAGAAGGTTGCAGAGCGATATCCCGAGCAGACCTTTTTAATTGTAGATAGTCAATCCGAGCTTCCTAATGTGCACTCCATTTTGTTCAAAGCCGAAGACGGTAGCTTCCTGGCTGGTATCATTGCAGGCTTCGCTACCAAGGCAGACAAGGTCGGCTTCCTGGGTGGCATGGACATCCCGGTTCTGCGTGATTTCCAGCAGGGCTTCGAGCAAGGGGTACAGGCTGTGAATCCTGATGCCAATGTCGAGGCTGTCTATGCAAATGATTTCGGTAACTCAGAGCTCGGAGCAGAGCTCGCTTCACAGATGATTAACGAGCAAGGCACAGATGTCATCTATGTAGCTGCGGGACTTACAGGCGTCGGAGCCCTTTCGGAAATTCAGGATTTGCGCAAGCACGCTATAGGAGTGGACACGGATCAATTTTTCCTCGCGGAAAAAGCAATCCTGACGTCGATGCTCAAAAATGTCGATGTCGCCATGCGAAATGCTGTTGATACCTTCAAGAGCAATAACAATAGCTTCCCTGACAAGGTGATGGTCTATGGAATGGCTGAGAATGGCGTAGGGCTCACGGAGCTTCACAACATTGAGCTGACGGATGCACAGCAGCAGCAGTTCGAGGACCTGAAGGCCAAGCTCGCTTCTGGTGAAGTGAAGGTGAACCTACAGAAGTAATGCAGCATTGTCTACGGAAGACCAATCACAATCAGAGATAGGAGCACATCCATGAAGCTACAAGGCAAACTAATCAGCTACGCCTTAATTACGCTGCTAGCCTCCCTGATGCTGGTGGCATACATCATATTTCAATTGCTCGGAATGAACGCCGGGAACCAGAATCTCGTGCCTGCCATGCTGAAGGTATCCGAGCTGAATGCCAACCAGATGCAGGTCCAGCAGGCCCTAGACGTCTATTCCACCTCGATGTCGGCAGCGAATCAGAACGCTGTAGCACAGCTACTGGAGGAAGGTCAGCAGATCTCCGACCAGCTCGCGACGAGCCTCATACATGATGAACGTCAGATGAGCCTGATTAGCTCCATTCAGGAGAAAATGACAGAGCTGTCTGCGGGGGCTACCCAAGCGATGGCGGAGATGAACAGCTCGGAGGCCAAGCGTTACAGCTCCCGGGTCAAAGGCATTCAGAACGATATCTACATGCTGAATGAGCTGACTCGTGAACAATACGATACCTTCACCGCTACATTGGAGAACGACATCCAGAACACCTGGAAGCTCGCGCTTGCAGGCGCACTCGTCCTTCTCATTGCAAGCACATTGTTCAACATCTATACTTCGCGCAAGCTGGCTGGACGTATTCAGACACTAAAGGATGCCGCCAGCCGGATTGCTCAAGGCGACCTCAAGGTTCAGCTCCCACCTGCACAGGGTAAGGATGAATTGGCTGAGCTGAACGTCTCCTTCCGTCAGATGATCGACAGCATACGCCAGATGATCCAATCCATCAGTGCAGCCGGGTATCGTGTGGATTCAATGGCACAGGATATCGACCGCGGCAATGAGACCATGCAGGCCATCGTGCAGCAGGTGACACGCACGACGGAAGAGCTGTCTCAAGGCAGCCAGAAGATTGCGGAGGATTTGAGCGAGACGGTATCGGTCGTGGATCGGATGCAGCAGACCTTCCAGAGCAATCTGCAGGCTACCACCGAATCCGTGCATTATGGCAATGAGGTACTAGGTACCGTAACCGCAGGCCGCACGGTCATGCAGGAGCAGCAGCGGCTGAGTGAGGTCAATCGCAGGGCAATGGCTGAAATGGAGCAGACCTTCCAGGAGCTGGAGGGCAGTACGGTTCGGATCAAGGAAATGACAGCCTTCGTATCCGACATAGCTGCCCAGACGACACTCCTATCACTCAATGCTTCGATTGAAGCCGCACGTGCCGGTGAGGCTGGACGTGGATTCACCGTCGTCGCCAGTGAGGTGAAGAAGCTTGCTGAGCAATCGGAGCAATCCGTACAGCATATCTACACAGCTATTACGGAGATCACAGCCGCCATGGACAAGGTGAAGCAGTCGGTAACGAATAGCATCACTCTATCCTCGGAGCAGGAAGCGGCTACTGAGCAGACAGGACAGACCTTCTCCTCGATCGGCGACAGCGTCGAGCGAATCAGTCTGCAAATCCGGAACGTAGCGGAGGAGATGCAGCAATCGCATGAGCTCAGCATTCTGGTTCAGACGGCTATTGAGAACATCAGTGCCATTACGGAGCAGTCTGCCGCCAGCAGTGAAGAGATTACGGCATCTGCAGCCGAGCAGCAGCGGTCCTTCGAGGAAGCCTCCGGCAAGGTCAAGGAGCTCCGGGATATCAGTGCCGAGATGCACCGTCAATTGGAGCGTTTCCAGCTGTAGCCAGGTAGCTCTGCTTATATAGACAACCAGATAGACAGCTAAGACAAGCAGCACAAATAGCGGAGGCTCGTATCCCCCTATCGCTGGTATTAATTTCTCATAGCCCCTTGGCCTTCAAGCATTTGGAGATCAAGGGGCTTTTTTGCGTGCAAGTGTTGCAGCTTGTGATATTCCATACCCATCTCCATCTCCGCAACAAGGATTGTAATCACATGATACAAGCACTCAGATTCCATTATCGCTTGACCGGGGTCCTCTCCTCAGTGTCCTTCAAGGACTACAATGAAGTTGTTCTTACATTTCACTCAGGAGGTCATCACTATATGAAACCAGGATTTGAGATCAGCAAGGATATCTATTGGGTCGGGAAAATTGATGATCGTGAGGTGCCTTTCCATCGACTGCTGCTGACGAAGGGCACAACCTATAATTCTTATTTGTTGAAGACAGGCAAGCCTACCGTAATCGACACGGTGGACATGGAATTCGGCAGAGAATTCGCTGAGCATATTACAGGACTTATCGATCCCCTCGATATCCAATACATTGTCATCAATCATACGGAGCCGGATCACTCGGGTGGTCTAGCTGCACTGGCTGCTCGGGCAGTCAATGCCACGATCGTCTGCACCGAGGTCGCCGTACCCGAGATTCAACAAATGTACAAGCTGCAGCACCGTTCCTATCTGGTTGTCAAGGATGGAGACACGCTCGACATTGGCGGGAAGACACTCCTGTTCAAGGAGACACCTTACCTCCATACCGAGGAAACGATGATTACCTACTGCCTGGAGGACAAGATCCTGTTCCCCTGCGATATTTTCAGTACACACGTAGCCGTAAACAGCCTGTTCGCCGACGAAGCCGGATTTGATGTCACAGAAGACTTCATTGGTTACTACAAGGCCATCATTCACCCACACAGAAGATATGTTCGGACACTGATTGAAGCGGTCAAGGATCTGGACATCCAGATGATTGCCCCGTCACACGGGTATATCCTGCGCCACAATATTAATAACTTCATCTCCTTGTATGCAGACATGAGCACAGAGACGACGGAGGACAAGAAGGTCGCTATCGTATATACGACGCTCAAGAACAACACCAAGAAGATTGCCAATATGCTAAAGGACACCTTCGAGCACAATCAGATCAGCGTCGAGCTGTGGGACATCGACAAGGCGAATGAGCAGGATGTACTGAATAGTATCGCAGCCGTTGACGCCGTATGGATCGGCAGCTCCACCAAGTATGCAGACATGACCGGCAAGCTGGAGAGTCTCCTGAAGCAGCTCGCGGATATGAATCTGGAGGGCAAGCTTGCGGCAGCCTTTGGCTCTTACGGATGGAGCGGTGAGGCGATTGAAGTCGTGCAGGATTACTTGAATGCCACCAATATGGACGTACAGAGCACCTCCAATGTCATCAAGACAACGGGTATGACTCATGTAGAGTTCCCGGTTCGCATACGGTTTGCCCCCAATGATGAGGTGAAAGTACAAAAAATCAAGCATGCAGCCAACTTCGTGTCGGATCTGCTGCTGAGCGCCATCTGAGGTCATACGTCAATCACAGGCAATACAGAAATGCAGAAATACAAAAATACAAGCAAGATACAAAATAGCTGTGGGCCATATGGAAGGAGAAGTAATTATGTCCGAGCAACATTTCGCCATTGTCGGAGGGGGAGTGGCTGGCATCTGTGCCGCGAAGGCGATTCGTGATCGACTCGCGGGGGCTACCATTTCGATCTACGGCAATGAATCCGGTCTTCCTTATAACCGGGTCAAATTATCCAAGGGGTTATTTACCGACCTGCATAGCGACAAAGTACTTATCAAAAAGGAAAAATGGTTCCGCGATAACCAGATTGCTTATTATCCCGAGACGCCTATTACTTCCATCGACCCACTAAACAACACGATCCTGACCGGGAAGGAAGAGCATGTGAAATACGACAAGCTCCTCCTCTGTACCGGTGCCACGAACCGGACGTTAGAGCTGAAGGGGGCGTCCCTGCCCCAAGTGCATCATATCCGCACCCGAAATGACGCAGATCAACTGAAACAGTCCTTGCATAGCGGAGATTCCGTATGTGTAATCGGAGGTGGCATCCAGGGAGTAGAGACCGCTTGGGCTTTGATTCAAGCAGGCCATCCCGTATCGATTATAGAGCAAGCTCCACGACTGATGGCTCGTCAATTGGATGAACAAGCTAGTACGATTCTGGCAGAGCGCATTCAGGCGACAGGTAATGAAGTAAGGCTGGGGCAAGCCGTACGAAGCATTGTAGGCATGGACTCGGTAGAGGCGGTGGAGCTAGCAGATGGCTCAATTGTGCCGTGCGTGCATGTCGTGTATTCGATTGGCGTAGTTCCCAATGCAGAGCTGGCACGACAGAGCGGCCTTGAAGTGAATACTGGCATTCTCGTGAATGAGCAAATGCAGACTAGTGCACAGAATATCTATGCCGCAGGCGATGCAGCAGAGTGTCAGGGGAAAGTAGAGGGCTTGTGGAATAGTGCCATGGAGCAGGGAAGAGTTGCTGGTACGAATATGGCTGATGACGTGGCTGTCTACGCAAGACCCATTCCCATGACAGTGTCGGGCGCCTTTGATATGCCGCTCGTCTCCATTGGACAAGTGAATGAGCAGGAGTGTGACCATAGTGGACGCCGCTCGGATACAGAGACATATACTCGTGTGTTTGTGAGGGATGGCTCGATTTGCGGGGCAATCATTTTCGATAATGTAAGTGCAGCTTTGCCTTATAAGACAGCCATAGAGCAAGGCCTAAGTCTTGAGGAAGCTGGGTTACAGGTACATTCCATCTAGTCTATTTGATGTTAAGTGCGCTGATATCAGATTCCGTTATTGATTAAGTTACGTAATAGATCGAGTTTCATAATTGATTGAGTTATGTAGTAGGGCGAGTACCATAATAGAAGGAGATGTTATACATGAAAAAGTATATTTGCCAGCCTTGCGGCTATATCTATGATCCGGCTGTAGGTGATCCTGATGAGGATATCGTGCCTGGTACAGCCTTCGAGGATCTCCCCGAGGATTGGGTATGTCCCGTGTGCGGCGATGACAAGAGTCACTTCCTGCCGCTTGAGCAATAGGGTCAGATGTAATGATTAGCGCTCATATCATGAAAGCCACACGTGATTTCCATAATAGGAAAAATAGCTCCTGACAGCTTCTGTATTCCCCGCTTCTCTCTGTTACCACATACCGAGAAACGGGGAACCCCTTCTCTTCAACTTCATGCGTTGCATATAACCTTTAATCTATTCACGATTCAGTCTACATACGCATTCAGTCTCTGCATATCACGAATCGCAATCTCTCTGGTGCCGTTGATCTCAATGATGCCGTCCTGCTCGAATTTCCTGAATTTACGGCTGATCGTTTCCCGTGTGACCCCTACATAGTTGGCCATCTCCTCCCGTGACAACGGCAGGTGAATGATGAGCTTATCTCGATCAGGACGGCCATATTTATGACCGAGCTCCAAAATCATATAGGCAATACGTATTTCGGGATCGTTCGTAGCCAGACTTTGAGCCAGATTCTCGGTGGCTGCGAGCCGTCTTGTAATACTTTGGAGCAGCTTGAAGGAGATATCCGGATTTTCCTGAATGATCTGCTGCATGTCGCTTTTGGTCAACAAGCAAATATCCGTGTCTTCCAGCGCATAGGCGCTAAAATTGCTGGTCTCCTCGCTGTTGAATATACTTAGCTCCCCGAAGAAATCCCCTGTGGACAGCACCCGCAGAATCTGCTCCTTGCCCAGTGCAGTAATTTTCAGAAGCTTAACATAGCCCTTCCTAACGATAAACAGCGTCTCCGAAGGCTGCTCCTCCAGAATGAGTGCATTGCCCTTTTTATATTTACGATGCTTGACCATCTTGCTAATCTTGCCAAGGTCTTCATCTGTCAATGATGCAAAAATCGGAACCTTACGTGTACACAGTGCGTCACTGCAATGCTGGCAGCTATCCATAGGTCAGCTCTCCTTTCTGTCCAACAACAAAAAGCAACCCGACCGGGTTAACCCGAAAGGCGGTTGCCTGAATTCTCGCTGTCCATGTAACATAACACAACAAGGAGAGGACGTATTTGATCTCGATCACAAACGTAGAAATAATTGAATTTAAATGTCACTCTACTTCTTCAATTAGTAAAGTTAGTATGTCTCTTAATTGCGAATCATCAAAAGGTGACTGAATCATCGCAGCTAAAACTCTGGTAGGTTCAACATTGGCCCAATTGATGAAATAATTGGAGTCTAGAGCCAAACAACGGATAAACTCACGTTGAACCCTACCATTCCCCTCACGGAAAGGATGAAGCACATTTAGTTCGGTTAGATAGTATGTTAGCCTATCTATAAATACTGGTTTTGACAGGCCCTTTAACAAACTTTCTTGTCTTAGCTCAGTTAGAAGTTGATTGGTCTGGTTAACAAGGAATCTCACATGAGCAAATCGAAAACTCCCCTTTGAAATGTCTTCCTCACGTAACATACCCGCGAAAGGGTATACGTCTTTAAAATAAATCTATGAATGGCGCACAAGTGCTTTAAGTTAAAAACACCCTTTATCGGTTTTAAAGCAAGTACTCTCAATCGGTCAGCTGTTACTAATCGCTCATAAGCATCTAGCTGCTTTTGTTGCATAAGTCCAGGAATGTTTATTAAAATATCAGTACCAGGATAACAATATCGAGACTCCTCACTGTTATACATTCTTGGCAATTTCTAATGCACGAGCTAGAAATTCAGAATTCTTCATTCGTCCGTTACTTCTGTCTAGCAGTAATTGGTTCTCTTCTGCTGTAAAATGAATACCTTCGATTGCAAGAGTTGCCCGAGCATACTGCAGAGCCAGTTTATTTTGCTTTGAAAGTCTTCTCAATCGAATCAATCCCTTGTGGTTTTGACTTATTACATTAATATGCACTAAGGATGTCCACCTTTCCTAACCAATATACTTCTAGTTGTATTATACCATAATCAAAATTCCCAAAAGCTATCGAACTCTTGTGAATCAGTTAAACTCTACTCACGTAAAAACGAGGTGATTGAATAATGGTAAGAAGGCTTAGTTGGCTTGCACTTATCTTAGTCTTAATCTTAATTACGATATCGTTGTACTCGCTCTATTCCAGTATGTATAATCAGTGGGTCATCACCCCACCTCACTACGTGACTCTTATTTCTTCTACTCTAGTTTTCCTTGTGTCCATCCTCAGTTTTCAAGATACCTCCAGCCGGTTCGCAAGGTTAAGGAGCTGGTTATCTACCATTCTTTCGTTCCTACTACTATTCGCTTTACTCATTGTGGTCTCATTCACGAACATGTTCTCAGGACACAAAGAGCTGATGACTACTTCGTTGTCCCCAGATCGGGCATATACCATACATATTTATAAAATGGACGCGGGCGCTATGGGCACCTATGGGATTTTAGCCGAACAACAAGGGCCACTTTGGTTCAAGAAGCACCTTTATTATGAGAGAAGGCAAGATCAGGCGGATGTGGAATGGGAGAATAACCACACAATCCAGATTAATAGTCAACGGATTGATTTGCAGAACGACCCTCGTTGACGTCGTCTTTTTTGTTCAATCAGGATTCGCTTCATTGGAGTGTGTGAGACAATCCTGATTGAACAAGTTGTATTTATGGCTGAGCTGCTCCACATGCGCTGACTTTAATATTCCCCTTTAATGACAAAAAATGAGCCTCGAATCGTTCCTGCAAGCTTGGACTTTTGCCGAGCAAATTTAAATTTGCCCTCTAACTCCTTGGGGATTTCCATCCCCTCAGACAGCTTAAAACCAACGGCACGCTTCTTGGACTCGTCCACCGTATACAAGACGTTAACTTCAAGACCGTCCTCAAAGAAGACATAAGCCCAGTCGATATTCTCTACTCGAAAGCGTGATGTCTCTAAAGGTCTAGCCGCAAATTCAATATCACGTTCTTGCTTCAAAATCTGATTCACATAATCAAGAGTGTCACGGGATTCGCTCGCTGGTACGACCGTAAATTCATGCTTATATTTGTTCATAAAGTAACGGGCTTCATTCGCACGCAGACCAGCTAACGCTTCAGCTACTGGCGAAGACTCTAGACCAACGGTAGACACATGCTTGAAATCAACGACATAGGACATCTTCATCCCACCTATTATTTTTTGAAGTGTTATTTCTTAACGACCGGAATCCACATTTCACCATACACCAATCCATTTCGCTCTCCCATCTGCACGGCTGCATTGGGCCCACCAACATAGGCAACATCCTTTGCTTCAGGTAAGACCTGACCAAAGGCAATTCCCGAGAGCTGATTGCTTAACTCTTCTGTTGTCTGCGCTTCCCCTCTCACCACTACGTAGTACCCCTTGGGAAATTGGATAACTCTTGATTCCTCTTCGGGCAGGGTGGCCTCTGACATGACACCAGCATAGTGCATCATCTTGTTATTCACGGCTTCATTCACAACAAACACGTAGTCATTTGTAGCTATAGCTTTTAAAGTAGCGAGCCTTCCATCCTGCTGGACGGCATGCCAGAAGTCTGACTTTTCCTTGTTAATGCCTGCATAATCTGTGTAATTGCTCTTAAGCTCTGTACCCAAACCAACAACGATAAAGCTGTCTTTTTCTTCTAAAGTATACTCCGCCATATTCAATACCTGCCTCTTCATTAGATTGATCAAATGAGTTTGTATTTTCACTTGATGGTCTTATAATAGCCTTAAACCATGTCAAAAAGTGATACTGTTTAGGGAGGCCGCATGAAAAAAGTTGAACGGATTAATACCATGATGCGGTATATCAATAATCGTGCCCATTTTACCATTTCTGAAATCATGCTCGAATTCAACATTTCACGTTCGACGGCCATTAGGGATATCAAAGAAATTGAAGCGATGGGCATGCCACTTGTCGCCGAGGTAGGAAGAGATGGGGGTTATTTTGTGATGAACAACTCCGTCTTGCCTAACGTTCAATTTACCGATCATGAGATCAAAGCTCTCTTTATTGCTTTTATGGCCACGAGAAATCAACAGCTCCCCTATCTGAAGAGTCGTCAGTCTCTGGCTGAAAAGTTACTTGGCCTTCTGTCAGACCATCAGCAGGATGATCTGGTGCTGTTAAATCAAATTCTGCTGTTCGAAGGGACCCATCCTAACAATCCTGATCTTCTGGAGTTGTCTGACCTTCCCCACCCTATGTTGGACAAACTCATTCGAGTCCTGCTTGTAGACCATTATTTATTGATTTCCATTCAGGCTGAGAAGCGAATAAGGTCTTATCCCATCTACCTCTTGCGTTTGTATCGTGAGAAAAGTCTGTGGTTCATTGAAGGCTATGACCTACATGAGGAGAAGAGACGGATGATTCCTGTCGACAACCTTACAGATGTTGAACCATACCGTGTGAAAAATAGAATAAGCAAGAAGAAGATTCTAGAGAAACTAAGTAAAGAGAAAGAGGCCACTAATCTTGTCCTGGAGCTTGGTCCAGCGGCGATTGCCCAGTTCAAAAAGTATCATCCCTTAAAGGTATCCCTATTCTATACGAATCCTTACCAGACTACAGCCATTCTGGAGACGTTCATCCCTGTTCATCATCCCGAAGAATTAAGCGAATGGACCAGTTGGCTACTTTTCTTGGGCAAAGATATGAAGATCAGAGAGGCACCAGAGGAAATTTTAAAGGACCTGCAGGAACGATTGAACTTATTCTGTCCATAGCTCGTGTTGTACAGCTCACGAATCACGGCTCACGGACATACAGAAACCCACCTATAGCCCTAGAAGTAATAAGAGCTCCCGCAGGGCCAAGCTTGTCCTTCAGCCGAGCTATGAACTTCGGAATCCCCTCGGGCTTGATATACCCTCCCCATATGTAATCCGCCAGCTCATACTTGGTCACTACTTCTCCCTCATGATCCAGAAAATACTGCAAGAGCTTCGCCTGCTTCTCTGTTAAATCCCTCTTCACTTCACTCCATCAGACTGCACCCACAGCTGTTCGGGGTGATACCACGTATCTCGCCCAATCTCCACGAGCACAGGTACGGGTACGGTATCGTTATTCTCACTTGCTGTATGTACTGAACAGGCCAATTGAGTCAGGACCTGACCCCAATGACTATCATTCTCTTGTAAAAGCCGATAATCAGGCACCTTTAGAATGCAGCTTATGCCAAGCAACTCGATATGCTCTTCTTCGCTCTTGGTCATTTCTTTATGAGTCGCCAAGTATACTTTGGGCCCATTAGCTAGAACTTCGTGAAGCTTCTTCGTATCCTCCTCATAGATCTGCGTTGCTCCCACGATCACATAGCTATAGCTCTTACATATTGAAGAATTCAAACTTTCTATTGGATATATAGAGAAAGGAACTTTCGCCAACAGATACTTGAAAAATTGGATTATGCTTTCCTCATCCGTAAATAGAGCAACATTCATCCCGGCCTCTCCTCCATATTCGTGACAAACCACGTGTGGTTGAGTTCACTATCAGCTATATTAATCTCTATTTTGTATTCACATGACAATATCTGTGGGCTTACTAATTTAGACATATATACGGAGCTGTTCTACTAGGAGGTGAGTATTACGACCGCTCCAGAGCCTTCACTCTGTAATACTGATTAATCAATTCATCAAGCCGCATGGATTGGATCAGCACGCATTCATCACGCATACCGAACAGTGACTGAAGCTTATGCAATTGCTGCCGTTCCTTCTCGATCTGATATAGGATACCTGTCATCATGGCCTCATCCCTCCTTGTTAGCCTTCAAGGTAAGGGGTTATGAAAAAAATAAGCCTCTCTATATTTTGGAAAATATTGTGTCCTTGGTATGTCCTCGATTTGTCCTCACTTTGCTTATGGTAATTTTTTCAATAAATAAAGTAAAATAAAGGAAGTACAACTGTACTTTTCACGAAAAACCCAAAAAAGGGGGCAATATTTTTGATTTATTATAATATCATATTCGTGGCTATGATCTTTTTTCTATTATTTCGTATCTTTAGATATAAATTCAGCAAGCATAATAAAGAAAATGCAGGATTAGCTCTAATATCTATCATTTCATTAGTGACCGTTTTACTTAATGAAAAAAATACTATTACGTTCATTCACTATAGCTTTGTTGCAATATTTACAATACTGGTTCTATGCTTTCTCTATAAGTACATAACAAATAAATGGAAATAATACGGGACTTTAAGATAAACTATTTTCACTCATCCTACAGTCTGTAATGAATTTTTCAAGAAAATATTAGATTGGGATTTTGTTAGGAGCAGCCATCAATACAAAGGGCTGCTATTCCGCCATTGCTTTAGAGTAAAACCGGAAATTACACCACGAAAAGAAACAGATTTCGATTCATAGACAAAATAACCAAATGGGGGAAATTACAATGTTATTTACAAGAGCCTTGGGTATAGCATTAGCTTGTGTATTCCTGTTTCCCCTATCAGCGCTCGCCTCAGATCAAATACTGCGGAGGTAGAACAGGCGATCCGACAGGATTTGAACCGATTCAAGAACTCATTAGTGGCTCACGGGGAATTCCACCTCAATTCGGAAAATGCAAAGGAAGTTATCCTTGGTGAGGGGATGAAGCAATACATAGTTGAGGGAGACTCGCTGCCCAATGGACCTATCCAGCAAGCAGATGAGATTCTCGACTTTATTGGTTACATCTTTCCCATTAGCAGCAATGGTGTAAGTAACGGCATCGTAGAAACTGATCTGGAAGGGACACGAATTATTGGGGGTTCTGATGACTTTACATTAGCTAGTGACCTGGCAAAGGCTGAAGAATTGATCGGTATTGATGAGAACAGCAAGCTGATTTATGATAATCGGCTAACCCTTGTCTCCCTTGTCTCACGTATAGATGACAAGGATGTCCTTGTTCTCCTGAGTGAAAGCAGCGCATTGCCCGATTTAAAGCCATTTGTAGTGTACAACATTCATGAGCTCAAAGAAATGCTGGATGCTTACCAGGCCGAGGCTGATGCCAGCAATGCCGATGCCGATCCTTCTGAGCCAAGATCAGGTGGCAGTTCGGCATACAGCTCGTCATCCACACCAAGAGCCACAAATACTGGAACCATTGCAATACTGTCTTCCGCAGGGGTTGGAATTGTTGCGGGGACGTTACTGATGATTAGAAGGAAAAAGGGACGCTCAGGCGGGCAATAATTGTAGAAGAAGATGTACATTTATACGAAGAGTCTTTCAAGCCTATACTTCAATAACAAGCAATTAGTATACCCAGACTATCCTAATCCTTATGGGAGTTTGGGTATTTTTGTGAAAAGATTTATAATAATCCCAATTACACAACCAGCTCTTGAAGAAGGAGGTAATCGATTGAATACTTCACTCTTTTCCGCTTATTCTTATCCACTTCACATTATCATGAGTCACTATTTTGTTAACAATAAGACTTATGAATATAGCACCGATCTGTACATTGAACTAAGTGATCTACACAGACTTAATTTAACAAGCTATCAAAGTTTGTTTAAAGATGCTCAAGTACACAAACACGAAGATTATTATCAGATCAGTCTTATTAATTTAGAGCCTGAGATATGGAAGGTCATCCAAAGCTTGTTGCACTCCAGACAGTTACCTGATGAATATATGTATTGGGCTGAGTTATTTTCGCAATTCGATAAATTAGATGACTATGATCCTTTTGACGACAGATACACAGATATTGTTATTTATGATGGAGAGCATGTTGATCAAGAATGTAGTCCAGTTCCTAGATGTATTAGTAACCCTCTTATTAAATTGCTCCTATTACATTATTGGGTAAGGCAGGAGGACGAGATTGATTTCGTATATTTCACCACACCCGTTTGTAAACTGGAGGACGAGCTACGCGTGAGCATTATCCGGTATTTCCAGTCGAGCTTTGACAGGATATCTGTTACCGCCTTGGCAAAGCATGGTCAGGTATGGTTTACCTCTGTCAAATTACAAAATCCGAGATTCGATCTTCAAGCCACCGCTGGACTTACGCATATATCATTAATAGATTTATTGTTACTTGAAAGTTGTAAGTTCAACCCGTAGATGTGAAATGCAATTTTCTATGCGTATCGTGCCATGAACCGAATTCTAATACGATAATATCATTTAAAACGAGATAATGTATTTCGCTTGTTGTCTACGCTTTTTAGCCAGTGTCTAATACCTTTGCCGGCATAAGGCTCGTCACTAAAGCGTGGAATAATATGTAGGTGTGAATGCATGATATGCTGACCTCCAACAGCGTTACAGTTCCAGCCAATGTTATATCCATTAGGCTGAAGTTTTTCATCCAGGATAGATTTTACTTCTTGTAATAATGAATATGTTGCAGACCATTCTTCTTCTGTTAAGTCAAATACAGTTTCACGATGTTTAGTAGGAACTATGAGTCCTGAACCAATTAAAACTTCTTGTGGAGTTTGCAGGAAAATGCAATGTTCATTTTGGATTATTACTTGTTGCTGTTCCACTAAGTCAAGATTACATAAAGGACATTCCTTCATTCCAATAACCACCCTTCATCAAACCTAAGCTGACTCTGATAGCTTCAGAGAGAACCCCATAATACAAGGAAACGCTCTATGTAGTGGCTTTGTTCATTCAAAGTCACATATACATAGAGCGTTTGTGCTGAAGTAAAGATAGTGAACTCGGTCGAAATTAATTCAAGTATTAAATCAAATTAATAGCGTTTCTATTATTTATTCTAACTAGAACCCGCCAATATGACCCATAACTTGGATAGTCTTAATTAGATGATTGTGTTCTATTACAGTTAGAATACAGGCAAGGCTGAAACTATGAACTACTAAGAAATACGCCGTCTTCTTGATCATTCCCTTCCCACACCTTTCGTATCAGAGCCTTATACCGTGCCTTCACGTCTGATGTTGGAAATGATCTAAAAGTCTCAAATATGCATTGCACATTAAATTTAATACCTAATTATTCATTTTAACTTTTCGAATCCAAGAGAGTAAGTTAACCCCCACCGATATGATCTTGAGGCTGTAACTTTATTGAAAATTGGTTTGTTGATCCTGCACCTGAAGAATAGAAAGGCAAGCTCCCTACAAATAACAAACTAATTATCACGAAGAAAGAAACCATCCTTCTCATCATGCACCATCCACACCTTTCTTATCAAACTCTCATACTGCTCCTGAATCTCTGGTTTTGAAAAGGCTCTGTGCCCCTCAAATAACCCAATGCAATTCATCATAAGCATTCTATGATTGATTTTACTCGTTATTATCAAAGAAAATAACAAACTTTTAAAGCCATTATCATAATCATTCCTATTAAATCTATACTTCGCAAGCTTATACCAAAAGCGAGCAGCTTGCTCCGTAAGAACCTGATTTGAATAAATATCATCCGACTCTACACGCTCATCCCGATAAAGCTGATGTTCAAACCGTTCCAGGATATAATCAATATTTATATTATGCCTATTGGCGGCTTCTACCACATTCAAAAGCTCTGCAAACACTTCTTTCTTTCCTTCCATGTAATCAACATACTCCGGGAGTACACTGATATCTCCAGCCATTAAGCGATTTACACAGGTATTAACTTTGGCCCATTGCTGAAATGAATCAATCCACTGCTTAGTATCCCCATCCTGTTCCTTCACCCAGCTCAAATTGGCATAAGCTTGTATATGCCTGAGACCTTGATCATAGTCACCCTTCTCATCGCTTGCACTTGCGATCAAAAAGTCCGAATAGGCTATATAAAAGAAAAATGGCCGACTCAGTTCATAATTAGAATCTGAATCCCCTCGTTCCAATCTATGCTTCAACTCATACTGAATTCTCGCCTTCTGGCCCATGTCCTGAGCCAGTTCAAAGACCGTATCCCAGTGCCCTAACGAACGATATAGGTTCGCCAGATCCTTCAGGGCGTCGAGCTGCTCTAGCTCACCCAGTCTTTCGGCATATGGACCAAACTCCACAGCCGCCTTCAAATTCTGTATCTGATCATCGCCAATGCGAATCTTGAACAGCCTGTACTGACATATCGCCAATCGCTCGGAATGCTGGTTCTTCTCGCTAAATGCTATATTCTTATATAATAGTGCCGCTGCCTCATGCCGTTCCTGTCCAAAAAAATCCTCAGCCAGCTCGAACACCAGCGGAGCATAGTAGGTTACATTCTCCATAAGTATGCCTACAACCTGTTCCATGCAATCCAATCTATGAAGCTCCATACAACGCTGCAAGAAAGGCTTGACCCTCCGCCAATTCAAAGGGGTATCCCGCATGTACTCTTGTACATATCGACTGTAGAAATAGTCCTCCGGCTTATCCATCGCTTTGGTAATGCAGTCCATCTGGTGTACAGAGATCGAACGGTTCGTCATCACAATGCCGCTCACCGTACCTGGATTCAGACCTGCCGCCACGCCGAACTCACTCATGTTCAGATCATGCTCCAGCAGATAATCTCTGACCTCTGTCCGAATTGTAGCTGTATGCAACGGAATCCTCCTTTCCCATTTTCTTTTTTTATGATGTAATGGAAATTATATGTATATACCAACATTCTTATTATACCTTCTCTACGAGTATCTTGCAAAATTATTCCAAATATAGAATTTATATATAGTTAAAAGAAGCTTATCCATGCCTCCATAGGCTGATAAGCTTCTTATGATTGAATCATATAGACCCACCGCTACAGGTTGGTAGCCTCGGTAGGCTCTGCTGTTCTTCGTAACAGATGCGCCTTCAGACAACGTGGCTATCACTATCAGTATAAAAGATAGTCTACAGACTCTCTGCCCATTCGCAGAATAGCTGATAGTCCTGCTCTACCTGATTCGCATAGCCGAAGGCCCAGCGAGAAATGTGCTTCACGAAGCCTTCAGGACTGTTACCCATCGCCTCATAGATGGCATACTCGCTATGATAGGCCAGGACTCCCTGCTCCACATCCGCATCCGCGCGGGCATGCATCTTGGCGGTCAGGCACGCCATAGCGGACAAGATATCAGCCATATCCTCCGTATCCCGAATCTGCTCCAGCTTGAGTCGCTTCTTATATGGTGAGCGCTCCCGCACATAGAAATCCCTATCCTCCAGCGTCAGGTATCCGAGATAAGGATCTGCCTTGTGATGCATCGCCTGCTGAGTCGCAGTCACTCGCTTACCCTGCTGATCGAAGCTATCCCAGAATACGTCGGCATACGGCAGAAAATACGCTGGCACGGGCACGCGTACCTCCTTGACCTCCAGCACGATGTCATCCTCTCCCCGCTGACTCTGACCCCCTTCAATAAGAACATAATACCGATCCAGCCCGATCGAAGCGGTACCTGAGCCATGCTTGATCGCAACATCCTTGATCCGATAGTACCCTGTCTCTTCCATGGAAGAACGAAGTGTAGACAGATACATCGGCCATGCACTCTCCAGCTGCTCCTGCTCTTCGGGTGTGGGCGCAACCAGCTCACTATTCTCCAGGAACACCCGATCGGTCTGCATGACGGCTGTCACCTTCTCCAGAAAGTGTCCTTGCTGACGCTTCTCCAGCTTGCGAAGCAGCTTGCGGATCAGTCCCTTGGCGTGCTGCTTGTCCATCACGAACTTGCCAGGGTCCGCCTTGTGCTTGGCATAACGGCGAATCTGCTTGTAATAGGCCAGAGCATAATGCTCCAGCATGGCGAGCTGGCGCTCCGGGTCGTAACCGAGCTGACGGCAGACCAGCGCAATGCTCGCAGACATCCGCAGTACATCATACAGATAGGAGCCGATGTAGCCTTCATCGAAATCATTCACATCATACACAATCTGGCCCGATTCATCACAGAAGGCCCCGAAATTCTCAAAGTGCAGATCGCCCTGAATCCATGTCGGCTGCTCTACCGATGTGTGATAGGGAAAATAATGACGTGTAGCATCATAGTAGAACAGATAGGCACTTCCCCGGAAGAAAGAGAACGGCGTCTGCATCATTTTACGGTATTTCTCAGCTCGCTTCTCCCGATCCAGCTCCATAAGCTTCTCATCGAACTCTTCCAGCACCGAGATGAGCGTATCCCGGCGCAGCTTGGTACGTGTGCGAATGACATTGTCGACAATGGCTGGCTTGACCATTAAGATGCCCCCCTGTATATAAGAACCTGAATTATGCCTCTTATCATAACGCACATCAGGGCTACACTCCAAGAGGAGAATACAGGCCATGTAACCTTGAGTACCATTCTACAATCCAGCTTCTATTAGTTCTCGCGCCAGTTCGAGCAGTCCTGCCTTATCAAGAATATGATCGCCATAGGTACTAATTGTATAGTAGGCATCCTGCTCTTCGTTATACCAATTCAGATAATGATAAGTGACTTGCTCGTTCCTAGTATTGATTCTATCCGTCATAACATCATTATAAATGACACTCCGCCCCGCTACCTGGATGACCTCTGGGGAATTTCCCTTCTCTTGATAGACCTGCACCTTGTCCACAAATGCAGCACTAATCCCTATATGGCCTCCTCTCTTGGAGGTATAGGTCCCCGCGAAGAATCCCGGCTCCTTCCAGGCGATCGGCTTCATGAATATCTTACCATCAGGAGCCTGATGTGCCTTGGTCATTAGCTCAGCCAATGTATCGCGGGCTAAGACATCGACCGTGTTGCTAGCATCTGCATTCGCGGTGTAGTACACATTTTGTCTCGGGCTTACCCTGCCGACATCAAAGATATATTCCCCTGCCTGTGCTGGAAGGATGGGCATACTGACCCGCTTCATTTCCTGCAGGAACCTATCATATTCTGTATACAGTCGTTCCTTGTATGCAAAGTACAGCGCAGGCTGTGGGGCGGCTTGTGGAGACGCTGCAACTGTAGATGTGGCAAGCGGGAGCTCCTTCTTCCCCGTTACGTAATAAGCCATGAGCTCGCCTGGCTTGGCCGCCGCCAATGCCTGCTGCTCATATTTATTGTAGCTGGCAATGTGGCTGGCCGCTATCAATGAATCCCGCCCATATTGGTTGTATATGTCCTCATCCGTCTCCGTCTCACGTAGCTCAGGCGCGGTATATTCCACCTTGACCTCGCCTGTAGAATCGCGGATCTGAATCCATTCCACTGCCGCATATGCAGATACTCCAGCCAGTAGCATGGAGCACAATGCTATCACCGCTCCAATCGGGGTAGTCAGCCGCCTCCAGACTTTATAACTGGAAGTCTGCTGATGCTGAATGCGCTCCATGACTCGGGCCGTAACATCAATTTTTGGAAGATGTCTCTTATCCTCAGCAGCTCTCAACCAATGATCATCCAGGACGTCCTGATCTATCATATTTTGGTGCTCATCACCGAATCCGTGTCGTGACATGTGGTCACTCCCTCCTCTGCTTCTATGGCTGTACGTACCTTCCGCTTGATGTTGCGCATCCGCTTCGCCAGGGCATTAGCGCTAACGTTCAGAATGTCGCTCATTTCCTCATAAGATCGCTGCTCCAGTGCCCGCAGCACCAGAATATTTCGCTCTTGCAGAGTTAGCTGAGCTAATGCCTTTTCCAAGGGATAGCTGTACCATTGTGCCGCCAGCTCCTCCTCAGGACCGGCTGTGACTTGCCTTGATCCAAACAATTGAAGCACCTGCCGGTATACACGCCGTCTCCGCAATAGATTCAAGCAATGATTTCCGGCGACACGATACAACCAGGCGCTAAAGCTCACAGTAGCCTTGTACCTACGAATGCTCTGATAGGCCTTCACCATAATATCCTGCACCGCATCCTCCGCATCCTGCTGATTGCCGAGTAGTCTGCAGCAATACCGGAATAGCTGCTGTTGATAGCTGTCCACAATGTAGCCGAATTGCTCGCTCTCCCCGCGCTGAACTCTGACCACCATCTCTTCTATTAATCGTTGGTTCTGCTCCATATGCTGCTTGACTTGATGTCCACTTTGTTCTTTAATGAGTCTTTCATTTTGTTCTTCTATCTGTTCTTCTATCTGTTCTTCTATCTGTTCTTCTATCTGTTCTTCTATCTGTTCTTCTATCCGTTCTTCTATCCGTTCTTCATTCCAAGCTTCCTCCTGTGCCGTCATCCTCACCTCCTGCCGTTCTACTCTATATAACAATCAAGGATCACAAAATCGGCCTGATTTCATAAAAAAAACAGCTCACACCTTGTCTCATCGTAGCATACCGCTACTCAAGGTTGTGAACTGTTCTATTTACCTAGCCCTTACAGAGCTGCGGCTGGAGCAGGTACGGGTTCTTCTTTTTCCGGCTCGACCAACGCATGCTTCTCCCATAGGCGACTCTTCCAGCGGAAGTACATAATGATTGCACGAGTCCATTCATCTGCGGCAATCGCGAGCCAGATCCCTGCCAATCCCATATCAAGCTGGAATACAAGCAGGTAGCCAAGCGGTAGACTCATGCAGACCATGGACAGGATGCCCATGTATACCGGGAACCTGGCATCGCCGGCCGCCCGAAGGGAGTTGATGATGACAATATTCGTCGTACGTCCGCTCTCCAGAATAATACTGAGCAGCAGCACCTGTGCGCCCAAGCGAATGATTTCTTCATTCGTGGTGAAGATCCCCATGAGCGGTACACGGAACAAGATGACCAGCGCATCAATAGCCAGTGTGACCACCAGGGCCCACTTCACACTTGTCAGTACGCGAGTATACGCGGAATCCGGCTGTCTGGCACCAACCAGTCTGCCGACGATAATCGCTGTACCCATGCCTACGGCCATGCTGAACAGATAGATATAGCTGGAGATGTTCACGGCATATTGACGTGTCGCCATCGCCTCAGCCCCGAGGTAGGTCACGTACAATGTGAACACCAGCTGGCAGCACTGATACATGATGGATTCCATGGCAGATGGAATTCCGATCTGGAGAATCTTCACAATGTAATCCTTCGACAGCTTCAGGTAGTGCTCTATTTGAATACGAACCGGTGTCACCCGATACAGCAGCCAGAAGAAGATCAACAGACTGATGAACCGGCTACCTACAGTCGAAATAGCAGCACCTTCCACACCCAGTGCAGGCGCACCAAAGTGACCAAAAATCAGAATATAGTTCCCGACCACGTGAATAACGTTCATGAAGACGGAGATGTACATCGTTTCCTTTGTGAAGCCATAAGTACGAATGGTCGCAGCCAAAGCATTAATAAGTGCTTGCAGGAAGATCGCTCCACCAACAATACTCATGTAGGACTTCGCATACACCAGAATCTCGCCCTGCACATTCAGCAGCTGCAGCATGTGTGTGCCGAAGACGAGGAAGATCACACTCAGGATCAGACCGACGATCAGGTTCAGCGTGATGGCTGTACCTGTGACCCGAGCGGCCTCCAGTAGTTTTTTGGAGCCAATATATTGAGCCACGACAATAGCTGCGCCATGACCAATCACTTCGAGAATAAGAATGGCAATAGACAGAATCTGATTGGAAGCACCTACACCCGATACGGCATTATCCGATACCGAGCTGAGCATGAAGGTATCCACACTTCCCATCAGCATAAATAAGAATAATTCAAGAAAAATCGGCCACGTCAAATGAACAATATTAAGCTGGTTGGAGCCGGACGTTGCCGATCCAGACTGTGCTGCTTTCGCGGTCATGATGTCACCTTTCTTCGCGTAAATTCATAAGCCAACCGTATGTTAGCACAGTCTTCCTGAAAATACATCCCATTTTTCGAAAATATATTGAAACGAATTGAAAGAATCCATTTATCACCTTCATCGGGCCTGATTATCTAAGGTTATGAAGAAGAATACATAGATGTAGAGGGTGGATTTTTACAGAAGGCGGTCTATTTCTTTTTCAGATCGTTCAGAAACGCAACAATGAACATGCCGAACATGAACATTAATGACAGTGCTTGATAAACTTCCACAGCCATCATCTCCCTTCCAGGAGATTGGCCGACCGCCCTCTTAAGCCTATTCTATTGTGATCGGTCAAGCATACCATAGTTATGTAAGTCTGTAGTCTCTCCTAAGGAGGATTACAGGCTTTTCTTTTATGCCGTGAGATGGCTTTGTGACATAGCTCTTTGACCTGAGCTCCGTTTTCCTTTATAAGTGAAAGGGACTAAGACTATTGTGCAGAGAGGGGAGATTTCTCAAATGACAGCTTCTTTTCGAGCGCTGGTAGTTGACCAGACAGGGGCAGATGCAGAGGTTACTGCGCATGTGGGAACTCTGACTCAAGATCAGCTGCCACAAGGCGACATACTGATCCGCGTCTCTTACTCCAGCGTCAACTATAAAGACGGCTTGGCCAGCAAAGCCAATGGCGGGATCGTCAAGTCCTATCCGTTCGTACCAGGGATCGACTGCTCCGGCACCGTTGTATCCTCCACTGATGACCAATTCCGTGAAGGACAAGCCGTGCTGGTGACTGGGTATGGACTAGGGGTATCCCAGTACGGTGGCTTCAGTGAATATGTGCGTGTACCTAAGGAATGGGTCGTGCCTTTACCAGAGGGTCTGTCACTACGGGACGCCATGATTTTCGGTACTGCTGGCTTCACAGCTGCACTATCCATTCACAAGCTGGAGCAGCATGGCATGAGACCTGAGGCAGGCCCTGTGCTAGTGACAGGGGCTACCGGAGGGGTCGGAAGCACGGCCATAGCCATGCTGACTCATAGAGGCTACGAGGTTAGCGCGAGCACTGGCAAGACCTCGTCACATTCGTACCTACAATCGCTGGGAGCGCAGCACCTGTTGACTCGCGAGGATGTGTACGACGGCGAGAAGATCAGAGCACTGGATAAGCAGCTATGGCAAGCTGCCGTGGACCCTGTGGGTGGTCATGCGCTTGCTGCTGTGCTCAGCAAAATTACCTACGGCGGGGCTGTAGCGGTGAGCGGGCTAACAGGTGGAACAGCCGTACCGACGAGCGTGCATCCATTCATCCTGCGTGGCATCTCCCTGCTTGGGATCGACTCCGTATTCTGCCCAACTGAACTAAGACGGACGCTATGGAATCGGATGGCCACTGACCTGATGCCCCCACAAACTGAGCTGCTTGTCGAGCAGGAGATTGCTCTGGACGAGCTGCCACAGGCATTGGGCAAGATTCTGCAAGGCCAAGCGACGGGAAGAACTCTCGTCCGCCTCTAAGTCTCTATAGAGACTGCTCCATCGAACTTAACCCACTGTGCAGAACTTATATTTCTCTAAGCCCTGTACAGTGGGTTTTTCTACTTTTTTACTATTTACCGTGTCTGATTTACTTGCTTTTTGTCCTATCCGATATACATCTTGTTCTATCCGAATCTTAGCGGCCCGATATCTCGAATCGTCAGCTCCAGTGGGAAGCGCTGTGCCGGGCGATCCGATGCGAACCATATTCGGCCCTGCTTGACCGCAATAAGTAACCCGTATCGGTCTCCGACAGGTGAGAACCATTCACTCGGTTCACGCCAGCACTCCAGCCCATGCTCCTCACGAAGTCGCTCGACGAGAGCGAGTACATCGTCAGTCACAATTCCCACCTCGCAGATCCATAGTAGCTGCCGTGCTGAGAACGGCCCGTCCACATTATGACGAAGATCCGGATGCCCAATGAGCTCCAGAATATTACCTGCTGGGTCATCGAAATACATAGAATAGGCATTCCAGTTCTGAAAGAACACTTCATCTTGATCCCCATCAAGCTTCGTTAGCTGGAGGCGCTCTCTTGCCCAGACTTTGGCCTGCTGAAATAGATTGTTCGGAATCATCATGGCAAGGTGATAGAAGGGCTCTGTCCCCGGCTCGCTCGCCGCGAGCGTCAAACAGGTCGACCCAAGCTGTACCGTGAAGGAGGTCTCATCCTCCTCTACTACCTTTAACCCCAACGTATGCTCATAGAAATGCCGCGTCTCATTCAGCTTAGCGGTGAACAGCTTTACTTGCTCAATATACATAGTTATGCCCTCCCTTGCAGCTGCTCCCAAGTATTCCATGGCACCATACCCAGATCAGATCTCGGTCTATCTGGCAGCATGGAGATAAATTCTAAAGTGTGACCATCCGGGTCTGTGAAATAGACCGACACTGCCGGCATCCAGCCAAATACATATAGCTCAGCGCTATCATCGTTCAGGAAATTATGAGTCTGTATCCCCTTCTCCTCCAGATAGGAGACGGCCTTGCGCATATTCTGTAAAGAAACCTGAAATGCGAAATGCTGCCTTAACACCTGTGACGGTTCTTTTTGCCATAGCCCGAGCATAGCCTTCCCCTCGCCGCCGACCCAGAAAAACGCCCTATCTCGTTCCGATTGCGTATAGGCAAGTGTCAGACCCAGTATGTCTTTGTAAAAGAGTACTGACTTCTCCAGATCTCTCACATTCAGATGAGTCTCAAAAATACCATCTATCATCGTATGGCCTCCTTTTTCGCTAGATATATATAAATTCAATGCACCGTAACAATTGCATCAGCCAGAGCCAGGAAGGAACTGAGTACACGGTGGACCCGATCCTCAACCTCCTGCCCGCCCTCGTACTCATCATAACCTTCTTCAAAACGCTGTCTCTGCATTCCGCCAATCGAGATCCATTCTGGCGCATTAACTCCATGCATATTCCGTACAATCGCCTGTAGCTGCAGGAGAGCACTCACTCCGACTGCACCTCCGGCTGAGCTGATTGACAGGACAGGCTTGCCTCCCATGTACGTTTGTCCCAAATAATCCAGAGCGTTCTTGAGGACCCCACTGATACTGCCGTGATATTCCGGTGTCGTCAGGATGATCGCATCCGCGGCGAGCATGCTTTTCTTCAGCTCTGCCACATTTGCATCCTCCTCCCCAACTGCATCTGGTGTGTACCACGGAAGTGGCTGCTCATGGAGATCGAATATATGAACCTCATGCCCGTGATGAGCAATCCACTCTGCTGCGTATTGTCCTAGCCTCGTGCTGGTAGCAGCCTTTCGATTGCTGCCGTTCACTATCAGAATGTTCATAGTCATTCCTCCCGATGAAATCAATGTATCGCATTCTAGCAGGCACGCACGAACACCACTGAGTTTTGATCCCGTTAACACCGATGAATGTACCCCGCTCCCTGTACCCTTCACTCGGCTTCCGTCTCTCATGCCTTGCTTCTGCCTCCATCTTAATTCATTCCTGTACTCGAATCGTCAGTAGTCAGGATGAAATTTCAACACAAAAAAACTCAACCCTCCGGTTGAGTTCGCTTGGACTTCTCTACGACTTTAGACTGAGATGAGCGTGCATATCGACTAATCCCTCAGCTTCTAATTCAATTTATAGTTCGATTTATAGTTCGATTTCTGGTTCTACTTCTGCTCGTTTTGTGTTCGGCTTCTAGTTCGGCTCCTGATCAGACATCCAGCCACTTTTGACGGCATATATAGCTGCTTGCGTGCGGTCAGCCAGCTCTAATTTGTCCAAAATATGACTGACATGCGTCTTGACCGTCTTTTCCGTAATGATCAATTGCTGCGCAATATCCTTATTGCTCATTCCCTGGGCAATCAGTCCGAGCACTTCACGTTCCCGCTTGGTTAGCTGCTCCAGGACTCGGGCTGGGGCCACTTCTTTCCTCTCCTCCCCCACATGAGGAACAGAATTCACAGCAGCATCGGGATCAGCCATGGCCTGCATTATTTGTTCGGCAGCAGCAGGGTGAAGCTCTACCTGTCCTGCATGCACACGGCGGATTGCTCGCATCAACTCGTCAGGCTCAATCTCCTTCAGTAGATATCCCTTCACACCAGCTCGAATAGCCGGGACGACATGCTCCTGATCCGCGAACGAGGTCAATACGATCACCTTCGTCTCAGGATGCGATATGCGCAGACGGCTTGCCGTCTCAATGCCACTCAGTAGGGGCATATGCAGATCCATCAATATGACATGCGGCTGCAGCAGCTCGGCCTGATCCAGCGCCTCCTGGCCATTGGATGCCTCCCCGACTACCTCCAGATCCGGTTGAGTCGCCAGGAAGACCTGCAGGCCCTTGCGGACCATCGCATGATCATCAGCTATCAATAATCGTATAGTCATCTTCGTTACTCCTGTCGTTGAACGGCATGGTTAGAGGACGGCAGTGGGATAATAGCTGTAACTGTCGTCCCCCTACGGGCTGAGCTGGTCAGCTCAAAGCGCCCCCGCAGCGATTCTACCCGTTCCTTCATAATGGACAAGCCCAGAGAACGCGAGGAGGAGTCCCGCCCCCGCCGCTTGGCGCCTCCCTGACCGCGGTCCGAGATGCTCAGCTCCACCTCCTGGCCTGTATTTCGCAAAGTCACGCTTACCTGCGTTACACCCGCATGCTTACGTACATTATTAAGCGCCTCCTGCCCAACTCTCCATAAGCCTTCTTCTATATTAGGTGGCAGCTGCTCCTGGCCTTCACTCATCATGTGTACCTGCAGCCCTTGTCTAGCGCCATATTCCTGTAAAGCTGCCAGCAGACCGGAGTTCAGCGCTATAGGGCGAAGCTGTAGAATCAGGGCTCTCATCTCCTGTAATGCCTGCTGCGACAGCAGCCGCATATCCTTCACAGATTCGGCAGCAGGATGAGGAGTAGGCTCACGCTCCAGCATACTCTCCACACCCTTGGCCGTGAGTGACAGTGAGAATAGCATCTGATTCACCGAGTCATGAAGATCACGCGCCAATCGATTCCGTTCCTCCAGCCGAGCCAGCTCGCGTCGCTGCTCCACCAGTCGAAGACTCTCCCAGGCTGCTGCGATGTGCTCAGCCAGCACTTCGATGATCTCCTGCTCAGCGGAGGTATACCAAGCCGAGTCCGACTTGCCAATCAGCAGCATGCCGCTCTCTTCGGGTAGACTGAAAGGAATCTGCACCAGCATTCCTGCCGACAGTCGCGGATAGGAGGCATCTGGTAATGAATCGCTTCCCATATGTGCTGCCACAGCCTCAAGCTGTTCGGCTGACACCTGAACTGAACGCCTCACTTCCTGCCGACAGATCTGCTCCAGCTCCTGCAAGACAGCGGGTGCCTCCGTATTACAGTTGAACGCCGTTCCTTGCTTCCCAGCAGCCTGAACGGAGTACACTCCATTCTCACGATAGATGAGCACCGTGAAGGGCCAGTGAAAATATTTTTGGGCCAGCAAGACCACCCACTCGGACAATTCCCTAATATCCCTGCTGCATTCATTTACCATGGTGCCTAACTCCACGCTAAGCTCGCCCAACTGTGCATACAGCTCTGCCCGGTACTGCTCCAGACGGTACAGCCGCATGCGATCCACAGCACTACCGATCTGGTAGGCTACAGATTGCAGCAGTGCCAGCTCGCTGTCTGTGAAGAGTGTCTTCCCCGGCGCAGCCACATTGAGCAGACCGATGACCTGCTCGCCAGAGCGCAGTGGTATGGAAGCATGATGGGTAATTCCTCCGGTATCCCCCCACCGATATTCCAACGCATCCTCCAGACGCTTGCAGTTCAGAATATTCACCGCGACCTTGAGTCGCCCGTCCCACAGACGGTTCAGACACCAGCAGGTGCCTTGATGCATGGGCTCCTTATTATTAATCCGCAGCGCTGGCGGAAGATTCCGATCAATAGCACAGCTATACTCTGGCTTCCCGTCACTGAAGAAGATCCACCCTGCCGCAAGACCAGTCAGCTCCAGCAGCTTCTCCATCACCGTATCGAGCATGCCTGACAGATCATTGGAGCTGTTCAGCGTCTCTGCAATGGTCTTCAGTATGGTCATCTCACGCATTCCGACTTGATCTGGCATGTTGCCTCTCTCCTTCACCCTACACCTGTCTATTTATTGTAGCATACTCGGCAGCGACTACATCCACTTAGCCTCCTCCAGCCCCATCCGCGTAATTCTCTCATAAAAAGATCAGCGACTGTCACATTCTGGCACATCTTGTACGTAGTACCTTATGAATACAGCAATTCAAAGGAGAGAATTCCACATGAAACAGAAACAGAACGCGAACATGAAAATGAACACGAAACGGAACATGATATACAAGAGCAGTCTAATTGCTTTGACAGCAGCTATGCTGCTCATTCCAGCCACAGCCTTTGCCGGGGGTACCCCCAGCGATCAGGTCTTTAAGTTAACCAACAGCAAGGGGGAGGTTGTCTATGAGGAGAAGCCCTACGATGCCTCTATGAAGCCATACTCTCGTGAGGATGTGCTTCGCTCCTCAAAGAGCCATAGTCTGGCTAACGAGCTGCTGAAGGAAGGGGAAGCCGCCCTATTCTATATTGCCGAGAATAATCCAGAGCGCATGACCAACATGGAGCGAACCTCGATGAGCTTCAAGAAAGCAACCAAGCTGCGTGAGCAGCTAAAGGGACAATCGATTAAAATTATGGATAGCATTCAGCAGAAATACAAATTTGACAGCGCTAGCGTAACCTATCATCCAACTCTGTCGGATACCGAGCGAGCCAAGCTGACCGATCAACTGGAGCAGCAGGCCGCACAGTCTGGCAAAGGCTATGCCATGCAAAAGCTCAAGCTGACCGGCAAGCACTGGAACCTATTCAGCACGTATAAGAATGGAAGCAGCGAGTTGCTGATTCAGGTTTCCAAATCCAATGAAAAAATGACGCTCTATAGGCCTTCCGTTAAGACTGGAGTCCAGCGGGAGCTGATCAAGGCCGGCGGGACGGAAATGCTCTATTCGTCTTACAGTGAATCCGAGACTCAGGATTTCAAGTCTTCAGGTCAAGGCATTACATTCGTGCACAGCATCCCTGACAGCGAGTTTCATATCCGGTACCATATTGAAGACATCGGCAGCAAGCTAAGCAAGCAGGAGCTGATCAAGCTGGCTGAATCGTATTTGAAGTAGGATGCTGGCACATTTCGAGGTGTCTCCTTCGTAAAACACTTAAGAAAGGGGTGGAGACTTGGATGACACGGATCTTCGCCAGATCATAAGCGATATCCTGAACGGCGATACCACACAGTTCGAGAGGATCATGCATAAATATCAGAGACCAATCTTTCTCTACTGTTATCATATGCTGAATAACTATGCCGAGGCCGAGGACTGCGGACAGGAGGTCTTCCTCAAGGCCTTTCGACATATGGGTAGGTATGACCCGGAGAAATCATTCGAGGCCTGGCTGTATACCATTGCATACAATCAGTGCATTGATGCTCTGCGCAAACGCAAGCTCGTGAAGTACCTGCCATTTCTATATCATTCCACCAGAGATTATAGCCCGATAGACCAGCGAATCGAGGACATTTATTTTGATGAACAGGTGCTTCAGGCCATGCATAGACTGTCGGCGGAGGAACGCAGCCTGCTCATTTTGCGATGTGTAGAGGACAAGACCTATGAGGAGATCAGCACGATTCTCCAGCGAAGCAATGCTTATCTGCGCAAGAAGTATGAACGAACGGTCGGCAAATTCCGCAAGCACTATTATCCAGTGAAGGGAGCGAGCCACAATGAAACCAAGCAACGATCAGGATCTTCGAGAACTATTTCATAGAGCAGAGCCGCCCCATGCAGACCTGTCCGGGCCTGTAATGAAAAAGCTGCAAGATGAACTACCAAAGCGGCGAGGCTTCGGGCGACGCTACCTGAAATACAAGGTTAGTGTGATTATAGTAGCCTGCATGCTGCTCAGCATTTCTACAGCCTTCGCTGCCGTGCATCTCTACTCGCTGACCAACAGCAAGGGTGTGACCGTCTATGAGGAAAGGATCTCCGAGCCATCCATTCTGGAGGAGAAGAATCCTCAAGACGAATTGCGTAATCGTGAGGCTACTCAACTTAGCTATAAGCTGCTGAAGCCCGGTGAATCTGCGGCTCTATACATTACCGCGAACAATCCCCACCAAATGCTGAACCTGGTCACTGGCCCAAGCCTGTACTTCGAGGATGCAGATGCACTGACAGAGGAGCTGAAGAATCAGGGGATCAAGCTCACGAGCAGCATCCGTACAAGCAGGCAGGTGTATTCCTTTGATCGCACTAATCTGAGCTATCGCTCCCCGAAGCCACTGACAGCCGAAGCTGAGACCGCACTGACAGAGAAACTCAAGCGGCAAGCTTTGGAATCCGATGTTGGGTATGCCATGGCCCCTCTTGAGACGCTCAAGGATAACTGGAACATGTATATTAGCTACAAGAGTGCAGATGGTCAGATCGTGATACAACCATGGAAGAAAAAGGATAAACTAACAATCCATTTAAATAAGGAGCATGTAGCTCCCAAGGAAAGAATGAAGATACACGGTGTGGATGTACTGTATAAGGAAGCTGATGAACGCAGCAAAAACAGATCCATTCAATTCATCTATGATGTCCCGAATAGCGAGTATCATATTAGCTACTATATAGAGGCCACTAGAAAGATTACTAAGGCAGAGCTGATCGAGCTTGCCGAGAGCATTTTGAAATAAGCCACTGTCAATCCCGAAGGCTTGATGACAAAGGCATGGGATGTCTAGCTCAGAACAGGCCCGCACGACTGGTTCATACCAGCTGTGCGGGCCTGTCTTATGTTCATTGGAGTTGAATTGCTGAATCTATCTGCACTCACAGACCCCTATGCTCGCTAGCCACGTATATCATGGGATGTAGCGTATACTCATTCTAGCTTATTACTCCAAAGCAGAAAACAGCTGAACAACTTGTGCATCCAGAATCGGCTTCCAATAGCGTTCTACCGGTATCGTTAGCGGCTGTGGGTAATCCTTCGCTTCCGGCCCAAAAAAGTAGCTTTTCTCATCGACATTGTTCCCATCCGAGGAGGACATGTATCCGCCAAAACTACCTCCTTCTGCTGTCTTGGAGGCCCGTTCATGCACTTGTCCCTGTGCGTCGGTAAAGCTGCTCCCTAGCCACATCCCGAAGCCACTCCCATAAGGATCTTTCTGACGCTGGCGGAACAGAAGCTGGCCTTCCTCCCAGCCCGTCTCTGCTGTTGGCTGTACCAACTCAAGATCTTCACCAGGCGCAGCGAGCAGCTGCTCCTTATTCAGATCAACTACGATCTTCATGCGCTCCTTCTCTACAGCGACAATGCCAGCCATGCGTAAGGATGCCGATTCGGGCTGACTATAGCGGCTCTTGTTGAAGACCAACGTGACAGCCGAACCATCGGTATATACCTCGGAATTATTAGACGTGATATAGGTTGGATAAAATATCTTCTCCTCGCCTGCCCCGCCTTGATTCACCAGCACCGGATTCAGCAGCTGGAAAATATGCTTAGAATTCAATGGGTCAAACTCCACATCTACATACGAAGCCAGCGGTGTATATTGTACCTGCTTCACCGTAATCTGCTGTCCATCGACCGTTAGGGTCCAATCAAAGGTCACTGCATACTCTCGCTCCTTGAGCATATCCGCGTCTAGCTCAAAGGCCACCTCCAGCCCGAGCTTTCTTGTACTCTGATTCGTTTGGGTAGAAGCATTATCTCCATATGTGGGCGATAATGTTATATCCAGCTTGGCATTCCTATCATAAGACATATCAGGTGATAGCTTATTGGCAAAAATAAAATCCACCGAATCTCCCGGAAGTATGCGGTTATCCCCCCTGCCCACAAAGTCCAGTGAAGCCCCACGGTACGGGTAGCTGTTCTTCACATCACCGAATTGAAGCGAGAAATCACTAATCATCATTTCCGTATCTGAACGATTCTGCACACTGAATAGTACAAATACCTGACGACCATCCGTCACAGCTCCAGCCACATCCAAGGTGTAGTCCCCATTCACTGCACGCTGACGAACGGGCTGCACCAGGTTCTGCTCCAGCGCGCTTGCTAGAGTGGGATTCAGACGAGTATCATCCTGACGGTAAATCTGGTAGTCATCCCACACGCTGGTGCTGTCACTTTGAACCGAGCCTTTGACAATGTTATCGTTGACCTTGCTATCCTGCAGAGCCCCTCCCATGGAGAATACCAGCAATACTACAGCAGCGACTGCCACGGCCCCGAGTATCCCCTGTGTATAGCCCCGTTTCCGCTCACGCTGGCGCCCCTGCTTAATTCCATTTCGCATAGCTGCATACAACCTCTCTTCTTGCAGACTCTCTGCCTGCCTCTTGATCTCACCAGCACGCTGACGAAGCAGACGCTCCTCATGCTCTGACATACTCATCACTCCTCCCTTGTATCCTCACAGATGGTCCCGCAGCTGCTTCAGCGCGGTTCGCAGCCAGGTCTTCACGGTCCCCTCGGGCTTCCTGAGCACCTGGGCAATCTGGGCAATCGTCAGATCCTGATAATATTTCAGCGTCACGACATGTCGATATTTGGGCTTCATGTGCTCTAGCGCACGCTCCAGGTCAATTCGGTCATTGCTCCTCATCTCCTGCGCAGTCCCTTCGTCTATGTTATCTACCGGAAGCATACGCCTCCTGCGTCGAAGCTCGTCCACACAGCAGTTCAAGGTAATACGAATAATCCAGGAGCTGAAGAATTGCTCATCTCTTAGTTTGTCTCGCTTCATCCAGGCCCGGCAGGATGCCTCCTGCACGACCTCAAGAGCATCATTTTCCTTCCGCAGATAACTTAGAGCTATGGCATACATCTTGTGACGCTCCGCATAGAGGCGTTCGAAAAAGGCTTCCTCATCCATCACTGCACTGTCCCTTGTGTCGTCTCCACTTACAAGCTCCCCCATCCTCGCCGCCCCCTTTCTATATATAATGTAGGCTTCGGAAATTAAAAGTCATGATTATAGCGCCGGATACATAAGCACAGCCCCTACCAGTTCTACCAGTCTCCTGCCGGCCCTAGAACCTGTTGATCCTACGATCTGGCAATCCTTTTTCCTAGAATATGAGCATCGTTATGAATCCTAAGTTAGACGGAGCTAGTGTCCAAAAAGATTGAATCTGCACAATAAAAAAAGGAGCACCCGTTGCATGAATAACCCACACGAGCAGGTAATTCAGGACTGGAATGATCCTGTATTCCATATGTATTAGTTTTTCTTTTTATGAAAAGAGCTCTGAGAATAAGCTCATTCGCTGTTATTCCGTTCTTATGCTTTGGGGAGCATATTTCGTAGACGCTTCTCACGGTAGCTCTGGAAGGCATGCTTGAGCATCCCTAATATGATTAGTACCACGCCTATGTTGATCGCCACATCGGCCAGATTGAGAATCCCGCGCCCGGATGGAAATACGAGAAAGTCAGTAACCTTGGCGAACATAAAACGATCAATCGCATTGCCCAAGGCTCCGCCGACCATGAAGCCTGCTCCTGACTCCATAAGGAAGCCGCGAATCTCTCCTTTTCGCCTATAGTAGAGCACACCACCAATGAACAGCACAGCAATCACTCCGAAGAGACGTGCGTAGCCTTGGAGCAAGCCACCTGCCATCCCGCTATTCTCGTAATGATGGAGCTGCATACCCGAATCGCCAAGCGGTATGACCTGACCGACCTCCATATACAGCCGCACGGCTATTTTTGTCCCCTGATCAACCAGAGTGACTAGGAGCGCTATGATATAAAACAGCATCTGTTGTTCCTCCTGCCTGTAGCAATCTATTCCGCTGTACGCCTATCTGGACAGACGGTAACGCTTCCTAACTAATGTACCATAGCTATAAAGCCGAAAGCCAAAAGAGAACAGGTCAAAAGAAAAACCCAACCCTTCCAGAAGTGCACCCTGAGGCGTATCTCCGAAATCGGTTGGGCTCTTGTTATTTTATAGCCGTGAGAACATCCAGCAGCATGGATTTGAATTTCGGTCGGTCGATCGCCTCGCAGACGCGCACGTTTGGTTCTTTGCCAAAACGTCCATTAATGTCCACGACACTATAGCCGCGCGTCAGCTCGCCTGCAGCCTCTACATCCACGTAGTAATGACCTGACTTGGTCATAGCGGACTCGTCTGCAGCTACAGCCATCAGCAATGTGTCGGGATGCGTCGTTCCATTCAGCTTGTGCACGGATTTGTTGAACTGCATAACCACTTTGTTGATCGCTATGAAGAATTCACTACCCGCACTGCCCAGCGCCGCAATCTCGGCATGATCATCATCGTCCATGACGGAATACTGCGTACACATCTCCCAACCCACCATCGTGATCGGAATGCCTGAATGCAGGACAATTTTGGCCGCCTCAGGATCTACGTAGAAGTTATACTCTGCAGCCGGGGTAATATTGCCCAGTGCATTGTTCGTACCGCCCATGATGTACAAGTGAGCAATCTCGGGAATAATGGTAGGGTCCTTCTGGATAGCCGCAGCAATGTTGGTCAGTGGTGCAATAGCCAGCAGTGAGATTTCTCCCGGATGAGCATGGATCTTGTCGATTATAAAATCTACAGCATGTCCACTCTCTGGACGCTGCACAGCCTTGGGAAAATGTGCCCCGCCCATGCCGTCATCGCCGTGTACATCCTCTACCGTGCGATGCTGCGCCTTACCATAGGCCAGAAGCGGACGCTCATAACCCTTGTACACAGGAACCTTGCCACCATGACCGGCAACCTGCACCGTATACAGTGCATTCTCAACCTCCTGGTCAAACTGTACGTTCCCGCCCGTAATCGTAATGCCCTCTACCTGAAAATAATGCAGTGCCGTCAGAATGGCAATCGTATCATCGCCAGCGGTGTCCGTGTCAATAATGACTTTACGTTGGTCTGCCATATGTAATCCTCCTCGTTAACTCAAAGCTTTACTTATTGAAGCACTTGGAGGTAGGCTTTGCAAGTCAATTCCTTCCTCCAAGTGCCGTTCTGCCCTGGCAACACTGTTCCAGAGCCCTTAGTTACCTTAACTATATCAAATGTCAGTATAGAGCCGCTGCAAGCGGAGAGCCCTGGCGCCCGCTGCTAAGCTTACTGTTCTTACAGCTCTACCCACGCCTCCAAGACACGGTCAAGCTCCTCCTGCAGACGCTCACGGTCCTCCCACAGCTGCTGAAGACTTTTGCCCTCAGCACTGGCACCTGATGGTCCGCCCGTCTCCGCACCTGAAGCCAACACTTCCAGCTCCGTATCAGCTGTGTGCAAAGCTTGCTCCAGATCAGCAATCCGCTGCTCCAGTTGCTCGCGAGACACGACGGCCTTTGTTGAATCTGCCTTCTTCTCCCTTTTCCCTGTGGCATTACTCCTCGCTTTGCTGGATGAAGCACCAGCAGTGGCTGCTGATGAAGCGCTGGGGGATGCTTTGGAGGAGGACGCTTTGGATAAGGACGCGCCCGCCGAGGGTAATCCAGCTCCTGACCTCAACATTAGCGCAGCAGCGTCATTGCTGGTGGCTTCCAGCCGCTGTAGCTCCTGCTTCTTGGCACGGAAGTCGTCAAAATTACCGAGATAGAACGTAATCTGTCCTTGCTCCAGCTCCCACACACGACCAGCCAGCTTATTGACGAAGTATCGGTCATGAGAAATGGCTAGCACAGTTCCGCCATAGGACTCCAGTGCTTCCTCCAGAGCCTCGCGGGAATCAATATCCAGGTGATTCGTTGGCTCATCCAGCAGTAACAAATTGGGCTTCTGCATAACGAGCAGAGCAAGACGTAGACGGCTCCATTCTCCGCCAGATAGCGTGCTCACGGAACGGAAGACGTCCGCACCATAGAACATGTATGCGGCCAGAATATGGCGTGCTTCCCCCTCCTCTACACCGACCTCTTGCCGGAAGTAGGACAGGACAGTACCGGTTGCCTCCCCACGCGTCTCCTGCTGCGCAAGGTAACCGTATTCCACACGAGACCCCCATGTCACATCGCCGGCGTCCGGGGACTCTTCACCAAGCAGGATACGCAGTAGGGTTGATTTTCCCGATCCATTATCCCCCAGCAACGCAATCTTATCACCGAATTCCAGACCACCCTCGACCCCCTGCAGGATCTGCCTGCCTCCGTATGCTTTGACGATTCCTTCAAATTGCAGGACTCTCCGTCCCGAGCGTTCCTGTGGATTCAGCTCGAACTCTGCACTCTGGCGCTCCAGTACAGGGCGTTTGATTCTGTCCATCCGCTCCAGAGCTTTGCGAATCGAAGCCGCTTTCTTGAAGAATTTCTCATTATCCCCGATGCGCCCCCACTCTTCGAAGCGCTTGATGGCCTCCTTCATCTTCTTGATCTGCTTCTGCTGTTCCTGATAATCGGCGAACTGGATGAGCAGACGCTCCTCCTTTTCCCTCACATACCCACTATAATTACTTAGATACGTGTGAGCCTCGCCATCCTCCAGCTCCAGCATTTTACCTGCTACCCTATCCAGAAAATACCGATCATGCGACACGACAAGGACAGCCCCGGTGTAGCTGCGCAAAAATTGCTCAAGCCATTCAATGCCCTTCAGATCCAGATGGTTCGTCGGTTCATCCAGCAGCAGCAGGTCAGGACGGCCTATGAGCTGGGATGCGAGCACAATTCGTGTCTTCTCCCCGCCAGACAAGGAGCTGAATGGCCTATCATACATCGCTACAGGAATACGCAGACCATCCGCCACCGACTGAATATGTGCATCCATCTCATAGCCGCCACCGTGCTCAAATTGCTCCTGCATGCTCGCATAGGATTTCAACAGCTGCTCCAGACGTTCAGCATCCTCTGCAATGACGGGATTGGACATGTCTTGCTCCAGTAGCGTCATATTCGCTTTGCATTCCATTAACTGCCGGTATTCGTAGGCCAGCGTCTCATAGACTGTAAGAGCGTCATACTCCACTGGAATCTGCGGTAAATAGCCGACACGACTATCCTTCTTGAGAATGAGCTGGCCCGCATCCGGCTTGCCCAATCTGGCAATCAAGCGCAGCAAGGTCGTCTTGCCACTCCCGTTGCGACCGATCAGACCGACCTTCTCTCCCTCATGAATTTCAAAAGTAACTCCGTTCAATATCAGATTCGCCCCGTGATAGGCGATGAGTTGTTGTCCGCTAACAATATGCATAATAAGGTCCCCCTAAGGCTTGTGTATTAAGCGATAGACCCTACTCTCCGTGCCCTTTGCAGCGCAACACAACACGAAAAAGAGCCGCAGGAGCTAAGCCCGCGACTCTTTCACATGGTCCACAGCATTCCATTACAGAATATCTGCGACAGCCGATCGAGTTAAGGTAGGCGTCTTCTCGCGATAGTTCATAACCGTATAGTTAAAAATGGACAGACTTCTCCCGTTGTATGGAAAAGCATGAACGATGCCAGCCATAGCCATAGGCAGCTGGCTAATACGGTTATTCGCCATCTCGTGATTCACCTACCTCACCTCCTTCTTCATAATTACTGTTCAATATAACACATTTTCTATACCCGAACAATCTAATATTCTGCCACACCGCAGCAACATCAAAAACAAGGCTCAACATCTGTCCTTCGCAAGCACTGCTACGGGCTTGGAGGGTCTTACGATCGCTGGATCTTACAATCGCCGTTAAAGCTTGATTATTTGACTGAATTATAATGATCATTGTAGAAATCAAGCTCTACGGGTGAGCACTCCAGTTTCTCTCGCTGAAGAGCCTACGGATGAATCTAAGTTTGCCTGCCCCGCCACTCCTGCTGTCGAATACGTGACAATGCCCTAGCGGCTGCAGACTTGCCGTTATGCGTCCCCTGCTTCGCCACTACTTCAAGCTTCTCCTTGGCCGGTTCATAACGATGATGACCCAGTACATCACATGCTCGCTCCTGCACATACATATCCTCATCGTCCAAATACGGAAGCAACGAATCCAATCGGGAGATCGGAGTCAGAGCCATGACAGAGTAGAGTAGCATACACCGCTCCTCCTCATCTGTCTCTTCCCGCTCAATCTGCAGGAGTAGCCCGCTCAGGCACTGAATATCCTCCACTTCCTCTTGTTGGCTCAGCTCTTGGCCCGTGGGATAATCCTTGGTCAATTCTTCCCAATCCTGTTCGGGATACTGCTGAATGGCAGTAAGAAAGGTCTCCACACTGCGAAAGCCTGGTGATAGATCTGTCTCTTCATGACTAATATGGCACACCTTGCCCCGCAAAATCCCACTCGCATAGACTCCTATGTAATCAGAATGATCGTTCGTCCATAGCGGGAGCAGCTCTTCAAAGCCCGTCATCCCCTGTAGAACGGATATCATCTCCGTTAACTCTTCACTGCTTAAGGGGCGAAGCCGCGATTCCTCGGTATACAGGCCTTTTTGGGCCCACTCCTGATCGACCATTCCTGCCACTTTCGTAACATCTACTTCTACTATACTGCCATCCTTCAAGACGTCCATGAGGCTCACTTGTCATCCCCCCTCCTTGATTCCAATCATATCCGTGTCAGGCTTGTTATCCGCACCAGACGCTCGTGCTTCTTCTCCAGCACCTTATCCTTCAACCGCAGCCCCTCCCCTGCCATGCATATTCCCAGTCGTTCGACGAAAAAAATAATGGAGCTACCCCAAAACCGGTTGTCACCGTTCCAGGCTGCTCCATGAGTGTAATCCAATAATTAAGTAATATAAGCTCAGCAGAACGGACTTGGGAATCACCTGTAGCCCTACCTTCTTCTGAGCGGAGGAGCATGCCTCCAATGCCATATGCCCCATTGTATCATAATGACAGAGCTACGAGCTTAGGTCTGACTTACTTCATCCTTCATCAACAGTAGCACCTAGTAGCACCTACTGCTTGAACCTACTGTCTCAAAAGAAACTCCAGCACACGGTCCGACAGGTAGGGCAGATGCTCATGACCATATTCATGATACACCAGTAGCTCCTTCTCCCCTTGAATACGATTGTAGACGGCAAATTGTGTGGAGGGTGGACAGATCGTATCTACCAGCCCCGTTACGAACAGAACTCGCCCCTTGATTCGACTCGCTAGATGCTGAATATCAATGTAGCCTAGCTTGTTGAATACGGCTTCCTCCCGCTCATGATGAGGATCGAAGAACCGGAAATAATAGACCAACTCCTCGTAGGCTGAGGTAGTAGGCTCCAATGACCAAGCACGCCTGTAATCAGCCAGGAAAGGATACACAGGCACCGCTGCCTTCACCCTTGGTTCAAGCGCCGCACAGGCTGTGGCCAGAGCACCTCCCTGCGAGCAACCATAGGCTCCGATCCGATCCGGATCTACCCCCGGCATGCTCATCAGAATGCGAACGATCTGCACCGTGTCCAGAAATACGTTGCGGTAATACAGTCGATCCGGGTCTGGATCATCGATCCCCCGAATAATATGACCCCGGACCGTCGAGCCCTTCACCATCAGGTTATCCTCGGATAACCCTCCTTGTCCCCGACAGTCCAGCGCCAGCACCATTATGCCATGCGCAGCATAAGAGATCTTATCGAACCAATCCCCACTGTCACAGGCATATCCGTGGAACATCGCCAGGGCTGGCCCTGCTGCGTCCTCGCTGACGCTTTTGGGACGTACAAGCTTTGCATGGACTCTCGCTCCTCCTACACCTGTGAAGTACAGATGATAGCAATCCGCCAGCGGAGAAGAGAATGCGGCCGGAACGAGCTCATACTCCATGGATTGCTGCTCCAGCTCATGCAAGGCCCGCTCCCAATAGTCATCAAAGTCAGCTGGCCGTGGGCTGCTGCCCATATACTGCTTCAATTCCTCAAGCGGCAAATCAGTGTGCATATTGCATTACTCCCCTCTCAGTCATGCTACATTACACCCCTATTAACCACGCTACATTCTGCCCAGCTCATGATCGTCCGAGACGACCTCATCCGTAGCCTTCACATACTCAACGATATCGGAGACAGTTGTGTAGGCCACGCCGACATAGGTGTCAGCCGCTCCATAATAGATGGCGATTCGGCCTGTCTTGGCATCGTGTAGTGTCGCACAGGGGAAGACCACATTATCCACGAAGCCCCGCTCCTCATACCACTCCTCAGGCGTAAGCACGTAATTGGCTGAGCGGTATTTGACCCGGGAGGGCTCATCGTGATCCAGAATGACAGCTCCCATGCTGTACACGAAGCCATTGCAGGTACCCGTGACTCCATGATAGAACATGAGCCAGCCCTCCGACGTCTCGATCGGTGCAGGACCACCACCAATTTTGACCGCTTGCCACCAGCCCTGCCCTCCTTTGCTCATGACATGCCGATGCTTGCCCCAGTAGACGAGATCCGGGCTTTCGCTAAGGAAGACATCTCCGAACGGCGTATGTCCGCTATCACTTGGACGGGACAGCATAACATAGTTGCCGTTGATCTTCTTCGGGAATAGCACGCCATTGCGGTTGAAAGGCAGAAACGGATTCTCCAGCCGAACAAAGCTGTTGAAGTCATCCGTACGCGCCAGTCCGATCGCAGCTCCATAGAAATCCGTGCACCAGATAATATAGTACGAATCCTCCACCTTCACGAGCCGTGGATCGTAGGCATAATTCGGCTGATAGGGGCGTCCATCCTCGTCCACGAACTCAATGCGCTCTTCATTAATACTCCAGTTCAGGCCATCATCGCTCCACCCCAAATGGAGATGCGGACGTCCGTTCACCGTCTCTGCGCGAAAGACACCTACAAATCGCCCTTCGTATGCCATAACAGCACTGTTGAATATACGGGCGATGCCGGGCGCTGGATTGCGCTTAATTACGGGATTATCCCGGTGCCTCCATACCGGACCTGGATATGACTCGGGTCTGTCCTGCCATGGCATGTGGGGCAACGCCTCCCCTAGAATATGGACCGTCTTGCTCTGGTTAATCATGCTTATCTACTCCTTTCCATTCCTAAGTTGAACTTACATAGCTTCATCACTTCACAGAGCCCTGCGAGAATCCGTTGTAGATGTATTTTTGCAGCGCGAGGAAGGCAATCAATGTCGGTATGATGGCGATAATAACGCCTGCGCTTATGACCTCCCATTGTGAGCCGTACGGGCCCTTGAACTTGAACAAGGCGGTGGAGATCACCTGTAGATCCGATCCCGGCATATACAGGAATGGCGTATAGAAATCATTGTAAATATTGACTCCCTTGACGATAATGACCGTTACGATAGCTGGCTTCAGTAGCGGCAGGATAATTTTCCAATAAATCGTGAAGTAGGAGGCGCCATCGAGCATTGCCGATTCATCCAGTGCGACCGCTATGGAGTCCAGGAATTGCAGAAAAATATAGACAGCGATAATGTCTGTCCCTAAGTACAGGAGAATCGCAGCCCAGTGCGTATTGAACAGGCCCAGACCCTTGATGATCTGGAAGGTAGCAACCTGTGTGGTGACGCCCGGAATGAGCGTGGCCAGCAGGAAGGCACCTACGAGCACCTTACTGCCACGAAATTTGAACCGGTTCAGCACATAGGCAATCATCGAACCGGTCAGGGTAGCTCCCAGAATCGAGATCAGCAGAATGAACGTCGTATTGATGAAGCCTGTCATCATGTTTCCTTCCAGAAAGGCCTGACTGTAATTGCTCAGGTTCAGCCAATTCGACGGAGGTGTCAGCAATCCTGTGGATGCATACTCCTCCTTTGTCTTGAGCGACGCAAAGAACACAACGAGGATCGGCAGAATCGCTACAAAAACGCCCAGCAGCAATGAAGTATATTTGAGCACAGCCCCAAGCCCGTATTTCAGCCTATGCATCTCTATCCCTCCTCCTTGATCGCCAGCCGCTGGATTAAGGTGACGACGATGACGATCAACAGCAGCACGACCGCCATGGCTGAGGCCAGCCCGAATTTATCATATTTGAAGGCCACATCGACGGTCTGAATGACGAAGGTCTTGCTACCGTTGGAACCTCCCGTCATGATGTACGGAATATCAAAGGCACTGATGGCCCCACTGATGGCCAGAATCAGATTCAGCTGGAGAATTCGCTTGATGCTGGGCAGAATGATATGCACGAACTGATGCCAGCGATTCGCTCCATCAATATCCGAGGCCTCATAGATATCACTAGAGATCGAGGAGATCGCACCCAGGAAGATGATGAAATTAAATCCCATATACCGCCACACCGAGGTACCTGCCAGCGAGATATTGATAATATCCGGATTGCCCAGCCACAGCTGTACATACTGCCCTAATCCGACGGCTTGCAGGAAGGTATCCAGCGTGCCATCTGGCTTGAAGAAGAAGAGGAAGATGAAGCCGATGGCTACTCCGTTCATCAGATAAGGGAAGAACAATACGCCTTTGAAGAAATTTTTGAGACGCGTCCTGAAGGTGAGTATGGTGGCAAAGTAGAGTGCCAGGCCCATCTGTATGAAGGTAGCTACGAAATAATACAGACTGACCTTGAATACAACGAAGTAATCCGGGTCTGTGAAGATGGTCTTGTAATTGTCCAGGCCCACGAAATTCATGGATTTGCGCAAGCCATTCCAATCGGTGAAGCTGTATTTGAACATATTGAACACCGGAAGATAGGCAAAGGTTAACAGCAAGGCTATGGGCACCAGGGAGAACAACACAATAATGAACCTTCTCTGGGCCGAGTAGCTTAATTCAGAAAATTTGAACATGACACACCTCCAAGGCCCTTTCTTAAAATCAGCCTCTGAATGCTACTGGGCCATCACTTTAGCCCGTGCCTTCACCCAATCGTCATTCAGCTTCTTCATGATATCGTCGAATGACTCGCTGCGATTGCCGATCGCGGCTTCAATAATAAGCTTCTTGAAATCAGGCTGCCACAGACCAATCTCTGCTTCCTTATCAATCTGGTCTACCAGCCCTTCCTGTCCTTCATCGGCAGGCGTGATCATCTCGAACTTCACCCCGGTCTTGCCGTACTCCTCCAGAATGGCTGGCAGCTCTGAGCCCACTACGGGACTGACACTGCCCGCTTGCTCTGTCGCATAGTTCGATTCGTTCGTGAACCATTCTACCCACGCCTTGGCTGCTGCCTTGTTCTTGCTATTGACGTTCACGCCCAGATTATAATCAGCTGCCAATGGCACGATGACCTCAGGGGCATCTGTAGGGAACGGCATGAATCCAATGTCGTCCGGGTTATCCGCCAGGCCTTTGATCTGGTCAATCGCCCAGGAGCCCAGAATCATCGCAGCGATCTTGCCCTGAGCCATGTCAGCCTTGGATTGCTCCCAGTCGGTAGTCATGGGATCTCGTTCGATGAGACCAGCCTTGGCGGTGTCATACATGACCTTATACAGCTGGTAATGCGGTTGGCCAGGCACAAAATTATCATCGCTGTTCGGCTGCGTAACATTCACATAGGCCGGATCGCCGGCAACCGTGGTAAGATCAGCCTCCCATTGGGTCAGCGCCCAGCCGGATGCATAATTCGTAAACAAAGGTACAGCCTCTGTCCGATCCTTGACCTGCTGCAGTGCGGCTTGGAATTGCTCGAACTTCTGTGGCAGCTCCGTAATTCCCGCGTTCTCGAATACTTTCTTGTTATAGATCACTCCCGAGTAGGTCATCGCAATCGGAATACCATACACCTTGTTCTCCACCATTCGCTCCTCGATACCTGTATACTTTGATTTCATTTCATCGTATGAGCCAAGGGGCTCGAAGAAATCAGGGATGTCAGCAATCGGAATGCTGGTAGGAATAAGGAGGACATCTCCATAATCATCGGTACTCATCCGAATCTTGATCTGTCCTTCATAGTCTGCGAGTGCTTGAAAATTCACCTTCACGTTCGGATATTGCTCATTGAATTTCTGGGCGTATTCCTTGAACACCGTATCTACAATATCCGTACGCTGCGTAATGACCGTAATCTCACCCTTCATATCCTGAGGATCGGTACTCTCAGGCTGTTCGGCTCCCTGGCTTCCCGAGCAGCCTGCCAGCAATCCGATGACAAGCAAGAAGGCTAGAAACGGCATGATTCGTTGAACACACTTCATTATTCTGACCCCTCTCCATAATAGAAGTTATCGTTAAGCTTACGGATTAGATTCTAAAATGGTAACGCTTACTTGTCAATTATTACTGCATAAATAAATATATTTTTATTTAAACAGAATGAATTGACACCTCAATAATCTCTAATTATTATAATCTTGTAAAGTTAACGATAACTATACGAATCAAGGAGGTGCTTCATGCTGCAAGATGTGACAGCCGAGCTTCGTAGCGAATGGACACAGCATATATTGCCGTTCTGGTCTAGGCTTAAGGATGAACGTCATGGCGGCTTCTATGGGAAGGTACACGTGGACCTGAAGACAGATCACGATGCTCCCAAGGGCGGCATCGCTACATCACGCCTGTTGTGGACATTCTCCGCTGCCTATCGGACGACAGGCCTTCAAGCCCACAGAGAGCTGGCAGACCATGCTTATCTGTATCTCACACAGCATTTGCTGGACCGGGAATATGGAGGGATTTACTGGATGAGCAGCTATGACGGATTGCCATTGGATACCCGCAAGCATATTTATGCTCAAGCCTTTGCGATCTATGCTCTAAGTGAGTATGTTCGCGCCACAGGCTCGAAGGCAGCTCTGCAGGAGGCACAGGCGCTCTTCCAGCTCATAGAGAACAAGGGATATGACGCCACAAATCAGGCCTATCGTGAGGAATTTGACCGTGGCTGGCAAGAGCAGCCTAACGAGATGCTCAGCGAGAATGGCGTCATGGCCGAGATCACCATGAATACCCATATCCACGTACTGGAGGCTTATACCAATCTCTACCGGGTGTGGCCTGACCCCGCTGTACGCCAAGCACTGGAGCAACTGCTCACTGTAATGCACGAACGCATCTATGACCCAGAGGAGCGCCGGCTTGGTGTGTTCTTCGACAAGCAGTGGAACCCTCTGCTGGACCTGACTTCCTTCGGGCATGACATTGAAGCCAGCTGGCTGATCGACGATACGCTGAAGACGTTGGGACTGGAGCAATCAATATATGCAGATATGGTTGCCGCCTTGGCCTATAGGGTAGCGGAGAGTGCCATCCAGAGCGATGGCTCCCTGATCAATGAGCAGGAGGGCAGCAGACGTGACCTTTCTCGGATCTGGTGGGTACAGGCGGAGGGCATGGTAGGTTTTCTCAATGCCTTTGAGCGTACAGGTGATTCCTATTTTCTCAGGCTGGTGGAGGAACTATGGCAATACACGAGAGGACATCTCATTGACCCACGTCCTCATGGTGAGTGGTACTGGTCTATAGATGCAACAGGGACCCCTTCAAGCCTGGAGATTGCCGGGCCCTGGAAGTGTCCTTATCATAACAGCCGTATGTGCATCGAAATTATAGAAAGGATGAGTGCGCGATGATCCACGAGCAATATGCAATTCGTCAAGCCAGACAAGAGGAGCTGCTGAGCCGCCGTAATCCAGTGAACACGGAATTCTACAACGGAGTCTATAACCGCTATCAATACCCCGTTCTGACCCGTCATCATGTCCCCTTGCACTGGCGCTTCGATCTGAATCGGGAGACGAACCCGCATTTTATGGAACGTCTGGGTGTCAATGCTGCCTTTAATCCTGGCGCCATCTACTACAAGGGACAATATGTGCTTGTTGTCCGTACAGAGGGACTGGATCGCAAGTCCATCTTCTCACTCGCCGTGAGCGACAACGGGGTCGACGGCTTCAGATTCATGGATGCCCCCCTCATCTGGGATGACATCGATCCGGAAGAGACGAACATGTATGATATGCGACTTGTACAGCATGCGGACGGCTGGATCTATGGCATCTATTGCTCGGAGCGTAAGGACCCTGCTGCAGAGCCCTTCGACACGTCAAGCGCGGTAGCCCAAGCAGCACTTGTCCGTACGAAGGATCTCAAGCAATGGGAGCGGCTTCCGAATCTGTCGACCCCCTCTCCACAGCAGCGGAACGTAGTGCTTCACCCCGAATTCGTGAACGGACAATACGCCTTCTACACTCGTCCTCAGGACGGCTTCATCTCGACAGGCTCTGGCGGCGGCATCGCCTTCGGATTATGTCAGGACATCCTGAATCCGGTCATAGAGCAGGAGATCGTGATGGATGAACGACTGTACCATACCATATCCGAAATGAAGAACGGGCAGGGCCCTGCCCCGATCAAGAGCGAGCGCGGCTGGATTCATATTGCTCATGGGGTTCGGAACACGGCGGCTGGGCTGCGTTATGTGCTCTATACCTTTGCCACTGACTTGCATGATCCTGCACGTGTCATTGCCAAGCCAGGCGGACATTTCCTGGCACCATATGATGACGAGCGTACAGGGGACGTATCGAATGTAGTCTTCTGTAACGGAGCCATCGTCAACGAGCGGGATGAAGTGTTCATCTACTATGCTTCCAGTGATACCCGCATTCATGTCGTCACGACGACAGTTGAGAAGCTGGTCGACTATACTTTCAACACGCCCGCGGATCCCCTGCGTTCTCTTGGTAGTGCAGCCCAGCGCCGGCAGCTGATCGAACGCAATGAAGCGCTACTGACGAGCGAGGGTATCCCGCGTTAAGACGACCATTTTCCGCTATGAATGCCTTTATTCATGGCAGGTAACGATGTATGATGTAAATACCAAGATGACACTGGCCTGAGGAGGCGACCAAGCTGAGACACAATATCACCATGCGGGACATCGCCGACCGGCTCGGGGTCAGCAGTATGACCGTCTCAAAAGCATTGAACGACAAAGAAGGCGTCAGTGAGGAGCTAAAGGAGCGAATCAAGGTCCTGGCCGTAGAGATGGGCTACCGCTATAACGCGGCGGCCCGTTCCATGAAGGAAGGACTAACTCACCATGTTGGTGTAATCATTCCTGAACGCTTTACAGGTCCGACACAATCGTTCTACGTCCGCGTCTTCCAGCATATCAGCAAGCACCTGGAGGCTCAGGGATACTACGGAATTCTGCACATTCTCAATGAAGAGGATGAGCAGGCCCTGATCTTGCCCAAGCTGTATAGCGACAATAAGGTCGACGGATTCATTGTGCTGGGACAGGTCAGCAAAGCCTATATCGAGATGGTACAGGCGATGAGCGTGCCCAAGATTTTTCTGGATTTCTATGACGAGCATGCCGAGATCGATTCTGTCGTGACAGATAACTTCTATGCGGCCTACGAGTTGACTAACTATCTGATTCAACAGGGACACCGACGTATCGCCTATGTTGGCAATCTGCATTCCACAAGCAGCATTCAGGACCGTTTCCTGGGCTATTATAAATCGTTGTTGGAGCATCGTCTGACGCTCCTTCCGGATCTGATCGTGAATGATCGGGACGAGCGGGGAAGCTTTGTCGATATGGAGCTGCCCGAGCAGCTACCGACAGCATTTGTATGTAATTGTGATCAGGTAGCTCATCTGCTGGTACAGAAGCTCAGTTCGATGGGCATTCGTATCCCGGAGGATTGCTCTGTGACTGGCTTCGACAACGATATCTATGCCACGCTCTGCGATCCAAAGCTAACTACCGTCGAGGTGGACATGGAACAGATGGCTCGTGTTGCTGTGCAGTCCATACTGAAGAAGATCGACAATCCTAACCGCCGCTTCGGACGCGTGCAGGTACAAGGCAATATTATCTATCGGGATTCTGTTCGCACCCATCACTCCACGCCAGACAACCCATGAGCAATGTGCTCATGGGTTGTCTGCTGTAAGTTCAGTTCGGAACTGGGCTGCTGCCCGTCACCTTCCGAACCGCATTCGCTATCCTAGCTGTGGGTTGAATACTGGCCGCCAGCTGCGTTCAGGATCGGCAGCATTCTCGTCTCAGGCTCCATTTGTGAGGAACAGAACGGGCAGTCAGGCTGGCTTGTGAATGTATAATCTGCTCTCATCCATCCATTACATGCCTCTTGGGTACAAGACCAGATCTGGGTATTCTCCTCGGGAACAGGCTCAGGAACATGACGTCGGTACATGGATACTCCCCCTATTCTTTAAGCGTAATCAAGACGTGCTCGTTTCGCCTGTGAATGAATCACCCTGTGCCGGTATTAATATGCGCCTTGTCCAGGAAATAATACACATTGTATGCAATTTTGTGTGCAAATATGACTGACAACCAGCTGGTGTTACTGTACATACCCCAAGGATGAACGAGCATTTTCCAGCAAGTACTCGCTTTTTCAAAGCGTTATAAGACCGTGCTCGGCCTCAGACGCTATTTGCGGATAGACTTGGTCCAGAAGCCTCCATGGAATTGTTTGGGCTCTACAGTAATGACGAAGGCCTTCGGGTCTAGCTCCAGAATGGACTTGTACAGCCTGCTTTGATTTTTTCGCTTAGCCAGAATCTCCATGACCAGTCGATCCCCATCCCTGCCACTGCCTAACCAGGCCGTTACACCGTAGCCCTTGTCCCGCAGTTTATTGGCAATCCCGCCATCAAATTCATTGCTAATCACCTTGACCGTGACATACCCAAGGGCGATTTTCTCCTCAATCCATGCACCGATCAGAATGCCCAAGGCATAGCCCAGAGCATAGACAATCAGACTGGTCACCTGATCCAGATAGTTCAGTACCAGATTCAGACCCAGAACATACACCACGACCTCGAAGGTACTAATAAGCGCAGCAACATATTTTTGACCCTTCAATGTCAGAATCATCCGCAAGGTGTAGGCAGAGACATATATAATTTGAATTCCGAAGATGAACAGCAGAATTTGAGCCATAGGTGACACTCCTTTCACAGTAGGATTGCGTATTTACGCAGACATGATAGTCACTATCATAACATGTTCAAGAAAGCAAAATGTTTGTGATCCTACTGAGCGGGTATATATAGGTTACACACATCACACGTTACACATTACACATTCCAAAGGAGATGACAAACATGAGTAACCACGGAACAAGTGATAAAGTAAAGGGTGCTGTCAATAAGGCTAAGGGAGAAATTAAGGATCAGATCGGCAATGCGACCAACAATCGTTCCCTACAGGCCGAGGGTAAGAAAGACAAGATCAAGGGCAATCTGCAGGAAGCTGCAGGCAAAATAAAAGACGGTAAATAAACCGTACAGCTCTGTAGCTGAGCTCAAACAGAGATTACAGCAAGATTCACAGCATGAGCTCATTATGAATCTCTGTTGGGCATACACATAGACGGTCGAATGATCGTCCAGAGGGCCAAGCGGCGAGACCGCTTGGCATTTCTGCGCTGTCAGCATGTCTGTTGTTAGCACTTCTCCTGTTGGTACTTCGCTGTTGGTGGTTCTGCTGCAGGTACATTCATTGCTGATATTACCTAATATCCTGCAACAATCGAACAGACGGAATATGTTATTAAATGGATATTAACAACCTCAATTATTCAGTCTGTACATATTCGCTTGGCTTATTCACGAAAAAAAATTAATGAATTTAGCAACCATTCAGGGGGCTTCTGCGTCTAAACATACAGGAACGGTGGAATTTACCTATTTTCCTTGGTGCTGTTGGAATTCAAGTCTATTAATGTTACTCTAGTATTAGCATTGCAATCCAACAATTGCTAGGTTCAGGACATCAGGAGGGGGACTTCGTCTGTCCGAATGAGTCAAGCAAGACCCAGATTTTATGATGAAAAGGAGCAGACAAACGCATGAAATTTATTAAAAAACCCGTAATTATCACTGCCGTATCGGCGTTGGCCGTATCCGGAGCATTCTTCTTGCCTTCTACGTATGCTGCCCAAGCTACAAAGTCTATTCAAGCCGTCTATAACAACATCAAAATCGTATATAACGGTAACGAAGTATCTACGGATGCTAGCACTGAGCCGTTTATGATTAACGGCACGACTTATGTACCTCTTCGTGTAGCAGGTACTGCACTGGACAAGAAAGTATCCTGGGACGGTAACAACAAGCGTGTCGTGATCGAGGACAATGCTGTTCCTGTAGACAACACTACTGTTGTTGCATTGAACCAACAGATCAATAACCTGACACAGCAGCTCGCAACCACCAAAGCGGAAGTGACTAGCAAGGACACTACGATCGCTCAATTGGAAAAAGATAAAGCTGCTCTGCAGGAGCAGGTAAATAAAAACAAAAACAATAACAACAGTAGCTCCAGTTCTATAAGCCTTCGTGACCTGGAAGATGACCTGAATGACGATTATGGCGATTACGAGCGAACATATGCTGAAATTTCGCTGAAAGGTAACGATCGGAATGTGACAGTGAACATTGATGTCGACAAGGCTAGATGGAACAATCTGTCCAGCAGCAAGCAGAAGAGCTTCCTGCAAGACATTGCTGATGACATCATTAGAGAGTATTCTAGAGCTAACATCACAGGTACAGTGTATGATGACAGCAACTCCAACAAGCTGCTGACGTTCGAAACAAATAGTCGCGGGACGATTACTACTGAGACAACTAACTCTAACACAAATCTCTCTTCACTTGCTCGCGATTTACGTGCCACTTTTAATGGTAACAAAGGTGTGAGTGTTACTGAAGTAACCTTGGACGGGGATAGCAGTGAAGTAGTTGCTAACATTTACGTCAATCGATTTGAATGGAACAAGCTGGGGAGTACTGAGAAATCAGACTTCACTAGAGCGTTCCTGAATGATTTCAAGCGGGAGTACACAACAAAAACAGTGTTTGGTTATGTTAGAGACGCTGATGATAAGAGTGTGAGATTGGATACATTCTAATAACAGTTATGCGATACAAAGAGCCCAAATTCCATTATGGAATTTGGGCTCTTTGTCTTTGTCTTTGTCTTTGTCTAAGAGTTAGTTTCAGTTAATTGGATTACAAGAAGCATAATTTGAATCCCTATAGTTGCTATTTTATAAAAGTTACTTTTTTAAGTATACAACTATGTTACTGCTTAGTATTGTGCAATCGTAATCGCTGTATCATTATCGAGCAGAGCCAGATTATTCACAATGATCTCTTCTCCATCTGTCAAGCCACTTGTAATGAGGGTCTGTGAGCCGGACTGTGAGCCGACGGATACTTCCTTGCGTACAGCATGACCTTGTTCAGCTACATATACATAAGACTTGTCATTTTCCTGCTGCACGGCTTTGGTAGGCACGATAACACCTTCCTGAGCATCTGTGCCGATAAAGCTTACATCTGCCAGCATACCTGATTTGAGCTTGCCATCGGGATTAGACACGGTGATCTGGACGGGAAAACCATTCCCATTCGCATCATCCGAGCCGATGCTCTTGACTTTACCTGTAGTCATTACCTTGGAGGAAGGTACCCGAACCTGCAACAAATCGTCCATCTGGATCGTGTTCACTTGATCTGCCGGTACATAGATCAAGAGGTTCACGGAATCAAGATTATGGATGACGAGCAGCGGTGAAGATGGGGAAGCCATCTCACCCACCTCGATGTTACGTCGCTGAATGACACCGCTGATCGGAGAAGCAATGGCTGCATTGTCGAGATTATTGCGAGCAATCTCCAGATTCACCTTTGCCAATTCCAGTCTCTGCTGACTTGTTTCAATGCCAGCAGTGCTCTGGGCTACCTTCAGCTGGCTTGCTGCATTACTATACCCGCTATTTGCATTTTGATAGCTGTTCTTGGCATTCTGGTAGGCCACCTTTGCCGTCGCCAATGATTTTTGTGCGGTAGCAAGCTGCGTTTCAGCATTGGATCGGGTATTCAGAGCATTGTCATAGGTCGCCTGAGCACTCGTAAGCGCAGCATGAGCTTCCTCCAGCTGAACCTGCGTGGCTGATGAGCTAGCCACCAGTGTTTCCGTACGACTCAGATTTTTCTTAGCCTTGTCGAGCTGCTCCTTGGACTGCTTCACCGTATTATTGGCTGTAGCAATGGCTGTGCGAGCCTGATTCACGGCTGCTTCTGCCGAGTTGATTCCCGATTCTGCCTGCGCAATGGCGTTCTGGGAGGAGATTACCCCGCCTTTGGCACTCACTACACCGGAGTTCGCCGACACCATACCCGATTCGCGGGAATCTCTGGCAGACATAATCGCAGTCTCGGCTGCAGAGACATTGGCTTCTTCAATTTTGAGCTTGTTACGAAGATCCTCGTCCTCCAGCTTGACCAGTACCTGTCCCTTCTTCACCACAGTTCCCACATCTACCGAGATGGAGGATACCTTCCCAGATATTTTGGGTGTAATATTTACAGCTTCGGCAGGAGTAATCTTACCTGTATAGATTTCTCCGCTGCCCAGCATGCCTGTCTGAGCCTGATTCACCTTCACGGTCACATTCAATTCTTGACTTGCTTCACTTCCTGTCGAGCAGCCAGACAAGATCATCGTACCCGTCAAAAGCACGGCTGCGGTCGTTCTCCATTTGTTCATTTGTACAGCCCTTCCCCTCTCCGAATCAATTACTTATATATACTTCAACTATTCAATGCCTGCGTCTCCACTGCTGCCCGCTTGGATGATTTCCGTCGTTCTATGAACAATAGAATCAGCGGAATCGAACAAAACAAAGGAATGGAGGATAGTAAAAATGTATCTGCAATGCCTCGGGAATACGCATCCAGCGAAATTAATCCTGATACCGTAGATGTCCATGAGCTACCCAAGGTGGACTGCAGAACCTGAACAGATTCCACAGGTATCGACTCTGCAATATGCTGCGTGTGCAGCGCTGTACGACTCTGCATCAGGAAGGTCAGGATGGCAATAGCCATCGAGCCCGCAATGGTCCGAATGAGATTGGATGCAGCAGATGCATTCCCCACCTTATCACTCGATACGGCGTTCATACCGATGGTCGACAGCGGCATGAGGCACAGGCCGATCCCAATCCCACGTAATACGGTCACGACCTCGAACCAGGTATGTGAGGTCTGCGGTGTCAATGAGACCAGATGATAGGTCATCACACTTGTTAGTGTCAGACCGAATAGACCAATGGGAACGATACCGACCTTATCCAGCAGCTTACCGGCAATCGGCATGACCATGGCCATCGCCACAGCTTGCGGCAGAAGAATCATCCCTGTCTCAATCGGAGATACGGACTGAATATTTTGCAAGAATAGTGGTGCCAGAAATGTACCCCCATACATGCCCATCATGACAAAGCTGGACGTAATGACGCTGATGGTAAACCTATAATTTTTGAATAAGGACACATCAATTACAGCATTCTCCTTGCCGCTCTCGACGACAATCAGGAATATCAATGACCAGATGGAAATGAAGAACAATCCGACAATCTTGAAGGATGTCCAACCGTCGGATGACGCACTGGAAAGGGCATATAGCAGGGTTCCCGCACAGGTAGCTGCCAGAACAAAGCCTACGATATCGAATTTGATCGGCTTCCCTTTGGGCGGTTCCTTAATGAGCAACCACACGAGCAGAATGGCGAGTAGCCCGAATGGAACACAAGCGATGAAGAGAAACCTCCAGCTGAACCACTCGATCAGATAGCCACTCAGTGTCGGACCGATGGCTGGTGCCGCCATGGAAGAGATGCCCCAGATTCCGATGGCTAACCCCACCTGCTCACGCGGGATAATTTTATACACAACTGTCATACTGAGCGGAATAATAACTCCACCGCCAAGCCCTGCAAGAATACGTGCAAATATCAAGGACAGATCATTCCAGGCAAATATGCACATTGCAGTCCCCAGGGTAAAGACGGACAAGGCTCCGATTAAAAATTTCTTATATCCTACACGCTGCTCCATAAAGCCCGTAATCGGTACGATAATCCCGGAAGCCAGCGTATAGCCCGTCACAACCCACTGTATTCGAGCCGTAGTAGACCCTAAATCTGTAGTCAGTTGGGGGATCGCCACATTAATCAGACTGTTGTTCAGCACTGCCACAAAAGCCCCTACAACAATGGCGACAAAAGCCAGCCAGCGTTCCTTGGGAGAGTCATTGGGAGGAGAAACGGCTACTGTATCACTGGACACTATGACCTTCCCTCCTTATGGCGTATGAATCTTGACTTCTACGTTCGTTCCCGGGATCAAACTCAAGCCCTCCGGTACATTCAATGCAATCTCTACAGGAATGCGCTGTGTAACTTTATTGAAATTGCCACTGGTGTTCACAGACGGAATCACCGAGAATACCGAGTTCGACGCCTGCCCTACTCTTCTGACCTTCCCTTGAATCACTTGGCTCCCCGCGGCATCCAGCGTGACATCCACAAGTGCGCCTGGCTTGATCCGGCTAATCTCGGTCTCTTCGATGTTCGTCGCGACATACAGATTGTTCATATTTACCATGATCGCCACTGCGGAGCTTGGTGAGGCAATCTCCTTTTCCCTGGCAAAAATCTTGATTACTGTCCCATCAATAGGAGCACGCAGTACAGATTTACTAATCGAGCTAGGGTCAAGACCTGCCGTATCCTGTACAGCAATCATCTCATTTTGCTTCAGCACATCGCCTTCCTCGACCTGAATCTCATTGATTTTGGCCGTCATTTGCGGCATAACCTTGTACTGCTCCGCAGCAATCCGGGCATCATCACTTGTCACATAGTGGGTACCTTGATACCAATAATAGAATCCCAAGGCACCGCCGCTCAGTATAACCAGCACTATAAGCACGATATAAAGTTGCTTTTTACTCACTACATCCACCTCTACAGCCTGTATTTTTCTAAAAACCAATTCCTCAGCCTCCAATGCCGGACCCTACGCTCTTGTCTTAAGCTGATCCGGGCTGTCGACCACTTAGGCACATTTCTGGTACCTTTCTCGTGTCTTTCTTGTACCTTCCTCCCTGGCTCTCCCTTCGCATAAATGTTCTACATAGATGTGGCACCTTCGAGCTTTAAGCATCCAGCATGCAGAAAAAAACCTCTTTGGCTAAGAGGATGGCGAACCAGAAGTAAAGACCCGTTCTGTATAGATTACTCTGTACAGAGTAATTTGATAATGATTGTAGCTAACTCCTGAATTGTTGTCAATATGTTTGATTGTTCATGTCATGCTCATTTGAACGCTATTATCTTCAAAAAAAACCTTCAAGCCATGCCAGTTGCGAATTCGCACGGGCACAGCCTGAAGGCTTATCTGGTCCATAATGTCGATCTTGGCACTATCAAGACGCTACGGAGCGCTAGGGTTCTATGAATTTATGGATCTGTACTTTTGTGACTCTGTAGCTCTATGGTTCTATGATCTGTGGTTCTATGACTTATGGAGCTGCAGCTTGGATACCTTATGAATTCTTCAAGATGTTCAGGAGCTTCGTGAATGAATCCAATTCAAGCTTTTTCCGATTCCATACATGATCCACTATGAAGCGGGCGTACTGCCCCTTTTCCGTCTGAATGGCCTCATGCACTCTTTTGGAGTAGTTCACCGATTTATCATCGTATTGCTCGATGTCCTTCTCTAACTCAGTAATGATCTCCTGAATAAAAAAGATGAGCCGCTGGATATCGACCAACTCAATGAATAGCATAGGAGCAAAGAGAGATTCAATAGACTTGGGATTCTTGAAGGCAGCATATATCCCTTCCTTGAGTGCCTCCTGCCCCGCCTCTGTAATGCGATAAGTCGTCTTCTCAGGACGATTCTCCGATTGAACCGTCTCTGATTTGCGAATATAGTCCTTCTTCAGCAAGGCCTCAAAATTATAATACAGATTACCATCCGTGATATTCATTTTATTGTCGGTGGCTTCCATGATTTTCTTCTTAATCTCATACGGATGCAGCTCTCTATAATACAAGGACCCGAGAATATAGATTCGTAGCGACAATCTTGAACTCCCCCTCTACTTACAGGCTACAAAACTGAATTTCACATGCTATGCTTGCACAGCATATTTCGAATTATGTTCCCCACGGAAATATCCTAATTATTATAAACACATTCCCTGATGATTGCTATTCTATACTACCAAAAAGCAAACAACGCGTACCAGAAGCCTGGCACGCGTTGAGATTTCATACAATACGTATGAAAGAATATTGTTAAAAAGATTAGTAGGCCAATGCGAACAGACCTTTGATATGGGACAGGTAGCGAATGTTGCTGCCTTCCTTCATCAAAGTTGCTACAGCGCCTTTCAATTGGGTCTGGTTCGCGCCTACGGAACCGATCGCATCTGTTCTGCCCAAGCTTCCCAGTGTACCAGAGAATACTGGAGTGAAGCGCTCCATGGTATGACCATTGAAGTATGCGAACAGGTTGTAGCCGATCGTCTCACCCATTTGCCATGCCAGCTGTGCTGTCGGCGGATAAGGACGCTGTCCTTCGCCTGGGAATACTACAGCACTGTCACCAGCTACGAATACATCCTCATGGGAAGTGGATTGCAGTGCACCTGTAACCGTTGCGCGTCCACGATCTACTTCGATGCCAGAAGCGCCTACAAGCACGTTGCCTTGTACCCCACCAGTCCAGATGAGCGTATTCGTCTCAATGGAGCGGCCGTCCTTCAGCAGAACTTCTTTCTCTTTCATCTCCGTGATCGGCACGCCAGTCACGAATTGAACACCACGTTTCTCAAGGCTGGTAACCGCACGGTCGATCAGCTCTGGAGCGAAGCCTGCCAGAATGGAAGGACCTGCTTCCACACAGTACAGGCTGATATCTTCATAGTTGATACCTTTTGCACGGCATACTTCTGGCAGCTTGTCAGCGAATTCTCCAATCAGCTCGATGCCTGTCAGACCGCCGCCACCAACAACAATCGTAGCGTCTGCTTTGTTGCCAGATTGCTTGTAAGCATCCAGACGAGCTTCCACATGCGCACGAATCTTGTTCGCTTCATCTACGGATTTCAGTGTCAGGCTGTATTGCTCCAGCCCCGGAATTCCGAAGTATGCAGTTTGGCTGCCCAGTGCGATAACCAGCGCATCATAGCTCAGGGTCGCGCCGCTAGCCAAGGTCACCTTCTTGCTCTCTGTGCTGATCTCGCTCACGGTATCAATCTTCAGATTGATATCCTTGTTGCGGAACAGCTTCTCCAAAGGAAGTGCAACAGCCTTCTCGTGAATTGTACCTGCTGCCAGACGGTGCAGCTCTGTAATAATCTGATGAGTGGCATAGCGGTTAACTACAGTAATTGTAGCCTCGCTGGAGCTCATATGCTGACGAGCTGACAGTGCAGCCAGCACGCCGCCGTAGCCGCCACCAAGAATCAAAATTTGCTTCGACATTTCCATCCTCCGTTCGTTCTTACCTTCTAGATTGTATTACTTACTCTCACGTTGGCGTTCGTTCAGGATTTCCAGGAAAGCCTGGCTGAAGCGAAGCGTCTTTTGTACATTAGGGTCCTTCAACATTTTGAGCAATGCAAACAATCCCACGGAACCCGATTCTGTCTGCACACGATCACCAGCTTCAATAGCAGCAGATGCAAGGCCTTTGGCCGATTCTGTTACTGGCTTCACAAACTCTCCCATGGAGCTTTTCATATCACCGATAAATACCGGGTCTGTCGCCAAGCTTCTCGCTACATCGTACGCATTGGTCATCACTGTAACCATCTCAGTTAATTTCGGCAGATTTTCTACCAGGACTGTCAACGACTGTTGAACCTCTGGCTTCATCAGCTGATCCAGCACATCGCGAGTCTCTTGTGTAGCCTCTTGAGTAACTGCCACCTCTTGTTGATTTTCTGACATGACGCGAACGTCCTCCTTTACTCTGGGATAGAAGTCCATTCCTCTCCTGTAACCTGCCACGCAGTACACTGGCTGCATAATCCCGAAGATTGATATAAATACACGGTCACACGAAAAAGCCACCCTGAGGACGCAACTAGGCGTCACCGGGTTCTCCAGCAGCCCGATGCATCGGCAAATAACGGTCTCCGGTGTTCATACTGCTTCCATGCCATCGTGAATCTGATCCAGAATCAAAACAGGCCGAAACGGAACTCTATACCCCTATATTACACCTTTCACAAGCCTAACGTCGAAACAATTTTAATATTTTCAGAAAAAACTATAAAAAACTTCACGTCAAACTCCAGAAAGGCCTTGGAAATACAGCAATATCAAGGAGATCTAACGGCATTCCTGTGTCGGGAAAATTGTGTCTGTCACAAAATCTAAACATATTTTTCTGCATAAATCTCTATGAATTTTCAGGAAACTGAAGGCAAGCGGCCGTACGGAGGGTAATAAACCTTGGGTAATACAATTGAGAAATAGATTGTGGGGCAACTTAAATCAGTAAGTAAATCAAATCAGCAATCTAACCGTGTATTCGGAAATGGAGGAATGAACCGTGGCAAAAACATTCGCAGATATGGTACGAGAGGCTGAGGCTCATGTCAAAGGGGTAAGCTCCGAGGAAGCCAAGAAGATGATAGAATCCGATCCTAACACGTTCATCATCGACGTACAGGATTCAGTAGATGCCGGGGCATGCGGGCTCATCCGCAGCAGTGAAAATATTTCGCTGGGCATGCTGCCGATTCGTGCAGATCTGGAGGTGCCGCAGCAATTGCGCGACGAACGTCTGTCCGACCGGAGCCGCCCGATCTTAACGACCTGCGGAGCAGGAGGTCAAGCAGCCATCGGTGCCTATATTCTTCAACAGATGGGCTTCGAGAACGTTGCCTATATTCAAGGCGGCACGACAGCATGGAAAGAATCCGGCTTTGAAGTAGAGCTCTATTCGGACATGCAGCAGTAAGAATTATAGCAGTACAGTAGTACAGCAATATAGCAGCACAGCCATAAGCAGTACGCCAGCAAGCTCTACCACGTGCCCCTATTTTCTACACAGTATTTAAGAGCATGCATTCAAGCTTCCCCTGCACCAGAACGCGTCGGCTTACCGCTGATGCTCTGGTGCTATTGGCGTGCTATGCGCGAGGTGTAGTGTGACCACGCCCACGACGTCCTGCTGCCACGTCAGCCCGCCCCTACTGCGTTGCATGGTGTGCCATGACCTATCTATTGCTTATCTATTCATCTGACAATGACGCCTCCCGGGATTCGATGAACTCGTCGACGTCGCGGGCCGCCTTGGATTGGTTGCACTCATTACAGGCACATACACAATTCACGGGTGTCGTATGTCCTCCGCGCGCCCGGGGCAATAGATGATCGAGTGTATCCCCGTATTGGCCACAATAATAGCAGGTATAGTTGTCACGCTTCATGATCATATTCCTGAATTCCTTGTTGCTGTACAATCGGCGAATCGTGGTACGGTTCACGATGACAGCCATATGCTCTCTAACCAGCGTATGGGCCAGCTCCATCTCAATCTCTTGCTGCCATCTTCTCCCCTTATCCGTCTTCCCTCTCATGCGCACAAGTCCATTCCCATTCGCTCGCAGCCGTGATGTATCTCGTGGATCAAGCTCTCGCTTGCCGGAGATGGACAGAGGGATATGTCCCGGATCTTCATGCGCAAAGCGGGGAATCGCTGGCTTGCGCCGCTGCTGCGAACGAGGCCTGCCTGCTATAGCTGGCTTCTTCATAACCGCGGCTAACTGTACGTTCTCTACCGCAGCCGTTGCAGCCGATGGTCCATGCTTCATGCTGCTGGTAGCAGACGAGTTCTGTGCGGGTGGGCTATGACGACACTCGCGGCATAGGCCGCGGCGAGAGTTGGGACTGGACCTGCGGCCTGTCCTGCGCCGGAAGTCTGTCAGAGGCCTGCTGATCTGGCAGCCAGGACACTGCTTGTGGGCATGCTGTTGTTGTGAGTCCATCCTATTCAGAACCGGGATTGCCCGTTCTTGTTCACCTCCGTAGGGGGAATACTATATTGAAATGCATTTTTAACTCATTTTTAACTCATTTCCAACTCATTTGGAACGAATAATTTATCGAAAAAGGAACGCTTGATTCATCAAAATTAGAGCGTATGATCATCGCGCCCGTTCATCCCGTCTTGAAATCTTCACAAGAAACGATTACAGGGGAGTATATGCTTGTTGTAGATGGTTATTATTGTATCACAGAGGAACCCTGAACCCGCTATCCCTCTTTACAGGCGAAGCATTCACTGTGTGCCATGCATATCCTGATTCAAATCGAAAGACCACGCCTTCGATACCTTGACTTTAACCGCTTATTTCGATTGGTGTACAATACAAGCATGGACAAGACAGTTAGGTCTCACACTTGCTTCGCGCTTCTTTACGCTTTTGCCCAGGTTTAGACAGGCTAGGATCGTGGGTAATTGGATATATGCAAAGGGGGACTCCTGATGATGAAGAGAAATCATACGATGATGCAATTTTTCGAATGGCATGTAGAAGCTGACGGCAACCATTGGAAGAGACTCATTGAGCGGGCTCCTGAGCTGAAGTCAAAAGGCATTGATGCCCTCTGGATTCCACCCGTGACGAAGGGCCAATCCCCCGACGATACCGGCTATGGTGTCTACGATCTATATGATCTGGGAGAGTTCAATCAGAAAGGCGCTGTGCGCACCAAGTACGGTACCAAGGGAGAGCTGCTGGAGGCCGTGGCTGCCTGCGTACAGCACGGACTGGCCGTATACGTCGATCTCGTCATGAATCATAAAGCGGGAGCCGATGAGACGGAGGTCTTCAAGGTCGTCGAGGTCAATCCGGAGAATCGAAACGAGGTCATCTCGAAGCCCTTCGACATTGAAGGCTGGACCAAGTTCAACTTTCCTGGCCGCGGCAATCAATATTCCAGCTTCAAGTGGAATTTCGAGCACTTTAACGGAACAGATTATGATGCGAGCAAGGATCGTACGGGGATATTTCGTATTCTCGGAAAGAACAAGCAGTGGAATGAGAATGTAGACAGCGAGTTCGGCAACTACGATTATCTGATGTTCGCCAACATTGACTATAACAATCCAGACGTCCGGGAAGAGATGATCGGGTGGGGAAAATGGCTCGTGGATACGCTGCAATGCAACGGATTTCGACTCGACGCCATCAAGCACATTAACCATGAATTCGTTCATGAATTCGCCACCGAGATGATCCGCAAACGTGGTCAGGACTTCTACATGGTGGGCGAGTTTTGGAAGCCTGATCTCAAGGCATGCCAGGAATTCCTTGATACGATTGATTATAAAATCGACCTGTTCGACGTATCCCTGCACTATAATCTGCACAATGCCTCGCTCGCAGGTAGCTCCTATGACCTGTCTACTATTTTTAAGAATACACTGGTCAACACGCATCCCCTTAATGCTGTTACGTTCGTGGATAATCATGATTCGCAGCCATTGGAGGCTCTTGAATCCTGGGTAGAGGATTGGTTCAAACAGATCGCGTATGCCCTGATTCTACTGCGCCGGGATGGCTATCCTTGCGTGTTTTACGGCGACTACTACGGTATACAAGGCGACCATCCTGTTGCAGGCAAGCAAGCGGAGATTGATCCGCTGCTTTACGCACGAATGAATAGGGCCTACGGAGAGCAGATAGATTATTTCGACCATCCCAATACGATCGGTTGGGTCCGGCAAGGCACCCCCGAGATTGAGAAATCAGGCTGTGCTGTCGTGATCTCCAACAAAGGAAACAGTGAGAAGCGAATGTGCGTAGGACCCGCCCATGCCGGAAAGGAATGGGTTGATCTGACCGGTAACCGCGAGGACCATATTGTCATCGATAAGGAAGGATGGGCTTCTTTTCCTGTCAATGCAGGCAGCGTATCGGTATGGGCAGCACGCTGAGGCAACCTGCCGCTGGCTGTTATAGGATACACGTAGACTGCGTAGATGGCTGATCTGAAGCATGCCTTCTACTTACACTATATCCGTCATGCATCCTGCACCCATAACCAAACAGAGTGCTGCTATGATTCCACGGAATTACAGCAGTACTCTGTTGCATCTTACTTCTTCTTATCAATCTTTTTTTACACTATAGATAGAGGGATAGCAAATGCTTACTCAGGGCTGGAAGCTGTTCACAATGACCTTATATGTCTCCAGAGCCAGCTGGCGGGAAAGTTTGAGGTCGACGATCGCATCTGGCCGAGGGAGATGTATTTGCTTATCGTTCTCCTCCCCTAGTGCTGGAAGCCAGCGCCTTATATAACTGCCCTCCGGGTCAAATGTGGCTGATTGGGTCACGGGATTGTTCACACGGAAATAAGGAGCCGCGTTGACACCCAGGGATGCGCAGAACAGCCAATTGCCCCGATTTTGGGTATTGTCATAATCCAGCAGCTTCCGCCGAAAATAGCGCTCTCCCAGATAGAAGGGACATTGCAGATTCTTGACCAGAAACGTTGCACAGAGAATTCGAATCCGGTTAGGCATACGTCCCGTCGTATTCAGCTCCGTCATTCCCGCATCAATAATCGGAATCCCTGTCTCGGCACGGCACCAGCGTTCGAAATATTCATCATGCAGTGCAGACAGATCATACCGGTCCTCGTACTGGAAGTAGTTCTCCTCATAAATGGCTCGATATAGATAGAAATCCCGAAATGCCAGCTGTCGTACCCATCCGTCATGTCCTGACAGGGGGCGGGCTGTGTGGTATAGCTTGCGGATCGACACAGCACCTACAGCCATATGAGGACTTAGCTGGCTAGTGTTATCCTCTCCAAATTCATCACGACGCTCATCATATCCTGTAAGCCGATCTTCAATGAATTCCTGCAGCAGATGAGCATATCCCTCTGCCTCCGCTACCTGAAGTAGCTCCTCCGGGCAATCAAATGAGTCTGGCCAAGGCATATGCCCCTCCAGAGAGAACATTCGGAGATCACGAAGATGGGTCTGTCCGGGCGCCGTTGCATGCTCCTCCAAATATTCGAGCCATCTGCGGTGAAAGGCTGCAAATACCTTGTAGTACCCCGGCTTGTTGACGTAACGCACAAACTCCTCTACATCGATCATCATATGATCCGTCAAGGCTGTGAAGCTTACACTATGTGCTGCTGATAGCTGCTGCAGCTCACGATCTCTTTTGCGGGCATAGGGTGTGAAATCCCGATGAAGCACTACCTCGCTGACCGGATAGTGTGACAACGCATACTCCACAACCTTGGACGGCTCACCGTACAGCACATGCAGCGGAGCTCCTGCCTCCCTGTACTGTGCACGCAGACGAGCGACATGCCGCAGGAAATTCTTTCCGCTATGCTCACGCTCTCTCCCATTGCGCAGCAGAAACGGGTCCAGGATGAGCAGGTGCATGCTCTCCTCTCCCTGCTGATGCAGATACTCAAAAGCCATCATATCCTCCACTCGTAAATCTTTACGGTGAATAAATAATTTCAACCTCTTGTCCTCCTCACAGCTCTTCTACACTCTATCCTATACCCAATCGGGAGCTGGGTTGAAAAGATTTGTTCCAATTCATCGCCATGCTTTATAGTTCCGCATAGATGAGTGTACGGACCCTCGCAAGTACTCTGGTTCAGCTCGTAAAATGGCGGCCTGCCATAGCAACTGCCCGTCTCATCTCCTCAAGAGGCTCCTCCACCATGGGGCCATGCCCTGTACACAAAAGAGTGGGTGAATAGGCGAGCAGCTTATCTGCACTGCGCCAAGCCTCAGCCTTGCTCCAGGTAGCCAGCGCAGGGAAGGGGAAGGTCGGTACCAGCTTTCCAGACACAGTAGTCCCTCCTCTCGTGCAGAACGCATCTCCCACCATCAGTGCCCTTGTACGAATATCGAGAAATGCCATCGAGCCCGGGGTGTGTCCCGGGACATTGATTGCCTCCAACGAACCAATCCGATCCCCCTCTGATAGCAGCACGTCAGCCTGAGTCTTTAACTTCTTTGGTACCCCGCCTTTGATAGGAGTATCGTGCTCACCAGGAAGCAATGAAGTATCCCCCTTCAGCAGACGCGCATCCCGACTGGAAATATACACCTCAAGCTGGGGGTTCCTTTCCTTCAAGGCATCCAGTGCTCCGACATGATCATCATGAGCATGGGTAAGTACAATGCGCCGAATCGGCTTTTCGAGCTGCGCGGCAGCACGTAAGATGGCCGGCGCCGTTCCGGGTAGAGCGGCATCAATCAAGGTGAAACCATCTTCCTCATCCACTAGATAACAGTTCACGGGGAAGATGACGGGCATGAACGTGATTTGGTGCAGACGATCCTTGGTAATTACTCGCATAAGCAGGCTCTCTCCTTTGTTGTAAGCTAAACCCACAGTTATGTTTCGTCGAGATATCAGAAACTTTAACTAATCTAATTAGTTTTAAAATTATAATAGTTAGTTTATTATGTTCCCACATGAAACGCAATGCTTTTACAGAAAAAAAGCCGCTCCGTTGTCATCACTTGACAGCAAAGCGGCAGGAATAGCGCACAATATGAAGCTCATATCAGCTCTAGGTAGACAATTTGTGCAATGCGTGGCGGGCGATGACCACCTTAGCATATCGACGAAGGTGCCAGCGCGGGTGTGGGGCAAGGGCACATCATTACACCTGATTAGGACAAATTAATTAGACCCACAAGCTTCGAAAGTCATCCTAATGCTAATCCTCATAGCCCTCGGCAGCGAATGAACGGCTTCCCAGACCTGCAATGAAGATACCCAAAATAACCTCTAGACTTTCATCCGTGCTAACGGCCATGCGGAATCCACGGCTACGTTCCAGAGAGGCAAATCCATGAAGAATGCTGCGCAGACCTCGTGTTGCATGAATGGTCTCCAGTTCAGACATGCCGAAGCCATTTTTCATGACCCTCATGATCAGCCCTCCTACCCTAGTGTTAAGCTGCTGGACCTCCTCGTCCGGCTGTAGGGATGAATAAACCATTGCTTCATAGAGCCCAGGCCTCTGACGGGCGAAGTCCACATAAGCTTGACCCATCGCCCGAATCGCCTGCTCCCCAGCTCTGCCTACGGCAGCATCCATCAGAGCCGCTTCCAGCTCCTGGGTGCTCTTCATCACCATGAGCTTGTGCAGTCCTTTCAGCCCATCCACATGATTGTACAAGGAAGGAGGCCGGATCTGGAGGCGCTGAGCCAGCGTGGCAAGTGTGACGGCATGAATTCCCTGCTCATTGGCCATCTCCTCGGTGGCCTGTAATATCTCGTCTAAGGTCAGTCCGCGTCTTGGTGACATGTTGAATTCAATCCCTCGCTAGTATCACGAAATGGTCAGTTCCCACTCGGATCATTAATTTAATGGTTCATTACCATACTAACTAACCTTATTAGTTAATTCAAACTTTATATTAGTAGGAGCCTGTCCATATACTAAAGGTTTTTTCCAGTGAATAACCTATAATAATCTCCTTACTGGATTCACACACACTCACACAATTAGATACTAAAATTGGTAATATTTTGTTCGCTGCGCTATAATCATCTGTGCATATTCTGGTAAAGTCGGAAGGAAATGAGGTGTGTTCAATAGGAGGATGACTAGCAAGATATGATTTCTATCCAGATTTCTATCCAGAATCATATAAAAGAAAGGAAATGTGATCATGGTTGTCTGGTTAATTATTGCTTGCGAGATTTTATTTTGGGTATTTGTAGTCGCTGGCCTGGTTGCCCGATATATCTTTCGGCAAAAGCGACTAGGCGCTCTGTTGCTGCTCGTCACACCGCTGATTGATCTCATCCTGCTCGTCGCTATCTTTGTCAATTTGCGCAATGGTGGAGAGATCACACTCGCCAGTGCTCTTGCTGCTTGTTACATTGGGATTACGGTCGCCTTTGGTCATCGGCTCATTCACTGGGCGGATACCCGCTTCTCCTATTGGTTCGCTGGTGGACCCAAGCCAGCCCCTAAGTATGGGAAAGAGCATGCCAGAGAAGAGCGGAAAAGCTGGTACTTACACTTGCTGGGGTACCTGATCGGTAACGGTATTATGCTGATTATGATTACGTATGTTGGCGACCCTTCGCAAACAACCTCCTTAAATGAAGTGATGTCCATCTGGAGTACGGTGCTTGTAATCGACTTCTTCATTTGCTTTAGCTACACTTGGTTCCCAAGGAAAAGCAAAGGATAGTTCTGTAATCCTTCCGTAGCCGACCTTATAATCTACTCTTCCATACCATAAAATGATATTCCGTTACAGATGCTACTAGCTGCCAACATAGACGCTTTCTCCCTTTCATATGGGATAGAAGCGTCTTTTTACATATAAACCCATGTAAACAAAGTATATATATGTATTTTTTACACAATCAGTACAAAAAAATGTAAGATCCTAGTATACATTTTGTATAATGATATGGTATTATCTAGAACGAAAATACATAAATATTCCTTTTTATTCTATTATTATTTATTTTATTTCAATTTATTACATAATAACCAAAACATAAATATTCTCGCCAAAGTATTGGAAAGGATGATACTTCTGACTAATCATTTGTTGGATGGAAAAAATGTGCTGGTTATGGGCGTAGCCAATAACCGGAGCATTGCCTGGGGAACCGCGCAGTCCCTCTCCTCTGCTGGAGCCAGGCTTATTTTCACGTATGAGAACGAACGGGTAGAGGAACGAGTAAGCAAGCTCGCAGAGACATTACCGGGTTCTTTGCTGTTCCCATGCAATGTGGCTGAAGATACCGAGATTGATCGCTTGCAGCTCTTTCTAAGAGAGCATGTCGGGGTCCTCCATGGTTACTTTCACAGCATCGCTTACGCCCAAAGTGAAGATATGGAAGGGACGTTTGTCGAGACCTCTCGCGAGGGATTCCGCATCGCACAGGACATTAGCGCATACTCACTAGCCGCTGTAACCCAACGAATCCTCCCGTTAATGAGCGAGGGAGGAAGTATTGTGACCATGACTTACATTGGAGCCGAGCGTGCGATTCAAAATTACAACGTCATGGGCGTGGCGAAGGCATCCTTGGAGGCCAGTGTTCGTTATCTGGCACATGATTTAGGGCAGCACGGCATCAGGGTTAACGCAATCTCTGCAGGCCCAATCCGGACATTAGCTGCTTATGGCATTAAGGATTTTCAGACCGCACTCAAAAAGATCGAGGACATTGCCCCGCTACGCAAGACGGTAGACACCTCGGAAGTGGGAGACACTGCTCTATTTTTACTATCCCAGCTGGCAAGAGGGATCACTGGGGAAGTGATTCATGTAGATGCAGGATACCATATCACGGGAATGTAAGGAGTGAACAGCATGCCTGTAACTCAAATGCATGGCCAGATCATCACCTCTCAGAAGTTGATAGACCAGGCAGAGTTTCAGAGGGATGTCTTGGGCTTCTCGCACTTGATGCATATCAACGGTATTCATGAAGAGAGTCGTGTGATTCTCAAGGCAGAAAATTCATACTGGTTCATAGTATCTCTATTCTCTCTCTGTCAGCTCGCTGCCTCGATTACTGTCGTTGATGAGCAGATCCAGACAGATGAATTAGAGAACATTTATCACGAGGTCGAAGCCTGTTGTATCGTAACGGACCATGAGCTGGCACTCCCACAGGCCAACACGTTATTGTTCAGCACCCTGCAGGAGGAATTGGAATTATACCAATACCTATACGCTAAGGATCGATCGTTCCTTATTAATCTCGACTCATGGATGCACAAAAATGATGCACTGATTCTTTATTCTTCTGGCACGACTGGAAAACCGAAAGGGATTGTCAAGTCAGGCCGTTCATTCATCGACAATATCAAGCTATCCGTCCAAGCTATGGCTTACAAGTCTGAAGATTGTCTCCTCCCTGTTGTACCCTACTCGCACTTTTATGGAATCTCGCTTATTTTTTCCTGGTGGTTCACCCAATGCTCTATTCTCATTTGCAAGCCTAAAAATCTATGGAGCGTCATCACCTGGCTAGACCAGGACAAGGCCACCGTCATAGATGCCAATCCATCTGCCTATTATATGATTCTACGGATGCTAGAAAGAAAGCCCGAGCTTCTCGAACGATTGAAGCAATCACCTGTTCGCATGTGGTGCGTCGGTGGATCTCCTCTTACGAATGACTTGGAGGAGAGCTTCATGGACATTGTCGGACAACCACTGCTTAATGGTTATGGTCTTTCAGAGCTGGGGAACGTTTCTATGGGAACGCTCGCTAGCCCTATGGGCTGCGGTCGCCTTCTTCCCGGAGTCGAAGCGAGAATTGAAACCCGAAATTCAGTAGATGAGCTGGAACAGGGGATTGGAGAAATATGGATTCGTACACCTGGGTGTATGGAAGGCTACTTGCACCAACCAGATTTGACACAGGAGGTGTTGCAGGACGGATGGTTCAAGACAGGGGACCTCGGCTTTCTGAAGGAAGAAATGCTATATGTCATTGGACGCGCAGGTAAGTCTGTCACCCGTATGGGTTACACCTTCTCGCCTGTCTATATCGAGAATCAGATCAGCCGCTTGGGCTATCGCTCTTGCGTCATTGCCCTGGATGATGAGAGGAAGGGCGCCTCACTAATCGTCTTTGTCGAGAGAAATGACGGACAAGAGCATTCTTCTCTCCGAAAAGATATCAACCGCTTGCTTCCCACCTATATGTATCCTGACACCTTACTTGTCGTTGATTCATTCCCTTTGAATCGAAATGGCAAGGTAGACCGACTGGAATTGGAACGTCTGGCGTATCAAAGAACCATTCATGATGTAGGGTAAATGCACAATAAGAGAGGATGAGGCAAATGAATATGAACCTGTTGTCGCAAGAAAACGTTGTATTCGCGCAAAGGTGTGAAGCCATTCGCAGATGCCTGGACTACTTAACGACCAACCGTGATGAAGTGATGAGTATTCTCCTTAATATCTCATCATGCCGGGCAGCGAATGCCGAGATAGACTCCACCATTACGACGCTGCAGGGGGCCCTCGGGGAAGTTGAGGCCTACCGACCTGGCTGGCAGCAATCCATGGCTGTGTTCATGCCGTCTAACGTAATTTTGTATTCCTATGCTCTGTACCTGCTAATCCCCTCTTTATATGTAGAAAAGATTGAATTCCGGGCTTCCTCACATGTCGTCGAATTCGTCGCTCTACTGCATGAGAAGCTCAGTGCCGTTCATCAATTGCCCGTTGAGAACATGAAGGTCAGTCAGAAAAAATTCCTGGAGCAATCCGTTCATCCTGCTGACATCGTCGTGTTCACTGGAAGCTACACGAATGCGGAGCAGATCAAGAAACAAATCAGGAAAGAACAGCTCTACATATTCTTCGGACAGGGTATCAATCCGTTCATTATTGGTCCAGACGCAGATATCCCACTTGCGGTTAATGACGTGATTCGCATGAGGCTGTTCAACTCAGGACAGGATTGCCTAGGTCCAGATATTATCCTGGTGCACGAGAATATCAGCAACACCTTCCGAGACCAACTCACTCAAGCCATACAAGGGCTATCCTTCGGTGCGAATGACGATCCCGAAGCCAACTACTGCCCAATCTATTATAAGGACACCTTAATCACCGTATCGGAATATTTGAACAATAACGACAAGTACATTGCTTATGGAGGAGGCATTGATTTCCGGACAAAGAAAATGGAACCGACTATTTTATACAGCTCCTTGGATGAAGAACTTGAGATTATGGAGTACTTCTCTCCGATCTTCAACGTGGTCAGCTATCAGGATGATGAGCAGCTACTCAAGCGCATTCGTTCGAGCTACTTTAGTGAACGGGCCATGGGCTGCAGTCTTTATGGCTCCCTTCATTTGGCTGACGTCCTGCGAAGAAAGCATACCTTGACCATCAATCAGACGCTGGAGGATGTCGAGCAAGGAAACAAGGCCTTCGGGGGCTATGGAACCATGTCCAACTATATTTATTACAACATGCAGCTGATCTCAAAGCCGATCCTGATCTCCGAAGTAGTTGCTGAGTTTCTCACCGAAAAGAGGGCAGAAGTATGACACAGACCATGCACGCATGGGAGACGGTTATTCAATATATCGAGTCCATTGGTACAGACCATATTTTTGGGCTTCCGAGTGACGATCTGAAGGTACTCACCGCACTGCAGAACTCGTCCGTACGCTTCATTATGGGCAGGGATCAAAGAAACTGCATGTTCATGGCTTCTGGTTATGCGCTCGCCTCGAATCGCCTGGGGGTGTGCATCGTTGGCAAAGGTCCTGCATTAACCAATACCTTAACAGGCTTGCTTGAAGCACAGCATTCAGGGGTGCCCCTGCTGTTAATTGCTCTTGGTACCAGCAGTGAAAAACTGGGTACCAAAGCCTTTCAGGAAGCCGATCAGCTAACGCTGGTGAAGCCTCTAGTCAAATGGGCATATCGAATCGAGCATTCGAGCCGATTGGTATGGGCGCTGGAGAGGGCCGCATTCCTTGCCATGAATGGCAGCAGGGGGCCTGTCTATCTGGAGCTGCCAGAGCAGATTGCCGAAGAGACCGTGACGGTTCAGCATCCTTTTCAGCAGCTGGTGAGATTGAACTGCGCACCGTCAACCCACGAACTAGAGATGGCAGCTGAGGTGCTCCGTGAAGCCCGCAAGCCTATTATCGTGGTTGGCGGAGGAATGAAGTCTGGAATTAAAGGAGTCATTGAGCCATTGGCAGCGCGATTAGGTGCTGCTATATTTGCCACGGCCTCTGGCAGAACGGCTATTAACGAGAGCCATCCTTTGTTTTGTGGTATCGCAGGTCTCTACACAGATCCCAGCATAAGAACAATCTGGGAGGAAGCAGATACCGTACTGACGCTGGGTAGCCGTTTGGAGGAGACGGCCACCTTCGAGTGGGACACCCTTCTTGAGCACACGCCCTTGATTCAGGTGAATGTCAGTATCGAGGATTTCTCACACCAGTATCGGGGAATGAAGCTGCTTGGAGACGGTGACGCAGCTGTGCAAGCATGGTTATCCCTGCTTGCACAGCAGGCTGACTCCAGCTGGCTTGAACTCATTTCCCACTGTAAGCGCGAAGCCTTCCGCAATCGGGAGGCCTGTCTGCACGAGATTAAGGGCTTCCCATCAGTTCATGTATCGGAAGTACTTGATACACTTCAGTCTCAATTAACGGAGCCATGCATTTTAGTACAAGAGAATGGACTACAGGACATGTGGTCATATTTTTATCCCTTCTATCAGTTTGAGGACAATAGTCTATCAATCGTCCCTAGCGATCAGACCAGCCTTGGCTTCGGAGCCGCTGCTGCCGTCGGGGCAAGTCTTGCAGATCACCGCCCTGTCGTAGCGCTTGTAGGAGATGGTGCATTCAATTTGTTCCAGTCAGACCTGATTACAGCTATCCAGCACCACATTCCGCTCATCTATATCGTGATGAATAACGGCGGCTACGGATGGCTGCAATATCAACTCAATCAATACAACTTCGAGGGGCGCCCATTTCAGTTCGTGACAGATGCCCCACTTGAGCATATGAATTGGAGCCATCATGACTTCATCGAGATGATCAACATTCAAGAGAAGTCCGAGCTGGAATCCCAACTCACCTTGGCACTTACGAGATACCGAATGAACAAATTGGTGATTGTCATGGTCAAGGTTGCACTTGAGGATGTGCATCAGAAGATTCGTAACATATACGGCGACTTTCCTGTATTTGATAATCAGATCATGTAGTTCCAGTATGACAAAAGGTGGGGTTTCGTTGAAGAGAAGAGTAGTAATTACAGGCCAAGGTGTAATAACTCCGGTTGGACTTAATGTTAACGATTTTTGGACCTCTCTGATTGAAGGACACAGCGGCATTGCCCCTATCTCGGGATTCGACACCACCGATATGCCCACCAAGATTGGTGCACAGGTTAAGGATTTCGATCCATTGCAATATATGAGTAAAAAGGACGCCAGTAAATGGGCGCAGTTCACGCAGTTTGCCGTGGCTGCAACCAAGCAGGCCATGGAGCAGTCCGGCCTTGTAGTAAATGATAGCAACGCACACCGAATCGGGGTTGTGGTCGGTTCAGGAGCTGGTGGACTCGATGTTGTCGAAGAGAACTTCAAGCGGCTGAATCAGCAGGGTCCGAAACGTGTCAGCCCTTACTATGTCTCGTCGATGATGATTAATTCTGCACCCGGAGAGATTGCGATTGCGACAGGAGCCAAAGGCCCCTCCTTCGCAGTGGTCACAGCCTGCGCCACAGGCAGCAACGCCATAGGCGAGGCGATGCGCACCATTCAATATGGCACGTCAGATGTGATGATTGCAGGCGGCTCGGAGGCGAACTTCAGCACATTGGATCTAGCTTCATTCGCTAATATCCATGCCCTCTCCAGACGAAACGATGCACCACAGCAAGCCAGTCGTCCTTTTGACCGTAACCGGGACGGCTTTGTCATTGGTGGAGGAGCTGGCATCGTAGTACTTGAGGAGCTTCAGCATGCGCTCGACAGGGGTGCTACCATATTGGCTGAGCTGGTTGGCTATGGCTGTACCACCGATGCTTTTCACATTACAGCCCCTGACCCGAGCGGCTCCGGACCGGCCGAAGCTATCCGTAATGCATTAAGGGATGGAGGCCTGGACACGACCGACATTCAATACATTAATGCCCATGGTACCAGTACACCCTTCAATGACCAGATGGAGATTAATGCGATCAAGACCGTATTTGGTCCACACGCCCCCTCCCTGGCGATCAGTTCCATCAAATCTGTGACAGGACACTTAATGGGTGGAGCAGGTGCCGTCGAGCTCGTAGCCACTGTGCAAAGCATGATTCATAACAAAGTGCCTCCGACCCTGAACTGTCACGACCCTGAAGATCCCGAATTGAACTTTGTACCACACGTGTATCAGGAGCGCGAGGTGCTGGGAGCGATAAGCAACTCCTTCGGGTTCGGTGGTCATAACGTATGTCTGGCTGTGCGTAAATGGCAGGGGGAATAGTCTATGAGCCCGGATAACGTACGCATACTTGATGTGCTACCACACCGTTACCCTTTTATCATGCTGGATCACGTTACAGGCTATGAGCTATCGAAATGGGCTCGTGGCTATAAGAATGTCACCTGGAACGACTGGTTCGTCACGGAAACGAATCCTTACATGCCCCATACCATGGTCATTGAAGCTCTGGCACAGCTCGGGGCTTTTGCCTCTCTGGATGAGACGGGAATATCCCTGTTGACCTCATTGAACCAAGTAGAGATGCATGAGAAGGCTGTGCCTGGAGACCGACTGGATCTTTATTTTGAAGTAACGAAGCGAAAAAGAGGATTTTTGGTAGGCAAAGGCCTGGCTACGGTAGGAGATCGTATTATTGTCAAAGCTGAAGAAATCGTGTCATACACGCCAAAAGCAGACTGAAGGCAACCTCCATTCATAACACATACCTGCATGACGATGATGGCACCTTACAATCGAGAGGATGGGTGTAATATTTATGCATGATGATGTTCAGTTATTCCCGTTAACCAATGCCCAACAGCGAATTTGGTATACCGAGCTGCTGTATCCGAATACCTCCGTCTCTCTACTTCTAGGGACTGTAAAATTCAAAGGAAACATGAATCTGGATGCCTTGATGCGCTCCATTAATATGGTGATCGAGCAATACGATGCATTTCGCATCCGCATTACGTCCGAGAACGGGATACCTCTGCAATATATCGTTCCTTTTGAATATAAGGAGTTCACTTGTCTGGATGCAGCCGATTTTGCTGGAGCAGACGAACTGAATGCCTGGCTGGAGCGTCATATCCAGACACCATTTGAGCTTCTGGAGAATGAACTCTTCCATTTCCTATTCATAAAAATCAGTGATGATGAGTACTGGTTGAGCGTCAAGATGCATCACATTATTTCGGATGGCATATCGATGATACTATTCGGAAATCAGCTGACGGAATATTATATCGAATTCATCCGGGGTATGGCTCCATCCCTGGGTGAGCAGCACTCCTATATCGAATATATCGAGGCGGAGAATACATACGTGGAGTCTGATCGCTTCGCCAAGGATAAAGCGTTCTGGAACGATAAATTTGCGGAGCTTCCAGACATGACAGGACTGAAGCCATACAATCCCTTACTGCTCAGCACCGCTGCCCGTAGAGAACACTTCACCGTAGACCATGAATTATATAGGCAGATTCAAAAATTCTGTCAGGAGAACAGGGTCAGCTTGTTTCAATTTTTTATGGCGGCCATGTACATCTACATTCATAAGGCGACTGGCGAGAAGGACATCGCCATTGGCACCTCCTTTGCCAACCGTTCGACCAAGAAGGAAAAAAATACGGTAGGTATGTTCGTGAGCACCATCGCCGCTAGATCCCTTGTCGACCCTGGGGTCGATTTGATGAGCTTTGTATTAAGCGTAGCCAAGGAGCAAATGGCCCTGCTACGCCATCAAAAGTATCCTTATAACCTTCTCATTCAGGATTTAAGATCCTCTCAGCACCACAAGGACATTCAGCGCTTGTTCGGAGTATCTATGGAATATCGCCCGGTGAGCTGGGTGGACCTGGATGATGTTCGCATTCATACAGATTATGATTTTGGTGGAGACGAGGTTAATGATCTCGTGCTGCATATTGCAGAACTACTGGATGAAGATCAATTGGTGCTGCATGTTGATTATCGCATTCACCTATTTGACGCTGAGGAGATTGCCCACATCATTCGGCAGCTCATGTCCATATCCGGGTATATTGTGCACAATCCCGAGCACAGCATCTCAGAGATATCCCTAATGGATGAGCAAGAAGCCAATACCATATTAACAGTATTTAATGATACTCAAGCAGACTTTCCTAGAGAGCACACCATTCATCGTATATTCGAGGAGCAAGTCATGCAGACCCCGGAGCAAGTAGCCGTCATACTCGGCGACAACTGCCTCACCTACCGGGAGCTGAATGCCCGTGCGAACAAGCTCGCCCGTACGCTGAGACAGCAAGGAGTCCATGCGGATCATCTCGTTGGTCTGATGGCAGAACGCTCACTTGATATGATCGTAGGTATTCTGGCCATTTTGAAGGCTGGCGGAGCTTATGTCCCTATCGACCCAGAATACCCGGAGGAACGCATCCATTACATGCTGGAGGATTCCGGGGCAGAGCTGCTGCTGCTGCAGGCTCATTTGCAGGATCGTGTGCAGTTTGCCGGACGTATCGTATTCCTGGAGGATGTGACCTATAGCAGCGAGGATGATACCAATCTGCCATCGATCAACACTCCAGCCGACCTCGCTTATGTCATCTATACATCAGGAACGACGGGCAAGCCAAAGGGTACGCTTATTGAGCATAAAAATGTAGTACGTCTTCTCTTTAACAGTCACAATCGCTTCGCATTCGGACCCACTGATTCATGGACTATGTTCCATTCCTTCTGCTTCGACTTCTCGGTCTGGGAAATGTACGGAGCGCTGCTATACGGCGGAAAGCTGGTCTTGGTACCCTCCCTTACTGCCAAGAATCCGGCACAGTTCCTGAAGCTGCTGGAAGAGCAGGAGATCACGATTCTGAACCAGACACCTACGTATTTCTATCAGCTGTTGCGCGAGGCGCTGGCTGCTCCGCAGCAAAAGCTGAGGGTACGCCAAGTGATCTTCGGAGGCGAGGCCCTGAGTCCACAGCTCTTGAAAGAGTGGCGGGCCGCCTACCCGAATACACAGCTAATCAACATGTATGGAATTACAGAGACAACGGTCCACGTTACATACAAAGAAATTACCGAAGTCGAGATTGAGCAGGCAAAGAGCAATATCGGCGGTCCTATTCCGACGCTAAAGGTGTACGTGCTTGATGAGCACCGAAGACTGTTACCGATTGGCGTAGCTGGGGAGATGTATGTAGCTGGAGATGGACTTGCGCGTGGTTACCTGAACCGCCCGGAATTGACAGCGGAGAAATTCGTGGACAATCCCTTTGAGCCCGGGGAACGAATGTATCGTAGCGGTGACCTCGCTCGCTGGCTGCCGGACGGTAACATCGAGTATTTGGGACGGATTGACCATCAGGTGAAAATTCGTGGCTATCGGATTGAACTAGGAGAAGTAGAGACGCAGCTCGCCAAAGTGGAGGAGATTCAGGAGGCCGTCGTATTGGCCAAGGAAGATACTCACGGAGAGAAGCAGCTATGCGCATACTTCGTGGCAAGTCGGCCTCTGACTGTCGGAGAGCTCAAAGACAGACTTTCGGAGAATTTACCAGCCTATATGCTCCCGGGCTACTTCATACAGCTTCCGAGCATGCCGTTAACATCCAATGGCAAGATTGACCGCAGGGCACTGCCAGCGCCTGAAGGCCATATGAACACGGGTGAAGCTTATATAGCACCTCGCAATGAACGTGAGGCACAGCTTGCACGGATCTGGGAAGGCATACTGGGGCTAACAGCTGTTGGCGTGAAGGATAATTTCTTCGAGATCGGGGGTCATTCCCTACGCGCTACGCTCATGACCGCCCGTATAGAGAAAGAATTAAATATGAACCTCTCTTTGCGAGAGGTATTCCAGGCACCGACTATTGAGCAAATGGCTCAGTTGTTGGAAGGAAGAGCACATAGCACATACACAGCTATCCCTGTTATTGAGACACAGGCGTATTACCCGGTCTCTTCGGCTCAAAAGCGGCTGTATCTGTTGAGCCAGCTTGAGGGTGGAGAGATTAGCTATAACATGCCTGGTGGGATGCTTGTTGAGGGTAATCTGGACCGTAAGCGTGTGGAGAAAGCCTTCCAACAGCTGATTCAGCGGCATGAAACATTAAGAACGAGCTTTGACATAGTTGGTGGGGAGCCCGTACAACGTGTACACGCAGAGGTTCCATTTGCCATCGAGTACACTCAAGCGAAGGAGCAAGACGCAGAAGTCTGCATTAATCGTTTCATTAGAGCATTCGACCTTCAGACGGCTCCTCTTCTCCGTGTAGGATTGGTCGAACTGGACATGAATCGTCATTTGCTGCTCTTTGACATGCATCACATTATTTCCGATGGAGTATCCATTCGTATACTGGTGGATGAATTCAATCGCCTGTACGAGGGACTGGGTCTTCCCGCGCTACGAATACAGTACAAAGACTACGCAGGCTGGCAATTGAGGCAGGCACACACTGACCGTATGAGCACACAAGAGACATATTGGCTGAATTTGTACCAGGATGAATTACCGGTGTTGGAGCTGCCAACAGATTTTACAAGACCACCTGTCCAGAGCTTCGCCGGGAACTCAGTGGAATTTGTATTGGATCAATCCCGTACGGCGGCATTGCAGCAGCTTGCTACACAGACTGGCTCTACCTTGTTCATGGTACTTCTCTCGGCTTACACCGCATTACTTCATAAATACACCAGACAAGAAGACATCATTGTAGGCACACCCATTGCTGGCAGACCACATGCTGATCTGGACGGCATCATCGGAATGTTCGTGAATACACTGGCAATCCGTAGTTATCCGGCTGCGGATAAGACCTTCGTTCAGTATGTACAGGAAACAAAGGAAGCCTCCCTAAAAGCCTTTGAACATCAAGATTATCCGTTCGAGGAGCTTGTAGACAAGCTGGATCTCCGGCGCGATCTAAGCCGCAATCCCCTGTTTGATACGTTATTTGTGCTGCAAAATGTTGAGCAAGATACGCAGGAGCTCGATGGCTTACAATTCAAGCCCTATCCTCATTCACATCAGACAGCCAAGTTCGATCTGACACTCCAGATCACCGAGGGCGTCAGCGAGTTGGCATGCAGCATGGAATATGCTACCTCGCTATTCCAGCAAGATACTGTGGAACGGTTGGCGCAGCACCTGCAGCAGTTGATTGACGTTATCATAGCTAGACCTGAGACGAAGCTGTCAGCGATTGAGATCATTACACCTCAGGAACGGGTGCAGATTGTGGAGCAGTTCAATGCAACTGCAGCAGACTATCCACGCAATAGCACAGTTCATCAGCTATTTGAGGAGCAAGCCGTATTGAATGGTACGCAGGTTGCTCTCGTATATGAGGGTGTAGAGCTTCAATACCACGAGCTTAACAGTCAAGCTAACCAGCTAGCGCGAACACTTAGAGAGCATGGCGTCGTTCGGGATCAACCTGTAGCGATCGTGGCCCATCGCTCGACTGAGCTGATGGTTGGTATTCTAGCCATTCTCAAGGCCGGAGGAGCTTATGTAGCTATTGATCCAGATTATCCAGCCGAGCGTATCAGCTACATACTGGAGGATTCGGGAGCACAGCTTCTGCTTACCCGTGGTCATGATCTGGATCGTACAGATATTGATTTTGTTGGCCAAATGCTTCATTTGAATGACACCGAGATCTACGCACAAGACGGCACGAACCTTGATTCCGTGAATATGCCTACTGATTTGGCTTATGTAATCTATACTTCAGGAACAACTGGCCAGCCCAAAGGCGTCATGATTGAACACCGGAATGTCGTTCGTCTGGTGAAAAATACGAATTATGCTGTGCTTGATGACAACACACGTATATTGCAGACAGGTGCGATTACGTTTGATGCGTCTACCTTTGAAATATGGGGAGCTTTGCTGAATGGCGGTCAGCTCTATCTGGCTAACAAGGATGTCATCCTGGATGCCTACAAGCTGCAACAGACCATTGAAGATTATGGCATTACGACAATGTGGCTGACCTCCCCTCTCTTCAATCAGCTGTCACAGCAGAACAGCCAGATGTTCCGTTCTATGAAGACATTGATTAGCGGCGGGGATGTACTCTCCGTGCAACATATTAACCGGGTACTCCAGGACAATCCAGCGCTCCACATTGTGAACGGCTACGGCCCGACTGAGAATACAACCTTCTCGACTACCTATCAGATCCCTGGCCTGCTCATGGAATCAGCACCCATTGGACACCCCATTAACAATTCTACAGCTTATGTTGTAGATAGCATGATGAAGCTTGTCCCAATTGGGGCCTGGGGTGAGCTGATCGTCGGCGGGGATGGTGTAGCACGTGGATACTTGAATCGTCCGGAGCTGACGGCAGAGAAGTTCCTGCAAGACCCGATTCGAGCAGGTGAACGCTGCTATCGTACCGGAGACCTGGTGCGCTGGCGGCCTGACGGCACGCTTGAATTCAAAGGTCGGATAGATGAGCAGGTGAAAATCCGTGGCTATCGGATTGAGCTAAGTGAAGTTGAGGCACAGCTGTTACAACTGGAGGAAATCCAGGAGGCTGTCGTCATTGCACGTGAAGACGATCATGGACAAAAACAGCTGTGTGCCTACTTCACAGCCGATAGCCGGCTGAATGCACGTGAGCTACGGAGCACATTGGGCAACAAGCTGCCTAGCTATATGATTCCATCCTATTTCGTGCAGATCGAGCAATTGCCACTGACAGCCAATGGGAAGGTCAATCGCAGGATGCTGCCTGCCCCTGAGGTTAACGTTCATACCGGAAATGAATATGTGGCACCACGGACTGCGGTAGAGCAAGCACTGGCATCTGCCTGGCAGAGCGTGCTTGGTGTGCGTAATATCAGTATTCATGACAGCTTCTTCGATCTGGGTGGCGACTCTATCAAGTCGATTCAGGTATCCTCCAGGCTGTTCCAGTCCGGTTATCGTCTGGAAATGAAGGAGCTCTTCAAAAACCCGACAATTGCAGGCTTGAGCCCATATGTACAAGCAGCAGGTCGCGTTGCTGAGCAAGGTGTCGTTACAGGCTCCACTGCCCTGCTCCCTATACAGCATTGGTTTTTTGAACAGTATGGAGCCTCTGCGCACCATTTTAACCAGGCAGTTATGCTATTCCGGGAAGATGGGTTCCAAGAAGCGGCGCTTCGTCGTGTCATGACACGAGTTGTTGAGCATCACGATGCGCTACGTCTCGTATTTCGTCAGACGGATTCAGGATATCAGGCATGGAATCGCAGCATCTCGGATGGTGAATTATTCACCCTGGAGTGTCTTGACCTTCAAGGAGAGGCTAACCCAAGCGCAGCCATAGAGGCTAAATCCAATGAGATTCAAGGAAGCATGGATCTGACGAATGGTCCTTTGTTGAAAATGGGTCTGTTCCGATGCACAGATGGAGATCATCTGCTCATCGTTATTCACCATTTAGCTGTGGATGGTGTGTCGTGGAGAATTCTGTTCGAGGATATTTCAGCAGGCTATGAGCAGATCATGAATGACCAGGAGATCCAGTTGCCGTTAAAGACCGATTCGTATCAGGCCTGGGCACAAGAGCTGTCACTGTATGCTGATGGGCAGGCTATGGAATCAGAGCGCCTGTATTGGGAGCAATATCGTGATATCCAGCTGGAGCCACTGCCCAACGATGAGCCACTAGTTACGTCTACAATAACTGACTCTGCTACGGTCACAGTTCAATGGAGCGAAGAAGAGACAGAGCTCCTGCTTAGACAGGCTAACCGGGCCTATAGCACGGAGACGAATGATCTGCTTTTGACTGCACTGGGCCTAGCCATTCAATCCTGGTGCGGTATCGAGCAAGTAATGGTCAATCTGGAAGGACACGGACGGGAGCCAATTATCCCGGGGATTGATATCACGCGTACTGTCGGCTGGTTCACCACCCAATTCCCTGTTGTTCTGGATATGGGTCACAGTGAGCTGTCATACCAGATTAAGAAGATCAAGGAGAGCATGAGGACTATCCCCCATAAGGGGATTGGATTTGGCTTATTGAAGTACCTGTCCGAGCACACGGAGAAGAATTTCGATCATCTCAAGCCTGATATCAGCTTTAATTACCTGGGCCAATTCGACCAGGATCTGAGCCATAGCTCCTTGCGCCTGTCCCCTTATTCGACGGGTCGTGCAGTGAGTGAGCATGCCGAGCAGATCTATGCCTTGGACATGAACGGATGGATTAACGGAGGGATACTGCAGCTCGACATCAGCTATCGCCCTACCCAGTACCACCAAGAGACGATGGAGCACCTGGCTGGCCTTATTCACACATCCTTGCAGAGCGTCATCCAGCATTGTGCAGCCAAAGAATTCCCAGAGCTGACGCCTAGCGACCTGCTACTGAAGGGACTTGGCATCGAGCAGCTTGAGCAGCTGTCAGAGCAGCATCGTCATATCGGCGAGATCGAGAATGCTTACATGCTGACGCCTATGCAGAAGGGCATGTTCTTTCACAGTCTTCTGGAGTCTGATTCATCATCCTATTTTGAGCAGGCCACATTCGAGTGGCATGGCCCATTCGATCCGCAGGGCTTCAAGCAGAGTCTGGACGCTTTGTTACAAAGACATTCTGCACTTCGCACCAATTTTCATAATGGCTGGGGTGACCCGATACAGATCGTGTACCGCACCAGACACAGTGAGTTCAATTATGAGGATTTGAGCGATCTTGATGAGCTTCAGCGCGAAAGCAAGATTAAGCACTATATTGATAGTGATCGGACCAGGGGCTTCGATCTGACGCAAGATGTGCTACTCCGTGTATCTGTACTGAAGAAGGATAAGGACGATTATCTGCTGATCTGGAGCTTCCATCACATCATCATGGACGGATGGTGTGTACCGCTCATCACGCGGGAAGTATTCGATGTCTATTTGGCTGCTCAGCAACAGCAGGCCATTGAGCTGGCGCCAGCTGTGCCTTATAGCACTTATATCGAATGGCTTGAGCGTCAGGACCATGAGTCCTCTGCTCAGTATTGGAATGATTACTTGGCTGATTACGAGCAACACACACAGCTTCCACAGGCGCTGCACAGCAGCAAGTCAGCATCCTATGTCTCCAAGCAGCTGGCGTGCAGTCTGGGTACGGAACTAAGCAAGCGTATCGAGCAGGTAGCCAAAGGGCAGCAGGTGACGGTCAATACCCTGATGCAGACCGTGTGGGGTATTGTCCTGCAAAAGTACAACAACAGCAGAGATGTCGTCTTCGGCAGTGTTGTATCGGGAAGACCTGCCGAAATTCCAGGCATTGAGAGCATCGTAGGCTTATTCATCAATACCATTCCAGTGCGTGTGAAGGCTGATGCTACTATACGTGTCTCTGAGCTTGTTAAGCACCAGCAGCAGCAATATCTGTCCTCTCACGCCCATGATACGTTCCCTCTATATGAGATACAGGCGCAGACAGGACAGCAGCATTTGATTAACCACATCATGGTGTTTGAGAACTATCCCGTAGAGGAGCAGATCGAAGTGTTGGGTGGCGATCAGGCTGCCTTTAAAATTACAGATGCCGAGCTCTTTGAGCAGACGAATTATGATTTCAATCTAATTGTATTGCCAGGCGAGGAGTTCAACATTGTATTCCGCTTCAATGAGCTTGTCTATACGCAGGCCAGTATTGAACAGATTCAGGGACATTTCGTTCATATGCTCAAGCAGGTGGTTAACGAACCGGATCTTTGTGTGAGTGAGCTAACACTGGCAACACCACATGAGGAAGCACAGCTGTCACTCCTCAGCCAAAATGCAGTGATAGCTTATCCGAAGGAGAAGACACTGCAGCAGTTATTCGAGGAGCAGGTCGAGTCTACCCCTGACAACACAGCTCTCGTCTTCGGAGATGAGCAACTGACCTATAGACAGCTTAATGAGAAGGCCAATGGATTGGCGCATACACTGCGTGCATACGGTGTCCAGGCCAATCAGCCTGTCGGAATTATGACGGAACGGTCGCTGGAGATGATCGTTGGTCTGCTTGCCATACTAAAAGCAGGCGGAGCCTACGTGCCTATCGATCCGCAATATCCGGAGGAACGCATTCGCTTTATATTGGAGGATTCACATGCCACCGTACTGCTGGCTCATCCGCAGGTCAGGGATCGAGCGAAAGCGTTCAACGGACTCATACTGAATCTATCCGCAGAGGGTAACGATCTGTACGACACTGGCAACCCGACACCTGTGAATGGTCCTGATTCGTTGGCATGCATCATCTATACTTCCGGCTCGACTGGTAAGCCGAAAGGCAACCTGACGATGCACTACAATATTAGTCGCGTCGTGAAGGACACGAACTATATCCGCTTCTCTCCACAGGATCGTGTCCTTCAGTTGTCCAGCTTCTCATTCGATGGCTCGACATTCGACATCTATGGGGCTCTTCTGAACGGAGCTTCACTGGTGTTAATTCGCGGCGAACAGGTATTGGATGCGCGAGAGCTGGCGGATGTGTTGCAGACAGAGCACATTACGAAGTGCTTCATGACCACCGCCCTCTTCAATACACTCACAGATATTGATGTGAGCTGCTTCGACACGCTGGATACCCTCCTATTTGGTGGGGAGAAGGTGTCTGTTGGGCATGTGCGGAAGGCCTTGGCCAGACTCGGTCCCGGTCGCATCATTCATGTCTATGGACCGACGGAAAGTACAGTATTCGCCACCTACCATGCGGTGAACGAGCTGGACGAGGCCGCACATACGGTGCCTATTGGCCAACCGATCAGTCATACCTCAGCCTACATTATGGATCTGGATCTTCATCCATTACCAGCAGGTGTCCCTGGGGAGCTATACATTGGTGGTGACGGATTGGCCCTGGGCTATTTGAACCAAGCGGAGCTGACTGCCGAGCGCTTCATTGCTTCTCCATTCGTAGCCGGTGAACGCTTGTATCGGACAGGCGATCTGGTCCAAATGCGACCAGATGGTCAGATCGAGTATATAGATCGTATTGACGCACAAGTGAAGATTCGTGGCTATCGCATTGAATTGGGCGAGATAGAAGCGAATTTACGGAAGCTGAATTCGGTACAAGAAGCTGTCGTTGTCGTCTATGAGGATCGCACGGGACAGAAGCATCTGGCAGCCTACTATACAGCAGCCAGCACCTTGCTGTCCGAAGGTACATTGAAAGAGGAGCTAACACAAGTGCTGCCAGCTTATATGGTTCCAGCTTATTGGATTCAGCTGGATCGCTTGCCGCTGACTCCGAACGGCAAGATCGACCGTAAAGCATTGCCTGATCCACAAGTGAGCCGGGCAGACGGTGCACATCAGGAGCCACCAAGGACGCCTACCGAAGCACAGCTGGTGACCCTCTGGCAGGACGTGCTGGGACTCGACAGCGTGGGCATCAGAGACAACTTCTTCGAGCTAGGCGGTCATTCCCTGCGGGCTACCAATCTGGTTGCACGCATCTCTAGGGAGATGAATGGACAGCTCGCCCTCAGAGAGGTATTTCAGTTCCCGACCATTGAGCAGCTTGCCGGGCTACTGGATAACCGAGGACAGTCAGTTCACGTGTCCATTCCGCTTGTGGAGCAACGAAGCTATTACCCTGTATCCTCGGCGCAGAAGCGTTTGTACGTACTGAGCCAGCTGGAGGGCAGTGAGCTTAGTTACAATATGCCGGGCTCCCTGCTGGTGGAAGGACAGCTTGACCGGGCAAGGCTGGAAGAAGCCTTCCACCAACTCATCGCTCGGCATGAGACCCTAAGAACAAGCTTCGAGATCGTCGACGGCGAGCCTGTACAGCGCGTACAGGATGAAGTGTCATTTATGGTGGAATACGAGCAGATTAGAGAAGAAGAGACATCAGAGCACATGCGTGCGTTCATTCGTCCCTTCGATCTCCAGCAGGCTCCACTGCTTCGAGTCGGCTTGCTAGAGTTGGAGCCTAAGCGCCATCTGTTGCTGTTCGATATGCACCATATCGTATCCGATGGAGCCTCGATGGGTGTGCTGGTGGAAGAATTCATTCAGCTGTATGAAGGGAATTCACTGCCAGCACTTCAACTGCAGTACAAGGACTATGCTGTATGGCAGCATTCCGAGCTTCATAGCGAACGCCTGTCTCAGCAGGAGGAATACTGGTTGAATGTGTTCCGTGGTGAGCTGCCTGTGCTCGACCTGCCTACCGACGGTGTCAGACCAGCGCTTCAAAGCTTCAAGGGAGACCAGATCGAATTCGTGATCGACGCCGCCAGAAGTGATGCGATCAGACAGCTTGCAGCAAGTACAGGATCTACCTTGTATATGGTGCTTCTATCTGCGTATACCTGCCTTCTGCACAAGTACACGGGTCAGGAGGATCTGGTTGTAGGTACCCCTATTGCGGGAAGACCACATAGTGAGCTGGAGCACCTGATCGGTATGTTCGTCGGCACACTGGCACTCCGTAACTACCCTTCTGGGGAGAAGACGTTCCTCGACTATCTGCAGGAGGTCAAGGAGAACGCCTTACGAGCCTACGAGCATCAGGATTACCCATTGGAGGAGCTTGTCTCGAAGCTGAATTTGAAAAGGGATCTCAGCCGTAATCCATTATTCGACACGATGTTCGCACTCCACAACTTTGAGCAGGTAGAACGGGGGATTGACGGTCTGTCCTTCAGTACCTACCCACACGAGCACCAGGTCGCCAAGTTTGACCTCATGCTCAATGTGACCGAGCAAGACAATGAACTCGCGTGCAGTCTCGAATATGCCACCGTGCTGTTCCGACCAGATACAGCTAAGCGGATCACAAGCCATTTCGTACAGATTCTTGATGCGGTGATTCATGCACCCGAGACGAAGCTGGCTGAGATCGACATGATTACGCCAGCAGAGCAGCTGGAGATTATGGAGCAATTCAACGCGACCATAGCCGACTATCCAAAGGATACAACGATTCATCAGCTGTTCGAGGCGCAAGTGGCCAGAACGCCTGAGAAGACCGCTATCATTTTCGAACACACTAGCATGACATATCAGGAGCTGAATGAACGTGCGAACCAATTAGCCAGGACGCTGCGGGCCGCAGGTGTACAGGTGGATCAGCGTGTTGGACTGATGACGGAGCGGTCGCTAGAAATGATGGTAGGGATCTTCGCGATCTTGAAGGCCGGTGGAGCCTATGTGCCGATTGATCCAAGCTACCCGGAGGATCGTATCCGCTATATGCTGGAGGATTCGGGCGCACAGCTGTTGCTGCTGCCAAGTCATTTGCAACCACCAATTCAATTTGCTGGACAGACCTTGAAGCTCGACGAGGCGCAGTCATATCACATGGATGGTTCAAATTTGCAGCCGGTGGCTGGACCACTGGACATGGCCTATGTGATCTATACTTCTGGCTCCACAGGTAAGCCAAAAGGCGTGATGGTCGAGCATCGTTCGGTCATCAATCGCCTGAACTGGATGCTGGAGCTGTACCCGTTCGAGCCAGGGGAAATCATCATGCAGAAGACAGCGATTACGTTCGACGTATCCGTATGGGAGCTGTTCGGCTGGTCGCTGGTGGGGGCAAGCTTGTGTCTGCTTGCGGTGGACGGAGAGAAAGACCCTGAGGTCATCCTAGACACCATTGCTACACACAGGCTTAGCAGAATCCATTTCGTACCGGCTATGCTGCATGTCTTCTTGGAGTTTGTTGAGCGTCGGGGCATACCGGCACAAAGCAAGTTATCTTCATTGAAGCTGGTGGCTACAAGTGGTGAGGCATTGACGCCATCTCAAGCTGAGAGATTCCATCAATATGTCTCATCAGTCAGTCAGGCGAAGCTAGTGAACTTGTACGGTCCGACGGAAGCAACAGTCGAAGTATCCTATTTCGAGGTGCACCCGAACATCACTTATAGAGCGATCCCAATCGGTAGGCCGATCTCCAATATTCGACTTTATGTCCTTAGCGAGGGAGGAAAGCTGCAGCCAATTGGCGTGCCGGGAGAATTATGCATCGCAGGGGTCGGTGTAGCCAGGGGCTATCTGAATCGTCCAGATCTAACCTCCGACAAGTTTGTAGCCGACCCATTTGTTCCAGGAGGGCGCATGTATCGCACAGGCGATCTTGTACGCTGGCAGGCAGATGGCAACATTGAATATTTGGGTCGTATAGACCACCAGGTGAAAATCCGTGGTTACCGGATTGAACTGGGCGAGGTTGAAGCGCAGCTGCTCAAGGTTAGTGCTATTCAAGAGGCTATCGTTGTTGCACGTGAAGAAGAGAATGGACAGAAGCAGCTGTGCGCCTACTTTACGGCAGATAGTGCCCTGGTAGTAAGCGAGCTTCGGGGAGCACTGGCGCAAGAGCTGCCAGGCTATATGATTCCATCATACTTCGTGCAGCTCACCCATATGCCGCTGAACGCAAATGGAAAAATCGACCGCAAGGCATTACCAGCACCGGAGAGCAGTCTGTCCATGGGACACGAATATGTCTCCCCACGGACAGCGATAGAAGAAGTACTCGCTGCAATCTGGCAAAGCGTACTCGGGATGGACAGAATCAGTATTCATGATAGCTTCTTTGATCTTGGAGGCGACTCCATTAAAGCCATACAGGTGTCCTCAAGACTGATGCAGGCGGGCTACAGGCTGGATATGAAACATTTGTTCAGATATCCTACGGTCTCGGAGCTCAGCCAGCATGTACAAGTTCTCGTTCACACCGCCGACCAGAGCGAGGTGGTTGGCGAGACGCCACTGCTACCGATCCAGCACTGGTACTTTGAGGAGACATCCACAGACCCTCATCACTTTAATCACGCGGTCATGCTGCATCAGGCGGAAGGGTTCGATCTCACTGCCCTTCGCAAGACGATGACCCGAATTGTACAGCATCATGATGCACTGCGGCTTGTGTTCCGACAGACAGATGATAGATATCAAGCGATGATTCGAGGCATTGATGAGGGCGAGTTGTATACGCTGGATATTGCCGATCTTCGTAATGAAGCTGATTGTCATACAGTGATTGAGGCAAAGGCTAGCGAGATTCAACGCAGCATCAATCTGAATACGGGGCCCCTGCTGAAGCTCGGATTGTTCCACTGTCCGGATGGCGACCATCTGCTGATCGTGATTCACCATCTGGCTGTTGACGGTATATCTTGGCGAATCCTGTTTGAGGATATTGCTTCAGGGTATGAGCAAGCGTTAACCGGGCAGGACATTCAGCTACCGCACAAGACAGACTCATTCCGCACCTGGGCACAGCAGCTGTCCTTGTATGCAGCAGGTCCAGCTATCTCATCCGAACGAGCCTACTGGCAGAACCTTGTGCAGACGGCCTCAGCCATTGCACCGCTACCAAAGGACGAGTCCCAGGATAGCCTGTTGCGGAGTCATGTCGATACTATTACTGTGCAATGGAGCGCCGAAGAGACCTTACTCCTGTTGCAGCAGGCCAATCAAGCCTATAACACGGAAGTAAGCGATCTGCTGCTCACAGCCCTTGGCATGGCTGTCCATGCCTGGACTGGAAGTAGTCAAGTATTAGTGAACCTGGAAGGCCATGGACGAGAGGCAATCGTACCGAATGTCGATATTACCCGCACTGTCGGCTGGTTCACAAGTCAGTATCCCGTGATACTGGACATCGGCTCTGGTCAGGGTGTATCAGGTATGATCAAGCGTGTAAAGGAAGACCTGCGGCGCATACCACATAAGGGCATTGGATACGGAATCCTGACCTATTTGTCTGGTGGCCAAGGAAGTGTTGACCATGATTTGCTCCTGCATCCAGACATCAGCTTCAACTACCTGGGGCAATTCGATCAGGATATGGACAACAACAAGCTACAGATGTCATCCTATCCTGTGGGTGCCTCTCTAAGTGAGAAGCAGGCCCAATACTATGTACTCGATATTAACGGTATGATCTCGGACGGTGTACTGTCCTTAAGCGTTGCCTACAACAGACTTCAGTATCATCAAGGCACGATGGAACAGTTCTCTACCCTTCTCCAGGCGAAGCTCAGTGAAGTACTCTTGCACTGTGCCAGCCAGGAGCAGCGAGAGCTGACACCAAGTGATCTGCTGCTATCCGAGCTCAGCATGGAGGAGCTGGAGCAGCTTGTGGGACAGACCCGCAAGATCGGCGAGATTGATAATGTGTACAGACTTACACCCATGCAAAAAGGGATGCTGTTCCATAGTCAACTGGAGCCGGAGTCAGCAGCCTATTTTGAACAGGTTACATTCGGGCTTGAAGGGCAACTGGATGCCGAAGTATTCGCCCAAAGCCTTCATGCTCTAATGCGGCGCCATGATATACTGCGTACCGGTTTTTATGATGGTCTGAATGAGCCCGTACAAATCGTCTATCGAAACAGGCCTTGTGGATTTCTTTACGAGGATCTGCGCCATATGCACAAAGCGGAGTGCGATGCATATATCGAAGCCGTCAGCAGCCGCGATACTAGGGCCGGCTTTGATCTAATGCAGGATACACTCATGCGTGTATCCGTCTTCCGCACGGGGGAGCAGACATATCGTCTATACTGGAGCTTCCATCACATCATCTTGGATGGCTGGTGCGTGCCACTGATGATGCAGGAGGTATTTGAGCACTACACGGCTATCCAACAGCATCGAGAGCCCAGCTTAACACCGGCTGTTCCTTATAGCAGATATATCGAATGGCTGGCGCAACAGCATGATGATGAAGCCTCCTCCTACTGGCTTCACTATCTTGAGGGATACGATCAGCAGACGCAATTGCCGCAGGATGCCGAGCACAGCATGGTAAGCAAGGACGCGGGCTATGTGCTTGAAGAATGGGTATGTGACCTGGGCGAGGAACTGACCCAGCGTATGGAAGCGTTGGCCAAAGAGCATCACGTCACCGTCAATACCTTGATGCAGACCGCTTGGGGTCTAGTTCTGCAACGATATAACGGAAGCCGTGATGTTGTATTCGGAAGCGTCGTATCCGGCAGACCAGCTGATATTTCCGGAATCGAGACGATGATCGGCTTGTTTATTAATACGATTCCGATTCGCATACGAACCAATGATGATGCTTCTTGCCTGGATGTGCTCAAGGCAGCTCAGGAGTCAGCTCTGGCATCGAGCACCTATGACACCTACCCGCTATATGAGATTCAAGCTCATGCTGAACAAAAACAAGGCTTGATCTCCCATATCATGGTGTTTGAGAACTATCCGATGGAGCAGCAATTTGAACAGTCTACAGGCGCTAGTGAGGATGCTTTTGAGATCACGGACGTTCACATGTTCGAACAGACCAACTATGATTTCAACCTAATTGTTATACCGGGGCAGACCCTTCGAATCAGCTACCGCTATAACAGTCTGATCTATCAGAAGTCCGTTGTTGAGCGAATCCAGGGACATTTCGTGCATATTCTGGAGCAGCTTACAGCTCAGCCGAACATGCTGGTCAGCCAGCTTGAACTGGTTACCCCGGCTGAACAATCGCAGCTGATTGGGCAATTGAATGCAACAGCAGCAGCGTATCCGAAGCAGCAAGCCATTCATCAGCTGTTCGAGGAGCAGGTGCTGCGAACCCCTCATCACGTGGCGGTGGTACTCGAAGATCAGCAATTAACCTACTGCGAGCTGAATGAACAGGCCAATCGGCTTGCCCATTATCTTCGCGCCGAAGGCGTCCAGTCCGAGCACATTGTCGGGCTGCTGGTCGAGCGTTCGCTGGAGATGGTCATTGGTATTATCGCCGTCCTGAAGGCTGGCGCTACCTATGTCCCGATCGACCCTGAGTACCCGGACGAGCGAATTCGCTATATCCTGCAGGACTCTGGGGCTAGCCTGCTCCTGACGCAAAGTCATCTGCGAGAGGAGAAGCCCGAGCTGGCAACCTTCGAGGGCAAGCTGGTGAGTCTGGATGATGCACAGGCCTACTCGGACGTATCGGATAATCCGAACGTGAGCGTTATGCCACATGACCTGGCCTATATCATCTACACCTCTGGCACAACAGGACTGCCTAAGGGGGCTATGATCACACACCAGGGACTCGTCAACTATATTTGGTGGGCCAAGAAGGTATACGTGGGTGAGGATTCGCTCGATTTCCCACTGTACTCGTCCATTTCCTTTGACTTGACGGTTACTTCGGTGTTCACACCGTTGATTACAGGCAACACGATCCGGATTTACGCCGGTGAAGATAAGGGCTTGTTAATCCAGCAGATCGTCGAGGATAACCAAGTCGACATTATCAAGCTGACACCAACACACCTGAGTCTCATCAAAGACATGACCTGGGCAGCGACAGGACGCTCCCGCATTCGGAAGCTCATCGTGGGCGGGGAGAATCTCAGCACCCATCTGGCGAGCAGCATCACAGAGCTGTTCGGCGGCGATATCCAGATCTTTAACGAATATGGACCGACTGAGACCGTTGTTGGCTGCATGATCTACCGCTACGATCCAGTCCGGGATACACGGGAGTCTGTACCGATTGGCGTACCTGCTGACAATGTGAGCATCTATCTGCTAGACGCACAGGGGCATCCTGTACCGATCGGAGTGCCTGGGGAAATGTACATTGCCGGAGACGGTGTAGCACGAGGTTATCTGAACAGACCGGAGCTGACCGCGGAGAAATTCGTGGACAACCCGTTCGTACCAGGCGGTCGCATGTATCGCACTGGCGATCTGGCCCGCAGACTCGCTGACGGTCATATCGAATACCTGGGTCGGATGGATGAGCAGGTGAAGATTCGCGGCTACCGCATTGAGCTAGGCGAGATTGAAGCTCAGCTACTGAAAGTGGATGCTGTACAAGAAGTCGTTGTCACCGCCTATGCCGCCGAGGACGGGCAAAAGCAGCTGAGCGCCTATCTGGTCGCTGACCGGCTATTGACAGCGAAGGAGCTTCGCGGGGTGCTGTCCCAGGAGCTGCCTGACTACATGATTCCGTCATACTTCGTGCAGCTGGAGCAGCTACCGCATACTCCAAACGGCAAGATTGACCGCAAAGCCTTGCCTAGTCCACAAGTCACCCGGGTGGATGCTGCACAACAGGAGCCGCCAAGGACGCCTACCCAAGCACAGCTGGCGACCATCTGGCAGGACGTGCTGGGACTTGATAACGTGGGCATCCGGGATAACTTCTTCGAGATCGGTGGTCATTCTCTGCGGGCCACCACGCTGGTAGCACGGATCTCCAGAGAGATGAGTGGACAGCTCACACTCCGAGAGGTATTCCAGTTCCCGACCATTGAGCAGCTTGCTGAGCTGCTGGAGAGCAGGAATCAGGAAGCTCATGTGTCCATACCTGTCGTAGAGAAGCGTAGCTATTATCCTGTATCCTCGGCACAGAAGCGCTTGTACGTGCTTAGCCAGCTTGAAGGCGGTGAGCTTAGCTACAATATGCCAGGCTCCATGCTGGTAGAGGGACAGCTCGATCGTGCACAGCTGGAGGAAGCCTTCCGCCAGCTCATCGCCCGGCACGAGACACTGAGAACGAGCTTCGAGATTGTCGAGGGTGATCCTGTACAGCGTGTAAGGGATGAAGTGCCATTTATGGTGGAATACGCGCAGATCAGAGAAGACGAGACGTCAGCACACATCCGTGCGTTCATTCGTCCCTTCGATCTCCAGCAAGCTCCCCTGCTTCGGGTTGGTCTACTTGAATTGGAGCCGGAGCGCCACCTATTGCTGTTCGATATGCATCATATCATCTCTGATGGTGCCTCGATGGACGTGCTGGTAGAGGAATTCATCCAGCTGTACGAAGGAAGTGCTCTGCCAGCGCTTCGTGTGCAGTACAAGGATTATGCCGTATGGCAGCATTCGGAGCTTCACGGTGAACGTATCGCGCAGCAGGAGGACTTCTGGCTGGATGTGTTCCGTGGAGAGCTACCTGTGCTCGATTTACCTACCGATACACCTCGTCCGTCACAGCGAAGCTTTGAAGGTAAGCAATTGGATTTCGACATTGACTCAGACCAAATGCATGGGCTGAAGCAGATCGCGGAACAGACCAGGTCCACATTGTACATGGTGCTGCTGTCTGCGTATACTACACTGCTTCATAAATATACCGGACAAGAGGATATCATTGTCGGTACGTCAATTGCAGGAAGACCACATGCAGACTTGGAGCGGCTAATCGGTATGTTCGTGGGAACGCTGGCGCTTCGCAGCTATCCTTGTGGAGAGAAGTCGTTCATCGACTACGCACAAGAAATCAAAGAAACGGCTCTTCAAGCGTACGAGCACCAGGACTATCCATTCGAGGAACTCGTAGCTAAGCTGAATCTCAAGCGGGATTTGAGCCGCAACCCTCTCTTCGACACCATGCTTGTGCTTCAGAATACAGAGCAGAGTGAGCGAGAGATTGCCGGGTTGCAATTCAAGCCTTATCCACAAGAGCATGTAGCGGCTAAATTCGATCTGACGCTGTATGTGGCTGAGCATGATGACAAGCTTGTATGCAGCTTCGAATATGCAAGTGCTCTGTACCACCAGACTACGATAGAACGGATGGCTGGGCATCTGCTGCAGATCATTGATGCTATTGTAAGCAATCCGCATGAGAAGCTGTCTGGTGTAGACATCGTAGCACCACAAGAGCGTACTCAACTGGTGGAGAGGTATAATGCGACAGCAGCAGCGTATCCGAAGCAGCAAGCCATTCATCAGCTGTTCGAGGAGCAGGTGCTGCGAACCCCTCATCACGTGGCGGTGGTACTCGAAGATCAGCAATTAACCTACTGCGAGCTGAATGAACAGGCCAATCGGCTTGCCCATTATCTTCGCGCCGAAGGCGTCCAGTCCGAGCACATTGTCGGGCTGCTGGTCGAGCGTTCGCTGGAGATGGTCATTGGTATTATCGCCGTCCTGAAGGCTGGCGCTACCTATGTCCCGATCGACCCGGAGTACCCGGACGAGCGAATTCGCTACATCCTGCAGGACTCTGGGGCTAGCCTGCTCCTGACGCAAAGCCATCTGCGAGAGGAGAAGCCTGAGCTGGCAACCTTCGAGGGCAAGCTGGTGAGTCTGGATGATGCACAGGCCTACTCGGACGTATCGGATAATTCGAACGTGAGCGTTATGCCACATGACCTGGCCTATATCATCTACACCTCTGGCACAACCGGACTGCCTAAGGGGGCTATGATCACACACCAGGGACTCGTCAACTATATTTGGTGGGCCAAGAAGGTATATGTGGGTGAGGATTCACTCGATTTCCCACTGTACTCGTCCATTTCCTTTGACTTGACGGTTACTTCGGTGTTCACACCGTTGATTACAGGCAACACGATCCGGATTTACGCCGGTGAAGATAAGGGCTTGTTAATCCAGCAGATCGTCGAGGACAACCAAGTCGACATTATCAAGCTGACGCCAACACACCTGAGTCTCATCAAAGACATGACCTGGGCAGCGGCAGGACGCTCCCGCATTCGGAAGCTCATCGTGGGTGGGGAGAATCTCAGCACCCATCTGGCGAGCAGCATCACTGAGCTGTTCGGCGGCGATATCCAGATCTTTAACGAATATGGACCGACTGAGACCGTTGTCGGTTGCATGATCTACCGCTACGATCCAGTCCGGGATACACGGGAGTCTGTACCGATTGGCGTACCTGCTGACAATGTGAGCATCTATCTGCTAGACGCACAGGGTCATCCTGTACCGATCGGAGTGCCTGGGGAAATGTACATTGCCGGAGACGGTGTAGCACGAGGCTATCTGAACAGACCGGAGCTGACCGCAGAGAAATTCGTGGACAACCCGTTCGTACCAGGCGGTCGCATGTATCGCACTGGCGATCTGGCCCGCAGACTCGCCGACGGTCATATCGAATACCTGGGTCGGATGGATGAGCAGGTGAAGATTCGCGGCTACCGCATTGAGCTGGGCGAGATTGAAGCTCAGCTACTGAAGGTGGATGCTATACAAGAAGTCGTTGTCACCGCCTATGCCGCCGAGGATGGCCAAAAGCAGCTGTGCGCCTATCTGGTCGCTGACCGGCTATTGACAGCGAAGGAGCTTCGCGGGGCGCTGTCCCAGGAGCTGCCTGGCTACATGATTCCGTCATACTTTGTGCAGCTGGAGCAGCTACCGCATACTCCGAACGGCAAGATTGACCGTAAGGCATTACCGAAGCCTGACAGTAGTCTCCCTACAGGAAGCGACTTCGTAGCCCCAAGGACGGCGATGGAGCAAGCGTTGTCCGCTATTTGGCAGAGCGTGCTTGGCGTAGCAAGAGTCGGCATTCATGACAGCTTCTTCGACCTAGGGGGCGACTCCATCAAGTCTATTCAGGTATCTTCAAGAATGATGCAGGCTGGCTACAAGCTGGACATGAAGCACTTGTTCAGATATCCGACAATTGCGGAACTTAGCCCGTATGTTCAGACCCTTGTACACACTGCCGATCAAGAAGAGGTCGTCGGCGAGACACCGCTGCTCCCGATCCAGCACTGGTTCTTCGAGCAGACACCAGCAGATCCACAGCATTTCAATCATGCGGTCATGCTATATCGGGCAGATGGCTTTGAGCTGACGGCACTGCACCAGACGATGACGCGGATTGTGGAGCATCATGATGCACTGCGGCTTGTATTCCGTCTGACAGATGATGGATATAAGGCCATGAATCGCGGCATTCATGAAGGTGAGCTCTATTCACTGGACGTTGCCGATGTCCGCCATGAAGCGGATTGTACTGCAGCGATCGAGGCAGAGGCTAATGCGATTCAGCGCAGCATCCAGCTGAATGAGGGACCTTTATTGAAGCTTGGATTGTTCCACTGCGCAGACGGGGATCACTTGCTGATCGTCATTCATCATCTGGTTGTGGATGGTGTGTCCTGGCGAATTCTGTTCGAGGATATTGCCAGCGGATATGAGCAAGCCATAAGCGGACAGGACATTCAGCTGCCATATAAGACAGACTCATTCCGCTCCTGGGCGCAGCAGCTATCCTTATATGCCACAAGCCCAGCCATCGAGGCGGAACGGGCCTACTGGCAACAGGTAGAGCAGATGGCTTCAGCCATTGATTCGTTGCCACAGGATTATGAACAGCCTATCGCTCGTGTCCAAGACACAGAGACGGTCATGGCCCAGTGGACTGAGCAAGAGACTTCTCAGCTGCTTACGCAGGCTAATCGCGCCTACAATACGGAAGTAAACGATTTGCTACTGACGGCTCTGGGTATGGCAGTTCACGAATGGACTGGTATGGAACAAGTTATGGTCAGCCTGGAAGGACACGGTCGTGAGGCAATCATACCGAATATTGATATCAATCGAACCGTGGGCTGGTTCACCAGCCAATATCCAGTCGTGCTGAGGATCCAATCTGGGCAGAATGTATCGCGCCATATCAAGCGCGTCAAGGAGGATTTGCGCTGCATCCCACATAAAGGTATCGGTTACGGCATACTCACATACTTATCCGGTAGTGGCGCGCATGAGCACCATGTATCTCCTCTACATCCCGATATCAGCTTCAACTATCTGGGGCAGTTTGATCAGGATTTGGACAGCAATGCCATACACATGTCCTCCTATCCAACAGGTGTGGCTATAAGTGAGAGCCACGTACGAAACTATGTGCTGGACATCAACGGCATGATTGTCGATGGCACGCTAAAGCTCGCTATCAGCTATAGCGGGCAGCAATATCGCAAGGAGACCATGGAGAAGCTAGCCGCTCTGATCCAGAGCAAGCTTCAGGAGATTATTCATAATTGCACAAGCAAGGAACAGGCAGAGCTGACACCAAGCGATGTGCTGCTGCAGGGACTTGAACTGGACGAATTGGACAAGTTAGTGGAGGACACTCGACATATTGGTGAGGTTGAGAATGTATACCAACTTACGCCGATGCAGAAAGGAATGCTCTTCTTAAGCCTCACAGATTCGAATCCAGGCTCCTATTTCGAGCAGTCTGCATTCGCCATCCAGGGAGAGCTGAACATTCAGGCATTTTCACAAGCCTTGGATGCCTTGATGCAGCGACACGATGCCCTTCGTACAGGCATTTATCGTGGTATGGCCGAGCCTGTGCAGGTCGTGTATCGCCATAAGCGCAGCGCGTTTTACTTTGAGGATCTGCTCGAAATGGCTCCCGCCGAACGCAGTGCCTATGCAGACAGCTTCATCGTACAGGATCGATCCCAAGGATTCGATCTGACGCAGAATACACTGTTACGTATCTCGATTCTCCGTGTTGGCAAGGACAGCTATCGTCTCATCTGGAGCTTCCATCATATTATTATTGATGGCTGGAGCGTGCCTCACCTGATGCAGGAGATCTTCGAGCACTATGCTGCGATTGTAGAGCAACGACAACCGGAGCTTGCTCCAGCACCATCCTACAGCACTTATATCGAATGGCTGGAGCAACGTGATCTGAACGCTGCAGCAGAATACTGGAGAGAGTACCTCGAAGATTATGAGCAGCAGGCTCTACTGCCACAGGACACGAATCATGGCAAGGCTGGCGAGTATGTACTAAGAGAGCTCATCTGTAACCTTGGTGAAGACATGACCAAGCGAATTGAACAGCTAGCCAAGCAACAGCAGGTAACAGTCAGCACTATTTTGCAGACCGTGTGGGGTATTCTTTTACAGCGGTATAATAACAGTCTTGACGTTGTATTCGGAAACATCGTATCGGGTAGACCTGCTGAATTACCAGGTATTGAGCACATGGTCGGCTTATTTATCAATACCGTCCCGGTTCGTGTTCGATCAGAGGAGCAGACGATTTTTGCACATTTACTGAGAACACAACAAGATCAATATCTGGCTTCACATGCTTACGATACGTATCCACTCTATGAAATACAGGCGCAGACGGGTCAAAAGCAAAATCTGATTAGCCACGTCATGGTATTTGAGAACTATCCTGTTGAGGAACGTCTTAGCCAATTGGGTCAAGATGATGCTAGTGATCTAAGGATTTCTGATGTGACGATGTTCGAGCAAACGAACTATGATTTTGTGCTCACCATCGCACCAGGCACAGAGCTCAAGCTTCATATGAGATACAATGAGCTAGTATTTGATACGATGACGATTCAGCGAATTCAAGGACATTTGATTCGTCTGTTTGAACAAGTACTGGATCATCCATATGCTCGGCTCCGTGATTTGCAGGTGATTACGACACAAGAGGTAGAGCAAATTAGCAGCTTCCAGGGAGCTCCAGTTGACTACATGCACCATGCAACGCTTCATCAGATATTTGAAGCTCAAGCCGAGTCTAGACCGGAGAACATAGCTCTTGTCTTCGAAGATCATCATCTGACCTACAAGGAATTGAACGAACGGTCGAACGCTCTGGCCCGCACTCTCCGAAACGAGGGAGTCCAGCCAGATGAGGTTGTAGGGATCATGGTAGAACGTTCACTGGAGATGATCGTAGGTATTCTGGGCATACTCAAGGCGGGCGGTGCATATGTGCCGATTGATCCTGAATTCCCTGAAGAGCGCATTCGGTATATGCTGGAGGACTCTGGTGCACAATTGCTGCTCACCCGAGAACATGCGCTGGAGAAGACCCCATTTGACGGCAGCATGGTTAATCTCGATGATCCGTTGGTCTACCATAGGGATCGAACGAATCTGGAGGCTGTCGCGGGGCCAACCCACCTAGCCTATGTCATCTATACTTCAGGCTCAACCGGCAAGCCAAAAGGGGTTATGATCGAGCATCGCTCCGCTGTTCATACTTTAAGTCAGTTGGAGCGCATGTACCCGATGCTAGACGACGATGCATTCCTGTTGAAGACGACATTCACATTCGACTTCTCTGTACCGGAATTGTTCAGCTGGTTCTTCGGTCAAGGTAAGCTGGTCATACTGCCTCAGGGCTTGGACAAGGACCCGGCCGCGCTACTGAAGGCTGTAGAGCAGCATCGAATTACACACTTGAATCTTGTACCTTCCATGCTCAGCATCCTGGTACAGTATATGAAAGAAGCGGGAGTAGAGCAGATGCGTGCATTGAAATACTTGTTCGCCTGTGGGGAGGCTCTGCCGGCCAAGCTGGTGGAGGAATACTACCAACTGACCCCGAATGCACAATTGGAGAATATTTACGGACCAACGGAAGCTACCGTCTACGCCACGAAATACTCAACAAATCGCGACATTTTGCATGCGACTAATGTGCCGATTGGTCAGCCTTTTGACAATGTGCAGGTCTGGATCATGGACAGTACACAGCAGCTAGCTCCGATTGGTGTCGCTGGGGAACTGTGCATTGCTGGTGACGGCGTAGGCCGAGGATACTACAATCGTCCTGAGTTAACAGCCGATGTATTCGTCCCGCATCCCTTCATAGCAGGAGATCGGATGTACCGGACCGGCGATCTGGCAAGATGGTTGCCTGACGGCAATCTCGAATATTTGGGTCGGATCGACCATCAGGTCAAAATTCGTGGCTATCGAATTGAGCTGGGTGAGGTAGAGGCACAGATTCTGAAACTTCCACCTGTACAGGAAGCGGTTGTCATAGCGCATGAGGATGGACGGGGCCAGAAGCAGCTGTGTGCTTATCTGGTGGCGAATCGCCAGTTGGCTCTTGGCGAGCTGAGAGGCGCTCTGATAGAGGGATTGCCTGCTTACATGATGCCAACTTATTTTATCCAATTAGAGCGTATGCCGCTGACGCCAAATGGCAAATTAGATCGCAAAGCACTGCCACAGCCAGAGAGCGTCGTACGCACCCATGGCGAATATATCGCACCTCGTACTCAACTGGAGAGCGAGCTGGCTACTGTGTGGCAGGAAGTGCTTGGAATCGAAAAGATCAGTATGCAGGATAACTTCTTTGATCTCGGTGGTCACTCTTTAAAAGTACTGCAGCTTATCCAGCAGATTAGCTCTAAAATGAACGTGGCACTTCCGATTCATGCTGTATTTAATGCACCTACGGTTCAGGATATGGCTCTGGAAATTGTAAAATCCGGATTTGCAGCAATCGTAGACCATGAAGAGAGTGAGATGATTCAACTGAATGAGCACGGCTCCATCCGCCTGTTCTCATTCCCGCCAAGAGTCGGCTATGGTCTGGGATATTATGAAATGGCCCGACAGCTGGAGCACACTAGCATCGTGTACGGCTTGGAGTTCATCGGAGATCGTTATACAGGTGAAGAAATGCTGGAACGATACGTTGATTCGATCGTGAGTGTCCAAAAGGAAGGTCCATATGTATTCCTCGGCTACTCGCTGGGTGGCAATCTGGCGTTCGAGGTAGCCAAAGCCATGGAACGTCGCGGTCACACCGTCTCTGATATCATCATGGTCGATGCATTACGCGAGACGAGCAAGGAAGTCATGTCACCGCAAGAGATGAATGATATTATTGATATGCTCCTTGCCAGTGTCTCTGAGAGCTACCGATCATTGCTTGAAGATCCGAGTGAACGTGAGAGAGTCCGGAACAAAATCAAGGCATATACCGAATACAGAAATGAGCTGATCAATGACGGCACTGTCAATGCCAATATTCACGGATTAGTTGCGAATGGTCTACAGACAGGACAGATGCGAGACACTGATGAGCTGTTATGGAGAAATGCAACAACAGGACATCATGCTGAGTATGACGTTATGGGTAGCCATGATGTATTGCTGGAAGCAGGCTTTATAGAAGCAAATGGACTTCTGATCCAGCAAATCATTCAAGAGATTGCAGGACGCATACTACAGACGCACACTACAGCCGAATAGCAACAACGGATCAGACATGTAATGAATATCAAAAAGCGTTACTGCTGTTAGCCTCCTGCTGACAGCGGTAACGCTTGTTTTATGTGTAGAAAGGAACGCCGAGATACTGACTTAGAGAGAAGGAGCATTCTCCACAGTCTTTGTCTGAGTAAGCGGAGATGGTTCATCCTCCGTATATCGAGGAAGTGTAGCCAGATAATATACAGCTACAGCTAGTAGGCAAGCACCGATCAGCAGGAACAACGCTTCAATGGAGATCGCAGCCGGGAAGCTGATTCCAATCATCCCCAGAGTAAGCGAGTGAGATAACATCATCAGTGGATTAATCCATCCCTGCACACGTCCCATCATTTGCGGAGCAACGATGCGCGGTAGCCAACCGCCCAGACCAATATTCACGGCAGGTAATGCGAAATATCCTAGAAAGCTAAAAACAAAAAAGCTGTATATATTGTTCATGAGCCCAGCAGCAGCGAGCATCACTCCACTGATCAGCAGACCAACGGATATAAGCTGATACAGCTTGAATCTAGAAGAGATCATTGAGGCCACGAGGCTTCCTATCAATAGAGCTACACCGACAATCATCCCCATCCACACCGAGTACTGTTCATAGGTGTCGGGGACCAGCTTATATTTCAGAATGAAGATAGGCATGACACTCAATCCGCCATTAACTATACCGAACACAAAAAATCCCATAATCAGCGATAGTAACAATTTGCTTCTTAAGATGTATATGAAGCCTTCCTTGAAGTCACTCGCTATCATTCTGATGCCCATGTTCCTCCATCCACTCTCCCCATTAGGAATACGTGTCTTCTCCTCGATCGAGCAAGCTCGAATCAGAAAAGTCGCGACGGTGAAGGAGATCGCATCGATCAGGATCGCTCCCATAATTCCGATATTCCAATAGGCCACAGCGCCAAGAGCGCTGCCGAACAAGACAAATAGACTTCCCAGTGCTTGATTGAGGCCCGCTGCAACTGTATAGGTTTCTTTGGACAGTATTCCTTGAATCAGCGAGCTCTCGGCAGGAAGGAAGAATTTACAGACAGCACTTCGCAGAAATAAAAACATGAAAATCAGCGGCATCCAGTTCATCCAGATTGCTAGCAATAGACCGATGGATAGAATCGCGCTAATCGAATTACAATGAGCAGCAATTTTCTGCCGGTCAAGACGATCTACAACGACACCGACAAGGAGAAAGACCACCAGCGTTGGCAAAGAGTACATTAGCTCGGCTAAGGTTGCATAAGCTGGTTGATTGGAGAAGCGATTAAGTAGATAGAACATAAATGCTGTCAGGCCAATCACATTGCCTAGCTGAAAAGTTAGACTAGCGAGAAACAGTTTTACATAACTAGAATTTCGAAATACCATCTTCAGTTGCTGCATGACACATCTCCTTCTTGGATCAGCTCGACTGTTCACTGGAATGATATTCTATTTCATCTAATTATTATGTTAATATATCTATCCAAATAAGTCTAACTATTGATAGTATCTCTGTTCTAATGTTGTGAACTTTTCTAAGGAATGCCCTGGACCACAAAAAAAAGGACGGTTATCCCGTCCTGATACTTTGCAAGGCAGCTGTCACGCCTCAGTGTTCCGAGCCTGCCAGTAAAGGCTCCTGTATGATCTTGTCTTTAAAATATCCTCAAAATATCTAATATACTCACAGCCGCTGCAGAGCAAGTGAAATGGGCATATTACCTGAAGTGACGTCAAAAGCACGCCTGATCGTCGTAGGCTCATTCAAGGCAGCGACAACGATAGCAGCTACATCCGCTCTAGGAATGGTGCGGCGGGACGCATCCTCTCCAATCTGAATTCCGCCTGTCGCCTCCTCATTTACCAATCCACCAGGACGGATGATAGTATAGTCCAGATTACTATTCATCAGGATTCGATCCGCAAAGTGCTTCGCTACATAGTAAGGCTTGATCTCCTCTGGCCACTTCTCCCGCTGATCCGCATACATCGCACTTACCAAAATGAAGCGCTGGATGCCGGCCTGCTCCGCAGCCTCCATCGCCTTGATCGCGCCATCCAGATCAATCAGCAGGGTCTTGTCCGCTCCTGTATGTCCACCAGAGCCTGCGGTGAATACGATAGCCTCGCAGCCAGCCGCAGCCGCAGCGATATCTTCGACCGAGCCTTCCAGATCGGCAATAACCGTCTCGGCTCCCCATTGCTCAAGAGCAGGAGCCTGCTCCTCCTTGCGAATCATGGCTTTTGCAGAATGATTCTCATCCTTCTCCAGCAGCTGGACCACATGCTGTCCAATCTGACCGTTTGCGCCAATTACTAGTATCTTCATGATTGCTGCCTCCTTATCCTAGCGAGTAGGGTTCGATGATATACATGGATTCCAAATACAAAATTAGGCATCTCATTGTATATTACCCACGCAGACACACATTCATCAAAAAGCTGGCTGCTCCTCTTCATAGTCCTCCTTACGGACCGGAGCGCTTACCATCGGGTCGCCAACCTCCTGCGTAGCCTCCAGCCTGAACTGATTCATTTCCCGCAGCAATTGGTCTGCCATCTGCTGTAGTCCCTCTGCTGAAGCAGATATCTGCTCGATGGATGCAAGCTGCTCCTGGCAGGTGTCCGCAACACCTTGCGATTGTCCGGAGATCCCCATGGACAAGCCGACGAGCTTCCGCTCGGATTCCAGCAATTGCTCGGTCAGTCCTGACAGTTCCTCGGTTGCGGCTGACACCTCCTGGGAATGCTCTGCTACGGTATGGACCGCCTGCTGCACCTCATGAAATACACCTGCCGTATCGCGGATCATTCTCGACCCGGTATCCATCTCCTGTGATCCTGCCCTCATCGCCTGTACGGCCTTGGACACTGTATGTACCATGTCATGAATGCGCTCGGCTATCTCGCCTGAGGCCTTCTGCGTCTTGTCCGACAGCTGCTGTACCTCTTCAGCTACCACCGCAAAGCCCTTCCCCTGTACTCCAGCTCTAGCAGCCTCAATCGAAGCGTTGAGTGACAAAATCTTCGTTTGGCGGGCAACATCCTGAATTAACTGCGTAATCTTGACGATACTCTGGGATTGTTCACCCAGCTCGAAGATCAGCCCGGCAGATTGCTCAATGGATGCATTAATCAGGGCCATCTGCTCCACAGTATGCTCAAGCTGCTGCTCCCCGCGCTTGGCTTGGGATATTGCCTGCTCCGACAGCTCGGCTGTAACTGCGGAAGATTCAGCAATGACCCGAATCCGCTCGGCACTGTGTCTGACCGCCTGCTGATTCTCCCGATTACGCTCTACCTGGAAGCTTGCTGATTCGTTAATATTACGGACTGCCTCCGACATCTGCTCTGCGCCGCCTGTACTATCCGCAGACAGAGTTGACAGTTCACTTGATGCACGAGATAGCTGATTCGCATTCATTGCGACAGCCTTCAACAGGGATTGCAGCTGCTGCTTCATGATGTTAAAGTCCCTGCTCATATCCCCTACTTCATCCCGCTGTTTGATCTGCAGATCTGCCCCCGTTAGATCCCCGGCGGCAATCTGTCTGGCAGCCGCTGCCACCATCGTCACTGGGCGTGCAATCAAGCGTGTAGTCCAAATGGACAAGACAGCCCCAGCGGCTACTGCAAGCAGCACGGTGATCAGAATGAATGATTCAATCTGTTCAACCTTAGCCGTCAGCTCATCGCGGGACTGATCAAGCAGCTTCTGCTGGTATGCAGCCAGCTCGTCTGCCGTATCTGATAGCGCTTGCGCCATGGGAACACACTTCTCCATGACCAGACGGGTGTAGGCTTCGCGATCCTCCACCATTTTATAAGCCTTGATCTCCTGTACTACATCTGCATATTCCTGTTCCATGGCAACGAAGCGTTCTGTCATCTGCTCAGCTTCTACAGGAGTTAATCTAGCTTCAAAGTCCTTCAGCCTATTTGCAAAAGCCACCCTGTTCTTCTCATATTCCTCATACTGGGATATCTCTCCCGTCAATAGATAAGCACGGAAATTCTTGGTCTGCGTAAGCGCATTGCTCTTCAAATCCTGGATTTGAACAATCTTGTCCACCCGATTGGCGAATAACTCACGGTACGACTGCTCCATATCACGAATCTGGAACCATCCCGCGCCGCCCACAATCAGTGTAATACATAGAACTACAGCAAAGCTGAACGATAGTTTCTTGGTAATATTCACATGAGCTCCCCCTCACCAAGACCTTTAGACTAGGTCGTAGTACCTTATTATCCAGCTTCAATTGATGTGAAACAAGTAGATTTATGTCAATATAATATGAAAAAAGTCGTAATAAGTCGACAAAAAAATACTCCCTTAAAAACGCATGATTCCACGCGAGCTTAAGAGAGTATTCAGTATACAAATATTTATGGATGTATCGAAGCAGTCGTTGGTCCTTCGATGCTGCTTAGTCCTCGAACCCGCCTAACTCTTTGTCCATAAAATAGTCCATTTCCGTGTCAAGAATCGTCTCCACCGTAATTTCATCCAACTTCACGTCAGAACGGCTTAGAATGTAATCCACCAACTCATCACTATCAATGTCCACCTCGCCATTCACATCTGCTTGAGCATTATTGATAAAGTCCTGCTCATGCTTCAATACAAGCATAATGCTCTTGGAATCGATCTTGGTTTCATCTGCTATGAACTGGACCAGCTCCAGCTCATTCACCTTTTCACTCATTCATTTCAACTCCTCATTATGACTTGTTGTTGGTGTAGCTTAGTTTACGGACAAGATATATAACCAACAGGATGGTTACGATCATCATTATAACACGAAACCACTTCTCTGTCTGAAACCACCATAGAAGTTCTCCCGTCGGCTCACGATAAGTTGTGTTAGCCTGTTGGGTGCCGAGAAGAATATCACTTGGATGTGCTTGATCAATGTAGGGCTTGAATGCAGCCAGATCATAATTGGGAGCCCCAGCGCCTTCATTGCCATAGAGTAGCGCATAAGGAGCAGTCCCACGCGCCTCGAATACCAGACGGTCCAATATATATTCATTCCTGATGGCCAAGATGCTGAGTGGTCTGTCATCGCCATTGTCGATCTCGATCTGCAGACGACTATCCTTCAAGGGTAGCTCCGGTGTCAAGGTCAACGGCTCCGATCTGGTGTCGTTGGTAGATAGCTGATACAACTCAGATCCTTCCTTATTCGCCACAAGCTGACCTGTCTCATCCAGAAGCCGATAGGTTCGCTTGAAGCTCCCCTCCAGCTCCAGCTCAAATCTGCTAATCAGTAGCCGCTCAGGATTGTGTAAAGTTATCACAGTCCGAGTCCCCGCTTCAGAGATATCGTAAGCAGGTACCTTCTGTCTGCTGATCGGCTGACGAATATCGTCTATTCGCACCTTCTGCTCCAGCAGCAGCTCTGGAAAAGCAAGCTCTTCTGCATTATCCAATACCCGCAGACGGTAATATTGAAAGCGCTGAGCCTCCTCCCATTCGATGCTATTCTTCTGATTCTTATCGGTGCGATACAGCTGAGCCTTATCCAGAAATGTCCACTCTGCTCCATCATAGCTCCCATATACCTCGACTTGCTTGAGGAACATGGCTGACGGCAAGGTCCAGTTCAGATGATTAATGACTGGGTCCGTGAGTTCCCTCTCTACCATCACCTTATAATCAAAAGAGGTATGTCCATCCGCCCTCGTAGTTCTCAATAGAGAGGTGTGATATTGCTTGCTCACCTTCTCCTGCTGCCCCTCATTCAATTGTCCCGCAGAAACGTACATATCCGTATTCTCCATATAAAAAGGGATAAACTGGCCCGTCGAATCCACGATCCGAATATCCTCCAGCCCTGCACTTGCTTCTGCGTAGACCTCCTCATCCAGAAGCACACTATAGTATGTACTACTATTCGGTATTTCAATCATTTTTTTAAATTTCCATGCTGACGTCGGGTCGGCTTCCGTTCCATGCGTCACGGAAGAGGGACTCAGGACTAACAGGAGGCTGATTGTGCCAAGCAGGCAGCCCATTCTACGTAGTAGGCTAGACATCGGTATGGGTAGACGCTTCTTGCTCACTCTCGCTTCTCCTCCGATTCTCCTCTGATTCCGATCCCCCCAGCTTACTGGAGACCTTTTGGTACATATACGAAATGCCTAACAGAATTACACCAAAAACAAAATAAGAGACAATCTTGCTGCCAGCAGAAACATACGTCATATCGAGGAGAACTAGCTTGGCCGTCGCCAGCAGGGTCAGTCCCAAGCCCATACGACGGATGTAGATATACCTCCCACGGAAGCCATAAGCGATATAGCCGATTGCCAGCAACAGATACATCATGCTGAACAAGTAGCCTAAGTCCCCAAGTCGCAGCTGCACCAGCATGAACACCGTCAGCATACAGAGCAGGTACAATCCCATAATGACTGGATACAGCTCAGCATTGGCGTAGCGCTGTTGCATGAAGCGCAGCAGCACATCACGTACATGAAGGAAGATGAATGCATGCACCACGAACAGGATGACCAGAGCTACGTATTCACTAATGGAATGCATATCACGCTCCCACTGGAACGTAGGTATGGCCAGCAGAACATACAGACAGATGAGATACCCTACCGCATAGAGAGCCGCACGGTAATAACGAACTACAGTGTCCTCCAGGATCTGAATCCTGTCCAGTATATAGGATAGCCCGATGGTGAGGCCTGCCAGCAGCAGCGCATGATAATAGTCATTATGCACCCAATCCTGCGGTACGAAACGTGTATAATTTACGTGCCCCTCATACAAGAAATAGAACCATAGACTGATGAGGGTGATCCATTTAAAGACCCTGATTAGCGTCCACTCATAGGGCATGAACTCCATAGCTTCCCCACGCCTTTGGCTGACAGCATAATGGAGGGTCACTCCAAGCATACCTGCGATCACAAAGGTGTACTTTAGCTCAAAGAAGGCTTCATCCACGCCAAACAGCTGATAGACCGTAGCATCCACGAGTAGAAATGCTGCCAGACACAGCACCAATATCCCCCAGCCTGCACGTACCATCGACTTCAGTTGATGCCTGCTGCCATAAATAATGAGCAGCACCGCTTCTGCCAGCCAGCCCATGGACAGCCAGCGCATACCCAACTGGAATGGAATCATCAGAATGGCAAAGGTTAATGAAGTGATATAGAAAAGGATGACAGCCGACTTTTCCTGACGTGCCGTTCTCTCGGTCAGCTTCCCAAGTCCCCAGAAAGCAGCGCAGAATAGCAATGCCAGCAATCCACGATAATCCTGCCAGCCGGCCTGATTGAACAATCCATAGACCAACACGCAGCTAATCATGGTATTCAAGGCCAGCAGTACGATGTCCGTTACCTTCAGCTTGGCCTTATGCAAGAACGGGTAGCCCAAAGTAATGCCGAGATACATGAGGAAGGACAGCATCGTATACAGGATAGCGGCAGGCACGTTCTCCGTGAAGGACAGCAGCAGCAGCCAAGATGGTGTATGAAGGACGAAGCTGATCTGATGAATAATCTCCCACCGTCTTCGGAAGGACACGATCAGGATCGCTGCATTCAACAGGAACAGGTACACCATAGCAGCATAGACTGCATTCCCCTCCAGACCTGAGCTCGCCCAGATGTAGGACATCAGTGGCATATACCCACCTGCCAGTGCCAGGCCGAGAATCGTACGGGACTGATAACGCAATGACAAGAGCACTGCCAGCAAGGATACAATCACAGACATGGCTAGACCGAGCCACAGACTGATGATATCCAACAAGAAATAACTATAGAAAATGGACCCATACAACACCGAGATTCCTCCGCCTAGCAGTCCTAATGCAAAAGTCTGCTTCTGACGTCGGAATAACCACTCGCCTCCACCCAGCAGAAGCAGGCCGAGCAGGAAGAACGCACTTCCTTTCATATAACTGTTGAACCAGGTTGCATAGCTATAACGAAATGCTGCACCTACTCCCAGAATAATGAGCAAAATACCAAGCTTGTTAATCCAGTTCAGGCCGATCTTCATTTCGATCTGATTTTGCTTGATTCTCCGCTGAATGGTGGCCTCATCCAGTTCCTCATGCGCCATAGCATCCAGACGACCTGTGACCTGCTCCCGCAGATGACTCTGTGCAGCTTGAACCTTCTCCCGGTGACGCTCAATCCGTTGATTCAGCTCTGCCGACACCCGCTGCATCATCATGGCGAGCTCCTGCTGCTCTGTCTTCAGCTCTGCTGAAGCCTGCTGGAAGAGTCGGATGATCCGTGTGCGCGTCTCCATCTCTAGCGCAGCGAGCCTGTTCATGTGCCCCGCTGACTGTGTGCCGAAGTACGTACTCAGCTTCTCACGGGATACCTTGAGGATATTCAGCTTCTCATCCATCATCTGCTCGGCCAAGGAGGTCCGCAATCTTCCATTCTCCTCCTCCAGCTGGCGCAGTCGAAGCTGGAGCTCTGCCAGACGCTTCTGCCGCTCCTCTGCCTGCTGTCGAAGCACTTGATTTTCCAGCAGCAGATCCTGTGATTCATATTCCCGCACGAGGGATTCATACTCCTGCAGCAGTCGCTCCTGACCACCTTGAATGTGCCGGAGCTGTTCTCTGAAGTCTTTCATGCTTATCCTCCGCTTGAACAGTCCGATAGACTATGGACTGCCCACTTCCAATGTTATGTATGAAGCCATGAATAATATGTATAGCAACTAGAGAAATCTGGGACAACAGGGACTTCTCCAATATTTTACTACATTGAGCATTTTGCATAAATCCCCAAGTATTATTCAATCTTCAATATGTAGATCGAAATGTTTTGTTCGTTTGCTGTGCAAGACCGGATTGCCTTACGCATCATCAGACAGCCTGGCGGGGATGTTAAAAATGTAACAGGGGTACGAACAGGGTTTTGGCCAAAATTAGGTTCAGCACAATTTTGTTATTCTCTCCTCACCATCGTTTGTTCTCAATGACTCACCAAAATGAAAGCGGTTTATTATATGATGATTTCAGGAGGTGTTTCCGAGTGATGATTGATAAACGACCTGCCTTTCTGCTGAAGCACCTTTTAAAAGTAAAGAATACAACCATGAATCAGCTCATGGAGCACTCTCAATTAACCAAAAGGCAAATTGCCTATGATTTGGATAAAATCAATTATTGGTTGAAAGAGAGAACACTTCCTGCCATTCCGTACAAAGGAATGAATCACATCATGGTGCCGGAAGAGGTGGTGAACTTTTATCGGAAGCAACAATCGGAGAATCAAAAACAAGATTTGTTTTTAACAGAAGAGGAACGTTTGATTTTCATTTACCTGTACCTCTTTATACGCCAAGAGCACATTTCATCGGTTCACTTAATACAGCTTCTACAGGTAAGTAAAAACACAGTGATTTCCGATGTGAAAAAGGCAAATGAAATGAATCAACCTTTCTTGGTCGAAATTCGTTATTCCAGGCAGGGAGGCTATCATCTTCGGGGTACAGAGTCTGATAAGAGGACACTGGTTCAGCACCATTTAGCACAGCTGATGCAAATTCCTTATTTCGGAAAATTAATCAACTATCTAGTACGTGATCGAAAAGAACTAATTCCGTTAAATTCTATTCACAGTGCTCTTGTGCAGGTGGAGAAGCACTTTCATCTATATTTCGTAGAGGAACGTGTACATCAATTTGCCTATTTTCTCATTGTCTATGCTTACCGTCATCGGGAAAGAAAATTCGTGCGATTTCATAGTGATGAAATCGAGCTATTAAGAAAAGATCAGATGTGGTCCGTGGCAAAAGCATTATTTCATCATCTGGGTTTTGAGGAAGATGACAATGAACTATGCTATTTCACCACTCAATTGCTAGGGTTGTCTTTAGGAAGCCGCTCTGTTCAGGACGGGAGCCGGGACTTGCTCTTTAACTTATGTGAACAGCTCGTCGTTGATTTTGAATATAAAGCGGCCATTGTTTTCGAAAAAAAGGATGAAGTCATTCACTCATTATATCAGCATTTGAAGCCGGCTTATTTTCGAATGAAATATCGGATTCCTATTCATAATCCGCTTCTCGATCAAATTAAAAGTGAACACAATGAGCTGTATACCATTGTAAAAGAGCTGCTTCAGCCCATTGGATCGCTACTAAGCATCAATATTCCAGAGGAAGAAATCGGCTTTATTACGATGCATTTTGGCGCACTGTTGGCAAAACCGCAGCAAGCCATGCCGAAAAAGAAAAGAGCGATTGTCGTTTGCCCAAGCGGAGTAAGCTCTTCTTTGATGGTAAAACACCTGATAGAGTCGCTTTTCTCGGAAATCACCGTAGAAAAAACACTGTCTTTACAGGGATACCAAAATGAGAATATCGATCAATATGATCTTATCTTCTCGACGGTAGAGCTCGAATCAACGCTTCCATACTTTTATGTAAAGCCAATCATGACTCCAAATGAAAAAAACAGATTAGTCAATGAAGTGTATCAGCAGCTCTTTGGTATTGAGTACCATGACATATCCTTGAAGGAGCTTCTCCAAACGATTGAGCGTTATGCAAACATCTATGATGAGAAAGGATTGTCCGGCGCATTAAGTCAACTGACTTTTCATAAAAAAATAGATATTCAGAGGAGGAACCAGCCTGTGCTAAGCGATTTATTAAAAGAAGAAACGATTCAAGTTATGGAACAACTCCTCGATTGGGAAGAGGCCATAAAAGCAGCGGCACAACCGTTGCTGGAAAAGGGAGCGATTGAGCCTTCCTATATTGATGCAATGATTTCAAATATTAAGACCTTAGGCCCGTATGTAGTCATTGGCAATGAAGTGGCGATCCCGCATGCACGTCCTAAAATGGGAGTGAATCAAGTAGGGATGAGCTTTTTAAAGCTAAATAAGCCGGTATATTTCTTAAATGACGAAAAGTACCCTGTCCGGCTATTATTCTGTGTTGCGGCCAATGATAACAAGACACATCTTAAGGCGCTTACTCAGTTAACGAAGCTTCTCAGCGATACCAAGAACATAGAGCTTTTAAAAGAGGAAGAGTCCATCGAGAAAATTCTTGACTTATTTAAGCTATATTCTGCTACGGCGTAATACGCAATGGTCTTCATAAGTGAATGCTGAAGCTATTAAAAATTAAAAGTTGGAGGAATTATCATGAAAATATTGGCAATCTGCGGTACAGGGTTAGGAAGCAGCTTCATGCTCGAGATGAATGTTCAACAAATCCTGTCGGAGTTTGGTTTAAACGGTATCGAAGTAGACCATTCCGATCTTAGCTCGGCAACTCCGGATTCAGCGGATCTTTTTATCGCTGCAAAGGATATTGCCACAGGAATGGGGCATTTAGGGGAGGTTATTGTTATTGATAGCATTATAGATATGGACGGTCTTCGTGCGAAGCTTAAGGATGTATTCCAGGAAAAGGGATTGCTCTAATCACGGAAGAAAGCTCTATTCTAAGGAAAATAAAAGGGGACAGATATCATGGGCGAAAGAATTCTCAAATTGATGATGGATATTTTGAGCCAGCCAGCCGTCTTGGTTGCGTTAATCTCTCTAGTGGGACTCATTATTCAGAAAAAGCCTACAAGTGAGATCGTTAAAGGAACAACCAAGACGTTCCTGGGCTTTCTGGTCATTTCCGCAGGGGCTGGAATCATTGTTCAGTCTCTGGATCCATTCGGGAAAATGTTCCAGAGCGCCTTTCACGTAACAGGCGTTGTTCCGAATAACGAGGCCATTGTTGCCATGGCTCTTAATGAATTTGGCAGTGTCACCGCCTTTATTATGTTTTTTGGCATGATAGCGAATATCTTGATTGCCCGCTTTACAAAGTTAAAATATATATTCTTAACGGGTCATCATACCTTATACATGGCTTGTATGCTTGCTGTTATTCTAGTTGTCTCAGGTCTAAAAGGAGCCCCGCTGATTGTTGTCGGTTCCCTTGCTTTAGGTCTAATCATGGCGGTTTTTCCGGCCATTTGCCAACCCATCATGCGGAAAATCACGGGTAACGACAGCGTAGGATTCGGGCACTTTTCCAGCTTAGGTTACGTTGCTTCTGGACTTATAGGGAAGCTTGTCGGGAAAGGCTCCCGTTCAACAGAGGAGATTAATTTTCCTAAAGGGTTGGGATTCTTGCGTGATAGTTCTGTGACCATCTCGTTAACGATGGTAGTTCTGTATGTCATCATTGCTCTCTTTGCCGGCCCATCCTATGTTGAGACAGAACTTAGCGGCGGTACTCATTACCTTGTGTTCTCTGTTATTCAGGGCGTTACCTTTGCGGCAGGGGTATTCGTCATCCTTTCTGGGGTCCGGCTTGTATTAGCTGAAATTGTACCCGCTTTCAAAGGGATTTCTACCAAGCTTGTTCCCAACTCCAAGCCTGCTCTCGATTGTCCGGTTGTTTTTCCATATGCGCCAAATGCGGTGTTAATTGGATTCTTCAGCAGCTTCCTTGGCGGGATCGTGGGAATGGTGATTCTTGCCGCTACAGGGTCCGTTATCATCTTGCCAGGTGTAGTTCCCCATTTCTTTACGGGTGCGACAGCAGGGGTATTCGGTAATGCAACAGGCGGTGTTCGCGGCGCTACCCTGGGATCTTTTGTGAATGGATTGTTAATTACCTTCCTGCCTGTATTCTTAATGCCAGTTCTCGGCAACCTCGGTTTTGCAAGTACAACGTTCTCTGATGCCGACTTTGCGGCTTCCGGAATTCTTCTTGGAAATATCGCCAAATCGTTTGGAGCTACAGGTGTTACCGTAACGGTCGTTGGACTGGTACTATTGGCAGTCGTATTCGGTTTCTTCAAGAAAAACAAAGCAAACCATGATTCGCTGGCCAATGAAGCTTAATGATTAGGCTCACCGGGGGTGTTTCGGCTCAGGCTGAAGCAGCCCCTTTATTTTTAAAGAAGGCCCTCAATTTCGCTTCGTCAAATTCGAGGCTTCCATAACATCATCCGGCCATAGGCCTGGACCATGTTATGGAAGGATAGAAAGGTGAGAACATGCCTTATCAAATTATTGTATTAGATATGGATGGCACTTTGCTTGATGAGTATAGCCGTGTAAGTGATAGGCTAAAAAAATATTTTATGGAACTGAGAGCAAGTGGAAAATTTATTTTTATTGCAACGGGAAGGACTTTGAAAGAAGTCAGAGACGTCTGGCCCCATGATTTAGAAGTAGATGGTCTGGTTACTGCCAATGGGATGTCCGTCTTCGTTGGTCAGGAGCAGATTGTCGAACATACGCTTCTTCCTGCACTTGTGTCGGAATTGGTGGAGAAGGCAAGGAGTAAGGGAATCTATTATGAAGTTCATCCGAATGAAGGACCGAGCTTCGCTCTCAAGCAAGACAAACCTTATATATGCGAGCGTATAACAGACCCTAAACCGGATACAGTCGAAGAAAATGAATGGCTGTCCAGGAAAATGTCCGTAAACGAGAGGTTGGATTGGCTAGATCGCTTACATGCACTAAATATTTTGAAAGTATATTTTTTCAGTAAGAATGCGGAGCTCATTAACGAATGGAAAATGGAGCTGGACAATTTAAAGAAACAAATAGCATTTACCAGTACTTCCTCCTCGGAGCATAGCGTGGAAGTAGCAGTGGCTAATGTCTCAAAAGCAACCGGCATTGAGCATTTACTCGACAAATTCGGATTGTCTAAAGACAGCATCATGGCAGTAGGGGATGGGGAAAATGATCTTCCTATGTTCAAGTTGGCCTCCTATGCTGTTGCCATGACAAACGCCTCTGATTTTGTTAAAAAACATGCGGATGCTATAACAGATTATTCATATAAAGAAGACGGATTATATCACTTTTTGCAGAAAACTTTTGAACCGTCCGGAAAAGGTCTATTCCAGGAACAGGATTTTGTCCAAAACTAGCTTTAGCACAACTTTGTCATTCTATTCTGAACATCGTTTGTTCCCAATCACATGTCATGTTGAAAACGATTTAATATATGATTGCTTCAGGAAGTACTTCCAGTTTTGTTGACAGTATCGCGGGTATACAAAAGGGAGGAAATTATAATGAGTTTGGATTGGCAAAAATTGGAGTTGTTTCGTGATGAGGTCCGTTTAAAAACATTAAAAGAGCTGCATCACCTTGGTTTTGGCCATTACGGCGGCAGCTTGTCCATTGTTGAGGCCCTGGCTGTATTATATGGCGAAGTGATGAAGCTGGACCCAGCCAACCCCAAATGGGAGGAACGTGATTATTTCATTCTCTCCAAAGGCCATGGCGGACCGGGGCTTTATGCCACTTTGGCGGCTAAAGGCTACTTTCCCGAAGAGGTTCTGTATACGTTAAATCAAAATGGCACGAAGCTCCCTTCACATCCCGACAAAAATTTAACACCTGGCGTTGATATGACAACAGGATCTCTAGGCCAAGGAATTTCGGCGGCTGTTGGAGTAGCTCTTTCTCATAAACTATCAAATAAAGAGAATTACACCTACTGTATCGTGGGTGATGGCGAATTAAACGAAGGGCAGTGCTGGGAGGCTATCCAATTCGCGGCACATCATAAGCTGAACCGTCTCTTTGTATTTGTGGATGACAATAAGAAGCAGTTGGACGGTTTGACGAAGGATATTATTGATCCGCTGGATTTTGAGGAGAAGTTTAATGCCTTTGGTTTTTACACTATGAAGGTAGACGGCAGTTCGTTACAGGAAATCTATGAAGCTATTGAAAAGGGAAAAGCACAAAAGAATAAGCCGATTGCGATTATTTTAGATACGGTCAAAGGGCAAGGCGTTCCTTATTTAGAAGAAAAGGCCGACAATCATCATATTCGCCCCAGTGAAGCAGATGAAGCCGCTATTTTAAGTGCGATTGCGGAATTGGAAACTAAACTTGGAAAGGCTGTGGAGTCATGATGAACGCAAGTGCCAAACACTATGAATTAGAGAACGTAGAAATGCGTCAAATGTATGCCAATACGTTAATGGAGCTGGCGAAGGCGAATCCCAATGTCATCGGCTTGGAAGCTGATTTAATGAGCGCGATCTCCACGAATAAAATTATCAAAGAGATTCCGGAGCAAATCATCAATACCGGCATTATGGAAGCGAATATGATGGGGGTTGCAGCCGGCCTGTCGCTTACAGGAAGAATCCCTTATGTGCATACATTCGGCCAGTTCGCTACCCGCCGCACCTTTGACCAGCTGTTCATTTCAGGCGGTTATGCAAAAACGAATATCAAAATATTAGGTTCTGATGCCGGAGTAACAGCTGAGCATAACGGCGGTACCCATATGGCATTCGAAGATCTCGGTCTAGTTCGTCTGATTCCCGGTGCTCATGTATACGAAGTGAGCGATTCCACCATGCTGCGTTACTTGCTTCGCAAAATCGAAAAAGAGCACGGTATTCATTACATCCGAACGATCCGCAAAAATGCAGTAAAGCTGTATCCTGAAAATGACGTCTTTGAAGCAGGGAAAGGCAAGGTTCTGCGTGAAGGAGGCGATGTCACCATTATTGCAAGCGGTATTATGGTGGCGGAATCCTTGAGAGCGGCAGACCTGCTGCAAGAACAAGGAATCGAAGCAACTGTAATCGATATGTTCTCCATTAAACCAATCGATAAAGATTTAATTGTGAAGTACGCCGAAAAAACAAAAGCAATCGTCACGGCGGAAAACCATAATGTTATTGGCGGTCTGGGAAGCGCAGTGGCCGAGGTTCTAAGCGAATATTGCCCTACCCGAATGCGGCGAATCGGAGTCCATGAACAATTTGGTCAGGTCGGTAAGCTTGAATACCTAAAAGAGTTCTATAAGCTGACAGTAAAGGATATTGTAAGTGCGGCGGAGAACGTTATTTCGCTTAAAAATAGCTGATCGTCAGCTTATCAGCGAGATACACTTTTTGTTTGGGGTTGTCCCCAAAGGTCATTAACTTGGCCTTAGGGACAGCCCCCTTCTTATAAAAAAACGTTGAAAACTGTTAATTCAAAAATTCTTGTTCTCTTGTGTATAGACGTACGTTGTTCTCCTACAGGTGATAGGCCTGCCTGTGCAGTTTATCTTCTGCGGGTATAGAACCTGCGCGCACCCAATAGCAGTACAACAATAGCTACTACAGCGATTAGCACCACAAGTATGGGACTTAGATGGCCAGAAGACGCCGTTCTTCCAGAGCCCACCTGTTGCTCGGACAACTCACTCTGCTGTCCAGAGGAGTCCACTTGACCCGTTCGCCCAGAGCCATCTGATGCTTCTAGATCATCTGGCAAGTATCCTTCCCCCAATACGGTAAGCTCCTCGCCAGCTTCAGTGACAGGCTTCGTCCCCTCGCAGAGCCCCGTCTTGAGATCATCCGGGTCTCCATAGGCGAATACCACATATTCCTCATTCACCCGGAAGCCCTCGTAGCCGCAGCTTGCCCCAGACATAGCTGTGCGTATGCTTAGTTCTGCATGAGGCTCCCCTTTCCACAATTGCTTCACTGCAAAAGTAACCTGCACGGGATCTTCGCTGGACATCATCTTCTTCAGGGCAGGCTCCTTGATGCTGGTTACCGTCCCTTGAAATACAGCCGTCTTTCGCTCCAGTCTCTCCTCCACCGGACCCGGCTCTACACAGGAACACGCATATGCAGGAGCGGGAGCCATAGTCCAAGTTCCCGTAAGCAGCAATGCCAAGATACAAATTCCCAACCACACAACCTTCGGTCTCATATCCTCACCTCAGCCCTTGGACGTATGAGCATGGGGGATTGTTGCAGCCTAGAGGGATTTATTTACATATTGCTATAGATTCTAATTGCTCTAGATTCTGAACTGACTCAGCGAGGTATGTAGCTCATCCGATACCTCCGAAAGAGCATCTGAAGAGGTCTTCACCTGCTCAATCGAATCCAGCTGCATGGCTGCCGAGCTCGCGGTCTGCTGTGCGTTCAGGCTGGCCTGCACAGCGTGGTGGCTGATCTCATGTACCGAAGCTGTAATCTCTTCTACTCCTGCCGACATTTCCTCCGTAGTGGCCACCATATCCTCCAGCTCCCCGGCGATCTGGGCATTCATCTCCAGAATATGCCCGAAATGACGTTCTGTCTCTGTCGTTAACCGCAGTCCTTCCTCGACCTCGCGGATTACATGTGACATGGAGGCCGTCGATTGGCTCATCTCAAGCTCCATGGCGCTAACCAGCTTCTCAATGGTGGTGGACGACTCCGCCGATTGCTGAGCCAGCTTACGCACCTCCTCGGATACGACAGAGAAGCCCTTCCCATGCTCTCCTGCTCTGGCCGCTTCGATGGATGCATTCAGCGCAAGCAGATTGGTCTGGCGCGCAATGTCCTGAATAGCCCCTACCATATGATGAATCTGGTGCGACTTCTGCTCCAGCAGGCTAATGACCTGCTCCGTCTCTTGGGCAGAGGTATGGATCGCAGACATCTGTCTGACGGATAATTGTACGGTCTCGCCGCCAATCAATGCCTGGCTCCGCGAGGAAGCTGCTGAACTGGAGATGTAAGTTGCACGCTCAGCGATACGCTGCACACCTGCAGACAGCTCCTCCATCGCCTTCAGATTCTCTGCAGTGCTCTTGGTCTGACTATCCGCCCCATCAGCAACCTGCGTTGCAGTAGAAGCAATGTGCTGTGACTCTTTACGGGTCTGCTCGGCAATCTGCTGCAGCATTCCTGTTGATGCTTTGACCTTATGAGCTGCCTGCAGTCCTCGGCTAATAATCTCCTGCAGATTCAGTCTCATCTCATTGTAGCCACCGGCCAGTTGACCAATCTCATCTTGCACCGGATCTGTAACCGATTGTGTAAAATCACCGGTACCTGCCTGCCTAATCGCAGCCGATACGCGCTGAATCCGGCGACTGACCCGTCGTATATACCATAAGATCAGCACCAAGGTAATTGTCATCGCCAATAGACCCACAATAAGAAAGGTACGTAAGAATGAGGCCATAATCACATCCATCAGCGATTGGGAAGCACCGACATAGAGAATACCGATGACCTCTCCAGTCGCATTGCGAATCGGCTCATAAGCGGTCTGATACGTCTGGCCGACCACCACAGCCTCCCCATAATAACTCTGCCCCTGCTTCAGCACAGCCTCAGCCACAGCCCCGGATACTTTGGTCCCGACCGCCCGTTCCCCGTCGATCATGACATTGGTAGCTACACGCTCATCTCCCCGAAAGATTGTCGCGGTATCCCCAGAGGCTTCACCAATCTCATCCACCAATTCAAAGTTTCCGTCCATCAAGGTGGTCCCTTTGTATAGCTGTCCGTCTCGCACTTCCCAGTCACCTGGATGCTTGTATTGAATTAAACGTTCTGTCATGTCCAGATCCCGCTTGGCCTTCTCCGTAGCGAACGCAGCTATACCGCGCTTCATCTCATAAGCCACACTGATTCCTATGGCTACCGAATAGGCGAGAATGATGCCAATCAGGATGATACTTATTTTTGTGCCAATGCTCATGCTTCTCATGTCGTGAGCCACCTTTTTTCCCGATAATTGTTAATATAGACCTAAATGAATTTCATGAAGATGCATATAACAATCAATGTATCGGTAAAATAATCCGGGCTTTTTATACATTCGCAATGACATTAGTCACATTTTTCCGACAAATTTCAACTTTATTTATAGAGAGGTATGAATAACTTGCTTGAAATAACGTATAGATAGCACACCGAATAATGAATACAGCAAGGTATAGACACTCATCACAAGCAGCATCGGGGTAACTAGCTCTGTACCGAAAAAGAACCATCCCGACTTCACCGCAAAATAACTATGGCTCAGTCCGATCAACAATGGAATACCGAAATTGAGGCACTGCTTGAGTCGAATGCCCCGCATTAGATCATCCTCAGCGAATCCAATCTTACGCAGAATTGTATAGCTACTTCGCTCCTCCTCCGCTTCGTCCATCTGCTTGAAGTACAAAATGCACCCAGATGTCAGCAGAAAGGTCAGCCCCAGGAACCCGACTATGAACATAATCAGACCCATCCGAGCACGCCCGTTCAGCATAAGCTGCTGTTGAGATGTGCTAGGAGGCTCATGTTGCTGATTGGTATAGATCTCGTAAGCCTCCGTCTGATCAGAGTAATTCGATATACGAATACCATAGTAGGTGGATGGCTCCTGTTGTAGGATGGGTGAGCTGTACTTCGCAATGTGCTGAAATGTGGCAGCCGATACCACGGCTACGGGGACCAATCGACTATAATAGCCCGGCAAAATAGAAGTCTCATCAAGGCCGACAAGCTGCAGCGTTGCCACACCTTCTCGCAGAGCGAACGTTACCTGCCCGGTCTCGTGCAGCGGGACCTGTATTCGAGCAATACTTCCATAGCCCATGAACAATACCTCATCAGGGCCCAAGGTTACTCCCTCCACAGTGCTGTCACTTACAACCCGGAGCTCTAGGTGAGACCATCGCTGATCGGGAACGGCTTCGGCTGAGAGCACTCCCAAGATGTTCGCGGAGACCGCTACACTTGGTCGCTCAACCTCTGTATAATGGATTCTCTGCCCCGTCAAAGCGGCGGTGAACCGTTCCTTGGACGATGCATCAACGAAAGCAAAATCATCAGGGCTATTTTCTCTCGCCACTGCTGCGGCCGAGTAATAGGAAATATAACTGAGGGACAGTAGCCCGATTGCAAGTGCCGATACCGTCGTAATGATCGTGAGAAGCAGTGCATTGGACTTCATACGGAACATCAGAGACGATAAAGACAGCACTTCCTGAATGTTCAAATATCCCTGCTTGCTTCGCCTTATATAGTAGAAAATCAGACTAACCGAGCCTTTATAGAACATATATGTCCCTACAATCACAGAACCCAGAATCCACAGCATCATCAACATGAGCTGAAGGGCATTGGATGGGTCCTTCTCAAACATTCGTGCCGACATGTAATATCCAAGCAGGATAAGGCCGATTCCGAGGAAGCCAATGACCATTTCCCAGAGGGATAAGTGACCTGCACGCTGCTGCGGGCGTGAGTTTGCACTGAAGAGAGACAGGATGCTCTGTGCCCGTATGAAGCCGTAATTCATAATCATAATCAGCAAATATAGCGCGGCAAACACAAGGATCGTCTGCAGTAGCGCAGCCACCGAGAAGCGAAGTGCTGCTTCCTGCTGCAATCCCATCACCTTCAGCAGGACCATCAGCAGCAGCCGGGAGACGGCAAACCCCGCTCCAATACCACATATCAGCGAGCCAAAATAAAGCAGTAGATTCTCCGCGCTTAATATCCCGAAAATCCGTCCCTTCGTCAGACCGATCAATTGAAGCAGCCCGATCTCCTTGCTACGCCGCTTAATGAACATTGTATTAGCGTAGAGCAGGAAAATAGCTATGATCGCTACGAGCATCACCGAGGCGGCTCCAAGTGCCGCCGAGCCTTTAATAGAATCCTTCATCTCTTTCAGCGAGGGGTCATATTGCAGGGTCACGAAGGAGAAATACAGGGCTGAACTGAAGATGAGTGCAATCACATACAGGTAATGATTCGTGAGATTTTTCCGCAAATTCCTAACTATTAGATAGCTCAAGGTCATGAGCGAACACCACCCAATACCCCCTGCGTAGTCATAATGTCATGGAAAAAATCCTGTCGCGATTGATCTCCTTGGTATAGCTGGGTGTAGATCTGTCCATCCCGAATGAACACAACGCGGCTACAAAAGCTGGCTGCGACAGGATCATGCGTCACCATCACAATCGTGGCTTGCTCGCTGACATTCAGCTCTGCCAGCTTGTTCAGCAAATCAGAGGCGGACTTGGAATCAAGAGCCCCCGTTGGCTCATCAGCGAAAATAATACTTGGCCTGTGCACGAAGGCCCTTGCTGCCGAAGTACGTTGCTTCTGTCCACCGGAGATTTCGGACGGGTACTTGTCCCTGAGTTCATAGATGCCGAGCTCCTTGGCAATTGCCTCGAACCTTGTGTGTGCCTCCTGCTTCGAAAGCTTGGTGATGGAGAGAGGTAGCAGCACATTTTCCTTCACAGTGAGTGTATCCAGCAGGTTATATTCCTGAAATACAAACCCCAGGTGATGCTTACGGAATTCCGCAAGCTGCCGTTCCTTCATAGCAGTGAACTCTTGCCCTTCGATCACAATACTGCCCTCGCTGGGCTTGTCGATGGAGGAGAGCACATTCAGCAATGTCGTCTTTCCAGAGCCGGAGGCTCCCATGATCCCGACGAACTCCCCTTTTTCAATTCGCAAATCAATTCCCTTGAGCACCTTCTGGCGGTTCCACTTGTTGCCGTATACTTTAGATATATTATGAGCTTCCAGTATCCACATCTCATATCAACTCCTTCTAACCCTCATCATACGGGTGATACACCCCACTGTCGCTCGTTTCGCCGAACAAAAGGAAGAAGCATGTGACATTATTGTCACACGCCCCATATATCCATCATGCTATTGCGCCTGGGAAAAGACAGTACGCACAAAGTGCCTTCTTCCAGTGTCGACGTGACCTCCAATTGAATGTGCAGCGCATCGGTCACCTGCTTGGTCAGGTACAGTCCCATTCCCGACGCATCACCCTGCTGGCGGTTGCGCGAGGAGGTGAAACCCTTCTCGAAAATGCGCGGCAAATCACGCCTCTCTATTCCCCGCCCGGCATCCTGAATCATGAGCTGGACATGCCCAGCGCGCTCGTGACTGTGGATGAGAATGTCCGATGACTCGCTGTATTTCACTGCATTCGTAAGGAGCTGCCGCAATACGAAGCTTAGCCATTTGGGGTCTGTCAGCACCTGCCTAGCATCCAGATTCAGTTCAAAGCCGATGCCCTTGGACATGCACCACGATTGCAGAGCACGGATTTCTGTATTCAATACAGGCTCCAGTAGCGTCTCGGTAATCATTAGATCGTTCTCTATGGACAAAATCCGCTTCCGGTGCAGCTGTTGATCGAGCAGATGATGGATTCGCTGCCATTCATGAGATAGCCCATTTCTCAATTCCGGGTCTCCAACACGATCCAGCATGAGTCGCATCGCACTCAGCGGTGTTTTGACCTCATGAATCCAGGATAGCAGCTCATCCTTCTCCTGCTCCAGCTGCCGAAGACGCACAGCACCCTCAGTCTCGTAGCGTGCAGACTGGCCGCTCAATGCCTCGTGCACTATAGATTCGAACGGGCGATCAGCGGGCTGTAGGTCATCCAGATCATTGATATGATCCCACATCTCTAGACTACGGTAATAGCGTGTCTCCTTGTGGTATCTCACTACCATAAACGCTATACAGATGAGCCAATTCAGCCCAACAATATATAAGATAGGCAGCAGTGGAACACTCACGTCCACAAATGCAACGAATATCGTTAGTCCCTGCAGAATCAGAATGAGCAGTAGCCAGCTACGTTTCTCTCTCACATATCTGCGGATCATATGCAATCCTCATCCGTAGCGATATAACCTTGGCCAACCTTCGTCTCGACATAGCCGTCCAAACCCAGTGGCTCCAGCTTCCTTCGCAGACGGTTCACATTCACCGTTAGGGTATTGTCGCTGACGAATTGCTCATGATCCCACAGGGCGCGAATGAGTTCCTCCCGTCCGACGATCTGGTTCTTACAATGAATCAGCAGCTTGAGGATCAGCATCTCGTTCTTCGTCAGTTGCACGCTTCCTTGTGCGCACGTTAGTGTATTTTTGCCGTACTCAATTGTAGCTCCCCGCCATACTCGCAGCTCTGCTTGCTGTGTACTGTAATTATAGACACGCCGCAGGATAGCCTGGATCTTGGCAATTAGCACATCAAAATGAAAAGGCTTCTGGATGTAATCGTCCCCGCCTAGCTGCATAGACATGACCATGTCCATCGGATGGTCCCGTGAGGACAGGAAGAGAATCGGCACATTCGAGTGCGAGCGCAGCATCCTGCACCAATGGAACCCGTCATAGCGGGGGAGCTGAATATCCATAATGACCAGATCCGGCTTCAATACCGTGAACTCCTGCAGCACACGGTCATAATCCAGTACCCCATGCACCTCGTAGGACCACTGAGATAACCGATCTCGTATCTCTGTGAACAAGGACACATCGTCCTCGATCAGCATAATCTTGAACAAGCAGATCACCACTTTTCTATACTGGCAACATCCTTCGCCATCGAATCTCTTCCCCCATTATACATGGACAGCCAAGGGATTGATGGGTGCTATTCAAGATTATTGCTTAACTCTAGCCCTCCGTGCTACTGCCCCATGTACGCATCCCCTTTCCTCTCATCATCGGAGCCAACCACAACGCTGCCACCAGAAATAGAAGACTTGCCGCAGCGAATACACCCATTAACGAGAAGCTAACCTTCAGCAGCCCCGATATAGACATTCCAATAACGGTCAGCCCCGTGAACACTGGCATTAGCGTACCACCCACTCTTCCCACGAAGCCTGCTTCGGTATTGCGCAGCAGAAGCGTATTGATCCCGATATGGATGCATGGGAAGCCAAGGCCATTCAACATCTGCAATACAATCGTAAGTGGAACACTATGAGACCAGCCCGTTCCAAGCGTACCGATCGTGCTGAACAAGAGGCCTACAGCGAGTAGCGTCTGTGGTCTGATCTTGCCAGCCATTCCCATTAACCAAGCTCCCCCGAGCAGCATCGCCGCTCCATTCGCCATCATGAACCATTTCAGAGCGGATTTATCCAGCCCCAAATTCTCCATTACCACAAAGATAGACAAAGGCTGAATCAGCCCAGAGGCCAAGCCTGTGAAGGCAAATACTACCCCGAGCGTCCGTAGGACAGAGCTAGACCACACGTACCGAAGCCCTGCCTTCAGCTCATGGATGAACGAATCATAGCGGGCAGCAGCACGCTCTGTGGTATCCTTGGGCAATTGTGCCAGAATCAGTGCTGAGCTGAACAGCAGGCCACCCATCAGCAGCATGGAGACAACAATTCCGTATTGCTGATATACAAAGGTTCCTACGACAGGACCAATGACCATGAATATTGCAGTGAGCGATTGAAACATCGCCATGACCCCTTGTAGCTGCTCTTCGGGAACATGCTGCTTGAACAGCTTCATTGCCGATGGCTGGGAGAACTGGGATAGAATCGCAGACACGAGTGTAGCCAGCAGCAAGCCGTACCACGAGCCGGTTCCCAGCGTCAGTAGCACCACGAAGGCGGACAAGCCTGATAACACATCACACCAGATCATCGTCCGCTTTGGTAGCCACCGATCCGCAAAGGTCCCACCAATGACCGCAAATACAAATATAGGTGCATATTCAGCAATAGAGATCACAGATACATAGACAGGATTGTTATTCGTTAGCTCCGTAACATAGAGCAAGATTGCAAAATTCCGTATCCATATCCCCAAATGCAGACATACACGCGAGAAAATGACCGTAAGCACATACCGGTTCTTCAACACCTGTACCAACCTCTTTCCAAGCGGGCGCAGCCCGCAATCATCACTTTCATCCGGCCGGATGTTACCCTTCGTATTATGAGCATCATCCATTAGTTAGTCAATATTATTTTGTAGACATAATTAAATATTATCTATAAATAAACAAACAAAATTAACTTAAGTCCTCATTTTCAAAATTGAAAAAGAAACAAAAAAGACGACTGCCCAAACAGAATTCTCTGTCCGTACAATCGCCGTCCCTTATGCAAAAGCCACTTACCCATGAATCACTCAGGCTCTATAGACGTACACCCTTGTCCGCTGGATGTCCTTGCAGACAATGACACGCTCTGGTTGCCAGTCTGGCAGGGCAAAGCACACGCTAATAATAATTGCTCCCGGCAATAGACGCTCATGGAACAAGCCACTGAGCCGCTTCATAGCGGCAGGATACAAATAACAGACGATAACATCTGTCTGCTCCAAGGGCCATTCATACAGATCGGCCCTTCGAAATACAAGACGCTTCCCAAGCGATTGATCAGGGCGGGAAGGCAGGCCCCAAGACAGCAAGAAGCTAACGACTCCGAGGCGCAGCCAGGCACATGCATATGGAACCATGGAATTCTCTACCCCTGTAATCCGCCAGCCCGGACAATTCCGAGCCAGATAGAACGCCAATGAGCCCCAGCCAGAGCCTGCCTCTAGGAGAGTTCCATATGGACCCAGACGCTGTAGCTCCGCAGCCACGGCAGCCCGCGACTCGATGGGCGAGGGCATCGGAGAGATGCCATTACGCCAGCTATACAGCACTATGGATATCAAGATCAATAGACCAGCCACTACAAGGCAACCGGTCAGAATTGTCATGATCAAATCTGCATTCATCTGTACATCCTTTCCTACAACACATATGTACTTCCTCTCTGATACCACATGTGTATTTCCCTTCTACATTCGTGAACAACCCCTTGGAGAGAGCATTTTGTATACATTCCAAGAGCGGTGTTCCATCAACAGAAGATAGTTGAGAAGATATTATTCGTTCATCTGCATAACAGCAAGCTTGGGGGCTTCCACGCATGGCTACGGAACTAACGTATGGTTACGGAACTTTTGTATCCTTCTCGTGAGCGCCTTGGTGCTGATTTTCGCATGGTTATAGAACCATTGTAACCTTCCCGTGAGTGCATTGGGACTATATTCTAATGTTTATTTTCTATGGTCAGAATCTTTGGCTTGATTTTTATAAGTTTAGAAACTAAACTAAATGCATGGACAATAATGCTACCGATCAACCTATGCCGGACAGAAGACAACGATCCGAGCAAGGCTCCCGTAATCTGGGACGTCTCATTATGCAGCTTCGCCGCCTGGAGCGACAGCCGTACAGCTTTGGTGCAGCAGGAGCTCTGACGCCTAGTGAGATTCACACCATTGATGCCATCGGCCCAAATGGGGACCTGCTCATGAGCGAGCTGGCCAACCGTCTCGGAATTACCAAGGGGGCTGTGACCCAACTCACGGCAAAATTAGAGGATAAGCTGCTCATCCAGCGCTCCCCGCACCCAACAGATTCAAGGGGTGTACTGATCTCACTGACAGATAAAGGGAAGGAGGCCTATATAGCTCACGAAGAGGTGCACATCCGCTTCTATGAGCAGCTACGCTTGCAGCTAAGCGAGCAGGAGATTGAAATTTTCGAGCATTGTATAGAGAAGCTTAATTCTTTTTTGGAGCACTAGTTTATGGGTGCGCTAGTCTGACCAGATCAAATTGGAGAATATTCGCCATAAGCGGGGAGTCCTGTTGACCACGACGCTCCCCATATCATTCAATCTGATACGATATTCGATCAAGATGCCAGGTTGGCAGCTTATTTTTTTGTCATAATAGTATAGTTACTAAACAAAAAAAACGAAATTAACAGTAACAGAAAAAGCGTTATATGTATGAACAAAATCTATATGGCTACAGGAGGTTATTAAGTTGCAGCCAGACAATACATCATGCACCATAGCACGTCCCTCTTCCTATCTCCCCATGATGGCTGCTGTCTGTATAGGAGTATTTATTTCACACTTTACAGCAGGTGTCGTCAATATGGCCCTGCCTCATCTTGCAGCTGTCTTTCATAGCGGTGCGAATACTGTGCAGTGGATTACAACGGGATACTTGCTGGCGATTGCTGCCCTGCTGCCTGTGATGGGCAAGCTTGCTGACCGCTATGGTAGTCGAACCATACATAATCTCGGGTATATTGTGTTCGGCATAAGCTCCATATTGGCGGCTTGCTCCCCCAACCTGACCCTCTTGCTAGTCACACGGATCATGCAAGCGGCAGGTGCAGCCATGTTTCAGGCCACTAATATGGCTCTGATCAGTATTCATTTGCCTCAAAGCCATAAAGGACGAGCGTTCGGCCTGGTCAGTACGGCAGTAGCCTTGGGAGGAATGGCGGGCCCTGCTGTTGGTGGATTACTAGTGGAATGGGTTAACTGGCGCTCACTATTCATCGTACATATGCCTGCTGCCAGCCTGGCTACCTGGCTGGCCTACCGTTATATTCCCGCAGCTATACCAACGCAGGTGCGAAAAGCCTTTGACTATACAGGTGCCGTACTATTCATCACCCTCATGCTCTTGCTGATCACAAATCTTACGCAAGGCAGTTCACTCGGTTGGCATCCTCTTGTCATGCCCGCTGCAGCTGTATTTATCCTGATGGCTTTATACCGCTGTGAGCGGCGTCATCCTGATCCGTTCGTTCCGGTGGCAAGCCTGCGCATGTCGGCTGTACGTCTGGGGCTAATCGTCAGCTGTGCCTCATTCATGCTTACGAACGCGGTTGTAACTGCCTTGCCGTTCTATCTACTGCGAAGCTCATTGCCAGCTTCAGCGGCTGGATTGATGTTAAGCGCCTATCCTTTCATGCTCGCTGTGTCAGGACCTCTCGCCGGGTATCTCTCCGATCGACACGGTCCGAGAAAGTGGATGCTGATCGGAATAGCGATTACAGCGGCTTGTGTTCTTGTGCTAGTGCTGAATCTGAACGACATGCCAACTGTAGGGATAAGCTGCATGCTTATTTTGCTAGGGCTCGGGATGGGATTAACGGTATCACCCAACAACAGTTTCATTATGAGGCATACGCCAGCTGGGCTGGCAGGCTCTACAGGCAGCATGATCGCACTCTCCCGCAACACAGGGATGGCCGTAGGAGCCGCGATCGGTATCAGCTATATGAATGGAGGATTATTCGGATGAGAGATCAGATTATTGTAATCGGAGGATACGGGCATACGGGGCAGATGATCTGCAGAGCACTGGGAGCCACCTATCCTGGGAAAATATTCGCAGCAGGTAGAAGCATGGAGCGCGCAGAACAATTCTGCGCTACTACAGATGGGCAAGTACTTCCATTACAACTGGACATCCATAGCGACTGGCGCCCGGAACTATTCCAGAACATCAGACTGGTTGTCATGTGTATGGATCAGACTGACACAGCATTTGTTCACGCTTGTCTGAGCATGGGGATTCATTACGTTGATATTTCAGCAAATGGGGCGTTCCTGTCTCAGGTCGAAGCCCTCCACCCGATTGCTCTATCGCAGGGTGCTACTGCTGTATTGAGCGTTGGACTGGCACCCGGATTGACGAACCTGTTGAGCCGGCATGCCGCTGATCACATGGATGAGACACATGAAGTAGACATATCCGTCATGCTTGGACTGGGCGATTCCCACGGCAAGGCTGCCATTGAATGGACGATTGATAACATGAACACCGAATACGAAGTCATAGAGCAAGGGGTCCCGACTACCGTCTCCAGCTTCAAGGATGGCAAAGTCATTGATTTCGGTCAAACGCTGGGACGACACACCGCCTACAGATTTAATTTCTCGGACCAGCATATTCTGCCACGCACACTTGCGATCCCGACCGTCTCCACACGATTGTGTCTGGACTCGGCTATCGTCAGCAGACTGCTGGCCTGGCTGCGGGCGGCAGGCGTATTCCGTTTGCTGCGGTTCGGCCCGCTGCGCCGGGCTGCTGTCTACTTATTCAGTAAGCTGCGGGCGGGTGAACCTGTATTTGCCGTCAAGGTGGATGCACGGGGTAGCGTGAATAACAAGCCGATGTACATGGAATATATGCTGCAAGGTAGTAGTGAGGCCGCCATGACAGCCCGCGTAGCAGCAGCGATCGCAGCGCTCCTGTATCGTGTACCTATGCCACAGGGCGTCTATCATAGCGAGCAACTGTTCCAACTGCAGGATGCTCTGGGATCAGAGCTGAGGGATGTACCACTGAGCATACGGAGAAACGGAGAACCGTTCTTAGGCTCCGGGGCATCGTAGTCTAGCACATTGACCGAATATGCGCATAGTGCCCGCTGCAAGCAAGGACCCCTGTCGACCACTGTTAAGCTTGTTGTTGTTCGAGAGGCTCTATATTCACATTGGAAGCACAAAAAAGGGGTGACTCCAGCCATTTGTTGGCTTGGAGCCCCCCTACTTTTCGTTTGATTCTACGCATTTTACAATATGCACAGCATGCATGACTATGACGGGATTAGAACTTGATGATCCCCGTAGAATGCAGAAGCACCAGCAAGACGAGAATTGGTGCCACGTAACGCATCATAAACAGCCATACTTTGAACCAGCCCGCAGATAATCCAGCAGCCTCTCCTGCATTTTTCCAGAAGTAGCCTACAAATATCGTGATAATAAATCCGCAAACAGGAAGCAATATATTCGATGTAATGAAATCAAGCCAGTCGAAGAAGGCTTTGCCGCCAAAGGTCAGTTCAGGTACCATCCCGAGCGACATCGCCGCCGGAACGCCCAGCAAAAATGCTAGTACCGAAGTGATGACAACAGCCTTGTTGCGAGTCCAGCCCCAACGATCCATAGCATACGTAACAGGGACCTCCAATATGGAGACCGCCGAAGTGAGCGCAGCGAAGGCTAGCAATACGAAGAACAAGCCCCCAAAGATGGCTCCAAGCGGCATAGCCGAGAAAGCAGCCGGGAGTGCAATAAATACTAGAGATGGTCCTGAGTCTGGAGCGATACCAAATGAGAACGTCGTTGGGAAAATAATCAGACCTGCAACAAATGCGTAGATCAAGTCACCTGCCCCAACGGCCAATGAAGCGGCACCCAAGGACTGTCTCTTATCCACATAAGCACCATAAGTGATTAAGATCCCCATCCCGAGAGACAGTGAGAAGAAGGCATGTCCCAATGCGACCAACGCCGACTGTGCTGTCAGCTTGGAGAAGTCTGGCTGGAGGAAGAAGGCTACTCCCTCTGCCGCTCCTGGAAGTGTGACGGCACGAATCATTAGAATGACAAGGAGGATAATCAGACCAGGAATGAGAATTTTGTTGAATTTCTCAATGCCTTGTGAGATACCGCGTGCTACAACCCAGCCCGTAATGGCTAAAGCTACAAGCTGGAAGCCTAGCGCACCATAACCTGTAATGAAGCTGCCAAATTGCCCACTGAAATCCGTCTGCTTGAACAATTGACCTGAAAACGCAGCAAAAGCATAATATAATGTCCACCCTGCGATGACGACATAGAACGAAAGAATCAGAAATGGCGTAATGACCTGCAGTATTCCGAGGCGAGCCCAGATGGGTCCACCGCCAACTTTGGTGAAGGACGAAGACGCGCTGCCCCGACCACTCCGGCCAATAGACAACTCTGCCAGCAGGACCGGCATACCAATCAGCAACAAGCAGACAATAAAGATCAGGAAGAACGCCGCTCCCCCATACTGTCCTGTAATATAAGGGAACTTCCACATATTCCCCAATCCTACAGAGCTACCGATGGCAGCCATAATAAAGCCGAAGGACGAGAAGCGCTCCCCCCCTGACGACTGTGTATTCGATGTTCCTTTGCCCAAACTCATAAAATCCCCCTTAATCATCTCTCTGTCGATATTCCTCATATTATATCCCAAGATGTCAGCTAGGTCAGTAAGAAAATGCACCTCTATTATCGCTATATTTTTCTAATCTATACTTTTTTAGTACAATACTTAGATGAGCGGGCAGTAACATAGATTAACCCGACCAATATATAGGAGAGAGGAGATACTGATGGATTTCTTTGAATTGTTAAAGTATGCCTTTCTGGGGCTTCTACAGGGAGTAACCGAACCAATTCCTGTATCATCCAGCGGGCATCTGATTATTGCGGAGCATCTACTGGGCATACATATCGAAGGGCTGAGCTTTGAGGTGCTGGTTAACTTTGCATCCTTGATCGCGGTACTGATTATCTATCGTCATGATATCGTAAGGATTGCTGGGAATGGTTGGCTGTATCTGCGAAAAAGAGAGCCTGAGGCTCGTGCGGACTTCATGTTCATCATTTATGTCATCGTCGGTACAGTCCCCATTGTCATCTTCCAGCCTCTATTAGGCGGACTGCTGGATCGCTACTCCAAGGACCTGAATGTCATTGGCGTAACACTGCTAATTACAGGGATCGCGCTGTGGCTGATTCGAAATATGCGAGGACGCAAGCAGGATAACGATCTTCGCTACCGTGATGCAATCATTGTGGGCCTGGCACAGTGTGTGGCGCTATTTCCGGGAATTAGCCGATCAGGCTCTACGATCGTAGCAGCTATGGGCACAGGGATGAAGCCAGCGACGGCATTGCGCTACTCCTTCTTCCTGTACATTCCGGTCAGTATCGGAGCGATGGTGCTGGAGGGCCGCAACATGCTGGAAGACCCGATGCTGGGTCAATTGCTAGTGCCTTATTCATTGGCCTTCATTTGCTCGTTGATTGCCTCTTACTTTGCATTACGCTGGTTCATGGGCATTATGGCCAAGGGCAATCTGCTGGTCTTCTCCATCTACTGTCTGCTGGCAGGACTGGCCGTACTCATATTCCTATAGGATATATGCATAGAATACACGCAACCATACGTCATACCGTACACTATGCCCTAAAAAGAGCCTTAAAAATGCACGAAAGGACGCCGAATTCTCGGCGTCCTTCTTCATATATTATATAACTGCAAATTCGCAAATAAATCAGTAGTGAAGGTATTCCATTTAGTGGAGTCATCCATGTCGTCACAACTGTTACGGAGTCCACAAGTCAAACAGTTACGAAATTCAAAAATGTTGCCATCAAAAAATTCGGTAGTTATATCGCTGTCGAATATGGTTAATACCTTTAAAATAGCCCTGCAACCATGCTCGCGTAGCTTGCTTCATTCATGTAGCAAGCTCCAGATTGCAAGTTGCTGTGAATTTTGATATTGTTATATTCAGGTATAGCAAAATCCCCCTTGCCCTACAAGGAGGATCGTTCGGACAGGCTTTGCCTGTACCTAGCTACAATTGCTTGCCTAATTACACCACGTAAAGGAGGCGAACAATATGGCAAAAGACGTACTGTGTGAAGTTAACGCCTGCACTTTCTGGGCTGAGAACAACAAATGCAGCGCAAGCTCCATCTACATTGTCAGCCACTCTCCAGAGAAGGCTAAAAACTCTGAGCAAACTGACTGCAAAACCTTCGAAGCTAAATAAGACTTTAACTCATCTTGTATAGCCATTTATGTTTTCCATAAGAGGAGCCCCTGCCAGGGTTCCTTTTTTCATTATCCAATAGCTTCAATTCATCTTATCTCATTGTAGCAATAATGATAATTATTATCAAGTCCTTTTTCGCAGCTGTGAAGCCAAGCAACGTACAACGGTCAGATATTCTTATAGTTATTAGTTATTTGTTATTTGTTATTTGTTGTTCGTTATCCAAGAGACTCTTATTTCATATAATTGAAGGCGACCTCACCAAGAGCTTCTTCCAGATTCCGCATCGCTCGATACTGTGATAGATTGAACGATTGCCAGCCTTCGTGACCCGTCGATGTCATAACATCATACCGGTCCTGCAAGTAGCCTCTCATCGCTGGATATTCCTTCGAGAAATCAATCAGCTTCGGCGTCGCCTCCACCGACAGATTGCTCAGATATATGGCATCAATTCGCCCTGTCTCACGATAGCGCTGGATATTCTTCTCGGCAATGATCTGGTCCATTCCGATATAATTCATTAAGACATATGCGCATAGACCGAGTACAATGTAGCATTTGGCCAGAGGAATCTGCTTCCAGCGAATCCGGCAACCAGCAATGACTAGCAGCAAGCCAAGAAAGATCATAAATGCATGGACAAGAAAACGTATATAGGTATACCCATACATCTCCTCGTACAGCAGCAGACGCTGATATCCCGAATACAGCATGACTCCAGAGCAGGCAAGCAGGACATACAGCATAACGCGATTCATGGACTGTACAAGACCTTTTTCCTCTCCACTCAGCAGCATTACAATTAGTATGATGGTGAAGTTAATCGCTGTCACTACGACGAGCTCCAGAAATCCGCTACGTGCATACTCCGCATAGGACTGTCCCTCTGGCAGCAGCCCCTGCCCCGCCCCGAACAGGTAGCTGAACTGAATGGCTACGAACAACACATAGACCATATTGATCGCAATCAGCACAGTGGCTGTAATGATAGGGTCCAGTCTTGGCTTCTCGACATCTGCAGCCCATTCAGCCAGTCTTTCCTCCAGTGCATCTCCTGTTTTGGCTTCCGATTCATAACGTTTGAAGTCAATGAACCCCCACAGATACATGAAGAACAGCAGTCCGAAGAAGATCACCCATAAGAAACGTGCCGTTCCCTCTCCGAAGCTCACCTGACGTCCCAGCCAGTTCGGCAGCAGTGAGAGAATGTGGTTGAAGCCCCCATCCGCTGAAGATAACAAGGTGACGACAACGATTAGTAATGGTAACGAAATGAGTAGTCCGATCAACACTTTGCCAAGTGTCCGCTTATGCTCCTCATCCATACTGCGCCCACTCGTGCTTCTCACGACGCGGAAGATAGTAGGAACATGGCGTAGGCTCTGGACGATCACATGATCGAGCGCATCTCCCACCAGCTTCAGCACAGACCAGTCCAGACGGCGTTCACTGAGGGAATAGGCCATATGTATGAAGAACAATCCAGGAATGACCAGCAGATTCATGACATAAAATACCACATTCGAGAACAGTACATAGGTCAACGACAACAGCATAATCACGGTGAACATCAACCAGCCGAACCAGGTGAATGGACGCAGCTTATCCTTTGCGAATACATACATGTAGCCGTACAAGCAGGCAACAAAGATTGGATAAGAGACGGCCGGATCATGACCAAAAAATAAATATTGATGAACAACCGCCAGCACGAATGCACCTAACAAGGAATATAAGGGACGACGATCGGAATAGAGCCATGAATTTTCCATTTAAATATTACCTCCATCGTGTTCTATGACCTATTGTAGATGATAAAATAAGAAGATAAAGAGAAGAAAAAAGATGACAAACTTCCTATTTTAGGAGTGAACACGAGGATGAAATTACATAGCCAATTTCTAAGGCTTCACGCCCGTTATGGGGAAAATAATGAAATTTTCGTTACGATGGACGAGCTGGCTGTAACCTTTGACTGCACCCATCGTAATGCTCTCACGATCATCAACCGGATGGCCCAGATGGGCTGGATTCGCTGGACACCGCAGCGCGGACGCGGACGTCGGTCTACCTTAACGTTCCTGACCCGACCTGAGGAGATCGCCGTCCAGTCGATGATGCAGGCCATCAATCGTCGCGATATTCAGCGAGCCATGGACCAACTACAATCACACTCTCCGTCGGCTACATTGCAGGAACGGCTGCAGGGCTGGTTCATGACCTATTTCGGACGTCACTCGGAGGTTCGCAGCAACAAGCAGATCGACATGCTACGGTTGCCGATTCGGCAGCAATTGCATACGGTCGATCCACTTTACATGAATCTACTTGCTGAATCCTTCGTGTCCAGCCATATCTTTGACGGCCTGGTCCGCAAGTCGAACACCACTGGAGGGCTGGTGCCTGGCATTGCCCATGCATGGGAGACAGATGCTTCGCGCAAGCTGTATACCTTTTATCTGCGCAAGGAGGTGCTGTTTCACAATGGTAAAATGCTGACTGCCTATGACGTGGTCTATACGTTCGAACGATTAATGCAGACCTCGCAGCGGATGCTGTACAGCGCGATATTCAAGCAACTGCAATCAGTTCGTGCACTCCATCCCTACATGGTGACCATGGAGCTGAAGGAGCCGAATGAGCTATTTCTGCCTTTTCTGTGTACTAGCCGGGCGGCTATTGTACCCCGAGACCTGGATCAGCTCGGTGACAAGCAATTCGGACAGCGACCCATTGGGAGCGGCCCGTTCCAGCTGCGCGAGATGAACGACAATCTGTGTGTGCTGGAGGTGTTCAAGCATTATTATCAGGAACGCGCTCATCTGGATCGAGTTGAGATTGTACATGTTCCCTGGCAGATGACAGAAGGCTCGACTGGTGAGGTCGACACCGGGATCGACATGGAGGCAGGGTCTAACGAGCCACTCTCTCCTTTCCACGTTATTCACAATCCAGCCGTGAGGGATTCCGCTGCCTGGAGTCAGATTCACTCGGATGTATCTGTCCGCAAATTCGTGACCTTCAACACCAAAAAGACCGGACCGCTGAGCGATCCGGCCATACGAGCCGCCATATGGAATGGTCTGAAGAGAGGGACTATGGTAGCTGAGGAAGCAGCAAAGTCAACGACGAAATCAGCCGCGCAGCAAAAGGCACCCTCGACTACCAATAATAAGGAGCAAGCCCTCGAGCCGCTGCGCATTGCCACCATTAATCATTACAAGGCGGATGCGGAACAGGTTGCTGTAAGTCTTCAGGCATGTGGTTATGCCTGTCAGGTCTTTTCTTCCTCGGCTGAGGAATTCAAGGGGCCCATCCGGCTGGAAGCCGATCTGATCGTCTTCTCGCTCATTCGGGACCGCGACGAGCAGCTTCGCCTGTACGATCTGTATTCGACCATTAGCGAGCATGTCGAGCCACATACTCGTACAGACATCCGATCCAGGCTGGAAGCCATCATTCGTGAGCCCGACGCAGCTGCGAGAGATACCGGCTTTCGGACGATTGAGGAGCTGCTAATGAAGGAGCATCAGCTGTATATTTTATATGAGCATCCAGTACAGACCGCATTCCTCCCCTCCCTGCGCGGCGTTACCTTCAACAGTCAGGGATGGGTGGATCTGCGGCGGGTATGGTTCCCACCCGAAGCATGAGGTAATGGACGATGAGAAGAATAGTCTCTAACCTTGGTCGGACGCTAAATGATGATCGCTAGTGCCCGAGAAGCTCAGCTTGGCGTCACGAATTCGGAATGGTCACTTCATTCGCATAGTTGGTTGCCATGATGCGGGCAACCTCCTTCGAATCCGTGGACTGACCGAGTGCCCACATCATTTTGGTCACAAGTGCTTCTGTCGTCATATCATAGCCGGGGATAACCCCCTTCTCCAGCACCTTCTGGCCGACCTCATAGATCGTAAGATCGCCACCTTCATACGGACACTGAGTCGTCACGGCTATGCTAATGCCCGCTTTCATGAGCTGCTCAATCTTGTCGATCAGACTTCGCTCCTTGAATGGCACACCGCCCATACCGAAGCCCTCGATGACAATCCCTTGATAGCCAAGAGCTTGAATCGCGTCGAAGATCCCCGGGTTCGTGCCCGGGATCAGGCGCAGCAGGAATACGCCCGCCGAGTAGCTCTCATTATATACATGGTCCATGGGTGCAGCAGGCAACAGCCCCTCCGTGAAATCAATCGTGCCCTGCTCCACGAGTCCAATATAAGGATAGTTAATGCTCTCAAAGGCATTGTAGCTACGCGTGCGGATCTTCGAGGAGCGCGGGCCGTTGATAATCTTGCCATTAAATACAACGAACACACCTGCTGCTTCACTGCAGGCTGTCACGAAGGAATCAATGATATTCCTTTGCGAGTCGCTATTCTCGGCCAGAATAGACACCTGTGATCCGGTCAATACTACCGGCTTATCCAGCGCACCCAGCATGAAGCTCAGTGCTGAGGCGGTGTAGGCCATCGTATCTGTACCGTGTGCAATGACAATCCCGTCGTACTTCGGCAACGAATCTCGCACCAGTCGCGCCATCAGCACCCAGTCCTCTGGCTGCGTATTCGTGCTGTCCATGCTCATAAGATCATGCGCATCAATGTGACAGATCGTGCGCAGCTGGGGAATCTGCTCCAGAATGTTATCTGCCGATTGCGTCGGGGTTAATCCATGCTCTTGGTGAGAGGATGAAATAGTCCCCCCGGTATTAATAAAAAGTATGTTCTTCACAATGCACTGTCCTTCCGAATAGCCAATATGTTATCCCTCAGCATCCCCTAATTGCCCAAGGGGAAAACACAGCAGAAATCATCAGGAATGGGCCTGATTCATACGATATGCTGAGTGTGAGTTGTATGAAATTAAAATCGACTTCATTATACGGCAGGAGGACTTGAAATGGAACTCAATCATGCTGTGGCACTAGGGATATACAATAGTAAACATTGATCTAATGTAAAGAAACCACGTGAAGAATCTGTTGTCAGACACTTCGCGTGGTTGCTATGTTTTCTGCTTGTCAGGCAAATCTGGACTTGTAATTAGCGACTTTGACGCAGCGCTCATCATCCTTGTCCTTGACTTTAATAATTTGTTTTTGTGTAGTCAAACATAGATGGGCTTATTATTTGGTCCAGCTTTCAATCACTTTCACGCTGTCGCCGTCCTTCGCGAAATGCAAGAACTGCATCACATCACCGGCAGTCTTCTCGCCAGTCTTCGTGTCCTGATTGGTAATTCTGTAATGAATGGCGGCCCAATCTCCACTGATTATCATACTATCAAAGCGAATACGCTTTACTTCGGTAGATTCAGAAGCGTTCTTGACGGAAGCCTTGTATTCCTCAAGAGTCATGGTTGTATCATTCGTATGGTACTGCAGGTTGCTGTCATAATAGGAATCTGCGCCTTCCGTCCAAGCATCCATCCCTTTATTCCAATTTTCAAAATCGTTCAATATGGCCTGTTGAATATCCTTAGCCATATCATCTTCGATCGGCGTAGGATAGGTAACAGGATACTTGGCTACAAGATCCGTTGTATCAGGGATCGTCGCATTCACGATGGCATCCAATGCCGCCTGCTGCGCCGTCTTCGCAGCGTCAGTCTGGAAGGTCGTCAGACCAGCAAAATCTGCACCCTTTGTTCCTGCCCAGCCTTCCACAACTCGAGTGCCCAGCTCATCTCCATAGTCCTTGAAGTGCACAAACTCCATCACACTTCCATCTGAAGTTTTTTGGGTCTGTCTGTTGGTCGTTGAAATATCGTAGCGAATCGCAGCCCAGTCACCGGAGATGATCATATTATTGAAGTTGCCCATTTGAATGTCGCTGGACTGCAGCGTCGCATTCATGGAATCCTGATATTCCTTCAAGGTGAGCTTCACACCATGAACGTTGTACAGGGAATCCTCAGTATACAGAATGTCGCCCCAGGTTTCCCATGCATCATAGCCTCTGTTCCAGTTTTCAAACCCATTCAGCAGTCTATTCTGAATGTTTTTCCCCATTTGTGTGTCAATAGGAGTAGGGTTGATGACCGGAAAAGTAGCCGACAGCTCCTCAGTATTATCATAGGAATCAGAAATAACGACCGCAGACTCACTTGGGATCGAACTTGCCGCACTCACAGCAGGACCCGAGCCCGTTTTCGCTCCACACCCCACAGCAACAACCATGATGGCCAAGGCTGTCGCACCCGCCACCAACACCTTCGTTATATTTTTGTTCATAATGATTCTCCTCTCATAATTTCATCAGATTAATAGACTTACTGCCTACCAGACAGCGGGTCGTCGAACAAAGGTACTTCCTTTCTTGTTGATATTCGTATCTTAGCCTGCGAAGGTTGAACCAAAGTAAAATCAAACCGATTCTTTCATGATAAGTGTGCTTAAGCAAAAACAGTTGAAGCACGAACCTTCACCAAGGTTTGTGCTTCAACTGTTTTTTATCTCTATTATATTGCACTCATTTATACTGCACTCATTTATACTGCACTCGTTTATAATGCACTTATTAAATGGGAAGCTCGATGATAAAGGTACTTCCCTCCTGTGGTGTACTCTCTACACGAATCTTACCGCCACACAGGGAGATAATACGTAAAACAATGGACAGGCCAATACCGTTCCCCCGCACAGTGGAGGTTGTATCGTGTTGGTAGTATTTCTCAAAGATACGCGCGGCGGTTGCTTCGTCCATGCCCACGCCACTGTCTGAAAATGTAAGCGTAAGCTGATCTGAGGTGCATTTGGCGGAGATTTTGATTTCCCCATATTCAGGGGTGAATTTGATGGCGTTGCTAAGCAGATTGATCCATACCTGTTCGATCAGCTCCGCATTGCCCACATAAAATATATCGTCTACATCCAGCTCCAGCTCAATCTTCTTCTGTTCAATTTTCGGAAGCAGCAGGATTACACAACGTTTTATTTGCTCAGATAAATCGAATGCTTCTTTTTCAGTGATGATCTCGCAGGCTTCGACCTTGGAAAGCAGAAGCATGTTATGAGATAGAGCAGACAAACGAAGGGATTGATCGGCAATGACCTGAAGATACTGAATCCGTTCTGGGCTCTCAATGCCATCTCCTGTATCAATAAGGTGTTGGGCAAATCCGGAGATTGAAGTAATCGGCGTTTTGAATTCATGAGAGAACTCATTCACAAAGTTCTGCATCTCTGCCTTTGTGTTTTTCAGTTCTGAAGTCATGCGATTAAATCCATCATAGATGGGTGCATATTCTTCCGCCTTTCTGCTGTCTAACCGCACCTCTAGATTGCCGTTGGATACTTCTTTTATTCCAATCAACAGATCACCCATTTTCCTGCGGACGGATCGTAGCGTAAAAAATGTTCCCAAACCGACAGCAATCATCATAAGCGGGATGATTGCCAGCATGGAAAAAGCGTTATCTCTCGTCATGCCCAGCCAGTATGTAGCGATAAGCCCATAGGCCATCACTCCGCCGACAACTACGATTGCATCTGCAATGAGAACCCACCGGAATTGAACCAGCCTAAAGACTTCGTCTTGTTTATACCGTTTCATGGCCGCCTCCCATCTTATGGATGACCGCTTTATATCCTAGCCCCCGAATGGATACCAACTCGAATTCCTTGCACATCGAAAACTTGTTACGCAGACGGCTGATATAGGTTTTGATAGTATCGTACTCCGTTTCGGAATCGTAACCCCAAATCTCATCCATCAACTGCTGTTTGGTGAATACGACATTGGGATAGGAGAGAAACTTGTACAGCAGTTCAAATTCCTTGTTTGTTAGTGGAATGGTCTCTTCGTTATACTTAGCGGAAAAGGTGTTTTGCTCCATCGAGAGGTTACCGATCACAATTCGCTTTTCGTTGGCAATCTGTGCTCGCCGCAGCAGTGCCTCTATACGCCAAATAAGTTCCTCATAGTCGATAGGCTTCGTCATGTAATCATCCACGCCCGAGGCAAATCCCTCTTTTTTGTGGGCAAAGGTGTTCATGGCCGTCAGCATGATCACAGGCGTCATATCGTTGACATTCCGCAGGGACCGCACCAGGTCATACCCATTCATGTTTGGCATCTGAATATCCACGATGAGCAGATCAATATGTTCGCGGTCGAGAACCTCCAACGCTTCTTTGCCATCAGCTGCTTCTTTGATTTTATATAACGGGCCCAGCTTCGCTTTCGTCAAAAGACGCACCATCTCATCATCTTCAACGATAAGAATTGTAATCATACACGCCCTCCTTTTAGATTACTATAAAGCATATCTACGGAAGGTTGAACAAAAGTAAAAGGAATAAAAATATTTATGGATGGGATGCCAAGACCCATATCTTATACTTCTCTAGTCGAATATATCCACTACTTAAGCATACGGTCACATGGTACCAAAGTAGTAGTCCATCCCCCTCCAAGGGAGGGACCTACTTCTTAAGCTCTATTTTGTGCGCTACAATGCTTGAACGGATACAGGACAATTCTCATGGAACTGCGATTGATCCAGTCCTGCGTAATCATACAGATACCCTTCGTAGATGATCTCAAATGCAGGATGACAACCAAAATCAAACGGTGTTACCAGCCCAGATGAACGCTCCCACAGCTGGATTCCTGTCCGTCCAAGTACCTCTGCCACAAATTGCGAGCAAAAAAATGCATTGTCCCGCTCAACACTAAAGTTCAGCAATACACCGAATAGCCCTACCAGATTGTACCGATAGACACCCTCACGCTCCTCAAAGGCTTCCAGCAGGCCCGCTGTCTTCTCCTTCTGTCCATAACTGACGGGCAGACGAAGCAGCATACACCTCGTATGTGGAAAGCGCCGATAGACCCCCCCATACACGTCCTCGCGGACGAAGCCCGCTACCCACGGATTATAGGGCCGCTTCCGTCCAAAGCTGTATAGATTCTTCAGATTGGCATCCAGCGACAACGACGCATGATTGTATGGTGCCGACGTTACCTGCTTGATGAGCGTGCTGAACCATGTGCCAGTGTCTGTCAGAAGGACATATAGACTGGCCTCATCGCGCTTGTGAATGTGCCGAACCTTTTCCCTATTGTGATTCATTACCGATTCACCTCATTACAACGAACTGAGGCTAATTATAAATTCCAACCCTGCTGCTCAAGAACAGACCTGCGCACGGATTCCCTACTGGACCTTAGGCCAGATTGAACACAGACCTCTGGAACTTTTATAGCGGATTGCACCCTGAAAAATTTTGTCGACTTGCCTCTAATCAACCTATTCCTCCACCATGGTAGTCCAGGCTCTATTTCCCTCCGTTTTTCCATATTTGTATTCTATAACTAGCTTGTTTACTTTTATTCATGTGTGGTAATCAAGCTTAAGGAGGATGATGCATACATGAAATGGATTGATAAGTGGAAGGCCGTTCAGCAGTATGAACAATCTTCATCCGAATGCTTCCTGACCATCTATCTCAATACCGAGACCGCCAATGGTGCCAACGCCGAATGGCCGCTACGTCTGAAGAATGGGCTGAAGAAGCTCATGGAGTACTCTCATTCAGGAGAAAGTTCTGAGCAGCAGAAGACGCTCAAGCGACTCTGTGCCAAGGTCGAGAAGGACATCAACAGTCATCGCACAACGCTAAAGAAAGGGCTTATTGTCATTGCAAGCTCCTCCGGCGATCTGTATTTTCTGGAGAAGCTGCAGGTGCAGCTCCCCAATGCGTTCTACTGGGAGTCTTCTCCCCATCTTGATGAGATGAACGAGGTATTCACTCAATATCCGGCTGCAGGTGTCATTCAGGTCGGTAGTGACCATATCCGGGTGCTGGATACTCTGCTCGGCAACATTCATCAGGAGTATCGCTTCGATTGGGACAGTCAGACGGAGAATTGGCGTGAGCATATCGGTGCCGAGAGCGTCAAGAAAGTGTCAGGTCGGACTCAGAAGGAGAACTACGATGAGCGGATCGCCGTGAATAAACAGCGCTGGATGAAACGAATCATCCCTGTATTGCAGCGTTTCTCCAAGCAAAAGCGTTGGCAGGAGCTCATCTTCACAGGTGAGAAAGCCCTGGCCGCGGAGCTATCCAAGGAATGTGACTTCGCCAAGACAAGAGTCATTTCGAAAAACATGAACGGCGCACCCGCCCATGAGGTGTTAAATGGGGTATACTCAGCTATCCGCGCCTGACCATTATACCGCTCACTTATGTTGAGCATCCTTACAGTCATTCAGCTCGCACCGGACAAGCCGTCTTCGTGAGCCATACTGTAGCCCGTACTGTACATCGTAGAATATGTAGGACGAGTATAGAATACACTAATTCAAGTCCTTCCATGGCTCCGTCAGGGGTCAGGAAGGGCTTTTTGCGTTACAATAAACTTACGGGGCGCGATTCAAAATCATATTTATCACAATCACATTACAAAATGGAGACGTGACATCCACTATGAATTACACACCATTCACAGAAGTGTATCAGCTCATGGAGCTATCCTTTCCAGAGAGCGAATTCCGTATATTCGAGCATCAACAGCAGCTGTTACATCATGCCTTCTATTCCCTTCATACAGAGCAAGACGCATCCGGTAGAGTTACCGCCCTCCTAGCCGGGTGGAGACTGCCGGGGTTCTCATTCATTGAGCATCTGGCAGTAGACCCCACGCTAAGAGGGGGAGGTGTCGGGGCACGCATGATTCAACAGTTCATACAGGAGAGAGAAGCAGAGGGACCGATTATTCTGGAGGTAGAGCCACCGGAGGAAGAGATGGCTAAGCGACGCATCGGATTCTATGAACGACTTGGCTTTTGTCTCAATGCATTCGACTATGTGCAGCCTCCACTTCGCCAGAATGCGGATGAATTGAAGCTGCTTATCATGAGCTATCCCTCTCCACTAACGCCGCAGCAGTTCAAGGACTATCGGGGAATTTTGTACAGAGAGGTCTACGGAGTAGAAGCAGCGGAGTAGAGTTGAAGAGACTATTCTAGGTAGCCTAGAGGCAAGACAGGCTAGATGAGTCTGAGGCCTCAAAGTTGAGGTGGATGCCATGAGTAAATTGGAATGCCAAGGAATAAAGTGGAGCTTATCTGTACTATAAACACACTTGGAGCTGGTGAAGTCCTATTTAGCAAAAAAAACCGTTGTGATCACAGCCATGAGCCGCAATCACAACGGTTTTATCCTAGTACAAGTACAAGCTTCTATAAGCTTCGTCCATACGTTTATAAACTTATAAGCTTATTCATCTATCCGATACGCTCTTTAATTCGTAGCAGGCGCATCTGGAGCTGGCAGATCCGAGGTCGACACCTCTGGCTCCTCTCCACGATTGCCAAGGAATATGTTCAATACAATCGCTGTAATGGAACCTGTCACAATGCCGCTTTGCAGGAGCATCTTGAGCCACTCCGGCACCTGATCGAACATTTGCGGCACGGCAGCTGAACCAAGACCCACGGCAATACTGCAAGCCACGATAAGCAGATTGCTCTCCTTGCGCAGATTCACTTCGGACAGGATAGATACACCCGCCGCAGCTACCGAGCCGAACATCACAATCATGGCTCCGCCCAGAACAGCATTAGGAATCACCGTCGTTAATGCGGCCAGCTTGGGCAGCAGCCCAAGCACGACCATAATTGCGCCCGCCGCGAAGATTACCTTGCGTGTCTTCACTCGCGTCAAGGTAATGAGGCCAACGTTCTGAGAGAACGCGGTATACGGGAATGCATTCAGAAGGCCACCGAGCATAATCGCCGCTCCCTCTGAGCGAAGTCCGTTCACAATCTGACGCTGCTCTACCTTCTGATCAGTAGCACGCCCAACTGCAAGATACACACCCGTCGATTCCACCATACTGACGATATTCACGATAATCATCGTAATAATAGCCATCACGCTGAATTCGGGCTTACCGAAGTAAAAGGGCTGTGCAATGCTAATCCAGGACGCCGAGCCAACAGCTTCAAAGCTAACAATACCCATGAAGTAGCCCATAGCGGTACCGACAGCCAAGCCCAGCAGGACGGAGACGGCACGCAGGAAGCCTGTAGCCAGTCGATTAACCAGCAGTATGATCACTAGTGTAGCCAGAGCCAGCAACAGATTGCGTGGTTCGCCGAAATCGGGCATATTTTGACCACCTGCTACATTGTTCATCGCTACCGGAATAAGTGTAAGCCCAATGATGGTAACGACAGAGCCCGTCACTACAGTTGGGAAGAAGCGAAGCAGCTTCCCGTATAGTGGTGCGAACAGCACGACGAATAACCCGGATAGTATAATGGCGCCATAGGCCGTCGCAAGGTTCGAGGTTGAAGCAATGGCGATAATGGGTCCCACCGCTGTAAAGGTACAACCCAATACCACCGGAAGACCGCTGCCGAAATACTTGCTGCGCATAATCTGCAGCAGTGTTGCCAGCCCGCAGGTGAACAGGTCTGCTGCGACCAGATAAGCCATCTGGGCAGGTGTCAGTCCCAAAGCTCCACCTACAATGAGCGGCACCGCAATAGCACCGGCATACATCGCCATGACATGCTGGAAGCCTAGTGCGAAAATCTTTTGTCTACTTAACATATTCACGTTCACTTCTCCTCTAATTCAATCGAACTCACCAGTACTCTTTTTTACACAGTTACTTATCTTGTACAGTTACTTATCTTGTGCAGTTACTTATCTTGTGCAGTTACTTGCCTTATATAGATATCTCTTTCTTACGACTCAATAGATGTACATCTCTTCTTCTATAAACTCAATCTGTCCGGGGGACATCGAAGCGATACGCGCCAGTGAGTGCACTCGAATGCCTCTCTCCTCCAGCAATCCGCGTCCCTCCTGGAAGCTCTTCTCGATGACACAGCCAACGCCGACAAGTTCAGCACCTGACTCAGCAACCATATCTGCCAGACCTACCAAGGCAGCACCCGTAGCCAGGAAATCATCGACGATCAGCACTTTATCCCCCGAGGTCAGGTATTTGCGTGCAAGGCTGATCTGATAGGTCTCGCCTTTGGTAAATGAGTGGACAGGTGCAGAGAATACCTGCTCACCTTGTGTAATTGCCTTCTTCTTCTTGGCATAGACAAATGGAACCTGAAGATCAATCGCCGTCGCCATGGCGAATTGAATCCCGCTCGCTTCAATGGTCAGTACCTTGGTAATCTGCTCGTCCCGGAACCTGCGACTGAACTCCCTTCCAATCTCCAAAGCCAGCATGGGATCCACCTGATGATTCAGGAAGGAGTCTACCTTCAGGACCGTATCGGACAGAATCTCGCCTTCCTGGCGAATACGCTCTTGTAATACTTTCATGCTCGAATCTCTCTCCTTCTATGTGCAGTTGTCCAGAAAACGCAAAAAAGGACAGATCCCTTGACGTACTTCGCTCAAGTGAACCTGTCCTTCTGGGTTTTTGTCCCTGTAGGTGTAGCACAGTCATCCTGTGCCCGTATCGCTCGGACCAGCCCTTCCCTGCCCACGGCAAAGAAACGGAACCCTAGATACGCTATCACTCATAGTCGGACGATTGCAATGGTCATCCGGTAGAAACTTTTGGGCCATATCCCCAAGATTATATGAGCTGGCATTTTGTCTTGTCTGCATCTCACGAATCAGACAAAATGCATTTTGACGGTAACATGTATAGTACACCTTCTGCGGACAGGTTTCAAGGATTTTTAGCATACTTGTCTAGCCTATATGTTAATAACCGCCGCAGCAGCTAGTGGAGGGACATCTCTCACAGCATACCTGTCCGCCCACGATGGACTTGATCGATACGTTTTGCACACGAATGTTATAATAGTCCGTAGATTCATGCTGAATATGATCAGTACAATTGTACGATGTAAGGTTAAGATATATGAGTACAAGTACACCTTGCTAAATAAGGAGCGTTCTATGTGATGCAAAAAATTATGATCGTCGAGGATGACCCCAAAATTGCAGAATTGCTGCAATCACATATATCAAAGTATGGCTATGAAGTGGTTCAGCCCCACCGGTTCGAGCATGTACTGGATGAATTCCACACCCACTCCCCTGATCTGGTCCTGCTGGATGTGAATCTGCCCAGTTACGATGGCTACTATTGGTGCCGACAGATCAGGGCTGTCTCTACGTGCCCAGTATTGTTCATCTCCGCTCGTGCTGGTGAGATGGATCAGATCATGGCGCTGGAGAACGGGGCAGATGATTATATAACGAAGCCCTTTCATTATGGAGTCGTGATGGCCAAGATCCGCAGCCATCTGCGTCGTGCCTATGGAGAATATGCCGCTCAACATACGGAGCAGATACTAGAGAAGGCCGGGCTACGCCTCTACCCAGAGCGACTGGAATTGAGTCTGGATTACCGAACCGTGACATTGACACGCAAGGAATCCGATATTATCGAGAGCCTGATGGAACGCCATCCCCGGGTAGCTAGTAGAGAAGCTCTGCTGGAGAAGCTGTGGGACGACCAAGCCTTCGTAGATGAGAATACACTGAACGTCAATATCACTCGGGTCCGCAAAAAATTCCAGGAGCTGGGCGTCGAGGATGCTGTTGAGACCGTGCGCGGTACAGGGTACCGGCTGAATACCTCCTGGCTGCAGGAGGAGGAGCGATGAGATTATTCCTGCGAGAGCACGCCTTATTGGTTGTAGTGCAATGCCTTCAGTTTGTACTCATATTGTCCATCTATTGGATGGACGGCTACCGTAATCTTCGGCCAGCGCTCTACTCTATCTTCCTTGGAATATTCCTGCTCAGTTGCTATCTTATCTACCACTACATCAGCCGACGTCGCTACTATCAGCGTCTGAGTGAACCTATGCTCAAGCTGGATGCCTCCTTCCGCACCATGGACACAGCACCGATCTCCGAAGCTTTGGAGCTGCTACTGCATACCCAATACAAGCACTACCAGACCCAGCTGAACCATGCCCAGGCACAGCAAAGTCAGCATCTGACCTTCATGGACCAATGGGTGCATCAGATGAAGACCCCTCTGTCGGTCATCGAGCTAACCGTACAACAGATGGATGAGCCTGAGGGAGCGAGCATTCGTGCAGAGCTGGAGCAAATGCGCTCCAATCTGAACACCGTCCTGTACATGGCCCGGCTGCGTAGCTTTGAGCAGGACTTTCACGTCCGATCCGTGACCTTGGCCAAGCTCGTCAACGAGGTGCTGCATGATAACAAGCGATTATTCATTCGCAGTCACGTATATCCAGAGGTTCGTACCCTACAAGACATTCGCGTCGATACTGATGAGAAATGGCTCTTCTTCATGATTTCGCAGATTGTGATTAATGCGGTCAAGTACTCCGCCGGAAAGCATGACAAGGTACTCATTACCTCTGGCGCGAAGGGGAAGCAGGCCTACATCGAAGTCCGGGATCAAGGTGTTGGTATCCCGGCTGCGGATCTTAAGCGTGTCTTCAGCCCGTTCTTCACTGGGGCGAATGGTCGAGGCTTCCGCGAATCTACAGGCATGGGTCTGTATCTGACGAAGGAGGCTGCTGACCGCCTGGATCATCGTATTGAGCTGGAATCCATAGAAGGCGAAAGGACAACCGTCCGCATTCTCTTCTCCTCCTTCCACCATGAATCCGCCTGAACGAGTGGAACGAAGCATGGAAGGCACCCCCAACCTTACACGCATGTAATAAAAGTGAAAGCTGATTCGATGGTTCAGATGGAGACATCAGCACTATACTGTGAACATCTGATAGATGCACAACTGAAAGGCAGCCAGCATAGTCGATGCGATGAAGGTCCATCCTGTTAGGGTAGCTGATCTTGCGAGGCTTATGCGGCATGCTGACGAAAGGGGAAGCTGTCATGCTGAATGTCAATAAAGTTAGTAAAATCTATACTGGCAATATCGCTTATCGAGCCTTGACGGATATCGAGTTCACCATTGAGGAGGGAGAATTCGTCGGAATCATGGGACCATCGGGTAGCGGGAAGACAACACTGCTAAATATGATTGCTACCATTGATGAACCAACAACCGGGAGTATATTGGTGGATGGCCGGGACACAGGGAAGCTGAAGAAGCACGAATTGGCCCGATTTCGCCGGCGGGAGCTGGGCTTTGTATTTCAGGACTTCAATCTACTGCACACTCTTACGGTAGAGGAGAATATGGTTCTACCTCTCACCCTGGATGGTCACAAGGTGCAGGATATGAAGGAGAAGGCTCGCAATATTGCCGATGAGCTAGGCATTACTGGCATCCTGAACAAGCGCACATACGAAATATCAGGCGGGCAGGCCCAACGGGCAGCCATTGCCAGAGCAATGATTCACACGCCCAAGCTACTGCTAGCGGATGAGCCTACTGGTAATCTGGACTCCAAATCTGCGCGCGATGTCATGGAAATGCTGGAGCGGATCAATCATACGCAGCGCACAACCATGATGCTAGTAACTCATGACGCTATGGCAGCAAGCTACTGCCACCGGGTCATCTTCATCCGCGACGGACAGCTGTATACCGAAATTAACCGTGGCGATAACCGACAGACCTTTTTCCAAAAGATTATCGATACGCTGTCACTGTTAGGAGGCCATACCCATGACATTTCGTCAATTCGCATTTAATAATGTCCTCAGGAACAAGCGTCTCTATGCCGCCTATTTCCTAAGCAGCCTCTTCACGGTAATGGTGTTCTTCACCTTCTCGATCTTCGCTTATCATCCGATGCTCAGCGGAGAGAATGTGCATGGCAGTGCCGCTACAGCCCTGTCCTCCTCCAAATGGATTATCTATGTATTCTCCTTCTTCTTCGTGCTGTACTCCATGAGTACGTTCCTGCAATCCCGTAAGCGGGAGTTCGGTCTCTTGATGCTGCAGGGCATGTCGGATGGGCAACTGCGACGCATGGTCTTCCTGGAGAATATGCTGATCGGCCTCGCAGCCTCAGCAGGAGGTATCGGGCTTGGACTTATATTCGCCAAAGCCATCCTGCTACTCGGAGAGAACATTCTCCAGCTTGGGGGCAGTCTGCCCTTCTACATTCCGTGGCAGGCTATCACAGTAACACTAATCGCATTTCTGATTCTGTTCGTGCTCATCTCTCTGTTCATCGCGTTGGTGCTGCGTAGCGGCAAGCTTATCCAATTGATCAAGAGCAACAAGATATCCAAGGGAGAGCCCAAGGCTTCCCTACTACTCTCGCTACTGGTAGTTGCCTTGATTGGCATTAGTTATACGTTATCCATGAAGGCCAAGGGAGTAGAAGTGGTACTTCTGCTGGTTCCTGTAGTCATCATGGTATGCATCGCCACTTATCTATTCTTCACACAGCTTAGCGTCTATCTGATTCGCAAGCTCAAATCGAAGGAGCAAATCTTCTGGAAGAAGACGAACATGCTGTTATTCTCGGACCTGTCCTACCGCATGAAGGATAATGCACGTACGTTCTTCTTGGTAGCCATTATCTCAACTGTCGCCTTCTGTTCTATTGGTTCATTGTATGGCTTCCGCACGGTGCTGACCAAGCCGCTCATTGAAATAAACCCATACATTTTCCACTATGTATCCAAGCAAGGAGACACTGAGCAGCAGATGCATCTGCAGTTGATCGAATCGACACTTCAACGTGAGCAGATTCAGGCTACGCGAGGCGATGTCCGACTGAATTACTATCAGATCGAGGGTCAAAAACAACCTATCTTGATGATCAGCTTATCAGAGTATAACCGCTTTGCCGGATTGATGCAGGCAGATCCGATCAAGCTTGCGGGCAACGCTCCAATAGTCGTAGGGGCTGATTACGGTTTTGCTGCACCGAAAGATTCCGAGCTGCTGAGCAAGCCGCTCATCACATCATCCAAGCTCACTCTCCGGGCAGAGCAGAAGGTCACATCCCATCTACTGCCGGGTTCACTACACTATCTTATCGTTCCAGATCATATCGAATCGCAGTTAGGCAAGCCAGCCGAGCAAGAGCATTATTATGCGTGGAACGGTAGAGCAGGACAACCCGGCGCTATTGCAGCAGGTAAAGCCCTGCTGGGCACGCTTAAGCAATATGGAGATCAATATCAATTCCTTCCGAGGGACTATCAATTGGATGATACGATCAAGGGCTATGCCCCCATCCTATTCATCGGCCTGTTCATTGGCATTGTATTCTTCGTATCAGCTGGCAGCTTCCTCTACTTCCGTCTCTATAGCGATCTGGATGAGGATAAAGAGAAATTCAAAGCTATTGCCAAGCTGGGACTGAGCAAGCAGGAGCTGAGCCATGTGCTTACACAGCAAATTTCCCTGCTGTTCTTCACTCCCATTGTAATAGCATTAGTGCACGGTGCCGTGGCCCTGACAGCCTTGTCGAACATGTTCGAATACTCCCTATTCTGGGAATCCGCCTCCGTGCTAGGTATCTTCTGTCTCATCCAGTTCATATACTTCGTCATCGTTAGGTATTTCTATATCCGGCAGGTGCAGTCCGTGGTGTGATTCATAATCCAATGCAAATAGCCTGAAGCCAAAGGAGAGTGTATCCCGGCTTCAGGCCCTTTTATTATAAGGTGGGTCGCTACGTGTGTCCTTCTTGATGTATGTGCAGAGCTACTCAGCATCTGCTACAGGGCAATGATTCAGCTTCTGCTGATCACCCGATGAATATGAAGCTTAGGCTTCTCTACTTCACCTCATCATGTAAATTCAACCACACTACTCTGGCTTGTGCCTGATTGCTGACCCTTGGTCCCTTGGCTTAGTCTTTTACGCTTGGTTATTCTCCCGCTCACGGAGTTCTATCCGTCGAATCTTGCCAGAGCTGGTCTTCGGCAGATCGCTCACGAATTCAAGCTTGCGCGGGTATTTGTAAGGTGCCGTAATCGCCTTTACGTGATTCTGTAGCTCTCTCGCCAGCTCTGGGGAAGCTGCAGATTCGTTGCGCAGCACCACGAACGCCTTAACGACATGCCCCCGCATCTCATCAGGACTGGCAACGACTGCACATTCTTTGACTAATTCATGCTTCATAAGCGCTTCTTCAACCTCAAATGGACCGATGGTATAGCCCGAGCTGATAATAATGTCATCCCCGCGACCTTCGAACCAAAAGTACCCCTCTTCATCCTTGCTCGCCCGGTCTCCCGTGACAAAATAGGCTCCGCGCATGCTGGCTTCCTTGCGACCCGGGTCCAGATAATACGTGCGGAACAAGGCCGGCATATCTTGATGGACAGCGATATCTCCCACCACACCTGCCGGTAGTGGCTGTCCTTCCTCATCAATGACCTCGATTAGCCCCGGTGTGATGGACTGTCCCATGGAGCCAATCCGAAGCGGAGCATCCTTGAGACTGCCAATCAGCAGCGTGCTCTCGGTCTGTCCATAGCCATCGCGAATTGTAAGATGGAAGTGCCGTTGGAAGATCTCGATCACCTCTTGATTCAGCGGCTCTCCCGCCGATACTGCACTGCGCAGCTTGGACAGATCGTAGCCAGGCAGATCCTCTGCCTTCGCCATCAGCCGATATTCAGTAGGCGTGCAGCACAATACCTGAATTCCATATTGCTCAATCAGCTTCAGATAACGTCCAGGCTTGAACCCACCATTGTAAATGAAGCCCGTCGCGCCCCGGCCCAACACGGACAGGAACGGACTCCAGATCCATTTCTGCCAGCCAGGTGCGGCAGTAGCCCATACGGTATCTGAAGGCTGAATGTCCAGCCACAAGGATGCAGCAATCCGCAGATGAGCGTATCCCCAACCATGGCTGTGGACCACGCCCTTGGGATTGCCCGTCGTTCCTGAAGTATAAGCCAGGATCGCCATATCATCCCGATGAGTCTGTACAGAAATAGGCGCATCTGGTGCTCCCTGCATAAGCTCACTCAGATTCACCCAGCCTGATGGTGTCACGGATGCATCTTCCTGCATGCTCGTAGAAGAATAAACGACAATACGGTGTGCCAGGGCAGGCAGATCAGCTTCAATCTTCTGCACCTCCTCCGTCGTATCGGACCAAGCAATGACAGCACGAGCTTCAGAATGACGCAGGCGATATTCGAGATCCTTGGCTCTCAGCATTTCAGAGGATGGAATGATAACTAAGCCCAGCTTGAGACAAGCAATATAAATGATATAGGCAATTATCTGCCTAGGGACCATGACGAGCACACGATCTCCCTTCTCTAATCCTAGGCCATGGAGCCCAGCCACCAGACGATTCGCCTGATCGAGAAGCTCTCCATATGTAATCTCCTCCGTGTCTCCATGGTCGCTCAGCCAACGCAGCGCCACACGCTCCGCCGGGTGATTCTCCATCTCGGACGTGAGATTATAATATTCAGGTGCAATCCACTGTTCAAAATTCAAAGACAGGTCTCTCCCTTATGATCAATTGTGTAGCTATGTATATTATACTCCTAAATCCTAGGACCTGGTACTAGGACAACCAATATTCTTTTTTTCCATAATATAATCCTATCATCTACCCTTGAGACCCGGGCCAAGAACAGGCCTTGGCTATCTCGCGAAGTGCAGCCCCCACCACCGACTCCTGCTGCGGTCTGCCGGGGTCCATGTTCGTCAGGACAGCAGCACCCATTCCGAGCTGTGGAAAAGCTATCATCATGCCTTGGAAGCCGATTCCCCAGCCTCTGGACAAGATCTGAAGGACATCATCGGCGGAATGCAGGAAGATACCAAGCCCCGCAGCTGGCTCACAACCAAAGCCTGTCAGCATATAACGAACCAGCTCTGGTCGCAGGAATGCTTGAGACTCCCCTCGCCAAGCTTCCATAAGCGCAACCAGCATTCGTGCCAAATCCTCCGCCGTGGTCCACAGCCCTGCAGCTGCCTGATAAGGATAATAGGCTCGTCTGTCAGGAATGACCTCTCCTTGAGCATTATGACCTGCCGCAATACCGCGCCCACCTTCAATATCCATATCTTCAATATCCATGGGCAATGTCCTTCCTTCAGGATCGGCAGCCGAATTCCAGAATGACGTGTGTCGAAGCCCTAGTGGTCCTATGACCAGCTCATCCATGGCCTCCGCAAAAGGCAAACCTGTCACCTGCTCAACGATCAGCTCGATGACGCAATACCCCGCATCCGAGTAGCTGAACCGACTCTCTGGTACATAGCTTACTTTCAGCGGTTGCTGGAGATACCGGGTGCGTCCCGCCAAAATGTCCTCCAGCTCGGGCACCTGATCATCAGGCCGACATGCATCAAAGCTGCCCTCCGGGTCCTCCAGCCCTCCCTGATGAGCCAGAAGCTGCGATAACGTAACACTGATCTGGTAGCGCGGTCTCTGATCTGACACTTCATCCATATGCTTGACGAGGATATGCTGGTCTACCTCCTTACCACGATCTCCGATCATGTCCTTTTCCCGTTCATGACCCATGTCCTGTTCCATAGAATTCCTCATGTTCGGGCCTTCTGTCAGCTTCCAGGACTCAAGATACTCGTTCACATCTGCATCCAGTCTGAGCCGCTCCTGCTGCACAAGACGTAGCACTCCTAATGCTGTCACCATTTTACTCATGGAACAGGCATGGAACAGACTATTTCGTGCTACTGGACGATCATTGCCTCTCTCTAGCGTTCCTAGCCCCTCACTCCACGCGATCTGTCCACCCTGCAGGACAGCCACGCTCATCCCCGGAGTACCGTGTTCCTCCATAAGACTGGAGAGAGCTATCTTCAACTCAGCGTATCGGTTCATTGCTCCTCGCTTCCTTCCTCCATTATCTAGGCCGACTTCTATGCATTCTACCTTATAAATTCTATCCCCTACCCGCAGAGAATGAATATGATTATAATCCCTTGATACGGAAGAGGTGTTAAGAGTATAGGGTATTAAAAATAAGAATAATGCAATTTATATATTCCATTATGGAATATATATGTTACAATCTAAAGTAGATGGGAGGTGCTGTCTTCATTGGACAACCGGGTCAAACTTGCCAGACTGGCTGCGGGGCTGACCCAGCAGGAGCTTGCCGCCAAGACAGGCATCACAAGACAGACGATTAGCCTCATTGAGAAGGGAAGCTACAATCCCTCGCTCAAATTATGTCTTGATATTTGTCACGAAGTAGGCAAATCACTGGATGAGTTATTTTGGAAGGATAAGGAGGAATAACGATGTTCAAGAAAATTACAGACGAACGGCTGGTACTTGCACAGCTTAAGCATATCAAGCTCGCTTTTATGGTGCAGTCCCTGGGAATTCTGGCTATACTGGGCTATCAGGCAGTGTCGGAGGGCCCCCGTCAGATGATCGCCAATCCATTGTGGCTTGTATTCATGCTAAGTGCGGTGGTACTCGGTTATGCTCAACTGCATATTTCTGTAGATCATGAGGAGCCAAAGACGGCTTCCCTCAGGCCCTACTCCTATAAAGTATTGGGATGCCTCATGCTTGGAGTGCTGGTCTTCGTCCTCTACCTGGCGTTATCCAACGATCAACCATGGACCGAGGGTCTGCTGTTGGGGGCCGTTGCCACCATCTGCACGCTAGCTCCGGTAACGATTGTGCACCGATTGCGCTCGGCTCGTCGTCGCGAGGAGGAGGAGTAATATGTTCACTAGCTCTGCCAGGTATGACGATTCGATACAGCATCCACAAGGTCGTCGGGCTCGATCACGTCAGCATAAAATATATGCTCAATAAGGCCGCTCCAAGTGCCACCGAAATCATGGACTTTGAAGCGGCCTGCGCTCTTCTTCCTACTGGGCTCCTGCTCACAACTAGCACCACGATTAGATCAACTGTGAGTTTCTTATCTTTCTTCTCTTGTCAGCTATTCTCTTGTAAGTCCTCCCGCCGAACAGCATAGATCGCCATGGCATCTCGCATGAACAGAGCAAGTCCTTCTCCGAATTGATCGATATTGCGGGTAAAACGTTCATCGTCCACATACATCTGCCCCAAGCCCTTGAAGGCCTCCAGCGTATAGCTGTGACTACCCATGCTATTGAGAAATGCATACCACTCCCCGATGGCTTCCTGTGCCTCAGTGCTGTCTGGTACACCATTTCGTAGTGCAGCGAGCCTGAAGTAGATAGCATTCATGCGATCAGACATGGCCTGCTTCTCATCTGCGGGCATTCCCTTGACTTTGGCATTGGCCCCATCCACGGCTTCATCTCCCCAGCGCTTGCGCGCTTCCTCCTCATAGGGATTACTCCCGAAATCAAAACCCTTAAATTGTTCGCTTGCTGTCATCGTTATCTCTCCTCTTGTAGATTGCAGAGTCTTCTCAATCGTATCCAGCATCACATCAAGCCTCCGTCGCTTCTCACGCAGCATATTCTGCTGCAGCTCCAGTGCTTCTACCCGATCAAAGGAAGGACTGCTCAGAATCTCCTGAATCTGCTTGAGCGGGAAATCCAGCTCCCTGAAAAACAGAATCTGCTGTAGCCGAGCTAGGTCATCCTCCGAGTACAGGCGATACCCTGCTGTAGTCACTTCATTGGGGACGAGCAGACCGATCTCATCATAATGATGCAGTGTGCGCACACTAATGCCTGCCAGCTTGGCGACCTCTTTTACTCTCATGGCCATGATTCATCCTCCCTTCACCACTGACTATAAAGTATCACGAAGCGTGAGGGTCAATACCTGAATTCTTACCTGATTTATCATTTGGAGCCAAAGGTAAAGTCCTCTATAATGAAAGCATCTACAATCACATTACGCGCAACCGGGAAAGGATCTGTGGAACTCATGTTACGACTTCAAGCGGTGCGACTGGGCTTTCTGCTGGGAATCTCGCTCATTCTGTCAGCCATGATCTATTTCTTCGCTGCGAACTGGGGTGGTATGGATCGGCTGGGGAAAATTTCTCTGGCGACCGGACTTGTCATCCTGTTCTATGGAGTATCCTTTGTGCTGAGCCGCATGAAGGGGCTATTCGGACATCAGCATTTCCTGTCAAATATTGTGCTAGTCGGGGGCTGTATCTCCTTCGGAACGGCGGTTGCCTTATTGGATCAGATCTACAATGCTCACGCCAATAGCTATGTACTGTTTCTGGTCTGGTCCATCCCTGCACTGCTCTTGGCCTGGATTACGCGCTATCCAGCGTTTTATGTATTGTCGTACTTCCTGGTACATCTGGCGCTATGGTTCTACTTCATACCGTCCTCTGTATTCATGGCGTATGAAGAGCCCTATATGCTTATGTATGGATTCATTTTCCTGCTGGTGAATCTGGTGCTATTCATCCTGATCGAGAGTCGAAGATTACGTTCACCTGCCTTGCGTATACTTAGCTTCGTCGTGCTGCACATTACACTCTGGTTCCTGTCCAACTCCTTCTATTATGAGACCTATGGAGTGTATTTGAACGTGCTCTGGGTGGGGATGCTGGCAGCAGGCTTCTATTACTTCCTTCATGTGCGTTTCAATACGACCTTCGTAGCTCTGAATGCACTGGCTGTCTCGGGCTTCGCGGTCTTCAAATTCATTGAGCTGACGGTGTATCACTCGTCGACGCTATTTTTTCTGTACGGCCTGATCTTCGTCGCAGCGCTGCTGACGGGAAATGTACTGTTCTTCCGCTATTTGCGCAGGCTGGAGCAGACCAGAAATGCCGAATCTGGTGTCGATGAAGCACACACTGATCGGGAGATCGCTGCCCCGGCAGACAGCTTAGAATCGAAGCCTGTACCATCAGATTCAGATTCGACACACGATGCACGTTCGATCATGAGCGTACTCGTATCCCGAATCATTAAGATCGTAGGGATTCTGATCGGAAGCATTTCCCTGATCGGGCTAGCGCTCATTACCACCGGACTGTCGCATCCAGAGTATGGATTGCTCGCTCTGAGTCTAATCTTCATGGTCTCCATGACGATATGGCGTTCCGTGGATTCCGTGATTCGTTATACAATGCTCTGCATCGGGTACATTATCGGGGTCATCGCTGCACTATGGATAGATAACCTCGCTGTATCCATGATCATCACGTTATTGATCGGACTTGGATGGCTGCGCTCCGAAGGACGGACACAGCTATGGGCCACGCATGCCATCTGGAATCTCAGCATGGGCATGATGCTGTATCAGCTGCTGGACGACGTACCGCGCAGCTTCACTTACATGATGATGATATTGGCTCTGATCAACGGAGGACTTCTGGCTGCTCACTCCCGTCTGACAGCCCCGTCCTTGCATGAGAATGCACGCAAGCATCTCGGAGAAAGCAGCTTGTTCTTCACGCTGCTCTTCCTGTTGTGGCTGTCTTTCCTACAGTCCGCAATCCCTTACGGTCACTTAATGTTCAATATTTTGAACTTTATTGTAGTCACTTATCTGGCATTCCGATACCTCCAGCAGCATAGGATACTTCATGCGACTATAAGCGTGGTGTTCTGGTTCTTGTTTATCGGCTTCCAGTATTATGACCTTTTATGGCCCTTGCTGCACAAGTCTCTGACACTGGCTCTCTTGGGGATCCTTGCACTGGCGCTCGCTTATATAGCTGCCCGTCGGGCCGCAGATAGCTCCGAGGCCGCTGACTCCATACCGCACAACAGCTTGATTCGCAGACGTACGATTGCCATCGGGCTGGTGATTCTACTGCAGTTGGCTTACATCGGCTCTGTGACAGTCTACAAGGAGACACTGCTGCAGTCAGGAACAACGGTGAAGCTGGAGCTCATGCCAGTGGACCCCCGCTCACTGCTGCAAGGGGACTATGTACAACTGGGCTATACCATCTCAAATCCGCCATCTCCAGCACAGGAGAAGCTGATTGCAATGCCTTATAGAGCACGGGTAAGCGTCGTGCTTGCCCCGGGTGCCGACGGGGTCTACACCTTCCAACGACTATATCAGCCTGGTGAGACGCTTGAGACCGGAGAGCTCGTGCTGAACGGCAGGATGTCCGGAGGTGGTGGGATCTACTATGGTATTGAGAGCTATTTTGTGCCAGAAGGCACTGGATTGGATGTACAGACAAATGCCCGCTATGCTCACATCCGTATCAGCGCTGCCGGGGATGCCATTCTGGAGAGCGTAGGGCAGGATTAATGTGGATGGGATTGAGACCTACTCCTGTAGACAATAGCCCATGAAAGCTGCAGATTAAGGCGTATGCTCCGTTGTCAATATGACCAACTTTGTGATAAAATGTAAAAAGATTGTGTACCCTAAGAATAACATCTGTCGACTTGCTTCACAGAAGACAGACCGCACTTAGCGGAAGTTTTTCTTATGATGATAGAATGGTTCGCTCCACTGTAGACAGATTATATTCTATCGTCTATAGAAAAAGAGTAAGGATGTTGGCGCATCCTTACTCTTCGGCAACAGTCCGCTTACAAGGGCGGTAGGCTGCAGGCATTGGTACATGAGATAGACCGCTTACCTTTCGACAGGGCGGTCTATTTCTTTTTGTCTTGGGTCAGTGCAACGACAATAGTGACGACAAGTCCAATCAGCGCAATCAGCAGCGAACCGAACGTCATCATGAGTGTCAGTGCATCCTTCACCTCCACAGGCTTCACCTCCCCTACAGGAGACTAGCCGACCGCCCATCTAAGCCATTCTGTTGTTATGGAATATTATAACATATGCCGCAGTTTTAGAGAACGAAAAGCGAACAAAAATATATAAAACTATACAATTCCTCTAATCTCATCCAGAGCTTGTACCTTTTCTTGTCTCATCCATGCTTCCAGACCTGAGATTAGCTCCACCCCGGCTCGCAGATTCATGAAATTATACGTCCCAACCTGCACGGCAGCAGCCCCTGCCATGATGAATTCTACGATATCCTCAGCGGAGGTGATGCCCCCCATTCCTATGACCGGAATGCGCACCGCTTGGGCTGTCTGATGGACCATCCGTAGAGCGATTGGCTTGATCGCTGGTCCCGATAGACCCGCATAAGTCTGCTGGAAGGCGCTGCGACGGCGACGGATATCAATCTTCATGGCCTGAAAGGTATTGACCAGCGAGATGCCGTCCGCTCCCTCCTCTTCACACATGACCGCCATAGCCGTCAAATCCTCCGCTCCCGGAGACAGCTTCACGATCAGCGGAAGAGCTGTTGCCATTCGTACCGCTCGTACGACCTGACGAGCCACCTCGGTGCGGATACCGAACTGCATACCGCCTTCCTTCACATTCGGGCAGGAAATATTGAGCTCCAGCATATCCGCTGTCCGTAATCCTTCCCGACGCTGGGCAGCACAGGCATCATTGATAATACTCGCTGCTTTCACGTACTCTTCGATGTCGGCTCCTCCAAGATTGATCATAACTGCGGTATCCCATTGTGTCATGGACTCCAGTTCATCCCTTAGAAAGGCCTCCACTCCCGGATTCTCCAGACCTACACTGTTCATCATTCCTGATGCTGTCTCTTGCATCCGCGAGCCTTTGTTCCCCGCGCGAGGGTGAAGCGTAATGCCCTTGCCAGAAATCCCTCCCAGTAGACAAGGATCATAGAACTGCGCATATTCCCGTCCAAAGCCGAAGGTACCGGAGGCCATAATGACCGGATTCTTCAGCTCTACCCCTGCTATATTACAGGTCATGGAGTGCATTCCAATCCACCTCCCCTGCTTCAAATACGGGTCCATCCTTACATACCTTGCGATTGCCATGGGGTCCTTGCACAGAGCATACCAGACAGGCCCCTATCCCACAGGCCATACGTTTCTCAGCAGACAGGAACAATCTTACTCCAGTCCCCTCTACCTTGTGAGCCAACGCCTCCAGCATCAGATGTGGACCACAGGCAAAAATATACTCATAGCGCTCAGGCTGGACATGCTCCAAAATACTCTCGGCACCTACCGTAACCTTGACCTGACTTGTCCGTTCCTCAAAAGCAGACACGCCAAAGGCCGCTGTCGAAAATCCCAGAAATACCTCAGCCTGTGTATACCGCTTGGCAGCCATATATAGAGGTGCTGTTCCCATGCCTCCCCCTACCAGTGCTATGCGGCCTTCCACCTCGGGGAAGCCTTGACCAAAAGGTCCTTCCAGTTGGATCTCATCTCCTGGCTGTAATTCAGAGAGCAGTTCTGTCCCCGTGCCGACGATTCGGAACATGAATGCGATATAGCCGTCCCCTATGTCATATATACTGATCGGACGTGACAACACGGGAAAGCTGTCCCAGCAGCGCAGCATATAAAATTGCCCCATCGCGCCTGCATAATCGCCCTCCACCTTCAACACACTGATATCCGGAGCATACCGGACATTTGAGATTACTTTAGCCACAGTGAACCTCCCCTTTTGCATTCCTCTCACTATAATACAAAGGGCGGATTTCACATGTGAAATGAATCACTCACCTTCAAAACGAGCGCAGGATCATGCTATAGTTATTCAATTAACCGATAATCTGGAAGTATATCACACAAGCCACTGTCATAGGATTAACCTATTCACAGTGGCTGTGTTCATTTCGCGGGCCCTTGTTCAGCCTTTCCGCCCCACACAAAATACTACATCAACTACTTTAACAGTGCCTGCTTCAGAAGTTGGATTACACCCTCGGCCTTCTGCAGCTGTTCATCATTATTATTAATGATTAGATCACACTGCCCCAAACTTTGTATCTCCTGATCAAAGCCCATGAGACGGCGCTTGATCTCCTCAGGAGAGCTCTGGCGCTCCAGCAGTCGCTTGTGAATCTGCTCCCGGTCTGCTGCGATGCCAATTAGAAGCGTCTGGTCAGGAAAAAGCGCCTTAACCACTGCTGCCCCCTGTGCATCCATAACAGTAGAGACGGTCATTCCTCCCTCTATGGCCTCTTGCAGTGAGCGAAGTGAAGTTCCGTACAGCTCCCCGTGATAGGTGGACATCTCTGCCATACGACCTTGTCTGTACATGAACTCCAGCTCTTCTCGCGTAGCGAAGAAATAATGCTGTCCATGCTTCTCACCGTCCCGAGGTGGTCTAGAGGTCCAGGTGACTACACGCGGCAGTCCCAGCATAGCCTGAAGCGTGCTTTTACCCGAAGCGCTTGGCCCTTGAAAAATAACAATACGATACATGTACGTCCTCCACATTTCCTGAACTGCTTCTATTCCCGTCTTTAAAAGTATCAAGATCGTGTAACAGCATACCCCGTGAAAAGGTCTTGGCTACAGTCACTTGTGTGTCTGTCTCATTTCTCGCCTAACCGATGATAACCTGCTCAGGATTCCAACTGCAATACTGACAACACCTCGCGAACCAGCGGCTTCAGCGGATGTCCGATCTGGTTCCCCCTGTGATCCACTTGCCCTTTCACAGCATCTACCATAGATAGCTGAGCTACAGAGAGTCTATAATCAGGCTTCTGCTCTAGCAGCAGACGAATACGCTCCGATATAACGGCATCATACGTTTCCTTGTCTCCCTGCATAAGGAGTGGAAAGGCCCCGTCAATGACATCCGTCTCCACCTGCACAGTCTGACCTGAACGAACGGCATATTGCTGTAAACGGTTCATCGTCCCCTGTACCGTCTCGGGGTTGGTGAACAGGAGTAGTTGAGGGGTATTCATACGGCAAAGCTCCACAAAATAAGGCTCATCAATCGTTAGAATCGGAATATCACTGGATATGGGATCGCTGAGCTGTGACAGCAAAGCAGCATAGTAGGTACAGGTGATTAGAATTGCATCCAGTTGGCATCGCTGCATCCAATCCAATTGCTCCCTAACACGCCGCTTCGCCCCCTCATCACCCGGATCACGCTCTGGGTCTGAGCTGTATACAAGCCCTGGGTCTACAAAATGCATCCACTGAATCCCTTTATCGTGAAATGCTTCTTCAATATAGGAGATATTCGAATAGTGAGCATGCAAACAGCCCATTCGTTTCATCTTGCTTCTCCTCCTTCTTAATGAACTGAACTGGAGTTTATTTTAGCATAGCTGTGTAAGGTCGAAGAGAGAAGAAATCCTGTTATCCAACCCAGATTAATAGAAATTTGAAGAAAACAATTGACCAACGTCCAATAAATGGTTATATTTGTAACAATCATAAGGAAAAAAATTACATATGAATTTGATGATGGATTGAAGATGAGGCTCCCTTACATAGTAGCGTTCTTGTAGTTAAAAATTTAATAAATTATTCCAAACGTATATCTGGACGCTCATCAGATCCTAATGTTAAGCTTTAAGGGGTGGTTATATTGGCACAGGCAACCACGATTCGCACAGAACTTGAGAACTACATGGAGTTGAAAGCACTTAATATTAGTCAACTGGGAAAAATCTCAGGCCTTAATCCAGGAACGATCAGTTCAATTCTAAGCGGTAACAAAGTGATTGCCGTGGACCAGCTTGACCGCATTACCACCGTAATGGGGCTGGAGCATGGGCATTTTTACGAACAGTACATTGAAGAATGTCTTATCAATGCGCCACTGAACTGGCGGAGGATCAGACCCTTCCTGTATCGATGTGCTGAGCTCGGCAAGCTGAGCTGTATGGAGAAGGCTGTAGCCCTGCTAATTGATAATTTGACGTACTCTCCATTATTGTTCGAGACGGCCGAGGATTTCTTTCAGGATAACAAGCGTGAAGCTGCGGCAATCCTTTACGATGTCGTTGCCTCCAGTGAGCGCAGACAGCATTCAGAGCGCCTGGCTCTGTGTCAATATCGTCTCTTCTCCTTAAGATTGGGAGAGGATCATTCCAAGAATCTGCAAGCCGCCATTCAGTTCGAGCCGTTCGTGGAGCGTCTGGATGAGATTGATCAGTTGGATGCACTCAAGGATCTGGCTAATACCTATCGTTCCTTGCGACGGTGGGATAAGGTTGAAGAGGTCGCCAAGGAAATGGGTAGAAAAGCAGAGATTTTATATTTCATGTCTCAGAGTTCTAGAAGGCGCAGAGTAGCCGATGAGAAAACACCCGGAAGACCCCTCTTCTTTTATATCGCCTATTGTAATCTTCTACGTGCAGGTGCTAGTGAAGCTTCTCGTGATTATGATCAAGCGCTCCAATTTACATACGATTATGCCGATCTTAATTGGGTTAAAGAGAACGACACTGAAACTTTGCGATGGAAGTCACTTTTTCAGGAATGGGCTGAAGCTAATACCTTGGTGAACAAATTAATGTCTGGTGACATAAGTATACTACCTGATTACATCGCATATATTGAGACTAAAGAATATGAGATTTCATCTGCGTTATTAAATATCATTGTCGTAGCAAATCGCTATCATGCGGACGTTGATCCGATACTCATTCGATATGAATCCGAAATCAGTAGATGGATGGAGCAGCAAGAAGCATTAGGAAATTACACAGAACAAATGGTGGCTGAGCAATCTGTTCGTTTTCTCTATGAGTTAGCTTTATATTATTTAGAAAAGTCTATGTACTCATATGGTTTTAAATACCTACTGGACGGATTCAAAAAATCTATTAATATCAATGATATAGATAGTATACTAAAGAGTATCCGTTTATTTGAGCGTTACAGAGGTTATGCATCCATAGAAATTAAGACTAGTTACCAAAATATTCTCCTTACAGAAAGGGAAACCCTATGAAAAAGAAAGCTTTCATAATATTCATAGCATTTAGCTTTGTAATATTCCCATACGTTCATGGTATAGGAAAATTTGCACCTCCTTTTACTACCAACCTTGACCAACATGGATCTGGTTAATTAGGTTCATTTTTAAATATCAGTATCTAATATTAGAAACATGGAAATTTTTTGTTAATTAAATAAGTAATTTGGCGTAGACAGGTAATATGAGAGCTAAATCTCGTATTACCTTTTTATTTTGTTAGTGAAGATAATTAACCTAGGTTTCAAGCTCCTCAGGCTTCACTCCACATGACATTCCAACCTGCAACTGGATATGTAACATGTCCAAATTATTTACACCCAGATATAGACATATCCCCCTAAACTAAGGATGTGGGATTCTAGCTACTGATAGATACGGCCCACACACACAGAATAACCCAACAGAAGGAGGTGTGTAGGGTTGATCCATCAGAAGTCCTTGCAGCAGAGCATTGATGTAGCTCGACAGCAGCTCTATAACCTGGCCAAGCACTATGATCTGAGTCACCCGATTGTGTTGAAGCAATCCATGGTATTGGACGAGCTTATTAATAAATACAATCGCTTGACTTATAAACGGAGTCCTCGCCCGCTCAGTAACAACAACGAGATTCATGAAGAGAGTGCGGCCTATACACTATCCTATTCGAAGAGCTATTTGATGCCTACCACATGACCATAATCTGTTCAGCCAAACTAATCCTATATCATAGACAGTCAGATGTCCGCTATTAATCCCATGTGGGAGCAACGTCCCCTTGTTCATCTGGCTGTTTTTTTGTGCTGTCTTACGAACCTCACTCCAGTTCACGTATATCCATAGCCCTCCCCCACTTCCCACCTTTGGTGGTCTCATGCATCTACCGTTCTCGCATCACTCCCCCCCAACTCCATACATAACGCCCTACATCTTCAACAATTACTCAACTTACCTTCAGTCTAAATTCAGCTTCGCAGCCGATGAACTGCTCTGTGGGCGCTGCAATAGGGCGTTGAATGTGAAAGAGGATAGACAACAAACCAAATTGATCACGCTGAAAGGAAAGGGACTCCACTATGTCTATTAGCACCGACTATTACCGTAATCTCTTATCTTACACAACTACAGAATACGGGAGTGTAAACCATGCACAGAAGAACTCTCCTGCACTGCCTCCCAAGCCTGCGGGACAAGAACAAGGAAATCACGACTCGCTGCAGTTAAGTGCAGAATACACCGAACACACGTCTGGAGAGCAAGCCATTACTCCAACAGGTACCTACAGCAGGCCACCACGACCGGAACCGCTGACCACGGATCAGGAGAAATCCTTGCTCAGCTCGATCCAGCAAGCTATTGCAGAAGCCTCAACGTCCAGCTCGGTCACAGGGCAATCTTCCAGAGGAACAGAAGAGGAGATCGATCCATTTGCGGAGCTGCAGAATATTCTGACAGATTTTGATGCCTCGGTAGCTACAGATGAGGAAGTATCCGAGCTGTTTGATCAGGTTATGGAGCTTATGGAGAGCCTGAGACCACAGCCGCCAATGAGGCAAGCAGAGGAAGAGGCAAGTGATTTTAGCGGGATTCCTTCGGAACTGTTAGCCATGAACGGTATGCTGCCTCCGTTCGTCATGAATCTCAACTCTGCCTTCGCAGATCAGGACAATGGTTCCAGCAAGCTGAGCCCAGAGGACAAACGCATACTACTGTCAGAGCTGAGCGAGCTGGATACAGCAGCAACAGATGAGGAGATTGGCGCCTGGTATGAGGAGCTGACGAAGTTAATTCAGAATTCCACAGCTAGCACAGAGCTGTAAGCACCAACGAGTCTATGCAACTAGCCCACACCGGATGTCATAAGCAGCATCAACGAGCACCAGCATGGCCTCAAGAGATGAGGAACGTATGCAGGCTTTGTCCGAATCTTTAGCGAAATACCAATTTGAACGATTAAGCTCCGAGACAAATGTGTGGTTGTTTTTAGGAATTTCTATAGGAGGGATAGAGGATGATTGTCAGAAATTTTTTGGAGGCACCGCTGCGAATCGCCAGCAGCCATCAGGGCAAAGGAGAGGTGAAATCCGTCAAGCTGTTCGGTGAAGAGGATTATGACAGTAAGCTACGATTTTTCTACTACATGGAGCTTCCCCCTGGCACGTCTATCGGCTATCACGGGCACAAGCAGAATGAGGAAGTGTACGTGGTTCTGGAGGGCCAGGGACGAATGACGGTAAACGGGAAAGAGAGGGATGTAAAGCCAGGAGATGTGATATTGAACAAACCGAATTGGAGTCACGGGCTGGAGAATGCTTCAGATTCTGTTGTTCGGCTGCTGGTATATGAGGCAAATTGCTGAGTAGTCAGCTTCGGAGGCACAACCGCAAGTGCAAGCTCCGGTGTATCTTGCCTAGGTGGGTATCTGCACCTGGAGTTAGCATTTAAGTCGGAACAGTGAAAATACTTAGCTTTCATTAACCTTTGAGCACCTTCCAGCGTAGGCTACATAGCAGACTGAATGCAAAAGGAGGCTCATGATGCTCCAGGCAATAATTGGCCGTGCCACCTATGCGCCGCGCAGTACATCGGAGGATTATTTTCAATGGTATCGTAATCAGGTCATCGGCCAGCACCACATCTTCGCGACGCCATACGGGAGACAAAGATTGCTATATACTGACTGGACGGCCAGCGGACGACTGTATCGTCCCATCGAGGATTACATGATTCATGACATAGGACCGTTAGTTGCCAACACCCATACAGGCTCGAATCTCACCAGTGCAGCCATGACAGATGCCTACCATGAGGCAAAAGCGATGATCAAGAGACATGTCCATGCAGATGAGCAGGATGTTATCCTGTTCGCTGGAACAGGAATGACCGGTGCAGTCCACAAGCTGCAGCATCTGTTAGGCTTGAAAAAAACGCCGCTCCTGCCTCTGGCATCTGAGGATCGTCCACTAATCATAGTCACCCATATGGAGCATCATTCGAATCAGATTTCCTGGGCGGAGACCTATGCGGAGGTATGGTGCCTTCCCCCTGGAACAGATGGATTGGTCGATCTGAACGCTCTTGAGGCCGTGCTCTACCAGCACCGTGAGCGCAAGTATAAGATTGGTGCTTTTACAGCCTGCTCGAACGTAACAGGTCTCCGCACTCCGTACCATGAAATGGCCCGCATCATGCATGAGCACGGTGGCATTTGTGTCGTGGATTTCGCAGCAAGTGCACCATATGAGACGATTCGCATGCATACAAGTAATCCACTGGAGCAACTGGATGCAATCTGCTTCTCACCGCACAAATTCCTTGGTGGTCCTGGTAGCTGTGGAGTGCTGATTATGAATTCCAGGCTATACACCAGTTCAATACCGGAACAGCCCGGAGGTGGAACTGTATCATGGACGAATCCATGGGGAGAGCATCGCTATCTAGGTGATATTGAAGCGCGAGAGGACGGAGGAACACCGGGATTCCTGCAAGCTATCCGTGCGGCACTGGCAATTCGTCTGAAGGAGCAGATGGGTATAAGTCGCATCGAACAGCGTGAGCGGCAGCTCACTACACGACTGCTTCAAGGGTTGAGTCGTATCAGCCGAGTCTCTGTGCTGGCAGGACAGCATAAGGATCGTGCAGGTATTGTATCTCTACTGATTGAGGGAGTTCACTATAATCTGGCTGTACGTCTACTGAACGATCGCTTCGGGATTCAGGCACGAGGAGGCTGCTCATGTGCTGGCACCTATGGACACTATCTGCTCCAGCTTGGACCATCTGAGTCTAAGGCCATGACAGACCAGATTGATCAGGGCAACATGTCGCTCAAGCTTGGCTGGGTGAGAATATCACTGCATCCAGTGATGACAGATCAGGAGATCGAATACATTTTATCCGCGATTGAGGCAATCGCAGATCACGGCGCACAATGGCAATCAGACTACGTATATGACGCAAGCACAAATGAATGGCAGTACTACGGGGATTCCGATCATCAGGGACAGCCAGTGAGCATAGGGCATCCGTTATCCTTGTTAAACGCATTTTAGCCAAAGATAATCCTACCTTATTACTGATAGCCCCTGAACATCCAGATCTGTTCGTGAATGGTGTTCCAGCTCGGAAATGACAGTATCAATGCATGGGTACTGCTCCCATTGCTCCAGCTGAAACACCATAGCTCCGGAACGAACAATAATCTGTATATGATGTCCCTGGCTGTTAATATACTCCACCTCCATCAGAGCCGCCTTCAGCCGCCCAATGAGCAACTGTATGTAATCCTCATTCATCATAGGACATAGAATGACGAACCTCCCCTCTCCTATGAAGAAAGTGTAGTCATCGAATCTTAGCTCCCTCTGAATCGAATTGGATAGATCCATCAACAATCGTGCACAGCCTACAGAATCTAGTGGCTCCGTATCCGCTGGCTGCGGCTTTACCTTGAACATCATAATGCACAGACTATAGCATTCAGGAAAGCGACGTGCCAGATTGGAGTGTCTCATGACAGCCTCTTGTAACGCTTCCTTATTGCCCAGATTCGTACATAGCCTGAGACCTGGGCTGGTTGATTGCGGTCCGTATAGACTCTCTGTTGGAGATTCGCGGCGCAAGAGCGATTGTATACGAGATGCGATGATTGCATTTCCCGGAATAAGGAGCAGCCAGAACAAGTTCCATGCACCGATGTTGTTGTATGAGACAAGCCAGATTGGATAGGCAATCAGGAACATCCCCACACAAATGATAGTCCTGCGTACAGAAAGTAACAAGCCAGCGACCAAAGCCACAAGGCTACCTATCAGAAGTAGTAGCTCCGTCAACTGATAGGCACCATGGATACGGCTATGCAGATATAGCGCTACTTGCTGCAAGCTTGCAATACTGATTAAGACAACGTATGCCCAGACGGCTCCTCGCGGCACACTTCGCTTCTTCATAGGCTACCACCTCCTGCTATTTTCCAAGCGCCCTCTCAGCCAACAATGGAAGCAGATTATCGAACATATGTGTATTCTGATCAAATACATAGCCTCCAGCATAGGCACCATGATTCTTACGGAAGGTAATCATACGGGCGTATAGCTGCTCAGCCCATGGACGGTCATTCATATCCAGCGCCAAAAGAATGGCCAGCCCATAGACAGCCGGAGATTCATACTCCACCTGCGCTTGCAATGTGCTTGCCGCATAGCGCCCCTTCAATCCCCCATGCTCTGCGAACTCACGCTTCATGAATTCTATGAGCGCCTCTGGTCTACGACCAGCCTCCACCATGTGGATGCCTACAATCAGCTGGTCAATCAGATTCACCTCGTCCGCGTACTGATATTCCCCGCTTATTACATTGAAGGTTCTAGGGAAGAAGGTCCCATCCTCCGGTAAAGTTAACAGCATCTGCTCATACTGGTTGTATTCCTCCTGTCCAATCCATCCCTTGTCCCGCATGCCGCGCAGGGCAACCGTATCCACATAGACAAGACTTAACGTCTCGGGGACATAGCTATGCTTGAAATCATTAAAGTCAACAAAATAGCCCTGGTTACGTACCTGTTCATGCAATGTCTTGGATATCACTTCAGCAGTCTGCTCGTAAGCTCCTCCTTCCTGCTCCCATACACTGGAGGCCTCTAACAAAGCACGGATGATTCGAAAATCATCTCCCAGGGCATTCGTATTCACGGTAGAGCTTCCATCCGGCTCCAGCTTCCAGGTCACATACTTCTGATCGTTCAGGAAGCGATCCATTAACACACGATAACTACTCTCGAAGAGCTGCTGATCCTCCTTCATGACTGCGTATTCCATCCACAGTCCCAATGACTCCGACAATGCCTCTCGGCCTGCAGGGATATCTGGATGCTCGGATATATCAGCCTGTAGATAGGAGGCCAACGTGCCGTTTGAATTCGTCATATGCTTCAGGATGAATTGCTCTGTGGCACGTGAGGGCTTATCAGCCATGCTATTATACCACCACCATCCAAGAGCTACGCCTACCACGACCAGCGTCACTGTACCTGTAAGTATAAGACTGCTTGTACGCCTCTTCATCTCTAGCAATCACATCCCTTAGTTGTCATGTCTTTATCCGAATCACTGTATATGAAAAATCCAAAAAAAGAAGCGCGCCCATCGAGGTACACGCTTCTTCCTCTGCCCGCCCCTTAACCGGCTGTTACTTGCTTGCGATCTGCTGCATCCTTCTTCATCTGCTTGCTACGAAGCTGTCCACATGCTGCATCGATATCCGTACCATGTTCAAGCCGTACCGTGCAGTTAATGCCATTCTTCTTCAGAATATCATAGAATGCAACAATAGATTCCTGTTCGCTACGCTGATATTGGCTGTGCTCATCAACAGGATTGTAGGGGATAAGATTAATACTAGAGCTTCCACGACGAGGTGCAATCAGCCGTGCCAATTCAACTGCATCCTCTCTGCGGTCGTTCACATCCTTGAGTAGGATATATTCGAACATCACCCGGCGCTTCGTGCGCTCCACATAATAATCGACAGCCTCCATCAGCTGCTCGATCGGGAAAGCACGGTTAATCTTCATAATTCGTGTCCGCAGATCATTGGTAGCAGCATGCAGAGAGATCGCCAAGTGCACCTGCAGGTCACTATCCGCAAATTCCTTGATCTTCTCTGGCAGACCACTTGTTGAGACCGTTATACGCTTTGGCCCGATAGCCAAGCCCTTGTGATCCTTAATAATACGGACGAAGTTAGATACATGCTCAAAGTTATCCAGCGGCTCGCCAATTCCCATCACCACAATGTGAGTGACTCGTTCATCTTGTCCACGCTGATCCAGATACAGCTGCACATTCATCAGCTGCTCCACAATCTCGCCTGCCGACAAATCCCGGCTCTTCTTGATGAGGCCACTGGCACAGAAGCTACACCCGATGTTGCAGCCTACCTGCGTCGTTACACAGACAGACATGCCGTACTTTTGCCGCATCAGCACCGTCTCAATCAGATTGCCATCCTGTAGTCTCAGGAGGAATTTGACCGTGCCGTCTCGCGATTCCTGCTTCACATGCTCACTTAGCGTATGCATGACGAACTGCTCTGACAGCAGCTGTACAATCTCTGGCTTAACCTCTGTCATTCGTTCAAAATCCGTAACTCTCCGGCGGTACAGCTCTTCCCACACCAGTGTGGCCCAGAACTTGGAGTATCCGCGCTCACCCAGCCATCCCGTCAGCTGCTCCAGCGTTAATCCATATATAGAAGGCTTATTCATAGCTATCCTCTTTTCAATCTCCATAATGATCCTCGTATACGACAATTTCAAGCCACTTTATCACAAACACTACTTGCTTTTTGCCCTATTGCTCATTGTCCCAAATTTTAAAGATGAACACAAGAGAGAAAGCATGGGGATTCCTGTTCAGAATCGGTTCAGTGATCATCGTTACAATAGTCCTTAAGACTTGTGACTTACAGACCAACTAGAGAAAGGAAGTCGAGAATGAACAGGAATTTCCTGAATGCAAAAAAAGCTGTATCAACGATACTCGCCTGTCTACTAGTCCTTGGTGGTATCCCTGGATTTAACATATGGGGGGGAGACCGTGCTCATGCAGCTACTGACACATGGACTGCCTTGGGTGGTGCTGGAATCAGTGCTGGACAAGCCGAATATATCTCAGTAGCAGTGGACCCTCAAGATATTCCTTATGTTGCTTTTAAGGATGTAGGGAACGCCGATAAGGCAACAGTAATGAAATTTGTGAATGGCCAGTGGGAAGCCGTGGGAACCCCTGGGCTCTCTTCGGGAGAAGCTAATGAATTGTTCCTGGCAATTGACAAGCAAGGTACACCATACCTTGTTTACCAGGATGGGGCCAACAGTTATGGACTAGCAGTTAAGAAATTCACTGCTGGCCAATGGGAATCTGTAGGGAGTGGCAACCTTTCACCAGGTGCAGCGAATGGTATGCAGATCGCTTTCGACTCCGCAAATAATCCCTACGTACTCTTCAGAGATCACCCGAATCAGACTAGAGCTGTAGTCATAAAGTTCACAAATAATGCATGGTCTACCGTGGGTGGAGCGCCAGTGACCACAACCTTTGCCAATGAAATGGCTCTCGCTCTGGATTCTCAAGACACCCCTTATGTCGTGTACAGTGACGGAACAGACAATTACAGATTGTCCGTTAAGAAGTTCAACGGTACGCAATGGAATTACGTGGGGGCTAACAAGCTCACAGCCGGTCAATCTACGAATCACGCGATCGCAATCGGCCCCAACGATGTTCCTTATATTGCTTTTTCAAATGGAGACGTTTCTTATAAAACTACTGTATTAAAGTTCACTGGAACCCAGTGGGAGGCTGTAGGAAACAGTGGCTTCTCTGTTAGCAGTACAAGAGACAACACTCTGGCCTTCGATTCCGAAGGAACCCCTTATGTTGCTTATAGCGACAACGGGACTCCTTTCGTGCAGCCGCCTTTTGGAGCTATCAGAAAGCTCGTAGGTAATCAGTGGCAGCCTGTTGGAGGAGGTAACTTTACAGGACCTACTACTACTAATCAAGTACAGTCTGTATCGTTTGCTCTGGACTCCAATGACATTCCGTATGTCGCTTATACAGATCAATCAGTTAGTAGTAAATTAACGGTGAAGTCACTGGTTACCCAATATAATGTCACTTACAATGGCAATGGCGCGGATGCAGGTATTGCACCAGTAGACAACAATAGCTATTCCACTGTGTCCCCTACAGTCACCGTAGCTGGAAATACAGGGAATCTGGAGAGAGCGGGCTACACCTTCGCGGGCTGGAACACAGCAGCAGACGGAACCGGCATCAAGTATAATTCGGATGATACGTTCACAATCGACAATGCGGACGTCAACCTTTACGCCCAATGGCAAAATGCGGATGCAACTGTAACCTTCGAAACCAACGGAGGTACGAGCATTGATAGCCAACAAGTAAGCTACAACCATGCTGCAGTGGAGCCTCCGTCTCCTGAGAGACCTGGCTACTCCTTCTTCGGCTGGTACACAGACAGCGAACTGACTCAGGCTTATGAATTCCATACGCCAGTGACTAGCCATATCACACTGTATGCGAAATGGAAATCGGCTTCTGCCATCCTATCTGGCTTGAGTGTCGAACAAGGTACGCTAGAGCCAAGCTTCACGCCTGAAGAACTGGATTATGAAGTCGATGTGGCTCCTGAAGTAACAAGCCTGAAGTTCTCCTTGACCAAACCAGAGCTTAGTCAGACACTGTCGGTCACAGGAGTGACTTACCAATCCGTAACAGACGAGGTATATACCTATACCATTTCTGATCTGGTAGAGGGCTTGAATCCTGTACAGATCAAGGTTACTGCCGAGAACGGCAATAGCAATACCTACAATCTGGTGATAAATCGCCTTGGCCTGGTTAGTAACAATGCTTATCTGGGCGAGCTGACATTGTCTGGTGGTGCACTATCTCCGGCCTTCGCCCCGAAGACAGCAGTCTACGATGTGGAAGTCGATAATGCAACTCGCAGCATCACAGTTACTGCAGCTACTGACGACGAGAATGCAACCATGACAGTGAATGGTTCTGTCGTGACAAGTGGCGTGGCGAGCGGGCCTATTACCCTGTCTGTAGGCAGCAATCCAATTACGATCGTGGTAACTGCACAAAATGGACAAACGAAGACATACATCATTCATGTGACTCGTCAGGCCGTAGCTCCATCACAGGATGCCGCCCTGACAGCCATCACAATTCCGGGACTGAATCTGACTCCAGCCTTCAACCCGGATGTAGAGCAGTACACTGCTACAGTGAACAATGCAACTCGCTCCGTGTTGATTAGCATTGCTACAGCCCAAGAGGGTGCAAGCATTCTGATCAATGGCACAAGTGGAAACAGTGCAGACATAGCTCTCACAAGTGGTCGTAATACCGTAACCATCGAAGTAACTGCACCAGATGGTAGCACGAAGAAGACCTACACACTGCTCATTACCCGCAGAACCAGCAGCTCTGATGACACCATTAATAACGGTAAGACTGGAGGCTCATCAAGCACTGGTGGTTCAACTGGTGGAGGTGGAGCAACACCTCCTTCGACTGGCAATAACACAAGCAACAGCGTTCAGGTATTGGTGAACGGACAAGCCGAATCTGCTGGAACGTTGACGACTACTGATGTGAACGGGCAAAAGGTAGTGACGATTACTGTAAATGCTGAGGCTATTGCCCAGAAGCTGAATTCCGAAAGTCAGGGTACCGTAGTGACTATTCCGGTCTCAGGCAGCGATAGTGAGAATGCAGATGCAGTCATCGGTGAACTGAACGGACAGACCGTGAAGCTCATGGAGGACAAGCAGGCGGTACTCGTGCTCCAGACCGAAGCAGCAACCTACACTTTGCCTGCACAGCAGATCCAGATTAACAGCTTGGCTCAACAGCTTGGCTTGAACAGCAATGCCTCCCTGGAGAACATCAAACTGCAGGTAGAGATCGCTCGTCTGAGCAATACTACGGTACAGGCAGCCGAATCTGCTGCACAACAAGGCGGATATACCCTTGTCGGATCACCTGTGGAATTCAACGTTACTGCTACTTATGACGGTAAAAAAGTAGCTGTGAACCAATTCAACAGCTACGTAGAGCGCACGATTACCCTTCCAGCCAACATCGATCCTAGTCAGATTACAACAGGCATCGTACTTGAGTCTGATGGCAGCGTTCGTCATGTACCAACTAAAGTCACGCAAGTCAATGGCGTATATCATGCACAGATTAACAGCTTGACTAATAGTGCATATAGTGCCATTTATAACCCGCAAACGTTCGCGGATGTAGCGAACCACTGGAGCAAGACTGAAGTGAATGATATGGGATCGCGTATGATTGTCAGCGGCGTCTCGAACAATACATTCGAGCCGGATCGCAGCATTACACGCGCAGAATTCGCAGCTGTCGTCGTACGTGCACTTGGTCTGAAGCCAGGTGAAGGAAGCAACAGCTTCAGTGATGTCAGTGATAGCGACTGGTATGCAGATGTCGTAAACACTGCCTCCAGCTACAGCCTGATCGGTGGCTACGAGGACGGTACATTCCGTCCGCAAGAGCGCATTACCCGTCAGGAAGCGATGGCTCTGATCGCGCGGGCGATGAAAGTAACCGGACTAGACAGCCAAGTACCTGCAGGTGCGGTACAGCAATTGTCCAGCTACACAGATGCAGCCCAGGTAGCGAGCTGGGCGAAGGAAGCAGCCGCAACGAGCATCCACACTGGACTGGTCACTGGCCGCGGATCGAACACGATTGCACCACAGCAGTCGATAACAAGAGCTGAGACAGCAGCCATTCTAAGAAGATTGCTACAGCAATCTGGCCTGATTTAAGGTAATAGAAATTCATTACTGACCATGGTCATAGAAATTAGGCCTGTGATACTCATTAAAGATCTATGGTAATATTTAATGATTTTTCAGACAGGCAGTGCGAGTCGCACTGCCTTTTTGTTATACACTGGGAATGGGTCTAGGGAATGGTTGTTAGTAATGCTTCTAATACTGACCTTTTGTGCCAGGGCCTTGGACCAGCTGCGCAATCCATTAGATATCGAAAGGAATGATTCAGATAACTAGATGGAGTTATTGCAGAAAGAGATATTTAACTTCTCACAGCTGGAACTGGTCGATGAAAGAGGACGAAGCTGGAAGAGTGATATCGCATTAACTAAAGGAAATGAGCGCTCCGTTTATTTTGAAAGTATGTATTTTAAAATGGCGCCAATGCCCACGGTCCAATGCTGATGACGATTAGCTCTTACCCTTTACAGATCGATTCGCCTATTCAGCTTGATATTCCCCTAATCGGGAATTGAAGCCTCGAACTAGCACATACATGAAGAGCCTCTGTCCGGCTAGACACCGAACGGAGGCTCTATGTTATACACGACTACACTTTGATATCAATGCTATTCTTGGGTATAGTTAGCGTGCTCTTTTGCTGCTGGTCCATATTCAGGGAAGAAATGAAGCTGTTCCAGTCTTCCACTTTCTCATCTCGAACTTGATTGGCAAATTCAAGCTTGGCCTTGGGCTCTACATCCCCTTCCATACTCGGTGCAGATATCATGTTATGATGCAAGCTATTAAAGGCGTTAATCAGGCCACTGCGAAGATCTTCCGGCTTCTGATTCAGAAGCCCCTTCATACTCTCCCACATGATGACTCCTACAGTCTTCTTCGCGTCAGGGTCCTGCATTTGCTTGTCGAACATACGTTTAATCTCTAATGACATCTCATCATAAGACTTGAATTTCTCCCGGAACCTAGGATTAATCATAAGCGAAGATCTGTAGTCTTTGAATTCGGCGACCCTCAGCTTGTTATTCATCGCAGCATCCACAGACTGGCTCAGCTGCTCCTTGATCGCAGAAGACATTGGCGATTGCTGCAAATACAAATCCAACTTGAGACGTGCGGCTCCCAGCGTGTTGGCTATCCAATCGGGATTAAGACTCGTTGAATTGAATGCCCTGGTGCTCGTATGGACCAACGCATTAAATACTTCCGCCACGTCCTGATAGCTAATATCCTGAAAGGATGTAGACTCCGTTGCAAAAGCTTGGCCTGTTGCTTGCTTCAATTGGTCTCGGAAGTCTGTAAGTCCTTTACCACCCTGCTCAACAACCTGATTCCACTTGTCTCCTTGCTCTGCCTGTAACTTGCCTAATATCTGTTGCTGCTCCTGTAGCATACTCTTAATTCGACCAGCCAACTGATCCTTATCGAAGATGGGCTCGTAGGTAGAGAGAAACTCCTTCTGCATAGCGTTGTCAAATTCAAATAATGAATCACTCTCATAATTCAGATAGTTGGCCAAGGTATCTGCAGTTGTCTGCGCAATATCCTCTATTTTAAGTTGAACTTGCTTATCGTACTGCTCAAGACGCTGATTCAATTCGTCTCCTGTGTAACGCTGAAGCAGTTGATCACGTTCATATGCGCTTTTTACTAAAAATCCGCTCACATCATCCTGAAAATTCTTTGAGTAGTCCGTACCGTGAAGCGAACCAAATTCCCTTCCACCAATCCACCGCCCTCCCAATGCACGAAGCTCCTGTTGTCCTTCGTCAATCACACTCGGGGTGTACGTCTCTACTGCGTCCGAAGCTTTGTTATCTGCAGGGGCAAGCGATCTTGTAGCAGACTGATTATTCTTTACTGCCACAGTGCTTGAAGTTGATGATGCATAAATACCGTTCATTTGCATCGCGGACCACTCTCTCTTCAATGAAGTATATGTTATCAATAATATATCGGAATTAAGAAGTAAATAATTTACTCCGATTCCTTAAAATCTTCATTAAGGATCATTTGAACGGTAAAAGCAGTTGGTCCCAGTAACTTACGCCTGTACTGAGACTGTCTATAGCCTTCCTAATGGTTGTTTCGGACCCTGCTATAGGGCTCAAAATTACCGGTTTAACGGACTATCTACCAGTACCGTATGCTTATCGCCATACTCCCGAACAATGTGCTGCTCCCCCCAGGCACAGAGCGAATCGAGAATGGGCTTCAGACTTCTACCATACTCTGTCAGCTCATATTCAACCTTCGGGGGCACCTGGTTATAGGTGATCCGGTTCACAATGCCATCCTCCTCCAGCTCTCGCAGCTGTTGGGTCAGCATTTTCTGCGTAATGCTGGGCATCACGCGCTTCAATTCACTGGTGCGCATTTTGCCATGTGTCAGATGGCAGAGGATCACACATTTCCATTTCCCCCCGATTACCTCAAGTGTTGCTTCCACAGAAATATTATATTTCTTTCCCACGTTCATTACCTCCATTATCCTATCGCTTTGTATGTTCTAATAGGCACCAAAAAGTACCTACATTACTTTCAGGTACTTATATCACTAAAAAGTACGTACTATTCATCTGTATTCCTTCCAGTCATAATAGCACTTACCTGCTACACATCTCAATATTTAGGAGTGATCCATTTCATGTCTACATCTAATGCACGGAGCAGGCTGGCTCTGCTAGCTCTTGCCGTTAGCGCATTTGCCATTGGAACGACCGAGTTCATTAGCGTAGGGCTGCTTCCCCTGATCGCCAATGATCTTCATATATCCGTTACGACTGCTGGCCTGACCGTCACCTTATATGCGCTGGGCGTCATGCTCGGAGCACCGATTCTAACCTCCCTGACCTCAGGAATACGGCGTAAGCACCTGCTGATCGGGATTATGCTGGTCTTCATTCTCGGCAATAGCCTGGCTGCTGCGGCTCAAGGTATTGTCCTGCTGCTGGTAGCCAGAGTGCTATCTGCTCTCGCCCATGGTCTATTCATGTCCATCGGTTCCACCATTGCTGCCGATCTCGTGCCTGCAAGCCGACGGGCCAGTGCCATCGCCATCATGTTCTCCGGCCTAACAGTAGCAACCATTACCGGGGTTCCGCTGGGTACCATGATTGGACAACAATGGGGCTGGCGCGTTGCCTTCATTGCGATCGTCATTATTGGTATAGTGAGCTTGATAGCCAATCAGCTATTAGTACCTGCAGATCTACGCGGAGGCTCGCTAGCTTCCATGCGAGACCGGATCAAGCTGCTTACGAATCAGCGGCTGCTGCTGGCTTTTGCCATGACTGCTCTAGGCTATGGCGGAACCTTCGCGGTATTCACGTATCTCGCACCATTGCTGCAAAATATCTCAGGCTATCGTGAATCGACGGTGGCCGTCATCTTATTAATCTATGGGCTAGCTATTGCGCTCGGTAATATTATTGGAGGGCGAGGCGCCAATCAAAAGCCGCTACGAGCACTCTTATTCATGTTCATAGCTCAATCCGTCGTCCTGTTCATTCTCGGTTGGACTGCAGCGGACTCCGTGCTTGGGCTAATAACGGTACTGCTCATGGGCTTGCTGGCCTTCATGAATGTACCAGGATTGCAGATTTATGTTGTTACTCTGGCTGAGCGATATGCTCCTACTGCCGTGGATTTCGCTTCTGCCCTGAATATCGCAGCCTTCAATGCGGGGATTGCGTTAGGTGCATTCATCGGCGGACAAGTAACCGCAAGTATCGGGCTGATCCATACCACCTGGGTGGGTGGACTCATGGTCGCTTTAGCTGTACTGCTGGTTCTATGGAGTCTCAGTCTACAGCGGCAAGAGACAACCACCACCGCACATGCGAATACTGTCCGTTCGCACACTTAGCAGACTAGCGTATGACACGCAGTAGGACCAAGAGGAGGGCGCCAAGCACGAGGATCTGCACGCGGCATGAATGGGTCACTTTAGCAAGAGCGCATTGACACTGTAGCTGGCACATTGCATGGCCCAGTGAGTATTTGCAATAATAGGACCAACTGAATGCAAAGGAGTGAGCAACATGCATTACCGCCGTCTGGGGCACAGTGGTCTACAGGTATCTGCATTAGGACTGGGTACGAATGCCTTTGGGAAACGAGCTGACGAGGAGAGCTCCATTCGAATCATCCACACCGCGCTCGATGCAGGGATACAGTTCCTGGATACCGCCAATATCTATGCCAACACCGAGTCGGAACGCATCATCGGTCTTGCGCTGCAAGGGCGACGGCATGAGGCTGTGCTAGCGACCAAGGCCGGATTACCTCGCGGACAGGGGCCGAATCAAGCTGGTTCTTCGCGTCTCCATGTCCAGCGCGAATTGGAGGATAGTCTTCGTCGCCTCAAGACAGACTATGTAGATCTGTATCAGATTCACACCTTCGATCCATCAACACCACTGGAAGAGACTCTTCGCACATTGGATGATCTGATATCTGCCGGTAAAATCCGCTATATCGGAGCATCTAACTATGCAGCCTGGGAGCTCATGAAGGCACTCAGCATCAGTGAGCAGCAGCGGTTCGCTCGTTATATATCTGTCCAGGTCAGTTATTCCCTTGCAGATCGCACTCCTGAGAGAGAACTGATGCCTCTCTGCCTTGATCAGGACATCGGTATTATCCCTTACTTCCCCCTTGCTGGAGGAATCCTGACAGGCAAATATGCTCAGGGACAAGTTCCTTCAGGGTCCAGAGCAGACACGGACCCTAACTTCTCACGCTTTCTGAGTCCAGATCGGATTCAACTCGGGACAGAGGTTGGAACGCTGGCTGCTGAGCTGAATACCAGTCCTGTAGCTCTGTCACTGGCTTGGCTCATGCACCAACCTGCGGTCTCTACGGTTATTGTAGGTGCCACTCGTCCAGAGCAGCTGCTTGAAAGCCTGCCAAGTGTAGACTTGTCCTACAGTGACGATATTGCACAGCGGCTGGAGAATGCGAGCAGCCGTTATATTCATCAGGAGCCTTTTGCTGTATATCGCCTGCCCGTAGAATAATCACACCTGAGCAGACCCATGCGGATGGAACCATCACTTCATGTGTAGAGAATAGCAGGTGGACGGACTCCATATCGTGAATACAACCACCATTACAAGGTAGCCAATACTGCGGGAAGTGGCCACCGCTGCATGGTCTAATTCCAAGACAAGAAGGCTGCCCTTAGGCAGCCTTCACATCCTTTCCATAGTCTGACTATTCATCTCTATAGCTTGATCATGGACTGCCCATTGGCAGAGACGCTCATGCACACTTGAATCCGTAGCATTACGTACTATGACAAGCATTCTGAATCTTATTTCCCTGGTCCGCTGTTCAGCTGTCCTCGCAAATGGGCAACGTTCACTCGCTCCTGCGCCAATTGAGCTCGCAGCACCTCAATCTGCTTGCCAAGCTGCTCGGATTGCTGACGCAGCTCTTGCAGCTTCTTATCCCTGCTGTCCATATACTGCTTGCGTTCCCTGAGTAGCTTATCGCTCTTCTTCTCATAATTGAGATACTGGGCCTGATCCTGTTGCATCCACTTGAGTAATTGCGGAACCTTGAATTCCGTATCAATCTGCTTGCTAATCTGATCCTTCCTGCGACCTGCATAGCATATATATTTGCTCTGTACCTCGACACTCAGTTCATCGAAATAGGACTCCAGCAGTCTGCACAAGCTGCCCACATAGAAGGACTGCTTATGATCATGAAAGGGAAGGTAGCCGAAGGGCACCGTAATAATGACCCTCCCCCCCTTTTTCAGCAGACGATGAGCAGCTGACAGCAGCTTGTTAGGCTGAGAGAAATGCTCCAGAATCTCCCCCATGATGACCGTGTCATACGTACCTTCCTTAGGCTGCAGCATCGTTATATCCTTGAGTAGAAAACGCGCCTTCTTTTGCACCAGCAACGATTCCTTCATCAGCTCACTCTTGGCATACTTGATGCTTGTATCCTCAATATCAATTCCTGTGACCTGAAAGCCTTCGCGGGCTAGCAATATGGAGGTGATCCCTTGACTGCAGCCAATGTCGAGCACTGTGTTCCCCACCACTCGCTTGCATATCCAGTGTACGCGCTGGCGTGTAGCTTCATGGGACTGCTCGGAATTCACCAAGCCATAATAGCGCAGATTCACCTGATCATTATTCGCCATCTGACTCTACCTCCCGCCTATTATTCAAGCGGTTATCTGAGCGGACGGGCATCCGCGGCCAGCATGCCGCCTCTTTTCAACAGATTCGCAATCCCCTCTTCATCTAGAAGATTTGCATTGGAATGGTATTTGTCAAAGGTAACCGCTGGATATGTCTTATACCTCTCCACCAGCTCCGTTGAAGGATGGGAAGGCAATATGACATAGTATTGCTCGCTGTACTTGTAGGTGTATGGAGATTCATACGGTGACACCAGGTCCTCATGCAGCTTCTCTCCCGGGCGAATCCCGATCTCTCTAAAGCCTACCTCACGCTTGGCTAAGTACTTGCCCAGTGTCTTGGCCAGATCCGTAATCAGACAAGCATTCATCTTCATCACGAACGTCTCCCCGCCAATTGCCGCATGTGAAGCCTCTAGCAACAGATCAATGGCCTCCGATACGGTTAGGAAAAACCGGGTCATATCCTTTTGCGTAAGTGTGAGATCCTGACCATCCAGAATCTGCTGCTTGAACAGTGGCACCACGCTGCCATTCGTTCCCAGCACGTTACCTCCGCGGATACATACAAAGCGGGTATGCGGACTCAACCGGTTGGCTCGAATCATCAGCTTCTCTCCGAGCGCCTTGGTCATGCCGTAGAAATTAATCGGGTCCACAGCCTTGTCGGTAGAGACATCAATAACCTTTTCCACCCGCTGCTCAATACTGGCCTTAATAATATTCTCCGTGCCAAGCACGTTGGTCTTGAGCGCTTCCTGCGGGTATTCCTCACAGACAGGCACATGCTTGAGCGCAGCGAGATGGAATACATAATCCACACTGCGGCAAGCCTCATGAACGGCCTCATAATCCCGTACGTCACCAATGATGAACTTGATTACATCCGACTGGAACGTTCGCTGCATTTTGACCTGAGAGAATTCATTACGGGACAAGATACGAATCTCGCGCGGGGCTTTCTTAAGCAGCTTCCGAGTCAACTCATACCCCCACGATCCCGTACCGCCTGTGATCAGAATCGTCTTGTCTTTGAACATGAGAATCTCCTTCCTGTCTTGGAATGTTAAAGGTAGCTACCGGTTCGGTATTGTCCTACTCTGGATTTGAATGCCCAAATGCTAACTACATAAAGTCATTCAGAATGTTCTTCATATTAGCGGGGGTCAGTCTGGTAATATGCGCCGGCAGCCGCTTCTTAGAGGTTATGGAAGGATGCACGATATTGACATAGTTACGCGGCTTCAGTAGCTCATGGCGCATCTTGATGGCATAGCCGTGTCCTCCGGGAAGCTTATAGCGCTTGCCAGCCATGAAGGCTTTGACACTATAGATGAGGGTATAATATTGCGGTGATTCAAAATACATCGGTATCATGCTGTTCTCTACGGTATCCCACATGTAGCCATTCTGGGTAATCAGTACTTGGGTGATAGGCTTATGCTTGAACTGGTGGAGCTGTTGGACGAAGGTCTTGTGAAAGAGATCATCCGAATCCTGGCGGGCGATGTACAAATCCTCATAGCCTGCAATATAGGCTTCGGTCTGACGTTTGGCCTCGATACTGGTCACAAAGCGGATATGCGGTGGAAGCGGTGGATATTTGCCTAGAACAGACTTGATGATCTGCTCGCAGTCGCCTGCTGTCTTGATGAGACACAAATAATCTTGATTCGTCTGCTTCTTCAGACTTCGCAGCGTATATTTATGAAAGATGGCGATCCGGTTGGCAATCCACGACTCCGTCAGCCTTGCAGGGTCGATGCCATAGTTGTTGAAATTGATTTCAATCACAACTCTTTTGCTTGACATTCACTCACTTCCTTGCGTTGATATCCTTCTCCTATGCTCGCAGCATATATTAACTTATGAATGATCCTTTCAATTGGAATGGACAATCGCTAGCTATCAGCAAAAGATAGTTATTCGCTAGCTCTGCCGCGATATGGTATCAGGTGCAAAGGCGGAACAGGTTGTTTTTCTGACTCCAATCAGGTCTGGAGTACAAGCGTCCGCACGCTTTTGTTCATAGAATCTCTACGAGGAGATGCAAGCTGCAAAGGAGTGTGCTGATATGGCCAATAGCGTCCATCTGGGGCAAGAAGAAGTCATCCGAAGAATTGGTATGGCCCTGGAGAAAGGGCAACCCTTTTCACTGGTTCGGATTGGCGACGGGGAGAACCTGGTACTGTCACAAAATACCATCATGTCCATGGATGAGATTTTGCAGGAGCCTTGGGTCATCAAAGCCAATCAGGGACACAAGGGGGTAAAGCTTCCTAATATTTCACTCAGGAATCTACTGGTCCGTTCAATCCGCAGAGCCAGTATTGTAGGTCTGCTCCCCCCCGGAGATCAGATTATCCAGGCTCCTACTTATCTCAAACGAGAGCTGACGAACAAGATCATGACCCACTATCAAATCCATCCCACACACACCTGTCCAGCATGGATCAATCGCCAGCTCGCGCAGAACCCGCGGTTCTGGGCCATGCTGCACGGACGACGAATTATGCTCATGTATCAATCGATTGCGCAACTGAAGAGCGTACTTCAGAATGATCCTTACCGGATGCAGATTACGTTGACCTACCCGTTCTCCCAATACGGACAGATGACCGAAGCCCTGCAATTCATGATTCGAAACCGCGACAAGTTCGATGTGGCTTTGATTTGTTGTGGTGTGAATGCAGTCGTCCTGGCACAAAAGGTGGCCGAGTTGACGGGTAAAGTAGGTATTGACTTCGGCAAGGCCTCGAACATTCTGATTAAAGGCAAACCGAATTAGAGTAGCTCTACTTAATAGGGCTTATCACTTCGTGCGCACAAGCACAAAAAAAGCAATCTTCACTAGGAAGATTGCTTCTACATAGTAGCCATTTGTAAAGCTACAGGATGACATTACCCAAATTAGTCACGACTGCGCAGCTTCGCGAGAAGACGGACCATCTCCAGATACAGCCACACCAACGTAACCATCAGGCCGAAAGCACCGTACCACTCCATATACTTGGGTGCCCCCTGCTCAGCCCCTCTCTCAATGAAGTCAAAGTCCAGGACCAGATTGAGCGCAGCTACTACAACGATGACGAGCGATATAATGATACCGATCAGACTGTTATCATGAAGATAAGGTACGGTAATACCAAAGAAGCTCAGAACAAAGCTCAGCAGGTACATTAATGCAATGCCTGCAGTGGCAGCAAATACGCCTAATCTGAAATTCTGGGTAGCCTGAATGACCCTTGATTTATAAGCCAACAACAGAGCTACAAATACACTCATGGTCAACAGAGCGGCTTGCAGGGTAATTCCATAGTATAAAGCCTCGTAGTTCGCAGACAGCGCTCCCACGAACAGGCCCTCCGCAATAGCGTATACAGGTACCAAATATGGCGCTGTTGTTGGTTTGAAGGAAATGATCAAGGCCAGAACCAATCCTGCAATAGCTCCACCGATGATGAGTCCTCCCACTGAATACCCGTTGAAATACATGGTCCAGGAAACGATAGCTGCACCGATTAGAATGGCCAATGTCATGAATGCCTTGTTGACCGTGCCCCCAATCGTCATTGGCTCGTGTGAGCCATAAAAGTCGTCCCGTTCAAAAGTGTTGTCATTTAATGTCGGATTACCACTACGTCCTACCAAAGTTGCTCCCCCTAATAGTCATATTTTCTCAAATATATCATATCATGCTTATAATAAGCTTATTTTTATTTGATCCTATGTATATGCTTATAATCTCGTATTCAGACTGCTAGCATAGCCAAAATTCAAAGCTCACATCAATATGACTTAAAAAAATCTATTTATGTTATTAATTTTATCTTTTCAGGAATATTATGGTCTTTCCGACATACGCTAATTAAGGTATAATTTGTCGGATGCTGAATGCTGTGATTAATATTACATATTTTTGAGGAGGAATTTATTTTATTATGGAATGGTACTTAAAGGTGTTGAAAAATTATGTTGGCTTCTCTGGAAGAGCAAGACGCAAAGAGTACTGGATGTTTGCGCTATTCAATGCTATCGCTGTTCTAGTTCTTGCGATAATAGGGCAACTGATTGGCATTGAGCTTCTACTAGTCTACCTGTACTCTCTGGCTGTTATGCTTCCTAGTTTGGCTGTAATTATTCGTCGTCTACATGATATTGGCAAATCCGGTTGGTGGTACTTGCTTAGTTTCGTTCCATTCGGTGCTTTTGTTGTACTGTATTTCCTTTGCCTTGATAGCGAGCCAACGGATAATCAGTATGGACCTAATCCGAAGTTCTCTGGAGACAAATACTAATTTCTTATAACAGCATGCAGTATACAGCATTTGTGCATAGAAGAGACCTGACTCACTCTGAATCAGGTCTCTTTTTTTTCTTCTTTTATTCTATTAATCATGAATATACCTCCTGAGTAGGCTACAATCACATCTGTTCACTATGTACTGAGCTCCGCAGCAGCAGTCCATTCCCGACACAAAGCTTTCCCAATTTATGCTCTATGCGAACGTGTTCACATCCGTTATACTGTAGGCTGTATCATTTCCGTGCGGAGATGACGAACCCATAATATTGGAGGCATTGGCAACACATGCAAAGCGCATCGCATACTCAAGTCAAGATTGTAACGGCCGATCCTAGCGGGATTGGTCTATTCGGGCTGGCGATCGTCACACTCGTCGCTTCGTCCCAAAAGCTGGGCCTGACTGAAGGCCTTGGCCTCGTCATTCCATGGGCCGTATTCCTGGGAGCTTGTGCCCAGCTACTAGCATGTCTGCTGGATGCCAAGCACAACAACACCTTCGGCATGACAGCCTTCGGAGCCTATGCGTTCTTCTGGTTCTCTATGGCAGCTGGCTGGATGATCAAGCTCGGTACGTTCGGCCCTGAGCTGGCCGCTCAGGTGGATGGACGTCAGCTTGGCTTTGCATTCGCAGGGTACCTGATCTTCACCATCTTCATGACCATCGGGGCCATGGAGACACACAAGGTACTATTCTTCATTTTCCTGCTGATCGACTTCCTGTTCCTTGGACTCACACTGAACGCCTTCGGAATTGCAGAGGAAGCATCACACGCACTGGCAGCATACTCTGAGATGGCGATCGGTTTGCTATCCCTTTATGGCGCAGGCGCAGCAGTACTGAATGTCCATTTTGGACGAGTGTTCCTTCCTGTAGGACGTCCGTTTGGTATTTTCAAGCCTCGCAGCTAGCCTATTCACTTTAGGTATTTAGAAGCTATTCAGCGTAAATGAAGCCCGAGTTAGCTCCTGCAATGTATGCAGGGGCTTTTTGGAATTTTGCCTATATGAACAGCTGCATATCCGACTGAAGTGCATCCCCCAAATATGTCTGGGCATCCATAATCTCAACTTCTGGAATGAACTCCTCTGGCTTGAAGCCCATGATCTCGACAGACAGCTTGCAGGCACAGAACCGGACATCCTTCTTGCGTGCCCCCTTAAGGTAATGAATCAGCTTTGGAGCCTCGTGCTCCTCGATCATATCTGTCATCATCTGTTTGCCCAGTCCACTGAAGTTCATATGTGAGAGCGGCAGCTCCTCCGGTCCCTTGGGTGTCATCCAGCTCATCATTTTCTCATGCAGCGTCTTGCCTTCGTTCGTCATTCGTTCGGGGTCACGCAGCACCAACAGCCCCCAGAATGCAAAGAAAAGCGTCACCTCCACGTCCATATCCCGAGCAGCATTAGCCAGAATCAATCCAGCCATGACCTTATCGTAATCCCCACTGAAGATTAGCAGGTTCATCTTTTTGCCCATTACACAGCCTCCCAGCTTGAATACATACCACAGCCATGGATCATACTTCTTGCCCCATATATCGAAATGAATCCCGATGCTTCACTTCATCCCTTTCTGGATGACTGAACACGGATATCCCTAACCATGCACTGTCTGCATAGTATGGTCCTTCCTGCTCAGGGTATACCAAAAAACCGGATACGAATGTATCCGGCCACATGGTTCATATGATGAACAAGCGTACTGGCTATCACAAGCTAAAGATTAATTGATAACTTAGGTTCACTCACCGCCGAAGAGTGCTTCATACGCCGGGCATGGCAGCTTCTCCAAATATTCCTGTAAGGCCTGTGGCCTGTTCTGATATATATCACTCAGAGACGTACCTTGATAGATATTGCCGATCACCACCGGATGACAGAGCTCACAGATAATGATATCTCCGTTCCCGTGCAAATGAAGCTGACGAGTACCATCTACGCAATTGGAGAAATACACCCCAGGCTGGCCTTGAAGTCCGAGACGATCTGCAAAGCGATCCATACATGTAAAGTACAGCATCATATCTTCCTGCTTATGCGCAATGAGCTCCTGAACCGAACGAACCAGTGCTTCGCGTGAAGCGATCTTGTTCCAGCCGCGATGATCCATAATGATGCTGTTCTGGATCTCATGGATTCTGACACCCAGATCATATACACGATCACTGATGTCCAGCATCCGGCCCTGTGTCTCATCGAACAGTAGCGTCTCCAACACGGTGCTGATACCTGCTTCTGTACAAGCTCGAATGTTATGTTCGATCTTCGCATGAACTTGGGCAGGCACTCGATAGTAAGCAGCATACCGCTCAGCATCCGTAAAGTTATATGAAATGTGAATATTGGACACACCAGCTTCATGTAGCTGCATGACACGCCGTTCATTAAGCAGGCTGGCATTCGTATTCAGCTGTGTATCAATCCCATGGCTGGAGCAGTATTGAATAATGTCCAGACAATCCTGAAATCTCAGGGTGACCTCACCGCCGGACAAGCGCACCCGCTTCAGCGTAGGTAGCTCACTGATCACGCGAATGACCTCTTGGCCGCTGATGCAATTTCCGTCATCACGCTTATAGGCACAGCAGTAGTCGCATTTGAGATTACAATTCGAAGTTACACCAACCTCCAGCCCATCCAGCTCATATTGATCTGGCTCCTGCAGCTCAAGTGCTTTGTATACATTTCCTACGGTCAAAGAAGATACCCTCCCGGTTCCTGAATTCGCCTCGTTACCTTGACCAGATCGAATGTGAGTGTAGAGACGCTTCCCTAGATCACTCACATGAACTTAGACTCGGTCAAGGTATTAATGGCTTAACTAAATAATTATAGCGAAGGGAACCGGGCTCGGATATGACATACCTTACGTTCGCAGATGAGTTGACGTTGGCCGTTGACGTGACTTATTCCTTCGGCTGACCTGCCGCCTCCCACGCTGCAATCTCCTCACGCACACGTGGGGCTACTTCTGTCCCGAGCAACTCAATTGCCCGCATGACTTCCTCATGAGGCATTGTACCCAGCGGTACATGCAGCATGAAGCGAGTGATGCCGACTTCCTTGCGCAGGTGAATGATTTTCTTGGCTACAGTCTCAGCATCGCCGACATACAGAGCACCTTCAGGACTACGAGCCGCATCGAAGGTCGCACGGCTGTAATGGCCCCAGCCACGTTCACGGCCCAGCATATTCATGACAGCTTGAGCTGGAGGGAAGAACTTCTCAGCTGCTGTATGATCATCGTCCGCAATGAAGCCGTGCGAATGAGAGGCAACGGTTAACTTGGAGACATCATGTCCTGCATGTGCTGCTGCCTTCTTGTACAGCTCCACCAGTGGAGCGAATTGTACGGGGCGTCCACCAATAATGGCCAATACCAGTGGCAAACCTAGCAAGCCAGCACGAACAACGGACTCCTGATTACCGCCGCTTCCAATCCAGACAGGCAATGTCTGCTGTACTGGACGCGGGTACACACCCAGATTATGAATAGCTGGCCGATGCTTGCCCTCCCAAGTGATTTTCTCCGACTGACACAGCTTCAGCAACAAATCCAGCTTCTCATCGAATAGCTCGTCGTAATCATTCAAATCATAGCCGAACAATGGGAACGACTCGATAAAGGAGCCACGCCCCGCCATGATCTCAGCACGACCATTCGAGATCCCGTCCAATGTCGCGAAATCCTGGAACACCCGTACAGGATCGTCTGAGGATAAGACCGTAACCGCACTGGTAAGCCGGATTCGGGAAGTCTGAGCAGCAGCCGCAGCGAGTACAACAGCAGGGGAAGAGGCTGCATAATCCACACGATGGTGTTCGCCGACACCATAGACATCCAGGCCAACCTGATCAGCTAATACGATCTCCTCTACTACCTCACGCAGCCGCTGCGCATGACTCATGACCTCGCCTGTCTTCACATCCGGTGAAGTCTCCACGAATGTTGTAATTCCAATTTCCATGTTAATAGCCTCCCTGTACGATGATTTTTGAATATCATATTTACAACCTTTTGGTTAGCAACTTACTTAATTCTACTCACAACTTATCTTTATATTGAACTATTTTCTCTATACTTGCAAGCCTCATTCATCAAATTTTGTGCGTAATTAAGATGTATGTGGAGACAGGCATCTTTTCAAGGCTCACATTATGTAAATAAAAGGATATAACTCTAATTATTACATGAAATCAAGACGAATAATGAGGGTATTTATTCCAAATTTTGTATGTTACTCTGTATGAGAAAGCGCTTACAATATATGGTGAAGGAGACAAGTAACCATGATCAAGCGTAAACGAAAGGTCTTTCTACCGTTAGCCGTCATTGCCGCTTTGCTCCTCAGTGTATTCCCCTCCGCCTCTTCTGCTCAGGAATCAGGCCGTGAGGACATAGTCACCTCCTCCAATGCTACTCCGAGTTCATTGCAGTCCTACGTTGAGGATATGGCTCCCGGCTGGAATCTTGGTAATTCACTGGACGCTGTAGGCTCTGACGAGACTGCATGGGGCAATCCACCCATCACACAGCAATTAATTCAGAACGTCGCAGCCCAAGGGTACAAGAGTATACGTATTCCTGTCACCTGGAACGCTCACATCGGCCCTGCACCTGATTACACCATTAATCCTGCCTATCTGAATCGGGTAGAGCAAGTCGTGAACTGGGCACTTGACGAAGATCTATACGTCATGATCAATCTCCATCATGATTCCTGGGTGTGGATCAGCCATATGGAGCAGAATCGTACACAGGTCCGAGCCCGCTATGATGCTGCCTGGGAGCAGATTGCTGAACGCTTCAAGAACCATTCCTCCAAGCTGATGATGGAGAGCGTCAACGAGCCTCGCTTCAGCGATGGCGGTACTACCAGCGAAGCCCTGTCCTTCAGCATGCTTGAGGAGCTGAACGTATCCTTCCACAATATCGTACGCAGCTCAGGCGGTGAGAATGCCACACGTCCGCTTGTGCTCTCCACATTGGAGGCATCACCAACACAAGAACGAATGGACGAGCTCTACGACACGATTGAGCAACTGGATGATCCGAATCTGATAGCCACCGTCCACTTTTATGGATTTTGGCCCTTCAGCGTAAATCTTGCTGGATTTACCACCTTCAATCAGGAGGTACGCAGTGACATCACGAACACCTTTGATCGAGTATACAACACATTTGTCGCACGCGGCATTCCGGTCATCCTGGGTGAATATGGACTCCTCGGCTTTGATAAGAATACCGACGTCATTCAACAGGGAGAGAAGCTGAAATTCTTCGAGTTCCTGGGACACTATCTGCAAGATAAAGGAATTGCCCCGATGCTATGGGATAATGGACAGCACTTTGGCCGTCAATCCTTCACATGGTCTGATCCTGATCTATTTGCCGTTCTGAAGGCAGGCTGGACAGGACGCTCTGCAACAGGGAATAGCGATCTGTTATTTCTGAGAGCCGGAGAGTCCATTACAGACAAGCCACTGCCCATGAATTGGAACGGACACGGACTGGTCTCGCTGAAAGCAGGAGCCACAGCCTTGGTGGAAGGCGAGGATTACACAATCAGCGGTAATACCCTTACTTTGAAGGCTGGAACACTGCAAGGCCTGATCTCCAATAATACTCATGGCCAACAAGCCGTGCTGACAGCCAAATTCAGCGGTGGAGCAGACTGGAAATGGCACATCATCGTATACGACACACCGCAGCTAGACAGCGCTACAGGCACGACTAACAGCTTCCAGATTCCGACTCAATTTAAGGGAGATCGACTGGCCACCATGGAGGCCGTATATACGTCAGGCGGCAATGCTGGCCCGCACGACTGGACATCGTTCAAAGAATTCCACACCACCTTTGTTCCGCAGTACAACGCACAGCACATTCAATTGCAGCCTGAATTCTTCAATTCTGTACGTGATGGACAGGTTAAGCTGACCTTCCACTTCTGGAGCGGAGCCAAGCTGGATTACTATATTACGAAATCAGGCAATAGCGTTACAGGCCAATCACAGCCTTAAGGATGTCCATGGAATTCGGTAGCAAGGCTACGCTACCCTTGCCCCGACCTCGAAAAATAGCCGATCCCGGAGAACACGCTCTCTGGGATCGACTACTTTTTAATGATTAAAGAGTTCAGGCCATACAAGAGTTCAAATAACCCTACATTAGTACATCTATCTATTCGCCTCGCACCGTGTTCACTGCTACTTCTAGTGCAGATATAACCTTGTCACACCACACATCAAATTCCGGGTCCTCTGTCTGCAGCTCAGGATGCTCCAGAATATGCTGCACGGTACGACGGATCCCCTGATCCAGGCGCGTCGTAGCCACGAAGTCAGGGACCAAGCGCTTCAGCTTGGCATTATCGAAGACGACCGAATGTGCTTTGTCGCCCAGCAGCCCACCGCGATAATCCTTGGCACCACCACATGCAGCCAGAAATTCCGACGGTACATATACGGCCTTGAGTGGTACACCCAGCGCATCAGCTACGATACTGTACACCTGATTCCAGGTTACTGTCTCGTCAGAGGTGATGTTCACAGCCTCCCCGATTGCATGGATATTGCCCATAAGCCCGATGAAGCCTTTGGCAAAATCACTACTGTGCGTCATCGTCCACAGCGAGGTACCATCCCCGTGAATGATTACAGGCTGATGATTCAGCATCCGCTTGGCAACCTGCCAGCTACCCTTGGCACCCGATACCCCAAGTGGAATGGAGCGCTCACTGTAGGTATGGCTAGGCCTTACGATCGTGACCGGAAAGCCCTGCTCCCGGTACTGTGTCATCAGGTAATGCTCACAGTCGATCTTATTTCGTGAATACTCCCAGTAAGGGTTGGCGAGTGGAGTTCCCTCCGTAATCCGATAGTCGGATAGCGGCTTCTGGTAAGCGGAAGCAGAGCTGATGAAGATATATTGCCTGGTCTTGCCTTGGAAAAGGCGAAAATCCCTTTCTACATCCTTCCGATCAAATGCAATGAAATCCACCACCACATCGAACTCATGTCCCTCCAACAGACTGGACACCTGCGTCTCATCATGAATATCTCCCTGTAGAAGGCGAGCACCTTCCGGCAGAGAAGCATTTCGCGTTCCCCGGTTGAGTAAGTACAGCTCACAGCCCTGCTCCAGCAGAGAGCTTGTAATGGCAGAGCTAATCGTCCCCGTTCCTCCAATGAATAATGCTTTCATGACGTCTGACACCTCCATCTTAAGAATCGACATTGAATCGCTGTCCAATCCCACCATAACATGCAGCTCTATGAATCACAATTCTGGTTGGCTCAATCATCATTCGGGAAGACTAGGATTCACCGTAGATACAAATGTCCCTGTCTCCAATACGGATCTACGAGATACAGAGCCACAAGTTATAGAGCTACAAGTTACAGGTTCCAGTATGAAAATAACAGAAGACTTGTAACATAACACCCTTAGGTGTTATATTGAACAAAACAAAAAGAACACCTCTAGGTGTCACATTATAAAGGAGGCCCTTATGCCTGAAAAATCATCTATTCCCGACATTCGAAAAACCGTGCAACTGAAAGCCCCGATCGAGAAGGTCTGGAATGCCGTAGCCACTGCCGAAGGCATAGCAGCCTGGTGGATGCCGAGTACATTTGAGCCCATTCTCGGATATGAGTTCACTCTTCATGCCGGGCCATTCGGAGACTCTCCTTGCAAAGTGATCGATATTGACCCTAATTCACGATTGGAGATCGCTTGGGGCAAGGACTGGCGGCTCATCTTTGAGCTGCGGGCTATTACCTCCCACACGACTGAATTCACCTTGATTCACACAGGCTGGGATGAAGAGACGGTTACCGAATTCGGGCAACCACATGCAGCCATCAGGGAACGAATGAACGGGGGCTGGGAAGACATCGTTCACGACAGGCTTGTCCAGTATGTTGAGGGTTAACTATGTCTGCTACAGCTACCAAATATGATGTATTCCAGGCTATTGCCGACCCTACACGCCGCCAGATTCTGCATCTGCTTGTAGGCCAGGAGATGGCGGTCGCTAACATCACAAGACAATTTCCCATCACACGTACTGCGATCAACAAGCATCTGTTCGTGCTGACAGAAGCCGGACTGGTCCAGTCGCAGCGAGTAGGACGCGAGACGCGTTATACCCTTCAATCCGAACCGCTGTCACAGGTGCAGCAATGGGTTCACTTCTTCGAGCCGTACTGGGATGACAAGCTGCGGGCTCTTCAAGACTATGTAGAGGAACCCTGATCAACCATTGCTCATGTACATTACACATTACACATTACACATCTCACGTCGCACCTAGTACCTTAACCGGACTATATGTAAATGTGAGTATATATCTGCTGCAAGCGGAAGTCCTGTCGACCGCTGTTCAGCTTCAGCCAAAAAGGATCGGTCATGGGTGATATCCCATGTACCGATCCTACTGTATCTTGCCTTGTAGCCACATTTTGAGCTGCTTTGCTCGCCACCCATTGATCTTGCTTAGTTCAGGCTGCTCTAGCCCACTTATATTACATGACCTGCTCCTGAGATTCATGCCAATGCAGTAGTCTCTTCTCTGCGTACCCACACAGCGTGTATAATACCAGTCCCATGACGCTGAGGATCAGCACCGCTGTCATAATGAGGTTGATATCATAGGTCTCACTACCAAGGATGACCAGATAGCCGAGTCCAGCCTTGGCGCCGATCATTTCTCCAATGACCGCCCCTGTGATCGCGTAGGTAGTTGACACCTTCACACCCGCCATAATGGAAGGCAGAGAATACGGAATCTCCACCGAGAGGAACTTCTGGAGCGGACGAGCTCTAAGGACATGTAACAGGTCCTTCATATTGGATTCCACGGAGCGAATCCCAATGATGGTGTTCACCATGATGGGAAAGAATACAACCAGGATCACCAGTGCAATCTTGGAGCTCGCCCCGAGACCAAACCATAAGATAAACAATGGAGCGATTGAGATTTTGGGCGTAATTTGGGCAAGCACAACATAGGGCGTAATTAGACGCTCCATCAGCTCACTTTTGGCCAGCACATATCCGAAGACCAAACCAAGCACACAGCCAATGCCAAAGCCGACAGCAATCTCATACAATGTAGTTGTAACATGCTCACTGAAGCTGCTTGTACTAGTAATCCGAAGAAATTCTGAAACATATTTCATCGGTCCAGGCAATATATGCGCAGGTACTTGAGACACAGATACATACATCTGCCACAGGACCACGAAGATCAGAAAGGTCAACAGCGTAATAGTGGTCTTGCGTACACTCTTCCTCATATTATCACCTGTGTTACTTCAGATTGGTCAGTACCAATTCCTCGGCTGGGAACGACTCGGCAATAATGCCGAACTTCTGCTGACTGTCGATAGCTGTCTGCCATCTTGCCATGTCTGCTGCTCCGTAACCCTCTGTCTTGGTGAGCTCACTTTGCCACAGGTAAGGAACGAATACGTCATTGAAGATCTTGGCTACAACTTCTTCTTTACCTGCAAAAGTAGGAGCGTACTTCTCGACGGACATTTGGATGGAGGATTCTATGTTGCCTTCCTTAATAATGTAGTCCAGCGCTTGATCCAGTGCTGTGGTAAATCCGATAACATCCTCCTTATTGGACGCTAGATAAGACTCGGAGGTCACGACAACGTTACCAAAGGAGGGGAGGACTTCATCGGAGCGGAATTCTGCGACATCCTCACCGCTATTTTGCAGTTCCACCGTTCTCAGCATGGAGAAGATGATCGCATCTACTTCATCGGCAACCAGAGCATTCACGATCGCGCCGCTGCCTACAATCTTCACGTTAACGTCACGAATACTAAGTCCATGGCTTTCAAGCAATACTTGCAGCTGTATGTAGTTGGGGCTGCCATAGCTGGTCACGGCAATCGTCTTGTCCTTAAGATCCGCAGGAGTACTGATACCGCTGCTCTTCTTGAAGATCGTGGCACCCAGGCCATGCTGGTATGTAGTGTGTACGACTTTTACCGGGAGATCCTGAGACTTGGCTGTAACTACCGTGTCTGCATTCGGAAAGCCGAACTGTACGTTATTAGCAGCGACATTCCGTATGATAGTAGCGGCATCGGCATACAGGAACTCCACATCCAGTCCTTGCTCCTTGAAGAAGCCTTGCTCCTTGGCGACATACATTGGAGCATAATAAGGTACCGCTGCCCCATCAATCTGAACAGTAACCTTGCGTAGCTCACCGTTAGCAGCCTCTTTCTTCCCGGAATCCTGACCTGTGTTCGCAGAGCCATCACTGCTCCCCGTTGCTCCGCACGCTGTCAGCACACCGATCAACAACACAGACATCAGTAACATCATTACTTTCTTCATACCATGTTCCCCCTACGTGTAATATTTTTTTATATCTAGACCTTAGCATTACTAAGACGAACAGCTCTGCGCAGGCCAGCTATGATCTGCTCTGCTTGGAGTCGTGCCAGAACAAGAGACGATTCTCCAATAGGCCGATGCACGCATAGAAAATAATGCCCACAATAATAGTGTAAATAATGGAGGCGAACAGCATGGGTGAGTTGTAAGTGGTGCTGTTGAAGACCAGCAGGTACCCTAGGCCATTCTCGCCAGAAATCCATTCCGCTACAATAGCCGCAATAACGGCCTGCACCATCCCCACCTTCAGACCAGCAAAGATCTGTGGCATGGAATACGGAAGCTCCACCTGCAGCACCTTCTGCCACCAGTTCAAGCCTGTAATCTGCATCAGGCCCTTCAGGTTATATGTAATACTCTTGAGTCCGAAGATCGTACCCAACATCACCGGAAAGAAGACCATCGAGATAATCAGTACCAGCTTGGAGGTAATTCCCAACCCGAACCAGATGACGAACAAGGGTGCCAATGCAATTTTGGGTGCGGTCTGTGCCAAGAGGATATAAGGCATCAAGGCCTCCTCCAGTAGCTTGACTTTGCCAATTAGATAGCCCATTACACAGCCCAGAAGTATACCAAACAGGAAACCGGCAAAGACCTCGCCTGCTGTCACGGAGAAATGAAACATGAGATCCTGCGTGGTGAACATGTCAATCATAGCTACTCCTACAGCTGAGGGTGTAGGCAAGAGGAATGCTGGGACATCAAAAAAATGAACATATAACGACCAAATCAACAAGAGAATGAAGACGGCTGCGACATATTCCCCGATTACTCTAAGTCTAGCCATCCTATCCCAACACTTCCCGAAGAGTCTTGACATAATTAACGAATTCAAGCGTCTCCTTCACCTCTACCGTGCGGGGACGAGGCAGCTCGATATCTATAACCTGATCAATCTTGCCAGGACGGGGAGACATGACAATGACCCGATCGGATAAGAATACAGCTTCGGAAATACTGTGGGTAACGAACAGGATCGTCTTCTTCGTCTCATCCCAGATTCGCATCAGCTCGATGCCCATCTTGTCACGGGTCAGCGCATCAAGTGCGCCGAACGGCTCGTCCATGAGCAGTACATCCGGATTATAGGATAACGCACGCACAATGGATACACGTTGCTTCATCCCACCAGATAGCTCACGAGGATAAGCGTTCTCGAACCCTTTTAACCCAGCTAGCTCCAGTAGCTTATCCAGGTTGCTTAAACTGTCCTTGCTCAGCAGCTTCTTTACCTCAAGCGGGAATCTGGCGTTCTGTAGTACCGTTTTCCAAGGAAGTAGCGTAGCATCCTGAAATACAAATCCGATGTTGTCGGCCGAATCCTTCCAGTCCATCTGGCCGCTTGTGGGCGGCTCCAGATTGGCCAAGATTCTCAGCAGGGTTGATTTGCCACAGCCCGAAGGACCGATGATCGAGATAAATTCACTTTGTCTTACATCCAGATTGATATGTGTGAGAGCCTGTACTTCCCGTCCACCACTGCTTTTGTAGACCTTGCTTACATCCTGTATGCGAATTGCGGCTGTCGTCACGTCGATGAACACCCCTTTTCTGATATGTCGTGCTGTAATTGGTCCTCATACTTAAGAATTCAGATGTCATTCCTTAACGTAAAACACGCATCCAGAACCGCCGTAGCCGCCTTGGCATGAATCGTATGATAATCCGCATCTGGCACCCACTGCTCCGTTGTCCGGCTGACATGAGCAACCAGACAATTCGCTGCTCTGACCCCATACATCGAGGCAAGCACATAGATGGCTGCCGTCTCCATCTCGCAATTCAGAATTCCACGTAGCTGCCAATAGGACATCAAATCCTCAGGGTTAGGTCCTTGCCCGATCGCTGGCTTACGTCCTTGGCCCAGATAATATGTCTGTGTCGTAAGCCCAATTCCGGTATGTACAGTGAAGCCTTGCTCATGCGCAGTTCGCAGGAGAGCTCCTACCAGTAATGAATCAGCAACTGCAGGATAACCATCTGGCACATATGCTCCTAATGTCCCCGCTTCACGTGCCATAGCGTGGTTCACGATCAGATCCCCAGGGGCAATGTGCTTCTGCCAGGCTCCGCAGCCACCGACTCGCACCAGCATACGGGCTCCCAGTTCGATCAGCTCGATGACCGCAATCTCTGTGGAGCTGATTCCGATGCCCGTGGAGCAGACCGAGACTTTACGCCCCTTCCAATATCCGCTTATCAGCTTGTACTCACGATTGTTGCAGATCTCCTCAGCCTCGTCCCAGGCCTCCGCCAATACCGCTACTCGGGCTGGGTCGCCCACGAGCAGTGTAACTTCGCCGAGGTCCTCAGGACGGACCTCTTTCAAATGCAGGGGCATCATCTCTCAACTCCTTCTTGCCTTCATACGGTGTTACCGTTTCACTGATCTCCGGCCAACTCGATGTCAGCCAAATCTAGGAACCGTCATCATAGATGGATATCCGCTGTTATCCGCACACCGACCGCTTTCCCCCTTATCTTAGCCGCCTATTCCTATTAGCCTGACAATGAAGGCGGCCTGACTCCAGTCTATTGCAGTAGTATGTAACAAAAGGGGAGCTTATCCAGCGCTTCCATCCCCAGTATGATTATATACGACTAATTACGGGGGACACAGTGCTCCATATCCCAGAAATCATAAAAATATACCCGTTTATTCTGTAATTTTCGACACGTTTAGACATTCAGCCCATATTGAGCTATCCATCATCGAACCCTTTTCACTTGAGAAATAGGACACACCCTCCTGATGAGATCGAACTGCTCACTTGTGTGTCCCGAGCTCAGGATGATTAATGACTAGCAGAGAGTGAATTGATGAATAACGATATACAAAATAAAGAGACCGCCTGAAAAGGCAGTCCCTCTTGATTTAGCCACATTGCAATATGACGCAGACTCGTTCAAAATCACCGTTCTTCAAATCGTCCTCGTGTATCCAGAAATAGATCATTCCGAAGTCACCCCAGATCAGTCCCAGCTCCTCCACAGAATCAATCTGGAGCAGTAGCTTCCAGCCCTCTGCACCCGGCTCCAGCTCCTCGCGCCTTGGATCCCGGTAGCCGAAGGCATCGCCACAATTAATTCCGTTTGATACCAATTGAGTTTGTAACTGCATGTCGCCCTGAATTGGGTCTGGATGTCCGAGGAAGCGATGGATAACTGTATTTGCGCCGTTATGCTCAACCACGCTCTCCCTGAGATCCATGTACTTATCCATTTCATCAGCATTTGGTCCCAGCCGTTTCATCTCCAGCGTCCTCGGTGGAAGCAACGTCGTTTGCACAGAAAAGTTGACTGCGAGTGCCTCCGCCTCGGCTTCGTCACGATTCACTAGTTCTGCAGGCTTGGCTTTGCGTTCAAGTCCTGCCATGTCTGCGACATATATTACCTTCCATTGCCCCGCCTCTTCTGGATCAAAGCCCCACGGTTGATCGACTGCTTCATAGAAAAAGGACAATAGCCCTGACTGTGGTAGTGGTTCAGGCTTCCATGGTACTTCGTTCAGCTGTATTTGTGCGATAAACGTCAGAGGCTTTCCGTCATACATCGGCCAGTCAACGGAAGCGTGCAGGTCAGGATTCCCTCCGATTTTTGAATTCCCGACTGCGATTTCGTCATCGGTCGAAGGAGTGACATGTATCCGGTTCGACAAAAGAGTCGTCTGCTCCAGTGTTCCTCCCATACGGTCGAGACCGCTCTCTGCTATTAGTTGTAGTACGTGTTCGTCTTTTAGCATGATGACAACCTCCGTCCTAGACTTTGTAGTAGTTATAACAATTATACATACTATAAACTGAGTTTCACTTTGCTTACTAGGGTAGCATTGGAATGCACAACCAATAAGCTCGCCTGTCCAAGGCGAGCTCATACTCAATCTGTTTCCTGTGGAACTCTGTCTACTATTTACACTCGTGCTAGAAACAAACTACTTATATTCTCTGTTAATCTTCAAGCCTATCTATTGCGAACATACCACAATGTCTATATCCGTCTCTTCAAAAACTTCTTGAATGATCTGCCGGGTCTTATCCCAACGAAGCCGATCCAGTCCGCAGCCAATACGAGGCATGGCGATCTTGTCGATTCCTGCCTGCACACACTGGTTCCTCATGTCCACGAGCGCTGCTGTCAGCGTGGCATACGAAGGCTTCTGCCAATATTTCGGCTTCGTGACCAGGTTCAGCACACGGCCCACCTGATAACAGCTTCCTACATCCAGTGGCTTGATGCTCGCCTGCTCCCGCAGCGAATTCAGATCAAAATGCTGACAAAAGGCAACCGCAATGCCCGCGCCCATCTTCGCATCAGCAGAGATACAATGCGCCAGCAGATAGCGCTCCTCTACAGTGAATAAATCCTGTTCCCGCTCTTGAAATGTCATCCTAACCTCCTGAATCAAGACATATCTACCGTGCAGACCAGACAGACATGTAGCAAATTCTACTCTCTACTCTTCAGCATTGATATTCATGTCACCATCGGAAAAGCTGTCGATCGCATTTCTGCGAAGCCGATTCTGTTACCGAGACGCAGCCAGCTGGTCCCTCACCTCTGTCAAGGCGAAGCCTAGCAGATTCTGCCCACGCCATTTCATCGGATTCTCGGCATCCGGGTTGTTCTTCCCCATTCCAATACCCCAGATACGGTCTCGTGGGCTCGCTTCGACAAGAATTCGCTGCTTCGTATTCATCAGCACTTGGCCCAGATCCTGATTTTGCGTGAACTTGGCCACGTTCCCTCGTTTAACGATATCATAGCGCTGCTGCTCCCAGAGCTGCTGATCGAAGTCCTTCACTGCTCGACCATAAGCCTTCATTTCCTTCGGATGACGTGCCTCCAGGATCTTCTCCAGCATCTCCTCATCTCCGAACAGCCGCGCTTTCTCTGCCATCATATACTGCTCGGTGCAAGAGTACGTCACGCCCTCAATCTCAAAGCTACACTTCCACCATTGACTGAAGCAGCTCGCATTCAGTGTACCGTCAGCAGGCGGTGTGTGGCCCCAGAACATCATATATTTAAAGCGGCTCCCCGCCTGATAAGCACGGCGCAGCTGTTCCACATTATAGATCATAATTTTCGTCTACCTCCCCCATGTATCTACTTGCCCTATGTAGCTTCTTGTATCATCGTCATATGTCGTCTTCTGCAAGTTACATCCAGCACTCATTTCCCTACAACAAATTACTGTAAGATCAACGAAGGCACTAAAGAATGTGTTTGCGTCTAAATGAACCTGTCACGTATAGCTTTTTTGTTATTCTTTATTTAATAATAACTAATTGATAATAACAAAATATATGAATATCCCGTTCCTGTCAAGACCTACTCAAGGCCTACGATCCTCAGGTTCACTTCAAATCCCACTTTCCGTACTAGTACGTTCCCTTCTCACTCCTCTTGCCTCGGGCTTCACCAGGCGGCTAATCCATTCTATAATCTTATAATAGATGTAGGGTACATCGTATAGATCGGAGGACTTGTCATGAATTTGACGGAAAAGGTGAATCATCTACCGCTAACCCCCGGTGTCTATCTCATGAAGGATCAGTTCGGTACCATCATCTATATTGGAAAGGCGAAGGCTCTGAGAAAGCGGGTTCAATCGTATTTTCACCAAAATACGGCTCATTCTCCCAAGGTCAAGCGTCTGGTGCAGCAGATCCGGGATCTGGAGGTACTCCACACGGATACAGAGTTCGAGGCGTTCATGCTGGAATGCAGGCTGATTAAGCAATGGAAGCCGATGTACAATGCCAAGATGAAAAATCCGTTGGCCTATACTTATCTGGCACTGCGTTCAAACGGGGCACTGAAGCATATAGAGATTATCGACACTCCTGAGGACATTCAGGTTGAGCGAAGCTGGGGACCTTACACAAGCAGAAGCATGATTGAGCAAGCATTATATGGTCTTCAGGAAGCACTGCAGCTATTGTGCAGCCATCCACATCTGAGACGTGGGGCGATGCTTTCAGGCAGTTCTCCTTGTCTGAACTATGAGCTTGGACTATGCCTTGGGGTATGTACAGGAGAGCTGGAGGCCATCCAGCAGTACAATGAACGGGTAGAACGAATCTGTCTTCTGCTACAAGGGAAGGATCAGAGCATACTAGAGGACATGGAGCAGCGCATGTATAGGGCTGGCGAAGCATATGAGTTTGAGGTAGCCGCCCGAATCAGGGATCAGTTAAAAGCCGTACGATTCCTGCTGCGTCATGAGCAGGTCGTGGAATTTGCAGCCGTGAATCATCAGATCGCTGTGCTGGAGCGGATGGAAGACGGACGTGCCAAGCTGATGCTGGTCACAGGCAGCCGAATTATGGATTCTACGCTGCTGGATGTCCTGGAGCTTACAGCTACAGAGCAACGTAGAACGCTGCGTTCTGCTATTATACATGGATTGCAGGGCATGCAAGATGATGAAGATTCAGGAAACACTACTCTCGCAGAACCTCAGCATAGCATGAGTCGGGATGCTATTGATGAAGCCCAGATTGTATATCGTTACATCCAGAGCGGGGAGTGCTGCTATGTGAATATTATGCCCCATATGCTAAATTATGGCGATCAGGAAGGAGAACACGCCCTGGACGAAGCCATCACTCACCTGCTGTCAGGTATCGGTTCATTCGGCTCATAATCGCTCAGCTTCCCTTCATAGATCAGCTCTAACCGATCCGTCTGCCTGAAATCGTCCGGCGTGACCAGCGCAGGGAGCTTGTTCCAGATCTTGATGCCTGAACGCTGCAAAATCTCGGCCACGAACTGTGAGCAGAAGTACGAATTGCTGAATTCGACGGGCTCCTTGAGTGTAATCCCGATGACACCAAGAAGGTTGTACATGAATTTCTGGCGACTGCGAATGAAGATATCCAGCACCCTTCTCATCTTCTCGACCTCACGCCCTGTGACACGAAGCTCATAGATCACACATGTGGTCTCAGGATATTTGCTGAAGGTGCCTTTCTTGATATCCTCTCGCACGAAGCCGCCATGTAGCGGATTGTTAGGATGCTTTCTACCGAAGCTATACAGCTCGGACAGCTCACGGTTGAATGCAATCGAGGCATGATTATAAGGTGCCTTTGTATAGGATTGAATCACCTTGGTGAACAGAGTTCCCGTATTGGTGAGCAGAATATAAATGGACTGATCAGCTGTCATCTCGAACATTTCTCCTTATCAGGATGGCATTATTGCTTCATAATACAACATAGGGTGCGGATATAGGAACCCTGACCCGTGCCCACTCAAGTAACTTTCCATATCGCATAGACAAGTTGGTGATTGCCATAGACCAGTTATTTCACAGTTCACTATTTACGCTTGGCTTGATCTTCGTAGCTCTTGCAGCCGTTCATCTCGCCTACACGATTATAGCCCGCCTCCAGCCTGACAAAGATTATAGCGCTATTGGCGTGCGGATTAAGACCTGGTGGGGCATGTTTTTTATTTTTTGCCTAGCTACCCTGTTTAATCCGGTCGTGTCCTTACTATCGCTCATGTTGCTCACGTTCTTCGCGCTTAAGGAGTACTTCTCCATGATTCGTACCCGCAAAGCTGATCGGCGCTTGTTCCTGTGGGCTTACCTGGCGATTCCCATTCAGTTCTACTGGATCTATATCGAGTGGTATGGCATGTTCATTGTCTTCATTCCACTCTATGTCTTCCTGCTGCTGCCCATTCCACGGCTTATTAACAAAGGAACTGTCGGATTTCTGCGCAGTGTCAGCTCGACCCAATGGGGACTCATGCTCATGGTGTTCGGACTGAGCCATCTGGCGTATTTCCAATTCGCTACCCCGCAATATGGCGGTGGATTGGTGCTGTTCCTTGTCGTGCTGACACAGCTGAATGATGTGGTGCATTATCTGGCTTCGCTCTACTGGGGCAGACGTAAGGTCGTTCCGACGGCGAACCCCAGCCTGACCTGGGAGGGCTTCATCAGCGCATTCGTTGTGACGACAGCTGTCTCCTATCTGATCTATCCGTATCTAACGCCACTTGATCCCGTTTTCGGTATCGTATGTGGAATGCTGATCAGCCTAAGCGGCTTCTTCGGTAGTCTCACGGTATCCGTACTGAAGCGCGACTTGCTGATTGGAGATGACGATAAATTCGTGGCGCTCAAGCAGAGCTACCTGAGTCGAGTGGACAGCCTGGCGTATACCTCGCCTGTATTTTTCCACGTTGTTCGTTACTTCTTTGATTTCATGTGAAAAAGTTCAGCCCCTCTGTCACAGAATCGTTTCCTGAATGGTCTTCTGTATTGAAGACTAATTCAGGAGGCGATTCACTATGAATCTGAGATTCAATTACAAAACGGCAAATGAAGGAGCATTCAAGGCCATGATGGCGATGGAGGCTCATACATCCTCACGTTTTGCAGACAAGGTATTATATGAGCTACTTAAAATTCGGGTATCGCAGATTAATGGATGTGCCTTCTGCGTAGATATGCACGCCAAGGACCTGATGAAGCTTGGCAATTATAGTGAACAGATCATGCTGCTGCCGGTCTGGCGTGAAGCCCCGATCTTCACAGCCCCACAGCGGGTTATGCTGGAACTGGCCGAGAAGGTCACTCGAATCTCGGAGCAAGGTGTACCGCTGGAGCTATATGAGCGAGTGCGGGAGCACTATAGCGAGGAAGATTACGTGGATCTGATCGTAGCGATAAATACGATAAATAGCTGGAACCGGATCGCGATCTCTACAGGTATGTATCCAGGCTGCTTCGAGGCCTAAAGGTCACTACCCACCGGAAGGAGATATTCCATGGACGCACAAGCGGCACATCATCAGAACCGACCGGGCAGGCAGAATCCACAGGACAGCAAGTCAACCAATGGCAGCGATGACGTTCCTACTCTGGAGGAGCTGTACCACGATTATCGCAGGTATGCCTTTGCCGTGGCCTATCGCATGCTTGGCACTGTCACTGATGCAGAAGATATCGTTCAGGACTGCTTCATCGAGCTGAAGGCTCGATCCTTGACAGAGGTGCGGGATTTCAAGGCCTACATTGCGAAAATGATCGTCAATCGCAGCATCAACCGCCTGAACTCTGCACGTATGCAGCGAGAGACCTATGTAGGTGCCTGGCTGCCTGAGCCACTCGGAGAAGCTGTCGATAGCCCGGAGGTGCTCACGGAACGCAAGGACCAGCTGTCCTATGCCTTCATGGTACTGCTGGAGCAGCTCAGACCTGAGGAGCGTGCCGTCTTCGTGCTGCGGGAAGCCTTTCAGTATCCCTACAAAGATATAGCCGAGACGCTAGACATGACCGAGAGTAACTGTCGTCAGCTCTACAGTCGTTCCCGGCGTCGCCTGCAGTCGGGAACAGGTACTGGCGAGCATATGGACTCTGTAGAAAAAACAGGGAGCACAGCAGCCAAAGTAACTCACACAGAATTCCTCAAATCAGCCAGGAGCATGACGGCACCCAGCGACCAAGTAGATCGGAACAGAGTGGACCAAGGCAGGGCAGCTCTGTTGGACCGCTTCACAGCGGCCTTTATGGCATATGATATTCATGCCATGCTGGAGCTGCTGGCAGAGAAGCCTATGCTGATCTCGGACGGCGGTGGGAAGGTCTTCACCGTGGCCAGACCGATGCACGGACAGAAGGGTGTCCTTGCGCTTCTGACCTCTCGCAAGGTCTTTACTTCATTGCGTGACCTCAAGCTGGCACCTACCATCATGAATGGCGAGCTACAGCTTGCCTTACTGGAGGCTGGCAAGGTAATCGGCGCCATCTGTCTGAAGCTGACCCCGGATCAAGCACATATTGAGCAACTCTATGTCATGCTTAATCCTGATAAGCTGCGTACTGTTCAGTATCCAGTCCCACACCAACTCTAATTAGACACCAAAGTCCGTCAGTCCATCATCAAGATGGCTACTGGCGGACTTTTTCTGAATACATTCAACCAAAATGTAAAGAGCTCGGGTCAATGAATTGAGATGAATGTATGAACCTCCATCTGCGCTTAGCCCTCTTTATTCCTGTCCATCATTGTTAAATCGCTGCAATTCTGGACTCCAATCTTACGATTCTTCTGAAGTACATGGTATCCATGATCTCTTCCCACTCCAGCTCCTTATAAAAAAGATCACGATACGAAGTAGCCGTGGCCGGGAGATATCCCATCACTACGCCAGAGCCACCGCATAGCAGACTTCCACCATCCCCACCCTTGGGTATGAATGGCTCCGAATGCTTCGAGCCCTCCGAATGCGGTACCGTCAGCTCGTATTTATAGGGGTCACCTGCGAATTGGATGCCAAAGCCATTAGGTAGCTCCAGGACATAGTCCTGATGCGGATCCTCCGCCAGTTCTTCCAGATGCCGCAGCTTCATTTTGTAATTCCAGCTGTCCCCCCAGGGAAATAGCGAGCGTGCCCCGCCGCCGAATAGATATTCCCACTCATCCTCCGTCAACAGGTCATAACCCAGACGATGAACCTCTTCGACGAACTCCTCCAAGAGCAGATCCTCGTTGAACAAATAGTAATCAAAGCCCTGACCGTTCTTCCGGCGCTCCACGCGAAAGGATTGATACAGCTCATAGCTGTGGCTGCTGCGTTCTTCGAGATGGGCGATGGCCTCTTGCAACTCCGTTCCCCCATATTCCGCGGCTTCCTCAGCACTTACCTGAGTCCAGCCGAGGGAGTTGAGGCCACATTCGACAAGCAGCGGTGTAATCTCCGCCTCACGAACAGGAGACATCTGCTGACCCAGCAGCTCCTCCAGGTTATCAACGCCAAATTCTGCAGCACTCTCGTTCAGCTCGGTGAGCGTAGCCTCGTCCATCTGGTGCAGAGACGCTTCCCAACCGAGCGTGACCTGGTCACCCGGAACGAACACAAAGCGGGAGCGCGTCCGCTCGAAGACCCCCGTCTCCAGCTCCTGCCCATGACGGGCAAAGCGACTCAGCCCTGCATAGGTAAATCCCGGTGGCAATTGCCGTGCGAGCTCGCGCATCTGTGTGTCTTTCTCATCGCTAGACAGGCTCTTCCAACCTGTTCGATACCATGGATTGTACATACTGCCTCCTCCCCAGGCTAGACTCCAGCTTCTTCAACTCCGACTTCGAGCGAATCAGATCTGCTCAGCAGCAGCCTTCAGACGTGCGATAATATCACTATCCGCTTGGTCAGCCAGCCGGAGCTTGCCCTGATCCCGCAAGATGATGCCCTGCCAATTCCGATCATCCAGCCAGTCTGTAATGAAGGCTTCCGCATAGCCACCCGTCCCGAACCCCGGCGCAAAGGCAATAATGTCCCGATATGCCTCCAGATACTGATCGCGAGTAGGATTCGGATGCACACGGGTATAGAGCAAGAACTGTACGTCATACATCAGCAGAGAAAGCTCATCTGCATGCAACGCAAAATGTCCTTTCTCCTCCACAATGCGCGCTGCGACGGCACGAAGCCTTTGCTCGATATCCTCAACTTCCGTCACTGCCGCACACAGCTCCGTTAGCAACGGAGAGAATGATCCCGTATTCACCTTGTGCAGCTCTTCTGCCTTCCGCTCCTCCTCGGGGACCTCAAAATCCTCATCTGGACGCAGACCACGAATGAAGCTCTCAAAGTCCGGGGCCAGAAACGTAATCTCGTAATCCGCTTCCTGATCGACATGAATGACTGTAGGCTCTCCATCCTTGCCACAAGCACGATAATCCAGCATCACCACATCATGCCCGGCAGACGGGCAGTCACAGATCACTATACCAATGTCTGGATAACCCCAGTCCTCAATCATGAATCGGCTACCGGAATCTCCGCACAGGGATTCTGACTTGTCGCGCCCAATTCCCATAATGCTCGAAATGGCGATATGGTCCTCTGCCCATGAGGTCGATTCCTCTGTTGGAAAGCTCGTATTTCGTGGTACGCCACCATTTTGCACCTTCATTAAGGCGATGTACGAAGCTGGCAGCTTATAGCCCAGTTCCTCCTCCACGGAGGCAATCAGCTCCTCTGTTGGCGGCTCGGACACATAGGTTGTAGTGGCATATTCAGAATCGTCCCAGAACGCTGATAGGTCCATTCCGGCGAATGGCTCCGCATCTGCTAGATTCACCCGACTCTGATCCAGCTTGGCCCTTGCTGCTGCTGCACGCTGCTCTTGCCGCTCATGACGCTCCGCTTTCTTTTGGCTGATCTCCACCCATTCCGCTAAATGCTCATCTGGCTCCAGCTCTTGGGCTTTAGCAAAAGCTTCTACTGCCTTAGGATACTGAAGCAAGTAGTAGTAGGCATATCCGATTCGATACTGCCACACCGGATCTTCCTTGCCTTGCTCTGCTACAGACAGCAGCAGCTGCAGTGCCTCATCATATTCGCCCAGATTGTTGTAGGCTCTGGCCAGATGCCCCACCATATCATAATCTCGCTCAGCAGAAGGGATTGCCGTGATCGCCTCTACAATCTCATCAAATTCATCATCCTCATGCCACTGATTCAAACGCGCTTCTAATTCCTGATCCATCTATGTATACCTCCCTCTTCCACTTGGCCTCCGAATGCATGCAAGCCGTATACCCTGTTCACTCGCATGGGGATAGCGACGGGCGCTATGCAGGAATCCGGATGCATCTGATTAGCTCTCCTTATTCTACCAGAAGCTCAGGGCGATTAGGAAATAGTCGAGAGGTTCTATATTTTCAAATACCAGCTACATATAACTACGTGGCTTAGCACAAAATCATCCCTTTAAATACAGCGAGAGCCTTCCACCACTATATTTCCAGTGATACGGAAGGCTCTCGTTAATATATGAACCTGCTGGGTCCGACTACGGAGTCGGGCAGGGAACTCCCGTGCTTACGGGAATGGATATCTTAGATTAGTAAGTGAAATGGAGCATTAGCCTTGGTTGATGATCTGCCCAAGTGCAACCTTCAGAGGAGTCAGCGGACGTCCCAATACGCGTTCGAAGTCAGTGCTCTCTACATCCAGCTCGCCCGCACGAATTCCCTGTTGGATCAGTAACAGGAACGGCAATGCTCCCTCAGGCACACCAGCACCCTTCAAGGTCTCGGTGTAGGCCTCATCATTAACCTGTTGAACTTGAATGTCCTTGCCACTCGCCTCTTGAACCAAGGCGGCCAACTCTTCTTGGGTCAGAGGCTTGCCGGACAGCTCATAGATAACATTCTCATGCCCTTCTGTTGCCAGCACCTTAGCAGCAGCCTCAGCATAATCACGCCGTGCAGCCCAACTCACCTTACCGCTGCCAGCAGAAGTCAGCCATGGGGCTCCCTGCAGTGCAGCCTGAATGGTGCTAGCCTCATTTTCCAAATACCAGTTGTTGCGCAAAATAGCATAAGTGATGCCTGACTCACGAATTGCATTCTCTGTCTCCCGATGATCCGGTGCCAGGAACAGCCCGCTCTCTTGAGCCTTAGCTACGCTGGTGTAGGCAATGAATTGAACGCCTGCTGCTTTAGCTGCATCAACAGCCGCTTTATGCTGTGCAATCCGATCGCCGCTAGCGCTGGAGATCAGGAGAAGACGATCAATACCCGCAAATGCAGCACGCAGTGATTCCGGCTCGGTGAAGTCCCCTTGACGCACATCAATACCCAGCTTGCTTAGATGCTCAGCCTTCTTAGGATCTCGTACGCTGACCGCCAGATCCTTAGCCTCCACCCATTTTAGTAGGGACTCAACCACCAATGCTCCCAGTTGTCCTGTTGCTCCTGTTACTAACAATTTTGCCATGTTCATTTCCTCCATATTCATCTGAAATCGTTATTGGATTGTATATATCATCACGTCGTAACAAAAACAGTTATAACATATATAGTTACAACGCGGGGTTAAAAAAAGGCTCATTGATGAGCATCTATATAAAAGATACCAGAGAGTAAGGTCTGGAGCATTCACTCTCCGATATCGTGTGACACACCACAAACAGCCATCCTCTTATGTTCGTTCTCGAACGCTATAGTAGCTGTGGCTGAACTATAATGTGCTGGATCGTAACCTGATTCAAGCGTTGCTCCATCGCATCCTGAGCCGCTTTCAAATGCATGCTTAATTCCGTATTCACCGCATGGCCTACAGGACATGCCGGTACCGGGTTATGGAAACCAAATAGCTGATTATCCTCCGTAACATCCACAGCACGATATACATCGAGAAGGGTAATCTCCTCAGGAGACTTGGTCAAATGTGCTCCGCCAATACCTGCACGGACCTCGACAAGCCCAGCCTTCTTCAGCATTCCCATAATCTTGCGTACAATGACCGGATTGCAGTTCACACTATCAGCAATATCATCCCCTGTACACTGTTCAGGCATGCATGAGACATAGGTCAGAATATGGACGGCGATCGAGAACCTGCTGCTAATTTGTTTCATTAAGATCACCACCGTTATAACCATTCTAGTTACAACTCGACCAAATGTCAAATCCTTTATTAAAACGGAATAAATCAGCTTCCTCATATGTCGACAATTAGCTAAATAACAGCCATAAGTCATGCTATATTAAGAACACATATGAATTACTGCAAACTATATAAAAGGGGAATTTTTATGAGCTTTGAGCAGCTAAACGCAGTCATCCCGGTATTTGAGCACATAGAAATATTCCATGAGCCTTGTACAATCATACCTGAGACGGGATATGAGAAGCTGATCATTGTGCAGCAGGGATACCTAATTATGGTAACGGGGACGGGGGAGTCCATACCAATCTCCCATGGATACGCCTGCCACTCAGGAGCCGGAACGCTTGAGGTCCGAATCCCGACGGGACGAGCAGCAGAATATGCCGTCATTGTGTATCGAATTTTACCAGAGCATGCGCCTTGGGACTGGAATGGACCCCAACGTCTCTTAAGCGATGTGAAGGTCAGATATATGGTCGATGGGCTACTGCAAGCTCAGGAGAATCCACCGGAACAAAATAAGGATGAGGTGGAGGCACAGCATTTCCGCAACCGCATGATGCTGGAGCGAATTCTGAGCTTCTGTATGTACGAGAGCCAGCTAAGTGGAGAGCTACGAGCCTCGGGTTCGCAGATGGAGAAGTCCATTCAATATATCGAGGAGCACTACATGCTTAAGCTGACACTGCCTATGCTGGCGGAGCGGACAGGCCTTAGCAAGGGACATTACAGTGTCTTGTTCAAGGAGAAGACAGGCCTCACAGTGGGCGGCTACCTCAAACGGCTCCGTGTGGAGCGGGCAAAGCAACTGTTCGCGCAGGGGGAGACGTCTGCCAAGAAGGCGGCACACAGCGTCGGATTTAACGATTATTTTCATTTCAGTCGTACATTCAAGGAAGTCACGGGGAGCAGCCCGACCCAGTATATACAGCAGCTTCATGAAATCGAATAATTCAGCATGATGAATCGTGGATTCAGACATGTATAATCAGAAAATGAAGTGTTAAAATTACCGATAATAATTATCATTATCAAGGGGGAGCATCATGCTGCATCGTATCAAACACTTCTTTTCTTTAAGTCTAATCCTCATTCTTGCGGTAAGTCTCGCAGCTTGTGGTCAGGCAAGTAATACAGGTTCTACAGCAGGCTCAAATCATACCGATTCAGGATCAGCGGCCACTACCGACTCAGGCACGGCTGCTGGTTCCATTACTATACAGGATGCACGGGGGGAGCTGAAGCTGGACAAGGTACCCGAGCGGATTGTATCCATGGATTTCAGCTTTACGGATATGCTGGTATCGCTGGGTGTGCAACCTGTAGGCATTGCTGATGACGGCACACCGGAGCTGTTCATGGATAGCGTCAAGGATCAACTGGGCCAGTACACCTCACTTGGCTCACGCTATGAGCCCAATATTGAATTGATCAGCTCTGTACAGCCGGATCTCATCATTGCTGACATTAACAAACACAGTGCAGCATTGTCTCAGCTGGAACAAATTGCACCTGTTCTGGTGCTGGATGATTTCCAGGCAGACTATGATCAAATGCTAAAGAACTTCGATATCATTGCCAAGGCTGTAGGCAAAGAGAAGGAGGGGACAGAACGCCTGCAGAAGCATGAAGAGCTCGTGAAGGAAGCCAAGCAGAAGCTGTCCACTTCAGGCCTTACTGTGCTTCCAGCTGTCGTGAATCCCAAAGGCTTCTTCGGCCACTCGGATCATTCGTATACCGGCTCTATCGTCAAGCTCCTGGGCTTCACCGATCCTCTGCAGAACGAGAAGTCCTATCCTGAGCTGACACTTGAACAGCTTGTAGAACTGAATCCTGAGGTGCTGTTCCTGATGCCGACCGAGGAAGTAACCGTTGTCAATGAATGGGAGAAAAATCCGCTGTGGAGTAAAGTCGATGCTGCAAGTCACCATCGCATCTTCACGGTCGAGCGGCGCAACTGGTCTTTGTCCCGTGGCTTGCTTGGATCGGAGCAGATCATGACTGACATTACGACAAGCTTGGGTCAATAAGATGAGCGACGCAACACATACCCATCATGACAAGCAAGAGCAGAACCGCGTAGCGGTTCTGCTGCTTCTGTTTCTCGGCAGCTTCGTGCTACTCATCATCTGCTTCCTGATCAGTCTCAAGGTCGGACCTGCTCAGATGCAGTGGCGAACCATCTTTGAAGCTATTGTGCATGCTGATCCAACGTCCAAAGAGCATCTATATATCAGTACGCTTAGGCTGCCGAGGGCCATTCTAGCCAGCATCGTCGGTGGAATGCTCGCACTAGCGGGTCTACTCACTCAACTAGTGACCAAGAATCCACTCGCCTCTCCGCATGTGTTCGGCATTAATGCAGGGGCTTCACTGGCAGTGGTAGGAGGGCTCCTGTTCCTGCCAGTTACCAGCCTGCTATCCTCAATCGGTCTAGCGTTCGTAGGAGCTACAGTCGGTGCATTAACCGTCTGGTCCTTGGCTGGAAGCGGTCCTCGGCGAACCGTTACACTTGCACTGGCGGGTATCTCCGTGCATTTCCTGTTCGCTGCGTTGACCGAAGGAGCCATGATCCTAAATCAATACTCAACAGAGAGTATGATCGTCTGGCTAGTAGGCTCCGTGAATCATGCCAGCTGGCAGCATATACAACTGCTGCTTCCTATCCTGTGCGGCGCACTAGTTATCCTTGTGTGCCTACTACCCTCGCTGCGCATGCTAGAACTGGATGATGAGGTCGCTGTCGGACTTGGCACGAGGCTTCATGCTGTCCGAGCCGGGGTCATGCTGCTCGTAGTGCTGCTCGCTGGCTCGGCAGTCGCCATCTGTGGGCCGATCAGCTTCGTCTGCCTCATCGTTCCGCATATTGCGAGGGCATTGCTTGGCAAGAACAGCAGACTAACCTTGCTTGCTCCATTCACGATCCTGCTGGGCAGCATTCTGCTGCTGCTGGCCGATGTCATTAGCCGCTGGATTGCTTTTCCGTTCGAATCACCAGTGGGCATCGTAACGGCACTGGTCGGAGCTCCTGCCTTCATTTATCTAGCTCGTCGCCAAGGAGGAGGTAAAGGATGAAGAGAGGCTTACTGCTTATCGGCGGTCTCGTATTAATGGTGCTGCTATGTTGGCTCTCGATTGCAGCAGGAGCAGTACCTATCACTGCACCACAGGTTCTTAGCGGACTAACAGAACCGCAGAGCCCGTCTTATTTTATCGTGCATGAGCTTCGCCTGCCCCGGGTACTGGTCGGAATCTGCGCTGGCGCAGGTCTTGCGGTAGCTGGTGCTATTCTGCAATCGCTGCTCCGCAATCCACTTGCGAGTCCTGACGTGATTGGTATAACACAGGGAGCAAGCTTTGCCGCTGTGGCACTGATCTTCTTGCTTCCGGGCGCGGCTGCACAATGGATGCCTGTAGCCGCCTTTGCCGGAGCCATGCTGTCCTTCCTGATTCTAATCCTGACTAGCCGTAGACTCACACTGTCTCCGGCGTCGCTTGCTCTGGTCGGAGTCGCCGTCGGTGCCGTGTTCCAGGCTGGCATTCAGTATTTCATGGTGACCCATCCAGCCAATGTGAATATGGCGCTGCTGTGGATGTCAGGGAGTCTGTGGGGGAGAGGGTGGGATCAGTTAACTCCCCTCGCTCCGCTGATCATACTAATGCTTGCCATCGTACTGCTCCAAGCTCGAAAGCTGAATATTCTGCAGATTGGAGACGATCTCAGCCAGTCACTGGGATTGTTCGTGCGCAAAGAACGTCTGTGGCAGATACTGCTATCCGTTACCCTGGCAGGGGTGGCCGTCTCCGCTGTTGGCGCGGTCAGCTTCATCGGTCTGCTGGCTCCTCATATCGCCAGAGCACTGGTCGGGGCCCGCAATCAATGGCGTCTGCCTGTGTCGGCAGTGATTGGAGCCAATCTGATGCTACTGGGTGATTGGGTAGGTCGGACTGTCTTGATCCCGCGCGAGATCCCGGTCGGAATCGTGATCGCCATCATTGGCGCACCTTACTTCATCTATCTGCTACGCAGGGAGCATAAAATGAAATGAAAAAGGTGCCCTTAACTATTTACATGTGTCAAACGTTTCTATTATTAAGCACTGATAATGCCACAGTGAATTTGTCCATTTCAAAAATAACAGCAGGAACATATAGGAATTCTGGTTCATTATAGGTCTGGAAGGCGTTATAATCTGGGGTGAGTGGGCAAATATGTGAAGAGGCGAGGTGGGTTAAGCGTTCAAATTCACAGCAGGCACGCATGTCAGAAATGTCAGGTTACTGATGACTCACATTATTTCAGACAGGGGAAGAGCATATATGGCATACACCATTAACAACCTGAAAGATAATCCAAATGTTGTGATTAAGCAAGAGATTGGCGGCTTTGCAGTCATAGAATATAAAGAGGATTTGAGCAGCACAACACTGGCTGAGGCACAGTCCAATTTCTTCATGAGCAAAAGTAATATGCGCAGCAAGCAGCTCATGATCGAACTCAACAACAATGAAGTGACTCTGAATTCAGGAGCTATGCAATACATGGTCGGTAACATTGAGATGACCTCTGGTGTGCAGGGCGTAGGAGGCCTGGTACGAAATCTCATATCAAGCAAAGTGACGGGGACCAGTGCTGTCAAGCCAGTCTACCGGGGCAATGGCACAATCCTGACAGAGACCACCTATAAATACATATGGCTGATTGATGTGGATAACGATGAAATTGTCATGGAGGATGGTATTTTCCTGGCGTGTGAGAATTCGCTTAAGCTGTCTGTCGTCGCGCGCAAGACGCTATCCTCTGCCGCCTTGGGCGGAGAGGGGTTGTTCAATCTTAGTGCCCGAGGTAGAGGCGTACTAGCTGTGGAAGTAGCGATCCCAACCGAAGAGGCTGTAGTCGTCGAGCTGCAGAATGATGTGCTGAAGGTGGATGGTGATTTTGCCATCATGTGGTCGCATTCCTTGGACTTCAGTGTCGAGAAATCCGGTAAGACCCGGTTAGGATCGGCTATGTCTGGTGAAGGACTGGTCAACGTATATCGGGGGACTGGGATGGTGTGGCTGGCTCCGCAGACGAAATACTCGAATAGCATTTTTCACTCTCCTCCAACGTCATAAATTATTTTCAAGAGAAGGTTAAAAAATACACACTCAGCGGATGCCCTCAGCTGGTTCATTCATTGGGCATCCCTGTGCTTACATGACGGTGACCGTTGCAATATCACGTCCCGCCCACAACTCGAAAGTAAAGCCCGGAGTCAAGAGGTGCCACGGCGCCTCATCCGTAATAAAGGCGACATCTCCGAATGTATCCCATGTACCTTCGCTACGCTCCATAACTCGTACAAGTACTGTCCAGGAGCCACCCACAGACCTGCCATCCTGACGATTCTCATGGTCACCAAGCATCACAATCATGTCCCGCATCCATTCACCATCAGGAAAACGAGCCGGATCCAGATGCCACTGAATCATCGCTGGCATATGCCTTCTATTCATTCTTATGACCCCTCCAATCCAACTGAAAGACACATGCTTGTCTGGCGGTGACGCAAAGCGTCAGCCACGATCATTACAGAACTGATAAGGCCTCACTGCACGCTTCTTTATATGCAACATTTACCTATAATTATTCGTCTAAGATAGGACCTCCGTTTATTATCGGAAGCAGAAGGAGAGGTACTCTATCTATGAACACAACAAAATTCAATCCAGCCAAAAGAATACTTACACTCACAGCTGCAACTTTACTGCTCGGGGGGCTGCTGGCTCCGGTCTCTGATCTATATCCAGTAACTGCAGCAACGAATGAAACGGTCCAGACAATCGAGCCACCTTGGCAAAAGGTTGTAGCGGCTCAAGATAAAACGCAGTTCGATACCACAATTACCAACGAGGGTCTGGTCATCTACAAAGCGGGTGTATATCTCGCTGCTGCTGATCTTAAGACAGGTAAGGCAAAATGGACGTACAAAAGCACACCAGCTTCTCCCCCCGCATATAGCTCCAATTATGTATACTATGCTGACACAGCTGGACGAATCCACAAGGTCAATGGCAAGACAGGCAAAGGGGTATGGGTCAAGCCTGGTGTCGGTGCCAAGACCAAGGAAGGTCCCTACGAGGCAAGCGGTGTGGAAGTATATGATGGAATGGTCATCGTAGCCGATCACCATGGGATGGCAGCATATGACGTGAACTCTGGCAAGCTGAAGTGGAACGCCGAGAGCAAGACGGGCTATGGCTACAAAATAGAGTACATAGGTGGAACAATCGTCGCCAGCTCCGTGAGTAGCGGTGCTATCACAACTAACCCAATATACGGGATCAGCACGTATACAGGTCAAGTAAAATGGGCCCTGGATGGTGATTACAAGCAGATCATGAGTGGAGATAACGGCACCCTTAACGCCGTAAGAAATAATAACGGTCTGGACCAAGGCTATGCGCTGACTATAGACCGGATTGAGTATGGTACCGGAAAAATGCTTCAGACCTTCCAGTATGAACCTGTAGACTTTGTAGAGCAGCAGTCCGCTTATCTTGTAGATGCAACACAGGACTTCATTTATTTTGTACAGGCGAATGATCATGGTGGCAGCACCTTGTCTCGCATCGCCTTTAACGCACCAACACAATCCAAGGCAATGCCTGTCTACACATCGGACTCTCGTATCACTCATCTAGATATTATGGATAAGCTATGGATTGGGTTGGATAATGGTCGCCTATTAGCAAAAGATACTCAGACCATGATGGACGAGGCCATCTACAAGGTCGCTTCAGGTCATTTCATCGGGATCGAGATTGTAGACCAACAGCTACTGATTCAATCAGGTGGTCGAATTTATGGTGCCACACTGCCTAAACACAGCAAATAACATCATGCATGGCCCAACAGCTGCGCCCAGTAACCGTGGCTAAAAAAATGGGCTAAAAGATATGAAGCATTACAAGCTACAAGCCGTGGACATGTTGGGTATCCATTGGGCTACATCATAGTGACCACGGCTATGCCAAGCCATAGCTACAGCGCTTAGGACTGCATTCCGTCATGAATACGTTGCATGAATTCTTCAGCCGCACTATAGCCTAGCTGCTTGAGGTACCAATTGTTGGCCGCAGCCTCAATCAATCCCGCTACATCACGCCCTGGCTGAAGCTGGACCTCAATATGAGGGATCTGGACCCCCAGATATTCCGTGAACTGTGGTACGACCTCAAGCTCGTTATTGAGTGCATTTTCCCGCCACGGAGATAGCTCGATATCGAGCACAATGCGCGTCTCATCCTGGAATGCCTTCCGCCCATATTGCCTGACGACATTAATCAGCCCAATACTACGGAGCGCCAAGAATTCGCGGGTCGTCTCATTGTGTGTTCCCAGCAGCGTCTCAGGTCCGAGCTTCTTCAAGACCACAATATCATCAGCCACGAAGCGATGACCACGACGGATAAGGGTATGGGTCGTCTCACTCTTGCCGATGCCGGACTTACCTCTAAGCAGGATGCCGATGCCCGAGACATTGACGCATACGCCGTGGATTGCCATTTCAGGAGCTAGAGCCTTCACCAGATAGCTATCCAGCTTCGGCATGAACTCAGTCGTCGTCTCGGATGTACGCAGCAGGGGAATGCCTTCCTGATCGCAGAATAGCTGCAGGTATGGGATCTCCTGCTGTCCCGTCGTGACAATGAAGCATGGCGGATGATATTTGACAATATTTCCGATATGTAGCTTGCGTTCCTCTACACTAAGCGTTAGTAGATAGGTGATCTCCTTACGCCCGAGCACCTGTACTCGTTCCATAGGAAAAAAATCGAAGTAACCAACAAACTCCAGACCTGGCCTATGCGTACGTGGACGCGTAACCGTGCGATCCAGACGACTGGCTCCCGCAAGCACCTCCAATTTGAACGTGTCGATTAATTTCTGCACGGTGATTGACTTCATATTTTATCCTCCTTCTGCGACTAGGCGTATCCTGAATACATAGTTATTACACATACTATATGAAAACAGGCGGCAATGTACAATTCCCGCCCTAGTAAAGACCCGCTAGAGCTTATGGGGCAAGGTCAACTCGCTACAATCTATCCCTGTATTGCTTATTTTATAGAAGAAGTATAGCTTACTTCCACTTTCATGTGAATATATTCACCAATATACTGATCCTTGTATCTATAACTAGATTCAATCCATTCAGCTTCAAGTGCTCAACTAGAAATAGAGCCAGCTTGCCGGCCCGTATTGTTGATATGAACAAAATCCCCTTGCATTCAACCGTACCTGAGCTCCATAGCTCTCAGGATACCGTCTTCTGTAAGGGGATTCTCATCTACTATCTTGGTCTGAAACCAAGGTTCAAACTATTTCAAATATATAACTACATCTAGTCCAAGCTTGCTTAGTCCTACTCGGTTGTCGCTGTGGCAATATCCGCAGAAGCCCAATGTCTGGACGGCACATCCGACCATGGAGAAGTAGCCGCATCGCCTGCAGCCTCCAGCTTGAGTACCCTGTTGAACAACGTGACAGCTTCGGCCCGGCTCAGAGTCTGGTCTGGACGGAAGGTACCGTCAGGCATGCCCTGAATGTAGTCCGCTTGCTGCACAAGTGCGATATCAGCCTGTGCCCAGTGCCCAACTGCATCGGGGAACGAAGCCGTGGCTTCCCCGTCCAGCTTCGCCCAACGAGCGAGCACGGCTGCCATCTCGGCTCTCGTCACCGGACGTTCAGGTCCGAAGGCCGTTTCGTTGTAGCCCTTCATCCACCCTGCTGCTGTCACGGCTGCAATCGGCTCCGATGCCCAGCTTGCTTGTGCTACATCAGCATAGCTTACACTTTGGTTCGCCGTAGAAGAGGAGATGAGCTGCTCTTCCTGCCCTGTGCTTAGACGGAACAGAATAGCGGCCAGCTCCGCCCGTGACACAGTGTGGTCTGGACGGAAGGTACCATCCGGATAACCCTGCATATACGGCTGTGAGCTTGTCTGTCCTTTATTAGCCTGTTCTGTACCCGTTTGTTCACCTTGCTCCAGATACAGCAGGGCAAAGGTACTGAATCGGTTCACGGTGAAGGCAAGACCCGTAGGTACATCGCCTGCTTGTACAATAGTTGGCTGTACCAGTTCCTTGGTGCCATCACTATGCTCCACATACACGACCAGCTTGCTGAGGAACGCCTCACGCGCTTCTCCAGCAGTCGGAAGCGACTGCTGTGACAGTGGTAGTACCAGCTCCACCTGTTGTCCTTGAATATTCGTATCTATGGTAACAGGGCGACCAATAACGCTTACCTCACCTTGCCCTGCGGCAACTTGCATGATACGCTCTTGCTTCGCACGATTCGAGAGCTCTCGAATGGCAGTCTCGTTCTTGATCGGCTTGAATGTCATCTGACGATCTCCATTCAATGCAGCCAGTGTGGAGGCTGGAAGAATGAGGCGCACGGCATTCATGTGCAATTCAAGACTAAGCTCCCCAGTCGCCAGCGTCCGGGCCGTATCTACTGGCAGATTGAACTCCAGCTCGGATACCTCATCCTTGGGATCTGGCAGCACCAGCCGGATACCCGTCTGTCCTGCGCTCTTGTCCTTGCTCAGTGCTGCTACAGCCTCAACTGCCTGAGCTGCTTGGTAAGTGAGCTTGTCCTTCTTGGTGCCATCCGCCTGTGTGGAGCGCTCAATCGTCACATTAGCGAGCGATGACAGACCGTTCGAGCCGTTATCAACCTGGACCTGCACCTGCTCACTTGGAGCGGACACTCCGCCACCGGAGGACGAGCGATCCTTGGAGCCTTCAGAAGGCGTAGGAATCGGACTTGGTGTTGGGTTCGGTGTTGGGTTTGGTGTTGGGTTCGGCTCAGGACCTTCTCCCTCACCTGAACCTGCACCCTCCAATTCTCTAGCGAACGTAAGATAGAAATCATCCAGCGTTCCCCATGCTCCACCATCTGCCCGGATCCGCGCACCAACCGTGAGTGTGCCATCCGTTACCTTCACATCACGAAGCTCTGGCTGATCCCACTGTACCCAGCCACTCACTCCTGTTGCCGCCTCCAGCTTCTGTTCTCCGCTTTCTACGAACAGCTTCATGTCTGCGTTATTCGCATTGCCTCCCTGGATGAACATGGAGACATCATAGTATCCCGGTTTCAGACCAGTGACTGTCTGTTGTACTTGGAAATCCACAGCTTGATCTGAATTGAAATGCAAGGAATATTCCCCTGACTTTGCATCGGCTGCTTTATGCTGATAATCCGTATGCGGTGCTAATCCAGCACCATACGTGATCTCCCACATGCTTCGGTCGCTCTGCTCGAAGCCACCATTACTCAGCAGATTCTGTCGAAGAATCTCCAGCTGTGCCTGCACTGGATGTCCACCTTTTGCGGTTCCTGGAATGATATAGCTACCTGCCCCCTTGCTCAGAGCCTGAGATAACGCATCCTGATCCCACACTACCGTGAGTTTGCCAGTGCTGCCATCATTATAGGTGGCTGTGACCACACTTGGCAGGGTTACGGGTTCACCATCATGAACAGTAAGCAACACGTCCTTGACCCCGTCTACCTTTAGTGGGGCCACTGCTCCGGTATTTACATACTTGAACACATTAATGGATGGCAACGGATGGCCTGTAAAGTCAAACAATGCCTGGTTATCAACCGCACTTCCGCCATACCATTTGCCTGCATCGTCAGGATCGTACTCAGATGCATAGCTGGTTGCCCAGCCTGAGCCATATTGCTCCCATAACAGCTTGTTCTGCTCAAGATTCTCCTTCGGTCCGACTGGCAGCCAGGCTGGCTCCCAATAGAATACACCGATCCCTGCATCACCTACCTTGGCAACTGCCTCAATCACATCCCGGACAGAGTTCGCCTGTCCCTGTACTGTGATCGGGTAGTTCAACGTCTGACCTGAGCTTTTTGGCGCAGTATTCCCATGCCCGTCTCCTTCCTCCGCCGTATAGGCATAGGACGTCTCTGCGACCATGACCTTCTTGCCATAGGTGTCTGCCACGTCCTTCAGCACAGACGTAAGGTTACTCAGTGAACCGTGCCAGAACGGATAGTAGGAGCTGGCGAATACATCGTAATCTACTTGATGATCTGCCAGAGCCTTGGCATAGGATTCATAGCGACCAGACGACTCTGGATTCGCAAAATGTAACGCAATTAGAATATTCGGATCGACCGACCTTACGGCCTGACTTCCTTTATTGAACAAAGCACTGATCTTCGCCCAATCCGTCTCGCCCACGAACGACTTGTTCGTCTCGTTGCCGACCTGCACCATACCGACATCTACGCCCTCTGCGAGCAGCTGCTCCAGACTATGCTTGGTGAAATCGTACAAAGCCTGCTCCTTCTCAGCAAAGGACAAGCCCGTCCACGCTTTCGGTACATGCTGCTTGGCCGGATCGGCCCAGAAATCAGAATAATGGAAGTCTACCAGAACTTTCATTCCATTCGCGGTAGCCCGCTTACCCATCTCGATGGCCTTGGCCAAATCATTATTACCTCCGCCGTAGCCACGACCTGCAGTATCATACGGATCGTTCCAAATACGCACCCGGACGTAGTTCACGCCAGATTCCTGGAACGTCTGGAACAGATCCTGCTGCAGTCCTTCCTCGTTGTAGAAGCGGACCCCACTCTGCTCCAGAGCAATCACGCTCGATATATCCACACCTTTGATGAAATCAGACTTCAGCCCCTCAACCTTCTTCACAAAGATATCTGCTTGCACTGGCTGGCTCGTATCCGTGCTCACTTGCTTCAATTCGAAGCCGTCCAGATAGCCCCAAGCCTCTGGTAGACCACTGATCCTCGCGCCAATGCTCAGCTGCGGAGCATCCTCGGTCAGCACGAACTTGAGCGCCACCGCTCCCCACTGGTTGTAGCCAGTAGTAGGAGCTACACTGCTGCTGTCCCCATTGGCAAAAATCTGCACCTGACCTGCCTGCTCGCCATCGCCGCCCATGGAATGCACTGACAGCTCATAGCTGCCTGCCGGCACATCCAACAGCGTCTGACTAATCTTAATATCCTGTTGGACTGACGCTGTATCCTTAATCCAATATTTGAATGCATAAGTGTCCTCATACGGTGTCATGAAGGAATCATCGGCATAATTATAGCGCTCGATGCTCACCTGTCCCCAATCTGATGGGGTCACCTGCCATGAGGCATCGGCCCACCAATCCGTCTCGAACCCTCCGTTTGCCACACTCCAAGCCTCTCCTGCCGCAGCCGCAGGCGCCTGCCGCCATGACCACATGCTCAGCACCATGGCCACGACCAGCAGCAGCGACCAGGCCTGTCTAGTTGTTCTCATTCGCATATCCCCTCTCACCGTCTTGTTGAGCGCAGCACCCTCTATGTATATGAAGCGCTTTCAATTTGAACTGCGCTTTCACTATATCAGACCTGTCGCTACGGCAACATGAGACAATCACAACATTTTGTGTGCTTATGCAATCAATTAGGACAAGGTTAGTGAAAGACTTTCATATAAATATATATTTGTCTGTATTTTCTAATTAAAATTCATGCGTGATATCTTGCCAGCCATCGAGATTCGGAAGCTTCTCTTGTCCCCAATAATCAAGGAAGAGAGGGATAATTTCTTGGGGATCATCTGTGATGTGACTATAATGCTTGAAGCTACCATCTTCATATTGCAGTCGGGTTTCTACTACTAGTCGACCTTCGTCATGCATAAAGGCACTTTGCAGATATATGCTATTCCCTATCGGTCTGGACGGCGCCAGCACAACGTATTCCTGCAGATCGAGATTGGTAATTAACTCGGTAATCAGTGAGGCGTTAATATTCTCATTCGTGTAGGTTGTGCCGTCGCTCTCCAATCTGTAACTGATGAATTGAGATTCCATAGATGTGGTATCCACCCTTCTTTTAGCTTCTTTTAGCTTCTTTTAGCTTCTTTTAGTTTCTTTTAATATCTTTTATCCTATTTTCACTTCTTCATTATACCTTGAGCCTTGCTGCGTCCATCCCAAATTTCTATAATTTTTATTATACGGCATCCAAATCTCTTTTTTCAGGAGGGAACTACTATTCAATTTTCTATCGCTGTTGTGTCCAAAAACAGAGCATACACGAAAGCATACCACCGAATCACTCCCGAGTTGATGGGCTTAATGGACAAGCTGGAGCAAGTCGAAATGGCCTCACCGTTCGGTGAGGCCGTATTGATCATGGCTACGGATGACAACGATTTACTGCCTGGTGAAATGAAAGAACTCCCTAATCGTGATGCTTATTTTCAGTATGCGGCAGGTATAGCCCCCTACACCAGCGATGAGCAGCTGAAGAGTGACCTCTTTACTGTGATTCGGCAGGTTATCGAGCGTGTGCCGTTTGCCAAGCCTGACCACGAGCAATATGCCAGTATCTTGAAGACGTGGGAGTCAAGCTTCATTCAGCTGCGCTAACCTCACTGATTAATGTCGGGCACACTTGCTTCTACGCGATCGCAATGCACACTTCTGCAGCTTCTGTTGTCTGATTCGCATGGCTCTCTTCTTCGCATACAGACGCTTGAGCAGCCCCAGACGCACGACTACCAAAGCTTTGCCAGAACGGGATCGCGCGCAGCGACGAGCTTTGGCGCGAAGCCATTGCTTTCTTCTCCATTTGATCTTCAAGCGCCGTGCTTTACCATAAGATAGTCTATGCCTCTTCGCGGGACATCTCTTCGTCGCATGTGGCTTCACCCCGATAGATAGCGGCTGAAGTGGCAGCACAGGCGCTGGCTGTATGGTTGCTCTTGCTTCCACAGGCTGTGCCTCTGCATGGTGCACATCCGCAGCATGCTCTTCTACGTGCTCGACAGCTGCATGATAGGCCTCATGCTGGGCTGCTACCAGCGGTGCAGCTTCTTGATGGGCTGCTTCATGCTGCACGGCTGCGTGGTATGCTGCCGCTTGCTGCGCTGCATGTTGAGCTACTATATGTTGTGCTGCTTCATGTCTTGCTGTTGCTTGCTGTGCTTCAGCTTGCTGTATTGCAACATGGTGCGCTTCAGCTTGTTGTACTGCGGCATGGTGCGCTGCTGCGTGCTGGACTTCAATTTGCTGGACTGCTTCATGATGCGCTGCGGCATGCTGGACTTCAATCTGCTGCACTGCTTCATGATGCGCTGCGGCATGCTGGACTTCAATCTGCTGGACTGCTTCATGATGCGCTGCTGCGTGCTGGACTTCAATCTGCTGGACTTCAGCAAGATGTGCTGCGGCGTGCTGCACTTCAGCCTGCTGTACTGCAGCATGATGTGCTTCCTGCTGAGTTTCAGGCGTCGACTCTCCCACAAGATGTACAACTTTTGAAGGTGCATCCACAGGGACAACAGCCTGATCTGTATGAACTCCTTCGGCTGCCGGCAGCTCCTTACCCCATGGCGTCATGGATAAGAAGTGATTATACAATGGAAATGCTGGAGAGTCGGGCTCCCACCATTTCGAATCGCCGGCGAAGTGAACAATCTTATTGCTCAGATCCAGCTCATCATAGGCGAAGGTATTGAATCGTTTAGCCAGTGTCAGATAATTGGGACCATACACCGCATTCAGGATATCCTGATCCGGCAATCTCATGAGTGGGTATCTTTGCATGAATTGAAGCACTTCTTGGTACCAGCTCGGATGATTGCGGATGTTATCCAGATGGAACAGGATCACCCCGGAGTTAAAATACCGCGCTCCGTTTAGACCTATGGAAGCACAGTATTCCTGCATGTTGGCCCCTTGGTCCAGAACAGCACCGAGGTAGCGATTGCCCAGATCAATACTCCATAGCTCATTGATGTCCAGACTGACCAGAATATCACAATCCAGATAGATCACGCGCTCTGCCTCGATAAAGTTCGTGAACAGCAGCCGGAACATGCTCGCCATCGTCCAGTAGTTAATCTTCTTTACAGTGGCCGCTACAGCCCTAAGATCCTCCGGGATCTCTACACGATAAAAGTAAATGTTATGACCGAAGTCCTCTGCCAACTGGATCAGTTTCGAAATATTCTCTTCACTAACGGTGTCATCATGCGCAATGTGTACATTCAGTGTCTGCTGGGTGTGGGAGAACACGGATGCAAGCACTACGCCTGCATGCTTCGTGTAGCTCCCGTCTTTATCATTGAGCGTTAATACCAACTCAACCATGCTCAGGATCACCTGCCCCTTGGAAGTTTTCTTTTGCATAATGGTCTAATGCATTAGAATACTTTAGGGTATGTGTATCCCGAGCACTGGATTGGACTCATCCCCAAGGGATGCCCGGTTTATTTTGAGCCTTCCTTCACATCGGATGGGCTTCTGGTGACCGTCGCCTGATCTCCCAGGATATGACGTGCCGGGCTTTCTTGAGTTGTCTGTTCTTGTAGTCGTACGCGAGACCCGAACACACTGCTCTCCGCATGTATATGGGACAGCTCCACTTGCTCGGTCAGAATACTGTTCCTCAGAATGCTATGCTCAACAATACTGCTTGGTCCAACATAGACATAAGGTCCAATGACGCTGTTCGTAACACGGGCCGTCGGATCAACTCTGACTGGAGGTATACACTGCACTGAAGGGTCCAGATGGGCTGGTCTCGTAAAATTATCAGGGTCCTGATCCATTGTATACTGGTTGGCCTCAAGCCAACGCTCGTGTGTGCCTATATCAAAAAATCGAGCTGAAGTAATACTGTAAGCTACATGCTTGTCCCCTGCAATCAGCCGTTGGATCGCGTCAGTCATCTCGTATTCACCGCGTGCAGATGGCTTCAGTTGCTCAATGGCTGGCCAGATCGCCGCAGTCAGGGCATACACACCGATGATAGCCAGATCAGACTGGGGAACACTAGGCTTCTCTTCAAGATGAATGATCCGTCCCTCCCGGACGACCGCTACCCCAAATTGACGCGGGTCCTTCACCTGCTGCAGCAATATGGAAGCCGCCGCCTTCCTGTTCTCCAGCGATTGAATCAGTGGCAACAGTTCCCCATCGTACACATTGTCGCCAAGCATCAACAAAAAGGGTGAGTCCGCTACAAATGACTGCGCACATCTGACGGCATCCGCCAATCCCTTCGCTTCTTTTTGCTGGAGGTAGGTGATCGATGCGTTCCAGCGCTCCCCCGTCCCGATCGTCTCTTGAATTTCGCTCTGTAAAGGGCTTACCACGATGCCAATCTCACTAATTCCCACAGCAATCAGTCGCTTGATGATTGATACCAGAATATACTCTCCATTGACAGGCAACATGCACTTGGGCTTGGTATACGTGGAAGGCTGGAGTCTTGTCCCGCGTCCGGCACACAAGATTAACCCTTTCATCCCATCTCCCCCCCATGATTAGACTTCGCTTGTCGAACTCTGGTTCTTTTTGAGTTCTCTATATACTATGCATATTTCGTAGGAAGGCTTGGGTATCTAATAGACCGCCATGACACATTCATATCCCCCTGCCAATTCTCCAGAACATTTTATAACGACTAGTATCTTGCAGCCCTTACAGAGCCCAGACATACAGAAGCTACCACCACAGCAGGAATACAGCTACGATCCATGAGTGCACGAGCATGCCAAAACGCCCATCCCTCGTGGAATGAGCGCAATTGATGTTGCTATACCGCTATGCAGGATAGAGCTACTGCTGACGTTTTTTGCGAACAGGAATCCATATCTCACTTTTATAGTTGGGCGAAGAAGTATCCTTGTGCTCATTCCAGAGCATCTCCGGCCCCTCGCTCAGCTCATAATCCGAGGACGGGAACCATTCAGCGTAGATTCTTCCCCAAGTCTCCTGAAGTGCTGATGGAAAAGGGCCCACCGCCGTAAAAACAGCCCACGTAGAGGGAGACACTTCGACATGATCCATTCCCTCTGGCGCATGCTCTGTCGTGGCGGCACCAATATAATGATCGAGTTCTCCCTTCTCTTCCATTCGTCCCTCACTGAAATGAATAGATGCACTAATTAGTCCTGCTGGTTCCATATTCGACAGCTCCTTGATCTCGGCAATCCATGCAGGTGTCAAGGTCGCATACATGGCGGCGATCTCAGGGTTGACACCGTGAAATTGGATCGGGACCCTTTTCCTGATTCCTACAATGCGAAAAGCTTCCTTGTCTTCCAAACGATAGTTCATCTCACTGCCTCCTCTGATCGTTAACTGAAATGTCATTCTCGGGAAGGCTTTCAGCGGCTGACCATGAACTCTGGCTTCCGAGGGCGTGATACCATGCAAGACCTGAAAGGCTCTCGTAAAGGAGTCTGGCGAGGTATATCCATACTTCAACGCAACATCTATGATTCTGTTGTTCCCCTTGCTTAGCTCCGAAGCAGCCAGTGTCAGGCGTCGCCGCCGAATATATTCCGACAGAGATATACCCGCAAGAAATGAGAACATTCGTGTAAAATGGTATTCAGAGCAGCAGGCGATCTTGGCCGCCTCCTTATAATCCACGGGCTCCGTCAGATTCGCCTCAATGTAATCCAGCGCTTTGTTCAATTGCTCCAATGAATCCATGTCAGCACCTCCCTAATCAAGCATAGCAAAGGCAATGTCGCCCTTTCCGACATTTCATGCACCATACGGCAGGCAGCCGTGACGTAGGATGAGCACACCAACGTGATTAATTATAAATCAGCATAATCGTCACTAACCGTTCTAGAACTGCTCGTCACTCCAACCATCATATCAATAATATTGAAGAAACAACAAAAAAGAGGGGCCCCCCCCTCCTTCATGCCACACCCTCTAATATGATGTGTATATCCACGCTCCCAATGGAGCATGATTTAATTAATTGCTGACCGCCTTCTTCTCCTCTTGCTCCCATGTTTCGTTGGTCAATGCCAGCGCACGATTGGTATTTCTGTGTATCTCCTGCAGAAGCTCCGGATTTTTGGACAAGGACACCCCATACGACGGGATCATCTCCTTGATCTTCGCCTCCCAGGCAGGCAGCTGCTGCGGGAAGCATTTTTGAATGACCTCCAGCATAACGGAGACTGCTGTTGATGCACCTGGCGAGGCTCCCAGCAGAGCTGCGATCGAGCCATCTGCTGCGCTGATGACTTCTGTACCGAATTGAAGCGTCCCGCGACCGGCTGGCGTATCTTTGATAATCTGCACGCGTTGGCCTGCGACGACCAGCTCCCAATCTTCACCTTTCGCATCAGGCACAAATTCACGCAGAGCTTCCATGCGTTGCTCCTTGGATAGCATGACTTGCCCGATGAGATACTTGGTCAACTGGAAGTTCTTCGCACCTGCCGCCAGCATCGTCACCAGATTATCGTGCTTGACAGAGGTGAGCAGATCCAGGATAGAGCCGAACTTCAGGAATTTGGGTGAGAATCCTGCAAAAGGCCCAAAAAACAATAGCTCCTTCTTATCGATCACTCGTGTATCCAGATGCGGTACAGACATTGGCGGTGCACCGACGGAGGCTTTACCATAGACCTTGGCACGATGCTTGGCAACGATCTCCGGCTTCTTACATACCATGAAGAGCCCGCTAACCGGGAACCCACCAACTCCTCTGCCTTCTGGAATACCCGATTTCTGGAGCAAATGAAGACTGCCGCCACCGCCGCCAATGAAGACAAACCGGGCGGAGCGACGCTCTGTGACACCGCTTTCCAGATTTTTCACCTTCAGCTCCCACAGGCCTTCCGCATTCCGTGTTATATCTTCGATCTGATGATTATAATGAATGTTCACGTTGCTCTGCTGCAGATGCTTGAATAGTATGCGCGTTAAAGCGCCAAAGTTAACATCTGTACCAGAGTCGATCTTGGTCGCTGCTAGCGGTCGGTTGCTTACCCGATTCTCCATCATTAGCGGAATCCACTCAGCCAGCTTGGCCGGGTCGTCTGTAAATTCCATGCCTTCGAACAACGGATTTTCTGAAAGCGCTTCAAAACGCTTCTTTAAAAAAATCACATCTTGTTCGCCCTGCACAAAGCTCATATGTGGTACGGGTACGATAAAGTCTCGCGGATCTGAAATCCGGTTGCTGCTCACAAGATATGACCAAAATTGCTTCGAAAATTGATACTCTTCATTGACCTTGATAGCCTTGCTTATATCAATAGATCCATCCGGTTGTTCTACGGTGTAATTCAGCTCACACAGCGAGGAATGGCCTGTACCCGCATTATTCCATTCGTTGGAGCTTTCTTCGCCTGCACTGGCTCGCCGTTCATACACGGATATTGACCATTCCGGCACTAATTCCTTTAGCAGTGCTCCCAGCGTTGCACTCATAATTCCGGCACCAATTAAAATAACGTCTGTGTTCAATTCTCGGTTACTCATTATACCGTCCTTCTCCCCTACAATTTGCAGGAAGGATGCTTGCGCTCCTGCTTAGTCGCCTAACAAATCCGTGTGTCACCTACTCACACACAACTTTCTGGATGATTTTGATATTAGTGTATCACTATTACTTAAAGATTTTAATAATTTTTCGAAATTTTTAAGAAAAATTGTATGGTAAAACCGTTAAATAAAGAAAGAACCATATCCCTCCCCGTAGCGGAGGGATATGGCCCTTCTCTCTAACTCATTTGAATATCATTACAGCCCTTCAATTAATGCACTAATAGAGCTATCCGTCTTCAGAGCACGGATAATGATCGTCAAGGCTTCGGCACGAGTAGCATGATTCTGAGGAACGAAGGTGGATGCGGACATCCCCTGCACCAGATTAGCAGACGAGGCTTGCTGGATGGCTTGCGCTGCCCAGTAATTACTGCTCACGTCCGTGAAGCTGGCTGGCGTACCTGTAGCCAATACCTCAAGATTCAGCACACGCGAAATGATCGTTACCATTTCAGCACGGGAGATGGTCGCATTCGGCTTGAAGCTACCATCCTCGTATCCGTTCACAATGTCTTTCTCCGCCAGCGTCGCAATATAGCCTGCTGCCCAGTGAGCAGAGGTATCCTTGAAATCAGTGGAAGCCGAGCCCGCTGTCAGACCAAATGCACGGGCAATCATGGCTACGAACTCCGCTCTCGTCACCGTAGCGTCAGGACGGAAGGTACCATCACTGTATCCATCAACGACGCCCAGCTTGACCGCTGTTCCAACGGTTTCACTACCCCAATGATTAGCTGTATCATTGAATGATGTCGTTCTGTTGCTTGCCGCAGCAATGGCATCAGTGATCGCCTGCAGCACAGCTTGCCTTGTAATGACGTTTGACTGGAACGGGTTCACGCCACTTGGTTGCTCGGACGCTGCACCAGTATCCGCAGGTGTCGCAGGAGTCGTCCCGCCACTATTTGTGCCGCCAGTAGTTGAGCCCCCTGTCGAGGTTCCTCCGTTGTTCGTTCCACCAGATGATCCACCTGTAGAGCCTGAGCCATCGGATGAGCTGTCAGAGCTTGACTTGGACGTGATGGAGAGCACAACCTTGTCTGTCTGATAGACGATCTTGGCATTATACTGACTTGGTACGCCAGTGATCGTTACGGCATCGAAGCTTCCTGTCCGCTTGTTCGCTCCGTGCGTGATCAAGGTAATCGAGCCTCTGCCTGGTACATAGCCATCTGCGAATTTCACGTGCAGAGCCCCTGCCAGTTGGACGGTGCCTTGGATATCGACCACGTCATCGGAGCGAATCAGGTTCAGCTCCAGGGTACTACCGGCTGTCTGTGTGAAGTTACCGCCAATCGTCATGGCACCATATACATTCTCTACAACGGTACCCCCATTATTGAATACATCCCCGCTACCGAAGGCTGTTGCAGAGTCCCCTTCCAGGGTACCTGCATTAATCTGTGTACCACCGGAGTAAGTATTGCGACCTTGCAGCTTCAGGGTACCTGCCCCCTCCTTTGTCAGCTTGCCGACGCCGGAGATGTTATTGCGCCAGCGATCTTCTGCATGGAATCCACCCTGATAGGCATCCATCGTCACCGTTACATCGTTGTGGAAGGCACCGTATCCGTCTGCCGCTGCAAACAGATTCAAGCGTCCCCAGCCCTCTGGATCATCCAGTAAAGGATAGCCTGATGGCAGTCCAGTAGTAGCCAGCACTGCACGGCGCTGTTCACCACTCAGGTAAGGCAGACGAGTCTCCAACAAGACCTCCGCGCCCTTAGGTACACTCACAGGCTTCGTAGTCGAAGTAATTTGTGGGAAATTGTAGGTCAGACGCTGGTTGAATTGCGCCTTGTTCTGCTCATAATTGGTAAAGCGATCTTCTGCGGTCCCTGTCTCGGTCAGCAAGATTTCGTGTGCCTGATCATAGGCTGCCTTCTTGAGCTCAGCATTGTCGGGATCATTCAGCGTAGCTGCAGCCAGCGCCGTTGCTAGGACACGCCCACCCATGACATCCAATGGGGAGTGCATCCCGGCTACAATACGGCTATCCCCCATCTCGGAAGCTCGGGTCAGCATCTCTTGATAGCGCTCAGGCACAGCATAGGCGAGTGACAGAGCCGCCAGATACGAAGCATTCGTATGACCACTCGGGAATCCTCCGTCCGTCGCTGGCGTCTGGCTGATCGCTGGCACCAGTGTAGGCACGATGATCGAAGTATCGTTAGCCCAACGGTATGGACGAGCGTAGCTATAGTAATTTTTTGCTTGTTGAGTCGAAGCATAGTTACCGCGCAGCTTCCCGATCAGGTCAACCATCTTGCCCAGTTCGGAGTCGGAGTCTCCCGCCTTATTGGAGCCGTTGCCATCATTGTACTTGACCGATGTAGCATTCTCAGGAATGCTGTTAATCGTCGTATATGTGCCGGACTTCTCACGGTACACCTCAGTTAAAGACCCCAGACCCTCAACAGCACCATAGGACTGATTCCGGCGGTCATCGTAGTAGGCTCGCTCCTCATCTGCTGCACTACGGGTCTTAGACAAGTCGACCACATACTGAATGTTGGCATCCAGCACGCTGCTGTTCAGCTTTGTCCCGTTATCCCAGGAATCTCCCGGGGTCCACAGCTCCAGGAAGCCAGACAATACCCCGATCGAAGGGTTCGAGTAGACCTCCTTATTTACGGAAGTATTATTTTTGTAGGTATCTACAAAATGCCCCCATACCGGAGCTGCCGGTAGTTCAACCGTGGATGGAGTCCGTGACTCGCCCGATACAGCATAAGAAGGATTTAAGGCAACGCCATTGGACAGCAACATCAATCCCAACGTCACAGATACTAGCTTTCGAGTGGACTTCTTTTTCAATTTGTCTGCTCCCATCTTTTTGGATATCGAACGATTCGACCCCAATCTAGCATCGGAGCGTGCTCTACAGCAATATAACAATTTCTCCTTTATATCAATTTGGGATGCTCTCACTAGTTTATGAAGATTTATGTAAAAACCAAGCAAATATCGTCTATAATGAAGGTGCTAATTTTACATTCCGTTAATGAAATTCGACAGTTTCTTGTGTATAAGCCCTGAAAGGTGTGGTGTATAATCGCAGCGGGAGGGAGAGTATATCTTGAAAAAGTGGAATTCCGTATTCGCCAATCTGGCATTTTCCTACATTTCTATTGTGCTTGTCATTGTACTGCTGCTCTGCTCTGTCTTCTATATATACTTCTCCAATAACTACAAACAAGAATTACACGACAAGCATCAGATGATTCTTGAGAATACAGCTCATACAATTGAGACATCTGTTCTGGAGCGAGTCCAGCAGATCTATCTGGATATCTCACTGAACAGGAACGCTGATGTGCGATGGTTCGCCGATTCATCCCTGGACAGCAACCTGAGCAGGGTCATTGATCTGCAGGAGCTGCTTAAGTCCAAAGTAGCCAGCAACTCGGACATCGTACATGCTATTCATCTATATAATCCGAAGCAGAATATTCTGCTCTCTTCCATCTACGGGCTTGAATATCAAGCAGATCAAGGCAGTAGCTCGAGCGTGCTGGCCGATTGGGTCCAAGGTATGCGGAGCAACGAGCACAGTAGCCTATGGACAGGAGTCCGTCCGGCTCCAGTTGATGCCCCATCCAGCCTGCCTGATAACCATGATGCTGGCTTGATCACTTATGCCCACAGCTACCCCTTTCAAGCCTCTGGCGAGAACGCCGATCTGATGATTGCTATTGATGTCAAAGAAAGCGCCATTAACGGTATCATTCAAAATATGATGCCATCTCCATACAGTAGTACGTTTATAGTAGATTCTTCTGGCACCAGCATCTCCGATCTGTCTCAGGAGGGGCCGACTCCAGCTTATGGCTCTGAGGTGATCAACGTCCTCATGTCCTCTGCGGAGAGCGGAAGTTTTCACAATATGGTCAATGACACCTCCTATGTAGTATCCTATGAGACTCTTCCATCCACAGGCTGGAAGATCATGAGTGCCATGCCTGCCAGCTCCTATTATGAGAAGACCATTGTCGTGCAGAAGCTGATTCTCGGTATCTGTCTGCTGGTCATTCTAATCGGAATTGCACTATCCGGCTTTCTGGCCAGAGCAAGCTACAGTCCGATCAAACGGCTGGTCGGCAAAATTAAGGATTCGCTCGATCCTGGGGCTGCGCAGGTCACGAATGAATTCAAGCTGATCGACACAGCCTTCCTTCGATTAAGCGATAAGGTCTCAAGCCTTGAAGAGACCCTGCTCGCGAGCAGCTCGGTCATTAAGCATAATACGATACTGACCCTGCTCCGCAATGGCTATTCCCGTGAGGAATGGTCGAATGAACGAAGTCACCTGCGTCTCCCGCATGATTTTCGCCATTATGCCTGTATAGTCGTGAACTCTGGAGAAGTGTTCGCCCGGCTAAGCTCCAGCCATATGGAATATGTGGTACATGAAATGATCAAGCAGCTGGAGGAGGCTTCCCTGTCGCATAGTCCTTCACTAAGCCATCCGCGAAGCCACATCCTTGCCGAAGAGCTGCCTGACAAAAAGCTGGTGATCATACTGGGTGCCGAAGAAGCGAACAATCTGCTACTGGAGGAGCTGTCTGCATTCGTACTCACGGTAGGACGGCAGCAACTCAGTCTGGACTTTCAGCTCGCGTGGGGCTCCTGGGTGCAGGAGCTGACGGACATCCATGAGAGCTATAACAAGGCACAAGCCTTGATGAAATACGGGTATTTCTTGCCGGAGATGCCGATTCTGCGGGATCATCATTTACTGGAGCGAGAGCATAGTCTGGAGGAGCTGCCACAATCCATTCTCGTTCGCTTCCGTGAGAAGCTGCATGCCAGACAAGCGGATGAAGTCACAATCGTGCTTGACCAGCTCGTCGCCGCTATGCGCGAGGATAACTATCCTGCGGATTACTGTCATTTTATACTATCGAACACGGTGTTCACCGTCTCCGATTATATGAAGAATGTTCGGTACAGCCACCCTGAGCAAGGGAAGCTGGATTTGTACTATCAGTATATGGAGATTCAGAATATTCTGGAGTTCCGGAGTTGGCTCGTGGATGTGGTTGCCGACTTCATGATGCAGATGGAAAAGCGCAACAGTGAACGTGCCGTCTCCAGCATTGAACTTGCGAGGGAGTATATCCATAGCCACTTGGCAGAGGATCTATCACTTGAGGCGGTAGCTGCACAGGTGTATATCAGTCCAAAGTACCTGAGCAAGCTCTTCAAGGAAGAACTCGGTGTCACGTACACAAGCTATATAACCAACCAGCGTATGGAGCAGGCCAAAGCGCTGATTGAGACCACCGACATGACCGTCGAGCAGGTCGCGGCTACAGTAGGCTATGGCACAGCGGCTTATTTTATCAAAAAATTCAAGGAAATCCATGGCTGTACGCCAGGCAATTACCTGCGTACTTTGAAGCAGACCTAACACAAGTAAAGCAGACATAGCACACGTAGAGCAGACGTAACGGACGTGAAGCTGACATCTTGTACATGAAAAGCATCTACCGCTGGCCTGCAGCCTACGAGTCCGAATAACGCATAGGAAGGTTCCACAGCATGAAAATGAAGAGATTACAGCGCTTCGGCGTTCTTGCCGCAGTCATATGGCTAGGCCTCATTAGCGGCTGTGATTCGGTAGTGAGATCCACTACAGACATAGACGAACCTCGGGCCTCAGTAGCCTCTGCTGCTCCTGAATTCCATATTTCCTGGACGATGCATCAGAATCTCCCCGTGCCGGAGGATGCCGAGATGGTTCGGTATGTCGAGAACAAATTCAACCTACGACTGGATATATGGAACCTTGAGAATAACCGCTATGAGTCACTTCTCGACATGAAGCTGGCACAAGGAGCCATTCCTGATCTATTCAGGATAAGACAGCCGCAGGATCTTCTCAAGTATCAGCAGCAAGGCATGCTCGCAGAGATACCAAGAGACATGCTGGAGCAGAACGCCCCCAACCTCTTGAAGGCGATCCGCGAGCATGCTCCATCCTATGAGAACTATGGCACCATTGATGGCAAATATTACGGTATCCCTGTCGTGAATCCTACGAATATCTACCGGATTCCAGTGGTCTATCGCCAGGATTGGCTGGACACGCTTGGTCTGAAGGTACCTGAGACGCTGGAGGAGTTCGAGAAGGTTATCTACGCCTTTGCGAATGGCGATCCTGACGGCAATGGCCTCAAGGACACCTATGGTCTATCGAGTGAGGGCATGAATGTCGTCTTCGGCGCCTTCGGTCAGATCGTCTTCGCAGATCAGCTGTATTTTGGTAAGAAGGATCAGGAGCTGGTCATCGGCGCTCTGGAGCCAGAGATGAAGGAGTCTCTGCAATACCTCCGCAAATGGTACCAGGATGGCGTGATTGATCCCGAATTTATCACTGGTGAGAACAAGGGCGGCTACAAGCACCTCTCGCACGCCTTTATTCAGGGCAGAATCGGCATGACCTCCAAGGGTAATTATTATCATTGGGTCCAGCAGGGCGATTACAAGACCTTGCACTACCGCGAAGGGATGGCTGCGGAAGAGTCACCTGTAGACGCAACCTTCAATGCTCGGGAGCTGCTCGCGAAGGAACCCGACGCAAGAATTACCTTCGGTCAGCCCTTCACGGGACCCTATGGACAACGAGGCTCCAAGGCCTACGATATGCTGATGAGCTTCACGGCTATCGGGGCCGATGCCGCCAAGGAGCCAGGCAAGATGGAGCGAATTCTGCAAATGCTGGATTACGTCAGTGCCAATCCCGATCTGGACGAATATACGTCCATGAATTATGGCGTCATGGGCAGGCATTGGGAATGGGCTGATGCCAGCAGGAAGGATGTCATCGTCCTGCCGCCCTACAACAGCATGTTTAGCTATCAGAACAAGATCGGCGCCAATCTTGGCATGACGGTACCACGGATGCCCACAGACCGGGGCGCAGAGTGGGCCTCGACGCAGAAGCTTGACCGAGACGGTATCTACAATGCCTTGGAGATTGCCACTCCAGCCTTGAGCAGGTATGGACCCGAGCTGATGAAGCTGAAGAATAAAGCCTACGTTGCCATCATCACGGGTGAGAAGCCCCTATCGTATTTTGACGAGTTCGTTAAAGAGTTCATGGGTGCTGGCGGAGCCGAGGTGCTGCAGGAGGCCAATGACTGGTATAGTGAGCATACCGGACAGTAAATAGCAGCCACAACCACTTAGTCTAATAGCTGCTACAGAATTGATAATGTGCGAAATGACGTAGGTATAATTCACACCGACCAGCTTCCTTGCATGTGCGGCATGACCAGCCCGACAAAGGCGATGGAGTGTGCGGTTAAGGTACGGTCATAGCTGAATACTGCCTCCCCCACGCTACCGATATCGTTAAATCCTTGGCTCCCCGAAGGAAATCCCCATGAACATGGAGCAAGCGAGCAGCAATTTGCCAGAAGCAAGACAAGAGTGAACCGGAGGGGCTTCACAGTATCATTCATGGAGTAGGTATTACATCACTTAAGATCTCAGCCCTGAGATGCTGTGGCCTCTCGCGAATGACGCGGTCGAAGCATGCCACCCACAATGCTCAGGATTGATCTTCGCGGCAAGAAACGGGACAGCTGCGCCACCATATAATTCTGTCCACCAGGAACCGCATAAGACTTGCCCGATTCCAGTGCGTTCATAGCAACCTGTACAACGTGCTCCGGCGTATCCCTCCGTCCGACCGAGGCCTCTTCCGCATTGACCACATCAAAGAATGCAGTCTCTGTAGCACCCGGGCACAGGGCTAGGAACTTGACTCCGCGCTGGCGATTCTCTTCGTGTAAGGCCTCAGTGAAGGAGAGCACGAATGACTTGGTCGCTCCATACACAGCCATGTAAGGATCAGGCTGAAAGGCTGCCGTCGAGGACACATTGATGACTGCTCCGCTACCTTTGCGTAGCATGCTTGGAAGGAACAAGTGCGACATGTTCATCACCGCCAGGACATTAAGCATGATCTCTTCCTGCTGACGCAGAGCTTCCACTTGTTCAAACAGGCCATGGGTGGCAAAGCCTGCATTATTAACCAACAGATCCACCTCGATTCCCTGCTTCCTGCACTCCTCGTATACCTGCTTAGGTGCTTCTGCCAGTGATAAATCCGCTATAATTACCTCTGTCTTAACGCGGTACTGCCGCTGAAGCTTCTTGGCAAGCTCCTGCAATTTTGCTGAGGAACGGGCTACTAGCACAAGGTTATTTCCTCGGGAAGCAAGCTCATTAGCGAAGGATTGACCAATCCCCGAAGAAGCCCCTGTAATTAATGCCCATTGTCCATGTCGTTGTTGCTGCTTTGTCATAATTATTCATCCCTTTCGATAACATAGTTTTTTGTTGGTAACACTGTTTCTTATAGATAACAATGTAACCCAATGTGATCATCCCTGTCAACAGCCATTAGGAGCCCATACAAGTTTCATTACATTTGACCCACCATCGTAAAGCCAGTACAATGCTCGGTAGTAACAGTGTTTCCTATGAAAAACTCAAATGTAAAATAAGGATGAATCGCTATGAACTCTTCGTCTAGACAAAGTTTGAAGACAACCGCCTCCACGCTTCAGGAAGCACGACAGCAGCATTCGGAGCATTTACGTCAAAGCGTTGTTCAGGCAGCCATTGCTTTACTGCGAGAGGCAGGCCCCGAAGCGGTAACCGTACGTCGTGTTGCGGAGCGAATGGAATGCTCCACCAAGATTATTTACAACCTTTTTGACAATAAAGAAGGCCTGGCCAAGCACCTCTACCTGGAAGGCTGTCGCGTGCTCGCTCAGATGTTCGAAGCTGTCTCATTGACAGGTGATCCTGCCAACGACATGCGACGGCTTGCCGAGGCGTATTGGAGGTTCAGTCAAGAGCATACCAGCTTCTATCAGGTGATGTTCGGGGGAGCCTTTGCCCAGTTCAAGCCAGATGAGGATAGCCTTCAGGGGATAACGACCGCCCTCAGCCAAGTATCGGCCCTGATTGGGGCTGCAGAGAAGCAATCCCGGGAGGGGCATGAGCGTGATGTTACATTGATGGTCAGCTTGATCTGGGCACCGCTGCACGGGGTGATTCATCTATATCTGGGCGGGCAGCTGGGGCGCGAAGAAGAGGTCATTCAGCTATATGATGATACCGTATCTATGATTGTTCGTTCTGTGTTTGAGGATTAGCAGTGCAATAGGCTGGTGTATGAAAGGAAGGTGATCTATATGAAAACAAACCGTCATGCATCCACGCTCGGCGAATTCATCAAGTCGCGCAGGGAACGGCTGCAGCCCAGAGAAGCAGGCATTGACCCGCTGCCGGGACGCAGACGCACGCCGGGGCTTCGGCGAGAGGAGGTCGCCTATCTCGCCAACATCAGTGTGACTTACTATACCTGGCTGGAGCAGGGTAGAGAGGTCAACCCTTCGCCAGAGGTGCTGTTGAGTATTGGCGCTGCGCTACAGCTTGACGAAGATGAGCAGAAGCATCTATTGGATCTGGCCGGTATGGACCCGGCTAGTATAGGTACCACATTGAATAGTGGCGGAAGGAATACCGGATTTCTGCAACAGATCGTAGATCAGTTGCATTATCCTTCCTTCGTCACGGATGAAGGTACCGATGTGATCGCCTGGAATCGGGCTGCGGAGCTGATCGTGGCGGATTTCGGCAGCCTGCCGGAGAGTGAACGATATATGATGAACATTACGTTCCTGCACCCGGAATACCGCGAAAGGCTGGTAAATTGGGAGGACTTTGCCCGTTACAGCGCAGCGGTCATGCGAGCAGGCTTTGAGCGCTTCAAGGACAACCTGCTGTACATGGAACGGTTCGAACGTTTACGACGAGAAAGTGCACAGTTCAATTACTACTGGGAGCTCTATGAAATCAAGCAAAAGCGCGTAGCCACGGCTTTATTTCGTCTTCCTGGCGGTCAGGAGCTGGAGTTCGTCATCCACTCCGCCTCTGCTATAGACAACGATCCGGGACTGCATTGGTGCTTCTTTGTCCCCGTGTCCGGGTCGGGCACGGAAGACAGACTGCTGCGGCTGCTGGAAGAGGACGCTTCTCGTTAGCCTGTTACTAGCATTAATAGTATAAGCATGCTGTGGTTAGCTGCCTCCAATTGTCTATATGATACAGAGGATTACAACGATTGGAGGTTGTGTGGTATATGCAGACATGGCTTATTACAGGTGCTTCAGGCGGCCTAGCTTCACGTATAACGCAGCGATTGCTGGACAGGGGCGACCGGGTCGCCGCAACGGTCCGCAAGCCGGGTGTACTGGATGAGCTGCAAGCGCAGTATGGCTCCCAGCTGTGGCAGGCTAATCTGGATCTGACGAATCCGCAGCAGATTGCAGAAGTGATGGAGCATGCTTTCACCGAGCTGGGGACGATTGATGTATTTGTCAACAACGCAGCCTATGGGTTGTATGGCGCTGTTGAGGAAGCAAGCGACACGCAGATCGAGCATCTGTTCCAGACGAATGTATTAGGCTCCATCCGTGCAGCGCGTGCCATCCTGCCTCACTTCCGCAAGCAGGGCGGCGGGCACATCGTACAGATCTCAAGCATGGCAGGACACTACTCCATTCCAGGCATGGGACTATACTGTGCATCCAAGTGGGCCGTTGAGGGAGCCTTCGAAGCGCTCGCCAGGGAAGCAGCCCCATTTCACATTAAGGCTACTATGGTGGAGCCCGGAGGCATTCGTACGAACTTCATTACCAGTAATGCCGTCTTCGGAGAACGGATGGATGTATATCGGGACCAGGAGGCTGGCCAATTTGTCAGCCTCATGAAGGGCGAGCTGCCGGGCATCGATATGAGCGCATTCAATCAGATGGTGGTTGGCGACCCGGATAAAATGGCAGAGCAAATCATACAGCGTGTAGATCAGGGAGAGGGCCCATTACGGATGGCGCTGGGGAGCGACGCCTATGAGCAGATCCGTGCCGCCCTGCTGAAGAGACTGGACGCATTGGAAGCGCAGAAAGATCTGGCCTACGCCACCGATGCGGATGATGTTGTAAGACAGGTGTAATCGTGCTAGCCAACAAGCTCTTGGGAAAACCATCCTGAGAGCTTGTTATTGCCGTTTTATATTTCACCACATGGATCAATGGAAGAAGCATGGACAATCAAGAGGATTTCGAAAAGCTCGGACGGGCCCTTTCCTCCTTGCATGCAGCATCCAGTCGTTCCTGTCCGATAAAAGCCCCTTTTACGATCATATCCGCATATGGCAGAACCATGACCGTCTCTTTCGCAGACGGATGGCAGCAGCAAGCCAAACGAATAGCTGGGTCCACACATGGTATAAAAGGCTCGGCCCATCCTGTAACCAGCTTGCGGATCGGCCCTAGACGGAATTAAAGAGCCCGGAGATTATAGACCTTTTGGCGAAGGAAAGACTGCGTCCCACATTGATACACGGCGATATTACTTCACAGAATGTTATTGTTGCCGACGATGGACAGCTGTTCATTATCGATTGGGACCGCATTAAGCTTGGATCTGCCTCCAATTCAGGCTGCACCAGCAGAAGATGAAATGTCACAGAAGGCGTCAATTTCCCTTCGGCAAATTCGAGGCTTCCATAACATCATACGGTCATAGACCTGGACCATGTTATTTCAGGATAGATGAATGGGCAAATCAGCGAAAGGATGAGTTTTTTAGGTAATCCTGCCGCAACCCGAGTGGGTTCCCTAGTCAGTGGGACGGAGCAAAATTATGGCTAAAGCAACGATTGGATAATCGGCTCAATCTCTATCAATTCCGTCGTCGTTTCGAAGCGAGCTTGTACACGTCCATGACGATCAATCACAAATTTGGTGAAGTTCCACTTAACCCCATCCCCAGCGTAGATGTCCGGGTACTTATTTTGCAAAAAATTATCCATCCATTGACCATTCGAAGTCTGAAGATCAAAGCCTTGAAATGGTGCTTGCTGCGTTAAATATTGAAATAATGGATGTGCACTCTGTCCTCTCACTTCTATTTTCTCGAACAGTGGGAACGTCACGCCAAAAGTGCCTCTACAATATTGCTCCACTTCAGCGTTACTGCCCGGCTCTTTATCGTTGAACTGGTTACAGGGAAAGGCGAGTATTTCTAACCCTTGCTCCTTGTAGCCATCGTAAAGCTGCTGAAGATCAGCGAATTGACGGGAATAGCTACACTGGCTTGCTGTATTGACGATCACTAGAATTTTGCCCTGGTAAGCAGTTAATGGAACGGAGCCGCCATCGATCTTGTTCACTTGGAATTGGTATATCGACATTTCACCCTACCTCCCTTGAATCTCCCACTAATCATGAATTCAATGAACGATCAGTAAGCTATAAGGGTATCATAAGTGTCAATGTATTATTGTTCAAATATATAATACAAATAGCCTTTATAGGATAACCCTATAATTGGACAACCAGTACTTGTACTTCATCCGATTACTCGGATGTACAAGTAGGTACCATGAACAGACCTCCCCTGACTTACTCAAGAGAGGTCTGCAAGCAAAGCAACACGCTACCTTATAATCTCTATAAAATGCTTTAGAATCCTGGCCGTTAAGCCCCATATGGTATAGCTCTGGTAATCATAGAACCACTCTTCAATGGGCCGAGTTCTCCACTGATAGTTGGCCCCGTTCATGATCTTGTCGTAAGGAAAATCGGGTGCGGGCACAGGCTCAACCGACACCTGATGCATATAAGGCTCGTAGCTTAATAGCCACTGGAGCGGCACCGTAAATACCTCCTCCACCTCATCCCTATTGTACGCATGAATGATCATGTCGTAATCCACCTTCGCTACGAAGGGATAGACTACGAAGGACGGCGAGGCCACATACGGACTTAACGGTCCTACAATCTGCACCGACTCGGGATCAATCCCCAGCTCCTCATGAGTCTCTCGCAAAGCGGCTCCGAGTGGTGATGCATCTGTCGCATCAATACGCCCCCCAGGGAAGCTGATATCACCAGGCTGCTTGCGCATCGTGTAGGAGCGGACCTCGAATAGAACATGCCATTCGCCCCCCACCTGGACCAACGGAATCATGACCGCACAGCGAAATGCCGTAGACTCCCCGATAAATAAGGATTGATGCTGAGCTAACTGGTTCTTCAATGTATCTAGGAACATGGAATTCCCCCGCCCCTTCTAATTGTAGTATTTTGAGGTATATACAGCTATTTGAATAGGTCCAATTCAGGTCGACAATACCCCACAACAAAATCTAACAGCTCTAGTATAATGTCATCCTCTTCGACGCTACCTCTCAGCTGATTCAGGCATGTATACATGCTATCCTTTGACATGCCTTTATCCTTGAAGGTAACAAGGAGCTCTCTTAGCTCCAGCAAATCGTTACTCTCAACCATATTACTCCGCAATTCCTCACTGAGCTTATCTTCCATGGACATCCTGTAATATCCTTTCATTTTCCCCTTTGATCTTCCGCTGCTTCCTTTACCATTTCGTCCCCTTACACATTGGACGTCTTGGAACAGGAAAAAGGACCGCAACCACTGCTATTGGTTATTATACCAACTGCACACGGTGACGGTCCTCATTATGATACTATATAGGCCTATTTCTCCTCGGGCCACGTAAGCTAATTCCTTCGTATCTACCTTCGAAGTAGACTAACCCAAGGATTACTTACTTATAATTACTTAGAATTACCTCAACTAATTACTTAATGATGACGTACTCCAGGTTCACCAGCTTCGCATACGTCACAATCTGATCTGTCGTCAGATTCAGGGAGACCACGGTATGATGCCCGCCGCCATTCTCGATCCAGGCTTTTACGCCGTCTTGGAAGTTCGGCTTGACCTCCCAGAGCACACGAGCTACAGGGAGCTTGGGAGCCGGTACAGTCGGCTCGAAAGCGGTAACCTCGTTGATGAGGAGCTTGTAATGTGTGCCAAAGTCCGCCATGGACACCACGACACCGTCTCCAGCCTTACCATCAAAGACCAGACGAGCTGGATCTTCACGATCGCCAATGCCTAGTGGAGACACGACAATCTTAGGCTTGCTGCTAGCCAGTGACGGGTCTACCTCCAGCATATGGGATTGCAGGATGGCCTCCTGCCCCGCGGCCAATTCATAGGTGTAATCCTCCATGAAGCCCGTCGATTCATTGTGGCTCATGACCTTGAGCAGACGATCCAAGGCGGCCGTCTTCCAATCTCCTTCGCCCGCGAAGCCATACCCCTGTGCCATCAGACGCTGCACAGCCAGACCAGGGAGCTGCTTCATGCCATGCAGATCCTCAAAGTTCGTAGTGAAGGCATTGTAGCCACCTGCATCCAGGAAGCGTTTGATGGCAATCTCGTATCTGGCTTGTACTTTTACACTAGCCTCCCAGGATTCCTTGCTGTTGGTGCCATAATCAAATTCATACAGCTCTGCATATTCAGCGAACAATGCGTCGACTTCCTCGTCCTTCACAGCGTTCACGACCTGCACGAGGTCTCCAATGCCAAAGTAGTCTACGGTCCACCCGAATTGAATCTGGGCCTCTACTTTGTCGCCTTCGGTTACGCCGACATTGCGCATATTGTCCCCGAAGCGGGCTACCTTGATGCTGAAGCTCTCGTTGTATGCTACAGCTACGTCCATCCAATCTGCAATTTGCTGTTGTACCTCTGGGCGCTCCCAGTAGCCTACAACGATTTTATTCTGCTTCCGCAGGCGAGCATTGATGAATCCATATTCACGGTCTCCATGGGCAGCCTGATTCAGGTTCATGAAGTCCATATCAATGGTGGCCCAAGGAATACTCTCATTGTATTGAGTAGCCAAGTGGAGCAAAGGCTTCTGCAGCAGCTTGGTTCCGCGAATCCACATTTTTGCTGGGGAGAAGGTGTGCATCCAGGTGATGACTCCGGCTACCTCATCGCGATAGTTGACTTCCTTCATAATCGTCGTAATCTTGTCTGCGCTGACCGCCAGATCCTGCAACACAAGTGGATAAGGCAGGATGCCGCTTTGATTCAACGCATCTGTCATCTCCTGCGCATGTGCCTTAACCTCCGCCAATGCCTCTTCCCCGTACAAATGCTGGGAGCCTACAACGAACCAGAATTCCTTTTTCACTGCGGTTGTCATGGTCATTCTACCTCTTTTCTAGGATATGGACTCAATATTTAGAATGTAGTTTCTCGATCGGATTAAATGTAAGTGAGTGTAGAGCCGCTGCAAGCGGGGAGCCCTGTCGACCGCTGTTAAGCTTGTTGTTCCGTCATCTAAGATAAGTAACGGTTGAACAGCAAGCTTAAAGGCGGAGTCTATGCTTCCGAAGCAGCTTTTTTGCAAAAAGCTTTCAACTTCGTTTCTCTAGGGCTTCCCCACTTTCCGCTAACGACAATGCTCGTAAGATCATTCAACCCCACTGGTTGCAGCTATTTCTGCCCGTAATAGGCATCCTTGCCGTGCTTGCGCAAATAGTGCTTATCCAATATGCGCTGCGGCAGCTCTGGTGCAAAATGGTTCAACTGACGAGCGAACAGATTCGTCTTCGCCACTTCCTCCAGTACAACGCTGTTCATGACCGCTGACTTGGCATCCTTGCCCCAGGTAAATGGCCCGTGACCTTGCAGCAAAATGCCGGGCACGGCCAGAATATCCAGCCCACGCTCCTCGAATGTCTCGATGATCACCCTGCCTGTCTCTGCCTCGTAGCCACGGTCTACCTCTTCCTGGGTCAGGAAACGGGCACATGGTACTGAGCCGTAGAAGGTATCAGCGTGTGTCGTTCCCATGACAGGTACATCCAGCCCCGCTTGTGCCCAGGCGGTCGCCCAGGTGGAGTGCGTATGCACGATGCCGCCTATCTCGGCATAATGCTTATACAGCACGGCGTGTGTCGCTGTATCGGATGAAGGTCTCATATCTCCTTCGACAACTTGGCCGTCCAGATCGACCACGACCATGTCACTGGGCTTCATGTTCTCATAAGACACGCCGCTGGGCTTGATCACGAACAGACCGCTTTCACGATCCATAGCGCTCACATTGCCCCAGGTATATTTGATGAGCCCTTGCTTGGGTAGCTCCAGATTCGCTTGGTATACTTCCTCTTTCAGTTGCTCCAACATGTTAGTTCACTCCATTCTCCAGAAAATGCTCAACTGCTGCCTGTTCAATGGCAAGACCTTGCTTATACCGCTCGATGAATAGCTCGAAGCCCTTCACATCCGAGGCATCTGGAGCCATCTCCTGTGCGTCGACATCCTTGAAGACCTGCTCATCAAGGAAGTCCTCCAGAGTCTCCTGCTGCTCTTTATTTGCCATATAGGAAGCCAGAATGGCCATGCCCCACGCGCCGCCTTCTCCAGCTGTTGCCATCACGGAGATGGGCACGTTCATGGCCGCTGCCACCATTTTCTGCCCCACGACAGGGGTCTTGAACAGCCCGCCATGAGCGAGAATGCCATCAATAGCCACATGCTCCTCCTTGGTCAAAATATCCATACCAAGCTTCAGAGCACCAAAGGCTGCAAATAGATGCGTCCTCATAAAGTTAGCGAGATTGAATCTGCTCTCTGGTGAGCGGACGAACAATGGCCGTCCCTGCTCCAGACCTGTAATATTTTCGCCCGAATAATATCCATAGCTGAGCAAGCCACCACCGTCCGGGTCGGCCTCCAGTGCTTTATTCAGCAGTACACCGAACAATTGGCTCGGATCAGCCTTCACGCCCATGGCTTCAGAGAATTCACGGAATATACCCAGCCAGGCATTGAGATCGCTGGAGCAGTTGTTAGCATGCACCATGGCAACAGGACTACCACTCGGCGTCGTGACCAGATCAATCTCTGGATATACCTTGGAGAGCTCCTTCTCCAGTACGATCATGGCGAACACAGAAGTACCTACCGAGACGTTCCCGGTGCGTTTCCGTACACTATTCGTGGCTACCATCCCTGTCCCGGCATCACCTTCCGGTGGACAGAGCGGAATACCGGGCTGTAATTGCTGTGATACGTCCAGCATGTGGGCCCCGGCTTCACTGAGTACCCCTGCTTGCTCCCCTGCGCCATACACTCGGGGAAGGATATCCTTCAGATTCCACGGATAACCCTTGGCGGCCACGAGCTCATCGAACTGCTGAATCATCGCAGCATTGTAATCCTGCGTGGCTTCATCAATCGGGAATATACCGGAGCCGTCCCCGATACCAATAGCCTTATTGCCTGTCAACAGCCAGTGAATGAACCCAGCTAATGTCGTTATAAAATCAATGCGAGGCACATGCTGTTCCTCGTTCAGCATAGCCTGATAGAGATGCGCGATGCTCCAGCGTTCAGGGATATTGAATTGGAATCGCTCGGTCAGCTCCTTGGCAGCGGCGCCAGTTGTCGCATTACGCCAGGTCCGAAATGGAACCAGCATCTCCCCTGTGCTGTCAAATGCCATATATCCATGCATCATGGCCGAGAACCCTATCGAGCCTATCTTTTGAAGAGAGACTCCATACGTCCGCTCCACTTCTTCCTTCATCTCACGGTAAGCTTCCTGCATACCTGTAATAATATCCGTCAAGTTGTACGTCCAATAACCATCCTTCAGGAGGTTCTCCCACTCATAGCTACCTGATGCGATCGTCTCGAAGCGACGATCAATCAGCACGGCTTTGATGCGGGTGGAACCGAATTCGATCCCAAGGGACGTGTCTCCCCCGGTAACCGCTTGTTGAATCTGCTCATGATTCATGCTCACGTTGGTCCCCTCTCTGATACGGTAATGAATAGCCTAATAATCGAAAGAAGGCGCTTTCCTTTACTTACAGCCTTAGTATATTTTTTTGTACGTACATTTGTCAATTATCATTATTATATATACACACAACTATATATAGATTGTTATGAATCCTGTGCGAATCAGTCTATGTTCAGTATCTTTCTTTGTATGTACAAGCTGGCGAACGGTTTGAATAATCTCTATATCATGCTAAAATATGTCCACACAAATAATTCAGAAGCGTGAATTCGTATGCGAACAACTATGGAAGAAGTGAGTGAAATTGAAGCCAAAATATCAGGTGATCATTGACGATATCAAAAGCAACATTCTGTCCGGGGTCTACAATGTAGGCGAACAAATCCCGACAGAATCGGCTTTGCAGGATACATATCAGGTGAGCCGTCAGACGGTTCGCAAGGCTATATTGGAATTATCAAATGAGGGATTCTTGAGAAGCGAGAAGGGCTCTGGCACTTATGTTAGCCACCAATATCGGGCCAAGGCCAGCGGAAATACGGGTAACAAAACGATCGGTGTCATTACGACGTACATTTCTGACTATATTTTTCCGTCCATTATTCGCGGGATTGAAGGTCGACTGAATGAGGATAATTACTCATTGCTGCTAGCCAGCACCAATAATGACGTGGCTCAGGAGAAGAAGGCACTGGAAATGATGCTGTCCTTCGGCGTGGATGGCTTGATCGTGGAGCCTACGAAGAGCAATTTGTTCAATCCTAATATCGCCTACTATCTCTCCTTCAAGGAGCAGGAAGTCCCCTTCATCATGATTAATGCTTATTATGAAGAGCTGGAGGTTCCCTTCTTCTGCCTTGATGATGTGCAGTCCAGCTATCTGGCGACCAAGGAATTGATCTCCAAGGGTCACACTCAGATTGGTATTATCTCCAAGATGGATGACCTGCAAGGCAAGTATCGAATGAAGGGCTACATCAAGGCGCTTGGTGAAGCCAAACTACGCTTCCACCCGGAGCAAGTTCTCTCCTTCGATACTGAGACGAAGCAGGAGCTCTCCACCAGCCTGAAGACCTTCCTGCAGGAGAATCGAGACATCTTGACGGCTGTGGTCTGCTATAACGATGAGGTAGGGCTCGAAGTGGTGAATGTGTGCCGCCAGCTGAATATTTCCGTCCCCGATGAATTATCCATTATCGGGCAGGACAATTCCTATATCGCCAAGAATGCGAATATCCGTCTTACCACCCTGACTCACCCTCAGGAACAGATGGGACGCGATGCTGCGGACTGGGTGATTAAGAAGTTGCAGGGTAAGAAGGATCTGCCGAACAGTACCTACTATTCGCCTGTGCTAGTCGAAGGAGAGACGGTGAAGGGGATTACAGAGGAATGATATAGAAGATTGATATAGAAGATTGATATAGAAGATTGATATAGAGGATTGATACAGAAGAGAGACCGGTCAGTGTATGATCCGGTCTCCGTCATGCCTAATGCTCTAGGAGCGTAGTGGTGAGCGGAAAGCGGGAAAGTCCTAAAGAAACGAAGTTGAAAGCTTTTTGCAAAAAAGCTGCTTCGGAAGCATAGACTCCGCCTTTTAAGCTTGCCGTTCATCTGCTTAATATTCGTCCAAAAGAACAGCGAGCGTAACAGTGGTCGACAGGGCTCCCCGCTTGCAGCGGCCCTATACTCACAGTTGCCCCCCCAAGATATTGGTTAAATCGAAATCAGATCCTTTACATCGAAGTTCATACGAATGTCATAGTCCTCGTGCGGATTGTCATATTTCATGATGGCTGCCTTCTGCTCCATATCATAGAACCAGCCCTCGGCCGAAGCCTCCCATTGCTCTCTCCTAAGGAACATCGGGAGCTTCATGCCTTTCAGGTTAATTTGAACGGGGGCTACCTCTCTGCATAACACCTCGACAACCATGGTCTGCACGGTGGTGCGATAGTCTCCCTCATGCATGAACGAGATTCGGGTATCCTTGTCCTTCTCGATGCAGATTGTTGTCTTTGCATAGTCTCCCTGCTTATATCGGTTGCTGCTTCCATCGTCATCGTACCAGACAAAGCAGGCCTCCTCCGATGGCTCCACCAGCAGATGCAGATGCTCGACCCGATCCTGGTGGATATTCATCAGCCCCGGTGCCATGGGAATGATGCCGCCGCTTCGGATGAACATCGGAATAGATCCCAGCGTAACATCAAGCTGAACGGTCTGCCCGCCAGCGTATCTTGTCCGCGTATTCCACTCAACCCACTCCGTCCCCTTCGGCAAGTATAGCTCCCTTGTACAAGCGCCTTGCTCCAGTACATTCGCAACCAGCAGCGAGGTACCCACCATGAAGTCGAAGCTCTCGCCATACACCCGATCGTCATCCTGGAACTCGTACACGAGCGGTCTCATTATCGGTGCCCCCTCTGTTGATGCTTCAAACAGCAGGGAGTAGAGGTAAGGCACGAGTCGGTATCTAAGCTGAATCGCTTCCCGAATATAAGGTGTGTAGGCCGGATACATCCACGGCTCTGTCACCGTATTGTCTGTGTTGCACGAATGAATGGAGAATCTGGGTTGGAAGATTCCATTCTGTACCCACCGTACGAACAATTCGGAATCAGGAGCCGGACCAAAAAAACCACCGATGTCACAGCCCTGATTGGCAACACCGGATAGCCCCAAGCCGAGAATAACGGGAATGTTGAACTTCAAGCTCTTCCAGCTGGTGTTATTGTCCCCTGCCCAGGTCTGTGCGTACCGCTGAATACCGGCGAATCCAGCCCGGTTCACAATATATGGGCGAACGGTTGGAGCGGCCTCATCCATGGCCTCATACGCCATCTGTGCCATCAGATTCGGCATAATAGGACGCAAGCCTGCAATAGGCTTCGGATCTCCTTCGACATGGCATAGCGCCTGCGAATCATTGATTTCATACTCATTGTTATCGTTCCAGATAGAGGTAATCCCGAGCGACAGCAAAGAATGCTGCAAATGCTTCTTCCACAGGGCCCTACCCTGCGGATTCGTAAAGTCTACGAACGAGGCCGGCCCACCCCAGAATCGGTCCAAGTGTGACTGCTCTCCTGCCGGATTTTGAATATAGGCACCAGCCTCATCGAATTCCTTGTACAACGGATTCGTCGCCAGCATGCCCGGCTTGATGTTCGGAGCCAGCGCTGCGCCCATCTTCTTCATCTCCTCAACGAATCGTTTCGGATCGGGGAAGCGATCATGATTCCAGTGAAGCACATGCCGCTTCCCATCGGACCCGGTCGTATATCCCGAGGACAGGAAGAAGCCGTCACAAGGAATTCCTTCTTCCTTACATTTATCCAAGAAGCCCAGAATGGCCTGGTCTGAATCCTGCTCCAGCTCCGTGTAATACATGGTGGACCCCATATACCCAAGTGAGTATTTGGCAGGGAGCACCGTTTTCCCGGTGAGGTCCGTATAATGCCTTACTACATCACGAATATGAGGGCCATGAATGAAGAACACGTCCAGTTCGCCACCATCGGCGCAAAAATAGGAGTATTTATTCCAGTAGCCACTCCGCTCGCACCCCATGTCGAAGACGGAGTCATGCGAATTGTGGTAGAACAGCCCGCTGGCTGTGCGATTACTGCCGCTCCATTTGATATAGAACGGAATATGCTTGTATAAGGGGTCTGTATGCTCCGAGTCATACCCAATAGTGTCCACATTGTGCATCCTCATACGGCGATGCTTTTTGTTCAGGTACCCTGCCTTTTCACCAAAGCCATAATAATAATCCTGATCGTCCAGGCAAGTATAATGATAGAGTCTGCCCTGCATATCACGAACATAGGATCTTTCCTTCAGGTCGGCGTGCAGCAGATTCCCGTCTGTATCCCTGATCTCTATGGCGAACGGTTCCTTGTAGATGCGTATACGCAATGTCCGTGTGGACAAGAAGAGGTGAGTGCCCTCATCGTCGTACTGTACAGGGAGAGCTTCAATTGTTCTACGGTCAGGGACCACAGAATTGAGCTTGTCTTCCCAAGCAGTCATCGCTAGTGCGTAAGAGGCCTCCTCGGGAAAATCCTCCTCAAACGTGCAGCGAATTCTCACGATATCATCCGTTAGCAGCATCACTCGGAATATGGCAGCATTCGTGAACAAGTCGAGATGACGGGCGCTGTTTTCTACATTTATAAGCTTCGTACTTATCTTCATCCGCTGTTGCCCCTCACTGTTATATTTTTGAATACACAGACATACGACTACGTACTTCCCCCCTCTGCGGAGTAAAGGAAGGGCGCCACCCCACATGGAATGACGCCACGATTACATCACGATATCAGTTCGAAGTATTGGCGTAACGCAGCCCTTCCATCAAGATCAGAAGTGTTAACGCTTGACCATACGTCATGGGACTTATCGGGATATCCTTATAGAATTGCGCATCCTGACCGACAGGAGTGCCGTACGAGACCTCCCCGACCACCCCATTCCCGTCGATGCGTTGGAGCACCGCCTGCAGTGCTTCGCGTCCGACCTGTAAATATTCCTGCGGTAAATAGCCTCTGCGTACGCCCTTCAAAATGCCATACCCAAAGGCAGCCGTACACGATGTCTCGGCGTAAGACGTGGGATCATCCAGAACCGTGTGCCACATGCCATCACTTGCCTGTAGAGCCGCAAGCGCCTCTACCTGGCTGTGCATCGTATCCAGTAAATATTGCTTGATTCCATCCTCCAGCTCCACCATGTCCAGAAAATCCACCAGCCCACAGGTATACCAGCCGTTACCGCGTCCCCAACGAACAGCACCATAGTTGTGTCTTCCTTGGAAATCCCACCCATGGAAGAACAATCCTGAATGGCGATCATACAAATATTTGATATGAATCAGGAATTGCTTCTTTGCTTCCTCGATATACGCTGGGCGCTGGAAGTATGCCCCTGCCTTCGCTAGAAAAAGGACCGTCATGAACAAGGTGTCGATCAGAATCTGTCCGTCATTCGGATCACCAGTAATCATATGCTGAAAGGCATGATCTCCGGTACGAATTAATCCGTTCTCCGGGTCCATAATCCAGCGACTCCACTCGTCGCATACCTGAGTGTATTCAGCGTTATCTGTCAGCTCGCACAGCGAGATCAGTGTAAGCAGCGGCGAACAGGTGTTGACGTTCTTCTCCGGGAGTCCTTCGCGAATGCGAGCATCGAACCAATCCTTCAGGAACTGAAGTGTTCCTGCATCCTTCGTCTCCTCGTAATATTGGTACATGCCGTATAGACCTACGCCCTGAGGCCATTCCCATAGATGAATATCAATCAATCCGATCGGATAGATCTCATCCATTCCTTCGTTTGTCATGGATCGCATGGCGCCAGACACCCGCTCGATCGCGCCAAGCATCGTATCCTGTGTCAAATGCAAGATGTCAGCCTCCCTTTACGGATCAATCGTCCCTCTACTCCACTGCCCTCGATGTGAACTGGCTTTCCATTCACCATCAAGAGCTCCTGCCAGCCGAAGCTTACCTCCCCATATGCCGGATCAACCAATCCAATCGTCAATGTCTCCACGGAGACTGTGAGCGGCATCTTCATCACATGCTCGCTGAAGCTCTCGAAGGAACCGAACTCCTGGCGATCTCCCGCCCGGACCAGCCACAGATTGCGTCGACCCTTCGAGATGAGCTCCCGTCCCCGGTTCGTTCCTTGCTCTGTGAGCTGCAGGCCGTTGGCGGCATACAGCGCAACATAAGCGTCACCCTTCTTGCCCAGGCACCAAGACCCGTGCTGCTCATAACGCTCGAAGGCATAGGTCGGGAAGTAAGCATGTGTATAATCTGCATCATGATTCTCATCAATATCGAATAGCAGGAGGCCTAGCCCCTTATATTGTCCTGCCTTCGGCAAGTAGCCATTACCTGCCCAGAAGCAAGGCCGTCCCGAGCCGTGCGCGTAAATCTCGCCAGGATGATTCACCCACACCTGTGCCTCAGGCGAGCACGCGAGATGCAGCACATGCTCCTGATAGCCCTTCAAGCCTGCCCGAAAGTCAGCAATGCTGGACATGACATATGCATTTGTCCGGTAATGTATAAGCTTCGCGTACCCGTCCTTTCCTTGCTCCAGGCGGAACTCCAGTTCTTCCTCAGGATTCAGCCTGATTCGCTCAGCAAAGTCTTGCGGAGGCGTATAGTCTGACAGGTATACGGATACGTTGAAGCTGGTGCTGTTCACATTTCCCACGCCATAGCCAGCCCAGATCAGCGAGGTCGTCCCTGCCGTATAGCCGCCGATCAGCTCTCGTTCGTAGCTACGGCCAAAGGTCGTCATTAGACGCCCCTCATGTGCCTCCGCTGTCATGTACGAATACAGTAGATCCATCGCTCGCTTGGCCTGCTCCCGCAGAATCGGCAGCTCCGCAAGGTCATGCAGCTGGATCAAGCCCAGGAAATCAATCGGGATATACGCGCTCGAATTCCATTCGGCCAACCCTTCCGTCAAGAAGCGTTCGAACCACTCCACTAGCTGCCCCTCCGCCTTCAGCCTGCGCTGCGTGCCTGTCTCACCGCTGTTCGTGAACACCTCGTCAGGGAACAGCTGGCCCGCCAGCAACTGACAGGTGTGGAATAGCAGTGCATGGTTCTCGCTGAAGAACCACATGACATCATCGCCCGGCTCGTCGATCCAATATCGGAAGTTAAGCATGGTCTCCTTGATCTGCTGCCAGACCTCCTCCTCGAATATGCCCTTATCGCGATAATCTCTCCACAGCCGGAACAGGGCGACCAGGTAGAAATCAGCGCAGTCCCGCCGTTCTCGTATGCCAATGAGTCCTTGAACAATCATATCCCGCGCAACCGCTGGGTCGCCTCCAGTCGCAAGCTTGGCCATCGCTGTATGAATATTCGGGATGCCGAGGGTAGCCACGCACTCCAGCGCGATGCGCTTGCGCTCTTGTACACTCAGGACTTCGCTGTCCTGTGGCTGAAAGCGACTATTGTACACCTCGATACCGAGTAGCTTGCGAATCTCTGCGGTTCCGATCTGAACAATCAACTCAAAATATTTATAGTCCGCGCCAAAATCATCCGTGTGGCCCAGAATAAGCTCCTGCTGCCCTGCCTTCAATTCCCGCTGCATCGTATATCGGCCATCGAAGAAGCTGTTGTAGGACACGCCAAAACGAACGTCCTCGTTAAACGGCTTGTCGAAGACTATGCGGAGCTGTTCGTCTTGGGCTGTACTCGTCGGAAAGTACGCCATGTCGAGCGCTCGCTCCATCACCATAATCTCTTCTGCCTTCTCCGACTCCGTAAGCGGAAGCTGAATCGCAATCGACTCAGGGCCGGTGTATTCCAGCGTAAAATGGTACAATGTATCCCGCTCCGCCAGGTCCTCATGACAGACGAAGAACTCATTCGTTCCCGCCTCAAGCTTGATCTCCACCTGCGTCTGTTGCTCAATATTTCTGGTGAATGGCGTAAAGTCGCTAACGAGATGCCCGTTTACCCATAGCGCCACTCCACCGCAGGTCTTCAAGTTGAAGATTGCCGTATGTGAGACAGGACTCACTACAAGAGTACGCCCGTACCTCAGCATGTGCGTCGGCACATAATAGAAGCCGGAAGCCTCTACCCGTGAGTTGCCCCATGGAAAATAGATGTCCCACTTGGCCTCCGTCTCCCACAAGAAGACCCTGTCCCCCAACACTGGCGGCACCGTGAACGGTAGCTGTGGGGGCGTCGCCCTGCGTTCATCCACGAATTCCTTGCGGCAGGGATTCTCATGAATCGAGAAGCCCTTAATCAGCCAATCGTTGATATCCCCTTCCATCGTCATGGGCTCGAAACGCACGCTGCGAGTCAGGATTCCACTGATAAGCCATCTATTAATCACACGATGCTTCAGCTGCAGCGGGGCATACGTTAGCACATGCTCGTCACGTTGGCTGTGTTGTTCGTGTTGGTTACGTTGTTCATGATCATCCGTTGTCATAGCTTCCTCACCCCTTCATCCCTGATGTCGTAATGCCTTGTATGAAATGACGTTGGAACACAAGGAATACCACCAGCACAGGAATCATCGTAATCGTCGACATCGCCAGCAGACTTCCCCAATCGACGTTATACTCTCCGATAAAGTTCGATAATGCCAGCTGAATCGTGTATTTCGCCGGATCACTGATAACGATGAGCGGCCACAGGAAGTCATCCCACCGCCACATGAACGAGAAGATCGCGAGCACGGCAATAATCGGTTTGGCAATCGGTAGGATAATACTCCAGAAGATCTTCCACTCCCCCGCACCGTCCATACGTGCGGCCTCCAGCAGCTCATCCGGGACAGACAGCAAATATTGTCGCACTAGAAATACCCCTGTTGGTGTAGCTGCTGGCGGAATAATGATGCCCCAGAGACTGTTGAACAAGCCCAGGAATGAGATGACCTTGAAGATCGGAATCATAATGACCTCCAGCGGGATCATCAGGGTAGAGATGAATCCGACGAGCAGAATCGTATCGCCCTTAAACCGATATTTGGCTAAGGCAAAGCCGGCCATCGTGTTGATTAGCAACAATAGAATCGTAGATGTAATGGTAACGATGGTGCTGTTCAGGAAATAGGTCCCGAAGTTCCCTTTGGCAAAAGCTGTGATGAAGTGCTCCAGAGAGAATTTCTCCGGCAGAATTGCAGGCGGCCAGCTATATAGCTCGGACTCCGTCTTGAAGGAGGACAGCACGGTCCAGAGAACCGGGAATAACCAGATCATCGTTAGGGCGATCAAGATCACATAAGTGCCTATCTTCGCTTGTCGCATCAGCATTAGTCAGCTCCTCCTTTCGAAAGACGGAATTGCAAGGCCGTGAACGCCCCGATAATTACGAATAGAATGACAGACATCGCACTGGCCATACCAAGCTCCTGCTTGGAAAAGCCAATTTCATAAATGTACTGTACGATGAACGTGGTCTCCTTGCCGGGGCCTCCTCCTGTGAGGGCAAACATCAGCGGATAAGCCTTGAAGGCGTCGATGAGCGCCACCATAAAGACAAGCAGGCTGGTCGGCTTGAGCATCGGAAGCGTAATATCCCGGAACGTTCTCCAGCGGGAAGCTCCATCCAGACTAGAGGCCTCGTACATATCGACAGGAATGGATTGCAGCCCTGCTATGAAAATGACCATGAAGAATCCCACTCTCGACCAGAGGGTAGCAATGATGACCGATAAGTTCGCATAGAACGGATCTGTCAGCCAGCCAATCGACCCGAAGCCAAGGGTGTTCAGGATGTGATTCAGAATGCCGAACGAATCGCCGAATATCCACTTCCAGGTCAGACCAACGATAATGTACGAGATCATGGTCGGCCAGTAAATGCTTGCCCGGAACAGGCCTTTCAGCCTCACCTCGCGAATCAGCAGCAGCGCAATTCCAAGCGATAGTGCATAGATACCCGGGACGACAACAGCGGCGTACAGCCCAGTTCGGCCCAGTGATGCCCAGAACTCACCATTAGCCAGCACAGCGGCATAATTTTGCAGACCCAAGAACTCCATTTCATTCAAGCCGTCGTATTCATGAAAGGAATACACGAATCCCACGAACGCCGGGATCACGATAAAGGTCAAGAAAATCACAAAGTTCGGTAACACGAATAAATAGGGGGCAAGCGATCTTTTTAGCTTTTCCTTCTTCCACGAGGTCCGCGAGCTGCTCTTGGAGCCGGTCATTACCTGAGACACTCAATCCTCTCCTTCCTCGGACTCTAGATGCCGGGAGTGTGGCTGCTGCCTCCTGGAAAGCGAGCAGCCCTTCCTCCCTTGTCTGGATGTTAGTCCTTATCCTTGGCAATCGCCTCATCAATCAGCTTCGCTGCATTCTCCAATGCTTGTTGTGTCGTCATCTTCTCGGCCAATACCTGTACGATGTCGTTCTTCAGATCGGTAGAGAACTTGGGAATAATCGTCTGTCTCGACCAGTCATTAGCCGCCAGCGGAGTCGTATTCGCCAGCTCGTCTGCGAACACCTTGAACATCTCCTTGCCGAACGCATAATCCAGATCACTGCTGTCCTTGCGTGGGCTGATGAAGAGAGACTCCTGGTTGTAGCGGGAATTAATCTCCTTGGAGGTGGCCCATTTAATGAAATCAGCTGCCTCCTTCTCTACCTTGCTGCCTTCGAAGGCCATCAGGTACTTGCCGCCAGGAACTGAGGAGCGAATCTGTTCTTTCGGCATATACGTTACGCCCCACTCGAAGTTCGAGATGTCCTTGTAGCTGCTTAGCATCCAGTTACCAGCCAGGTGAGCGGCTACCGTACCCGAACGGAACAGGTTATTCGGATTCTCACCGCCGAGCCATACGGAATAAGGTGCAATTTCTTCTTTATGCAGACCTACAAAATAGTCAAGTGCTTGTGCCGCTTCCGGGCTATTAATCGCACTTTGGGTTCCATCCTCGCTAATCATGTGACCACCGAACTGATAGAGCATGGTGGACCAGCGATGTGGAGACACATCCCACACCAGACCATACTTCGCTCCACCCTTCTCCATGACTTGCTTCAGTGCTGCCTTGAATTCATCCCAGGTCCATACATTGTTCGGGTCTGTTGGCACCTGTACTCCGGCTTTGTCGAACAGGGTCTTGTTATAGATCAGGCCATTGGCTGTAACATCCATAGGCGCAGCGATAATCTTGTCATCTGACACATAGTACGGCTTGATCGAATCTATGAATTGACTGGAGAACTCATCCGCCGTCCCGACGTAAGGCGCCAAGTCCAGCGCTTGATTCGCATAGGCTCCGGTATCGGTCATCCGGGACAGCGCAGGTGGTTGTCCTCCTGCGATCATCGTCTTCAGCTTCGTGTTCAGATCCTTGTACGGAACCTCGATCAGGTTAATTTTCACATTCGGGTTTTGCTTCTCGTACTCTTGAGTCAGCCCTTTGATGACCTCTCCTTCAATCCCGTCCGTGAACCACATGAAATCAAGGGTAACCTGCTTCTTTGCATCTCCCTCGCCAGAGCCTGCGCCTGAACTTGCGCCACACCCCGCCACAACCACGATCAGTACAACGGATAACAACAGCATTGCAATCGCTTTCATTTTGCTCTTCATCATTTCTTACGACCCCTCTTCCGATTGTAATGTTCTATTGATGTGTCTTGCGGTAGGTCTGCGGGGAGACACCCGCATACTGCTTGAACATACGGCTGAAGTGAATGGGATTGCTGAACCCAAGCAGCTCGGACATGTTGCCGACAGATTGGTCAGATAGCAGCAGTAGCTTCTTGGCCTCATCAATTCGTTTGCGGGTAACATAGTTATTAATGGAGATGCCTGTAATCTCTTTGAAGCAATGACACATGTAATACTTGTTCAAATGCATCACTTCCGATAGCTCCTCCAGCGTAATCGAGGTCCTATAGTGCTGATTGAGATACTTCAGCATCCGGCGTACATTCGTTTCCTTCTGTGATTGCGCAGGCGCGGTCAGCAGGGAGTAGACGTCCTTTGATTTGCGATAGATCTTCAGCAGAAGCTGCACCATCAACGTCTGCATCATCACCTCATGCCCGATAGCCTCCTTCTCTCTCTCGGTGAACAGGAGCTCGAAGTGACTGTCCATCTCATTCACGCCGCTCTCATCCCAACGAATCAACAGCCCATTCGGATGCTCGAACAGATTGAGCAGCTTCGCTTGCAGCTCTTCTCCAGCCACCTCCTGAATGTAGTCGGATGTAAAATTAATGTAGCTTCTAACATAAGGTACATCCTTCGCCGGATTGGGCCGATGCAATACGTCGCCACTAAACAGCAACATATCACCAGCCTGCAGCTGATAAATCTCATTTCCAATCACAAAATTCGCGTTACCCTCCAGAAAAAAGTACATTTCGTACCCCTCATGCGTGTGGAGCGGCCAGCTATTCTGCCATTCGGTCACACGATAACGGATATAGATACGTTCCTGCTTTAAGGCTTTGTTGGTGGGAAAATGAGCGTTATACTTCATCCATTGCCACTCCCCCTCATAGCTTTGTTTTGAATTGAAAGCGCTTTAATGGAATTCTAACATAGAAACTTTGATGGGTAAGCATAAAAATTGCTCAATGTTTATCATATCTTGCTGTCCAATTTCTTCCGGTCAATTACATCTATCACACTCTAGCTATATATACAGATAATGGATTTATCCGCAATTCCATTTGGTAGGAACCCTGCTCAGCAAAGGGAAAGCTAGGATACGGCACAAGAATCCGATACAGGATGTGGCACAGCTGCGTTAAGTGCACTGACAGATAAGGCGCGGGGTGTGGTTACAGAGCACAGCAGGGTGACAGCAGGGTACAGCAGTATGACGACGGATGATAACTGGTATGAAAGCCAGCATGCGAAAAAGGCCGCTGTATAGCAGCCCTAGCTGAAATATGTGTTGACTTCTAATCGCGAGCACATACTCTTACTTCTGTGTCTCTCCTGCTTCTATGATTGACTTGCTTCCTTCTACGAATGACTTCCTTACTTCTACGATTGACTTGCTTACTTCTATGTCACATCTGTGGCACACGCTTCTAAGACTAACTTGTCCCTCTAGCACACCTGCGGCTAAGAGCGCCTATGATGGCGTCCTGCTATGGCTCCCGCTCACTTCTCGCAGTTGCACCTTTCCCCCGAATTGCGCACAATACACGATCCATACGCCTCCAACGATCAGCGCTAATACAAGATAAATATTACTGTACACATAGGATACCGGTGACGCAACGAACGGATTCAGATGAAAGGCTGCGCCTTGATCGACGACTTTACTATATATGCCTGTGGACACTGCCCCGGATAAGAAATTCAGCATGGATAACAGTCCCATACCAATTCCGGTCTGCTCCGTCGGCAACGCTCTGGATATCGTATTGGACAAGGCAATCTGCATGAACATCTGCCCCACATTACCGAAGATGAGGAAGACAGCGATCATTACAGGTGAGACACCAGCCAGTAGAAATAGCAAGGCAAAACAAATCATAAGCAATCCGCTCGCCAGCGAGAACAGGGTCATATTCCCCTTATCATCGGCTATTCTCCCCGCTCTACGTCCCAAGAATGCTGAGACCGCCGCTCCAGGCACCATTGCGAAGCCAATCACCCCCGGTGAGAGCTGATGGACATCTGCCAGTAGTTGGGGTGTGAGGAACGGTAACGAATACCCCGCAGCCATGACTAATACAGTAATGCCAAGGCCCAGTGTGTAGCTTCTGTTCTGAAACAAGCCCGGATGCACAAATGGCGTCTCTGCCTGGCGAATACGAACGATGAATAAGAGGAGGGCTGCTATGCTGATTATGGCCGCGAGCCAGCTTGAGAACGTAATGGCCAGCAGCAGACTCGTCACCGTCCCAGCCAGCAATGCACCACCAAGCCAGTCCAGCTTACCTCCGCTCCCCTGTTCATCACCGAGATATTTTCGGAACAAGGGTAACATGAAGATCAGCAGCATCGGCAGGAAGAAGAGCCACCGCCAATGAGCAAAGCTGACGAGCATGGCAGACACGACCGGACCCATGGCATTGCCGATGGCTAGCCCGCTTGCCGTAATCCCCAGCGCCCACCCCCGCCTTTCCACGGGAAAATACCGCACCGGTACGATCATCGCTGTTGCAGGAATGACAGCCGCACCGCACGCTTGCAGGATTCTGCCCAGCAGCACCATCCAATAGGCCTGAGAAGCCAGCCCGACGAGAGAGCCGATACAGAAGAACAGCAGTCCGAAGGTAATCAGGCTCTTTAATCTGAAAAGATCGGCTAATTTGCCGTATACAGCAGAACCGATCGCATAGATCAGCAGGTAGATAGCAGATACCCAGCTCACCTGCGAGTACGATAGCTGGAACTCTTCACCCATCTTCGGTAGCACAATATTGAACATGGTTGCACTCATCGAGGAAAGAATCATAGTGAAGGCGAGGATATAGATTAACTTGTTGCTTTTCATGGAATCGAATATCCCCTTTCTTTTTGCTACAGACTATTCTACAATCCATTTTAGATAAATAATAATATATGTTTCCCTATGTATTCATAACCTTAAGTATATGGAAAAGAGGTGCTCACCATGGAACTGCTACAGCTTCAATATTTTCGAACAGCTGCCCGACTGGAGCATATGACCAAGGCCGCTGAACAGCTTCATATTGCGCAGCCTGCACTTAGCAAGACCATATCCCGACTGGAGGAGGATCTGGGCGTCCCTTTGTTCGACCGTGTGAATCGGCAGATTCGTCTTAACGCATTCGGCAAAGCCTTTCTCGCCAAGGTCGAAGCAGCGCTATCCACATTAGAGGAAGGGCGACAAGAAGTGATGGATATGGCCGGGCTGGAGCGGGGTGTAGTAAGTATCGCCACAAGTACCTTGGATCGCCTCTCACCTGCGCTTGCGGCTTTTCGTGAGCAGTATCCAGAGGTGAGCTTCCGAATTAATCAGATTGCACCTGCGGAGACCCACACCATTGGGGAGCTGCTGGAGCAAGGCGGCGCCGATCTGGGCTTCGGTCCGATGTATTCGTATAGACAGGGTATTCAGGAATTGCCCGTACTACAGACAGAAGTATTCCTGGCTGTACCCCGAGGGCATCGGTTCGCACATCAGGACAGCGTTACATTGGAGGAAATTGCGGACGAGCCGTTCATCGAATATAAGCTTGGACATCCGTTTCGTCAGGTCAATGATGAGATCAGCCGCAGAGCAGGAATCCAGCGGACAATCGTCTGTGAGGTAGAGGAGCCTAGTGCGTTAAGTAGTCTGGTACAGGCTGGGTTAGGGCTGGCATTTATTCCGGGTAACAAAGAAGACGACGCACTGCAATATCGGCTGCTGCATATCGAGGGCTCCGTCAGTAGACGAACGTTCTCCGTGTTCTGGAATGAAGCCAGATATCTGTCGGAGGCTGCGCGGGAGTTCCAGCGGTTCTTGGCCCTGTATTTTGCCAACAAATAAAAATAGCTCCCCTTGCCCTGAATCAGGACAAGAAGAGCTAGTATAGATTACAATACCCATATATTTGAGAAGAACAATCTATAGGGTACTATATAGGTCATGAGAAATTCACTCGCTATGGATGCTTATTTCATTTTGATTCGCTTGCGAGCTAACCATACCCCCAGCAAGATCAACACGAGCCCGCCAATATAGAATGGAGCATGACTCGACTCTCCGGTCTGCGGCAGCAGCTGCACCTGGTGCTTCGACGCTGGAATGCGTGGATCAGGTGTTGGGGCTGCTGGCGTCTCCGGCTCAGGGTCTGGCTGACCCGGCTCTGGCTCGCCTACACCGCGCGGAATATCGTCCTCATCAATCTCAACCGTAGGTGGCTGCGGGTCCCCTGGGTCTCCCGGCTCACCTCTTGGGATGTCTTCATCGGGCACTTCTATGCCGGTAGGTGGCGTACCCGGATTGGACGGATTGCCTGGACCCGGATCTGGGTTATGATCTGATGGTCTATCCCGATCCGGCTTGCTAGGTGTTCCTGGGTTACTCGGGTTACCTGGATTGTCAGGGCCACCCGGGCCCGGATCCGTTGGATCGACTGGGTCCGTTGGACCTCCAGGTCCAGGATTCTCAGGACCACCGGGTCCCGGGTTGCCAGGATCGGTCGGATCAACTGGGTCAGTGGGATCCGTTGGGCCCGGTCCCACAGGCTCTTCCTTCCGATTCGTTACCGTGATGCTCTTCACATTCCCCTGACTCTTAATACTGGAGTCAATCGTTACGTTCCATTTCGCCTGCTCAATCTTATAGCCTGCGGGAGCCACCAGCTCCTCCAGCACATAATCGTCGTACAGCAGCTTCGTGAAGAGAATCTTGCCGTCTGCATCTGTAGTCTTCACTATCGGTGCCCGCTTGCCTGCCTGATCATATAGCGCGAACTTGGCCCCCGCCAGTGTCTTAGACGGATCTGCCAGATCCACCTTCGTCACCTCAAGGCTGCCCGTTACACCGCCTCCCGAGCCTGAGCCAGAGGAAGTACGGACAATGATCTCCTTCGTCGTATCCCTGACCTCTGTCTTCAGCTGATCTCCTTCGAGTCCCACCTTGTTGCTCACAGCTTCCTTATCCTCAGCCGTAATGAACGACTGATATTCCAGGATATAAGCCGTGGAGATGGCGTTCGTGAACTTTAATTCGAAGGTCTCCTGATCATTCTCAAGCCTGGAGATCGTCAGGGTGTAATCCTTACCCTTCGTCAGCTCCTCAGCCTTGACCGCTTCACCACTCGCCTGGATCTTCGTCGCATACAAGCGGAATGAATCCTCGATCAGAATCTGATTGCTGCTTGGGAAGTCAATGATGCGAACGTTAGAAATATGAGACTGGCCTTCATTCATGCGAATCGACCAATCAATTTTATTCCCATTCTGGGCGCCTTGCTTCCTTACATAGTCGCCGCCATGAGGAACATACACGCTGGCCTTCCAGGTGGCCTCCTGCTTGCTGCCATTCCACAGCTCGGCTGTATTCTCGATCTGTCTGACAACCAATGTACCTTGCAGCGATGTCTTGAACTCAATCCAGTACGCAGATGAGATCGGGTTGTTGAACTGAACAGACAGCTGATTGCCGTTCGCCTCCGAAGGCTCCGTCACCTTGTATTGAGACGCAGGAATCTCCATCCCCTTCGTCACACCATTCCAGCTACCTGTCAGCTTCATCTCGTATACCTTCACTGAATTCGGCACCAGTTGTTGGCCTTGCTTCAGCACATCTGTCACGCTCGCCTGATCCAGCGGATCCAGATTATAGTTCAGCTTGACGTTCCAGGTAATCTCCTTGTTGACTGGATTATAGCTACCGTCCTTACCCCCGTTATTCTTTGTATAGTCATCCGACGCGAAGCTCGCATCCCGCTGAATAGGCCCTTTCACTTCGCCATTCTCGACCCACGTCATGGTAGCTCTGTTCATGAAGTCCAGCTTACGATCCTTCAGCCAGTCGATGTCGAACTTCGAGTCATACTCGATTGTGTAGGTAGTGTCGATGGTCTTGGAGAAGCGTATGACAAAGCCCTTCCGCACATGGTCGTATTCGACCTTATAGTCACTGGCAGGCACGAGGTTCCCGTTCGACCTGACGATCACCGAATTCGGCAGGAATTCGAGTCCATCATGCGGGAATGTATCCTGAATGACTACATTCTCCATACTGTACTTGCTGCCATCGGGCTTTTTGTCACCATTGATGGTAATCATCCATTTGGCCGTCTTGCTCGCAAAGTTCACACCCCATACACCCTTCACCAGAGCGCGGACACCTTGTGCCGGGGCTGTAACCTCCTTGGATGAATCACCAGAGATGACCTTGTTCTTCACTTGCTTGCCTTCGGCGCTCAGCCGGTCAATCGGCTTCGTCTTGTATATGATTGTATATGGCGAATCAATCGCCTTCTCGAACTGGAGCTTGAAGCTATTCGACCCCGTCGTCGTAACGGTATAATCCTCTGTCGCCACCAGATCCTTGGCGTTCGTCGAATCTCCGGCATATACCTTCAGCGAATCAGGGACCATCGTATGAATGGCGCTGAATTCATCTGTGAGGACCGCCTGATCCCGTGTAAGCTTCTTCTCGTTGAAGTTGTACTTCACTCTCCAGGTAATGATGCCTGTCTCCGAGTCCTGGTTATACGACTTCTCCAGGAATTGTCCACGCTGCACGGTTACCGTCGCAGTAGCCCGGCTATCCTCCATGCCTTCGCCAGACAGTATGGCCGTATTCTCGAAGCGCTCCTGTTCTCCGGTCAGCTTGGTCGAGAAACGCAGCTCATAAGCCTTGCTGATAGTCTCATCCTGGAACGCAAGCTCCAGCTTCTTGCCCTCTGAGATCAAGACGGTATACTTGCTCGAATCCACCTCAGCCCCAAGCACCGTCGATCCGTCTCCATTCACTTGCAAGTGGTACAGCTTGACGGAATCCTGGGTCAGCTCCAGTCCATCAGGCATCACATCCGTGATGACCGCATGCTTGATCTTATCCAACGATTTGTTGACCTGCACCTTCCAGTCAATCTGACTCTTGCCGATGGCTGTCCCTTGCTTCTCGATCAGCTTGCCGCCCTTCGGCTTCAGATTCACAATGACGGTCTGCAATCCGCTCTGTACCGGGATCGCAATAATGACCTCCGTACTGCCCTGAATGGTTTCCTTCGTAAATTCGGTCCGAATCTCCAGCTTGCCGCTGACGTTGGAGTGACGTTCCACATAATCATTGAAGGTCATGACGACCTTCCCGTCCCGGTCCACGGTAAAGCGGCCTACCTCGTCTTGATCGGCCACGAGTGGTGCATCAATATCTGTAAAAATCTCAAACTGCTCCGGCAGCTCGAAGATAAATGTATCCCCATTCTTATAGCTATGTCCGTTCGGCAGTTCCCATTCGTAACTCAGATTGACGGCCTCGCCAATCTCCAGCTTGCTGTCCGGGTTATATACCGAGTCAATCACCGTGCCATTCGAGTCCGTTAGTACAACCTTGGTCAAAATATTATCCGTATTGGTGACTGGCGCTGGCTGCGGGTCATAGACGTCATTTGTCACTCCATACACAGAATCCTGCACGCTTACAGCAGCCTGAACTGGCCAGGCAGATGTACCATACAGCGTCTGAATCATAAGCAACAGCGCTACAACGATTCCACACACTTTTCTCTTCATGATCGCTCCCTCAGTGTCTCCATCACCCGCATAGTATTTAGCTCCGGGCCAGCTTTCGTGCGCAAATCGGCTCTAGCAGCCGCTGGGCCACACGCCGATCAGAGGACCTCCCGTCCATCACCTCCACCTTTTCTGCTGCACGATATATTGCTTACATTCCCTGGAACCAAATGGGCTTCTTGCATTATAGCCGCCTCACCTCTACAAATTCTCTACATGAACGTGAACAAGCCCTGGACCTACGGTCCAAGGCTAAGGGTATAAACTTGCATTCCATTTGCGCATTATCACAAGTCACGCATCTGATTACTAGACTCTGTTTTATCTGAATGAATGCAATGGTCTCAATAAATAGAATTACATGCTAGATTAATAGATTTTGGAGGCGGAGTAGCGAGCGGCGTCCTTAATCATATTAAAGTCTGCACCCTTGCTCTTCCAGCTCGCATCGACTGTGGTATCAATCGTAACCCACTTGCCACCCAGATAGATTTCATTCCATGCGTGATAGATATCGACATAGTCTGACGTTCCCATCACCAGCTTGGTTGGAACATCCACACTCCGCAGCATGGAAGCGAACAAGGAAGCGTAGTCGTAGCACATTCCTTTCCGACCTGCGATCGTGCGGTTACTATCTGGCAAGTATTCTGTCAGCTCACTGGCAGCCAGAGCGTGGTCGTAGCGAATGGTGCTGATGATATATTCATAGATGGCTTGTACCTTCTCTTGATCCGATTGGGCTGAGCGGGTCAACTCCTTCGCAAGCTGAGCGGCCTTGTCCTGCTCGTTCCAATGGATATTCTGTACGGAGTTCAGGAACACCTGACTGCCGTTGGTCAGCTGGAGCTTCACTGCTCCTTCACGAACAGCCTTATAGGTTGTGCCTTTCACCTGCTCCAGAATGGTGATCTTGTAATCTCCATTGCCCATCTGTAACGGGAATTCCTCCTGCCGCTTGCTCGACGACAGCCCGTAAGTATATTTATCCTGTCCCTTTGCAATCATGAGCTTCGTCTTGACGCCGGGAGTCGATTCATAGCGAATGGCGATCACACCGCGGTCCAGCTGCTCCAGCCCCAGCCAATCTGCCGAAGATTCAGCCTGTACTGCAGGGGTCCAAATCAGGAACGCCAACAGACCTATCATAGCGAACAACATTACGTTGCGCATACTGCTAACTCCTTTCGGTAGCCAGGCTGCCATTGACATCATGTCAAGAAGGCCCTGTAGCTTTGCGTCCCGGTCTTTCGACAGGTTTGCCATTATCGTGCTAGAGTCTCACAGAGTTCCCATGGGTGCTTGTCCCAGAAAAACAAAAAAAGCGCCATCGTTCGGTAACTGGCTGCCATTTGACATCGCGTCATGAAGGCCCTGTAGCTTTGCGTCCTTGCCTTTCGACAAGTTTGCCATTATCGTGAGTTGCTTTTGTGCATCCATTATATATGAAGATATTTGTACCCATCAAGGAAATAATTGGTTATTACGGAGATTGTCGAAAAATTATCTTTTGCAGCAGCCCAGAAGTTCAACACTTTCATGAATATCTGCCTCGAATTTTCATATCTACATAATAATTGGCAGGTATGATAGTAACGTTAGGCCCTAGACTGATGAAAAGCAGAGGTGCAGCATGAAGCCGCTAGTGTTGACGGGGAGCAAGGTTAAGCTCGTCCCTATGGAAGAACATCATGCCGACTCATTATTTGAGATCGGTCAATATCCAGAGATTTGGCAATTCACACAGATTCACATCAGTACCTGGGAGGATGCCAGAGAGTACGTCCGCACCGCTCTGGAGCAACCGAACGCCATGCCGTTCGTCATCGTCGAGCAGGACACTCAGCGCATCGTAGGAAGCACGCGGCTTTACGATATTTCAGCTCAGCACCGGAGCCTGGAGATCGGCTCCACCTGGCTCACCCCGGCCGTCTGGAGAAGCTCCGTGAATACAGAATGCAAGTACCTGCTACTGAAGCATAGCTTCGAGGCGCTCGACATGATCCGGGTGCAGCTCAAAACCGATAGCCGCAACGTCCGCTCACAGTCCGCCATTGAGCGAATCGGAGCGACAAGGGAAGGCGTATTTCGCAACCACCTGACCTTGCCGAACGGCTACGTCCGGGATTCCGTCTACTTCAGCATTCTGGATAGAGAGTGGCTGGAGGTCAAAGCTCGGCTGGAGTACATGCTGGGGAAGCCTAGTGTCACTGTCCCGCCTGTCCTATCTGCGCAAGATACGGCTTTGCTTGGTTAAATTGCGGTTGTGAGGTTAGAAGTTAGATAAGGACAGACTTAGATGCGGATGTAAATGAGGAAGTAATTAAGGAAATAAATAAGCGTATAAATAAAATACGGATAGGGCTCGCATCGAAGCGAGTGAAGAGGAAATCATGCGGACTTGGAGCTAGCGCTGAATTCAGAGCTCCTATGAGGATTCACAGCTGGCATTGAATTCGAAGCCCAATTGGGACCTGGAGTTAGCCTTCAATTCGGAGCTCGATGAGAAACTGGGGCTGGGTGTTGGAGCCGGCTTGGATTGCGCTTACAATGTAGTATATGTCGAAGTGTGCCGCAAAGCCCCTATGATTCAACTATCCGAATCTAGTAATTTTTGAGAATTTCAATGAACAACACACGCGAAACATACGAATCCACTACAATAAAATCCACTACAATATAAAACCTAAGCGCCCTCTACTAGTTAGCCTTGATCATCACGTACATGTGATGAAGTGCTCACTAGGGAGGGTTCTTTTATGTTTTCATCATCGCACCAACACTAGCCGATAGATGACAGCAATAACTCTCAATGTAAGTTCGCGGGCAGGAATGCCCTCCCATCTGTCGAACACCTCTAGAGAAGGCGCTTTTTGTGAGTAGCGTCCTATTTTACAAGAACCGAGGATATGACGGATGAAGCTACAATCTATATATAATGAATATGTAAATATCAAATTCAACCGGGGACTACCACCGGAGGCGATTGCTCCTTTTGCATATTGCACAATGGAGGACGATAGCACAGCGCTATTCGTGGCAGGTCAGCCAGAAGCAGATTCTTTCGTACAGTGGGCTGATGAGTTACAGCCACCGGACCCAGGCTACACAGCAGACCCGGACTGGTCGCCTGTGCTCTCGGATTCTTTTCCAGCGCTGGATATCTACGACGAACAGATTCTGTATTACCTGCTCTACACCATCAACTCGACGACGACCATCGTCCCGGTTAATCCCTATAACGCCATGAATGACTTCATGAAGAACTATAGCTTCCTCCAGCTCAGCCGGGTGACACATGCCACCAGATTAAGCGATGAGCAGCGTGAGCAGCTAAGAGACTTCTTCTTTTTCTATCTATACACGCATCCTGTAAATGGAGAGACACTCGAAGCCTTCTCCTTCAGCGGACCCAAGCTGCTGCATACGAAGACGAGCATCCAGATCGCGGACTATTTCTCGGCGTATCATGATTACTATAGCGGACATCACAGTCAACTGAAGCAGGTGGCACCGGAGCTGGTGCAGCAAGTACAAAGTGAAAAGCAAAAGCACACGGATCAGGAACAAATGGAGCCGGCTGATCAGGAGGAGCACAACCAAGTTAAGCCAGAGCGGCCGAGGCAGGTAGACCAAGGGGGGCAAGAGCTTGCGAAGCGAGAGCTGTCTGAGCAATTAGCTCCAGAGCAGAATAACGATAAGATGGCATGGTTGGTATCCCATCCGATAGAGGCTTACAAGAATCTCACACTGGAGATGTTGCAGTCCATTGAGGGAACAGCCGCACCAATAATCCTGCCTGCGGAGGATGGATGGGATGACGCGCTGCGGCTGATCAACAACGTGGATAACCTGCTCGAGCTTTACTCCAACAAGCCCTCTGCGTTATTCGAAATGATGAAGAATTGTGCAGCAGCGACAGCCAATCCGTATCAAGTGTATATCTATCGTAGCTTGCTGCAGCATTATGCATGCTATATTCTGTACTTTCGGTTCAATGAGCTTCATGCCTTGGTGGATTATTTCAAGGACACCCCGTCCTTGTGTAAGCTGATCGTCAGCCACCTCTTCACTGATGCGATTTTCATTCAGAAGATGATGCGGCAGCAGCAGACTGATCTGAGTGAATATGAGAATGTCACACAATTCTTTAATGAGCAGGCTAGAGAGATGTATTTGTAGGATGACGTTATATAGATTGAACTGAAGATGCTAAGAGTTGGGGGCGCGCAACTGCGGTGAACGTTTGAACCTCCGGCCGCTGTTGTCTCCAGATTTCTTCCATGTAAACGGCTTGTAGCCGTGGAAATCCAGAGACAAAGGCGGTCGCTATCGCTCCTCCAGTTCCAAACTTCCCCTCCGTTGCTCACTCCCCTACTCAATTTTATAGGTTCAATCTATATAGACTAAAGAGAGAAGGATAAAGGAAAAAGGCCGCACAATGGCGGCCTCTACGAAAACTATACTTTTCCGAGGATGACCGTCCATACCTCACAGATCGCTTCCGAACTACTCATATCTATCTAAATGATGCTTCTCGATATAATCACAACTAGGACTTCTTGTACCGTGTATACAGCCTACTCAGTAGAGTTATAACCAAATACACAATTGCAATATTCAGAATCAAGCTTCCTAGATCAATATGAAAAGAGCCGAACAAACTGGAACCCAACCCCTGATCATATACCGTCAAAAAAGGAAAAGGGAACCCTATTACACCGAGCTTATTTTCTACAAATCGAATGGGATATATATATGTAATAATGAGTACAAACCATGCAGATAAATTCATCGCTTTCCAGTCTAGTTGCTTAAATAGATTTTTTATTGGATTCATTTGTCACATCCCTCCCTACATACTTTGTCAAAAAAAGAATGTAGTATATTCCAATTTACTAAAATGGTAGCAATAATACGCTTCCAGTGCAAATATTTCATAGTTATTCATCGATTTCAAGGGCTGCCCTATCTTATCCGATTTGTCGTAGTAAAATTCGATACAGTTCGAGCTGTCCCTTCGTCGCCGCTTCACGTAACCACTCTAATTGTACCGTACATTGCTTAAAGTGCCGATCCATCTCCAGCTCATGAGCCAGTCGCAGTGCCTGCAAAATATACTCGACCGCCTCCTGCGGACGCCCTCTCCACTCTTCATACATGGCCCGACGGTAGTAATAGTAATAATCATCATAATCGTGATGGTGTAAACTATAATTATCGTTTGTGTATTCGTTGTTATAAGAACCATATAGTAATGTAGAACCCTCTATTGAATCGCTGAATGTATGTAATATCTCATCAATCTCCCACCTATACCGCACCGCCGCCTCCAGGATCGTGGTAAGTCCCTTTACTCGCTCCTCTGGATGATCTTGTAGAAAATCCATATACGCCTTAAGGTGGTCCATCTGCCCCGTCCCGATCTCCAGAGCAAAACGATTCACCCTTGCCTTATGCTTGAACTCCCGTATCACCTGTTTCTCTGCATCATCCAATGTATACGTCCATTCGAACGCTTCATATAGCGCGATATAGGCACGCGCCTCTTCGACATTCCCTAGCTTGTGATGGGCGTGGCCCTTCATCTCCAGACTATACGCGTAGTAATACAGCATTGGGCGCTCAGTATGGAGATGTGGTGCAAGTTGTCCTTGGATCAAGTGCGCCCTGCGCTCTTCATCAATGCACTGTGCACAACGGTATAAGATGTCTGCCGTCTCCAGCACCTTGTGCCAGTTTTCAAAGCCTGCAGCCATTTCCAGCATTTCAACGATAATGTCTGGTTTGAATGATTTCAGGATGGAAGCTCGCAATAGTGACTCCTCCTTTAGTACGAGTTAAGTTAAAGCCTCTCACATCTAATATTTTTCTTTTAGAAACTCCAAAGAAGTAGTACAATAAATCAAATATAGTACTTATTCGCAGTTTTTTCAATACATTTTACTGCCTTTAGATCTCTGCTAATTACATCAATACTCTCCTAACCTTTAGGAGAGGTGGTAAATATGACGACATTACGGATTTCGGTTGGAGAACGGATCAGGGCGATAAGAAAGGCGAAGGGCCTAACGCAGCAACAGCTTGCTGAGCTTTCAGGATTGGATGACGCATATATTGGTTCAGTAGAACGTGGAGAACGAAACTTTTCTATAGATACATTTGAGAAAGTGCTAGTAGCCTTAAATGTTACAATCAATGAGTTGATGACCTCGCAAGATAAACCTTCTGGAAGAGGATTCAACAAGGGGTCCGCTATTGATGAGTTCATAGCAATTACTAGCGAGTTAACGGAAGAACAATTATCTATATTAATAGAAGTTAATAAGCAGGTTAAAAAGGCTTTTAATTCTAGAGTAAAGGGCTGAAAATTTCAGCCCCTCTTCATCAAACTGTACGTGAATCTTTCCTCACACTGCTTTTCGATGTTCGTCGTTCATGGGCATAAAAATCACTAATGCCGTTTGAGTCCACTTTGTTTGACTATAAATGGACCCTAACAAGCGTGACCGCTTCTTTGCATACCATCTTGTTAAAGAATGTACCAATCCAGCTCTGCCATCTTCCTCTGGCGTAGGTGGATTAGTAATAGTTCCGCCACCCATGTATTTTGGGATTCAGCCAGCTACATGTTTCAGAAGCGATTTGTGTCGCATACCTGGCGGTGCCAGGCGTTCTTATACGACTTCCCGTATGAGTTAGCTCAGCTCTATCTCGGAACATTGTATTCTTTGTCCAATATTTGTTAAGGAATCTTCAAAAAGAGACTTTTCACAACATTACGAGAATATCTTAGAAAACTCGAACATATCAACTAGTTCTTTTACCTTTTTAGCATTGGTTGATGATGCATTGTATTCAGGGTCTTCTAAATACGAATTTCTAAGGACATCGGACATATAATTTATAAATTTCTCCATAACAGTTTGTGATTTTAATTCGGTCAAACTATACCCGCTAACTAATAATTTATTGATGATTCCAGATAAAATCATAGCAATAGATATTTGGAATTTATAGCTCCTACTTGAAATTCCATATATCTCTCTTGAAAAGGGGAATTCTATGTCGTTTCCAATAAATTCAATAATTTCATTAAATTCCTCAAATCGCTCTTTGATTAAGTTAAAGTTTGTATGCGCTCTTGAAGGACTTTCCTTCTCTAATAAAGATTTTTGTTTCATATACTCTTCTGCATAACTAGATGACTGATAGTAACTTTCATTAATACCATTTTCAAGAATGTTCATAATTACAAAAATGCTTTCCTGCACTTTTTTCTTCTGATACCTGTCCTTAGTTGCATTATAAGCATTAAATAGCTGGCTTGTAGTCTTACGTTCAACTAATTCTTTAGCGAAATCGTTAACATAACTATTAAGGTTTGAGTTATAAACGGCATGTCTAATCTCTTGTTGAGTTAATGGCTTGGTACCTTTGTTGTATCTATTGAAAATTTCAAGTTCAAAGTCTATACCAGGAAAATCAATAAATACAATTGCCGCAAGCTTGTGGGAGAGTATCTTCTCTTTAAAACTAAACTCTAAATCGGAAAAACGCTTTCCATTCAGAGACTCAAGAAGTTTTAATCCTGTCAAACAATAACTATTTTCTTTAAATCTATAAAATGCCCTGAGCCTATGTTGCCCATCGACAACATTCAATACCTGTATACCTTTAATCCTATTATTAGCTAAAAAAACAGGTGGAATTGGAATTCCTAAAAGTACTGATTCTATGATAGAACTTTCATCAATAACAGAAGCTCGATAATCTCTTTGATAATCGGGCGCCAGTATAATTGAGTCTGTTAATTCTAATCTCAATTCATCATCGAGTCCAAATGTATCTTCTAAATTTTGAACCTTGTATCCATTTGTAATCATATTTATAACATCTTTTACTGCTATATCCTGCGATTTTGGGTTTACTGTTGAGAACTCTGCCAAATTATTCACCTTCTCTTAAATAATCATTAATACTTTTTTTCATAATTATATCTTTTGAAACAGACTGCAACTCAGGATATAACGTTGTAAACCCTATACCCATTGAATACAAGGAGGCAAGAATTTCCTTTTTGTATTCACCCTTAATTACAAGCCTTCTTAGGATGTCTTCGTTCACCACTTTATTTAGGGGTTGGCAATTATCCTGAAAATAGATAAACAATCCGTTTTGAGCATTTATCCTTTCGTTTAGCTTTCTTGACTTAAATGCCACAGGGCCATCGTAGTTATCCAAACTAAAAGATTCCCCGTTAGTTAGGTTTAATATCTCCGATCTATTAGCAAACTTATTATTCAGTTCGGTAGGATTTAAAAACCAAACTTCCGCATCAAGGTTCTCTTCATCTTCAAATGCCTTTTCGACAGCAAACATTAAAGAAATAACATGTGAATATGTAAAATCTAAAAGTCTTGTGGGGATTCCATAATGCTGTGCATACACCATCCACTCATAGTCATCTCTCATATCATTTGGAAACTTAACATAGTTGTGCGAGCCAACTTTAAATTCGCTAAGAAAAAACTGTGCGGCGGCTCTCGAATATTTTCTATTATCATTTTTATCTAGTCTCAACGCACTGGGAAACAGTTCAAATGATTGTGCTTGCCCCCGAGATAATATAAATCCTTTTGGTAAACTCTCTACAAATTCTGTGAATTGGCTAAGTTTTTCTATTGGCTCCACATTATTCATATTTTCACCCTCATATTGATTAGTGTATACAAAATGTAATTATTCCAATATCCCAACTTAAAGCTTGTAATTCCACCTAATGTATAAGCGGATCGCCCTAATCCGGGGCAGTTAAAATCAGTTAGGAAAACTACGCAAAGATAAAGCTACGTATAAGAGATACATCATTTCGTGATGAAAGAATTCTATTATGCAGGTACACCAAAAAAACACCTTCCTCAAATGTAAATAAACAACATAAACCCAGCTCACTTTATACTAACTAGAATCTATTTCATTAATGGTTTTCCTATTTCTTGTAACTTTTTATTTAATGCATTCCTTCTTTCTTCTAACCTTTTAGGTTGAATGATGCAAAAATCAAATAATGCTTCTAACACTTCAAGTAACCACTCTGCCTCACCCTGCTCAACATCTAAAATTTCCCCAGTACTAGAACTTTTCATAGGGTGAGCAGCAAAGTTACCAACATTCCTAATTGCATCAACAGACTCAATAATGTAGGAGGGAATATCGCTTCTTTCAATTAATATTTCAATCTCTTTATTTAGATCCTTAGCTTTAATATTTAACTTATTTCTTAAAATATGCTGTAACAACCTCCGGCTAATCGCTGCACTTGCTTTTGGGCTGATATCCAATACATAATAGGCTTCTAAAAAATCATTTCTATATATCCCATCAACCTCTGCGGGAAGTGATTTAAAAGATTTAGACCTAGGATAAATTAATGACTCTTTCCTATGCTCTATCATTGAACTGTAATTACCAAAAAAGCGAATACGACCTTCAGTCAATATAATAATCAATTCATCACAACTGGGACACGAACCATGCTTTAACTCAAATCCCGAACCTTCATGATCGTCTATATCATCCCACGTACAATTTATGATGTTTGTACCTTTAACATCTAAATTTATAGCCAAATTACAGTAGGGGCATATCACTATTTCTCCACCCTTTCTATTCAATTTCTATAATTCTGAAAAAGTGTTACTGAATTATACAATAGCTCCTGATGTATCTTTATAGGCTTAATTAAGATCATCGCAGAACAACATAAATAAGAACAGGGTGAATATATGGCAAGTAAAAAAGCCTTTACCCAGTTCAGCATCCTGTTCTGAGCGGAACTAGCTGTGTCCTCTTATCGGTTTCTTCCTGAATATAACTCAAAAATTAGCAAAAAAAACCGCAAAATACTAAATATAAAAAGCGACTTGAGGGCGCTAGGGACAAATTCCTCTTATTCTTTACTCACGAATAGCAACAACTTCTTCAGAGTTATTGCTCACATTTTCTCCCCCTAATATCTTAGCTCATCCTCACTGTTATGTGAATATTTATGGTTCGTTCGTACACGTATGAAGAATGGTGTTTTTAAGTATACATCAATACAGTGATAATCAAATTAATACAAGCCTCCCATTTCCCCACACACATTGACACCCCGTCCATACCCCTATATATTTAATGACGATGATAATCATTATCGAAACGGAGAACCATGACATCTATAATAGAAGCCTTACACCCACTCCATAGGTGTCCGATCACTCCACCACACCAGTCCCTTCAAGTACAAAATACACTTTAGGATCAGGAAAGGAACCCATATGAACACAACACGCAAGTTCCCCTTCAAGACACTAATCACTGCAACAATCCTTGCACTGGCTCTCGCCGGTTGCGGATCTCAGACATCCAGTTCGACGCCTCCGCCAGCTACGAATGCGACAGATTCAGCAAATACACAGACACCTTCTACAGACACGACAGCTACCCAAGATGACAGCACCCAATATCCGATCGTGATCAAGCACGCATTTGGCGAGACGGTCATTGATAGCAAGCCAGAACGCGTAGCTACCATTCAATGGGCGAATCAGGATGTCGTTCTCGCACTGGGCGTTGTACCTGTAGGCTTCTCCGCAGCGAACTTCGGCGTGGAGGATGACAGCGGTATGCTGCCTTGGACAGCGGAGAAACTCAAGGAACTTGGTGTAACAGAGCCGAATATTTACCAAGATACCGATGGTCTGGATTTTGAAGCCATTTCCGATTCGAAGCCGGACGTGATCCTGGCAGGCTACTCCGGAATTACGCAGGAGGACTACGACATTCTGAGCCAGATTGCTCCAGTCGTGCCTTATCAGACGAAGCCTTGGGCGACTACATGGCGCGAGCAAGTCATGCTGAATGCGACAGGCATGGGTATGAAGGCACAAGGCGAGCAGCTCATTAAGGATACTGAGAAGCTCGTTCAGGACAAAGCCAGTGCGCACCCGGATCTAAAAGGCAAAAAAGTCGTATGGGTCAACTTCTCAGCGAAGGATATGTCCAAGCTGCATCTGTATACACCAGCAGATCCGCGTGGTGAATTCCTGATCGAGCTCGGTATGGAATATCCGGAAAGCGTAACAAGCCTAATTACCGATCCAACTAGCTACTCCTTGAGTCTGAGTGCCGAAAATGCGGAAGCGCTGAATGATGCCGACATCATCGTCGGATACGGTGATGATGCGCTGTATGAAGCGGTGAAGGCTGATCCGCTGCTTGGTAAAATCCCAGCCATTCAGAGAGGTTCTGTCGTGTTCATCAGCGGTAATTCGCCACTTGGCGCTGCCGGGAACCCGAATCCTCTGGCAATCGCGTATACGCTGGATGATTACCTCGGTCTGATCCAAGGGGCTCTCGACAAGCTGAAATGAGCAGCTCATCCGTAACGAATCATGACCAGCAGCTAAGCTCACGAATTCCGAAGTATTTTACGATCGTGCTGATCCTATGCCTTGTCTTACTGGTGATCAGCGTATGTGCTTCGCTGATGTTCGGGTCCAGGCCGGTAAGATTTCATGAGCTGATCGACGGTCTATTCCGTCCAGAAGTCGATTCTTACGGGGCGAACGTGGTCCGCAAGCGTATCTCCCGTACAGTATTCAGCCTCATGTGCGGCGGAGCGCTCGGTGTATCCGGGTCGCTCATGCAGGCGGTTACCCGCAACCCCATTGCAGACCCGAGCATTCTGGGCGTGAATACCGGGGCAGCCTTGTTCGTAGTATGCGGCATTGCGTTTCTGCACATCAGCACGCCGAATCAATATATCTGGCTGGCATTAGCCGGGGCGGCCATTACGGCAGCCTTCGTATTCGGGATCGGCTCCATGGGGCGTGGCGGTGCCACGCCCATTAAGCTTGTTCTGGCAGGAGCTGCGACCAGTGCGGCCCTGTCCTCATTGGTAACAGCCATTATGATCCCACGCTCCTATGTCATGGACCAATTCCGGTTCTGGCAGGTGGGCAGCGTCGGCGCTGCCACCTGGAGTGGCATTACTACATTTGTCCCGTTCCTGATCATTGGCATCCTGATCGGCATCCTGACGGTACCCGCGCTCAATGCGCTGGCCCTGGGTGACGAGGTTGCGACCGGGCTGGGCGTCCGCACAGGCACACTGCGCTTCATCGCGGCACTGGCAGGTGTACTGCTGTGCGGTGCAACGACAGCACTGGCTGGGCCGATTGGCTTTATCGGGCTCTTATCGACACACGTCATACGCCTGATGCTCGGACCCGACCTGAGGTTCGTCATCCCGATGTCCGCCATTGCGGGGGCGATCATCCTGACCATAGCCGATGTAGGCGGCAGGGTCGTCAGTGGACCTGGTGAGCTGGAGGTCGGTGTAGTTACAGCCTTTATAGGGGCTCCCATACTAATCATCCTAGCGATGAGAGCGAAAGTGCGTTCATTATGACCATTCAATCATTGGATTTTATATTGGCAGGCCGACGTCAACGGCGACGGCGCTGGATCGTAGTGACCAGTCTTTTGGCATTACTCGCATGTGCACTATGCGGCGCCATGCTGATGCTAGGAAGCACCATTTATCCGGTACAGGATGTCATTCGGGTGCTAGGCGGAGAGCAGGTCAAGGGCGTGTCCTTCGCAGTGAATACAATACGGCTTCCGAGAATGCTGGCAGGTCTGCTCGCCGGATTCGCCTTCGGCGTGGCCGGATACACCTTTCAGACGATGCTGCGTAACCCCCTTGCGAACCCGAATGTGATTGGAATTACCTCGGGATCGAGTGCAGCAGCGGTATTCTGTATCGTGGTCCTCCATACCAGCGGGGCCATCGTATCTCTAGCCTCAGTCGGTGCTGGCCTGGCTACGGTATTATTCATTTACATGTTATCCAGAGGAAAAGCCTTCTCCATCGGTCGGCTGATCCTCATCGGGATCGCTATACAGGCTATGCTCGATGCCTTCATCTCCTATTTGATGCTGGTTAGTGCAGAGCAGGATGTACCAGCAGCTGTCCGCTGGCTCACAGGCAGCCTGAATGGCTCGCAAATGTCGCAGCTGCCTCCACTTGTAATCACGGTAGCTATCTTCACGCCGATCCTGATTGTGCTGGGACGACATCTGAATATGCTGGAGCTTGGAGAGCAAGCGGCTACTTCGCTGGGGGTGGACACGGACAAGACTCGAATTACGCTGATTGTCAGTGCAGTCTTCATGATTGCGATCGCTACCGCTACGACGGGGCCGATCGCCTTCGTCTCCTTCCTGGCGGGACCGATTGCCAAGCGGCTGGTCGGTGTAGGCTTCTCGAACATCATTCCCGCTGGTCTCGTTGGGGTGAACTTGGTATTGGCATCTGATCTAATCGGACAATTTGCTTTTGAGCACAGGTTCCCAGTGGGCATCATCACGGGGCTGCTCGGAGCACCGTATCTGATCTTCTTGCTCATCCAAATGAATCGGAAGGGAGAATTATAATGAAGCCGACGCATCATTTTCAAGCCGAGCAGCTCGTTGCAGGCTATGATAACAAGACCGTCATCCATGGCATTGATCTGCTCATCCCGAGTAACCAGATTAGCGTCATCATCGGGGCGAACGGCTGCGGTAAATCCACGCTGCTCAAGACGCTGGCCCGACTGATCAAGCCGATATCTGGCAGCATTACGCTGGATGACAAGCCGCTCGCCAAGATTCCGCCCAGGCAGCTCGCCCGCGTGCTCGGACTTCTGCCACAGTCGCCGATTGTGCCGGAGGGCATCTCGGTCACGGATCTCGTCGGTCGCGGCAGATTCCCGCATCAATCCCTGTTCGGTGGATGGAGCAAGAAGGATTCGGAAGCCGTCGCCGAGGCGATGAGCATTATGAACATCACGCAGTTCGCCAACCATCACATTGATGAGCTCTCCGGCGGTCAGCGTCAGCGCGTCTGGATTGCCATGGCGCTGGCGCAGCAGACGGACATTTTATTTTTGGATGAACCGACGACGTTCCTAGATATCACCTATCAGGTGGAGATTCTAGATCTACTCACAGACCTGAATCGGCAATATGGCACTACGATTGTCATGGTGCTGCATGATATTAACTTATCTGCTCGTTATGCAGACCATCTATTCGCGCTCCATGAGGGCAGGCTCGTCGCTGAGGGGCACCCATCCCAGGTCATTACGAGCACGTTGGTGAAAGACATCTTCGGCCTGAATTGCTCCGTAATTGAGGACCCTATCTCAGGCTCACCGTTGGTTGTGCCCAAGGGAAGACATCATGTGCAGGCGGAGTACACTCCATAATAGGAGAAGAGCTGCCTTACAGCAATGCCGCGACATTGTGGGACGACCATGTACCACGATAATTTACAGCAACAATCGTGGTCCACAAGCCACTTCTGCCTATGTGCAGCAGTACAGCTCACGTAAGAAAAACATCCATCGGCATACTTTCACAGAAGACAAACCGTGTGCGGTTGAAGTTTTTCTTTCTATGAACGATTTGTTCGACACCGCTCAAAACCTATAAATTCTATCCACTCAAAAAGGAGTTCTCCCCGAGAACTCCTCTTTGAATCTCCATATAAAGTGGGCCAACATCCATTACCACACACAGCAACCAGCAACTGTGCAATGCCCGAGCCTTTTTTCACCGAAAATCTACTGTTCCTAAAAGCTACTGCACTTCTTCTTCACTCGATCACATTTCTCCTGCACTCTACCGACTACTCCACTAGCAGCATCCAGCACATACAGGTCTCGATTTCATTGCACCATACCATGCTCCAATCCTCTTAGCACGTGCCTTCTTCAAGTCTCACTTACTTGGGTCGAACTCGAATCCAGATTTCGCTCCAGCAGGCACTGCCGCAGTTATAGTACAGCTCCATATCGCAGCCGTCGATCTTCTCATAGTCCGCTGTCGGCAGCCACTCCGTGTATACTCGCTTGATGAGGTCTTGAATGGCTCCAGCTGTCTTCTCCATCGTGTGATTCTCGGTTCTGAAGATTGCCCAGGTCCCGGCAGGCACCGTTACTTCCCTGTACCCCTGCGTATCACTCCGGTTGGTCTTATAGGCGAACAGCATATATGGAAAGGTCTGCTCCCCCTCCACCGAGCGGTAATCACAGATCGCATTGACCAGACACAACTCATTCGGCGCTTCGCTCAGCATATTCGTGGATTGGGTGAGCTTTTCAATACGTCCATCCTGATGTGCAGCTTGCCAGAACTGGGGAATCGCACGGAGATTCTCACCGTTCTCCATCGAGAAGATTTCCTCAATGCCATAGATCACAAAAGCTTCCTTGGATTCGATTCTGTAATTCATTGCGACAGCTCCTCTAACGGTTAGTAGGAAAGAGATCCGGGGATAGGCGGTGAGGGTCACACCCTGCTCGCGCGCTGCTGAGGGTGTCTTCCCGTGAATGATGTTGAAGGCTCGTGTAAATGCCTCCGGTGAGTCATAGCCATACTTCAGGGCAAGATCCACAATCTTCATGCTGCTATGCTGTAGCTCAAATGCTGCAAGTGTCAGCTTCCTGCGCCGAATATACTCCGACAAGGATACATCCGTAGCAGCGGAGAACATCCGCTGAAAGCTCGAAATCGAGCAGCAAGTGATCTTTGCCACTTCCGTCATGTCTACATGCGTAAGAAGATGGTCTTCGATATAGTCCAGCGCTTCATTCATTCGTTCGAACCAGGCCATCCAGTCTCCCTCCCCTCTGCTTCCATTTAATCAGATTCAGCATCAATCATCCTTGCAGTTACTCTCCAAGTTCTGCACGACTGTAACATATATAAATTTTAGACAAACTAGCTTACTATAATGGTACTTGATCAAGAGAGGTCTAACAATAATCAAACCGCGATATGAACCGAATCGACACTTCATCCATACTCCAAAAAAATACATGCTTGCCTTAGAGCGCGCTCTAACGAATATGATGTACAAGAACCAGCCGAGCACGTCTGCTTACAAGCTGAAGAAGGGATCGATCTATATGACATTCTCTATAAAAGAAGTCTCAGAGCGGCTTGGTTGCTCAGCTCATACCATTCGCTACTACGAGAAGGAGGGATTACTCCCTTTCATTAAGAGAGATAAGCATGGACATCGCCTGTTTGAACAAGAGCACATGGATTGGATCAAGCTGATGACCTGTTTTCGAGCAACTGGAATGAAGATGTCTTTAATGAAGCAGATGGTCAATCTCGCCTTAGACGGGGATTCCACCATTCCGCAAAGAAAGGCTATGCTGAACCAGTACAAGGAGGACTTATTCCGACGTCAACGTGAGCTGGCGGAGGCTCTGGACGCAGTGAATAACAAGCTCGCCATTTATGAAGAGATCGAAAAAGGAAGAGTTCATTCGGAGAGTCAGCTCTTGAACCAGCTGGCAATGCAGCAGAATAAACCAACGGACGGAGATGGATACCGAGATGATGCCAAGAACATTAGGAAATAGTGATCTGATCGTATCTTCGATTGGACTAGGTATTATGGGCATGTCCCCAGGCATGTACGGGGAGACAGACGACGAACAGTCTATAAAGACGATACATCGTGCTCTGGAATTAGGCATTACGTTGATCGATACGGCGGATGTGTATGGAAATGGTCATAACGAGAAGCTCCTCGGAAGAGCCCTTCAGAGACGCCGAGCGCAGGCGGTGATTGCTACCAAGTTCTCGTACACCCCCAATTATGAAAGCCTTAGTGGGCACCCGGATTACGTGCATAAGGCTGTCGATGAGAGTCTGCGACGGTTGAACACCGATTATATTGATCTATACTACCAACACCGCGTGGACCCAAATATTCCGATCGAGGAGACAGTTGGAGCAATGGCCGCGCTAGTTAGAGCTGGGAAGGTTCGCTATCTTGGGCTTTCAGAAGCATCTGCCTCCACTATTCGCCGCGCACATGCGACACATCCGATCTCCGCTTTACAGAGCGAATATTCACTGTGGAGCCGGGATATTGAAGACGAGATTCTCCCGACAACGAGGGAGCTGGGAATTACGCATGTCGCTTACAGTCCACTAAGCAGAGGCTTTATTTCTGGAGAGCTCCGTACCTTTGAGGACTTGGCTCCCCATGATCTTCGCAGGTACATGCCTCGATTCCAAGGAGACAACTTCAAGAAGAACGTTGAGATCGTTGATAAGATTAAGGAAATCGCCGACGAGAAGAACTGTACTCCTTCGCAGCTGGCCCTGGCATGGACCATATTCAACGGTGCGCTGCCTATTCCAGGAACCAAACGCATGAAATACCTTGAAGAAAATGCTGCCTCTGTGGACGTAGAACTAACAGCCGAGGACCTGACTCGCATCGAGCAGGTTAGTCCCAAGAACAGCGTTCACGGTACCCGATATATGAAGGAACAAATGTCTTTGCTAGAGGGCTAGTGTACTTGAAGGCTTGGAAAGTTTTATTGAAGGTATTGTTGCAGATACAGATCAGCCTCTGGCTTCCAAAATGCTGTGGAACAAAGTAACATAGAAGAAACTTCATCCGGGCCGCCCCTTATTGGGTGGTCTTCTTTTTTTGATAGTACTTTTTTCATCGTATAGGTATTTTTTGGAACATGGCTCTATACCAGCTATGTTATATTCAAGATGCATGTCCTATGATTTTCAATACACACCTAAAGGAGTCATCATGAAAAAAATAGCTTACATAACACTTATAGGGTGCATGGCGCTCCTGGTCGGATTGTTCTCATTCACTCCCCTGACCTCCGCCGCTTCCGTAAAGTACACTCTCCACATCGATGGTAAGGCGATAACCGGACAACCTTCAGTCATTGTGGAAAATAACACCACGCTCGTGCCTATGAAAGCCGTACTAACCAAGCTAGGCTACACCATGACCGTAGATAGCAAGACGAAGGCCATTACAGCCAAGAACACGTCTGGCTCTTCTATCATCGTTAAGACTGGCAGCAAGAAGGCCACCATCAACGGTTCAGAGATCGTATTGCCTGCATTGGTCAAGACCGTGAACGGAACGACCTACATTCCGCTATCAGCAATTCGGAGCTTGACTGGCAAGACGGTTGGCCTCGATAGCGCGCAGGGCTTTGCATGGATTGGAGATAAGCCAGCATCGAGCAGCATCAACATACCTTGGTCCATCAGTCAGGAGGAATTTAAGGCGAATTCTGCTCAGAAGCAGCTGGTGGATGAAGGTGGACAAGGCGACATTCGTCTTCTCATGTATCAGGATTCGCTAGAGGCTGGAGCAACTGAAGAGTTATATATCTTTTACAAGAACAAACTCGCTGCCGTTGTACTTACCCCTGTCATTCCCGACTATGATCCAGGTGAACTAATTAGCTTTTATGCGGGGATGTTTAGTAGTATAACTGCAGAGTATGGACAACCCGTAGCTGGCTCAAGTGCCCCAAATCCGAATAATATCAGTCAGTATGTCGCACGCTATGCTGCTGACGGTCGCCTAACTAGCGAATGGATTATGGATGGCACCAAGATTACTCTATTCCTGAAAGCAACAACAGACGCAGGATATAGCCTGAGTCTACAGTACGTGGACATGTCCGTCGAGGAGCAACTGAACGCTACTTGGGCTGACATTAAGAATGCCCTGCAATAGTATACATTAACCATAACACGGAAGGAGCCAGGCTACTTATGCCAACGGCTCCTTCTCCACATTCACGACGCATGCCTCATAATAGATATTGTCTAATGATATGCTTGATTTCATATCTGCTCTGCCTTATACAGGAACACTCGAGGAAAAAAGGGAATCATAGATGTAAGCAGTATAAGTATTTATTTGAAGAGGAGTGTCGGCATGCAGTTTCATGAATTTTATATCGGCCAGATGTTTACCACCAAGGCAATTACCTTGAGCGAGGACGACATTTCCCGATTTGCCGCCGAATACGATCCACAATACATGCACCTGGATAAAGCGAAGGCGGAACAAGGCAGATTCCAGGGCATCATCGCATCGGGCATTCAGACCCTCGCGATCTCATTTAAGCTATGGATTGAGACAGGGAGTTACGGTGAGGACATCATTGCGGGGACCGCTATGAACCATGTGAAATTCATACGGCCCGTCTATCCGGGTGACGAGCTGCATGCTGTTGTAGAGGTCGTAGAGCTGAAGAAATGGCGTAATCAGACAGGCATCGTCACCGTGAGAATGTCCACGTTCAATGCTCAGCAGGAGAAGGTGTTCACAGGGGAGCTGTCGGCTATGGTGAAAAATGAACACGCCGAATGAATTCACCCTTGGCATAGGGCGAGTACGATTGGGGGGAAGGATACACACTCAACTGGAGTGGATGCATCCGTAAAAAGGATTTCCAGCTATCCCCTGACTTTCGTGAAATACGATCCTTCAACAAATGAGCTGACACGGAGACAATCCTCGTCAGCTCATCTAACATACTATCAACCATTCAGGATGCGCTCTTTAGGGCTTCCTTTATCCAACTCCCAATGTACAGCTATTTTCCCTCACTCATTTACCCAGAGATAGTACATCTCCTCAGTTAAACGAAGCTTGCTGGAAGCTGGCCAGCTCGATCCGGTTGCGCCCATTTTGCTTGGCTTGGTACAGAGCCTTGTCTACCGCTGCGAACAGCTGTATCAAGTACTCCTCTGGATCATCAGGCACACGTTCATCCTTAAAATCCTCGACCGACAGAATGCCCATACTGATCGTAATGGATACCGGCTCACGGCCATGCTCCACGACAATATGATTCGTCTCGGCTGACGATCTGACAAGCTCCGCGAGTTGCCCCGCCAGTTGTCGTCTTGTATGAGGGAGATAGATCATGAATTCTTCTCCTCCATAGCGGGCCAGAATATCCGTACTACGTATCGACTCCTTGACGATCTGAGCTGTGCGATACAGCACCTCATCACCGATGACATGTCCGTAGTGATCGTTAATATATTTGAAGAAATCAATGTCAAAGAGAATCAGGGAGAACGGAATCCGATACTGAATATTGCTCATCACTTCATGGGTCAGATGCTGGGTCAGATAGCGGCGATTGTAGCAGTCCGTCAGACTATCAGTAAGCACCAGTTCTTCTAGCTGCCGATTGGCTCGGGATAGCTCAAGACGAGTACGGTCGAGGGAATGATTCCGTTCTTGCAGCATGCGATTTTTCCGGTTCATCTCCTCCACCAGGAAACGCTCTTGCGAGACATCCTGAAAAGTAAGAATACGGCCCATTGGCATACCATAAGCATCCACAATCGTTGACGCCTGCAGTATAAAATGACGAACACTATCGCGCTCCACGAGGATCTCAATTTGCGACATGGCAAGATTCCTTTGCTTATAGTGCTCAAGGAACCTCTCGCTATTGCCCTCCACCCGCACGGAGCTCAGAAGTGCTTCCATATCCAAATAATCACCGACATGCAGCTCAATGAAGAAGGGCAAAGCCTTGTTCACTTCCATGATGAATTCACGGTCATCTAGCACAAGAATTCCATAGGGGATGGTATTAATCACGTCCTCGTGAGCGATGGAGACGAGATCGAACATATTGTATTTTTTGATGACATAGATGAAAAATAGATCTGACAATACAATCCCGAGAGAAGTAAAGCCAGGGATGATCGGTAGCCACTCGCTTAGCACGACATTCAGAAGGGCATCAATGCTGGCAAATACGGCTAGAACCAGGATTCCCCATAGCATAATCTTCACCTGTATCCTATTCGTTGCGGATGTGCTGGGCGACAGCAGAGTACGAAACAGCACCAAGAGAGATGCCAGCAGGTAACCGACCAGAATAGCGATGACCACCCAGAACCATGGTCCATACTCGCGTTGAATATACCCCCCTTCCAAGGGAGCCACGAACACATGATTCGGGTTCCATACCACTCCCACGGCTGCGATCAGCGCTGGAGAGAACAGCAGATAAGCTTTTCGAAGGCCTATTCGCCCTGCGTGACCGGCGAGAAAGACCGTAAGCAGGAGCCAGCCCCCTCCCAGGAAGGCTAGGGCCACAAAGGACAGGGTCACATACAATAGCTGTAACCACAGATCATCCGTCAGATCTGTGGCCATTTGGCCTAGAGGCCAGAGCATCATAAAGAAATGGAAAATGAAATACACCTTATGTAAGTTCGTAATCCTAACCGTAGCAAACACGTAAATAAATAAAATCAGTAATACAAGGAACAAAAAGAGATCGTACCATACTAATGGATCCACACATCTTTCTCCTTCTTGAGCCAGACAACTACGATGACTTGCAATTGTATGCCATTACGCTAATAAGACCTGAAAAGGGCCTGTTCCTTCTACGTTCATGGTTATAAACCACATCTTATCATACTGCTACAAGCATGAGCTAGCCCACACAATGGCAGTTCGACCAACCTATGACGGATATGGAGAGGAAATTATAATCGGGCATACAACGAAAGGAGCCGCTCAAGCAGCCCCTTTCATCACTTCCCACCCTACACTCTCCTCGATATTTACTGAGAAGCGGTCGATCTATTTTATTTCAAGCTGCGCACAGATGGCAGGGCTACACACGCGAGTGCAAGGACTAAGATACAAGCCCCGGAAAGTCTGAACCACATTTCAATACCAATCTGATCCGCAAAGATACCCGACATGACCAGCCCGACTGGCATGGCAAAGGAGGCCAGACTACCCATAAGCCCGAACACCCGCCCCAGGTACATCGGTTGGATGTGTTCCTGAATGAGCGCCGTCTGTACACCACTATAGAACGGACTCGTAAAGCCCATAAGCGCGCTGCATATGGCGAACATCAGAAATCCATCCGTAGGAAGCCACCCCGAAATGAGCAAGGCAATGCCCATCAAGGCAACCGAGAGCGTGATGCTCCATGCACGGCTCCTGAATCCCCCCCACACCCCCAGCAGCATGCCACCCATCAGCATGCCACTGGCGAAGACGATCTCTACGATGGAAGCATGTGTGGCTGTACCCCCAAAGTAACCCATGCTCATGAGAGGAAATAGGGCATTGATCGGCATAAATACCAAGGCATATAGCGCGCCAATCCAGAGCAATGAGAACAATCCCCTCGATGCTCGCAGGGCGTAATACCCTTCCTTGAATTCCTCAATCAAGCTACTGCTAGCACCCTGATTCATCGACATGTCTGGTGTTGGAATCCGAACGAGCATGACCATCGTACAGGCGATCAGTGCCCCTGCCACATCAAGGGCAATAATGGCTGACAGATCCCATGCAGCATATAGCACCGCCCCCAGCGCCGGGCTTACTATGAAGCTCAGCGATTGGACAGATTGGGTATAGCCTGCACACCTCGTTAATTGTTCCTCCGGAACCAGCAACGGTGTCACTGCGCCCAGAGCAGGTGTATGAAATGCAGTCCCAACACTGCGGATGAATAGCACCAGCATCACGACCCAAATGGGCAGCTCAACCGTGAGCACGATTACCGTCAGGACAACACCTGCGGCTGCCACAAGAAGGTCTGCGCCCATCATCACCCACTTTCGATTCCAGCGGTCCACCAAGACACCAATCATGGTCCCAAGGACAGCCTGGGGCAAGAAGCCCACCAGCGTAGCTATCGACAGCACCAGCGCAGACCCTGTGGTATCTGTTAAATACCAGATGATAGCCATTTGCAGAGCCGAACTAGTAATCAGCGAGATAGCCTGCCCTGCCCATATCATAAAGAAATTTCGCTTCCAGTGATGTTCTCTCATATTTGATTCTCTCCCTGTATTTTTTATTGGTTCCTTGTTTTTAGGCAATAAAAAATACAGATCCCCGTCCACTTCTGCGAACTTTGACCTGCACCGATCACGAGAGAGAACAACCCGAATAAAGGCATAGCTCAACAAGCTATTCCCATCACATCCATGTTCTACATACGTAATCATAAGCAGCTCAAAAAAGCCCACATGACGTGGAGAAAAATCAGCTTTTTTATTGCCAGCCTATCGAATACGTACAGAATGTAGCATGGATGGCGAGCCTCCTTTGACTGAATATATGTGATTTATAACATGGATCGAATCTGCCGTCAATATTTCGCCGACTATTCACAGCTTGTTAAGTGGCTCTATACTCTCCGACCCTTTTTCAGATTAAGTAGACCCATGTAGATTTGACCCTTTGGACAATAAGACACAGCTTATAACTGATTAGTCAGTTGATACGGCAACTTAAAAAGGCCCCCTATCATCACCCATCCTGATGACAACAGGGGAACCTCTTTTTTTGCACCGATACACTGTGCACAAATACAGCGATACGAATCTCCTCACCGGTTCACTCACTTATAGCAAGGGGTTATTATCCGAAAATAACTCAGGGTTGTCCGCCAGCATCTCGGTAATCACCTCGGCAACGGCCGCTGCATCACATACTCGGACCACTGCGTCACCTATCTGCCCCTTGCGCATCGCGCCTCTATTCTCAAGGACCTCATCAACCTTCCAGAAATGCTCGGACCACGACAATCCCCAATGTCTTCGGGAAGGCACGGGGATCTCCGTTCCATCAGGCAGCACGGTGTATAGCATTTCATGAACATCTGTTAGTCGCCCCGGGATGTCGGCCCACTCCTCGACACCGTGGATGAAGGTATTGCGTCTTAAGTCGACTCCCACCAGCAATATGGTCGCCTTTCGGTCAAGCAGCTTCCCCCAGGCCGAGCCTCTGGCGCAAGGCGTGTCGAAGAGGTGATCGTCCTTGGTGAACTCTACCGCATCCTGCCCCAATGCAGCTACCGAGTGCGTAGGATGCCAAGAGCGGACTACACCTGGTCTGTTACGAAAAAGCTCTGGCAGAATGCCAATACAGGATGGGGATTGATCTACGTAAAATCTAGGGTTGTCCGCTTTGATATAGGACCATGTATGGGTAGGCAGCACCAACAAGCCATCCTTCATATATGCAGTATATGCATCTAATACGGTATCCGCGCCGCCTTCGACCGGACCCATGCTTTTCAGGGATGAATGGACCAACAGCGTACCTTGGCTGTCAATGCCCAGCTGTTCTAATTGCTTCATCAAGCTCTCTAACGTGTGCATATTCTATTCCCTCCTGCCGCCATTATAGCAGAACTCTCCATTATCGACCGTACACTTATTTTTGCTGCATACTCTCTCTATCTATTACCTCTGTGATCTATCTTATATTATGCAGCTACGGCGAAGTAGGAAGCTGCATGTATACCTGCCGAGGCAAAGTAGTGATTATGTGGAGGTATAAGGTAGCATCGCCTTCCGTCAATCGAGTGGAATGTCTGCCGTCTTGTCGTACGTTTTTCTATAATGAATCCCTTCAATATGCAACGTCTTCGGCTGCCCGCTCGTGTCGAACAACAGCGTGCGTTCCTTGAGAAGCTCTCCATCCTTCCCCTTCGCCTCGGTTTGGCCTATGGTCGTGCGCAGTTCCGTCGTTCCTTCCATCGTCTCCAGGGTCACCCCATTCAGGAGAACATCGTCTTCGGTCGCCAGTGTGATCTCTGTTCCTTCATCGGTCGTCTTAACCTGCTTAATCCATAGCTCCTTGCCGCCCACAGATATGGGCCTGTCAGCCTGCACGTCAGTCTGCGATCCATGTGTCAGGTTGACCTCCGCGTCAGTCCTCTCATAGCCTGAGAACGTCCTGACAACCAATTGCAGCGTCTCCAGATCCTTAGGCAAAGTATCATAACGAAGCTCGAACGTTCTTCCGCGTACAGAGTTGCTAACCCCGCTTCCTTCCATCGAGACAGGCATGCCATTGGCGAGCAGCTCTATGCCCTCAAATGGCTGACGAACCCGGTCCAGCTCCTTCACATTCCAAGTCCCCTTGACGACGGTGGAGAGCGGTGTTGCTGTAATGGACCCGAATGTAATGGCTCCCTGATCGACGGCAATTCTGGTCTTAATCGCCTGCTGCACCTGTGTCTGGATGGCTTGCTTCGGATGGTAAGGAAAGGTTAGGCTGCCCATCCTCATATGCTGATCATCTGTCTGCTCAGCGTAATGCAGCGTCAGTTGCTTGGCGAATGCATTGACCGAATCAAAGCCGGCGAGACCAATCAGCTCTGTCTGTTCGTCATTGATCGTCGTCGTTCCCCAGCCCATGTAGGAGTCTGTTAAGAAGCCCGTCAGCTGGGATAGTCGAAAAGAATCCTGCGTCTGCTTGGCAATACCATCAGGATTGCGAAGAGAGTAGTACAAAATCAATTGATTGGCATCGGCCATTAGGCCGCTTACAACAAGCTCCGTGCCATCCTGCAGAACGACATGCTGATCAACCGTTTGTCCCATGCCAGCAGCATTTACTTTCTTTAACGTGCCTGTCATGACCGCATCGAATCCGAGGATTCTTTGGCCGTAGTAAGCAAAGGCTTCATAGTTGTAGCCACCAACCGATATCACTATAGCTGCTATCGCTACTGCAATCGCCCATCTTGAAGCCTTGCTGCGCCGCCTCCTGTCAGGAGTCCGATCCAGCGCCTGCCGAAGTCTTCCCTCCAGCTCCTCAGGTGCTTGTAAAGCAGTTATCCGCTCTCGCTCATCGGCTAGTAGTTCTTCAATTCGTTTCATCTGATTCACCCCCGTACCATTTCTTGAGCTTTTTCAAGCCATTGAACACCCTGGATTTCACCGTTCCTACCGATACATTCGTGATCCTAGCGATAGCTTCATAATCCAGATCGTGAAAATATCTGAGCTCAATCGCTTCCTTCTGATCGGGATTCACCCGCTCCAGCGAACGGCGGATGTCCATGTTCTGATCCTGCTGTTCATACGGATCCTGGATACCCGCTGCATCGCGATCCCTGACGTTGTCACCCTGCCACTCATCAATCAGAATGGTCTTGTTACGCCTCTTGAGCATAGCTCTGCAATGATTCACCAGAATGGTTCGACTCCAGCTGTCGAATGAATCCACCTTTCTCAATTGGTGAATCTTCTCGTACAAGATGATGATCATCTCTTCTAAGGCATCCATCGCATCATGCTCATTCCCCATATAAGATAATGCCAGTCTGTAATAGGCATCCTTATTGGCTAGAATCAATTGGAGCAAGGCTTCTTTATTCCCTTTTTGTGCTTGTCTGACCCCTCGGGCGACCTTCATCTCCTCACCTCATTCCCCTATAAGAGTATTGTGAGCGACAAAAAGTTCAATCGGCGAAATAGAAATTTCATCCTAGCATCAAGCCCTCACTACCATTTGCTCTTTCAATCACTACAGCTCCTTGGCTGGTTGATGTGCTCATTCTCCATTTAGTGAATTGGCCGTTCCCCATAGCTACTAATTACATAGTTTAGAGAGAACTAGCTTCAATTATCACGAATAAGGGGAGCGATATCATGGGGGTCAGCCCAAGAAACTCTATCACCCAGCAAGGAGTATCTATTATTTCCTGCACGAATCGCAGGGGCTTTATCAAAAATCTACTTCAGAATTATAGTCGTCAGCGCCATTCCAAGAAAGAGCTAATTATTATTGTCAACAACGACTCCATCCCACTGGCGCCTTATAAGAGCATGGCTAAAAAGCTTCGTAACATTCACGTGTATCGTGCTCCACAGCATCACTCGCTCGGCGCTTGTCTGAATCATGCCGTTAAGAAAGCCAAGTATAGCTACATTGCCAAATTCGATGACGATGACTACTATGCCCCCTACTATTTAACAGACAGCTTGCTAACCTTCCAAAAAACCAATGCCGATGTCATTGGAAAACGAGCTCATTATATGTATTTACGAGGCTCCAAGTCACTGATATTGCGCTTCGCGAAGGATGAGCATCGGCCTGTAAAGGTTATCCCCGGTGCAACACTTGTCATCAAGCGCCAGGTATTGCGTAACGTTCACTTTCCCAATCGCAGCGTAGGTGAAGATGATCAGTTCTGTATACGAAGTAGACAGAAAGGGTACAGGGTCTATTCTGCCGGTCGACATAACTTTCTAGCGATACGCCGTAAGAACTCAGCACATCACACCTGGATCATCAGTGACCAGGAGCTGATCTCCGCCAGCCAACGGATACGATCCGTGCGGAATTACAAGAAATTCGTACAGAAAAAGCCAAAGGGCGTATCGTGATGGCCAACTCAGCTATTTCCCATTCTCGGAACGGGGTATCAATCATCGTGTGTACCAAACGTCGGCAATGCATGCGGGCCCTTCTCCGTAATTACAACAGACAGAATTATAAGAAGAAAGAGCTCATTATCATCTTGAATCATGATCAGCTACAGGTAGATGAGTATAGAACGGCCGCAATGCCTTATAAGAATGTACGCGTCTATAGCTTGCCGGGGCGGGTATCACTTGGACGCTGCCTAAATTATGGGGTTGCGCGAGCCCGGTACAGCCTGATTGCCAAATTCGATGATGACGATTATTATGCCGCGGGTTATTTGACGGAGAGTGTACGGACCCTGCTGAAGACCAAGGCTGATATTGTAGGGAAGCGTGCCCACTATATGTATTTGGGTGGGAAGGGGCTTCTCCTGCTTCGTTACCCTGACCAAGCGAATCAATATGTCTCCCTCGTCCAGGGCGCCACTCTGCTCGCCTCACGCCATGTGCTGAGTCAGGTGGGCTTCCCGGATCAAAATCGAGGAGAGTGCATCAGACTGTTCCGCAATAGCAAGGCCAGGGGATACCGAATATACTCAGGAAGCACCTCCAACTTTCTCGCGATTCGCAGGAGGAATTCGAGGGGCCACACCTGGATTGTAAGCGATAGGGAGCTGCTATCCGGGCAGGCCAAGGTACTGAGGGTGGGAAATCCCAAAGCTTACGTATCTACGTAATATACCAACCTAAGCTATCAATTATTTCTTCGGTACATGTCGATGCTCCTGTGCCCTCCACCCAAAATCCTCCTCATATCTGCTCGCTGCTGGGGATGACCTTTCTCCATGGGATGCACAATAGCCATACGGAGGACTGAACCGTATAGCTGTTACTTGAGTGACAATGATCCAGTTGTAGCTTCTTAAAAAGCTACAACTGGACCAGACTCAGTGTAAATATAGAGTCGCTGCAAGCGGGAGTCCGCTCGACCGCTATGAAGCTTGTTGTTCGGGATTGCTGCACTATTATTGGACTGCTCTAGTTCTGAGTGAATTCCATATCTCTTCGGCAATCTCCTTAATAAAGGCAAGCTTGCGCATTTGTTGCTCCTCGGTCAGATGGTTGCCTTCCTCGGTGGAGGCAAATCCGCATTGTGAGCTTAGGCAGATCCGATTCAGATCCACATATTGCTTCGCTTCCTCGATACATCCTCCTTGCGCTCCAGCTCTCCCAGCTTGGAAGAGGACAAGCCTAGCACGACCTGCTGATTGTCCTTCAATGAGGACCGCAAACAGCGCCACACTGAATAGACGCTGCATGCATCACGAATAGCCCCCTTCGACAAGGCCGAGGGAGCTCGAATTTCGTATGGATGGACAGTCTAATCCTCATCCTGTGCTGCTGGAGTAGCCGGGGCCATGAAGCCCTGAACGGCACCGAGAAACGGGCGAATCGACTGGATCATGCCGTAGCCCATCTTCACGACAGGGACAAATCTCTGAATCATGCTGAACAGTCGCATGCCGCTACCGAGCATGCCACCCAGCCCTCCTGCACCCGCTGCGGCGCCGCCAGCTCCGCCCAGACCACCGAATAGCGAACCCATCATGGGAAGGAATGCCGACACCTTGGCATCTGGCCTACGGGAGCGCGAACGGGCAGATGGTCTGCGCGCACTGCGTTTTCCCTTGCTGCGACGGGCACCTGTTGCCTGTGAACCCGCCTTACCTTTGGTAGAACGGGAGCCTTGCTTTGTGGAGGACGCCTCTGTAGGGGTCCCAGCGCTGGCAAGCACCAACCCACCGGAATTCACATCGGTAATATAGCCGACGTAGGTCTCTCCGCTGTGCAGGGTGATGCAGACCGGACGGCCCTGAAGCTTCTTGGCCCGCGCACGGATCGCTTTGGATTGTGCCATGAGTAATCACCTCGCTCACTGATTGATACTTCAGTGTACGCCAGGGACGGGCTAACTGCTTGTGCGAATGGGGCAATCATCGCTTGATGGGCATGGCCTGCTATCTCATCTTATTCGTTATAAAGGTCTTGTAAGCGGAGATCTTATGCTCAAGCATCTCATCTGCAGCCTGTAAAGTCTTCATCTGCTGCTTAATTGCTTGTCTGTGCTCCTCTAATAAGCCTAGTCTCTCCTCTGACGTATGCTCTCCTTCCAGCACAAGTGCAGCATACTCCTTAATTGTTGCGATGGGCATTTGCGTCTCTTTTAGCTTAATTACAAATTGCAGCCACTTCAGATGTGAGTCCTGATATCGTCTGTCTCCGCTGGCATCCCGGTCAGGTATAATGATCTTTTCCTTCTCGTAGTACCGCAGTGTATGTGCGCTTATTCCTAATTTTTCGGCCACTTCGCCAATAGTATACAAGAGACATCAACCTCGCTGAATTTTTTCTTGACTTAGAGTTCACTCTAACCAGTATAGTGAACTCATTGCTTATTTACAATCCATGAAAATAAATACATTCGGGAGGCATTCAGATGAAATATACCGTGATTACAGGTGCTAGCTCAGGCATCGGATATGAATCAGCTCTTGCGTTTGCAGCACGCGGCAAGAACTTGATCATCGCAGCACGCCGAACAGAAGAATTGGAGCAGTTAAAGGCAACCGTGGCAGACATGAACCCGGAGCTGGACGTGATCATTCGTACTGTTGATTTATCCGTCACAGCGAACGTACATGAATTCTATGAAGGCCTCCGGGATTATCAGATAGAGACTTGGATTAACAATGCGGGCTTCGGGAATTTTGCTTCTGTAGGGGAGCAAAAGCTGGATAAGATCGAGACGATGCTTCACTTGAATATCGAGGCGCTTACAGTTCTATCTTCTCTGTACGTACGAGATTATGCCGAGGTGGAAGGAACGCAGCTCATCAATGTATCCTCAGGTGGTGGATACGTGATCGTGGCTGATGCCGTGACCTACTGCGCGACAAAATTTTATGTAAGTGCCTTTACTGAAGGGCTCGCACAGGAATTGAGGGGAAAAGGAGCAGCCTTGCAGGCGAAGGTTCTGGCACCTGCTGCCACAGAGACCGAGTTCGCCCAGCGCTCTCTGGATGTAGATGAGTTTCAATATAAAGGCTCGATTCCAAAGTATCATACGGCGAGAGAAATGGCTGGGTTCATGTTGGACCTTTATGATAGCCAGCAGGTTGTAGGTATTGTAGATGGTACAACGTATGAATTCCAATTGAGAGATCCACTGTATCCTTATGTGTCGAGAATGAGAAATTAGGTGGCATGGGGACTAACTTAAAAGTTTAGCACAACATCTAAAATACAGAACAGCATCCCACTAGCTTCTGAGCTGGTCTGTAAAGCATCCTGATAAATAAAAAAGCCTGTAGACCTGTCCCTAAAGGAACTGTCGTCTACAGGCTACGCGTCCTCCATGGGAGAACACATCATGAAGCGCTTGACTCCTCATTACAGCATCGTCATGTAATCTTCCGGGCAACCACCGCTAAGCGGCCGTTGTCGGTTGAGTACTCACACGTTGACAATACAATAAGCTTATCGCCATACTGGGCGGTTACGCCCGTGTCATAAAGAGCAAGCTTCTTAATGCTCTGAACATACGAATCGAACTCGGCTGGCGTATCGACATTCTCAATCTGGTAGTATTTAAACACGTCGTCCGATTTTCGATACACCTCTGACAGAATAACGGCAACAATCTCATACTCATCCTTTTCGTAAAGCGTGTTGAATTGGAAGGTAGCATGCTCCTTATAGAAGCTTTCTTTCTTGTACTTCATAAGATCTTTGAACATCCAGCCGCTTTTCATATGGTGACCGTGAATCAATAAAATATCGGAACCGTTGATCCGGCTGTGCTCGTCCAAGAAAGGAAGCCCGCCTTTGCTGTCTTTTCGATCAAAATCGTGATTGAGATAGTACTGGGAATCCTGTGTATTCTGCATGACTGGATACTCAATACGGGTACCGTCGATCTGAAGCCAACCGACGATGTCTGGATTTCTCTCGTAAAGCTCTCGAAATTCGGGAAGCACGACAGGCTCATTCGCTTTCGCGAGCAAAGTGGAGGGAAAAGACTTCCCTCCGCCTCTGTCCGATTCTCTACTCCAGACGTTCGTCAGCTCCTCGATCTTCTGTTGCTCGGCGTAAGCCTCCACGAGCGTTTTCGCAAGATTGGCTAGAGAGAATACCAACACGAGGACGGATACGGCGATAAGAATTTTTTTCATTTTACTCATTTCTTACCGCCTCTCCGATTATTGAATGTGTTGCTTCCTCTTGCTACTGAGTAGACAGAAACCGATTGTGATGATGGACATCAGCGCCAATAGCATGTAGAAGATTGGCGATACACTGCTATCTCCTGTTGCCGGGACATCGTCCAGCTCATTGCTGACATTGCTAGTTCCTTTTTTGACGTTACCAGTCACATCTTGCCCACCATCAGATACATTACCGACGTTACTGACCCCAGTATTGCTGTCGACAGCTTCGCCGTTGCTATTGTCAGTTTCGACGTTGTCGTTGTCAGTTCCAGCGTTGCCGCTGTCAGTCCCGACGTTGTCGGTGTTGCTTCCAGCGTTGCCGCTGTCAGTTCCGACATTATCGGTGTTGCTTCCAGCGTTGCCGCTGTCAGTTCCGACGTTATCGGTGTTGCTTCCACCTTTACCATTATCGGTTCCGCTGTTACCGTTGTTGCTTCCGCCATTGCCACTGCCGGGCACAGGATTTTCTGGCTCGGGTTTGCTTGGCTCGGGTCCGGGAGTCGTCGGTTCAGGCTCAGGGTCTACAGGAACAGTACCGCCACCGCCACCGCCGGAACTAATCGGCTTCATCGGTACGTCGTGTTTTACGATCTCGAAATCGACAGAGATCGTTTCACTCGTGTACGTCTCATATCCGGGCTTCGTTACAACCAGATAGTAATCCGTTTCCGGGAATACCATATACGCATAGAAGCCAGCTGCGTCGCTGTCCTGCTCCGGGCTCTTGTTGTCGTGCGGTGGGAAGCCTGGAACCGCAGGCAAGGTTACTTTCGTGCCCGGCTCGATTCCCTTCAATCTGTTCCTCTCCGTATCCGCATAGTACAACGTTACCGTTGCTCCCTCGATTTGCCCTGTATTGATCCCCTTGTTTGCATCGTAAACAGTGCCATACGGGTCAACCAGCTCCTGAGAAATATTCAATTCCCCATTCGCCTTCACGTCCAGTTCAGCCTTCTGAATCGTCAGCTCTTTGCCTGGCGCAACTTCGTAACGCACTTCCATCGTGTACTTCTCCGCAGACAAGCCTTCCGCCGAGAATGCGCCGTTCGGTTGCAAGTCAAATGCTTTCGGAGCGCCGTTCTCTGTAACATATTTACCGCTAGCATCTCGCAAATAAATGCGCATCTTGCCAGCAAGCTCGCTGTTCAACAGTGAAGACTGCCCATCAGGCTGCTTCAAGAGCACGACGCCGACAGCCGTAATGTGCGCCGGAACCAACTCGCCGCCCTTCACATTGCCGTCAACTTCTGCCTTTTGCGTGAAAGTGATCGATTCGTTAGTATTTTTAATCTTTGTCGTGAAGCTGATCGTATAATCGCCGCCATACCGCACAGGGTGGAAGTATCCTCCTTGGTCGTCGGTCATGATCTCTTGCTCGTTGCCATTCGTTTTATCGGTAATGACAATGCGCTCATTCGGAAGCACTTCGCCCGTTTCGTTATCACGCAGCACTCCGAAGATTGCCGCCGGTACGGTGGTTACTTTCGTATCGGCAGTCAACTTCCCTTCCGTCGGGCTGTCTACCCTCGCCGTGATGAGATGATCCTCAGGCGTAGTCGTGTCCAGCTTTGGCGGTGTATAAGGGATGACCGCTTTGCCTTGCGTATCGGTCTTTGCTTTTACTTCCGTATGATCTGGCAGTGTAAAGATGACTTCGGTGTCCGCAACTGGCTTGCCTTCATGATCCGTCAACGTTGCCGTTAACTGTGAAGGTGTCTTACCATTTCCTGGGACAACCGCAGGATCTGGCGTCAGCGTCAGCTGGCCAGGGAGATACTTCGCATTGACGAAGCGAGCCTCCGCGATCTGTTTCTCTACAATCGTGCCGCTATGCGTCCGATCCACCGGGTTAGCCGTGTAATCCTCGCCCGTATAATCTGTCTGGGTGACGATATAACTGTGACCGCTTGGAACATCAATAGCGACAGTCTGTCCATGCTTGAGCGTGATCGTCTCGCCAGACTGGATGGTTCCCGTCGTGCCGTCCGACTTTGTATAGTTGTACGACTCATTCGATGCAGCGTCAGGGAATTGAACAGTGAACTCAAATTCCTTATTCTTATCTGCACCACTGCCTTCTACGGTCTCCCCAATCAACAGACCGCCGTACACCATCCTCGTGTTGACGACTTCTTCCTTATGGTCGCCCTCCTCGGCAATGATGCCGGTCGTCTGCCAGTTTGGCCAAGTCGTCGCGTAACCATCGCTCGTATAATCCGTCTCGGTGATGGTGTAGGCTGTATCCATCGGAATCCCATTGATGACAGCTGTCTCCCCATGCTTGAGGAGGAGCTTGCCACCAGACCCGATGGTTCCCGTTCCACCACCCGATGTCGTATACGTATACGTCTTACCCGCACCTACGCCTGCAAAAGTAACAGTGAACTCGAACAGCTTGTCCTTGTCCCCACCATTACCCGCGACCGTCTGTCCGATCGTCAGCTTGCCAGGAAGGTACTTGCTATTGACGAATTTGGCTGTGGCCGTTTCCTCTGCTACAATGCTACCCGTACGTGTCAGGCTTTCCGGGTCTGTAGTGTAGCCCTCATCTGTGTAGTCTTTCTGAACGATAGTGTAGGTAATACCGTCAGGGATGTCCTTGATGGTAATAGCCTCGCCATCCTTCAGGATAATCGTGTCGCCACTAGCCACAGTGCCGCTCTTTGAGCCAGAGTAGGCATAAGACTGACCGTTGCTAAAAGTAATCGTGTATTCAAATTCCTTATCCGGGTCAGCGCCTTTCCCCTCGATCGCTGTGTCCAGCGTCACATTGCCGGGCACCCATATCGGAGTTGGCACAACCAGTGGGTTAGTGCTAGTTACCTCTACCCCGTTCACCCAGATCGGATTCCATGGAGTAGAAGCCACACGTACTTGGTATACTGTCGTGGTCGGCAGATAGGTGATTGGGTCAATATACGTTTGCTTGAGCACGTAAAGTCCTGCTTTGGCAAAAAGACTAAGCTTTCCGTCCACACCTGTAGTTCCACCTGTGACCTCTGTGACGCCATCTGGCTCATAGAGCGTAAATATTACGCCGCCAAGCGGCTTGCCCTTAGGATCAACCTTCAGTAGATCCAGCTTGCCTTGGGTCTCCGCACTACCACCCACGTCACTGCTGTCCACCGAGTGTTCGCTTCTGGCACCGATATTCTTCAGGGTATCATCACCCATCAGCTTGATCTCGTTGCCCACTTTCCCACCACTAGGCACTTCGGTGACTTCAGTCTGATACACGAACTGGTAGAGCTGATTCGGATTGGTCATGCGGAACATCAACCGGGTTGTACCTCCTTCGGTGACGCTGTCCACCTTGACCTCACTATTTGGATCGTATAGATTCAGCGCATCACCGTCCTTCGTCAGTCCACCGCTCGGGGTCAGCTTGGCGCGATATACTGCCATGTCTGGGCGTCTCAGCGAGAGATCCCCCTTCTCATCCTTACGCAGCGCCAGCCCCTCTCCAAGAGTGTCCTGGAGATAGACGCCATCCTTTATCTCGAAAGGCGGGGTGTAATTCACCGTCCACTCCAGCACGCCAGAGTTCGGCTTCGTTACAGATTTGCTGAGCGACTGCATCGGGACGATGACCTTGCGAGTAGCTGCGACTGTGCTAGGCTCATCCCCCCATGTGATTTTCATCTCGGCGGTGTTCGTCACCTCTTGCCTTGACTCACCGGTATCAAAATACTGACGCAGGGTCTCCTCGCTAGGTCTTGCCTTAACCAGAACTACATAGGGACTTTCCAGCTTCGTAAAGGAAAAAGTACCTATGTTCCCTGCGGCAGAGAAGCTCACGAGATCACTTGGGTCGGAGATCAACGTCGTTGCGCTAGCAGTTGCTCCATAGTCTGCCCGGGTTCCCTTGTAAATCGCAAAGTCCTGCCCCTCCGAATAGGGTACAAATTCCCAGCCCTCGGGGAGGGTATCTATGAGTCTGATGTCACTGGCAACATGATTGCCACCATCCTTTGCCATCTCCTCGGTCTTCAGACCATTCATATTAAACGATAGTCGGAAGGTCACCGTCTTGGTTACCTGATCGTAAGCTGCCAGTGTATAGGCAGCGTTAGCGTCGTTTCGGATATAGTGGTTGACATTCGAGGGACTAAGAGACGTCCCCTCCGGAGTTGACGCAAAGAGCATCTCTTTCGCAAACATGCCGCCGTTAAACCGGATAGAAGGTCTAGTTGAATCAATTGTTCGAGTTGTACCTTCAAACAGGACCGCCCGATTATAATGATCTGTGCTTCTATTCGCTGCAAAGTGCTCCCACTGTGTCATCAGGGAAGTGTATGTGAACGAAGCAGGCTTATCGGTATTGTATCCGGTGACCTGAAGCAGGTCGGCGACAGGCTTCCCATCCTGTGAAACGGTGTATACCTGATGCGTTAAACCGTCACTCGACTGAAAGGAACCTGTCTGAAAGCGCTGGTAGTAATTCTCTCTACTGTTACCCTTCAGCTGGTTCAGGATTGAAGGATCAAGCTCTGGACTGGCAGTAACCTTGGTTAAGTCGATGGAGCTCGCATCCCCATACACCAGTAGATCGTACACCGCACCGTCCGGAAGGGCCTCCTGAGGCGTGAGGGTAACCTTCCACGGCAATGTGCCCAAGGCAAGGGTTTCACCGGATCCTACGCTCTTTGTCAAGGTATGGGCGCCAATGGTGACAACGGCGGTATCCCACACTGTAGCTTGATCATTGTCCTGCACGGTATTAACATCCAGCTTCCACTGGGCCGTGGCCTTGTTGGTGAAGCCCGTAGTGCTGCCCGTAACTTCAGATACAATGATCAGTCGGATCGGGGCGTTTACCTCTCCGAAAGAATATACACTGTTTGCATCGGGAGTAATCGGCGTTGTTGCTGCCGACCAGTCCTTCTTGGCAATGTCCCATGACTGCCATGCAGCAGATTTCCAGGTCAGCCCGGTCGGCAGGGCATCGGTGATCGTGAAGTCCTTCAGACCCTGCTTGCTGTAGTTCTTGTTGACATCAATCGTCCATGTCATGGTGCGCGGGTCTGTAGAACTTGACCGCTTGTCCAATGTGCCGCTCTTCTGAATCCAGTCAGGCTTGAAGGCGACGCGCCATGTATTCGCGGAGAGCAGCTTGCTATCCGACGCATCTCTCAAGTCCGCGGTATTGGTAACAGTCTGATACCCATTATTGCCGCTGTTATACTCAGTGTAATACTTGGCCTTGGGAATCCACGTCTTGAAGGTGACAATCGCCTTGTCACCGAAGCCCCCAGGGAAGGTATAGTTCAGCGTGTTCGTGCTGCCACTCTCAGGTGTCACCGCACTACCGTTGACCTTGAGGGAACCCTCCACATAGGTACCCACCTGAGCCGGATCGAGCGCGTTATAGAACTTTAGCCCGTCCAATGGCTGCGGGATGGCAGGATCGAACATATCCATTCCTGCAATGTCCACCCGCCACTCGATTGTACCCTCCACGAAATCCGCTGCATAAATCCAATTGTTCTCGGAAGCGTTGCTATTAGACTTCATGCTAATGCTGTATGCAGGCGTGACATTAGGGTTATCGAGCATATAGTTCGACCCGAAAATATCAATCGGCTTTTGCTGGCCATAGCCTATACCGGTTACATCCGCCTTCGCGGTAGATTCAAAGCCAAAGGTGATGTTCCGGCCCTGGCCGTTGAAAAAACGTTCTTCACCGTCGAACACGACCCTAATGCCAGCTTCGGAAAAATGGGCGGTTCCAATGGTGTACCCCGATTTTTCTCTCAGCGTCATGGTGGCCGTCGGCAGAATTACCTCCGGAAAGTAGGTCGCTTTGTCCAGCATCACATAGTCGCCATATAAAATGACCGTGCTGCCATCCACCGTGTTCGGGTCGGCGGCGTCACCCTTCACCGGAACCTTGATGTCTATCGACTTCAGGGAGAAGGGCTTTCTACCATGAATGGCCTCCCCCGTCTGCAAGACTTTCCCTTCCTGTATAACTTCTAGCGGAAAGGGCGTATTCGCTCCCATGAGTACCGCTGTCTTGTCCGTCAGGTCTGCCGCCAGCGATATGAGTTTAGCAGGCAGTGCATACACCTCATCATGTACCGATGAAGGTTCGTCTGACGGCTCGTCTGACGGCTCGTCTGACGTATCGTACACGGCGTCTGTTACCGATACCGCTCCGTATCCGTCTGGTGCACTCCCCGCAAATGCGCTAGCCGAGAACGCAAACGTCTGCAAGAAAAGCAATACGGCCAAGAAGAAGGACAGCACAGCTTTACTTACACTGTGTTTTCGTTTCAAAAAAATTTCCCCTCCATTCCCAAACTTTCGGTATATCGGGCTCATCCTCCCGATGAAAACCGCTCTAGCGAATAGACATATACTATTGGCATGCTTCCAGCATCCCTTGATATGATTGGAATCTTGCAGGCTCCAGATGAGCGTGTAAGTGCCATGGGATGCAGGTCGTTAACCATGCTTAGTAGCAATCTCCCCTCTCATTCGATGATTTTCGCCATGTGTCTACTGCAAATAGCACAAAACGCCCAATTTACACAGCGTATTTGTGACAATTATAGTACGAGGGACCTAAACAAAATCTCGACAATTACTCAACAAGCAAAGCGACAGGCCTACTCATGCATTGAATACAAGAAAAACCCCCTTACCAGAGTGGTCAAGACCCCATTTAGTGGACATTGAAAAAACACCTAAGCTAGAAACTGGCGTCGGTACTCTACCGGCGTCAGTTTGTTTAATTTACGCTGTGGTCGTCTTCGGTTGTAAAAACGTATGTATTTCTCAATTCGTCTTTGTGCCTCTGCCAGATTTCGTATATCATAGGGATAGAGTCCTTCCGTTTTGAGATGCGAGAAGAAACTCTCCATGGAGGCGTTGTCTAGGCAATTGCCCCGGCGAGACATGCTGATTTGGGCGCCAACCTTTGGCAGCATGTCGTGGTAAGCATGAGACGTGTACTGGAACCCTTGGTCGCTGTGAACGACCAATCCGGTCACGTCTTTTTGCTTTGCAAATGCCTTGGCAAAGGTCTGGAGGACCAGCTCATTGTCGTTACGTTCGCTAAGTTGGTAGGCCACAATCTCGTTATTGAATAGGTCTTTGACTGCTGAGAGATACAACCAGCGTTCGCCTACCCGGTATTGAGTCACATCCGTCACCCATTTCTGGCTTGGTTTTTCGGCTGTGAAATTTCGCTTAAGCAGATTATCAGCTACACGCTCGGCAGCCTGGTATGTCATATTAAATCGACGTTTCCGGCGAATGCTGGCTTGAAGACCGAGCTTTTGCATAAGGCGCAGCACCTTTTTGTGATTCATCCATACACCTTCATCCTGCCACAAGAACAGCTGGATCTGCCGGTAGCCATACCTTCCTTCGTAGCGTTTATACACCGTGCGGATGAGTCGTTTAGCACCGGCGTCTGGGTCGTTGTTCTTCCGCTTCAAATATGCGTAGTAACCACTTCTAGAGACGCCAAGGAGTTGGCAGTATTCAGCTACTTGGCCGATGTCCGCTGCTTGCTCAATGAGCTTGAAGCGCTGTTCTTTCCCTCCCGCATCCAGATTTCCAAACACTTTTTTAGCATCGTATTCTCCCGTTTCAACTGCTGAACATATCGCTCCTGATCTAAATATTCTTTCCGCCTTCCTCGTTGATCCAATAGACCAAACTCACCTTTCTCACGGTATTTTCGCATCCAACGCTTCATCCGACCCTGATCTTGGATTCCGAAATGATCGTTGATCTGCCGATACGTCCACTTTTCCTCTACGTGCAGGCGAATTGCCTCCACCTTGAGTTCCTCGGAATACGTCTTAAACTTTTGACCTTTAATAGCCATTAAAAATGCACCCCCTAGAAATTCATCGGTTAAACCAAGGGGTTTTTCCAATGTCTATTCTAAGGGGTGCACTTCAAGAGTAAGAAGGGCCTTGTTATACTGCATTTATTTTTGCTCAACATTTCAAGCAGTAAGGGCTATTTCTGCCCCGGTATGTACACATGTCGCATGAATAGAGAGATGGCGAAGCCTACAATCGCAACAACAAGAGCAGCATCAAAAACATGTTGTATACCTGTTGTCATCGCAAGCGCTATGTTGGCTGAATCCGACTGACCTGCCGCCTGCTTCAGAAAGTTACTCATGCCCACAGACATGATACTTATCGCAACAGCGGTGCCGATCGCCCCCGCCACCTGTTGGACGGTATTCATAATTGCACTACCGTGCGGGTACAGTGCAGGAGGTAACTGATTCAGACCGTTCGCCTGCGAGGGCATCCAGACCATGGAGATCCCGATCATCAAAAGGGTATGAAGTAGAATGATCTGTGCTATTGCTGTCGTTGTCGTAATGTCTGAGAGAAGCCAGAGCACGACCGATATTAGGACCATGCCAGCCGGGACAACCCATCTCGGCCTAAATGTGTCGAATATTTGCCCATAATCGGTTGAGTGATGGCATTTACAATCCCCCCGGTTAACAACACAAGACCTGCAGAGAAAGCATTAAGGCCAAGACCTCTAATCAGATACAAGGGCAACATGATCATGGCTGCCATCATTACCATGACGACAATCATCAGCATAACCGTGCCCACCGAGAACATGGGCTGCTTGAATGCTCTCAAATCCATCATCGGTTGCTTCATTCGCAATTGACGTACTGCAAATGCCAATATCGCCACGATGCCAACAATTAACGGAATCACAACCTGCGGCGCTCCAAGTCCTCCTTCTCCTTCCCTGGCACTGCTAAAAGCGAATACAATTCCGCCAAAGCCAAGCGTGGATAAGATCAGCGAATAGATATCTATTTTCGGTTTGGTAATGGTCGATATATTTTGTATATAACGCATGCCAAACAGAAGAGAGAACGCCAGAATGGGCAAGGTTAACCCGAAAATCCAGTTCCAGCTAAGCTGCTCGATCAGCAGACCGGAAATGGTAGGTCCGACAGCAGGAGCAACTACAAGGACAAGCCCGATCAGCCCATAGGTCGTCCCTCTCCTCTCAGGTGGAACAATGACAAGCACGGTGTGGAACATTAATGGTAACATGAGCGCTACCCCTGCGGCTTGGATGACCCGCGCAATCATGAGCAATTCAAACCCTGGAGAGACAGTCGCCACCGCTGTGCCGAGTAAAGCCAATAGGAGTGAAGCTGTGAACAATTGTCTAGTTGAGAACCATTGAAGGAACAACCCGGATACAGGCACCAAGATGCCGAGGGTCAGTAAGTAACCGGTTGTCAACCATTGTGCTGTTGCAGCGGTGATTTGAAACTGGTTGATTAAATCACTGAGTACTACGTTCAGAGCCGTTTCGTTAAATATTCCAATAAATCCGCTTAATAATAGAGATACCATGATGGGAACCACTTTATATTTCTGTACCCTATCACGCTGTTCTTCTGTTGCCACTGCTTGCATCTTTTTCTCACTCTCCCAGATGGATTTATAATTAGATACTTTAAAGATATTTGTTATCTTTAATAAAGTTAAAAAAACATTATATTCTTGTCTATAACACCTCCTGTCGAATCGAACATGCTTGAACATGCTTGGTATCACTAGGCTTTAGCGAGATTCATTTTCGGCGGGGGATACCCGAGCATTCTGCCCATTTTTACAATTTGCCCTCTATGATGAAATTCGTGCGTGATGGTGTGCGTAAATAGCCATAATTCGCTGGCCTCTACGCTGTCATTCTGTCCAGATGCTTGATTGGAAGGCTCCCATTTGTCTTTATAATCATTTAGAAATTCATACACAAGGGCGTCGATTGTTTTAAATACCTCGCGCATTTTCTCCACATTGCCGATGGACTCTGGTTTTACTTTGGGAAGTGACTTACCAAGTGCGCGATTCCCCAACCATACTCGATAACAATCGGCGACATGAGCATGCAGACTGCGAATAGAAGCTCCACCCAGGGCTTCAACTTCTGTAACATAATCAGCGGGAGATAAAGTCTCGCAATACCGGAACAATGATTCCCTTGTGCGCTGGATCAGTTCATACTGGCTTTTGTATACATTCATTTTCTCGGCCCCCTTATTATTAAACCCTTTAAAGATATATATTGTCCTTAATTGTCCTAAAAAATATATGTTCTATATCTAGATATTCATACCGCGCGCAAGATCTGACATCTTCTGATTTCTTAAATGCTCTTCCATCTTCTCTTCTGCTGATAGCACCACTTTTTGAATCGGACAGCCTGCTCCATGTTCAAAGCTGCAATCGAATAAGGAAGCCGAGCCTTCAATGGCTTGTATAATATCAAGAAACGAAATGTTCTCCCAATCTCGTTTAAGTCGATATCCGCCGTGTACCCCTGTTGTCGATTCAATCATGCCCGCCTTCACCAACTTGGTCAGTATTTTGGATAAATACGTTGGAGACACACTTTGTCGCTCTGCTAGCTGCTGTACACCAATAGCTTTTTGTGGAGTCGCCACAGCAAGAAAGAGCATGGTATGGAGAGCATAATCGGTGGCCTTGGAGTATTTCATCTCTAATCACCTCTATTACAGATTCTGCATATCTATAATAGCTAGTATACCCCTTTTCGTCAACATACAATGTGTTAAAAGAAATAAACCCTCAATTACTTCCTCTATATTGGCCCAAAGTCTGGTCCCATAACCCGAGAATGAGAAAAAGGATGTCTCGCCGTCGCTTAGGACCTTGAGGCACCCTCTGTGGAGTAGTTGATTTGAATGCCGCGTTATACACGGTAATACACCGTAATAAGCGTCTTAGGTCCAAGCCCACATGAAGCTATCGCGGTCCCAGGCAACTCTGCCGCCGTGGAGCTTGCGGAAAGCCTTCTTCACCTCTTTGGACAGCGATGCATTTCCATTTTCATTCACGAATACGAATTGCTCACCGAAGTTGGTCTTCACATATTCAATCGCATCGGTCTGATACAGCGTACCCGTGAACCTGATTTCCTTGACCATCCATTCCGCCACCTCTTGTGCGGTTATTTCCATGGATCTTGCTCCTTCCTTCAGCACGTACAATGACTGTTTCCGACTCATAATATTCAGACAATCCTATTCATCATACTTTCTTTGGGGGTGTTCGTCTATTCACTGATGGCCCAATCTCAAAGAACATAAGATTAGATGGTAATTGGCGATGACTGTTACGAACAGCAAAATAAAAGCGATTTTGTATCTCAAATCACACAAAGGGTGGATTTCACCGGTGGATGCGGGCTTAACTACCACCATACATCAATATGTCACCGGCCAACATTAACGATTTTCCTGATCCATGTTGGCTCACTCGTCGCGGCCCGCACAAGGCAGTCGGCACAGTCTTCGAAGGACAGCGTCCGGAACGGAGCGATGCGTGCTAATGGACCTGCTGTATAGTTCAGAGTGGCCGCCCCGTAATTCATTCCCGGCGGTCGTACAATGACCCAATCCAGGTTACTCCGCTCAACCGCATGCTCGGCAATTGTCTTATCCTTGACCGCCTTCGAGAAGATGCGGCGATGAATGCCTATCGCCCACCGATTGCTTGTGGTAAACTCCTTCCCGTCGCTCAAGCCAATGCCGCTTTGCATGACGAAGCGCTTAACTCCATTACGCTGACAGGCCGCAAGAATATTTGGGATTCCCTCCGACATGACGGTACCCGGTGAGAAGTTTGCTGCAATAGCATTCAGGATTCCCTTAGCCACAGCCGTATCCAGCGAGAAGTTGCTGGTTGGACCTATGCAGCTGATTACCGCATCTGTACCAGTAATAGCTTTGACCATACTAGGAGTGTCGAATACATCTCCCTGCTGGATGATAAGCCGCTCTGAGGGAGTAATGACTTCCGGCCGACGAGCCACGGCTACAACCTCATATCCCAATTCAAGTGCCCGCTCCATCACTTTCCTCCCAGTGGTCCCTGTTGCTCCAATAATCGCAATTTTCATTGAAATGTTCCCCTTTGACTGGTGACATGATTGACTTCACACTTATGCATGCACTAAATTGCACAATAGTGCATTAAGAAACAACTATGTATAATTGTATGCAGAAATAGAAAGTCTACAATTCTTAAAAAGGCAGGTTCCGCGCATTAGTTCACAAATCCTTTAGAATTGTGCAATTACTTTGAGATAGGCTGGTGATTCTCCATTGTTAAAGATGGATCGAAGGATTCGAAAAACCCAAGAAGCCATAAAAATGGCTGTTATTGAACTAATGATTACAAAAAATTTCGATCAGATTACAATACAAGATATTTCCGACAAAGCAGATGTTAGCCGAAGAACGATCTATCTTCACTACATGGACAAATTTGACCTGTTGGACAAGCTCATTGAAGAACATATTGAAGAGATGTGTGAACTTTGCAATTCGGTAGACCCTGACGCGGATTATAGAGATATGGGGTTGTTATGGTTCGAGTATTTTGAAAGTCATCACTTATTCTTCTCGGCATTGCTAGCGAGTAAGGGGGGCCTTTTTTTTCGCAATCGATTCCTTGAATTTTTTCTCCAGGAGTTAGAGAAGGAGGCTATCATGTCCAAAGGGGGTAACAAGGGATCATCAGACGGTATGAATGTTGATATTCAATTCCTGGGATCAGCCATCGTAGGGGTAGTAGAATGGTGGTTTAAGAATGGAAGGCCTCACCCTCCTACCTTTATGGCATGGCGGGTGGGCGCTTTGCTTGAACGGAATCTCGAAGCTGATCGTCCGCTTGCATGAAGAGACTTCTACCAAACAAACGCCCAAGACAGCACTCGCTGTAACATGTAAAACAGTCCCCCATAACGCTGAGCCTCGGTGAATCATGGAATGTCTCAATATGATGCGCGATTAAATCACATACATACGAAAATATCCGATCGACAGACTCTCCACCTAAATCATAGGTCAAAGCCAACCAAGCCCCCTCTTCTCTTCATGATCCGTTAATGACTTAATCAAAAAGTAGGCGGCGTAGCAACTGCTATGAGCAGCGTTTCACCTTCCCAGATGTTCTTATAGCTATGAGGGATTCTGGCATCATAATAGATGCTATCCCCTTCTTCGAGCGTATAACGTTCATTGCCGAGCACAAACTCCAATCGCCCGGAATGAACAAATAGGAATTCCTCGCCATCGCTATGGCCAACGCCGATATCGCCGTAAGCAGCTCCTTCTTCCAACACTCCCCATATCGGTCCCATTCGGTTGCTGCTTCCTTGACTGAGCGCGTACCAGGTAATACGAGATCCCTCAGAATGCACTAAAGGCTTGCGCTCATTTTTCCTAACGACAAGGCTTCGCTTCTCCTCACCGAACAAATCGGAAAAATTCACGTTTAATGCATTTGCTATGCGCTTCAGAACACTGATCGACGGATTCGCCTTATCGCGTTCAATTTCACTGAGAAAAGATAAGGATACAGAGGCTGCTTGAGCTACCTTCTTGAGCGTTAACTTCTGTTTTTTTCGCGTGCTTCGAATGGCTTCGCCGATCGAATTCATATGCAAGCCTCCTGACATTCCGATGTAATTACGCTATCAGCGAAATTTATAGCTTTATAATAGGGGTAAATCCGAGCAATATCAAGCCCCTTCACCAGAGCGGGATTACGGTGTAAAAACGTTGATTTGGCGCTATTATTGGACTAATATTTAATCAAGGTTAACGAACGAATTTTACCCGGGTATTTGACATCGTTCATCTCAACAGAATTTTTTTCATTTTCAGCGAAATTTTCTAAGAATTACGAGACACTAATTACATGATGGCAACGAAAAGCCGTTCCTTGTAATTCAGATTCATAAAAATATGTCAGAAGGACGAAAGGGGCAAAGAGAATGACTACTAACATTCCCAAGGTCTATCAAGTAGGTGATGTTACCGTTACACGTGTTACGGAAATGATGCTTGACGGTATTCCACCAGAGGTGTATTTTGCGGGATCATGGGACCCCAAGTTCCTGGAGGAGAATCGGGACTCTCTTCCGGCTGGCCTGATCGATGGCAGTTCTCAGCTTATCGTTAGCATTGGAACCTGGGTGGTGAAGACCCCGAAGCATACGATCCTTATCGATACGGCTACAGGAAATAATAAAAGCTTGCCTTTAAATCCGGACCTCGCCAATCTCCAGCTCCCTTATCTGGAGCGGTTGAAAGAGGCCGGAGTAACACCAGAGGAAGTCGATTACGTCCTGCTGACGCATCTGCATGTCGACCATGTCGGTTGGAACACGAAGCTCATTGATGGAAAATGGGTACCGACGTTCCCACATGCAAAATACGTATTCCCCCTTGCGGAGCAGCAATATTACTCAAGTAAGGCCAGCCACAACAAAGCAAACGAAGCCAACTTTAACGTTTATGAAGAAAGTGTATTGCCTGTTGTTGAAGCCGGCTTAACGCAGACAATTAACCCTGAGGGCGGGGAATTTCTGGATATGTTCACATTCATTCCGACGCCCGGCCATAGTATCGGCCAAATGTCCATCCGTCTTCACACTGGCGGAGAAGAAGCTTTATTTGGCGCCGATGTGATGCACCATCCGTTCCAGGTGTTTAACCCTGAATGGAACTCCATGTACTGCGAATTTGCCGATCAAGCCCGAGCCTCACGACGACGGGTACTGGAGGACATCGCAGATCGTCCAGTCATTTATTTTAGCACGCATTTTCCAGAAAGCGCGGCAGGGTACGTGACTCGAAGCGGAGACGGATACAAGTGGGACTTTATTTAATACGACCTGACACCAACACAATCGAAAGGCGCTGAGCTTATGACAACCCCTAGTTTTCTTCCTGATGTACATATCGTAACCGAAGACCTTCGTATCCCAAGTGATACACCCGGCATCGAACTTTATGTGCGAAATAAACGGCCCGCTTCCATGAACACCTTCTCTAATGAAAAAACAATCGTGATGGTTCATGGCGCTACTTATCCCATTGGCAGTCTGTACGATGTGGAGCTGGATGGCTTCACTTTTCTGGACTATCTCGCCAGCCATGGATATGACGTGTACGCTGTGGACGTCCGCGGCTACGGCGGCTCGACAAGACCACCTGAGATGGAGCAGCCTGCTGACCTGAATCCACCGCTTGTCCGTACGGAAACAGGAGTCCGGGATTTGGGCACAGCTGTGGACTATGTTCTGAAGCACCGGAATTTAACGAAGGTGAATGTCCTGGGCATGTCTTGGGGTGGAACGGTTGCGGGGGCTTATACCAGTCAAAACAACGATAAGGTAACCAAGCTTACGCTTGTGGCTCCACAATGGCTGAGCTCCAAACCGATTCCGATCGATACTGGGGGTCCGCTTGGTTCGTATCGCCTTGTGGCTGCTGGCAGCACGAAGGAACGCTGGCTAAGTGCGGCGCCAGAGCATAAACGTGGTGATTTGATTCCAGAGGGCTGGTTTGAGCAATGGGTCCAAGCCACGCTGGCTTCCGATCCAGGAAGCCTAACCGATCATCCTGAGCATATTCGGGCGACCAATGGTCCGATCCTCGATATCCGTGAATACTGGACGGTGGGCAAAGCTTTCTATGACCCTAAGGAGATCACCGTTCCCGTCCTTCTTGTGCATGCCGAGTGGGATATTGATGTGCCCCTTGAATTAGCCCAAAATTTCTTCACTTCCCTGACGGGAGCTGCCTATCGCCGCTGGGTCGAAATCGGGGAAGGGACGCACATGGTTTTACTGGAGAAAAACAGACTTCAGGCTTTCCAAGCCATACGCGGCTTCTTGGATGAAGTGTACGCACCTGCCAAATAAGATGTCACTGCAAGAGAGGAATGTAAAACAATGAGCCATATTGCCATAACCACAACAAAGGCACCGTCAGCTATCGGTCCCTATTCGCAAGCCATCGCTTTAGAAAATGCGGTCTATACGTCGGGCATGCTGCCGATTGATGCCGAAGGAAAGCTGAAAGAAGGCATCGTTGACCAGACCCATCAAATCTTAAATAACCTGCAAGCCGTCTTAGCTGAAGCAGGATTGTCTTTAGAAGACGTTATAAAAACCACCGTTTTCATGACGGATTTAGAGCAATTCCAGCAGATGAACGAGGTGTACAGCCAATACTTCAGCGATCATTACCCTGCCAGAACAACCGTGGAAGTGTCTAGACTTCCAAGAGACGCCAAGATTGAAATAGAGCTTATCGCAATCAAGCGCATTTAAATATGCTCCATTATTCGTATTTCTGTGAAAGAAGGCGCATCTGATTGCGAACGTATTGGCTTCTCTTGTTGTGCGCAACCCTTTACGGGAGCAATTTCGTCTTAGGCTCGCTGCTACTGCAGGCATTTCCCGCCCTACATCTGTCGGCATACCGGCTTATGGTGTCGTCCGTGTTCCTGCTTGTGTATTTGGTTGCCACCCGGCGCGTAATGAAGATTACGCTCCGTGACTCCGTGTATCTGGTGCCATTTGTTCTGATCGGGATGCTGCTGCATCAAGTTTCTTTCTTTACAGGGCTTCGGACAACGGACGCAACGACGGCCTCGCTCATCTTGTCGTTAGCTCCGATTTTTACAGCGCTGTTTGCTCGCTTATTTTTGAAAGAGACGTTAACGAAACGCATGGCGGCAGGCTCGATGGTCGCCCTTGCTGGTGTCTTCTTCGTGGTTGGACCTGGCGGAAGCAAGGGCATAGCCATTACCGAAGGCGTCTGGACCATGTTTATATGCATGCTGGCATTTTCGGGATCTATGATCCTCATGAGAAAGCTGACGGAACGTATGGATGCGTTGGTCGCAACGGTGTATACGACAGTCTTGGGCTGCGTTTTGGTATACCCGATGGCGGTCTGGAGCGAGCCTCACGTACAGGTCCAGCCCGGTTTCTGGTGGTGGGTTCTCCTAATCGGATCGGCGCTGCTTATTCAGGGCTTATGCGCGGTCATCTGGAATGCGCAGATCCGCAAGGTAGGGGCGGCTAAAGCATCGCTGTTTCTGAATTTACAGCCGTTTGTTGCCATGGTTCTAGGTTATATCACGCTTGGCACCCCGATTTCCTTAACGCAAGTGGCAGGCTCTGTTCTCATCATTTGCGGCGTAGTTCTAGCCACCGTGCAGGGACAGCGAGCAAGGAAAACACACCAATTCTCCCCTGTGGAGAGATAATGGCCTACGTGGCAATCGAGGCTAAAGTAGAAGATTGAGGATGTACGACCAAACCAAAGGAGCGCTTTTGATCATGGCTCCTTTGGGTTTTATAATAGCAATGATGGAACGACGAAGTCTACTGCTCTGATCTTCTTTTTCTTCCCCCGTTAAAATATAGCTTCAGAACCTCCTGGTTCGCACGGGATCTCTGGTCCTTCTTGACTGTTCGACGATTCTTCAGCTTCGCTTCAAACGCAGGACTGTTGCGTGCGATCGCTTCTTTAGTAGGGTCGCTTCTCTTCGGAATCTCGAACCCTAACCTACGAATCATCATCACGCTGCTCAGCCAAATATCCTCTGTTGGTTAAGGTCCAGCTGAAGGATATGTTCGAGTTAAGCCCTCATACCTTGAAACTGCTTGTGTGCCCAAGCCGTATAAGAAGGATGTGTCTGGAGCAATTCTTCATGTGTTCCAGTTCCTGTAACTTGACCATACTCAAAAACTATAATTTGATCTGCATGAACAACGGTCGATAATCTATGTGCGATGACAATGGTTGTACGATCCTGCATCAAAAATTGAAGCGCCTTTTGGACCTCATGCTCCGAGTCACTGTCCAAGCTAGCAGTTGCTTCATCTAACAGCAAAATATCCGGTTCTCGCAGCAAAGCACGAGCAATTGCTATACGCTGGCGCTGCCCGCCTGATAGCTGAATTCCTCTCTCTCCTACTTCTGTTTCATACTTTCTTGGCAAGGCCTCAATGAAATCATGGGCATAGGCAAGTCGTGCTACATTCATGATCTCCTCTTCACTTACTTCGTGTTCCCGCCCATAGATAATATTATCTCGAATGGTACCTGCTATGAGGGAGTTATCTTGTGACACATAACCAATTTTCTTACGCCAATCATGAAGAGCAAAGGAATCAATCGCCGCACCGCCCCAATGTATTCTGCCGGTATCTGGTTCGTAAAATCTCTCGATCAGTGAAAAGATCGTTGTCTTCCCACTTCCGCTAGGACCCACAAAGGCCGTTACTTTACGATCCGGTATAGTAAAAGTGGCATTCAGCAAAATGGGTTTATCCTCTTCATAACCAAAACGAACCTCGCGGAATTCCAAGATGCTATGCTTGTCTGGTACCACATACTCTTTGTTATCCGTTTCTTGAGGCTGCTCCAGGATGAGTCTTAGTCTCTCCGTTGAGCCCATTACCTTTTTCAAATTCGAAAAAAATGTTCCAAACTGTTCAAAAGGAATCATTATTTGAAACAAAAGCAAAATATACGATACAAGCTTCCCTGCACTAAGAGCACCAGAGGAAACACGCACCCCGCCGTAACCAATAATGACGACCAGCAGCACAATCATGATCAACGTCATCAATGGCATCAGCACAGCATTGATCCGAGCTTCTTTCATTTCTGATTGATATAAATCGTCCATGTTAGCTGCGCCATTTCTCCATTCCTTTCGCTCGGAATTAGAGGCCTTAACCAGCCTCATTTCTCCAATGACTTGAGACAGTGTCGAGGACAGTGCTGCCAAATGCGCTTGTAGTTGCATCGAGATCTTGTATATCTTATTGCCCATGGGCATCAATACGGCTAAGCTAACAGGTAGAACCAGCAATATGATTAACGTCATTTGCCAATCCAAATAAAACAACATCGCCAATGCTCCAATAAATGTAATGGAGTTGGATATAAATTGGATTAAATGATTGGTAATGAGCGATTTAATCTCATTTGTATCGTTTGCCACACGACTCATAAGATCTGCAGAACGGTTGCGATCGAAGAAACGCATCGGCAAATAAAGCATCTTTTCCCAAAGCTGTTTACGCAATTGATTGACCATTCTACTTCCGACATACGCCAATAGATAATACGAAAATCCACTCGATACGGCTTGCAAAATAAAGATTAAAACAAGCTGTATAATCATAGTGGCATCTAATAATTCCAAACGAAATTGATCAATCATATTTCCGGTAACGATCGGAACAACTAATCCTGACAATGAACTGACAATGCTTAGAATAAGGGCTATACCTAAAAACACCTTAGGAACCCCAGTGGAAAATAACACCTTGGCCAAATACTGTAGCCCGGTTTTATTTACAGGTCTGTCACCCTCACTGTTATTGGTGTATCCGTCATGTATGCTCATAACGACTCCTTATTATATTTTCTTAAATTTTACACTTGATACCATTAAAAGGAAAGAGGCACGATTAGCATCAGAAGAGGAGGATGGATGAATCATAAAAGAATATACTCGTTGCTGATGACGGAGTTAGAGAAAAAGAATTGAAAAAGGGGCTGGCACAACCAGTCCCTTTCTCCGTCTCCGTATCATATATTCTCTTGCTTTAATGCATCAATAATATTTTCCTTTTTTACTTTCGCGCCGGAATAAACAATCGCGGAACTGACAATGACAAATACGGCGACAATGACAAACAGAATACTCATCCAAGGGAGGTTGAACCCGTAGCTAAATTTGTTCCCAAATGCTCTATAGATCAGAACCATCGCGGCGAAACTAACAGGAAGCCCGAACAACAGCGACTTGATTCCATAAAAAATACTTTCATAGTTCATCATTTTCGCAAAGCCTTTTGGCGTCATGCCTACGGATTTCAGCATCGCAAACTCTCGTTTGCGAAGAGCCAACCCCGTCGAGATCGTATTAAAAATGTTCGCAATGGAAATCGCAGAAATTAATACGATAAAACCGTAAGAAAAGACGGTCATCAATAAAACCTGTTGTTCTTCGCTTTTTCTGGATTGATATACATTATAGACATTCAGATGGGTCTCATGCATCTCTTCAATTTCCTGCTGCGTTCTCATCGGTTCCATGCTTTTCAAATGGAGGTACGTCGAGGCGTTAGCTAGGTCCTCGTCGCCTGCCAGTCGATTCATGACGCGTTCCGACACGATCATATTTAACCCGCCTACACCTATCTGGTTCATCCCCATAGGGGCTTGATCCGTCAATGCGGCAAATATCACTTTGTCTGCCTTTGTTTCTTCCCCATTCTCTTTATAGAAGTTCGTTAGCTCGATACTTTGGCCGACATTCGTATATATGGCCTTCGTCTGAATATATTTCCCCGTGCCCATATCTTTGTAATGAATCGTATCCATCACGATCACGGCGGGATGATCCGGATCCGTAAGCTGTTCGTAATCTACGCCAACCACTTTGGCATAGGCTTGCAAACTCGAATCGTTCAATGCATGAATTTTAATATCGTAAGGGTATTTCCCGTCTTGCAGCATACTCTTATCCTGCTTAACCGTCTCTTGCAATTCATCAGCGATGCTCGCTGCATCGACCCAAGCGTTCTTATTTAACTCGTGAATCACGTTGTATTCCGTGACGCCATCCAGAGATACAATCGATTGCATCAACCGGTCATCTATTCTTTTTCCATTGCTGTACGACACCTCAATATCGTAATCGACGCCTTCCCGCGACAATTCCAGGGATTGTGTCATGCCTGCCGTAAAAAACGATACTGTCAAAAATAAAACGATGCTGATGACAAGCGAAAAAAGAATAGCATGATATCTCCGTTTGTTCCTTTTTAAGTTTTTCAGTCCGATTTCTGCTTCGATCCCAAAGAGCCTACGAATGATCTTCGACGTTCTCACAGCTTTTGCTGTAAGCTTTACGTCGGTAGTTTGGCGAATCGCGTCCATAGCAGATACCTTGGATGCCTTGATTGCTGGGAGATACGTCGAAACGAAAATCGTCAGCATTGAAACAAGACAAGCTATCAAGAGTGAAAGCGGCGTGACGATGAGCCTCAGCTTTTCACTGGTCCATAATGACCCTTCAATCATCGTGTTCATGAACCAAAAGGTGATCCCAATTCCGGCAAGGCTACATAGGATGCCAATGGGAATGCTGATCAAGCCAATGACGAACCCTTCAAAAAGTACTGAATTTCGCTTCTGCCTTTTCGTTGCCCCCACGCTCGCGAGCATCCCTAAATGCCGGGAACGTTCCGAGACAGATATCGCAAAAGCGTTATAGATGAGCGAAACTGAGCCAATCATAATAACCGCCATAATGATCGCCGATAATGAAAACATCATGCTGGATGAAGCTCCGCTGCTGGACAAGCCATAATAATGAAGCAAATCATTATTGTATTGGACGGTTTCAATTTGGTTTTTCTCAGCCAGCTCCTCCGCATGCGCGAACAAGAACGGATTGACTCGCTGCAAAACCACCGACGCATCGACTCGATCGTTTCCCCCAATGATATGATCATCGACATAGCTAATGACCGTATAACCCGGGGCCCAAGCCGTTTCCCATACGGGACGCTTGATGAAGCCTACCACCGTATAATCCCTTACCTTGATATGCTGCAACGTTTCGGTCAAAGTGCCATCTTCCCTCCGCAGCGGTTCGGTCTGATCCAGGGGATGATCGCCCCCTTGTTCGAATCGTTCGCCGACGCGAAGGGTTAGATGATCGCCGATTTCATACTTCACTTTGGCGTTCGTTGCAAGAGGCTCGGAGATAACAACTTCCTTGTCCGTATGCGGAAGACGCCCCTTGCTTAGTTCAATCTGAAATTGTGCGAAACCTAACGCATCATATTCCTTGATGAACAAGTACGGCTTATTGGGATTTTGCCCCCCTTCTAATAGGGCATAGCCAAGGTCTCTTGTGATCGCAACGGTTTTGGTTGCGTCATCGCCCTGTATCGCCGCAAGCTGTTCTTTAGTTACATCTTGATATTGGACATGCCACTCCCCTGTATCCGCGGTGGTTTGTCTGATCATTAAATCCGAAAAGGAAAAAACAAGCGTAGCGACAGCGGTCACCATGGCAACTGAAATGATGACGCCGAGGATGGTTACAAGCGTTCGTCTCTTGTTCTGCTTCAGATGCCGGATGGTTAATGTATTGACAATATTCATCGCCTGATCACCTCGTCCTTGGCAACCCTCCCGTCTTCAATCGAAATGATCCTGTCGGCTTGCAAGGCGATCCGTTCGTCATGCGTGATCACGATCAGCGTCTGATGATAGGTCTTATTCAGCATTTTTAATAAGTCGATGATCTCGCTGCTATTCTTGCTATCCAGATTCCCGGTCGGTTCATCGGCCAGCATGATCGCAGGATTGCCGATGAGCGCTCTGCCGATCGAGACACGTTGTTGCTGTCCGCCGGATAGCTGATTCGGCAGATGGTTTAATCGATGCTGCAAATTCAACGTATTCACAAGGCTATCTAATTGCTTTTGATCTACCTTTTGTTGATCCAGCAAGAGAGGTAGCGTAATATTCTCTTCCACCGTCAGGACGGGAATCAGATTGAAGAACTGGTAGATCAGGCCGATTTGCCTGCGCCTGAAGATGGCCAGCTGCGTTTCGTTCAAGGCATACATGTCCGTATCCTGCACATATACTTTCCCGCCAGTCGGCCGATCCACGCCGCCCAGCATATGAAGGAGCGTCGATTTCCCCGATCCGGACGGGCCGATAATCGCGACGAATTCGCCTTTTGGGACTGAAAAGGAAACATCATCAAGCGCCTTCACCGCCGATTCGCCTGTGCCGTATATTTTAGACAGATGCTCAATTTTTAAAATTTCCATTGTTATACCCCCTAAAAGTTTTGTGAGCGTTACTTCTTGAATCAACCTCGTACAAAACTCACTTCGGAAGCATGGGCTCTCCTAAATACTTAATTCCAGGTATATACCATCGCTCTATATCCAACATCCCAAAGGGTTTCATTCCCCTCCATAGTTATCGTAAGCTCATTTGCCTGGGGGAGATAAATGATCCTCATATCCGGCTCATGGAGTTGATCTTCTGCGGATACGGACAGGAACTCCTGCCCGTCGACGGTAACCTTGATGCTGCCCTGGAAATCCTTCTGATCGGGAATTCCATAATTCAAGCTAAGATACAACTCCCCCTTATTGCCGAACGTATACGTGTACGTTTCCTTCTCTTTACCTTCGATGCTATACACATTATATTGGGGTTCCACGTCTTGACCGCCAATCTTAAGACTGGACGGTTTGGTTCCCGTTAATGGATTTCCGGTACTATCCATCAATTCATTTATCGCCACAAAGGGGCCAATTTCTTTGGTGAACACTTGGTCAAGCGTCCCGAAGACCCCCCACACGCCGAGCATCAAAACAATGCCATAAATGCCCGTAGAGGCAATATTTCTCCAGTTGCTTTTTGTGCGAAAGCCAAGTTTGTACGCCCCGAATCCGACGGCTGCACCCAATGAGTTCTGTATGACGTCGTTCATGTCAAAGCTACCAAGGAAAGTTAGTGCCTGAATGGTCTCCAACACGAGAATGGACAAGATGAACAAGGTCATGAAACGAGCAAAGCTGGTTCGATATAACAACGGAATTAATATGCCAAAGGGGATGAAGGCTGCGATGTTCCCGAAATCCACAACATCCATCAGCGTAGGATGTAACAGATCGGATAGACCTGGCAGCCTAAAAAAACTGTTCGGTAAAAAAATAAAGGTGTACTCCGTGATTTGATCCACCTTACCCGCTCTACCGAAGGCAAAAAACAAAAAATAAAGAATCAAAAGAGTATAGAATATAGTAATTGCAAAAATAATCTTGCGCTGTTGCTTCAAATGCATGGTCTTACCTCCATCGTTCATCTGATGAATATCATTTTAACGGTCTAAAATGACTTTCCAGTGACGATGGAGGTGACAATTCAGTCACTTACAGAGTGCCGTTAAATCACGTGCTTATAAAATTTAATTCGAAACTGCGTACCCTTCTCGCTGTCGCTCGTCACATCGATCACACCGTTCTGGCTGGAAATGATGCTGTGAGTCATCGCAAGCCCTATACCGATGCTCCCTTCGCTAGCGTTCTTTCCTTTGTAAAAACGTTTGAAAATATAAGGCAAATCCTCTTTCGGAATGCCTTTTCCGTTGTCAGCAATGACGATTTCCGTAAATAGCGCGTTTTCGGAAAATGTGATGGCGATCGCTCCGCCTTCAGGCGTATGCTCCACGCCGTTTTTCAAAATATTGATGACCGCTTCAGCAGTCCAATTGAAATCTCCGACAAAAGCGACATGGTCATCGCCCGCGATGTAAACTGTCTGTCCCTTAATATCCATCGGAATCATAACCGGCTCTAATGCCTTTTGGATAAGGTTCTTTATGGGTATTCGATCTTTTTTGAATTGGATGGTCTTCGCATCCATTTTTGATAACCTTAATAAGGAGGAAACAAGCCAGTCGATGCGTTCAAGCTGGATGCGAATATGATAGGTGAACTCCGTTCTTTTGGACGGAGGCAGGTCAGGGGCGCTTAACAAATCAGCCATTACCGTCATGGAGGTGAGCGGTGTTTTGAGCTGATGTGAAATGTCGGATATGGCATCCGTCAGTTGAATTTTGTCCCGCTGCAATAGTGACCGGTGCTCCGATAGCATGAGCGTTACTTTGTAAATATCATTCTTTAAAATACTTAACTCGCCTTCTTGGTTATCGCGAACGTCAAGGGACTCATTGCCGTTGCTTATTTCCCGCAAATAGACGGAGAGCTTCGCTAACTCGTGATATCTCCATCTCGTGAATAACACACTCGTGCCAATAAGCAGCATGGATACAATAAAAACGAATGCCGCGGCGATGGACGAAATGAAAGCAGCGACGACGATTGCCGTTATGCTGATCGAGCCCATGACGAGCAATAACATTTGTATCTCCCGATTGCGCAGCATCTAATCACCGACCTTATAGCCTAAACCGCGTACCGTTTTGATCAAAGTTGGCTGCTCTGGATTGTCCTCCAGCTTTTCCCTCAGCCTTTTGATATAGACCGTTAACGTATTGTCATTCACGAAATCGCCGGCCACGTCCCAGATTTGCTCCAAGAGCTGGTTCCTGGTGAGGACCTGTCCAACGTGGTTGCCAAAGATAAGCAATAAGCGATATTCCAAGGCGGTTAGCGGAATCTCGGAACCGTTTTTATGTACTTTGCCTTCCAGCGTATGGATTCGAACATTGTCGATATCGATGATCGCTCCGGCGTGGGACGGCTTTTGGTATCTTCGCAAGACGGACTTGATCCGGGAGAGAAGCTCACGGACCCGAAAAGGTTTGGTAATGTAATCATCGGCTCCCATGTCGAGTCCCATCACGACATTGACCTCATCGTCGATCACCGTTAAGAAGATGACCGGAATGTCTCGTTGCTCCTTCACCATCTTGCACAATTCATAACCGTTTCCGTCCGGAAGCTGCAAATCGAACAGGCATAAAGTGAACTGATCGATGTCTTCGGCGAGCACCTTTTTGGCTGAAGCGGCATCATGGCAGAGGAAGGTTAGATAACCATCTTGCTGCAGCGAATATTCCAGTCCCGACGCGATCGTCTTATCATCTTCGACTAATAAAATTTTCAATGCAGATCATCCTCACGTTAGAGTAAGTAGGTTCAAGTCGGCTGTCCCGCCTATGAAACAGGGAAGCTCAATATCATCCATGTCTATCATCTTACCTTTCTCCGCATCATAGTACTCCCCAAATAAGAATAAGGACTCCTTTTTCCTACTCAATAAATAAGGAATAATTTTTTCGCAAAATTCTGTAACGCTTTTAAACATACTCTCTGGTGCAATCCCTGATTCATCGATAACCAACAATTCTTTGTGTTCAGTAAGAGCAGGGTTGCGATTTAAATGGTACAGTTGAAAAGAGGTACCTTTGCGATACAGTCATAGTCGTCGCTGCTTTTCAACTTCTTGGACTCAGCTTATCGAAGATTTTGAGATTCATAAAAACGATCTATCATTTGCTTTATTTTCATCGGCGTTCTCAACGAAACTTGCTTCCCATCTTCATCAAAGGTCAAATGCCCCTTAAATGCTTCCGGCATATCCTGATATTGTTTCTCGACTTGTTGATATATCTTTTTAAAACAGGAATACCCGTATTTTTCAATTAGAAGAGGAAACCCGAAAGCAGATCTTAGAAACTCATATTCATAGTAGTTATAAGGAGTTGTCTCTGCTCTTTTTATTAAGAGCTCTAAGAAATGATTGATGACGTTGTCGATCTCTTGTTCGGTAGCATATTGGGCCAGTCCATGGATCGTCAGTAGTCTCATATCTAAGTATCGTTCTTTTTTATAAGCTTTCTGAAAAAAATCTTTCAACCCTAATTCCTTGCATTGGATGAGACCTCTCAGAATTTTATTTCGCCATGCGGCATTCTTAGATTTAAAATACAAGATTTCTATTAAGTCTGCCTCTTCTTTTGTTAAAAACTCATAGACTACATCATCTAATGCGCTCATTATCCTAGGATCATTTTCGCGAATCGGCGCAGTTGTGAGGTACTTAATCGTTTCCTTGTGAAGCTCTTGATTATTTAAAGACATAGTGCATGCCCCTTTATAAACTTATTCAACATGAATGCTACATTTAGATACAAATCCATGAAGACAACAGATTGTAGAGTTAGCTTCAGCAAATCACTGTGACGGCCAATTTTGCCTCTGAAGTAAGTATGTCCCCTAAAACTTCCCTAAGCAAGGCAAATTATATATCAGCATGTTCTTTTACTCGCTTTTTGGCGACTTTATTTTAGGTCAACCGATCTTCTGGTTAGCATTCTTTATTGGTTATTGGAAGTGTATAGATTTCCCCAGAAAGGCATTGGACACGCAGCTTGCGGAGAATCTTTGGCTATGATCCGAAAGGTTAACGGGAGTACACTACGAAGTATAAATTAACTATTAAAGGTGGCTACAAATGAGCAGCAAGCTTGTCTTTACCACCCACAGATTGCCATTGAAGGCTTACGACCTGCAGGTGCATTCCCGGAAACGATTGTGCCATAATTTGAACCCCCAGCAGCTTCCGTATATGATTAACCATATGAGGAATTATACAGGCTGAACATCAGGATGGCGTTGTCATTTTTGCGTTCACCTGATACGGCAGGAGGTTGAGTTACCGTGGCAGTCTTAATTAATGAACAAATTAGAGCGTCCGAGGTCTTGCTTACCGGACTGAATGGTGAAGCAATCGGCATTGTCACCAGAGAGGAGGCGCTTGCTATGGCCAAGTCCAAAAAAGTCGATCTGGTCTGCACCTCACTGATGAGCAGTCCCCCGCCCTGCAGCCTGATGGCTAAGGGCAAAGCTAAGGCAACGCCACAGAAAGAGTCAGCGACTGCACGCAAAGGTAAAAGTCAGCAAGCTGGCGGTAATGGCAGACAAGAGAAAGTCAAGGAATTGCGCTTCAGCGCTCACATCGAACAGCATGATTACGACACGAAGCTGCGGCAAGCGGATAAACATCTGCGCTCCGGCAAGCCAGTGCAGCTTGTAGTTAAGGCCTCCGGTGCGAAGGAGGGAGCAGCAGCCAAGAAAGTGCTGGAGCTTCTATTGAGTGAACTTAAGGAAGTCGGAAGTAAGGAAACGGGCATTCAGACAAGTGGAAAAGGCTCTCAGGTGAAGCTCATACCACGCTGAGCCAAAAAGGAGCAGATCCCTTAGCTTAATATGCTCAGGGCCTACTCCTTTTCTTGGTTCTCGAATTCCCAAACGTGCACTTTCCTTTCGCACAATTGGAATGACTTCTTCGCGAGATAGATTGAAACTACGGTATCCACACCTTCTACGTATAATGCACCTTCATGACTGCGAGCTGATCCTAGGGCATCATTCCAATCAGAGCTTTGTTATTAAAGCAGCTTAATCAGTTCCTCCAGCTCATCAACCAATACTTTTGCAAGTTCAAAATCAGTATCTTTTAAAGCCAATTCAATTTTCATTTCAATCGACTTTTTCTGCTGTTCCGTTGCTAAATAGTCTTTATTAAAATGACTAGCATAAATCTTCTGTCTGAATTTCCGCATACTCATTTTTCTAATCGTCTTGTCGTCAATGATTAACACATAATCCATACCGTTTACCACAGAATAGAAATCATGAGAAATCATCAGAACCGCACCTTTGTAGTCTTCAATAGCTTTCTCCAGTGCGAGCTGTGAATAGATGTCTAAATGGCTTGTCGGTTCATCGAGAAGCAGTACGTTTGCTTGACTGGCAGACACTTTAGCCAATTGAAGCATGTTTTTTTCTCCACCGGATAAAGACTCGATCTTCTGATTAAGGATTTCTCCTTCAAAGCCGTAGCTTGAAAGATACGATCTAATCTCATCATAAGTTGTAAATCCAGCATCAATGAATTCATCCAGTATGGTGTTCGAATCCTTAAGCGTTTCGCCTTGGTGTTGAGATAAATAAGCCACTTTCGCATCAGCATGTATTTCAATGGAATCATGATTATTTTTGAAGATTTCTCGGAGTAACGTCGTTTTGCCGGTACCGTTTGCACCGATAATGGCTACTTTATCTGTAGATTTTATTTCAAAGCTAACATGGTGTAGAAGCAACTCATCAAAGGCAGCACTATAATTATTGACACGTACAACCACGGTGTCTTCCATTTCATGATCTATACCAAAATGAATATTCGGCTGCTTAATATCAACAAACGGTGCTTTAATTCTACGCGCTTCCAATCTTTCTTGAAACTTGACTCTGGCCTTTAACGCTCTACCTCTGGATGCTTCTGAATTATAAGTTGCGATTGCTCTAAGATTATCAATGATCGTATCGTTTCGCTCAATCTCTTCCTGTTCAGCGACTGCAAGCTCCTGCGACTCAATTTTAGTCTGAAGTAAAGAGAAGTTATACTCTATATATCGCCCATCAAACTCTTGGAGCTCCATGTTTTCCAGGTGTATAATTTTGTTGAAGCAATGATTCAATAGATATCGGTTGTGCGTAACAACCAGCAGCATTCCCTTGTGGGAGTTAATGAGTTTTTTCAGCGCATTCAGGTTCTCAAAATCTAAAAATACATCTGGTTCGTCCATAATCATTAAGTCTGGACTACTCAGCATCTCCTTCATCACTTGAATAAGCTTGAACTCCCCACCACTCAGATCGGATACCCTGAGATCTTTTAGCTTCATGAGGTTAGCTAGATTTAGCTTCTTATTCATGTTGCTTTCAAAATCATCGCCACCCATGGATTCGAATGCATCTAAAGCTAATTGATACTTTTCCAGAAGCGAGTCCATATCCGTTGACGTTTCCATTTCCGTACAAATCGCTGTTATTTCATCTTGTATCCTAATAAACTCTTCTCCTATATATTCAAAAACAGTTGTTTCCTTCGCGTTGTCTACTTGTGAGAACTGACTGACATACCCGATTCTGCAATTGGGGTCTATCTCTAATTTGCCATCGAACAAATATCTTTCCGGATCGATCAGGATATCGATCAGTGTACTTTTCCCACTGCCGCTTGTTCCTATAAAAGCACAATGCTGTCCCTCTTCAAGCGTAAATGAAATGTCTCTATATAGTTCCTTTTGCGGAAACGAGAAGGATAGGTTATCAACTTTTATCATAGTGTTACCTTTCTTTATAGCTAAAATGGTGGCTATTATTGGCGGTATGGCGGAACATGAATGTTGAGTTTGCCGTTGTTCAGAGTAACACTGTTTACCACCAAGTTCAATTCAGTTATTGATCTAATTCAACTCAAAATTGCTTAACAAAGCCAATGCCTCTTCATGATCCGGCTCAAGCTCTATTAATTTCCGCAAGTATCCCAGAGCATCTTCGTCTAACTCTAACTCAAAGCAACAAATCGCCAGACAATAAAATACGGTCGATACGATCTCACCCTGTTCTTCATCTATTGAAATTTCCAAAAACCGTTTGGCCTCCTCGTACATGTCCGACTCAAACAGAATTAATCCAGCATCCAATGCCAAATCATAGCGCTGCTCCATTACGTAGTGCGAGGACCACATACGCTGTATACCGCTCAAAATATCCTGCTTCTCTCCATCGTCTGCATCCTGCAACAGACTCGAGATTCGCTTCGTACTTTGAATGAAAAATTCAACATCATATCCACCCAAACGCCAAAAACTTAAAATTTGTTGTAGTCCCATGTTATCTAGATTGCGATCTATCCCCATTTTCAAACTGAAAAACTCATCTGGGCCAAAGCGTATAATACTTCGACGATAAGCTAATCTTGTATTGAAATAGTCCAGCGGTGTATCCACATTGAGAATACAGCCCACATTTATATCTTTATAATGATGTGGAGGAAATAACGCCATGGCCCCCCTTTGTTCAAAAACATGCTGAATCGCATGGTAGTTTGCCGTTAAAGAAAAACTTCCGTGCAGGATCAACTCTGGCGGTTCTGCAAATTTCCAGTTATCAAGCAGGTGATCCCCCTTGTCTGCCGTTATTAATAAGAAGCCTGCTTGAGATAACCGATTCAAGCGTTCCAAACAATTGAGTCCAGCGACAGGAAACAAAATATGAGAATCCTCTAGTTGTTCCTGATAGACCGCTATGACATCACGATATGGAAAGGTTTCTTGCTCATACTCGGGCGCCCGCCTATGCTCATAACGCAAAGATATTTGGTTTAATAAATCAGACGGTTTAAGTGGAGCATGCTGCTCAGGATACTCAACAAAAACATCAGCTTCATAAATTTGACCATCTCCTACATAAATCAACTCTTGAGGAATGCTATCAAAAAAATAGTTGGCAATAATGATTAAGGGCTGCTTTACATCCACCTCCCTAATCGTTGTGCCCGATACAACAAGGTTCAGAACCGTATCATGAACAGCATCGAATTGCGCAAAATCGAGTAACCCTTCGGTAATAAAAGATTGAAAAGCAGGATGCTCCCTCCAGGCTAGAACATTGTTTATCGCCAAATCCGTCATAATATACCGGAAGGAAGGTAATGAAATCCCAGCATAATCTCTTAGCTGACACAGCTCACTTAACACATGGAATGCAAGACGCCCCGCTCCTGCTCCGAGTTCCACAATCACAACAGGTTCCGAACTATATCCCTTATTCGCCCGATCTTGAAGAAATCCGAATATCATTTCGGCATAGGAAGCAGCGATCATCGGATTACTCGTTATATATTGAGGTACTTGGTCATTGTTCCAAGCTCTTGTTCCTTCATCTTCATAGTACTTCCGCTGAATATTCCATATAGGTGCTTCACTAAAGCGGTAGCGTTGTTTGTTTTTATTGGTCATTACGACTTATCCTGCTCTCTGAAAGTTTTGAGATACCTATTATCTTATTTCATTAAAAATCTTTCTTACGAATTTCGTTTGTTAACTTCAATCGCAATGAATTCCGGCAAATAATTGGGAGTACAGCCCTTTGAGACCATTTCATCTTTATAAAGACCCGTTTTCTCACCAAGTTCAATACACCGTGCTCGATACATTTGATCATAAACACCGATCCACCCTGCAATGAAATTCATCGCCCATTGAACCTCCGGTTCTTCCTGCATAATATTAGCTTCAATTGCTGCTAGTAAGCCTTCGGTGTTGTCAGGCGGTGTTTGTCCAGTCCATCTCAATCGCGCTTGATAATACCAGAAAGTTCTTCTTTGAAGAGCAGAAGGGCTATTGTCCCATGACTCCATCATTGCAATTGTCTTCTTGTCTTTCGTGAGCTGATTAGCCAGTAACCAATCCATTAAGTGATTTCGCTCATCGAAGGTGTGCATCTGCATATCCTTGACAAGCCTATTTAGCACATCTTCTGAAAGAAGTTTCTTGTCCATAATCAAGATTGCCAATAGTCTAGGCAAAAAATCCTCGCTTGACCAAAGTTCCATAGCTAATTCGTGATCTTTTTTAATGTCCTTCGCGATTTTTCGTAAGTCCCCTAGCTTAGTTGTACTATTGATCTGTGCTAGGATGTTTTCTGCCTTTGAAGAACGTTCCATTTCTGAACTTTCATTCTTATTCATTGGACACCACAACTCCTTTATGAAAACACTGTGTCATAATATGTCCTTGGTGCGATATATCAATAACTTAATTTCGTTATAAGTCTTATCGCATACAAATGTACCATAACGGAGTGCTTCATTTCCCCCTACTTATGTACGGTTCACCATGTTAAACTAAAACGAAAATTACCTACTCTATACTAAAGAATGCTACATAACCAGATGTAGGCAGATTATACGCCAAAAATAGGTAGAAAGGGTTGCCATGAATCGTTCTCTGAAGCAACTGATGAAGTCATTATTAGTACCAGCGATCCCCGGTGGAATCATTACTATTCTTATATTTTATTTTGATTACTTCCAATTCGAACTTGTTGACAAATTTCTACTGTTTGCGGCTTTCGTCATTGTACCGCTTGTAATCTTACTTTTGAACTCTGACGAAAAGAATAAACATCAACGAATGCTTTATGCCTCTATTACATGGCTTCAATTTCCCGCAGCGCTTCTTGCCCTAACTTCCGTGATGAGCAGTAAGATGTGGGGATTAGAAAGCACGGCAATACCGGGGATTCTCTCCCTTGGGTGGCTACTGTTCACACTCCTACTTGGTATCTATGGATTTATAAATATTGTAATTCACAAGGAAAAATCAGCGGAAATAGCGATTGGCGCGGGACTCGTTTATTTTTTTATCGGGGGCATTTGGTTTACCTTATATCAATATCAATTGAACCTCTTCCAAGCTAATCCTGCAACGCATGCGTTAAGCTCCGTCCACTTTCATTTTTCATCGGCTATCGTTCCGATTTTTATTGGTGCACTGGGACGGATCATGTCGAAGAAAAGCTGGTACCCCTGGGTCGTTGCCATCGATATCATCGGACCCATATTGATTGCTTTTGGTATGATTTTCTCCAAGCCAATAGAGTACATTGGTGTCACTTTGTTCGCCTGTAATATTGTGGTTTACACCACTTATCTCCTTGCTTACTTGAGGAGACACTCTTTACGCAATAAGGCAACCTTCTTTTTAGGCCTTTCCTGCTTGGCCTTTTACACGGTTATCGTCCTTTCCATTTTCTATCCGCTACTGAGAAGCATGTTTTCCTTAACCATACTTGATTTCATTCCCATTTACGGGTCTCTGCATGCATTTGGTTTTGTCTTATGTGGACTGATTGGTTGGGTGCACATGGTAGACTCTATTAAGAAAAAAAGCTTGTCTACGAGAACAGATGCGTGATCCACTTGTGTGATTGATTACATACAAAACTAAACGGCCTTCGTCCTGAATTCGATAGGACGAAGGCCGCTTTACGATCTATTTTTTGCACTGTTTACTTGACTGGGCAGTTCAGTTCATTTTGCAAATGCATCACTTCTCCCCCACCATTAACTCTGTTCTTGCCGTTACTATCACTTGTGGTATGGTTCACCTTGTTTGTTGCTTCGGCAACGAGAAAAGACTGAGAAGTCTCTCAGTATGCACCATATCTATAATCAATACATCGCTAAAAGTCCCAACTTACTATGTAAGCATAACAATGGAAAATTCACTTGTCACCACGTCTTGCAAAAGTACTTAAAATAGAATTCCTAAGAGAAACAATTATAATTTCAGGTAATAAAACAAAAAATACATATGCCAACACAATGAATGGTAAGGAAGCAATAAAAATATCAGCTCCCTGGCTTTCTCTGGAGCGCTCAACTAGCAACCACCACAAAGGTATTGTAATAATCCATAATAGAACATTAGAAATCATTAAATAACCAATATTTCTCCATAGGAGACAAAATAAAAAGGCAATGATTGCTGGAATAATCCACGAACCTATCATACGACCATTACTTAATATCACAAACGCAATAATTGGATAGAGAAGTGTGATGAATATCTGAACAGCTCTATTACTATATAACCTCATTTGTCTGTCCCCTTTCTACTCAAACTGTGAACCGTACCATAGAAATTTAAAGTTATTTTACTCATGAATAACTCCGCTGGTAGTTCCGTATAATAGTAATCTATTTTAATACACTCGAAGGAATCTCAAATGGCTTTCCCTCCTCGAATTCCTTTCGCCACATTCTATTTTTATGATTTAGTTCGTTTTGGACATAATAATATGAATTTAAATCCATGATAGAAAAACACACCTTTTCCTGTGCAGTTTTTAAATACTCGATTGTTTCAGAGGTCCATGTTTGTTTCCACTCATCTAAAACTTTTAGAGAGAAGCTGAATTGTTCACCCAATCTCTACACCCCTTCATGGTTCGATGTAAGTACAGTTGGCAGTTGTTCCTCCAACGTCTATGAAGGATCCGTAGGAATTCACAACTGAAACTCCTTCGTTCGCCTTCATCCAAAATTAAAAACAGACAATCTACCATAGCAACACAACAAAGTCCAATTCGTTAACGTAAATTTCCCGTTAGCGTAACAAAATCCTTACTGTGCTTCTTAGCGGATAAGCCACACTCCAATTTTTCGCCGTCACTTATGATACGGTTCACCCCGATTAATCTTCACCGCCCGATACACCTGCTCCACCAGCACCAGCCTCATGAGTTGATGGGGCAGGGTCATGCGTCCAAAACAAAGCTTTTGCTGAGCCCGCCGCAGGACCGCGTCTGCAATACCATGACTCCCTCCGATGACGAACACCACATGGCTCGTACCGTAGGTACCAAGCTTGTCCAGCTCGGAGGCCAGATCCTCGGAGCTCCAGAGCTTCCCGTCCAACGTCAGAGCCACCACATGGGCATCCGGCTTGATCTGGGCGAGGATACGCTCGCCCTCTTTATCCTTCACAATCTGCACCTCGGCATCGCTTAGATGGTCAGGAGCCTTCTCATCCGGTACCTCAATGATCTGGAACTTGATATATGGCTTCAGCCGCTTGGCATATTCATTGATGCCATCGACCAGATATTTTTCCTTCAGCTTACCTACTCCAATAATTTCAACCAGCATAGCTTCCTCCTTGAATCCGTTCACGTAAGATACGTATACTATACCGTCTGCTGTCTACCTTGTCCAAGTGTATCCAAGCCTCAAGGCTCCTACTCTAACCGCAGGCCTCATCACACAGCAAAAAGAGCACCAACAGGCGCCCTTTCATAATAGTCTGCGATTATACACTGCGATCCATTACATATTACATACACACATAAATACATTACTTATCATGCACTGTAATATGCCACATAACTCAAATACGAGCTAATCCCTCTATATAGATTGAACCTGTAAAAATTGAGAAAAGGAATGAGCAACGGGGGTTCTACCATTCACCGCAGTTGCCCAAACCCGAACTCTTAACATCTTCAGTTCAATCTACATAGATTACATATACAGCATCGAGAAATGTAGCTCATGCCCCAACTGCTTCAGATAGTTGTACAGCTGCGAACGGTGGTGGAATACATGCGTCAACGTCTCGATCTGCCACTGTGCCTGTAGATGACCATGCTCTGCATAGAACGCCTTGGTCGAACGGTTCAGCAGATCCTCCTCGCTCAGCGACACGATATAATCCTTGTAGCCCTCAAAGTTGCTCCGCAAAATTGTCGCCAATTGCTCAGGATCATCTTGCCCCGACAAGCGATTCTCCACCTCGCCAACCTCTGCTTCACCTTTTTCCTGCATAATGACCAGATCAGAAGCCGTAATCTGTACGAAGTGATGCACTAGCTCCTGTAAGGACCTCATATTATCCTGCGGTCGATAGGCCCAATCCTCAGGACGGATACGACGAATCAGCTCCACTCCTGTACGCACTCCCGTCTCTAGCTCCTGCAGCAAATGATCTCGCATTTGGAAAGTTCCACTCATCTATCATATCTCCTTTGTTATCGCGATCCTCCAAGGATCGTATTGTACAGCTTGTCTAACAATCTATACTTGTAGTGTACCCGAATAAGCACGGGACGTATTGTACATAACGGACAATTTTTGCTTATGCTCAGCAGCAGCTACACCAGGGGTGGCCCCATACCAAGCACGAAAATGCCGAATCAGATGCGCCTGATCGAAGAAGCCATGTGCCACAGCCAGCTCTGCCCAGTCTTGGATATGTCCCTGCTGTATAGAGGCCAACACTTGTTGGCAGCGCACAACCTCACTGAAGCGCTTCGGACTAATGCCAATCCACGGCTTGAAGTAACGGTGCAGCTGCCGTTCACTGACCGTCTCCAGCGCAGCCAGCTCCTGAATGCTAATCTGTCCACCACTCGTAAATATACGATACAGCACGTTCTTCATGAGATCACCTTCAGCCATATGCCCATGCAGAAGTGTACTGCTGATCCAGCTATTCAGGTAAGTGTCCATGAGCCGAGCACGTTCCCGGAAGCTTGTTGTCTCCAGCATCCGCTCACCCAATTCACGTAGCTCCGTTGCACTTCTTGGCCAGCACTGCTCCAGTGGTATCCGTTGATCCGTGAATTCATCCAGAGACATACCATGGAAGACCCTAGCCCCTCCTGGAAAAAAACGTACCCCGAACGTATAACCTGCTCCTCTATTGCTTGTACTCACCTCTGTAGCAGGCTCTTCATGAAACACAAACGGCTTGGTGTAATTCCCGCAATACGACATGTCCAGCTCTTTCCTGACTGGGTCGTAGGTCAACAGAATATCCGAACAGCCGTCAGGCAGGACCCTCGCGGATACAGCCAAGCCTTCCTGTTGATTTCGTTGGTAAACTTCACCTGGAGCCGATTGCATTTGCGGACTACCATGAATCCATTCAGCGAACTGCTCGAATTCATTCATAAGCTGCTCATGAGCGCCTGATTCCCAGTAGCAAGCCACATAAGGGAGTAATGAAGCGGAAGGGTGGCATTCAGCATACCCACTGCCCGTAGTCATGCCGTTGATCTGTAAGGGGCGATATAACGAATGCAGCCTGTAGTCCATGAGCTCACCCTCCCAAAATCATGATCAAACGCCCATTATATGCACCTCGTGCCCTAATCCTTTTACTTCTTTTTACTTCTTTTTACTTCTTTTTACTTCTTTTTACTTCTTTTTACTTCTTTTTACTTCTTTTTACTTCTTTCTCAATTATTTCTTAATTCTTTCTTAATTCTTTTTATTTCCCTTTATTCTTATAAACTCTTTTGAGTTTTCTTTATCGCTCTTGAATTCTCACTATCGCTCTTGAGTTCTTTTTATCGCTTTTCATCGCTTTTTACCGCTCTTTATCTCTCTTTATCTCTCTTTATCTCTCTTTAAGTTTACTTTCTCTCTTAATAATTTCTTATACTTCTTCTTCATTTCCTTCGCTCTCTTGAGCGCTCTACTTCTCCTTCAACCAATCCGCTTGTCTCACACTCCGCCATCCACCGCTGCTTCACCAATCCGAACATATGCAGGTCCTCATAGCGCTCGCAAAATAAGGCATACTGCTCCAGTAGCCCCTCCAGCCGAAATCCCATTCGCTGTAGCAAGCGGGCCGAAGCCTCATTATCTGGGTAGACGAGGGCGCTGATTCGATTCAGTCCCATCGGCCCGAAGCCATAGGAGATCGCAGCCTCTAACGCCTCTGTCGCGTAGCCCTGTCCCTGTGCCACCGTCTCCAGCTCATAGCCAAGCTCTGCCCGTTGGTAGCCATGCACCCACGAGTGAAAGCCCACAGTCCCGAGCAGCCGTCGCTCTTGTTTCAATTCAATCCCCCACCGAATGCCCCGTAGCTCAAGGTACAGCAGCCGAAAACGCTCAATCATCTCCTCGGCCTCCATCAGTTCGATCATGGGATGGCGTCCGTAATAACGCATGACCTGCTCCGATCCAAATATGCCGAACAAGGGCTCCGCATCCTGCGCCGTGATTGGACGTAGCCGCAGACGAGGTGTCTCCAGCTCCGGGAACTCCCGCCACTCCAGTGCTCCTGCTTCCATTTGCTTCTCCCCCGCTTTTGTGGATTTATCTTTAACTTGTTATGTATGTTTGAATTATAACATCATGCATATCGAGCAGGCCTGCGCTTATGCAACAGAACTCCCCGCTTGAAGTGATTCTGCACCCCTATATGTGCTGGTTAGGGTACTAGTTGACTCTTATGAAACAACTGGACCCAATGGAACAAAAAGAGCGTAATTGCTTACGCTCCTCTTCGTCATTCCACACGTCTGGCTTATATCTTCTTCTATCTATATGAACCGTTCCTCATTCATAGATCTAATGCCTGTAACCATCCCATTACGCCGTCAGCTACGGCCCGTCATACTACCAGATACTCGCCCTTGTTCTGACAATGTGCACATTGAACAGGAGGGTCCCAATCGGAGAATTCCGTCTCCTTGAGATCGACCACGTCCGGGGCATCCTCATATTCATCCACAAAGTCATCCAGTGCCTGCTCCAAGTGTTCTTTACATACGACGTACATATTAGCATCCCTTTCTGTATTCCATACCTCATTTCATAGCAGCACATCATGACAGATATGTGGCAGCCATGCCAACCTGCTACCTCTCATTTCTACCATACCTGCTCCAGAAAGAAAAGACCCGGCACCAATTTGGTGCCGAATCCCAGCTTGCTTTAATGACTTTATAATGCTCGCAGCCTTTGGCCGTCGAAGACAACACCGTCGTCTTCATCAAGCTCCCGTGACAATAGTGATGTCAACAGATGAGCATATCGTTCAAGCTGTACTGGTGAAGCATGTGTACGGAATGACTCCATGAAGGCTACACATTTCCGGAAGCCAATGGACTCATTATAGCGAATGAATAGCTCTAGCGTATGCAATGTATAATCAATCGCTCTGCCGTAATTCTCATTGTGGAAATAGTACAGCATGAGCAGATTCAGCACAGTCGTGTACTGGGACATCTTGAGCGAAGTATCCATAAGGTCAATCTGATGAAGATGATCCTCGAAGCGGATTAACACAGCATCTACATTATATTCATGCTTGATAGCTGCCTCCAGTATGGTACGGATCACAGGCACCGTCTCTTGAGGATTGTCCTCCATGTACCTGACGTATTGAGGCAGGATGTGCCACTGATTCTGAAGAATATCCAGCGCATACCGATTGCCCTCTGCCAGAATTCTAAGCTCGTCTGCATCCTTCTGGCCCTCAGAGACCAGAGCTACCAGCCACCCCAGATCCTGATAATGCTGAATGCATACTCGTTCCTCCTCGACACGACCCAGTCGACGTAGAGCCATCCCTTTGATCATCAGGCTATAGCCATAATAGTAGACCAGTGATCGCTTCGTACGCGGAAGTGTGCGAGACTTGCCCAGATCATACCCTGTACGCAAATCTCCCAGCGTCTCATGGACAGCCTTGAACATCTGATCTGCAATCTCCACGACCTCTTCCCAATTCTTCAAGGAATAGGCCATCATTAGCAGTTTCTCGAATCCATCTAACTCTCTGAGCTCACTTAAGTTCAATCCCATCATGTCTCCATCCACCCTTTCTCCACTACCATCCTAGTCAGCTGCCAGATGAACACCTGTTACCTATAGGATGAATGATAGTTGAGCCAGATACAGCAGCGAACACAGCGATTCTTGATCCTATGCTTAATAGAGAGATACTTCATGATGCAGCTAGGACGGTGCAGAGCTAATGCTACCTAATCCAGTGAATAGACTTCCCCGGAACATCCCTTGGTTACTTCAACAAACACCATCATCATGTTTCCATTAATTATATTAAGTGAATGTTATAACAAATTTTACCTGTCGTCAAATCCTAACATTGTCACACGCTGTTCACATCCAGAGAGGGAGCTTATTTGAATGCGTATTCCCCAGCGTTTATACTAGACGAAAGCCAATTATTCATGCTGCTGCACATGTTCTGTCTTGCTGATATAGAAGCCATTCCAGACATTTATAACCATATATTTTAGCACTTTTTCATAATCTGATTAGTACCGCTGGTAGTGCAATATATAGTAGAAATTAGACGGCTCAGACATAGCCCAACAAGTGACTTGCGGGAGATCCCATGCGAGCTTCATAGATTGGACTTATGGACAGTATATAAGCATAGCACTGGCTCACGAAGTGAAGTAGGAGAGTGTAGAATGACCAAAATTAAAGTGGTAACCGATTCAACCGTGGACTTAGACGCAGAGCTGATCCGGGAGTATGGCATCGAGATTATTCCTCTATCGTTCAACATCGACGGAACCGATTACCTGGATGGCGTAGACCTTACACCTGCCCAATTCATCCAACAAATGAAGAAAGCGATTACGCTACCAACCAGTTCACAGCCGGCTGTTGGCCGATTTGTAGAATTGTATGATCGCTTGGGGAGCGAAGGCTATACGGTCTTATCCATTCATATGACCGGCAACATGAGTGGTACTGTCCGAGCAGCCGAGATGGCTGCAGCCATGACTGACACGGATGTTACAGTTGTCGATTCCAGATTCATATCCCATGCCTTGGGCTTCCAGGTCGTAGAGGCCAGCATGATGGCGCGTCAGGGGATAGCGATTGAGGAGATTATTCACCGCTTGAACGAGATTCGTCGTAATACTCGCTTGTTCGTCATGGTGGATACACTGGAGAATCTCGTCAAAGGCGGGCGAATTGGTAAGGCCAAGTCCTTAATCGGCACCCTGCTGAAAATTAAACCGATCGCAGCTTTGCGTGAAGGCGAGCTTGTGCCTGCCACCAATATGAGAAGTCACATTCAGGTCGTCAAATACCTGACCAAGCAATGGCTGGAGGACACCAAGGGCAAGACAGTCAAAGGCGTAGGCATCGCTCATGCCGAGGGGCTGCGGCTGGCAGAGTCGCTGCACCACACCATCGCCGAGGCCAGCGGTTACACGGATACGATCATTAACTACACATCTCCGATTATCAGCACACATACCGGAGCAGGAGCTATTGGCTTTTCATACTACTTTGCATAGAGGTACACATCCTTACACAAAAAAAGAGGTCTATCCGGGCGACCGGTATAGGCCTCTTCCTGTGTATCCTGATGATTCGTGGTGATACTTGATCACTGCACTTATTCCTCCGGCTTATCGCTCAGCTGAAGTGTCACCTTCTGCTCTTTGCCTGCCCGGTAAAAGGTGACGTCCAGTGAATCACCAATCTTCTTCTCGTTATACAGATATCTGCGCAGTGCCAGCGTAGAGTCAATCGGCTCACCGTCGAAGGCGACGATGACATCATTGAGCTTGAGCCCTGCTTCCTTCGCAGGACCATGCGACTCCAGAACGACAACCCCCTTCTCCACGTGATCCGGCAGCTCCAGCTCCTTACGCTGCTGTTCATCCAGCGGAGCATAAGGATTCTCAAGATCAACGGTGTAGACCCCCAGGTAAGGACGCTCAATCTTGCCATCATCAATCAGATCATCGACCGTGATCATGAGCTCGTTGGCCGGAATAGCGAAGCCCAATCCCTCGACGCCCATATCCGCAATCTTCATCGTGTTCATCCCGATGACACGCCCATTCAGGTCCACCAGTGCTCCACCGCTATTCCCTTCGTTAATAGCTGCATCCGTCTGAATGACGCGCTGCTCCCAATCGTAGACTCCATCCTGATTGATGGAGACCGGAATAATACGGTTCGTATAGCTGATTATACCCGAGGTAAGAGTATCTCCCAGTCCCAGCGGATTACCAATGGCTATGACAGTCTCTCCAAGCCGTAGCCTATTGGAATCCCCAATCTCGGCTACCGTGCGAATATTTTTATCATCCACCGACAAGACGGCAATATCGGTAATACGATCCTTGCCGATGACCTTCGCCTTCTTGGTCTCACCATCCACGGTGACTACCTCCAGCTGATTGGAGCCCTCGACAACATGATTGTTCGTCATAATATATGCCTTTCCGCCCTGTAGGCGGAAGATGACACCTGAACCCAGTGCGGACTCCTGCATCGCGAACAGATCACCTTCTGAGCGGTGATTCACAATGCTGACTACCGATGGTCGAATCTTGGCTGCAGCCTGCACAATTCTCTCATACGGATCACCAGACATCAGACTGGAGCTCGAATCTTTCGCTGCTCTGGAGGCTGTACTGCCAGGCACGCTTGTAATGAAGCTAAATAGCAACACAGCCACTACAGCTCCCACTAGACCACTAATGATGGCCACATACGCGGTGGGCAGTGGACGGCGCCTTCTCGTGAATCTGCTTTGTTGCCGTTCCTGTCCTTGGCTCGGAGTGATATCTGTCGTGCGACTCGATACCTTTGTCGAATAGAAATCATCGTCAAACAACCCCATGCTGATCCACTTCCCTTCATTTCACACACCAGAGCCCCGCCTGTTCTCCCACAATTTATGAGCTACATTTATGAGCTACATGCTCTTAACCAAACCAACAACCTACTATATTAATCACCACAAAACAGGTCACCCAAGCGGCCCGTTGTCTATCATTTTTTAGGATAACAGAGTGTATAAGTATTCAGCCAAGCTGAATAATACAATTATTGCGAGAAACATCAGCTAAACACAGGCTGTTTTCTGTGAAAATAAGCCACCAGACTTTTTTCTTAACATCATCACTATGCTCATAGTCTGCAAGCTCATAAGTGTTCAGACAGAACAGATGTCATTCAGCGGTTATATCAGACTTATACGTATCAGCATACACGCCGAATTAAGCACTGGGTAGAGGAAAAAAGAGGAGGTATCCATCATGATAGAGCTATCAAGACAGAGCTATTAGATAACTTCTACCCTGCATTCTATTGGAGCCTCGCTATAGTTGCATGTCAAGGGATCAGCACATATGCTTCTCTCGGATTCACTTTAGAGTACATAACCATTCCATAGGTAGACGCATCCCAGCGCACGACGTCATGAACGATCATATCCTTTGCCGGCATCGGTAGCTCTCCCTGACTGAGAAGCTCCACATAAGCGTGCCGCTCCCGAGAGCGTACATAACAAGCTTTAAGCTCCTCCCCATGGATCACGAACCAGCCATTTCCCTGCTCGGAGGTGAAGCGGACCACCCATGTCTGATCATCAAGCATGACCGGACGAAATAACGAGTATATTACCTGCCCCTCCTCAAGCTTAAGTAGCTCTTGGTAGCGGATGATCGCTCCCGTCACATCTGCCACCATAAGTCGCACGCGCTCATCCTCATAGGATAGCAGTATCGAATCACCCTGCATGCTGATGCTCAATGGATAGGCTACGAATTCATCTGTCATCAGCTTTCTCGTATGGAGTACCTCACCTGTCTCGTTCACAATGCTATGCTGCAGTTGTCCTTCCTGCTCATAGAGCAGGTGAATTCCTTCTTCATTTCGAAGGACCAGATCCGTGGAAGGCAATGGTATCTTGTGAATCTTTCGCTTCTGATAGAGCCCCTCACCATTGAACTCCAGACTGCACAGTCTAGGAGGTTTCTTGCTATTGAACATATCATAGTTATAGAGCAACACGCTGCCAGGCACGGATAAATCTGCATCGACCGGGAATTCTCTACTCGTCACTCGCTTGGTAATGCGTTCACGTCCGTCCAGCGGCAATACGATTTCCTTAGACCCTTCCGACTGCGTGTCTGAGAGAGAGACCCAACGAGTACCGTCGGGCGCAGTAAAGAAGGCTGGCAGTACTCCTTCCTGCTCACGTCGGACCTGCACAAGCTGACCCATTCGGTCGATGGTCACATACTGTACATGGTAAAGTCCATCCGGCGTATACTCGTATATACATAGCTGGACCTCTCTTCTGCTCGGGTCAGATGAACTGCGATGCAGGGATAACTTCGGTACCTCATCGGCTATCGGTCGAATCGTGAACAGCGTGCCAGTAGGAAGCTGCTGCGTATGTAGTGTGAACGGGCTTCCTGCTTCGGCAAGCTCCTTCATTACAAAACCTCCCTTGAATGGGTTACATAGGGTTACATAGGGTTACATACGATTACATAGAGTTGCGATGTTCTCTTCATCCACGGCTATCCTTTCAATCTTTTTGGGAATAGAATATCGCATAGAAGTAGATATAAGAGGAATGATTTCAACCCATGTGGACTAGAATATAAATAAGACACAAGGACTGGCTAGGATAACTCCATACATAGCCTATCTTCACAGTTCCTCCTGTCAGCTTGTTATTGTCTTGTTGAATGATGTAGCTCGCACAGCACATGATACAGGGGTGGGGAGGGTACTTTCTGAGCAACCCAAGCCTTATATCCATGAATTTCGAACTGTTGAATGCTCCGTAGCTCGCGTATCATTTCGTGTATCTATGTGAAGTACCTGTATTGTAACATACGATAGGTCAAAAGAGCAGAGCTCTTCGAGCAGGACAGACCTTGTTTTTTTCCTGGACAAGCCCTGCCGTTGGAAGAGGATTTTTCAAAAAGGAGGAAGCTGATGAAATCCCATTATTCAGCCATACAAGAGGTGGACATGATCGCCAAGCTAGCCGATCTGAAGGACGAGCATTACCGTAATACCCTTGCGCTCAGCACCTTGATCGAGCTGCTTGCCGACAAGGGATTGATTACCCGCGAGGAGCTAGAGCAAAAAGCTGCCGAGCTCGACAGCTTCATGACTCACTCACCTTATCCCACGGTGTAGGTCGGTCATAATACGTATCACGTAGCTGGAATTCCGTGTCCTTATAAAAGCATCCACGGTCCTCCATGGCACTACGGACCGACATTTTTGCCAGATCCATCATATTGTGATCCAGGCTTAGGTGAGCCAGGTATGTGCGCTTGGTAACTCCAGTTAACAGCTCACTCAGGATCGCTCCGGCCATCTCATTGGACAAATGCCCGATATCGCTAAGAATTCGACGCTTGATATTCCATGGATAGCGCCCCATCCGCAGCATATTCACATCATGATTCGCTTCCAGCACCATCACATCTGCGTCTGAGATGGCCTCCTTCACCTTATCGCTCACATAGCCGAGATCGGTCGCCACGCTCAGCTTTGACTCCCCGTCATAGAAGTTATATCCGACGGGCTCGGCCGCATCATGCGAGATCGCGAAGGATTCGACACGCAAGGAGCCGAACTCACGCGTAGCTCCAGTCTCCAGCATGACGCGCTGAATATCCTCAAGTGTGCCTACATGCTTGCTCATCGCCGCCCAGGTCTTCTCATTAGCATAGATGGGAAGCTTGTACTTGCGGGCAATCGCCCCCAAACCCTTAATATGATCTGAATGCTCATGGGTCACCAGAATGCCGTTCAGATCTTCACCGGTTAGCTCCCGCTCCTTTAGCAGCTCCTCAATACGCTTCGCACTGAGTCCTGCATCAATCATTAGCGCAGTATCCTCATTCTTGATGACGGTGGCATTGCCTGTCGATCCACTCGACAGGACCGTAAATGACATGCCCATGTAACTATAACCCCTCCGTTTGTTCTGTCTTCGGACTAATGACATCCCCGTTCATCTGAACGTAATAGACCTTGCCGTCTTCTAGCGTGAAGCGCCATACGGGTGCCGCCACCTGGTTGTCCGAATTAAATACACTACCATAATAGCCAAGCTTAATATCCTTGACTGTTGCACCAGCTGGCAGAAAATTATCAATTAACCTTCCCAAGGCCTTTGAGGCCGGAAGCACCTTCTCTGCTTCTCCCGAGGACTGCATCTCTACGGGTGTCTGACGATATGCTCGTATCTTCTGATTGCTATAATACAGCTCCAGATTCACATTGAACAGAGGATAGCGGTTCTCCACGAGTGGATGAAGCACGAATACGCCGTACTGCACATCCAATTCCAGCTCTGCCAATGGATCATATTCGTAATCGCGAATATCTTGAATCTCATCCTCTAGCTCCTGAATCAGCTCTGGGCGGTTGAACATGAGTCGGCTATCGACAGGCGTTGCCAGCTCTGTACGTTTGCCCGCCTCTCCATTCAGATACGTATAGGACAGCTTGGACAGCTCGGGGGTATCACCAGGAATGGGCGCCAGTACCTGGATGCTCTTCTGCTCCATCAGCTGCTGTGTGCCTATATCCAGTGAAGTGAAATCCAGATTCGGACCGACCGTCTCCCGCGCATCATTCCATAGCTGATTGGCTAATACCAGATTCAGCAGGAAAAAGGTGAAGATCAATACATTCTTGGCGCGGCTCCAATCCATTCCCGTTACCTCCCTTTCCAGTCCCTCGTGTGTACTTCATTTACGAGCCTTCACTACACCGATCTCTCGCTTAAGGGATCGTACCACTCACCGGCGGCTGTGGTGCAGGCATAGCCTGGATCGTCTGTATTCCACCGTTCAGCAGCTGAATACGCCATACAGGAACCAGCTTCAGACTGCCGTCCTCTGTCAGCTCAGGTGAATACGAAGGTGTGACATCCAGAATAGTCTTGTTGCCAGCGAGCTGCTTCAGCTTGACACGTAGCTCCTCTCCACCCGGCAGCAGCATGGATGAACTCGATTGTTCTCCGCCCTTCAGATAGAGCAGAGACCTCTCATAAACTGATGCTGTCTCTTGCTGCACCTCTAGCCGGATCGTACCGAACCTGAATGATGGCCTGTCCAACACAGGATAGGAACCGTAATACTGCTGAAAAGAGACATTCGTTCGATACTCTTCACCCGAGACATCACTTGCGTTATTCATGATGAGCCGATAGGCGCCATCCCAGCCCCCATGCTGATTGACGAAGTCTACAGCAGCCAGAATATCCCTCACCGGGTTACCAGGTTCTGAAGAAGGTGCCGCTGGATCGGTATAGCCCATCCACCGCTGGCTCTGCTTCACCTGTAGACTACGCTTGCTGTCCGTATAGATCTCGGAGCCGTCTTTTTCCTGAATATTACGAGTAATTCCCGGATCGAAGAAGAGATTCCGCTGCATTTGCTCTGTCGTAAACAACCCCGAATTCACGATCGGCTCCTGCATCTCTATATTGTCCATTGGAATATAATATTGTCCCGATATCAGCTCATACGGAGTCGCATTCTGTCCGAAGCTCACATGCTGCTGTACATCCTGTACGGTCAGATCAACCTCATTAGCCTCGTACACTACGTCTCCCCTCGCACTGAAGAAAAGCGCATGCGTCCTTGTCGCCTTCTCATCGGTGTACACCCAGATTCGGTTAATCGTCTCGGCCTGGAATACGGGGTCTGCCGTCAGACGCATCATTCGCTCCAACAGGGTGACGGGTACGCCTCCGCTGAACACCATCTCGATCCCTTCATACTTGCGACGAACCTCACTCCAGTTAGCCGACTGAATACTTCGACGCTCGAAGCTTTGGAAGCTCCGGCTCTCTAGCCGGGTGAAGATTAGCTTGTAGAAGGTCGTCTCAGGATAGAAGACTGTGTGCTTATCCTCGCCCATATGAACGATAATTTTGTTGGGGAAGATCAACTGCTCAATACGCTGCTCCTGCCCCATACTGTCTGTCTTGACATAATTGGTCTCTGAGCTGATGATCGAATCTCCGCCAGGGAGGCGATAGATCAGGAAGTAGCTCTGAATCAGACTGCTGAGGACCAGCAGGAACAGAACCATAGACTTAAGCTGCTCCTTCATGAGGACTCCCTCCCTTCGCCAGGCATCGGCAGAGTAAAGGTCGCACGGGTACCTTGATCGAGTTCAGACTCCAGGTAGATATCGCCACCATGGGCTTTTACAATTTCCCGGGCAATGGATAAGCCTAGTCCAGTCCCTCCCATATTACGTGATCTGGCCTTGTCTACACGATAGAACCGCTCAAAAATACGATCCAAATCCTTCTTCGGAATCCCCATACCCGTATCTTGTACCGAGATCGAGAGCAGCCCCTCTCTCTTGACGCCCTCCATACGGATGCTTCCACCTTCTGGTGTATACTTGAGTGCATTGGATACCAGATTATCGAGCACCTGATCCATCTGATCCCGGTCCACCACGACCTGAGTGATGCTGTCTTCGACCTGTACCTGATACTCAATATGCTTCTGCTGCATCTGGAAGGAGAAGCGGTCTGCTACGTCCTCCAGCATCTCTACGACATCCACTGTCTGCATACGGAGTGGCGCCTCATTGGAATCAAGCCGAGACAGATGCAGCAGGTCTGTCACCAGTCGAATCATGCGCTCAGTCTCGTTACGAATGACCCCAATGAACCGCTCGCCTAGCTGAGGCTCCGTCATGGCTCCATCATCCAGTGCTTCGGCATAACTCTTGATGGTCGTCAGTGGTGTGCGCAATTCATGCGATACGTTCGCCACGAACTCCCGCCGTGATGCCTCCATCTCCTCTTGCTCCGTTACATCCTGCAGTACCGCAATCGTCCCCGTAATCCCAATCTCTCGACGATGAATAGGTGAGAATGTCACTCGAATGACCAGTGGATCGCCCTGACCTGCAGGCTCCAATTGAAGCAGCGTAGAGGCCGGCATGCCTGTAATCAGCGCTTCTGTCTCCTCCGGGTCCAGCCCCAGTAGTAAGGCAATATGCCTGCCGCTAATCTCGCGATCACTGATACCCAGCATCGTGCTGGCACGGCGGTTCACCAGGATGACCCGGCCATTCTCGTCGGTTGCCACCACACCATCGCTCATATTGGTGAGAATCGAGGCAAGCTTCTCCTTCTCTTCCTCATTTTGCGACAGAGCGTCCCTCAGACGACTGGTCATATAATTGAAGGCGTGACTCAATTGCCCGATCTCATCGCTTCCGAATACAGGCATCTTCCGGTCGAAGCTGCCCTCGGCAACAGCAGTAGCATGACGTGTCATGACCTTGATCGGATAAGTAATGGTATGCGCCAGCACCACACCCAGTACAGCCGTCAGTCCCAGCGCAATCAGCATCCCTGAGATGAACACGCTGTTGATTCGCTTCATCGTATCGTACAGATCCGCCATGGAGGCAGCGATATACACTGCACCAACAATCTTGCCACTGCTGATTACTGGCTTGGCCACGACCTTTTTCCGTACATTATCCTCGTCAATCATATATTCTTCATTATTGCGTATACCCTGTAGAGCTCTGCTAACTACGGTCTGCGTGTTCTTGCGCCCGACATAATCTGCATGCGAGTTCTGTGACGTGATCAAGACTCTGCCACTGGAATCCAGCACCTGAATCTCGGCTCCGCTGAAATCAAAGAGATTATCGACCCGTGCACGCAAGCTCTCCACACTGTCTTCCTCCGTCTGGCCATCTCCACCAGCCAAATCCTGCTCCGCCAATACAGCCAGCATCTCCGCACGTGCCTGCAGATCCTGTGTGAAGTTACTCGTTAACGAATTCTTCATGGAGCTGACAAAGTACACGCCAATCAACTGCATAGCGACCAGAATCAGCAGTACGTAGATGATAATGAGACGAGCCTGAATCGTCCGAAAGAAGGACAGCCAGCTCATCCGTAGCCTCCACCCTTGCCGCTATGGATGACATATCCAAGCCCACGCCTTGTGTAGATTGTCTCTGGCTTACTGGGATTCTCCTCAATCTTCTCACGCAGCCGCCGAATCGTCACATCGACCGTGCGTACATCTCCGTAATACTCGAATCCCCATACAGCCTGCAGCAGATGCTCACGAGTCATGACCTTGTCGGCATTTTTGGCCATATAGTAGAGCAGTTCATACTCCCGATGGGTCAGATCCAGTTGCACTCCGTTCTTGTAAGCCGTATACATATCCGTGTCGAAGAACAGATTGGCTATCCGCAAGCCCTGTCGCTCTTCAGGCGGTTTGTTATCCTGTGATATCGCACTACCACGCTGTCGCCGCATGTGTGCCTTCACTCTTGCGAGCAATTCCCTTGTGCTGAAGGGCTTGGTCACGTAGTCATCTGCCCCGAGCTCCAGACCGAGCACCTTGTCGATCTCATCATCCTTGGCTGTCAGCATAATGATCGGCATCTGAAGCTGTTGGCTGCGCACCTCACGGCATACATCCATCCCATCCATGCCTGGTAGCATCAAGTCCAGCAAAATCAAATCAGGATGCTGGCTTAAGGCCACATCCACAGCTGTATTGCCGTCAAAGGCGCAGAGAACCGTGTAGCCCTCCTTCTCCAGATTGAACTTCAGTATATCGGCAATTGGTTGTTCGTCATCCACTACGAGAATGGTTCCCTGCTTCACCTGTGTTCACCTCATTCTTATAATCCACTTTATATGGCTGCCCCAGTACGAGATATAGCTATCCCTGTGCGAGACTCTTATCCGATTCGAAGAGCGGTAAGCCGCTCAGTATATCTCATCCCATTTTAACATAGTGCACCCGCGGATACATCCAGTACAGACTCTAGCTGAACGCTGGTGATTTCTGCTATAGGCTAATTCATCTAGGTTCATTGAGGTCCATTGAGGTCCATCGAGGTTCAGTGATGTTCCTTGATGTTCCTTGATGTTCAATAATGTTCAACATGCTCACGGAGATCAATTCATGCCAACGGATGAACTAAATTTTTCCCTATAACAAAAAAAGACTTTCTTTTTAAATTAAGTTGTGCTAAATTAAATTGTATAAAATATAAATTGGAAAGGTGATGTTTTCACCATGATGAAAATTCAACAAAAACTTTATGATACCACTGTAAAAGCTGTAGGAGGCCGTGATGGCTTCGTAGAATCCGAATCTCCAGCATTGCGTCTTGATATCGATACACCTAAACAACTGGGCGGTGCTGGCGGTGAAGGTACGAACCCGGAGCAACTCTTCGCAGCAGGATACTCTGCTTGCTTCGATAGCGCACTGAACATGGTAGCACGTATGCAACGTATTAAGCATGAGGGTACTGAGATTACTGCAACTGTCAGCATCGGCAAAGTAGAAGACGGCGGCTTTGGCATCGCTGCACATCTGGATGTACTCGTCAAAGGTGTAGATCGCGAGACTGCCATTAAGCTGGCTGAAGGAGCACATGAGCAATGTCCATACTCCCGTGCTACACGTGGCAACATCGAAGTAACAATTAATGTATTGTAAGGCCCAATCCGGACACAGCCTGTATTGCCTAAAGACGAGATCAGGTCTACGCATATCGAATGGGAATCGAATTGGCGCGTTAAATATAAACGAGAAACAAGCCTCCGAACGGAATCGTTCAGAGGCTTGTCTTATTGTGTACGCTATAATGTATAATTTCGTAACTGATCATGAGTAGGATCGCTGGATACGTATCGTTCGAATACAACACATGGTCCGACTAACTAGGGTAATTTGTGTGATTTGTGTGATTTGTGTGATTCATGCCAATTCCTCATATCGTGAAATGGACCCATTGCTCCCTATCGAAGATAAGTCATCGGATTTTGAGGAACGTTGTTTTTACGGACTTCAAAGTGAAGATGCGTGCCAGTAGAGCGTCCTGTGTTACCCATGACACCTATCGACTCTCCTTGTCGAACGACTTGGCCTGAGCGAACCCCAATACTGTTCAAATGCCCGTACAAGGTCTGATAGCCATTGCCATGATCAATGATAATTACATTGCCATAGCCGTTCTGCTGACCTGCAAAGGTCACAACACCTTCATCCGAGGCTTTAATATCACGGCCTCCTCCCATGTCGATTCCCTCATGCATTCGACCCCAGCGGCTGCCATAGCTGCTCGTCAGGACTGCACCGGATACAGGCCATACAAATTGTCCTGTTCCTTCACCTACAACCTTGGTTCCTTTGAGTACGACCTCAGGGACCGATTCCTTGATCACCTTTTGACCGAGCCATTCTTCCTTAATAACCTGGCCATTTTCCTTCGTAATCTGGAAGTCCATCTGCTTCAGCCCACTTTGGCCTGGGCGCACGACCTTGGAGGTACCGGCCTTGAGCTCATCACTCTCACGAGTGACGATCGTCGGCTCAATCGTGACCTGCTCCACGATCTTCTCCACAGTAGTTACAGTTAAGGGAGCCTTAGGTGCAGTCACCTGCAGAGTATCCCCAATTTGCAAATATTTCTCCCGGGTCCCCGGATTGTTCTGCTTGATCTCCCAAGCTGTCATTCCGAATTGGCTTGCAATGGAAGACAACGTATCCCCCTCACGAACCGTGTACGTAATGGGCTGTTCCTTGCTTTCCTTCAAAGCCTGCAAGGCTCCCTCCTCGGACAACAGCTTATTCGGGTCAGCCTTTACTTCCTCATAGGTAATGTCCTCGTTCACTCCGACCGACATCAACCACGCTTTGGAGGTATTACTAGCTGATGAAGCTGAAGTCTTCTTCACAGAGGAGGTCCATCCGGCAGGCTGTCCTTGTCCTTCCGGTATGTACTCTTTCTGCAACGCCTTGATCGCAGCCTTAGCTGTGTCCTCGTCCTTGACTACACCGACCTCTTCACCATCCACCATCACCTTGACACCCTTTGCGTATGCTGTCAGCATTCCGTCCAGCTTCGTCAAGGTAGCCTTGCTATCCACATCGGCCTTATACGCCTTCTCAATCTTCGTAGTGATGGCTTCGGTATTCAATACCATTTCCGCGTCGGGATACTTCTCCGTATAAGCCTTGCTCTTGTTCTCATACAGCGCAGCTAGCTGATCCTCGCTTTGGATGGCTCCAACCTCCTGCCCCTTTACATATACCTTGTAATAAGGAACCGTGTTGGCTGCAACATACTGATTACTAACGAATCCCAATCCTCCGGCCAAAATAATTCCACTCGCGGCCAATGTCAGCCAGCGTCGCTGTCCCGTCCAAATGTGCTGACGACTCCAATCCAGCATTCTGGCAGAGAGCTCATTCACACGCTCGACAGGGAGTTTACTGCTCTGTGGCGCCTTGGACGTCTTCGTCTTTAGCTGCTTCCCGTTCGGGCGCTTCCCTTTGAAACCTTTCATACTTCTCTTCCTTTCATCTGTACTCCTTTGTACTCCTTAAGTATGGACATACCTTCGTCACCAGGGCTTCATATCGCCTGGACGCATCCATGGCTGTGTAGTGCGTTGAATAGTACATTTGTTAGTAGAGTGGGCATGGGCATGTTCAGTGTTCAAAATGATAGCCTCAAGATGCTCGATGATCATGCCTTAGGCCTTCTTTTATGTGACGTTCCATAGAATACAAAATCCATTCTGCTGGCATAAGCTTCCTATCCACAGGAAAGTCATAGCCACTACTTTACACGATAATCCTTAAGACAAGCTGAAGAACCAATAATTATACTAGTTTTATTTAAAATTGCTATAAAAGGTGTCAAAAATTTAACCTTTTATAAACACTTGTTTACTTTATCATAGCTGCTGGATGAATTTCAACTTCATCGCTCCACAGCAAAAAGCCGCACTGGACGCGGCTTCGGGGAGGATTATACAGTTAATGGATATCTATTCCACTAATATTGTATAACATATATTTATTGGTAATTTTACATAGAGAGAATACTTATCTGCTTACCTTTAGCATGTCCATTAGCTTCGTATACTCCTCATTCGTAAGTCGCTTGGCAATGACCTGTTGTATATCCTGCAGCTCCTTCTCCGTCAATCCGCCTTCCATAGCTGTTGAGATCATCTGCATGTCCTCGGCTGGAAGCTTGTTCATCAGCATGCTGAGAATCTCTTGTTTCTGCTGTGTATTCAGCTCATCCTTCCGGTCTACCAGGTCTCCTGGGGTCATTACCAGTTCCTCTTCCTCCAGAGATCGCTCCTCTACTACTGGTGGTGTAGCAGATCCAGGGGATGCTGCTGTCGGGGTGTCCTCATCGTCTGCTGTCCCCATCACAGGTAATGCTCCCTCGGGTGTAGACTCCTCCTCAGACGTCGGGTTGCCAGTCACGCTTCCCGGGATGCCTCCCTCTGATTCCTGTCCATGTGCTGGGGAATTGCTTGTGCTTGAGGAAGCCGCACTCCCGTTAGGCAATCCTTCACGCGAGCTATCTGTTGGCTTGCGTTCGCCTTGTGTGCCGCCCACAGTGCCGTTCAGTGTGCTGTTCGATGTGCCATTCGTCCCCACTCCACCTTCACCCGTAGAGGGCTGCTTGGACCCAAAGAGGCCCTGCCCAATGTTCAGGCCCAGCACAGAGGTTCCCTCCAGCTTAATATTGAACATGCCTAACAGAGACTGCACATAAGCATTCACGACATATCCAGTCGTCAGTAGTGTCAGTGCTACAATCATCACGATAGATAAGGTCTTGCGTACCATCCAGCTAATCCACTTCATCGGTGTACCTCCTTCTTCCGCTTCAGCCATCCAGGAATAACGCTATCTGAATGGGGGACCTCGTTATGAAGGCTTCGAATTTGACAAGAACCGTCCAAAGCTCCTCACTGACATTCATCCTCGAATGACGCCAAGTTAACGGTAAGTCCGTCTGTTCCCATTATTGACCAAAGAAAGTAGAGTTAACCTTGCCAGCACCGAAATTAGCCCACAGCCACTATGAGTCTCCTCCTCTTCACAAGCTGCATCTAAATCATCTCGACAAGATATACCTAGTGCACTCTCCCACCCCAACAAAAAAAGCGTACCCTCCGACAGCCAATAGCATCGGATGGGCACGCTTATTCGTAGCGCTTATATACTGCTTATATATTGCTTATATATTGCTTATATATTGCTTACTTATGCTTCCTTATAACACTTACGGCACTTATAGCCCTTATTTATCTCCGCAGCAGCCCTACCTCCGTTACACGAACGTCGGGTGGTGGCTTGCTCTCATTTCCGAAAGGGATTAAACGTAGATCGGAAGTACCTGATTCGTCTGCTCACGATTGCGTCCTACAGAGAAGATCGCGATCGGAATACCTGTCAGTTCAGATACACGCTGTACATAACGGCGAGTATTCTCTGGCAGCTCCTCCAGCGTCTTCACGCCAGTGATGTCCTCATGCCAGCCTGGCAGCTCTTCGTAGACCGCTTCACACTCAGCCAGCATTTTCAGGCTTGCCGGGTAATGGGTGATAATCTCACCACGGTATTTGTAGCCTGTGCAGATCTTGACCGTATCCAGACCTGTCATAACGTCCAGAGAATTCAGGGACAGCCCTGTAATTCCACTCACGCGACGTGCATGACGAACGACTACGCTATCGAACCAGCCTACACGACGTGGGCGACCAGTTACAGTACCGTACTCATGGCCTTTCTCACGGATGAAATCACCGACCTCATTGTTCAGCTCCGTAGGGAACGGACCATCACCGACACGCGTAGTGTATGCCTTCGCTACACCGATGACCTCCTTGATCTTGGAAGGTCCTACGCCAGAACCGATACATACTCCCCCCGCTGACGGGTTAGAGGACGTTACAAATGGATAAGTACCCTGATCGATATCCAGCATGACTCCTTGAGCGCCCTCGAACAGCACCTTGCGCTCCGTATCAATAGCGTCATTCAATACAACAGAGGTATCGGTAACATACGGACGCAGGATTTCTGCATACTCCAGATACTGCTTCAGAATTTCTTCCACATCCAGCGGCTCTGCCCCATACATCTGCGTAATGATCTGATTCTTCTCCTTCATCAGGTGACGCAGCTTCAGCTCGAACTCCTCCGCGTCCATCAGGTCCGCGATACGGATACCGTTCCGTGCAGCCTTATCCATATATGCCGGACCAATTCCCTTACGGGTCGTGCCGATTTTGTTCGGACCCTTACGATCTTCTTCCAACGCATCTAACGTCATATGATAAGGCATAATCACGTGTGCACGATCGCTAATGACCAGATTATCGGTCTTAAATCCATTATCATGAATGTAATTAATTTCTTCAATCAATGCGGTCGGGTTCACTACCATACCATTCCCGATGACGCATGTCTTATCTTCATAAAAGATACCGGATGGAATCAAGCTAAGCTTATATTTCTTTCCTTCAATCAGAATGGTATGGCCTGCATTGTTGCCGCCTTGGTACCGGGCTACGACATCTGCCTTCTCGGCCAGAAAATCCGTAATTTTACCCTTACCCTCGTCTCCCCATTGTGTTCCCACAACGACTACAGTTGACATGTTTCATTCCTCCGTGGAGTGCTCGCAGACACTCTGATTTTGAGCTGAGCTTCCGTTCACTGCATCCCGTCCAATAACACCAGTGACAGGACAACGGAATGACAAGCAGCAGGAAAAAACGTCCGGAGATGCTCTTCCGCGGGCGCGGAAATCCCCGGGCGCATAAGCAGCCCACTGCTTTAACGCAGCACTTTAAGTGTACCAGCCTCAAATTTTAAAGTCAAATTAAAAGCGAACAATTAGTTGTACAAAATTATAAATGTTCGTGAATTAACCAAGCCTGCAAATGACAAGCTTACCTATAAGCGATACAGCCTAAGACCTTATAGTTCCGATGACACGGAAATTCTGTATGCCCAGCATTCCTTCTAGGATGATGGTTTATCGCTAAAATATGTATGACCGTACGCGAATGTAAATTACAGTTATATTATAGCATTCCCAAGTAACGTAACAAAATGGCACGGTTCGAACCTGATATCTATTCATATTATGAGCATTTTACGAAAATAAAGCCGTCCTCGCTTGATACCTCAAGCGAAGACGACTATTTCATAGTTTAACATGAGTACATTTGGATGAAATGCGCCATCCAGCCGCTATCCGGCAAATGCGTCGGTATGAGCACGTTCGTAATTGGCGAACTTATTATAATTCTTGAGAAATACAAGCTCTACCGTGCCTACCGGACCATTACGCTGCTTGGCAATAATGATCTCAATGATGTTCTTTTTCTCCGTCTCCTGATTGTAATAATCATCCCGGTACAGGAACGCGACGATGTCAGCGTCCTGCTCGATGGAGCCGGATTCCCGAAGGTCACTCATCATTGGACGCTTGTCCTGCCGCTGCTCAACCCCACGGCTAAGCTGAGACAGAGCAATGACGGGCACTTCCAGCTCACGGGCAATCTGCTTGAGCGTACGTGAGATTTCCGATACCTCCTGCTGCCGGTTCTCGCCTGCTTTACCGCGACCATGAATGAGCTGGAGGTAATCGATAACGATCATTCCTAGCCCCTTCTCGGTCTTCAAGCGACGACACTTGGCACGAATATCCGCTACCGTCACACCAGGGGTATCATCAATGTAGATCTCTGCCTCAGCCAGAGCTGCGATCCCCATCGTCAGCTTGGCCCAATCGTCATCACCCTTGAATTCACCTGTACGCATAACGTTCGCATCCAGATTGGCCTCGGCACAGATCATACGTTGTACGAGCTGCGCCGCGGACATCTCCAGACTGAAGATGGCTACAGTCTCTTTGGCCCGTACCGCTACATTCTGGGCGATATTCAGTGCAAAGGCTGTCTTACCCACGGAAGGACGCGCTGCTACGATAATCAGATCGTTACGCTGGAAGCCCGCGGTCATCTTATCCAGATCGACGAAGCCGGATGGGATTCCCGTCGTATTGCCCCGATTCTGGTACAGCCCCTCCACACGGTCGAAGACCTCCATGACGACATCACGGATCGCTATAAATCCGCTACCGGAGCGGCTGTTGGATATCTCCAGAATCCGCCGCTCAGCATCACTGAGCATGGCAGGTACATCTTCCCCGCCCGTATAGCCCTCGCTTACAATCTGGGTGGCTGCCCGAATCAGACGACGAAGCATCGACTTCTCTTCGATAATCTGGGCATAGTAGTCTACGTTGGCTGCTGTAGGTACACCGTGAGCCAGCTTCGATAGATAGCTGACACCACCGATCTCCTCCAGTTGGCCTTTATCCTGCAGCTTCGCAGTCAATGTTACGAGATCGATAGGCTGGCCTTGCTCCCCCAGCTCAATCATAGATTCGTAGATCATCTGGTGCGCTTTATCATAGAAATCCTCACTCTGAACCCGCTCCATTGCGGTAATCAGAGCTTCTGCCTGAAGCAGAATTGAGCCAATTACAGCCTGCTCCGCTTCAAGATTCTGCGGAGGAATCCGGTCAAAGAATTCGCCGCCCATTTACTCTTCGGTCACCTGAACCTTCAGGGTCGCCTTCACTTCCGGATGCAGCTTAACTGTCATTTGAGTCACACCCAGGTGACGAATCGGCTCATCCAGCTCAATTTTACGCTTATCAATCTTCAGTCCTTGCTTGGACAGCACCTCTGCGATCTGTTTGGAGGTGATGGCTCCAAACAGTCGGCCACCCTCACCGGCTTTGGCTTTCAGTTCGATGGCAGTCGCCTCAAGCTTCTTAGCGAGAGCTTGGGCTTCTTCCTTCTCCTCTTGCTTACGTCTGTCTTCTGCAGCCGCCTGATTTTCCAGCACCTTCATATTGCCATCGGTTGCTGGGCGAACCAGGCCTTTCGGCAGCAAAAAGTTCGTTGCATAACCGTCGGATACTTCCTTCACTTGCCCCTTCTTACCTTGCCCTTTTACGTCTTGCAAAAAAATGACCTTCATTCAAACAACCCCTCTTCCTCTTCTATTTCAGCCAGCACGGCGAGCAAGCGTTGCTCTGCCTCGGCCAGCGTACATTCCAGCTGCACGGCCGCATTCGTTAGATGTCCCCCGCCGCCCAGCCGCTCCATCACGACTTGTACATTCATGCGTCCGAATGAACGGGCGCTGATGCCCAGCAGACCATCCGGGCGTTCACTTATGACGAATGATGCAATCACATCCGTCATATTCAAGAGTGTATCGGCCGCTTGCGCGATCAATAGCTGAGGAATTTTATTCCCTGGCTCAGTGACCGCAAGCGCGATATGCCCATACATCATTTTAGCATGCTTAATGATTTCTGCCTTAGCAATATATTCATCAAGATCTTCTTTCAGTAGACGCTGGATCATGACTGTGTCCGCTCCACTGCGTCTCAGGAACCCTGCGGCCTCAAAGGTCCGCGAGCCTGTATGCAGGGAGAAGTGCTTCGTATCTACCGTAATTCCAGATAGCAGCGCCGTTGCCTCCAGTGGCGTGAACTGCACTCGATCATGGATATATTGCAACAGCTCCGTAACCAGCTCGCACGCAGAGGAGGCGTAAGGCTCCAGATAGATCAGCACGGCATCGTTAATGAACTCCTCACCCCGACGGTGATGATCTACTACAACCACGCGCCGGGCCGCCTGTACCAGCTTGGGCTCCATCGTCATGGAAGCCTTGTGCGTATCTACCACGACGAGCAATGTATGCTCCGTCATCATCTGCATGGCTTGCTCTGGTGTAACGAACGCTGATGTCAGCTGATCATCCTTGGCTACCTGCTCAAGCAGTCGATCAATCGACGGGTTCGGCTTATCCAGGACAATGCTCGATTCGACCTTGAAGAGCGACGCCGCCTTCCGCACGCCGATGGCTGCTCCAATCGCATCCATATCCGGCGCCCGATGGCCGAGGATGATCACACGGTCGCTCTCCTGCATCAGATCACGAAGCGCATGGGCGATGACTCTCGCACGCACTCGTGTCCGCTTCTCGACGGCATTCGTCTTGCCGCCATAGAAGGACAAGCGCTGCCCTGCCTTGACTGCAGCCTGATCTCCACCACGACCAAGCGCCATATCCAGACTGGATTGTGCCAGCTCGCCCAGCTCACTAATCGTGCCTGCGCCGAAGGACAGGCCAATGCTCAGCGTGAGTGGCACCTTCAGATCAGCTGTCATTTCCCGTACGGTATCCAGAATAACGAATCGGCTCTGCTCTAGCTCCTGTAGAGACTTTTGGTTAAGCATCATCAGGTAGCGCTCGGAGGAGAGTCTCCGCAGGTATACATTGAACTGCTTCGCCCAAGCGGTAATCTCGCTGGACACCTTGGCAATCAAGGCTGTGCGCTGCTGATCATCCATGCCCTGTGAAGCTTCATCCAGATTGTCGAGCAGCACGATTCCGATCGCTAGACGCTCATTCTCATATTGCTCACGCAACACGGCAAGCTCAGTAACCTCATGTAAATAGATGAGACGTTCGTCCAGAATGACTGTCATTCGGTAGTAGCGACTGTCATGTTGAATCTCCAACTGATGAACCTTAGCCGTCTCTTTAAGTTCTTTCTTGTTCTGCAGCAACGCCGTTAGCTGCGGGAATACCTGTTGAAGCGAAGCGCCAATCAGGTTATGCTCATCCTCGAACATTCCCGCTACATAACGGTTGTTCCACTCCACAGTGCGATCCTCGCTGTAGAGAATAATTCCAAAAGGAAGCTTATTCACCGTCTCCGCTTCAACACGCTTGATGCGGAAGGACAGTCCACTTATATACTCGGACAACCCTTCCCGAAAATTCATTTCAGCGCGCAAAAGCATTCCGCTTAGAGCAAAGGAGATGACCAGACCAATAACACCAAGCGCCCAGTTGTACCAGCTAATAGCAATGACCAGCAATAGCAACAGTAGAAACGCCCAGACGGTGTAATAGCCGTGCCAGCGTTTCTGTAGGAATTTAGGCATGACTGTTCTCCCTATCGTTTGGATTTCGTAATAGCTTCACGAAGCGGGAAGGCCAGATCAATGATTCCTATAATCCGAAGTGGATGAATGAGCAGCACCAAGGCGGATAACAGGAATGAGATCGCCGGATTCCAACGTCGGACATGTGTCAGGAAAAAGAAGAACCCGATCGTTTGAATCACAAAACAAATGTTAATCAGTGGAATCAGATTCGCAGCGATAATCGTAGCCCAGCCCCCGCTGGAGCCGTACGCAATCCATTCAATGAGTACAGCCAGCAGATAATACCAGATTAATGCTCGTGGCATACGCCACTCCCGAGCAGGCTTCATTTTGGGAACATCCATACCAGCAGCTGTCAGGAGCGGTCTTGTAACCACGTGCGTAATTAACGCCATCAAGAAAGAAGTCAGGATTAGCGCATACGGTACCATCGCAACTGTAGCATCCGCCACTTCCTTCGTATCCTGATCCGTCCAGTTAATGCTGGTTAACGGATTGTTATTCGTCATATCCTGAAGCGGAGCAACCATTTGATTGACTATCTCCCGGATATACCCGGACAGATCGAACTGGAACAGTGTCGTGCTAATTAACAAGAGCAACAGTAGCATCGCTACCATGACACCCGTTCCGGTCATCAAGGCCTGCAGTGCTGGTGCCTTCTTCTTGTAGGCCATCCCCATCAACAATCCTGGAATCAGGAAATATAACATCGACAGCAACAGCACTGGTGAAGCGATCAAAGCTACAACTGCCACACCCACAATATACAGCAGAAATTGTCTAATAGGCAGCAATGCGTATAGAACCGCAGCTGGTACAATCAAGAAAAAGGAGGTTATCAATCTCAACGGTGTAAGCAAGGACAACAGCAGTAGTACGTATATAACGACCCACACCGCTGAAGTCATACGGGATTTCAAATGTATTCACCTCTTACGCATATGTTCTTCCAGAGCGGAAATATCCTGATACCAATCTTCCAGTTGATGGCCTTCCTGTCTGTGCTTCTTTAGCTTGTCAAGCAATTGGTCATCCAACTCACGATACGATATTCCCAGGCGTCGTCCCAAGATGTATCCGCTCATAATGAGACTTGCCAGGCAATCTCCTATTCGCGCTGTACTTCCTTCCCATATGGCCTTGAACAGGCGAGACACCTGATCCAGTACCTCTGTTTTTAGCCATTCAATGACCTTGGCCCGCTTGGCCACATCCAGTTCCTTAGCCATAATTCTGAAGAGCCACCCCTTCTGAAAAAGCTTTATTCTCCATTATAGCATAACCCTGCATGAATACGAAGATGACTTACCACCTTATACATAGCCACTCTGCCAAGGCATAATGACACTGCTTTCACTCCCAGCCTAATCTAGAGGTGCAACAACAAGCAGATATAGAATGTCCTAAGATAATTCTTGAAAAAAGCCTGCACTCATGCAGGCCAGACAGCTGGATTATCCGGAATTCAGCGATTCCTTCGACACCAGCTGCATACAATACTCAATAATCTGACTACGCCGCACAATACCAATGAAGCGGTCCATATCATCCACGACAGGTACGAAATTCTGAACCTTAGCCAGATTGATAAGGTCTTCCATCTTGGCCTCAATAGACACGGGCTTGTTGTGCACTCGCAGAGGAACATCCTTCAGTAGAAATTTTGAAGAATTCTCGAAGGTTATCTTCCCGCCCGAGTCCTTCATATGCCACAGTAGATCTCCCTCGGTAACGGTTCCAATATACTTGCCATCCTTATCGAGAATTGGAACAGCGGTGAAGCGATGATATTCCATCCGCTCCAGGGTCTGTCTTAAGGTTGAATCAGACGTCACACAAGCAACCTCCTGCTTAGGCAACAAGAAAAATGCAATATTCATGAGAACTGTGTATCCTCCTATATTGTAGGTTTGTACCCTGTTCTATACAGGGAACAAAATCAGCAGACGGAACCTTCCGACTGCTGATGCTAATAATCTGACTGTGTCTTTCACTCCATTAATCCAGATCCTGTCGATCTGGTAGCTTCAAGGTAGCTGGTGTTGTACTGGGGTCCATCCAGTTCTGGATCAGTGACTTGGCATACTCTAGATCCTCTTCATTAGCCTGATCATAATAGATGCCATTCACCTTCTGTCCTGTACCCATAATGGTGAAGCTGGAGATCTGTGGACTTGTATCCTGCATCAATACCTGCTTGCCCAGATCTGTGATCGAGCCGGGTGGCATATCTGTCTGGAAATTATCTCCCATAATATCCAACAGCTCCGGAACCTTGGTAATTCCGCTCAGATTCAGAACTTTATCAGACAAGGCTTTCAGGAAAATTTGCTGCCGCTTGGTGCGATTGAAGTCGCTGTCCTCCCGATAGCGTACATAATACATAGCCTCTTCCCCATTATACACGGGTTTGCCAGCTTCAATTTTGAATTTTACGTGATTGGGATTCTTATTCTCTATATCCTCTGTAATGGGCAATGACACGCCGCCCACTGCATTCACGACATCCTGTATTCCTTGAAAATTAATCGTGGCGTAATAGTCAATCGTATGACTCAACAGCTGCTCTACGGTGTCTATCGACATCTGCTCTCCACCAAAAGCATATGCATGTGCCAGCTTGTCAAAATCATACTGACCATCCTTATTGGCATCCCGACCTACAATCTGCACATAGGTATCACGTGGTACCGACACCAGCAGAACTCGGGACTCCTTGGGTCTTACCGCTGCGAACATAACCGTGTCTGAACGTCCACGCGTCTTCTCATACGATCTGCGGTCTGACCCCAGCAGCAGGACCGAGAATGGCTCATTCTGGACCCTTGTAGGCTTCATGTTGTCCTCGCCGCCACCTCGAGGCTGATAGGACTCCTGCAGCTTATTCTCGAGCGTCGGAGCAACGAACAAATCAAAGGCCAGTGCCGTCAACGGCTTCCGGAAGAGGAAGCCGGCGCCAGCCATCAGCAGCACCACAATGAGCACGATTCCGAATGTTCGCCTCGCGCTTTTCTTTCCCTTCTTTTTCTTAGCAGTTGTCTTCACCTTTGTCTTGCCGGATTCGGCAGGCTTTTTATCCATATCATGATTCCTTCTTTACCGTTAGTTTTCAATAACAATAATTGCCTAATAGCGCATGACTACGGCTACTATCTTCATTTAACCGCACTAACCACAGGATGAAGCGCCACTTGTCTACCTCAGCATAAGAGTTGAAATGGTCACTTGTCAAAACTCGCAAACAACCTCCTGTATTATAGCTTATTCACCGTTGTCTTCTCCATTCAGATGAATCGTTCAAAAATAAAAGACTCTGTCGATGACAGAGCCTTCTTGGCTACTTTTATTCATTTGCCATATTGGCCCACTGACGATCTATACTCAGCTCAGATCATTGCTCTTCACGATCTTTGCAGGTCAACCAGCCAGTTCGGGGCTAGGTGAGCCCAATTCTGGAATCGATCCTTCAATGAGACCTTCTCTCCAAACCCATAATTGAACAGCTTGCGCGTCTCCTCGAATCGCTCCTCCCGGGTTGCAGCACCCAGAATGACGACTACAAGACGTTTGCCATGCTTCTCCGCCGTCCCCGTAATACAATACCCGGCATCTGCCGTGTAGCCTGCTTTCAGTCCATCTGCACCTTGGTAGGAATAGGGCCCCCCAAGTGCAGCGAGCAGCCAATTCGTATTGCTAAGATACAAGCCTTTGCCTTTCAACTCCAGCTGTGTGCGACTTGAGGTCGTCAGAATTTCGGGATGTGTCTGAATCAGATAGGAGGCCAATCTCGCCGTATCTGCGGCTGTCATCAGCGTCTCGCCATGAATATCTACCGGATGATTCACTCCGAGCTCCTGTGCGCTTGCTCCTGAAGAATTCACAAATAAGGTGTGTGAACTCAGTCCGATCTCCTTAGCACGCTCGTTCATACGTTGTACGAATGATGCCTCCGAACCAGCAATATGCTCAGCGATCGCAACAGCAGCATCATTGGCAGAGTAGACTACCATGCTCTGGAAGAGCTCGCTTACCGTCATATACTCACCATAACGCAATGACAGGTTAACGCCCCCAACTGTACTTGCATATCGGCTGATTCGAACCTCATCATTCCAATTCAATTTGCCTGCAGCGATGTCATCCAGCACCAATAGCTCCGTCATAAGCTTGGACATACTGGCAGAAGGCAGGGCTTGTCCTCCATTCACATCCACCAGAATATTGCCGGATTCCATATCCATGACTACAGCTGCATTTGCGTTTACATCAGGCTTGCCAACCAGCATGACTGGTGAAGCGATTATACACACACATATAATAAGCGTGGGCACCAGAGCCCAGCGGAACCATCGTTTATTCATCATCGCACAACCCCCATATATATATTAGACGAACTAAAGAGGGTTTTGGTCTGCAATTTTGTAAAAAAAATTTAATTTTTTTTTCGGACAAGGGAATTTTTCCTTGAAAATCGGTCATAATCTGGTGACAATAACGAAATATTTATAGAAACTCGCTTGAGCCGTGTCCTTCCAAAAGCAAAAACATCCGCCGTTCTGGCGGATGTCGAGAATGCTATAAATTACTGTAGATGCTGTAGAGGGGCATCTGCCCGGCACATGATTATGCGAAATGGCAGGCTACGTAATGCTGGCCACCCATATCCCTGTAATCGGGCACAACCTGCCTGCACTTGTCGGCCGCCAACGGACAGCGGGTGTGAAATTTGCAGCCGGTTGGAGGATTCGCCGGGCTTGGGATGTCTCCCTGCAGCACGATCCGTTCCCTTTTAATTGTAGGATCAGGGATCGGAACCGCTGACAGTAGTGCTTTCGTATACGGATGTAACGGATTGCTGAACAACTCATCTGTCGTAGCCATTTCCACCATGGAGCCGAGATACATGACTCCTATCCTTGAGCATAGATGCTCTACCACACTCAGATCATGAGAAATAAATAGATACGTCAGCTGGCGCTTCTCCTGTAAATCACTAAGCAAGTTAATGATTTGGGCCTGAATCGACACATCCAGAGCCGATACTGGCTCGTCGGCTACGATGAAGTCGGGATTCAGGATCAGAGCGCGAGCAATACCAATCCGCTGACGCTGACCACCTGAGAATTCATGCGGGTAACGGTCGTAATGATACTCGGCCAGGCCGCATATTTTGAGCGTCTCGATAACTCTGTCCTTCAGCTCCTTGCGGTCAATTAATCCATGATCCAGCAGCGCTTCTCCGATAGCTTCACCAATCTTGATTCGTGGATTTAGCGAGCTGAACGGGTCCTGAAATACAATCTGCATACGTGGGCGCAGCTTGCGAATCTGATCACTGGGCAAGGTATGAATATCTGTCCCATTGAAGCGCACCTCACCCCCCGTCTTGTCGAGCAGACGTAATATCGTTCGTCCGATGGTGCTCTTGCCACAGCCCGACTCACCAACAAGTCCAAAGGATTCACCTTTATATATCTGAAAGGACACATCATCTACAGCCTTCACATCCCCGACCTTACGTTGGAACACACCACCTGTAATCGGGAAATACTTTTTGAGGCGATTCACTTCAACCAAGACTTCTGCACTCATGGTCTGCTTCCCCCTTCCTCCTCGTACAGCCAGCAGGCTACCTTATGTCCCTGTTCCTTCGTACGCAGCGGCGGGGTCGTTTCCCTGCATATTTGCATGCAAGCCTCACATCGTTCATGAAAATGGCAATTATCCAGCAGATCAATCGGATTCGGTACCTGTCCGGGAATAGAATACAGCCGTTCCTTCCTCTGATTGATGACAGGCTTGGCTTTTAGTAGCCCTTGGGTATACGGGTGCTTGGGGTTTTTGAACAGCTCATACACGGAGGCCTCCTCGATAACTCTTCCTGCATACATGACCACTACATAATCTGCCATTTCAGCGACTACGCCCAGATCATGCGTGATCAGCATAATGGAGGTCTTAATCTCCTGCTTCAGATTACGCATCAGGTCAAGAATCTGCGCTTGTATCGTAACATCCAGCGCCGTGGTAGGCTCATCCGCAATGAGTAGCTTAGGATTGCAGCAGAGAGCAATCGCAATCATGATGCGCTGACGCATACCACCACTCAGTTCGTGTGGGTAGGAACGGAAGATTTCGTCAGGCCTTGAGATACCAACCAGCTTGATCAGCTCAATCGCACGTACCTTGGCCTCCTTATTGCTCATAAGTGTATGCATGAGCAATGGCTCCATAATCTGCTCGCCGATCGTCAGCACTGGATTCAGAGAAGACATCGGCTCCTGGAAGATCATTGAGATATCATTCCCGCGAATCCGTTGCATGTCCCGCTTATGAAGAGAAAGGAGCTCACGTCCCTCGAACCAGATCTCGCCCTCCGATACATGGGGGGAATCAATAAGCCTCATCATGCTCATCGCGGTTACGCTTTTACCACAGCCGGACTCCCCGACCACACATAGTGTCTCCCCCTCTCTGATCTTGAAGCTAACATCATTCACGGCTTTGACCGTACCGCTCGAGGTATGAAAGTGGGTTTTGAGATTTCGAAATTCGACTAGTGTATTTTCCATAATGGCCTCCCGGTCTATCTCTTCATTTTGGGGTCAAGGGCATCCCGAAGTCCGTCCCCCATCAGATTAATAGCAACTACCGTGATGAGAATGCACATGCCCGGAGGAATCCAGAGCCACGGACGCTTGCGGAAATCAATCAGATTATTCGCAGCCGAGATCATGTTGCCCCACGAGGGTGTCGGCTGAACAACGCCAAGCCCCAAGAAGCTTAGGGCTGATTCGGTAATAATTGCTCCTGCTACGCCTAGTGTCGCCGTAACGATAATGGTAGGAATCGTGTTCGGTAGCAGATGACGAAAAATTTTACGCCGATCTCGAAGACCAAGTGCCTCTGTCGCTTGCATGAATTCCTGCTCTCGAAGTGTAAGTATTTGCCCTCTTACCAACCTAGAAAGCGTAGTCCAACTTAGAGCGCCTATAATAAACATTAAGAAATAAATGCGTTTGGATGGGTCAATTTTGAGGTCAGAAAGCACGGCTCCTAGGATAATGAGGAGTGGTAGCGTCGGTAAGGACATGAAGATATCGGCAATCCGCATGATGATCGTATCGACGTTCTTGCGATAAAAGCCTGCCAAAGCGCCCAAGGTTGAGCCAATAACTACCGAAATGACGGTGGCTACAAGTCCGACCATTAACGAGATTCGCCCTGCAAGCATTGTACGCAGCAGAATATCACGGCCTAGCTTATCGGTTCCCAGCCAATATTTTGAGTTAGGAGACAGATTTTTCTGCGATAGATCATAGTCATTCACCGTATAGGGGGAGATCATGGGTCCAAAGATACTTATTCCAGCCATCAGCATAATAACAATAGCGCCGATGACAGCCAGTTTATTACGAGCAAATCGACTCCATGCGATGCGCCAAGGCGAGAGCTCTGAACGACGCACAGGGACCTGCTGATTCATTTCTGAGGTAACCGTCTCAACTGACAAAATGAATCCCTCCTGCTAATTCATGATTAGGTATACGTCGTCCTCTATTTCAGACGAATGCGTGGATCTGCAACCCCATATAATACGTCCGACAACAGATTCCCCAGCAGTGTTAGCACAGCCAAGAAGACGGTGAATCCGAGCATAAAGGGGTAGTCCCTCATATTGATGGATTCGAGGTAGACCTGACCAATCCCGGGCCATACGAATACCTTTTCCAATATAATCGCACCGCTGAATAGAGCCGGCAGCTCGAAGCCGAGCAAGGTGATTGCCGGAATCAGTGCATTACGAAGCGCATGCTTGAAGATGACCGTCCGTTCCTTCAGCCCCTTCGCACGAGCAGTTCGGATGTAGTCCTGGCGAATGACCTCTAGCATTCCTGTACGGAAGTAGCGGGTAAGGCTTCCTGTGCTGAGCATCGTCAAAATGAGTACAGGCAGGAACATATGATTCATAATATCGACGATATGCTCCCATGTATTGTTGGTGATTCCCGCCGTCGTCATCCCGCCTACCGGGAACATTCCTAGATCCAGCGCGAATATTTTGATAAATAATAGTCCAATAAAGAAGGAGGGAAGAGACATACATAAGAAGATAAAGAGTGTAGCCAGTTTATCAAATAAGGAGTACTGGAACTTGGCTGAGAACACACCTATGAAGACCGCAATAATCCAACTGAAGATCAGACTGAAGAAGGCGATCAGGAAGGAGTTCCAGACATAATTGTTAATGACCTTGGTGACCGGCTGCTTATGCTGCATGGATTCCCCGAAGTTCCCCTTCAGCATATTGCCAGCCCAGATGAAATAGCGCTGATAGTCAGGCTTATCCAGCCCGTAAATATGACGAAGCTGCGCTTCTTTCTCAGCGGTCATGTTCGGGTTGCCTTTTCCTGTGATGTAGTCACCAGGTACCAGGGCTGAGATAGCAAAAATGATAATGGATATGCCAAGGAGCGTGGGGATCATTTGCAGCAGCCTTCGAGCGATATACTGCTTCATGCGGATTCCTCCTGGAAGATAAATGATATGCCCAGCCCTGAATAGAGCTGAGCATATATGAACGTCACTTATTGTGCAGTCGATACGCTATACATGCTGTACATAAAATCCTTGAACGGCGACAGCTCGAAACCAGACAATCTGCCGTTGATTGGCCACATATCCCGGCGCTGGTACATGAAGATTACTGGTACATCCTTGTTAATCTCTTGGTACAGCTCAGCATACAGAGCCTTGCGCTTCTCATGATCCAGTTCCTTCTTCGCTGCCAGCGTCAGCTCATCAACCTTTGCATTGGAATATCCAATATCATTTTGCGCCCCATTCGTAATATAGACGGTTGCATCCGGATCGGGCTCCAAGCTCCATGCTGCGAAGAACATTTCGAAGTTCCCCGTGTCCTTTTTATCCATAATGGCATTGAAGTCTAACGTTTCTGCGACCAGATCAATGCCCAGTTCCTTGTAATTGTTCGTCATGATCGGTAGCAGCGAATCTACTACTGGATTATCCGCTGTTGCAGAGAAGTTGATCTTGAACTTCTTGCCACCCTTCTCACGGATACCGTCAGCTCCGACCGTCCAGCCAGCCTCATCCAGTAGTTGCTTAGCCTTCTCCATGTCGAACTCATACTTTTCAATACCCTCAGTTGTATAAGCCCAAGATTCGGTGGATTGAGGAATGTTAATGACATTTGCATAAGGCCCGTATACGCCTTGCACGATCTCCTCCCGATTCAGGCCAATTGTCAGTGCTTGGCGTACCTTCAAATCCTGGAATTTCTCATCCTTGTGGTTAAAAGCTATATATCCATAGCCGTTCGTCGGCATGATATGCACATTCAAGAAACCAAAACTCTTCAGTTCTTCTACATTGTCCTCGGTCACCGTGACATTATCCATATCTGTCTCACCCGTCTGAAGCATGGACAGATTTGTTCCGTCTGTAGTTGTCTTATAGATGACATTCTTTGTTTTTGGAGCTCCCCTGAAGTAATCCGGATTCGCTTCCAACACAACCTGTTGTCCAGGCACATATTGCTTAAGAATATATTGACCAGAGCCAATTGGCTTGTCACTTAGTGCTTTGATGCTATCAAGACTTCCTTTCTTGTAGTCCTTGCCGTAGTAGGATTCAGGGATGAGTACTACATCACCCAATACATCGCGTGTAGCCGCATTTGGCTCGGTTACAGTCACCTCAGCCGTCAGTTCATCAATAATCTTGATGCCTGAGATATCCTGTGCATTCCCCTCGAAGTATTCTTTACCACCTGCAATATTAATCGACAGCATGTCATGCTCTCCATCATATGCAGGGTCATGCAAAACCTTCATGACGAAAAGATAGTCATTCATCGTCACGGGCGTACCGTCGCTATACTTCACACCTGGCTTGAGGTGGAATGTATACTTGAGCCCATCCTCAGATACATCTACCTTCTCAGCCAGGCTTTCCTTGAACGTACCATCTACATCTACTTCCAGAAGCGTATCGAAGATGAGACGGTTCACATAGTTATCATAGGAGGTCTGATAGAATAACCAGTTGAACACTCCCTTAGGAGCCGTCATTCCAACAATAATTGTATCTGTACGCTGTTGTGCGGCAGCTGGGTTCAATGACATATCTTCAGCTTCAAATATCCCTTCACTAGCTTCCTCTGTAGACGTCTGCGTCTCGGCAGGCGGTGATTCCGCAGCTGGATCAGTCGTATCTGTTCCGCTTCCTCCCCCACAAGCACCTAATACCAGACCTAACACCAGAATCAATATGCATGTTCCATACCAGCTCTTTACTTTTACCACAGATTCATCCCCCTCTTTACCTAGCTTTGGACTTGATAGTAATGTCTTAGAAATAAACCATTGGTCAATAAATTGTTATTCTCGCTCACAAATTATTCCAATGAATTATCAACCATATTACAATGTCACTTAACATTACGTCAATATATTTTATTTCTCTCATTAATTAACTTTAATTCATTATAATGAAATATTAATGTTATGTTTTCATTTGTTTATCAAGAGTTAGTAACGAAAAAGCATACTCAGCAACAAATAAATGCCACAATATAGCTATGTAAAGTCAACTATTATAACATGCTATTGACGTATCATTGTGATCTGGTAAATGGATGCTATACTTGATCAGGTATATGGTCTGATAATATTGGATCTGCTACTGTAGGAATTGCATCATGTTGTGGGGAATCACATTTGAAGGCTTTGAATTTCATCAACAAAAAAAATTGAATAACAAAGCTATTTCTGGATGATACAGAGAAGTTGGATAGTAATGGAATAAAAATGTGTTAGTAACACGTTACATCGCAATGCTAGAGTTGTCAAGCTTTTCCTTTAGACTGTTATTTTTTCCAAAGTATTTACCTAACAAAAAAAGGACACTCTCCGAAGAGAATGTCCCTTTTCTGTAGCCCCTAATTACTACTCAGTAGTGTAAGGAAGCAGAGCGATTTGACGGGAACGCTTAACAGCGATTGTCAGCATACGCTGATATTTCGCGCTAGTTCCAGTCACACGACGTGGCAAAATTTTGCCGCGCTCGCTGATGAATTTTTTGAGCAGATCTGTATCTTTATAGTCAATGTGAGTAATTTTGTTCACAGTGAAGAAACATACTTTACGACGTTTGTTGCGACCGCGACGAGCTGGTCTTTTGTTGTCGTCTCCGCCTTCTCTTTGTCTGAAGCCCATTCTTTGTCAGTCCTTTCCGTTTTAAAATGGCAGATCATCGTCCGATATATCAATCGGCTTTCCGTCATCGGAAAAAGGATCCTGATTGCTGCGAGCGTTGTTATAGTTCCCACGTTGGTTGCCGCCGCCCCCATATGAAGATGAGGACTCTTGACGACCGCCTTCACCATTTCCACCGTCACGGTTCGACTCCAGGAAGCGAACATTATCAGCAATAATTTCAGTCACGTATACACGTTTACCTTCATTATTCTCATAATTTCTTACCTGAATTCGGCCTTCAACAGCCGTTAGTCGACCTTTACGAAGATAGTTAGCGCAGGTCTCCGCAAGCTGGCGCCAGGTGACAACCGGAATAAAATCCGCTTCCCGTTCCCCGCCTTGACTTGTAAACGGACGGTCTACAGCCAAAGTGAATTGAGTAACAGCGACACCTGCCGGTGTATATCTCAGCTCTGGATCTTTGGTTAACCGACCGATCAGAATAACACGATTCAACAATCCAATCCCCTCCTTTGTACGTTGTGCATAATTACATCACAGAATGTGAATTAAGCTACGTCGTTCGTAATGAGATAACGAATTACATCGTCAGAAATTTTCATTTGACGCTCCATCTCAGTAACTACAGCTGGTTCAGCTGTGAAGTTAACAAGAACAAAGGAACCATCACGAAACTTCTTGATCTCATACGCAAGACGGCGCTTACCGATCACATCATGCTTGGTAATTTCGCCACCGCCGTTGGAGATGATGCCTTGGAATTTTTCGACTGCCGCTTGAACAGCTTCTTGTTCAATGTCAGGGCGAATAATGTACATCACTTCGTATTTGCGCATTCTTTACACCTCCTTATGGACTTAAGGCCCTCAATCTCAGTTGAGAGCAAGGAACGAGCACAAACTCGCACTGAAATATTATATCAAAAGGATACTGCTATTGCAAGGAAAACTCCTAATTTCCTTGTCTCTGCTTTATTTCCTTATGCTTGCCTTCTAATTTCTTGTCCTTACTTTCTAATTTCTTTTACTTATTTTCTAATTTGATGCTTTCATCTTTAGATGATTGCTGCACTTGCTTACGTCGGCTCCCCTCTTTTCCCCATACTGACTCTCCTGTAGACGCAGGCACATGTTTCCCGGGACAGTAGCACACAATATATTCGCTCGGACATTATCTGTCCAGCAAGAAGCCTATTTGACGAAGGAGGATTGCAACCATGGGTGAAAAAACCGAGTTTGAGCCTGGCGACAAAGCACCAAATGACGGATATTATATGGAGGTTGGTGAGAAGAGCTTCCATACCGAGATTCAGAACCCACAACATGTGCATCTTCTCAAGGGAGATACCTTCCCTGAGACCACTAACCATAATCGAAAATGGAAAAAGCAGACCAAGGCACGTGTTCACTAAGTCCACTCAAAACATTTTTTTAGAGTAATGTATAAAACATCGCAAGCGCGTGCATATTATTATTAGGCAGTGCAGCAGAGAGGTGTGGTTCCGTTGGATGACGTAGCCGGACAGACTGTTGGGAGATCAGCCCCGGACATTAGAGAGCAACAGATTGTGCCGAGGACATTGGTTCTGTAAGCGCAAGTATTGCCTAGCAATACACTGGGTTCGTGATGATAAGGAAAGATCAATCCATTAATGCACTGCCGAAGAGGAGAAGCCTTAGGGTTTCTCCTTTTTCTTTTTTTCCCTCACACCAGTTATCTGGATTGTTCTGGTTAGTTCTGATAGACTATACCTGTTGAACTAATGATCCTATTCCATTGGAGGTAAATGCTATGAGCGTGTCCCGAGTATTAAAATGGATCTCAGGCGTTCTGGAGCTGATTCTTGCCATCCCCATCATTGGCGGGTCCATTGTAATTGGTACTTCTTACTCGGCTCTCGGCTTCATGTTCGTCCTTCATCTGATTACAGTCATTCTCTCACTTCGCAACCAGGAGCCCATCTATGGCTCTGTATTCGGTATAATTACCTCTGCAATCGCATGGATTCCTGTTCTCGGCTGGCTATTGCACCTTATTACAGCCATTCTGTGCATGATTACCGGGGCTAAGCGAACGGAGCGCTACTCTTACCCACCTAACCCATTCTAAATAGGTAGAGTGGTCTTTTACGTAGCTTAGAGAGCCTTATCTCACCTGAAGAGATCCTTTCATTTATGTATTCATAGATAAATACCAAAACCCCTTGTTCAGCCTCAAAGCCGAGCAAGGGGTTTTTAGTTGCCGAGATTCCGACAGGATCTCATTACTTATATATGCGGCCACCTTGTATAATTTGCTTCTATATCTACTTGCTGCACGTAAGACTAAAACAATGAATATATATGACGGATTGTCAAGCCAAGTGCGACAGTTCCTCTGAAAAGGATTCGTGAGCGGTCCTCCAGTCCAGACATTTACGTGGTCTTTGGTTGATCAAGTGCAGAGCGTTTTCCAGAGCTTCATCCGTGATTTGCGCGAAATCGGTCCCCTTGGGGAAAAACTCTCGCAAGAGGCCGTTGGCATTCTCATTCGAGCCGCGTTGCCAGGAGGAATACGGATCTGCGAAATACACCTGTACGCCATGAGTAGCTTCCAAGCTGGCGTAACAGGCAAACTCCTTGCCACGGTCTGCGGTAGCGGTTTGAAATGCATGGGTAGGATACTGTGAGGCCGCTACACCAAAGGCAATCTCCATGGACAACGCGGTACGGTCTGGCATCCGAATGGCGGTGTACAAGCGGGTTTTGCGTTCGATAAACGTGGCCAAGCAGCCCTTGCTTTTCCCACGGCCTGAGACGACTGTATCGAGCTCCCAATGGCCGAAGGTCTCCCGGGAACGAACCACTTTCGGACGCTGAGAGATGGCCTTACCCACAGCGAACTTGCCGCGTGTCTCTGCAGGTCTCTGCCGTTTACCTTTGTGCCGTAAAACCGTAAGCACGCCTTTTACCAAACGGCCTGTATACAGCCAGCGATAGATCGTTTTAAAACATACCATCGCTTGACCCTCCTGACGCAATCGCTCTACGGTTTGCTCCGGAGACCAGGTCGCCTGAAGCTTTTCTTCGATGCGACTCGCCAGTTCTAGATTCCACTTACCTCCGGAAACTGACGCCTTACGGCGCTGGACATAGCCCTCTTGCGAGTTCTCCGCGCAGTACGGGTGTTCTGCTGCATTTCGGCGGAGTTCACGGCCAATGGTGGCATGATGTCTGCCAAGTTCCTTGGCAATCGCTCTGGTACTTTTCCCCTGCTGGTGGAGGATTTCTAGCTTGCTTCGCTCGATTATGCTAAGATGTGTGTAGCTCATGGTGGATTCTCCTTGTGTGAATGTGGTGTAGGAACCTTCATTCTACACGAATCCGGCCATGGGCTCTTTGGTATATTTATTTCCAGTAGGTGTCGCACTTCATATTACAATCCGTCATATGCAAAAAATCCCCCTGCACTCTGTCGAGTACAAGAGGAATATATACAATCAAGCATGTATAAGCAAAAGTGGCGGAAAGAGTGGGATTCGAACCCACGCACGCCTTGCGACGCCTAACTGATTTCGAGTCAGCCCCCTTGGACCTCTTGGGTACCTTTCCGCAGCAAGGTTTATTGTATCACATATATGGGTTCGGTTCAAGATGTCCGTCTAAAGAATTCCTGCAACACGCATTACGAAGGGGTTGGCCCCTCTTCGGCCCCAGCTGAGCGCAGCACCTTCCGCATATTTTTTTCAAATTTCAGACGTGGAATGAGCACACTATGCTTGCAGCCTACACATTTAATGCGGATATCCATACCCATTCGGATGATCTCCATCTCATTGCTCCCACAAGGGTGCTGCTTCTTCATTTGTACGATATCTCCCAATTGGAAGGTCTTGCGCTCCATCTCCATGACTCCCCCTTTAATCACCTGCTTAGCCTTGCTCTAATACTTGCTTATATCTTTATCATATCTGCCAAAGCAAAGCTCAGTCTATTCATTTCTCGAATTAGCATGCTTTACTGCAATTGGCCTTCTCACTGCTCTCTGGAGGCTGCCTGCTCCAGCAATGCCTGTCTCATCGCTTCCTCATGCTCCACTGACTTCTTCACCTCAGTGATGATGTCACGCTCCACCTCAGATCTCGTATTTGGCTGGCATTCTGCTACGATACGAATAATATATTCGGAGGTGCTCATCGACTGTACCCCCAGCACTTCAGGTTCTGAGATAACCAGTGGATTCCGATCCTGTATACCTTCCAGAGCCTGATTGACCATATTTACCGTCTCCTGCAGAGTACGCTCTGCCTTCACAGGTAGATCAACGACAGCAAGAGAGTTGGACATAGAGTAGTTCGTGACAGCTGTAATCATACCATTCGGTATAATGTACACCTCACCCCGCCAGCCAATCAATCGGGTCGTCCGCAATCCAATGAGTTCTACAGTCCCTTTATAGGCTCCAGTCTCAACTACATCACCTACAGCAAATTGATCCTCAAAAATAATAAAGAAGCCCGTAATAATATCCTTCACCAAGCTCTGTGCACCAAAACCGACCGCGAGTCCAATAACGCCTGCACCGGCAATAAGTGGAGCCAGATTTATGCCCAGTTGGGATAGCACAAGCATGATTAGTAGGAAATTGAACACAACGGTAATGACATTTTTGAGGAGCTCGCCTATGGTCGTCATTCTTCTGGAGTTGACCATAATTTTGCGCGTCTTTCGCTGCTCCATCGTGCGATCAATCAACCTATACATCAAGCGTATACCAATGCGGGTAATCAAGATAATAATAACAACCTTCAGTATGGTATAGGCCGTTCCGGTCCACATTCCAGTATCGGTCAGCCATGCCCAGATTTGCTGCTTCCATAAGGCCGCATCTTTCATAATATCCTCTGTCCCACTATTCTCATTTAACAGCCTTACCACACATGATCTCCTCCTCTAGCCGTGACCTCTTCTACAGCAATGTACATTATTATCTATAACATTTGCCCCTTTTCATGCCTTTCACTCTTCTCATGTCCCAAGCATGATTATAAGCTCCCTCGAATGCGGCTCTTTCCCAGGATAATCCCTGCAGGAGCCGATCTATGAATTCTCTTGATTCATAAAGTATAAAAAGAAGATTACTTCCATATACTAGTTACTACTATATCGTCTGCATTATGCTGACACACTAAGCTACGAAAGGAAGATCTCATGAATCGTCCTCCCCAATCTACAGGTAACTATGAAGCGGCCAACCTGAAGGTCTTGTACTCAGACCCTGATATCCAGTCCATCCTTGTGCATCGTCTGCTCTTCTATTTGCATCAGGCCCGCAATATGAATCTGGTCGTTGTCTGTGTAGGTACAGACCGCTCTACTGGCGATTCGTTAGGTCCTCTTGTCGGAACGAGCCTGAGCAAGCTCCATTCGCCTCTATTTCACTTGTACGGTACACTTGATGAGCCTGTACACGCGATTAATTTACAAAGCACACTCGACCAGATCAGCCAACAACATCATAACCCCTACGTGATCGGGATTGATGCTTGTCTAGGCCAGAGCTCCAGTGTAGGATGCATACAGGTCACAGAAGGGCCTCTTCGTCCGGGGGCAGGAGTAAATAAAGAATTACCGCCGGTTGGCGATATCCATCTTACGGGCATCGTGAACGTCGGCGGTTTTATGGAATACTTTGTACTTCAGAACACTCGCTTGAATCTGGTAATGAAGCTTGCTGATGTTATTTCAAATAGCCTATATACAGCGATCAAGGAGTGGAACTATCACTATGCACTGTTGACTGCGCAAGAGCAATAGCTTCATTTTCTTCGGGGGAGAGCATATGGGAGGAGCTTCCCCCTTTTACAGCCTTGGCATATACGTAAGAGCCATCTCGGTTGTAAATCCCGGTCAACACCATACCATCCCGATGCTCATCCAGAATGGCCAGGGAGAAGCTCAGGTCTCCACCGTGCTCTCCAAGAGCGTTGTATCTTTTGACTCCAATATTCCCTTTCAAGCTTTTCATTCTACCTTGGATGGTGTGCATCAGTGCCCGATTTTTCTCCTGCTCATCCTCAATCCCATCCATCTGAACCTTCAGATCAATCAGCAATGATTCCAGATTGTCGACTCCGCTGCCTGCCATCATTTGCTGATATCTGCGTCGCATTCCTTTGAGCTTGGCCCCTTGGACGATGACCACAATGATGAGGATCAGTAAAACGAAAATTATCCCCGCCATCAACGCAGCCAGCTGCTCAGCGATTAGTCCGTTTAATTCGACCATGTATTGCTCCTACTCCCCTGTACATTTTGATTATAATGGCAAAGCATGGATTATGAATCATCTATGCAATCCCTTTATGCTTCTGCTCATTCTTTATGGTCTGTAGTGTGTTTTTCGACTTTCACTTTTACTTCTCGGGTATGGTGTGAGTCTCTGCTTGCTCTGATTCTGTCATCGGTCGAATTGATAATGATTTCTTCTAAGCTTACTCCATCATTTTGAGTATTTGCTATTTCAGGTTATTTCACGCCTTACCTCTTCAACCATTTATTACGTATTGCATAGAATTAACTTACAATGGTTTTCAAGAATCACCGGACATAAAGAGGCGTATACAGAAAAGTATATCCTCTTCTGACCTACTAACTTTTATTGAAGTAACTCAAGCAGTCGTTCAAGATCCTGTTGGCTATAATAGTTCAATTCAATCTTACCCTTGTCCTTGTTATGCTTAATGCGAACAGTCGTCTTGAATCGATCTCGTAATGATTCTTCAACATTTTCAATGAATGGGTCCTTCTTCTTTTGCTTCGGTTTGCTCTTCGTGTCATCAGCTTTCCGATCCAGTTGCTGAACAGCCTCTTCTAGCTCGCGTACACTCCATTGCAAATCAATCGACTGCTGAGCAAGTGCTTTGAGTGTCTCCTCATTTTTGACCGATACTAATGCCCGTGCATGTCCCATTGACAATGTTCCACGTGAAACATAATCTTTCACTTCTTCTGGTAACGACAACAACCTCAGGAAGTTAGCAATATGAGATCTTGATTTCCCTACCTTTAATGAAAGCTCTTCTTGAGTCAAGGAAAATTGCTCCATCAATCCTTGGTAGGCAACGGCGATCTCCATCGCGTTGAGATTCTCACGTTGCAGGTTCTCAATAAGAGCAATCTCCATTACCTGTTGGTCAGAAAAACTCCGCACCACTGCAGGTATCGTCGTATTACCGCAATATTGAGAAGCACGGAATCGTCTCTCACCTGCTATAATCTCATACCCTTTGAGCACACTGCGGACAATAATAGGTTGGATAACCCCATGCTGACGGATGGACTCCGCCAGTTCCTTAATTGCCTCTTCTTCAAACACCTTCCGTGGCTGATACGGATTTGCTCGTAACTGATTCAGCGGAATGTCTACAACTTTATCGTCATCATTGACAGCAAGTGAAGGTATCAGTGCATCCAGACCTTTACCCAGTCTCTTACTCATTTGCATCCACTTCCTTTGCCAACTCAATGTATACTTCTGCCCCACGTGAGCGAGGATCATACGTAATAATCGATTGTCCATGTGAAGGTGCTTCACTGAGTCTTACGTTACGAGGAATGATGGTCTGATACACCTTGCTTTGGAAATACTTCTTGACCTCTTCAATGACCTGTATGCCAAGATTCGTCCGCGCATCAAACATCGTCAACAGCACACCCTCAATCTGGAGGCCAGTATTCAAGTGTTTTTGTACCAAGCGAACCGTATTAAGCAGCTGACTCAGACCCTCCAAGGCATAATACTCACATTGGATAGGAATAATGACAGAATCGGATGCCGTCAGCGAATTCAGCGTAAGAATCCCAAGGGATGGCGGACAGTCAATCAATATATAATCGTAGTTGTCTTTAACGAGCTGCAAAGACTTTTTCAGCCGAAGCTCACGGGAAATGGTTGGTACCAGCTCGATCTCAGCACCAGCCAATTGAATGGTAGCCGGAATAATATGCAATCCTTCCACCTGCGTAGGCGCTATGGCCTCACTAGGATGGACTTCATTAATGAGCACATCATATATACAGTTAGGCACATCTGCTTTATTGATTCCAACCCCGCTTGTGGTGTTCCCTTGCGGATCAATATCCACAAGCAGTACCCGCTTGCCGAGGGAAGCAAGTCCAGCGCCCAAATTCACGGAAGTAGTCGTCTTACCTACCCCGCCCTTTTGATTCGCTATGGCTATAATTTTGGCCAATTCGTTCACCTCATAATTTATTAAAGGGGTCTTATTCTGATAGATTCTGAGATTAGCTATACATAGTTACATTTTAATGAATGCAGCTACAATACAGCTAACCTCTTCTACTATATTAACTGAACCTGATCAACAACTTCCACTGTACCTTATTCCCGAAGTTCATCGTTCTACGGAGAATACAGTCTCACGAGACAGAAAAAGCGGCAACGCTGCCGCTTGACGCTTCAACTACATTATTTACGCTTTGGAATATGGATAACGATCTCGTAGTGATCTTCATTATCTGATTCTTTTGTCTTGATGTCCATTCCCGAGCCAGTAATCATATCGATGGACTGTCTGATTGTGTTCAGGGCCAGCCGCACGTCCTTCGTAAAGGATACGCGCTTGGCTTTTTTAATCTTGGATGCTTCTTTATAAAAGGCCACTCTGGCTTCCGTCTGCTTCACATTCAGTTCCTTGCTGATTACCTCTGCCAGTACCTTAAGCTGTAATTCTTCTGTTTCTAATGACAGCAGAGCTCTGGCATGACGCTCAGTAATACTACGCTCCATCAGTGCCGTCTTAACCCCATCTGGAAGCTGGAGCAGACGTATTTTATTGGCAATCGTCGATTGGCTTTTACCCAGTCGCTGAGCAAGGCTCTCCTGAGTCAATTGATGCAGATCAATCAGCTTCTGGTAAGCGACAGCCTCTTCGATCGAAGTAAGCCCTTCTCTTTGCAAATTCTCAATGAGTGCAATGGAAGCGGCCTGTGAATCATTAAAATCACGCACGATTGCTGGAATGCTCTCCATTCCCAGCTTGGTCACCGCACGCCAACGACGTTCACCTGCTATAATCTCATAATGTTGATCTCGGGCACGGACCACAATGGGCTGAATAATTCCATGTGTCTTAATCGTCTGGCACAGCTCGTCAATCTTGTCATCGTCAAAAATCGTCCTAGGCTGAAATGGACTGCTGACAATGTCATGGATCGGAATGTTCTTCACTTCATCTCCGCTTACACGCTCCGAGAAACCAAATAGCTTAGAAAATTGTTCTTTCATTCCGTATAATACCACCTAATTTCATAATGGACATTCACAGAACCTGCACACACTCATTGCGTTACTTCCTAATACACCCACCTGATACACTGACCTGCTGTCTCCTCTTATCTTGAAGATCAATCAGGCTAAAGACCCCCTCATGCACATTAATTGATATATCCGTAAGCCATCGTAGAATGGCTATCCACATGTGGACAAGTAACCTTGGTCACATGCGAAGATATCTATTCATGTGTAATACAGAGACTATGTACATACAGATACGCGAAGTAACATCAAATTCATCGGACCTTCAGGAACAAGATTCCAACTATGAGTAAAATGTGATGCGGGCATAAAGTTACTTATATATCATGTATCTGGTTACATCCGTTATTTCTATTCTATCACTTTTTCGAGTATAATCCTATCTATTCCCAATCCCTAAAATATATGATTTGGTCTCTTATTTACTATAGGTTAATGATATAATTCACCCATTTCCGATACTAGCTAACAAGCTCCTTCTCTGGTCCATGAGACTGTTACTTCTCTACATCGTCTACATCATCAATTGAAGATATGTATCAGCAGCGGATTCTTTGTCTCCTTTCCAACAATATAATATCTTACTAGGCTACTCTATTATAATATGGAAAATTGTTGAATCACAAATAAAGGGAATGTTTCACGTGAAACACTCCCTTGTCTCTATATTTGTATCTTTATCCTGATCTCTATCTTTATTCAGCTCTATATCTGGAATTTCTATACGACAGTCAATAAATCAAATGACCTAAGGCTGCAGCAAAGGCATCTTTAAAGGGGTGCCTGCTTTACGCGGATACTTCTTAGGTGTCTCGGCAAGCTTTCGAATCAGCACCATGTGTCGCGCAGACTCTTCAACAGGGAGCTGAAAGGCTTCAACCGAGCTCAGCTGTCCTCGTAGCTCCTTAAGGCTATAAGCCGCCTCTTGAATCTCCTCTTGCGGATCACTGCCCTTCATCGCTGCGAAGCATCCACCTTTGCGTACAAAAGGAAGACAGAACTCGTTGAGAACCGCTAGCCTTGCTACAGCTCGTGCTGTAACCAGATCATAGCTATCCCGATAGCCAGCCTTGCGACCTAGCTCCTCTGCTCGGCCATGAATCAGCTCAGTCTCTGTAAGCTGCAAAGACTCCTTGATGTGTGACAGGAAGTTGATCCGTTTGTTCAACGAATCAATGATCGTCAGCTTAATGGACGGAAAGCAAATTTTCAGAGGAATGCCAGGAAAACCCGCACCCGATCCAATATCTGCGAGTGTCCGAATCTCATCCATATTCACATAGAAGGCCAGGGAGACGGAATCGTAAAAATGCTTCGTGTAGACAGCCTCACGTTCAGTAATCCCGGTCAAATTCATCTTCTCATTCCACTCTACAAGGAGACGATAATAGCTTTCGAACTGGTCTAGCTGCTGTTCATTAATCTGAATGCCATGCTCGGCTAATCTTGCCTGAAATTCTAACTGTATCGCATCTGCCATTATGCTCTTGCCGCCTTCACACGATTATAATGCTCCAGGTAGACTAGCAGAATCGAAATATCAGCAGGTGTCACACCTGAGATCCGTGAAGCCTGCCCGATGGACATTGGACGAATGGTGTTGAGCTTTTGCTTCGCTTCCATGGCAAGCCCCTGTACCTCATCATATTGAAGGTCCTCAGGCAGCTTTTTTTGCTCCATCTTTTGCAGACGCTCTACATGCTGCAATTGCTTTTCGATATAGCCAGCGTACTTAATCTGAATCTCAACCTGCTCTTTCATGTCTGCATCCAGCTCCATTGGTGAAGCCGAGATCTGCTCAACCTGCGCATAGCTGATCTCTGGACGACGAAGGATCGTCAGCAGATTGCTACCATCCTGGATTGGAGCAGAGCCTGCCGCCTCCAGCATGGTGTTAACATCTACAGGCTTGATTTTATGCGTACGCAGACGTTCAATTTCCTGTTCGACCTTAGCTTTCTTATCCACGAATGCCGCATAGCGCTCTTCTGGAATCAGACCAATCTCATGGCCGATCGGTGTCAGACGCAAATCTGCATTATCATGCCGCAGCAACAATCTATATTCAGCACGGGAAGTCAGCAAGCGATAAGGCTCATTCGTCCCCTTGGTCACCAGATCATCAATCAGTACACCAATATAGCCCTGTGAACGATCAAGGATTACTGGCTCCTTGCCTTGTACCTTACGAGCTGCATTAATCCCAGCCATAATACCTTGACCAGCCGCTTCCTCATATCCAGAGGTACCGTTAATTTGCCCAGCAGTGAAGAGTCCTGGTAGCTGCTTCGTCTCAAGTGTTGGCCAAAGCTGTGTCGGTACCATCGCATCATATTCTATAGCATATCCATTACGCATCATTTCTACGTTCTCCATACCTGGAATGGAACGGAGCACAGCAAGCTGCACATCCTCCGGAAGACTTGTAGACAAGCCTTGTACATAATATTCAGAGGTATTCTTGCCCTCAGGCTCCAGGAAGATCTGATGCTTCGGCTTATCACTGAAGCGTACAATCTTATCCTCGATCGAAGGACAATAACGAGGCCCTGTCCCTTCAATAACACCTGAGAACATAGGAGCACGGTGCAGATTATCATTAATAATCTGATGCGTGTCCACTGAAGTATATGTCAGCCAGCATGGAAGCTGCTCGTTGTCAGACGATTTCGTCTCATACGAGAAGAATTTGGGCTGATCATCACCTGGTTGAATCTCTGTCTTGCTGAAGTCAATGCTATCCTTATGCACTCGTGGAGGAGTTCCGGTCTTGAAGCGCACCAGGTTGAAGCCCAATTCACGCAAATGCTCCGACAGTCGTACAGATGGCTGCTGATTGTTCGGGCCACTCTCGTACATCAGCTCACCCATAATAATTTTCCCACGCAGATACGTTCCAGTAGTCAATACCACTGCACCTCCCCGATAGGAGGTTCCGGTCTTTGTTAGTACCCCTACACATTTACCATCCTCAACGATCAGTTCCTCGACCATACCTTGACGAAGTGTCAGATTGGGTTCTTTCTCCATCGTCTCCTTCATGGCATGCTGGTAAGAGAACTTATCTGCTTGCGCACGCAGCGCATGAACGGCTGGTCCCTTGCCTGTATTCAACATCCGCATCTGAATGAAGGTCTTATCTATATTGCGCCCCATCTCTCCCCCGAGCGCATCAATTTCACGTACAACATGACCCTTGGCCGGACCACCAATCGAAGGATTACATGGCATAAAAGCCACCATATCCAGATTGATGGTAATCATCAATGTCTTACAGCCCATACGGGCCGCAGCAAGTGCTGACTCTACGCCAGCGTGTCCAGCGCCTACAACAATAACGTCATAGTTGCCGCCATCGTATCCCATTGGTAGTACCTCCTTAAAATAAGAGCATAGCCGTTGCTATTCACTCTCTTCTATTATAAATAGTATGATTTTCTAACCATCAATTTCTGAAGCTGTAATTCCTACTTCCCAAGACAGAATTGGGAGAAGATCTGATCAATCAACGCATCATGAGCCGTATCGCCCACAATCTCTCCAAGCTGCTCCCATGCGAGCCGGACATCAATCTGAATCATATCAATCGGAATGAATTGATCGGCAGCCTCGTAGGCTTCCTGGAGTGACTGCTTCGCCCGTTTCAACAGCGCAATATGCCGCACGTTACTTACATAGGTAAGATCAGCAGACTCCAGCTTACCACTGAAGAACAGCTTGGAGATAGCTTCTTCCAATCCATCCAAGCCTTCATCCGTCTTCACGGACATCGGAACAATCAGCTCCTCAGCTATATAACGTGTCAGAATCCCGCGATCTAGTTGGGAAGGTAAGTCCATTTTATTCATAATGACAATCACTTGTCTACCGCGGATTTGTTCCAACAATTCCAGCTCATCCTGATGCAGTGGCTCACTTGAATTCAGGACCAGTAAGATCAGGTCAGCTTCACTGACAGCGGTCCGTGAACGCTCTACACCAATTTGCTCGACCACATCCATCGTTTCCCGAATCCCGGCAGTATCCAGCAGCCTTAGCGGAACATTGCGAATTGTGACATATTCTTCAATGACATCACGGGTCGTGCCAGGGATATCTGTGACAATTGCCTTATCCCCTTGAGCTAAAGCATTCAGTAATGAAGATTTCCCCACGTTCGGTCGCCCGATGATGGCGGTAGTAATCCCTTCGCGCAGAATCTTCCCCTGCTCAGCTGTACGCAGAAGCCCATCAATCTCCTTCATGACCTCACTACTCTTGTCCTTGATGAACTGCGAGGTTAGCGATTCTACATCATGCTCTGGATAGTCAATATTCACTTCAATATGGGCAAGCGTCTCGACCAGAATGTGACGAAGATTGCGAATCTTCGAGGACAGCATCCCCTCTGACTGCTTCATCGCAATAGAGAATGCCTTGTCTGACTTGGAGCGGATGAGATCCATGACGGCCTCTGCCTGGCTAAGATCAATTCGTCCGTTCAAGAATGCCCTCTTCGTGAACTCGCCTGGCTCAGCCAGTCGAATATTCTGGAGCAGCAACAGGTCCATGACTCGCTTGACAGCTACCACACCCCCATGAGAGCTAATCTCTACGACATCCTCTGTGGTGAAGGATCGCGGCCCTCTCATGACCGTTACCAACACCTCTTCGACTCGTTCTCCGCTCTGGGGTTCGATAATGTGTCCATAATGCACAGTATGTGATTCAGCCTCCGTAAGAGGCGTTTTACTCTTGAACATACGCTGAACCTCTGGTAATGCGTCTGGCCCGCTGACGCGGATGATCGCAATTCCTCCCTCACCAACTGCTGTGGAGATCGCTGCTATCGTATCGCTTAACATCATTCTCACCTCGTTCTATTTTCTCGGGCACACATGCCTCTTCTTCGCTCTTATGAAAAAAAGCAATGGCCTCCGCACCAGGCAGAGAGCCATTGCATTTCTTTATTTCTTGGCAATGATGACGCGCCGATTCGGATCGTCCCCTTTGCTGTACGTTCTAACCTGATGATTACGTTGTAGCTTGGCGTGAATCACTTTACGCTCCGCCGAAGACATTGGTTCTAGCATGACCTCTTTGCCTGAAGAGACAACTTGTCCAGCCAGACGTTCAGCCAGATTCTCCAGCGTCTTACGTCGTCGATCCCGGAAATTCTCGGCATCAAGAATGATGCGAACATATCCATCAGAGTAACGATTAGCTACAATATTGGTTAAATACTGTAGAGCGTCTAACGTCTGCCCTCTTCTTCCTATCAGCATTCCAAGCTCAGGGCCGGAAATATCCAGTGTGCTCTCATCCTTACGATGATGGACATCCACACTTACCTCAAGTCCCATACCTGCTGCAGTCTCCCTGATGAAGCGAATAGCCTCCTCATATGGATCAGCACCGATGGAAGAAGAATCTGTAGACGCCAGTTGTGTAGAAGCAGATTGTACCTCTGCTTCAGGAGCTGTTATCGGATGATGTTCTATGGTTGCTTTAGTTGCCGGTATAGGGTCAGGTTCAGGGATTATAGTTAGTTCTACCTTCGCCTTCCTGGTCCCGAACCAGCCCAGGAATCCTTTTGACGGCTGCTCTAACACGGTCACGTTTACTCGTTCCCGGCTTGTCCGAAGCTCGGCAAGCCCTTGTTCTACAGCATCTTCAACGGTTTTTCCTGTCGCAACGACTTTGGTCATCTCGATTTTTTAGCTCCTTTCCGTTTTCCGCTCTGATTTTTTCTCTTATTGCTATTGCCTTGTCCACCTTGAGATACCTTGGCAGCATTCACAGCAAGAGCTGCAGCCGTCTTGTCGTTATTGCGATACAAGAAATAGTTCTGTACGATCGTGTAAATGTTACTGTACACCCAGTACAGCGGCAGCGCCGATGGGAACTGGTAGGACATAATGAAGATCAATACCGGATATACCCACAGAAGGAATTGCATAGGCCCTTGCTGCGGCGTTGGATTCATCTTCATCATCATCCAGGTCTGCACGAATGTTGTAATTGCTGCGATAACTGGCAGTATCCAATATTGGTCAGGCATACCTAGCTGTAACCACAGGAATGTGTGATCACGCAGCTCCGAGTTATAGTAGATCGCGTTATACAGCGCGATGAAGATTGGCATTTGCACAACTAGTGGAAGACAGCCAGCCATAGGATTGACCTTGTTCTCTTGGAACAGCTTCATCGTCTCCTGCTGTACCTTCTCTGGTGTATCCTTGTACTTATTCTGGATTTCTTTCAGCTGCGGCTGAATCGCCTGCATTGCCTTTGAGCTCTTCACCTGTTTGAGGGTAAGCGGTAAAATCAGTGTTCTTACAATAATCACGAGCAGTAGTACTGCTAAGCCATACTCTCCACTGAACCATTCAGCAAAGGTGTCCAGTGCATAAGAGAACCAGTATACGACATTCCTTTGCCAGAAGCTTCCGTTAGCCAAGTCAGCTGTCGTATAGGAATTGTTCGCTGATGGAGCACAACCGGCTAATACAGCAACAAGACCAAGCATGGCGCTCAGGAGAAACCATTTTCCCTGTTTTGTCTTGAATCGCGACACTTCATAACCCCTCTCTTAACCAATCCATTCCAACGTAAATCATACCATATTGAGCAGGACAAAGAAACCGACTATCTCCCTGAAGATTTCAATAGTGAGGCTTTGCGTAATACATGTAATACGCTCTTCTCCAGATTTTGATAGGACATGGATACGGCCCCCTTGCGAACAATAAAGATCAGATCGATATGGTCCATGATCTCATGCTCGTGGTGACGCATAATTTCTTTAATTAATCTGCGCATCCGGTTACGGACGACAGCATTACCAATCTTCTTGCTTACCGAGATCCCCACACGGAACTGATCTACCTCTTTTTTGCGAAACCAGTACACAACCAACTGATGATTCGCAAAGGATTTGCCATGTCGGTATACTCGTCCGAAGTCTGCACGGTTACGAAGACGCAATTTTCTCTGCACGGCGCTTCTCCTTGCTTCAATTCAATTCTATTCATTCGTCCGCTCCCGGAATGCGTTTCTACTATAAATAATTATAGCCCAAACTTCCGGGTGATAATCTAGATGCAACCGGAGTTATGCCTACATCTATATTGGGCCTAATTCATACACCATCATCCATATATAGATGTAGGGACTTTTTCTCCCACTGTCTGATAAGAAAACGTCTATTGTCGTACTTGCACAGGAGATGACCGTGTTTATGGATGTTTTTCTGGCGATAATCGAATAATTCAGCTCCGCTGAAAACTTAAAAATTCTATTATCTTCAAAAAAAAAGACCACCGCAGGTGGTCTCCATGCACGTATTATGCACTCAATACTTTTCTGCCTTTTTGGCGACGGGCAGCCAACACTCTGCGTCCGTTCTTCGTGCTCATTCTTTTACGGAAGCCGTGAACCTTTTTACGCTTGCTGACATTTGGTTTGAAAGTCGGTCTCAATGTATTGCACCTCCTTACAAGAAATACGTTTTATATGGAATATACTCGATAGCGATCTCCACAAAAAACACCTTTATACATTTAACCATAAGTATTCTACGAAGTCAACCAGCTTGAGGCTCTTCCTCTTTTTTCTTTTTTCTATATTTCTTCTTCCTGTACCTTGCCCACATAATCATCCTCTAAAAATGGAACGATACCCTCATAGCGTCTACTCCACTATGAAGTACATTTCGAGTTAATCCTGAATAAGCTGCTGGTCAGTTGCTGTCAGTTAGAGTTTTCCACAGGCTCTTTTGAACGATGCTCTGGATCGGAGTTATACACAAGCTCACAAAAACAGCTTATAACTGATTTGATCCGTCATAACCTGTGAATAATTTTTATCCCATGAATTAAGTTATTGTCGAAAACTAAACAAATTATTAACAATATCTTGTGTTGTGCATAAGATTTATACACAACAGATTGAATTTGTGGATAAAATCCGATGACTCATTGAAATACAAGGCTTCTTTTGCTATGATTATATTACTTTTGATTGTGAATATGTTGTTTTACCCTATATATTATCAACAGTCTGTGGATAAAGTTGTGAACAAGTTCAATTTATCCATATTTTTTATTTGTGCGGATACTGGATTCTGGGGATATATTCTACATTATTCATTTCATTTCGACATTTTGATTTCCTCTCCGGCCTATGGAACACAGAGTACAACTACACTGGCCAAGCCCACCTGAATTGACTGCCACGATTCTGCCGATTACGGCAGCTGACTTTCCGTCTATGTCTCGTTCGGGGCTGGTTTGTGCTGCGTTTCTCTGCAACTGTGCGCCGCTAGTCAGCAACGCGGATGTGCCTTAACGAGGCGGTTGTAGCCACATTGGAGGATGTAAAAGGAGTGACGTCT
>NZ_JBBOCK010000002.1:0-10029 GCF_038002385.1 Paenibacillus sp. FSL K6-1230
GTTCTTCACTGAATTTCCAAGCAGAACACGATATACTCGTCTTTGTGCGAATTTAACCTATGCTATAAAAATCATCCGTTTCTTTTTTGTGAAACAGAAAACGAAAAACGTCACGACGGCAATTATTGATAGTTTTCCAAGTCCTTTTTGTAAAGAAATACGAAATCGTCGGGCGAGAGTTCTGAGTTCAATTGCTGAGGTTGGCTATAATTCTACCAAAGAAATTTATTATTATGGAGTTAAAATAAGCGCTGCAGTTACTGAATCTGGTTTTCCAATAGCCTATGTGGTTAGTTCACCTAAAATCCACGATGTGCAACTGTTAGAAACGCTAGTTAACGAAGCTCCCGTCTCCCATATTCTTGGTGACAAGGGCTATATAAGCGGTTCTATTCAAGAAAAAATAGCTCGAAAGGGCGTCACAGTCAGCACTCCATTACGTAAAAATATGAAAGATGCGGATAAAATCGACGATACTTTATTAAGTAAACGACGTAAAAAAATTGAAACAGTCTTTTCATCCTTAGAAAGATTAGGGATTCAAGATTTTAGAAGTCGCTCTACATTAGGATTTGAAAGTAGACTAGAAAGCATTTTACTTGTTTATTGTCTCATGCTAGATAAAGCGAGAGAACGGTTTGGGAATACTTTGAGGTACTTTTTAGATTGCTTCTAAATCAACTAGCACCACAGGTAATTCACATTATTTATACTTTATACATATAGTATTGTATATAAAACATATACTTTTTAATTTAAAAATTCTCTAAACAAAATTGAGGTGAAAATATGCAAGTTAATTCTAATTATGATGATATTTCTATATTAACTGTTCCTTATATCCCAACTACACCTGAACAACAACAATATTTAATAGATTTATTTGATTTATTGCCAACAGTAGTTGCAAATTATTTAGACGCTCCTAATACCACTAATAAAAACAGATTAGCAAATATACTTTCAGATTTATATTTTGTATTAATGCAAAATTTCCCTGATGGTTCGAATTATTTAATATATTCATTAAATCAAATAGTTACAGAATTATTAAATACTAATCCTACACAAACTCAAATTATAGGACAACTACAAGCTATTTATGCTTCACTATCCATTTTAACAAATGAATTAGTACTACCATTTGAAATTAGGTCGCTATTATATCAAGATTTAGCAATTCTTGTATCAATTACATTTGAATCTTCTAATCAACCAACAGTAGTAAATAATGTATATGTTACAAATCAAGGATCTGATACTGTTTCAGTTATTGCTGGTACACCAAACCATGTTATTCAAACTATTACTGTTGGCAGTAGTCCTTGGGCAATTGCTATAAATGAAGTAACAAATCGAATTTATGTTGCAAATTATGGACCTGATACTGTCTCAGTTATTGATGGAGTTAATAATGGTGTTATTGCTACTGTTGCTGTTGGATCTGCTCCTAGATCCATTACAGTAAATGAAGTAACAAATCGAATTTATGTTGCAAATTATGGACCTAATACTGTCTCAGTTATTGATGGAGTTAATAATGGTGTTATTGCTACTGTTGCTGTTGGATCTAGTCCTTGGGCAATTGCAGCAAATAAAATAACAAATTTTAGTTTTTTATTTATTTCGTTCATTTCTCATTTATTTTTTATATTCGAACAAAAAAACCATATCTACATACATATAAGCATATGATTTGAAACAGAAGGGACTGCTTTTATGATTACTATTAGTTTATGTATGATTGTGAAAAATGAGGAACATACGTTGCCTATTTGTTTACAATCAATCTCGAATATTGTAGATGAAATTATTATTGTCGATACAGGATCTACCGATCAAACCATTCCAATTGCAAAAAAATGGACACCTCATGTCTACCAAATTCCTTGGAAGTTTCATTTTAGTCAAGCACGCAATACTTCTTTTCAGTATGCTTCTAAAGATTATATTATGTGGCTAGATGCAGATGATATTTTGCAACCTTCGGAGCAAAAAAAACTACAAAAATTGAAACAATCTCTTAATCCTACAATCGAAGCTGTTAGCATGAAATACAACATTCAAACCAAGGTAGGAATCGAACAAACACAACGCATTCGTTTAGTAAAACGTGAGGCAGGATTTCAATGGGAAGGCATTGTTCACGAAGATTTACAACTTAAAAAAAACTATACACATTTTTCATCTGACATTGCCATTACACATACAAAAACAACGCAAACTTCTCCACATCGAAATATTGAATTATACCAACGGGCAATCCAGCAAGAACATACTTTTTCTTTGCAAGATCATTTTCATTATGCTAGAGAAAATTTATTTCATAAAGAATATCGTGTAGCGGAACAACATTTTCAAATGTGTTTGACATTTGATGAATTACCACAAGAAAGTCGTATGGCTGTTTACCATCAATTAGCTACCTGTTATGGTTTAACCAATCAAATTGAAAAAGAACAAGATATTACGTTACAAGCCTTATCTTTAGATATACCCTATCCTCCTTTTAGTTGCCGGATGGGTGAACATTTCTTACGACAAGGAAACATAGAAGCTGCTATCTTTTGGTATACCATAGCTTACCAACAAAAACCTTCTCCTCGTTATGCTTGGATGTTGAATCAATCTGCTTTTTATACATGGGTTCCTCATCAACAACTGGCACATTGTTATGAACAGTTGGGTGACTACAAAAAAGCAAAAAGACATCAATTAAAAGCCAAACAATTTCAACAGAAATAAACCCAATTACATAAACAATTGATTGGATTTATTTCTTCGTTCTTTTATTCTACTTTTTTGTCCATTCGTAATAAAAATTTCTAAAATATCTCATAAAGAAAATAAGAAATTATCTCCTTGTTTTTGGGTGGGAGTGTTGGCTGGGGGTTTGGGGGTTAGCCCCCTGGAACTTTACGTAACTGAATATAGAATAAAGATATAACTTAGAACGATAGAACTGGCGGTTCGGCGGGTATAATTGCTAATCCAAGTCGAGCAACCTATATCCTCGTTTTTGGTCTGTTCGGCTTGGCGAAAAAAAAATCCCTGCCGAAAAAAATTTTGCAAGGATGTAGCGAAGCGAAAAAGGTGGAGATTTTTGAGTGATTTTTACTCAAAAATACTACCTATTCCTTGCGGAATTTTTAGCCCTTATTATAAAAGACACAAAGAGCATATAAAAAAACCCTTATATATTAAGGGTTTTTTTATATAAATAGTTACCATATTTGGTATTGTTCTTACCATATTTGGTATGTATAATAGATACCGATATAGGTAACTATTATTAAATAATTGGAGGGTTAAAAAATGTCATCATTAGATAAAGATATTTTTATTGAAGTACCTGATGAAAAAACAGGGGAAATTCAACAGTATTTATTAACTCCAACAAAACAGAAAAAAGTTTATAAGGGGGACTGGGTTATGATGTTTCAAGAAGGATTAACACATGTTGCCAAACTTAATTTAAAAGGTGAAACATTACGTGTCTATATGATTTTATTAGCAAAATTAGATTATGAAAATTGGTTAAGAATTAGACAAAAAGATATAGCTAAAGAATTGAATATGAATCCTCCACATGTCTCAAGAGCAATTAAAGAACTATTTGAACATGGTATTTTAGTAAAAGGTCCAAAAGTAGGCGCATCTAATACATATCGTTTAGATCCATCTTTTGCTTTTAGAGGACGAGATAAAAATTTAGAACAAGTCAGAAAAGAAATAAAACATCTTAAAATAATAAAATAGGGGTAATACCCCTATTTTACATGTCATGTTCAAAGCGGCTATCCCGTTCTTTTTTTGGTTCTAAAGCTTGTACCGATTGTTGTATCCTTTTACTCAATCCAATTTCTTTATCCACTTTTTCCGCTAAATCCTCACTTCCCATTTTTCGAAGCCAATAACTTGTATAATTTGTAATAAGTTCCATTCCTTTTCCCATTTACGCCTTGTTCTTGCAAAGCTCTATCGATTCCCACACGCTTCGTTAAACCTCGATGACTTGAAAAATGGGGCACATAGTTGATATGAAGATGCGGATTTACAAACAAAGAATAAGATTTTGCGTTACTTCCTTCAATACCACTTTCAGCTTTTGCTAATATTCCTTTTTTGACTAAAGCATTAACCAATTTACTAGTTCTATCCCTTAGCTATTTCTGTATTTCTTATTCTTATAGATTATATTTTAAATAATATAAACTCCATAAATAAAAAAAAGAAAACAACAAATAAAACAGAATTGTAGGATTTTTATATACTATACAGAACACTCCATTTAACATACAAAAAAGGACGTCTGCGAGTTGATACAGACGTCCTTTTTTGTATGTTAAAATACCTCATATTTTAAAATTATATATATTTTCCCACATACACACAATAAAATCACGATTTCCCCTTGTTTTTGGGTGAGAGTGCTGGCTGGGGGTTTGGGGGCTAGCCCCCAAAGGTTTACGTATCTAAATGAAGAAAAAGATAGATATATAGAACGATAAAACAGGCGGTTCGGCAGGTATAATTGTTAATCCAAGTCGAGCAACCTAATTCCTCGTTTTTGGTCTGTTCGGCTTGGCGAAAAACAAAAACCTGCCGAATTTCACTATACAAGGGAAAAAGAGTGGAGATTTTTTGAGTGATCTTCTCAAAAAATACAACTCGACCCTTGTATAGTGAAAAGCCACTTAATTATATAGAAAAGAGTAATTAGTAGTTTAAAAGTAGAATGAGGCTTGATACATAGCTATGAAAGCGCTTACTCTTTGTTGTACTTTTTTACAACCTTTGTTGTACTTTTTTACAACTTTTGTTGTACTTTTTTTACAACATTTGTTATACTTTGTTTAAAATTAAGTTAGAGAGGATAGGTAAAGTGCCAAAACAAAGAACTGAAAATGATGTAATTTATAACGGTAAAAGAAGGCTACAAGATTTAGATACAGGTGAAATATTTGAAGTTGATGATATTGTAAAAAAAACACCAAGAAATGGCTTTATGATCACGTATTTAACCGCAATCGTTCAATTGATAGATAGTTTAGGTAATAAAAAAATGCAAGTAGTAAAATACATACTAGAGAATATGGATAAATCTACAAACACATTAATTATCACTACAAGAGAATTATCAGAAAAAAGCCAAGTCTCAATCAAAACTGTTGTAGAAACATTAAAAACATTAGAACAAGCTCAAATTATTACGAGAAGGACTGGAGCCATTATGATACATCCAAGTCTAATACATCGTGGTAAAGACACTAAAGAAAAATACTTACTTGCTAGATTTCAAGATTTTAATAATAATAAATCTCCAATTAACGAAGTAGAATAAACCGCTTTAAAGTTAATCCTAAAGCGGTTTATTCTTTCTTTATCCTTTGTACTTACATTTCATGTTCAAATCCTCTATCGCGTTCTTTTTTCGGTTCTAAAGCTTGTACAGATTGTTCAATTCCTTTACTCAATCCAATTTCCTTATCCACTTTCTCCGCTAGATCATCACTCCCCATTTTTCTAAGCCAATAACTTGTATAATTTGCAATCGCATCTACCAATCTATTTCCACGTTCATTTAGCGGTTGTTCATATTCTTTCTTGCTATATTTCATCATCCCAACTGCTTTCGCTACATTCGCAAAACTCATTTTTAATCCTTCGTACATTTCATTCACTTTGTTCAACGTTCGTTTCAAACGACTATTTTCTACGGTTAATAGATTCACTTGTTCTTGTAATCTTTGCTTTTCTTCCCACCATTTTTGACCATTCTCAACAGCTGCTTCTTTCCCAATCAAACTTCGTTCCCTTTGATTCACTTCTAATTCTTTATAGCTGATATCCAACTCCTTTTGATTAATAAACTCTTCCCTTTCATTTAAACGTGCTTCTCGGTCCTCTAGAGAGCTCTTAGATTCTTCTATAGCCCTTAACCCTTCCTTGATGCTAGAAACACCTCTAAGACGCTTAGAGAGCGTCTGAGCGTCTTCTTTTGTCAGAATATAGTTTCCTGTTTTTACTTCTTTCTTTTTCAGCAATCCTACTTTTTCTGTTTCTGCTTGCAACCTTCTCATATCAAACAAAGGAAATCCTTGTATATCGTTTTGTACCTGTTCCTTTGTTTCTTCTAGTTTCGTAATCTCTTCTTTTGTATCACCTACTTGTTTTTGTAGGTCTTTCCGTTCTTGTTGTTGTTTTCTCACAATCTGTTCTAACTGTCCTTGAACTGTTTGTAATTCTTCTACTTTTCCCTCTGACTGTTTCACTTCTTTGTCTACCCGTTGTAAATAGGTTTCTTTTTCCTGTACCTGTTTTTCTACAACGGACTTTGTTTCCGCATATTCTTTGTATTGTTTTACTTTCATGTACTTATGAGACCCTACATTCGCTCGTTCAAAATCAGGAATATATTCTTTCGCCAATGATTCGATATATGCCGTTTCTACCGCTCTCCAATTCGCAATCAGTTCCATCCCTTTTCCTTCCACGCCTTGTTGTTGCAAAGCTCTATCCATTCCGACACGCTTCGTTAATCCACGACTACTTGAAAAATGTGGGACATAATTGATATGCAGATGCGGATTCGCTTCATCATCATGTAAAACCATGTTATAAACCGCTAGGTTTGGATTCCGCTCTTGAAATGCTTCAGCATACCTCTGTAACGCTTCTTTTTTCTCTTTCCTACACATTGGGTCATCTTTTCCTTCCCCAATCGCTACAACTAATTCTCGTTGCTCATGTACTTTTTCACTTTTCTTGATTTTCTCGTAGTAATCTTGAATCTTGCGGTCATTCCGTTTTTGTTTCTTGTTATAGGTATCTACTGCTTCTTGAAATACCTCTTTGTATACACTTCGAATATCCTTTTGAACAAAATACATATTGTCGTCTAATCGAGCTGGATCAATACCAGGATTTCCATGTACATTTTCTCGATTGTTATGACTCATTGAACTTTTGTGAGATTGATTAAATGAGATAGAACGCAACACAACATACACCCACTTCCCTAGAATGATTGATACCACGAGTCTAGCAAAGCGACGAAGTGGAGTCAATTAACGTAACCCTATACATATTTTGACGCTACGCATCAAAAATATATAGGGCTCTGCGAGGCCCTTGTCGGCTATGCCGAGTCACTACGTGACCAAAACCAAACCTTGGGCGTTGCCCAAACCCACTGGGGAAACCTTCCCCAGACCCCCTTTATCCAACTCCCCAACCCCTCAATCCTTGAGGGGCTTCCTCGCCGGTTGGCGTCCCCAAAACGTATCGTTTTGAGAAACTGCCAAGAGGATGATAAATCAGTTGCACGAGTCCATTCCTTAATACTCCTTTCATGGATCAGCACAAACCGCTGCACCATTCCAGTCCGCTTACCATGGACTCTTACCTTTTATCTTTCTTCTCCCAATAGTCGTGTCGCGAGTTACTCCAATTACTCATCGAACCCTCAGTCATTAAACAATTAGACAAGTTTGGTAATACAAACCAAATATTGATAGAATAAAGAAATAATATTGGTTTTATTAACAAAATGAAATAAATAGTTCATTTTGTTAATAATTTAGTTTATTGATATAAAAAAATAGGAATCTTTTTTTAGATTCCTTAAAAGAAAATAGAATAGGTAGGATACAAAACTTATTAATAAATTTTGTATCTCTTTATCTTATGTTGAGTATAAATTTAGGTTTGTACATTTTAGTTTTAAAAAAAGCAAAACAAAGAATTTAAATTCTTTGTTTTGCTTTTTTGTCCTGGGTAAATTTGAGTTGGAATTAGTGAAGGTAAGGAGTTATTAATCCTTACTAGCATGTTATGACTAGAGTCAAAAGAAGCTTGTACATTTTAAATAAAATTTTTTTATTATATATAAAAGGGGCCAAGAAATAATTTTTAATTTTATTTCTTGGCATGGGTGTTTGGAACGTTTGGATGCTGTCCCTCACATTATTGTATGTTTGCATTGATTAAACGGTTTGTTATTATGATTCTTTTGCAACAAAAAACACTTATTAAAATAAGTGTTTTTTGTTGCAAAAGTCAATTTATAAATTAAAAGAATTTGTTTTCTAATTTTAAAATTATTCATCACATATTGGACGTTCACAACAGAATCGATTACAATCTGGTGAATTTATAGAAACTACATTGATTTTATTAATGGCAATACGTGCTAAACCAGGAAAACAATCAAAATCAGAAAGAATGATTACACTATTCCCTTGAAATCCTTGAAATGTTGCGCTTGTAGGTGGTTGACAATCATATTGAATGACAAGACAAGTTCCAGGAGCTAATGTTCTTAAAAATTGTAATAACCCCGGATTACTATCATTATTTTCAGTAACAATTTGCTCTTTTCTTCTAGGAAGTTCTCTATGATCATTACAACCACAACCTCCACCAAAACCAAAACCCATAATATTACCCCCTTTCGTTCATTAGTACATCTTATGCTTGTCTAGAAAGGATGGTGTAAGCATGTAAGACTAGTTAATTGTGGATTTTTATACAAAATCAAAAAGGAATTCCTTTGTTTTTGGGTGTGAGGTGAGGTTGGGGTGAAGCGAAGCGAGGGGCTAGCCCCTTCATATGCATCAAATACATATTGCAAAAAAACAATACTTTGGTTGGAAGAACTAGCGATTCGGCAGGTATACTTATGAATCCAAGTCGTACAACCTATATCCTCGTTTTTGGTCTGTTCGGCTTGGCGATATCCCAATTCCCGCCGAATTCCCCAATACTACTCGACCCTTTGTATTGGGGAAAGCCCTTTAAGATATATAGAGAGTACAAGCTCAAAAACATTGATTTATAAGGGTTTTCTAGTAAACTATGTTCAACCCTAGACTGAACATAGATGAACAACTTGTTTAAAATAATATTGTTTTTATGAATAGGTTGTTCATATTTTGAACACTGAGGAATTATTTAAAGAACACAAATTCGAAAATTTAAAAGTTTTAAAAGACGAAAAGAAATAAAAAATGTTCCCTGCATACAAGATACAGAGAACACGGTGCAGATAAGATTGAGCCCCTATTTGCATGTCTCCAGTATGCAGAAACATTTTATATAAATCAAATACATTTGCTGGAGGAATTTATAATGATTGCAAACCAAATGTTAGAGATGATTGTCGAGCAAAGTGTACAAAAACTAGAAAAAATCAAAAATATTGAAAAATTACATAAAAACCAAAACAAATTCACTTTTGAAGAATTTATTCAACTTGAACTAGCAATCACGCTAGAAGCGTGAAAAACACATGGACAGCTAATGAAAAGGCTACGATGCCAGAAAGAAAGTATCAGGAATCAAAAGACATATCGCTGTAGATACCAATGAGCTCATTCATGCCATAAGAGTAACAACTATTAATATAACGGACCGAGAGGATACCATCCAAATATTCGAAAGGCATAGGGAAACATTGGACAAAGTGACAAATATCCTTTTGCACCATCAATAAAAGAGGCAATTGATTGTTTGGTTGAAATCATCAAACACTCTGAACTTCACAAATTTGTCGTGTTACCAAAACGCTGGATTGTGGAACGCACCTTTGCTTGGTTAGAAAATTACCGTAGATTGAGTTGCTTATTGACAGGTGTGACAATTTTATTGAAAAGATTTTAAACAAATTCTTAAATGTACTTTTTTATAATTCACACCTGTGGTGCTAGTTGATTTAGAATTTTAAAAGATGCTGGAAAAGCAGAAAAAGATTGCATATATTGAACTCAAAACGACCAAGAAATGAGTGAATGATATGCAATCTCCTAAATACACAAATAATTATACAGATACCTATACAGTTTTTAAACAAATTTTAGAAATTGTCGTTAAACTATATAAAAAATGTATACCAGCCACGATTAAACATCGTAAGAATGTTGATAAATTAATTCAACCCGATACCGTGATAATCACTTGTGTATTATGGGGGCTAATGCTTGGTTACAACAGTCAAAGAGCCACGTACCGTGCGGTACGAACGATTCT
>NZ_JBBOCK010000003.1:0-7893 GCF_038002385.1 Paenibacillus sp. FSL K6-1230
CATCTTTAAGATTGATATAAATCCATTGTCTTCAAGAATTTTAAGGTTTCTATAAATTGTGGTTTTATGTTTTTCGAAATAATCTTCAAAAACAGAATAAGAACAAGCTAAAGCATTTCTATTATCCATATGTTCAATAATAAAAAAGAGTATGGAACTAGCAAATTGATGATTAGTCATTAACCAACGCATTTCGGACATATGGTCTCTATATAACTGTATAAAATTATAATTTTTCTTTTCTTCCTCTTTTTGTGTATGTTTTTTTTCTTCGTTTTTTTCAAATTCTAGTAGTTTTTGAAGTTTGTTAAACTCGTCTTTAGTCAATTCTAATGTTATTTTTTTATCTTCCAATTTTTTAATACCTCCCCTCATTTTTTAAGGTTGCATCAACTATGCAACCTATACGTACCTTATTTGCAATATTCCATTGCAAATAAGGTATCATATGGTAAAAACAAACGCAATAGAATATTGCGAAAAAGCTACATTCTATTGCAAATAGGTTGCATCAGCTATGCAACCTATACCTTGCATACGGTGCAACCTATTAAACTAGACAACCCTTCTATATCAACGTTTTTACTAGTTTCCTTTCTATATCTCTTAAAAGGGCTTTCCACCAAACAAGGGTCGAGTCGTATTTTTTGAGAAAAACACTCAAAAAATCTCCACTCTTTTGCCCTTGTTTGGTGGAATTCGGCGGGATTTGATATATTGCCAAGCCGATCAGACCAAAAACGAAAATAAAGTTGCTCGACTTGGATCAGCCAGTATACCCGCCGAACCGCCCTGTTCTATCGTCCAAAATGAGAGGCTTACATCATTTTTTGTGACGTACACCATGGGGGCTAGCCCCCATACCCCCAGCCAGCACTCTCTCCCAAAAACAAAGGGTTCCATGGGATTTCTGTTTGATATAGGCAGAAATATAAATCGAAAAAGTCAGCTCATGCTTGATTTATATACGACTTGTGTGTTTAGAGTTAGCCCTAAACCAACAGAAAATATCATTCTCATGTAGATAAGAAAATTGTTCAATTTGAATAGTGTCATAGATAAAGGACGACACAGAGGGATGTTACATACAAAATATTTGATGTGGTTGAAATAATTTAAAATACATTAAAAAAGAGAAAAAACCAGAGTGAAAGGAATATATTCACTCTGGTTTTTCTTAAATAATCGGTGGTTCTTTGACTGCGATTCCAATAGGAGAACTGCCAACTTGAATAGTAGCAATAACACCATTATTATTTCCATCAATGACGGAAACATTATTGTCTCCCTGATTAGTGATATAAATATAATTTAAGATTTCATCAATTGCAATTGCTCGAGGTGATTTCCCAACAGTCACAGTAGCAATGACTCCATTATTACTGCCATCAATGACAGAGACTGTGCCATTTCCTTGTGGTAAATAGTTAGTAACATAAATCCGATTCGTTATTTCATTTACTGCTACTCCCCAAGGTTGATCTCCAACAGTAACAGAAGTAATAACTCCGTTGTTAGTACCATTAATTACAGAAACTGTATCATCAAGAAAATTAGCGACATAAATGCGATTGGTTATTTCATTAATTGCGATTCCATGAGGGCTTCTCCCAACAGTAATGGTAGCAATAACACCATTATTAGTACCATCGATGACAGAAACGCTTGGTGGACTTGCGTTTTGATTAGTAACATAAATCCGATTCGTTATTTCATTAACGGCTATTCCACGAGGTGCTGTTCCGACAGTAATAGTAGCAATAACACCATTATTAGTACCATCGATGACAGAAACGCTTGGTGGACTTGTGATTTGATTAGTAACATAAATCCGATTCGTTATTTCATTAACGGCAGCCTCTATAGGACCAGAACCAACAGGAATAGTAGCAATCACGCCATTATTTGTTCCATCAATAACAGAAACGCTTGGTGAACTTGCGCTTTGATTAATAACATAAATACGATTGGTTAGATCATTCGTTGCTACTCCTTCAGGAGTATTTCCAACAGTAATCGTCATAATCACATGATTCGGTGTACCTGCAATGACAGAGACACTACCTGGACTGTCTCCATAGTTTGTCACATAAATATTATTAACGACGGTAGGCCCAGTACTACCTGTACCAGAGGGTCCTGTAGGTCCTGTGGCACCTGTAGGTCCTGTGGCACCTGTAGGCCCGGTAGGTCCTATGCCACCCGGTAAAAAGGCAGCTGTGATTGCGACACAATTGACCAAGACAGTGAGAATCTGATTTTGAGGAAGCGGGGATGTAAACAGTAATTGACTGGTAAAAATTTCGAGTGCGACATACAGCGCTTGCATGACTGTCGCAATTTGTCCAGGTTGTACCGGTGGTGTGTTTAGTAAATCAAACACTTTAAGAATTAAATACAAAATATAGACAACCGCATCATACGGATATTCTGCTAATAACTCTTGATACATTTGAGACAGTAAAAGCTGTAACGCTTGATTGTTCGCTAAACTAGGGTTGGCAAAATAGTTGGCGACGCGATCTTGTAGTGCAACAAATAAATTCAGTAACGCTGCTTCTTGTGTGGGTGTAACCGGAATGGTGGGTTCTAAAAGAGGAAGAACGACAGGAACGGAAGGAACCAAAACATCCGGTAAAACAGGTGTGTTTTCCGAAGAAAATGACATAACAATCACCTTATTTCTATAGTTTTAGTATAGGGTATGAAAGCTAATCCGTATCGGACTGGACGTATGTCAGGAAAAGAAGAAAAAAGAGGAGAAATCCAAATGAGGTGTTTGTCCATGGTAAGCGGACGAACGAACCGAAGGGAAGAGAAGGAGCATTAAGGAATGGACAAACGAACAAGACCCAAGACCCTCTTGTTGTGTCAAAACGGTACGTTTTGGCCTGCCAACCGGCGAGGGAGCCCCTCAAGGAATGAGGGGTTGGGGAGTTGGACTAAGGGGGTCTGGGGAAAAGTTCCCCAGTGGGTTTGGGCAACGCCCAAGGTTTGAATTGGCTAACGAATGTAAGCCAATTTTTGCGGTAGCAAAAACAAAAAGGGGGATTGGGGGAAGCCCCCACAAGCTGTATTTGCGCCACGAAGTGGCTAGCAAATGCGACGCTTGCCAAATTCCTTGCGTCAATGATAAAATTGGAGGTCGTACGACCAATTTGGAATGACGCTTCCGTTGCAAACGGAATGAAGGGATGGGACTTGATGAGTGAACAAAATAAAGGGCTGTCTAGAACTTTTCGGAAAGATCCAAACCGAAAAGAGCCGAGACAAATCAGTTTTCGGATAAGCGAAGAAGAATTTGTAAAGTTGCAGCAGTCAGCTGATACTTTGGGAATGAGTGTGCCAAATTTTGTGAAGAAAAAGGCACAAGGGAGTCGACTAATTTCTCCGAAATTTGATAAGGAGACAAGACAAAGGATTGCGAGGAATTTGAGTCAGATGGGAAATAACATGAATCAAATTGCGAAATATTGTCATACACACAAGGATGGTAATATAGATTGGCAACGTTTACATGATAATATCGAGCAACTAAGAAAAGAAGTGAGTGAGTTATGGCAACAACTAAACTAGGAAACACAAAATCAGCAAGTCAAACAATCAATTATGCGGAAAAACGGGCAGTTGTAAAAAGTGGTTACAATTGTGATGTGGATTATGCAAAGTCAACATTCAAATCAGTAAGAATGTTGTATGGAAAAGAGAATGGAATCCAGGCGCATACGATTATTCAGTCTTTTAAACCTGGAGAAGTAACACCAGAAGAAGCGAATAGCATTGGATTGGAGTTAGCTCAATCTGTGGCAAAAGACTATCAAGTTGCTATTTATACACATAGTGATACAGAACATATCCATAATCATATTGTGATACATGCCGTTAATATGGAAACTGGCAAAAAGTATCACAGTAATAATAAACAACGAGATTTCGTAAAAAGTGAGAATGATAGAATTTGTCAGGAACGAGGATTGTCAATTGTTACAGAAAAACAAGCTTTAGTAAGGTACACGGCAGCGGAGAAATCATTGCTAAAAAAAGGGAAAACGTCATGGAAAGACGAAATACGACAAGCGGTTGATATAGGGAAAACTCGTACGAGCGATATAAAGGGTCTCTCAGCGTTCTTAGATAATTTAGGTATCGAAACTAGATTAAGAGAAAAAACAATCTCCTACAAGCATCCTGAGGCTTTAAAATGGGTACGCGGAAGTAAGTTAGGTTACGACTATGAAATAGGAGGAATAGAACATGGCTTTGCGCGACGAATTAGAGAAAATCAAACAAAAGGACAATCTATTGCTGGAAATGAGCACAAGCGAACAAATCCATTATCGAATGAGAATGTCAGAGATAGAACATCAGAACGAACTGATAGCAGAGCGTATCGACCAATTAGCAGAAAATATCGAGAAAAACAACAAGCTCGTGAGCGAGCAAATACTCTCCGTCAGCAAAATGAACAGAAGCAGCAACGAGAACTTGAACAACAAAGTCGAGCAATTACAAGAGATGGACCAAGTCTTGAGAGATAATTTGAGGGAAACGCTAAACCACTATTTTCAGCAAATGAATAAGAGTGTAGGAGAAAGTTTTGAGAAGAAAACAGATAGACTTGTGACGGATTTTTATCACAAAGTACATCAGTTAGAGCAAAAAACAAGTGACGTACATAATATGCGGATCAAAACAAAGAAAATCGAAGAAGTATGTGTGTCTGTGGTACAAGTCTTATTGTATGCTCTGATTGCAGTTATTATGGTAACGGGTTTAAAGTGGGGGATTTGGAACGTGTTAGGAATATCTAAATTATATGAAATGGTTTCACAAACATTTACATGGGGTTGGCTTGTGATGGCAATTCTGATGGGAGTCATTGGAATCGGTTCATTTATTTTTGCGTTTACATTTGTGAAAGAGAAAACGAGTCAACGTCGTTTTTAAAGATATGGAGGGAAACAAATAAGTATTTTAATTAGGATTAAATGCTAATATTTGGTATTCTTTTCTATTATTTTTAGACAATATTTCCATGTTATAATGGATAGATAGAATATTAGAAAAAATAAAAATCCCCTCGAGCCTAGGAAACTTGCAGGGGATTTTTAAAATAATAGATTGGAGTTTTGTTCTTAAGGATATATTTTATCACATTGAACGTACTCCTTCTACAAAATAAGGAGTGAGAAAATGAGTAAAAACATTATTAATTTTGAAGATGTGGAAAAGAATGCTAAAATTAGGGATAGTAAAATTAATTATATTTATGAGGAATTATCTAGTAATAATGGTTTTTCTAAAGAAGAAAAAGCTATGATGTTACAGGTTTTAAATAAAATATCTGGTGGTGAAGAATATTTTATTGGTAAAAAAAGAAAACCAAGTGATAGGGTGAAATTTGTGCAAATAATTACAGATAATATTAATTACTTGTGTAAAATAGGATATCTTTCTAATTCTGAAAAAGCTTTTTTAATGGATTTAGTACCTTATATAGAATTTAAAACAAATATTTTAATAGAGAAAATTAATAAGCAACATGAATTCTCTTCTGATAGTGCTACACCTAGTTATTTAGCTAAAGAATTAAGTAGAGATCGCTCAAAAATTTCAAAGATGATGAATGGTTTAATGTATAAAGGGATTTTAGCTGTTGCTGAGTCAGGTACTACTACAGAAGATGGTAGAACTTGTACTCTAATATAATGTGTTGTAGTCCTAAAGATGGGATTGATAGAGTAACTCAACATATTTTTAAGAAATCATTACGTAATTTTATTTGTGAACAGGGAAAAAAACATAAACTACCAATTTATTTATTTTAGATGTTAATTTATATTGACATCTTTCTTTTTTTGTGATAGATGGAAAAAAATAGGTGTGGCTTTTTGGCAACACTCAATAGTGAACAAACCCTTGATATAAAAGGATTTGTTCATTTTCTCTATCTCACTCTTATATTTATAGTTAAAAGTTCCGGAAGGAACAGGTAGTATTTTTGAGTAAAAATCACTCAAAAATCTCCACCTTTTTCGCTTCGCTGCATCCTTGCGGAATTTTTTTCGGCAGGTGTATTATTATCGCCAAGCCGAACAAACCAAAAACGAAGATGGTGTTGTTCGACTTGGATCAGCAAGTATACCTGCCGAACCGCCCTGTGCGATCGTTCTTAATGAGATGCTTACATCATGTTTTGTGACGTACACCATGGGGGCTAGCCCCCAAACCCCCAACCATACCTCACACCCAAAAACAAAAGGGACAACCCCCATACCCTCTCAAAAGGTCCAGATTCCTCCGTATTGCGTTTTTATTTATAAATAATACAAAAATACATACGAAGATCAAAACGCTCCTATCGTGGTGATAGAGGCGTTAGAGTGAATTGAGGGGAAGAGGAAAGAAAACAAGAAACCGTCTGTACATACGATACCTGATACATCATCATTTGTATCGCACCTATTAGGCATTTGTTTTATGTTTGGAACCAAAGAAAAGGGAGGGACATATAGTAATAGGGGAATCGGTATAGCAAAGATCATCTTGTATTGAATCGCTCATTGAGAACCTGTCATACAGCTTCTTAATGAGCGATTTATTTGTAAATAGATGAATCAAAGAAGAATAATGACGGTTCTATTTTGGTATATCACACCATACAGTGTAAAAAGATAGACAGGAAAAACCAGCACGCTGCATGCCAAGAGTAGACCCTGTTTGAACGTCGATGACAGAGAGGGTTTTCTCATTTTTCCCCATCTGTTGTCATAAAAATGAGGAATTTGCCATACATATACATTGCAACATGTATGTCTTATCTTGCCATGCGTAAGCATACATGTTGCATACCGCTATGCTTACAAATAAGCAAGAATCCGCACGGTTTATAGGGAATCTACACGATATACATACAAAAAAGGTTGTTCCATGGAGTCTTATTCATGGCACAACCTTTTTTCCTGTTTTATCATAACAAACATGCTAGCTTGCAGTAGGAAACACAAAGAGAAAGAGGAAAAAGATATGATGATTGGATACGCTAGGGTCAGCAGCAAAGATCAAAATCTAGAGAGACAGATCCAGCAATTACAGGAATTTGGATGTGAATACATCGTAGAGGAAAAAGAAAGTGGCGCAACGAAAGAACGTCCCATATTACAAGGATTATTACAACATATTCGTTTTCGTGATGTGATTGTCGTAACGGACTTGTCCCGCATGGTTCGTTCGTTAAAAGAACACATTGATACACGTAGTGAAAGTATACATAGTCAATTTGTTTTACAATTACTCGGTGCGTTAGCAGAATATGAACGAGAGCTTTTGTTAGAGAGACAACGAGAAGGCATTGAAATCGCCAAAAAACAAGGAAAATACAAAGGGAGAGCGATTCAATACCACGCGAAAGCAAGAGGTCGTCATAAGTTATTGTACGACACGGTCGTGGAACAGCTGCAGCAAAGACAGAGTATCACACAAATTGCGAAGCGAACCGGTTTATCCCGCACGACGATTTATCGCATTCAACAGGATAGAAAATAAATACAAAAACCCGCTAGGCATCCGATTTCTGTAGACGCCATAGCGGGTTTTCTGTTGTTTGTATAGCGCTACAGAAATATAGCGCTTGTTCAAACAGGGTCTACTCTCTTTGAACAAGTGTTTTTTACATAAATTAGTTGATTTCTTCCCGAAAAGAGATTTTTTTGTTTATTTTAAACCTTCTCTTTCGCGTAAAGCTTTGAATCTATCAAATTGACTTTGATGTTGATAATCTTTATTTTCTTTCCTACTAACAAGGATTTTTCCATCATATTTTGCAAATCTTTTTTTATCATTTGAGTCAGTCCAAGCTAGATCTTCATTTACTACATAAACATTCGATGTTCC
>NZ_JBBOCK010000004.1:0-6795 GCF_038002385.1 Paenibacillus sp. FSL K6-1230
CGAGAACCCTCCTTTTTGATAACTAGTATAACATGGGATCAGCCAGACTCATATCATATGGTCTAGCACGTTATACCAAATTACATTTGGACGTGCTCTGCGAGGCTCTTCGGCATCCGCCGAGCCATGCTCTGCATAGCAAAAAAAACCTCGGACTTTGTCCGAACCTACAAGGGGAAATCTTCCCCTTGACCCCCTCAATCGAACTCCCCAACCCCTCAATCCTTGAGGGGCTCCCTCGCCGGTTGGCAAGAACAAACTATAGTTTGTTCAATACCAAGAGGGTTCGGATATTGTTCAGTTGGTCAAGTCAAATACTCCCTCCGCTACGCTAGGTCCGTTTTGATTGACCAACAATTATCTTTTTTTCAAATCCTCGATTTGTTGTTGTAATTCTTCAATTTTTTTTTCTAATAACTGCATTTGTTGTTCTTGTTTTTTATTTACTTCTTGTTGTTCAATTTGTTCTTTTAATGCTTCATCTATAGCTAATTTTGCTCCATAAGTTTCTAAAACATCCCCTATCATATCAAACAAGCCGCCTACTAATGCGAATTTTAAACTATCAGCTAATTTTATTTCTTCGGACTTTGAATCACCTTTAGTTTGTCGTTTCATGATTACAAATTCCCTTCAAGGTTTTTACAATATATTGTATGAACCTTGTTTTTGGGTGTGAGTGCTGGCTGGGGGTTTGGGGGCTAGCCCCCAAATATGCGTAAATGCATATTGTGAAAAATAAATATTGAGGGCGGAGGAAACGGCGATTCGGCGGGTACAATTGTTGATCCAAGTCGTGCTACCTAAATCCTCGTTTTTGGTATGTTCGGCTTGGCGACATACTCACACCTGCCGAATTCCACAATGCAATAGCAAAAGAGTGGAGATTTTTTGAGTGGTTTTCTCAAAAAATACTACTCGACTATTGCATTGTGGAAAGCCCTTTAAGGAAGAAAAAGAAAATATATTTAAGGCGATGAATATCGCCTTAAATATATAGAAAAGAGTAACTTAAGGATTAAAAATAGATTTAGAGTTGATATATAGCTATGAAAGCGTTTACTTTTTGGTGTAATTTTTTATACCTTTTGGTGTAATTTTTTATACCAAATGGTGTAATTTTTTTACACCATTCGGTATACTTCTCATAAAATATTAAAAAAAGGAGAAATTATAATGCCTAAACAAAAAACAGAAAATGAAGTGATTTATAACGGGAGAAGTCGTTGGAAAAACATGGATACAGGTGAAATAATAGAAACTGATGAAATCATAAAAAAAACCCCTAGAAATGGTTTTATGATTACATATTTAACTGCAATTGTTCAATTAATAGATAGTTTGGGTAACAAAAAGATGCAAGTTGTAAAATACATACTAGAAAATATGGATAAATCAACAAATACATTGATTATCACAACACAAGAATTAGCTGATAAAAGCCTAGTATCTAAAAAGACTGTTATAGAAACATTAAAAACACTGGAGCAAGCCCAAATAGTTACTAGAAGAACCGGAGCAATAATGATACACCCAAGCCTTGTTCATCGTGGTAAAGATACAAAAGAGAAATACTTACTTGCTAGATTCGAAGATTTTAATAATAATAAAGCCCCAATCAATAAAGTTGAATAAACCGCCTTAGAATTAATTCTAAGGCGGTTTTACCGTTCCATATCATATCCACGTTGTTTCTTAATTTCTTGTTTATATTCACGTTCAAAGTAATTCTCTACCTCTCTCCCAACTAGTTCATTGTTAACAAGTCCCCTAAACGTTTTAAATTGCTCTTTAAAAACTTTTTTCGTTTGTTGATATAAAAACCATCACGTTTGTCTTCAAATCGTTTATATGAGCTTGTAGCGAGCCTATTTTTGTATGTAATTCTTTATTCTTCTCTCTCAACCCAGCATTAATCTGATGAGATGCTTTTAAATTGTTAGACAAATTCTCTATTTGAAGGTGTAATTTTTTATTTTCTTGCACCAAATCTGTACCTTGCAAACGCTCATAATCTTTTTTGACCATATAAGCAGCGTTCACCATTTTTTGTACTCTTTTTAATTCACTTGTTCCAATAATCCAATTCCCTGTTTCTTTGGTTACTGTTTCTGTTTTAAATAAACCTTTCTTCACTACTTCTGTTTTTTTCTCTTTCCCTTTTGCCTTAATTTTAATTTCCTGTGGTAATTGTTCACTTAGATCTAGAAGTTTTTCCTTTTTGTTTTCAAATTCTTTATCTAGAGATTGAATTTTTCTTTTCAAATCTTTTTCTTTTATCTTTACTTCTACATCCATTGCTTCTTTTTGTTCCTGTATTTCTAGCGAATATTTTTTTAAATCTTTGACTGTAGCAACACCAATTGTTTTCTCGTTTAAAATGCCTTCTTTGTAGATATAAGGTATTTCCTTTTTCAAAAATGTATCTAAATCCTGGTGAAAGGTTTTTAAATCTTTTCTTGTTAACACTTCTTTCGCTGAAACTTTTTCCCGTTGTTTTTTTTCATCCCAAACAATCGGCATAAAGGCAAAATGCATATGTGGTGTTGTTTCATCCTTATGTACGTTAGCGGACAACACATTTTTTTCACCGCCATAACGATTCGTTAAAAACTCATAGGTTTTTTCAAAAAATTCACGTTGTTCTTTTTCTGAAGTCTCCTTCAAGTTTTCTGGTAACGTAACAACCCAATCGGCACACACTTTTACATCTTTTCGATTCAAACAATGTACTGCACTTAATCGATTATTCATGCGAGAAAACGTGTCTCCTTCTTTTTCACATAAATCATAATTCAAATGTGATCGTTCATTATCAATATCTTGATTTGAATGATTCTCTGTTTTTCTGTCCCAATGAATTGATAATCCTTGTACGTTGCCTTTTGTATATTTTTTTACATGAGCCACGAGCAATCCCCTCCTTCTTGGTAACCAGTTTAACACGAGGGTTGAGGGAATCCAATAATTTGGTCTAGCACGTTATACCAAATTACATTTGGACGTGCTCTGCGAGGCTCTTTGGCTTCGCCAAGCCATGCAAGCATGGCAAAGAAAAAACCTCGGACTTTGTCCGAACCTACAAGGGGAACTCTTCCCCTTGACCCCCTTTCATCCAACTCCCCAACTCCTCAATCCTTGAGGGACTCCCTCGCCGGTTGGCAGGTCAAAACGGTAACCGTTTTGACAATCCAAGAGGGTCGCATAGAGAGTGTGTCAACTCCTTATCCTCCCATACCCTTCCGGGTTCGGTCCGGTACCGTTGACACACCTTCCATTTTGCTCTTTTATACTTATTTGGGGCCACTCACCATTTTAGTTAACAGAATTAGAGTTCCATTAACTTTTTGAGATGAATTTAACAAGATTAGTTTACAAAACACCTGTAAATATTGTTGGAAAATATATTCACAGAACACATTTTAAGCAAGTATTCTTGAAAATTTTTTGAAAGTGCCCCGAAAAAGAACGAATCGTTGCCGTGCCACTATTTGTGTTATCCAAAAGGAATCACCGTTTTGACTTGATTTGTTTTACTATCTACGACAGAAACCATTTTTGTTTGGCTATTTGTAATATACAATTGTTCGCCTACTACATTCGTTTGTACTTGATTTGCAATCATTCCTTGCGATGGGAGTCCTATATTTTGTGGGACAGATGTAGCACCTATTGTATAATATGGCACTTGTTGAACACCCAATATCCATACAAATAACAATAGAATCAATAAAATCCCTGCCCCCCAACACCACCATGTATCATTTCTTTCCGGTTTCTCATACATTACATTTACAACTTGAGAGGAAACTGATGATGGCGTTTCCTCTAGACTTGTTTGTATCACTTCTTGATTTTTACTCATAATTTCCCTCTTTTTATTTTTTGTAAGCAGAATATGTATTTTCCGCCTCTATGTGTATTTTTATTTTAACAACTCTAATCAATTTACATGAGGATCCTGGAGAACCCTAGTATTAAAATATAAATATATTGTACAAAAGACATCTTTTGTACGTTTTATAAGAATTTCTTAAATATCTTAGTAAGAAAATAAGATATTTCCCCCTTGTTTTTGGGTGTGAGTGCTGGCTGGGGGTTTGGGGGCTAGCCCCCTGGAACGTAACTGAATATAGAGTAAGCTTGTTGCTTAGAACGATAGAACTGGCGGTTCGGCGGGTATACTTGCAAATCCAAGTCGAACAACTAAATCCTCGTTTTTGGTATGTTCGGCTTGGCGATATACCAACCCCCGCCGAATTTCATAATACAAGGGTAAAAGAGTGGAGATTTTTTGAGTGGGTTTCTCAAAAAATACGACTCGCCCCTTGTATTATGAAAAGCTACTTTTATAGATATAGAAAGGGAATTGCTAGAAATGCAGTAATATCAATAGTTTTCAAGTTTGGTATGTTTCATGAGGGTTTACATTAATGTTTCGTGTGGCGAAACATAGTTGCACCTTTATGTTTCTTTTTTGAAACGAGTTGTTGCAAAACTAAATTGGAGGTGATAAAATCAAAACATGCAACAGGTTGTTTCAAAAAAGAAACATTAATGTATAGTGGAGGGTTACATATGTTTTCAGGAAAAGAAAAAGACACAGAAGTTAAATACGTAGCCTTAGAAGATGCTGAAATCTTTGATAGTGCTAATGAAGCCCTAGAAGCTAAAAGAGCAAAAGAAAACCAAAAGAACAAGAATTTCATACAAATTAGTAGGGGTGTAGGAACAAAAGCATTAGCCTATATCATTTCCGAAAATGCAGTTGCAGGACAACTTTATATGTTCTTTATAGAGAATATGGATGTTAATAGCAATAGTATAATGGCCTCACATAAAATTTTAGAAGAGGTTACTGGAAAATCAAGAACAACAATATTTAGAGCAATTTCATGTCTAGAAGAAAACGGATTGATTGCTATTGGTAAAGTTGGAAATACAAATGTATATATTTTAAATCCAGAAGTAGCTTGGGCAACAAGTAGGGATAAAAAAGACTTTGTGAATTTCAAAGGTAATATTCTTCTTGGGCGTACAGAAAACAAAGATCTATTTAATAAATTTGAACGTTCAAAATACATTAAAACAAATGTTTTGAGGTAATGAACAAAATTATTCTAAGTTTTAAAAGACAAATAAAAAGGCACTCCCTCTGACCAGGGAGCACCACGAATACATACCAACCCAATAAAATAGTATGCCTTTTTATTTTCCTATACATTTTTCTTAAAAACAAGGAGGATAAAGAGTATGACTGCAAATCAAATGTTAGAAATGATCGTTGAACAAAGTGTAGAAGAATTAGACAGATACGAAGAATTTCAAGAACTATATTCCCATCAAAACAAGTTCACACTGGAAGAGTTTAACCAATTTGAACTTGCGATTTATCTTAAAATGTCCAATATCAAGAAAGAATCCTATAAAGAAGGCTTTACACAAGGCATTAATTTCATTCTATCCATGCAAAAATAAAGCAAAAAAGCGATACCGGTGTATAATCGGTGTCGTTTTTTATCGCTCCATCCCCCTATCTCTTTTTGTTTTTGGTTGTCTCGTTTGTTTCAGTTGCTCTGATTTGCGTTTTAAGCTCTCTAGAGAGAATTCTCTACCTTTCCCTAGTATTTTATCTAGAAATACCTTTAAACGCTCTATAAAGGCTTCTAGGCGCTTCTGAGGGATTGTTTTTGCTTTTTTATTCTCTTCCAAGATAGAAAGCCACTGTTCGCCTTCTTTTTGATTTTCTGGTTCATGTCCATTTTCCAGATTAAACAGAACTAAACGACCTTTCTTTTCTAGTTCACTAATTTCTGCCCCTCTGTTTGTATCTTCCAACATACTTTTATAGATAATAGCGTCTGTTCGGTGTTTCTTCAGTTGGTCTACTTCTTTTTCTAATAAACCAAATTGAAGTTCAGCATGATCTGCCCTTCGATCCGCCTCATAATACTTCTCTTCCCATTCCTTCATTTTCCCGATTGCTTCATCCAATCTTTTTCCAGCTTGATATTGGACTTTCATACTCGATACAGATAACATTTTTAATTTCTCAAAATCCTGAGATCGCAATGTGACCTTATTTCCAAATATCGTTTTCTTTGCTGATGCTTCGATTTTCTTCAACACTTGTTTTGGTTCTTTAAACACTTTCATTTCTGCGGTCGCATTTGCTTTTTGTTGGTCTTTTTGTTTTTGAATTTCCTCAGCATATCTTTTTAACTCTTTCACTGTCTCAAAACCAATTGTTTTCTCATTCAAAATCCCTTCTTTGTAGATATGCGGAATTTCTTGTTTTAAAAAGGTATCTAAATCTTGATGAAATGTTTTTAACTCTTTACGTGTTAGCACTTCTTTTGCTGAAACCTTTTCCCTTTGCTTTTTCTTGTCCCACACAACAGGCATAAAAGCAAAGTGCATATGTGGCGTTGTTTCATCCATATGGACATTCGCTGAAAGTACGTTCTTTTCCCCACCATAACGATTTGCTAAAAACTCATAAATCTTCTCAAAAAAATCACGCTGTTCTTTTTCTGAAATCCCCTTCAAATTTTCTGGTAACGTAACAACCCAATCCGCACACACTTTTACATCATTTCGCTTAAAGACATACACTTCACTTAAACGCTGATTCATACGAGAAAGTGTATCTCCTTCTTTTTCACATAAATCATAATTGAAATCCGACCGCTCATTGTCAATGTTTAAATTCGAATGGTTTTCTGTTTTTCTGTCCCAATGAATCGAAAGGCCTTGTACATTTCCTTTTGTGTATTTTTGAACGTGAGCCATGAG
>NZ_JBBOCK010000005.1:0-5652 GCF_038002385.1 Paenibacillus sp. FSL K6-1230
TTCACTAGCGTTTATTCAAAAACGTTATGGGAAACAAAATACGTTGTATGCCATGGTTCATATGGATGAAGCGACACCACATATGCATATAGGTGTTATGCCAATTACAGAAGACAATCGTTTGTCCGCAAAAGATATGTTTACGAGAAAAGAGCTTATATCTTTACAACAGGACTTCCCGTTGGAAATGCGGGAAAAAGGTTTTGATGTAGAGCGGGGAGAAGGTTCTGAGAAAAAACATTTATCGCCTCAAGCCTTTAAGGAAAAACAAGATTTAGAAGTAGAAGTGGAACAGTTATCCAATGTAAAAACGCATTTAAAGACAAAAGTAGTGGAAACTCATAATCAATTACAACAAACCACAAACTATATCGAAAAACAGAATGAAACTTTACAAAAAATTCAGCAACAATTTTTGAGTTTAGATAAAAAAATAAAAGAAAAGAAACAGGAATTTGAAATGTTTCGAAATCAAATTCCTGACAAGCCAGCGTCAATGTCTTATTTGCGAGAAGAAACAAAAACAGAAGTAACAACAAAACTGTTTGGAAAGCCAGAAATCATAGAAAAGAAAACAGGAAATATCGTGGTAACACGTGAGCAATGGAGAGATATGAAAGAAAAAGTTGATGCAGCGGTTATTATAAAGAGCGATTATGAACGTTTGCAAAAAACAGATCTTGTAAAAGAGAATCAAAGCTTGAAAGAAAATAATAAATACTTAGAAGAAACAATCGAGGGAAATCATCTTGCTTTAAAACATTCTTATAAACAAAATCGGGAATTAGAAGAAGCAAATAAAGAATTGCATACTGAAATAGGCTCTTTAAAGGCTCATATAAGAGATTTACAGACGAATATAAAGGTTTTATATCAACAGACGAAAAAAGTCTTTAAAGAGCAATTTAAGACTTTTAGAGGACTTGTTAAGAATGAACTGGTTGGGAGAGAAGTAGAAAATCATTTTGAACGGGAGCATGAAAGTGAAAATAAGAAGAAAATAAGTAGACATCGAGGATATGACATGGAGCGCTAGAAGACATTCAAAAAAGTAAATAAAACTTTAAGGAAACTTTATTTGACAATCTTTTGAGAGAATATGTGTGATAAAATTAAAAAACGAGCCATGCTCGAACATGGCTCGTTTCAAAGGGTATTTCAGCGAAAATACCAATAACTTGTTGTCGTATATAGATTATCATAATTTTATTATTAGGGTAATACCTGAATTATGATTTTTGGTATTTTTGTTGGTGCTCGGAATATTGAGAGGAGCAACAACAAATGAAAAAGAAAGAGATTTTAGAAGTTACAGAAATGTTGAGTACCTTTATTGACGCTGGTGCAGGTGCTCAAGAACTTATGAAGGCGATCACTGAAAGAAATCTACATAAGAATTCAAATTTTATTTTTGTTTTTCATACGTTAAAAGCTTGGATTGAAAGTGATAATCCAGAAGTAAAGCTTAGTAAAACAGAGAAAGCAGTTTTATTTACTTTGCTACCTTATGTCGGTTGGAATAATCAAATTGAACTTTTACAACCAACTATGCAAAAACTATGTGGTTATAAAGATAGGTCATATTTTAGTAAGGTTTTAAATTCATTAGTAAGGAAAAATGTATTAGAAAAACAAAGTGTAGGAAAACAAAATTATTGGTTTTTTAATTCTTTACTTGTTAAAAAAGGTAATTCTAAAGAACGAAAACCCTATATAAAATTCGAACTAAAAGACTAGTAAAAATTACTAGTCTTTTTCTTTTACATATTTTCCCAATATGTGGTTTTTACCCCACATATATGTGGTTTTTACCCCACATATTGGGAATTAATTACAATCGCTAGAACCCTTGATATAATCACGTTTATTCAATTTTTTATTGAAAATTCCATGTTGTTCTTTCTATATCTATATAAGGGGTTGGTTTTTCTCCATGCAATGGTCAGGTAGTATTTTTTGAAAAAAACACTCAAAAAATCTCCACCTTTCCTCCATTGCATTCTGAAATTCGGCTGGTTTTTAGCTTTCGCCAAGCCGAACAGACCAAAAACGGGGTTAAGTTGCTCGACTTGGACAAGCAATTGTACCAGCCGAAACACCCAGTTCTATCGTTCCAAGTGATAAACTTATCCCATAATAAGTTACGTTAAGTTCCTTGGGGGCTAGCCCCCAAACCCCCAGCCAGCACTCACACCCAAAAACAAAGGGGATAAAAAAACAGCGAAGTTCTCTGAGCTTGGAAAACTTCGCTGTTTTTTTATGCAATATTGCATATAAGGTAGACGTGTACTTCTAAACTATGGAAAAATCAGAAATGTTATTTTAAAAAAACAAATTTTGGAGGAATTATACTATGTTAAACTTAAAAGCTAAATTTAAGAAAATCATTCCAGCTTCAATGGCATTTGCCGCATTATTAACAGTTGCACCACTTTCTTCTTTTGCTGCTGAAACAGATGCACCCGTTAAAAATAATGTTGTGAACTTCCCACAAACAAATTACAACGTTACTGATTTAAACCAAACAGTTTCTTTAGATGATGACGGTGACGTAAGTGCTCAAGGTTGGAAAAAGTCACTTTTAATTAATGGGTTAAAATGGGGCGGTGAAGCGTTAGAAAGTCTTCTTGGATATTTAGGAAAAACATCATACAAAAACATTATAAAAGAAAATCGATTATCACTTGCGCATTATTTAGAAAGAACAGAAGCATTAGCGCATAGGGGATTAAAGAACTTCTTTATTGACGAATGTGGAGCATCTGCGTCTACAGCTGATGTACTAGCGGATGCAGTTTTAGCAATTGCCCTATAAAAATTTGAAAATCTAATTTAGTATAGATATGTATACTAATAATATATAGAACGGAGATATCTTAAGTGGATAACAAACAATATGAATTATTAAAATACCAAATTGAATTACTAAAAAAGATGGTTAATGTTGATAAAAATCCTCTTTATGATTATATGATTGACTATAATATTTCTAGAGAACAACATAATATTTTCATAGATATTTTAAGTGCTTTTTCTCTTCAATTAAAACGTCAATCAGAACAATTAGAAAAAGATGGGGTTAAATATTTTGAATCTCATAAAGAATCTATGCTATCTAAATACTCTCATTTAGATATTACGGTTTTTAATGGATTATCTATAGAAAATGCTCCAACTTATGAAGCATTTTCATTCCTCATTACTAAATTTTTACCAGAAGATGTAGAACCTTTAACTTTATTAAAGCGTACTAATCGACAAGAAATATATACAAATATTTGTGAGTATTTAATTTCAGATTCAAAAAAATAAGGTGCAAAAAGCGCCTTATTTTTTTATGTAATAGGGAGATGAAGATATGAAGAAGTTAGCTATAATAGTTGTAATGTTATTTGGAATATGTGGTGGAAGTGTAACCTCTTTTGCGAGTGAGTTCTCAAAGAAAAATGATTATTTAATTATGTTTCAAGGTAAAGTTGATGAAAGTATGATTGAGAAACAAGGTGGAGAAGTAAAAGAGACTTATTTTAATTTACCCATTGTAAAAGCTGAATTTTCTTATGATCCAACAGATATTTTGAAACAATACTCTGAAGTTGTGGAAGTTGAACAAGATGGAAATGTAAAAGCGAATGGGACGGAACAGTCTTTACATAATGGGATATCTAATGTATTACATGCGAAAGAAAAAGGAGTTTCTCCATTAACAGGAAAAGGAATTTCAGTTGCGATTTTAGATACTGGTATTGATAAAGAACATTTAGATGTAAAGATAAAAGATGGTATTTCATTTGTTGAGAATGTTTCAAATTTTGATGATGATAATGGTCATGGAACGCATTTAGCGGGCATTATTGGGGCACAAAAAAATAATAGTGGTATGATGGGGGTTGCCCCTGATGTGGATTTATATGCAGTAAAAGTATTAGATAAGTATACGAATGGAAAATATAGTACAGTCGTAAAAGGAATCGATTGGGCAATTGAACATAAGGCGAATATTATTCTAATGAGTCTAGGCGGAAAAAAAGAATCTGTATTTTTTGAAGAAGCCATTAATAAAGCATATGAAAAAGGAATTTTGTTAGTTTCGTCAGCAGGAAATGAAGGATATAAAGAGGGGAATTCAATTACCTATCCAGCTAAATTTAATTCTGTAATTGCGGTTGGAGCGTTAGATGCTAAAGATCAACGAGGGTTTCTATCTAGTAAAGGAGAACAGTTAGAATTAATGGCACCAGGTGTAGATATTTGGAGTACCTGGAATGATGGTTCTTATAGATTTAATAGTGGTACTTCAATGGCAGCCGCTCATGTAGCTGGTGTAGCATCTTTGTTATTAGAAAATGATAGAATGTTGTCTAATCAACAAGTAAGAGAATTATTGAAAAACTCAGCAACTCCTTTAGGAAATCCATTTGAATATGGAAATGGGAAAGTAAATTTAAGTCATGCCTTGCAAATGATGAATCAAAAATAAGAAAGAACCAACTTACAAAGTTGGTTCTTTCTTATTTTTTAAGGGTCATGGAAGGGAAAGTTTAAAAGGGTAAAAAAAGGACTATTTGTTATATATTGAAAAAGGGTATGCAAAGGGATATAATAAGAGGGGTAAAATATACCTTGATGGGATGTTGGAAATGTCGAAAGAACAAATAAAATTATATGTTTCTGAAGAGGAAAAAGAGCGTTTAGAGTTATTAGCTAAACTGAATAGTACAACGGTTTCGAACTATGTAAGAATGACAGCTTTAGGTGTTCGAGTTAGACCACCTAAAGAGATTCCTGTAATTGTTGAAAAAGAAAGATTAGAAGAAGAGGACAAATTGGTGTTACATGAATTGCTTGAACGAACACAAGGAAAAAAAGATTTTATTACACTGGATAGGGAATTTAATACACGTTTAATTGCACTAGCTGGACGGTTACTTGAATAGAGAAGTGATTTGAGGTAAGTGTCAACGGTACCGGACCGAGCCCGAAAGGGAACGGGAGGATAAGGAGTAGACACGTACGTCGGATATATCACCCTCTTGGCAGTTCCTCAAAACGATTCGTTTTGGGGACGCCAACCGGCGAGGGAGCCCCTCAAGGATTGAGGGGTTGGGGAGTTCGATAAATGGGGTCAAGGGGAAGAGTTCCCCTTGTGGGGTGTGGGGCAAAGCCCCAGGTCTTTGTCACGCTATGGCGTGATTTGGCGAAGCCAACAAGGTCTCGCAGAGCCCACACCAAATGCAATTTGGTATAGTGGGCTATACCAAAACTTTGGATTCGCTCTCTCGATATGTTATGATAGTCTCAAAAGTGGTCCTCTTACGGAAGACAATTGTGAGGGAAAAACATGAATAAATTCGCAATCATTCACATGCAGAAATTTCAAATTTCTGATGTGCAAGGAATTCAAAAACATAACCAGAGACAAGGAAAAAGTAAATCAAACTTGGACATTGATTATTCGAAAAGTGAACAAAATTATGATTTGTTAAATCAACAAAAAATTAGATATGAAAGTACAATTAAACAAAAGATTAGTGAGCAAGTAAAACGAAAGCCACGAGCAAATTCTGTTGTACTTTCTGAATTTGTAGTAACAGCTTCGCCTGATTACATGCATTCATTAAGTTTAGAAGAACAGAAACGTTATTTTGAGAG
>NZ_JBBOCK010000006.1:0-4908 GCF_038002385.1 Paenibacillus sp. FSL K6-1230
TCAGTCCTCTGCTCTACCGACTGAGCTACCGAGCCAAAACTATATATAAAACCACTAATGGTGGTATAAACAAAAGTGGCGGTCCCGACCGGGGTCGAACCGGCGATCTCCTGCGTGACAGGCAGGCATGTTAACCACTACACCACGGGACCAAAAATGAACATAAAAAAACATGACTCGTACGGGATTCGAACCCGTGTTACCGCCGTGAAAGGGCGGTGTCTTAACCACTTGACCAACGGGCCACGAAAAATAAAATGGTGAGCCATGAAGGACTCGAACCTTCGACCCTCTGATTAAAAGTCAGATGCTCTACCAACTGAGCTAATGGCTCTTACAATAAAAACTGGTGCCGACTAGAGGACTTGAACCCCCAACCTACTGATTACAAGTCAGTTGCTCTACCAATTGAGCTAAGTCGGCTAAATGGTGGAGGATGACGGGATCGAACCGCCGACCCCCTGCTTGTAAGGCAGGTGCTCTCCCAGCTGAGCTAATCCTCCATTTTGCCTGGCAACGTCCTACTCTCACAGGGACAAGGTCCCAACTACCATCGGCGCTAGAGAGCTTAACTTCCGTGTTCGGTATGGGAACGGGTGTGACCTCTCTGCCATCATCACCAAACTATGAAGGCATATTCCTTCAAAACTAGATAACATTGCTACATATTATATGGTTAAGTCCTCGATCTATTAGTATTCGTCAGCTCCACATGTCACCATGCTTCCACCTCGAACCTATCAACCTGATCATCTTTCAGGGATCTTACTAGCTTACGCTATGGGAAATCTCATCTTGAGGGGGGCTTCATGCTTAGATGCTTTCAGCACTTATCCCTTCCGCACATAGCTACCCAGCTATGCCCTTGGCAGAACAACTGGTACACCAGCGGTGCGTCCATCCCGGTCCTCTCGTACTAAGGACAGCTCCTCTCAAATTTCCTACGCCCACGACGGATAGGGACCGAACTGTCTCACGACGTTCTGAACCCAGCTCGCGTACCGCTTTAATGGGCGAACAGCCCAACCCTTGGGACCGACTACAGCCCCAGGATGCGATGAGCCGACATCGAGGTGCCAAACCTCCCCGTCGATGTGGACTCTTGGGGGAGATAAGCCTGTTATCCCCGGGGTAGCTTTTATCCGTTGAGCGATGGCCCTTCCATGCGGAACCACCGGATCACTAAGCCCGACTTTCGTCCCTGCTCGACTTGTAGGTCTCGCAGTCAAGCTCCCTTATGCCTTTGCACTCTACGAATGATTTCCAACCATTCTGAGGGAACCTTTGGGCGCCTCCGTTACACTTTAGGAGGCGACCGCCCCAGTCAAACTGCCCACCTGACACTGTCTCCCGGGTCGATAAGACCCGTAGGTTAGAATTTCAATACAGTCAGGGCGGTATCCCACCAGCGCCTCCACCGAAGCTAGCGCTCCGGTTTCAAAGGCTCCCGCCTATCCTGTACAAACTGTACCAAAATTCAATATCAGGCTACAGTAAAGCTCCACGGGGTCTTTCCGTCCTGTCGCGGGTAACCTGCATCTTCACAGGTACTATAATTTCACCGAGTCTCTGGTTGAGACAGTGCCCAAATCGTTACACCTTTCGTGCGGGTCGGAACTTACCCGACAAGGAATTTCGCTACCTTAGGACCGTTATAGTTACGGCCGCCGTTTACTGGGGCTTCAGTTCAGAGCTTCGCTTACGCTAACCCCTCTCCTTAACCTTCCAGCACCGGGCAGGTGTCACCCCCTATACTTCGCCTTACGGCTTCGCAGAGAGCTGTGTTTTTGCTAAACAGTCGCTTGGGCCTATTCACTGCGGCTTTCCGTTAAGAAAGCACCCCTTCTCCCGAAGTTACGGGGTCATTTTGCCGAGTTCCTTAACCAGAGTTCTCTCGCACACCTTAGGATTCTCTCCTCGCCTACCTGTGTCGGTTTGCGGTACAGGCACCTTTTATCTCGCTAGAAGCTTTTCTTGGCAGCGGGGAATCAAAGACTTCGCTCCATAAGGAGCTTCCCCATCACAGCTCAGCCTTCACGATAAGCGGATTTGCCTACTTATCAGCCTAACTGCTTGGACGTGCACAACCAATCGCACGCTTCTTCTATCCTTCTGCGTCCCTCCATTGCTCAAACGATAAAGAGGTGGTACAGGAATATCAACCTGTTGTCCATCGCCTACGCCTGTCGGCCTCGGCTTAGGTCCTGACTAACCCTGAGCGGACGAGCCTTCCTCAGGAAACCTTAGGCATTCGGTGGACGGGATTCTCACCCGTCTTTCGCTACTCATACCGGCATTCTCACTTCTAAGCACTCCACCAGTCCTTACGGTCTGACTTCACTGTCCTTAGAACGCTCCCCTACCACTGATACCATTCGGTATCAATCCGCAGCTTCGGTGGTGTATTTAGCCCCGGTACATTTTCGGCGCAGAGTCACTCGACTAGTGAGCTATTACGCACTCTTTAAATGGTGGCTGCTTCTAAGCCAACATCCTAGTTGTCTAAGCAACTCCACATCCTTTTCCACTTAATACACACTTTGGGACCTTAGCTGGCGGTCTGGGCTGTTTCCCTTTTGACTACGGATCTTATCACTCGCAGTCTGACTCCTAAGGATAAGTCATTGGCATTCGGAGTTTGACTGAATTCGGTAATCCGATGAGGACCCCTAGTCCAATCAGTGCTCTACCTCCAAGACTCTTACACTTAAGGCTAGCCCTAAAGCTATTTCGGGGAGAACCAGCTATCTCCAGGTTCGATTGGAATTTCTCCGCTACCCACACCTCATCCCCGCACTTTTCAACGTGCGTGGGTTCGGGCCTCCATTCAGTGTTACCTGAACTTCACCCTGGACATGGGTAGATCACCTGGTTTCGGGTCTACGACCACGTACTAAACGCCCTATTCAGACTCGCTTTCGCTGCGGCTCCGCCTCTTCAGCTTAACCTCGCACGGGATCGTAACTCGCCGGTTCATTCTACAAAAGGCACGCCATCACCCGTTAACGGGCTCTGACTATTTGTAGGCACACGGTTTCAGGATCTCTTTCACTCCCCTTCCGGGGTGCTTTTCACCTTTCCCTCACGGTACTGGTTCACTATCGATCACTAGGGAGTATTTAGCCTTGGGAGATGGTCCTCCCAGATTCCGACGGAATTTCACGTGTTCCGCCGTACTCAGGATACATTCAAGAGAGAACGAAGTTTCGACTACGGGGTTGTTACCCTCTACGACGGACCTTTCCAGGTCGCTTCGTCTACCTCGTTCCTTTGTAACTCCGTATAGAATGTCCTACAACCCCAAGAGGCAAGCCTCTTGGTTTGGGCTATGTTCCGTTTCGCTCGCCGCTACTCAGGAAATCGCATTTGCTTTCTCTTCCTCCAGGTACTTAGATGTTTCAGTTCCCTGGGTCTGTCTTCCTTACCCTATGTATTCAGGTAAGGATACCATACCATTACGTATGGTGGGTTTCCCCATTCGGAAATCTTCGGATCAAAGCTTACTTACAGCTCCCCGAAGCATATCGGCGTTAGTCCCGTCCTTCATCGACTCCTAGTGTCAAGGCATCCACCGTGCGCCCTTTCTAACTTAACCAAACTAAAAATTAAAAAATATGAGCTACACTGTTATCTAGTTTTCAAAGAACATACATTTATATATGAGAGATAGTTCTCTCAAAACTGAACAAAACGAAACACGGAAACTTATATTGATGAACAGCGTTCATCAATTCTCCATAGAAAGGAGGTGATCCAGCCGCACCTTCCGATACGGCTACCTTGTTACGACTTCACCCCAATCATCTGTCCCACCTTAGGCGGCTGGCTCCAAAAAGGTTACCCCACCGACTTCGGGTGTTACAAACTCTCGTGGTGTGACGGGCGGTGTGTACAAGGCCCGGGAACGTATTCACCGCGGCATGCTGATCCGCGATTACTAGCGATTCCAGCTTCATGTAGGCGAGTTGCAGCCTACAATCCGAACTGAGAACGGTTTTATGAGATTAGCTCCACCTCGCGGTCTTGCAGCTCTTTGTACCGTCCATTGTAGCACGTGTGTAGCCCAGGTCATAAGGGGCATGATGATTTGACGTCATCCCCACCTTCCTCCGGTTTGTCACCGGCAGTCACCTTAGAGTGCCCAACTAAATGATGGCAACTAAGATCAAGGGTTGCGCTCGTTGCGGGACTTAACCCAACATCTCACGACACGAGCTGACGACAACCATGCACCACCTGTCACTCTGCTCCCGAAGGAGAAGCCCTATCTCTAGGGTTGTCAGAGGATGTCAAGACCTGGTAAGGTTCTTCGCGTTGCTTCGAATTAAACCACATGCTCCACCGCTTGTGCGGGCCCCCGTCAATTCCTTTGAGTTTCAGCCTTGCGGCCGTACTCCCCAGGCGGAGTGCTTAATGCGTTAACTTCAGCACTAAAGGGCGGAAACCCTCTAACACTTAGCACTCATCGTTTACGGCGTGGACTACCAGGGTATCTAATCCTGTTTGCTCCCCACGCTTTCGCGCCTCAGTGTCAGTTACAGACCAGAAAGTCGCCTTCGCCACTGGTGTTCCTCCATATCTCTACGCATTTCACCGCTACACATGGAATTCCACTTTCCTCTTCTGCACTCAAGTCTCCCAGTTTCCAATGACCCTCCACGGTTGAGCCGTGGGCTTTCACATCAGACTTAAGAAACCACCTGCGCGCGCTTTACGCCCAATAATTCCGGATAACGCTTGCCACCTACGTATTACCGCGGCTGCTGGCACGTAGTTAGCCGTGGCTTTCTGGTTAGGTACCGTCAAGGTGCCAGCTTATTCAACTAGCACTTGTTCTTCCCTAACAACAGAGTTTTACGACCCGAAAGCCTTCATCACTCACGCGGCGTTGCTCCGTCAGACTTTCGT
>NZ_JBBOCK010000007.1:0-4630 GCF_038002385.1 Paenibacillus sp. FSL K6-1230
GATTTAGAACCTAAAAAGAACGAATTTGAACTAACTCATAACCGAGAGGTAAAAAAAGAACGAAGTCGAGATCAGGGAATGAGTTTATAAAATAAAAAAAGCACCTGAAAAGGTGTCTTTTTTTGATGGTTTTGAACTTGTTCTTTCTTATCTTGATACATATAGAAATAACGTCATTTTTATTTTAGTTGCTGAAAGGTGCGTTGAAGTGTTGGTATGTATGTGTTTTAAAGTATTGAAAACCCTTAAAATTGGTTGCACAGAAAAACCCCATCTGTTAAAGTTATAAGTGACCAAACAAATAACTAAATAGATGGGGGTTTCTTTTAATATTATGTGTCCTAATAGTAGCATTTATTCAGATGAAAAATCAAGGGTTTTAGTGGACAAGACAAAAAGTGGAAAAGTGAGACCATGGAGAGAAAAGAAAATCGCTAATGTTGATTACTTTGAACTTCTGCATATTCTTGAATTTAAAAAGGCTGAAAGAGTAAAAGATTGTGCTGAAATATTAGAGTATAAACAAAATCGTGAAACAGGCGAAAGAAAGTTGTATCGAGTGTGGTTTTGTAAATCCAGGCTTTGTCCAATGTGCAACTGGAGGAGAGCAATGAAACATGGCATTCAGTCACAAAAGGTTGTTGCTGAAGTTATTAAACAAAAGCCAACAGTTCGTTGGTTGTTTCTCACATTAACAGTTAAAAATGTTTATGATGGCGAAGAATTAAATAAGAGTTTGTCAGATATGGCTCAAGGATTTCGCCGAATGATGCAATATAAAAAAATTAATAAAAATCTTGTTGGTTTTATGCGTGCAACGGAAGTGACAATAAATAATAAAGATAATTCTTATAATCAGCACATGCATGTATTGGTATGTGTGGAACCAACTTATTTTAAGAATACAGAAAACTACGTGAATCAAAAACAATGGATTCAATTTTGGAAAAAGGCAATGAAATTAGACTATGATCCAAATGTAAAAGTTCAAATGATTCGACCGAAAAATAAATATAAATCGGATATACAATCGGCAATTGACGAAACTGCAAAATATCCTGTAAAGGATACGGATTTTATGACCGATGATGAAGAAAAGAATTTGAAACGTTTGTCTGATTTGGAGGAAGGTTTACACCGTAAAAGGTTAATCTCCTATGGTGGTTTGTTAAAAGAAATACATAAAAAATTAAACCTTGATGACACAGAAGAAGGCGATTTGATTCATACAGATGATGACGAAAAAGCCGATGAAGATGGATTTTCTATTATTGCAATGTGGAATTGGGAACGGAAAAATTATTTTATTAAAGAGTAGTTCAACAAACGGGCCATATTGTTGTATAAGTGATGAAATACTGAATTTAAAACTTAGTTTATATGTGGTAAAATGTTTTAATCAAGTTTAGGAGGAATTAATTATGAAGTGTAATGAATGTAACAGGGTTCAATTAAAAGAGGGAAGCGTATCATTAACCCTATAAACTACGTCTGCCCTCATTATTGGAGGGTGAAATGTGAATACATCCTATTCACAATCGAATTTACGACACAACCAAATTTTAATTTGGCTTTGCATTTTATCTTTTTTTAGCGTATTAAATGAAATGGTTTTGAACGTCTCATTACCTGATATTGCAAATGATTTTAATAAACCACCTGCGAGTACAAACTGGGTGAACACAGCCTTTATGTTAACCTTTTCCATTGGAACAGCTGTATATGGAAAGCTATCTGATCAATTAGGCATCAAAAGGTTACTCCTATTTGGAATTATAATAAATTGTTTCGGGTCGGTAATTGGGTTTGTTGGCCATTCTTTCTTTTCCTTACTTATTATGGCTCGTTTTATTCAAGGGGCTGGTGCAGCTGCATTTCCAGCACTCGTAATGGTTGTAGTTGCGCGCTATATTCCAAAGGAAAATAGGGGTAAAGCATTTGGTCTTATTGGATCGATAGTAGCCATGGGAGAAGGAGTCGGTCCAGCGATTGGTGGAATGATAGCCCATTATATTCATTGGTCCTATCTTCTACTCATTCCTATGATAACAATTATCACTGTTCCGTTTCTTATGAAATTATTAAAGAAAGAAGTAAGGATAAAAGGTCATTTTGATATCAAAGGAATTATACTAATGTCTGTAGGCATTGTATTTTTTATGTTGTTTACAACATCATATAGCATTTCTTTTCTTATCGTTAGCGTGCTGTCATTCCTGATATTTGTAAAACATATCAGGAAAGTAACAGATCCTTTTGTTGATCCCGGATTAGGGAAAAATATACCTTTTATGATTGGAGTTCTTTGTGGGGGAATTATATTTGGAACAGTAGCAGGGTTTGTCTCTATGGTTCCTTATATGATGAAAGATGTTCACCAGCTAAGTACTGCCGAAATCGGAAGTGTAATTATTTTCCCTGGAACAATGAGTGTCATTATTTTCGGCTACATTGGTGGGATACTTGTTGATAGAAGAGGTCCTTTATACGTGTTAAACATCGGAGTTACATTTCTTTCTGTTAGCTTTTTAACTGCTTCCTTTCTTTTAGAAACAACATCATGGTTCATGACAATTATAATCGTATTTGTTTTAGGTGGGCTTTCGTTCACCAAAACAGTTATATCAACAATTGTTTCAAGTAGCTTGAAACAGCAGGAAGCTGGTGCTGGAATGAGTTTGCTTAACTTTACCAGCTTTTTATCAGAGGGAACAGGTATTGCAATTGTAGGTGGTTTATTATCCATACCCTTACTTGATCAAAGGTTGTTACCTATGGAAGTTGATCAGTCAACTTATCTGTATAGTAATTTGTTATTACTTTTTTCAGGAATCATTGTCATTAGTTGGCTGGTTACCTTGAATGTATATAAACATTCTCAAAGGGATTTCTAAATCGTTAAGGGATCAACTTTGGGAGAGAGTTCAAAATTGATCCTTTTTTTATAACAGGAATTCAAATCTTTTTGTTCCATTAAAGGGCGCGATTGCTGAATAAAAGATACGAGAGACCTCTCTTGTATCTTTTTTATTTTGAGTGGTTTTGTCCGTTACACTAGAAAACCGAAAGACAATAAAAATTTTATTCTTGCTGAGTCTGGCTTTCGGTAAGCTAGACAAAACGGACAAAATAAAAATTGGCAAGGGTTTAAAGGTGGAGATTTTTTGAGTGATCTTCTCAAAAAATACTACCTGTCCCTTGCTGATTTTTAAACGAGCACGAGAGCAAAACCCCCCTTTGCTGAGGTGGCAGAGGGCAGGTTTTTTTGTTTCTTTTTTCTCGTAAAAAAAAGAAAGGTCTTAAAGGTTTTATGGTTTTGGTCGGCACTGCCGACAGCCTCGCAGAGCACACACTTTATGAATATAAAGTATAGTGTGTTATACTTTACTTGGAAGTGGTTGCCGGAAAGAGCGAAAATGCCTCACATTTGTGCCACCTAAAAAGGAGCGATTTACATATGAGTTATGCAGTTTGTAGAATGCAAAAAGTGAAATCAGCTGGACTAAAAGGCATGCAATTTCATAATCAAAGAGAGCGAAAAAGTAGAACGAATGATGATATTGACCATGAGCGAACACGTGAAAATTATGATTTGAAAAATGATAAAAATATTGATTACAACGAACGTGTCAAAGAAATTATTGAATCACAAAAAACAGGTACAAGAAAAACGAGGAAAGATGCTGTTCTTGTAAATGAGTTGCTAGTAACATCTGACCGAGATTTTTTTGAGCAACTGGATCCAGGAGAACAAAAACGATTTTTTGAGGAAAGTTATAAATTATTTTCCGAACGATATGGCAAGCAAAATATTGCTTATGCAACAGTTCATAATGATGAGCAAACCCCTCACATGCATTTAGGTGTTGTGCCTATGCGTGATGGAAAACTGCAAGGAAAAAATGTGTTTAATCGTCAAGAACTGTTATGGCTACAAGATAAATTCCCCGAGCATATGAAAAAACAGGGTTTTGAGTTGAAGCGTGGTGAACGTGGCTCTGACCGTAAACATATTGAGACAGCTAAATTTAAAAAACAAACTTTGGAAAAAGAGATTGATTTTCTAGAAAAAAATTTAGCAGTTAAAAAAGATGAATGGACTGCTTATAGCGATAAAGTTAAATCAGATTTAGAAGTACCAGCGAAACGACACATGAAAAGTGTTGAAGTGCCAACGGGTGAAAAGTCCATGTTTGGTTTGGGAAAAGAAATAATGAAAACAGAAAAGAAACCAACCAAAAATGTTGTTATATCGGAGCGTGATTATAAAAACTTAGTGACTGCTGCGAGAGATAACGATAGGTTAAAACAGCATGTTAGAAATCTCATGAGTACTGATATGGCGAGAGAATATAAAAAATTAAGTAAAGAACATGGGCAAGTTAAAGAAAAATATAGTGGTCTTGTAGAGCGATTTAATGAAAATGTAAATGATTATAATGAGTTGCTTGAAGAAAACAAGTCTTTAAAGTCTAAAATAAGCGATTTAAAGCGTGATGTGAGTTTAATCTATGAAAGCACTAAGGAATTCCTTAAGGAACGTACAGACGGCTTAAAAGCCTTTAAAAACGTTTTTAAGGGGTTTGTAGACAAGGTAAAGGATAAAACAGCACAATTCCAAGAAAAACAC
>NZ_JBBOCK010000008.1:0-4394 GCF_038002385.1 Paenibacillus sp. FSL K6-1230
CTCACTCCTTGAGGGGCTTCCTCGCCGGTTGGCGTCCCCAAAACGTGTCGTTTTGAGAAACTGCCAAGAGGATGGACAATCCGTCGCACGAGTCCATTCCTTAATGCTCCTTTCATGGATCAGCACAAATCGCTGACCCATTCCAGTCCGCTTACCATGGACTCTTACCATTTATCTTTCTTCTCCCAATAGTCGTTTTGCAAGTTGCTCCAATTACTCATCAAACCCTCAGTCATATGCAATATAACTATTCCCTTGCTTTCGCAATAAAAAAAGCGTTGAACGAATGTCTCAACGCTTTTTTTAAATTTTATTTTGTTTTATTATTTTCTATTTTTTCTGTTACTCTATCAATAGTTTTCATGTTCATTAACCAAAAAATACTTACAAAAAAATAATAAATCCCCATAATTGATAAATTGTCTGATAAATTAGTCCACATAGATTTCTCTAAAATAAAATTACTCCAAAGAATAGATACTGTGAAATATGTAAGAGGAGTAACTAAATATACCATTACATACAAAAATTTATGAACATGCATAATCTAATCCCCTTTTTAAAATTTGATTATTTTAACCATGTTGATATGTACATTTTCCGCCATAATATACAAGAGTTCCCGCTAATCCAACTGCATTTGAACCAACAGCAAATTTAACCAATAATTTAGCCGCTTCTTTATATGCCTTTTTTTGAAGATATGCCCACAATCCACCTTCAAGAGCTGCAGTAACAGCAGCTACCCCAAAATGATCTTTTATAGCATCAATCATACAGTCGGTCCATGCACTTCGTTTATATCTATGAAATGGATTTTTAGCTTTTGCATCATTCATTTCTTCAATCATAACAATATCGTTTTTTAAATTATTAGCATAGTTAGCTCCATATTTATTTTCAATTTTATTAAAATCGAAAACTCTTTCACCATTTTGAATCACTAATGCTTCTTCATTTAAAAATTTTAATTGCTCAGCTAATTCATTGATTTGTTTGTCCTCCTCTAATGATTGAACTGAAATGTTTGTTGCAGCAGACACATAAAAACTAGGCATTACAAAACCAATCCCTATAGATAATGCCAATGAAGTACATAGAAACTTATTTTTTAAGCTCATTTTTATAACCACCTATTGCTTTAAAATTTTATACCTTAATAACCTTATATCTCATTAAATAATTAAACAAGTCTGGTAATACAAACCAAATATCGATACAATAAAGAAAGAACATTGGTTTTATTAACAAAATGAAACAAATAGTTAATTTCATTAAAAATTAACGAAATTAACTTCAAGGCTGCATAAAGTATCTTCTTGTTTTAACCTTCATTACAAAAGACGCGAAGAGTATAAAAAAAGCCTTAATATATAAGACTTTTTTACATAAATAGTTACCATAGTTGATAACTTATTAATATCAACTACTATGCCGAGTAGATTTAATATACGATTCCATAATATAAGCCGAATTATCGCAAAGCAACGGAAACCAATCGTCAAACCTTTTATCCATTGCATAATCCAATAAATCTTTCATTTCTATAATTCTATTAGTATTTACAAACTCCATCATCTCACGAATTAACTCATAACGTTCACCCTTTGAAACAGCTAAATATTGAGCAAAATCCGCCCCACAATGCGCAACTAAACCACCCTTAGAATATTGAAATTTTTCTGGATTATCCAAATGTAAAAAATAACGAACCATACCTTTAGGGTTTGCTACCTTTTGCGGATTAGGTGATCGCAACTGAAACGTAATCTTTCTAACCTGCTCATATGACTTTTTATTTGAAAACATCATCATGACATGCCAATGAGGTTTTTTTATTTCACCATCAGGATTAATATCTTTATCATGCAACGGACTTTCAATCCACGGTGTATGTAAATCATTAATAATTTCACGCCAATTCTCCGGCGCACTTTCTGGATAAACAATGAACGTCCAGTTTCTGGTTCGTTCATCTTTTGAATTTGAATTTTTCCTTTTCACCATATATAATCATCCTATCCAATTAGTTTTTTTCGAAAGCGTAGCATCCCGTCCGATGCTACGCTTTTTATTTTTTCTCACCGAACTTTTCCAAACCATAAGTGTTAATTAAAAACGCAATTACTTGCGACTTCGTTAAACCAGTTTTCTTACAAATATCATCTAAATTCCCCAACGTTTCATCAGTCAATGTAATACCAATTTTTTTTCTAGCCATTTTAGAACCTCCTAAATTTAAAAACCTATAAAAATCATACACCCACAAGTCTAGACTTGTCAATATTTTTCTGTATATATCTAGAGTTACATTTTTTTACAGATATGACGTGAACCCTTGGTGCGATGGGTTTTTACAAAAAAAACCATCGCCGAAACCCTTGATATGACTGACTTCTGCAAAAAAAAACCCCGAAAGCCTTGGGAGAGTAAAGTCGAACTCGATTTGACCTCTGACCAATGACCTCCTAGGGGGGATGTCGTAGTCTCCCCCCTCCCCAAAATTCTTCTTAATTCAAAACCCACTCCAAACACATATTTTTATAAAAAACTTACATTTCATGTTCAAACCCTCTATCGCGTTCTTTTTTCGGTTCTAACGCTTGTACAGATTGTTGTATTCCTTTACTCAATCCAATTTCCTTATCTACTTTTTCCGCCAGATCCTCACTTCCCATTTTTCGAAGCCAATAACTTGTGTAATTTGCAATCGCATCTACCAATCGATTTCCTCGTTCATTTAGCGGTTGTTCATATTCCTTCTTGCTATATTTCATCATACCAACTGCTTTCGCTACATTCGCAAAACTCATTTTTAATCCTTCGTACATTTCATTCACTTTGTTTAACGCTCGTCTCAAACGACTATTTTCTACGGTTAATAGATTCACTTGCTCTTGTAATACTTGCTTTTCTTCCCACCATGTTTGACCATTCTCAATGGCTACTTCTTTCCCAATCAAACTTCGTTCCCTTTGATTCACTTCTAATTCTTTATAGCTGATATCCAACTCCTTTTGATTAATAAACTCTTCTCTTTCATTTAAAGCTGTCTCCTGAGCTTCTAGTAATCTTTTAGACCTCTCTATAGTACTTAACCCTTCTTTGATGCCAGAAACACCTCTAAGGCGCTTAGAAAGCTTCTGAGCATCTTCTTGTGTCAAAATATAGTTTCCTGTTTTTACTTCTTTCTTTTTCAGCAATCCTACTTTTTCTGTTTCTGCTTTCAACCTTCTCATATCAAATAAAGGAAATCCTTGTATATCGTTTTGTACATGCTCCTTCGTTTCTTTTAATTTCGTAATCTCTTCTTTTGTATCAACTACTTGTTTTTGTAGATTCTTCTGTTCTTGTTGTTCTCTCACAATCTGTTCTAACTGTCCTTGTATCGTTTGTAATTCTTCTACTTTCCCCTCTGACTGTTTCACTTCTTTGTCTACCCGTTGTAAATAGTTTTCTTTTTCCTGTACCTGCTTTTCTACAACGGACTTTGTTTCCGCATATTCTTTGTATTGTTTTACTTTCATGTACTTATGAGACCCTACATTCGCTCGTTCGAAATCAGGAATATGTTCTTTCGCCAATGTTTCGATATATGCCGTTTCTACCGCTCTCCAATTTGCAATCAGTTCCATCCCTTTTCCTTCCACGCCTTGTTGTTGCAAGGCTCTATCCATTCCGACACGCTTCGTTAATCCCCGACTACTTGCGAAATGCGGCACATAGTTGATATGAAGATGCGGATTGGCTTCATCATCATGTAACACCATGTTATAGACTGCTAGATTCGGATTCCGTTCTTGAAAAACTTCCGCATACCTCTGTAGCGCTTCTTTTTTCTCTTTCCTACACATTGGATCGTCTTTACCTTCCCCAATCGCTACAACCAGTTCTCGTTGTTCATGTACCTTTTCACTTTTCTTGATTTTTTCAAAGTAATCTTGAATTTTGCGGTCATTCCGTTTTTGTTTCTCGTTATAAGTATCTACTGCTTTCTGAAATACCTCTTTGTATACACTCCGAATGTCCTTTTGAACAAAATATATATTCTCTTCTAACCTGGATGGATCAATACCAGGATTTCCATGTGTATTTTCTCGATTGTTATGACTGATGGAACTTTTGTGAGATTGATTAAATGAGATAGAACGTAACACCACATGCACCCACTTCCCTAGAATGATTGATACCACGAGTCTAGCAAAGCGACGAAATGGAGTCAATCAACGTAACCCTATACATATTTTGACGCTATCGCATCAAAAATATATAGGGCTCTGCGAGGCCCTTGTCGGCATAGCCGAGTCACTACGTGACCAAAACCAAACCTTGGGCGTTGCCCAAACCCACCGGGGAACCCTTCCCCAGACCCCCTTTATCGAACTCCCCAACCC
>NZ_JBBOCK010000009.1:0-4290 GCF_038002385.1 Paenibacillus sp. FSL K6-1230
CATCCTATGAGCGGTGCAACATGCGATACAGCTGGAATCATTCAGCCAGCTGTACAGATGGTTGTTGCTCACCAAGTAACAGAGGCGATGAAAGTATTGGTGGATAATTATGAGTCGCTAAGAACCTGTCTAGAATCTTTTCAATAAAATCGCTACACTTGCCAATAAGCAACTCTGTCTACTATTTTCAAGTGTTCGTTCACAGTTCTTCCACAGTCTGCGATAATTTTCTAACCAAGAAAACGTTCGTTCCACAATCCAGCGTTTCGGTAACACAACAAACTTATGAAGTTCCGAACGTTTAATGATTTCAACTGAACAATCAATCGTTTCTTTTATCGATTTTGCAAATGATGGCCCCGTGTATCCACCATCACAAAGTATATTTTTCACTTTGTCCAATGCTTTCTTATGCCTTTCACACATTTGGATAGCACCCTCTCGATCTGTTATATTCGCAGTTGTTACTTCAATCGCATGAATGAGACCATTGGTGTCTACAGCAATATGCCTTTTAATTCCTGATATTTTCTTTCCCGCATCGTATCCTTTTTCACCAGCTATCCATGTGTTTTTCACGCTTTGTGCATCTACGATGCAGAAACTTGTCTGATTCTTACGTCCATCTTGCTCACGATAGGTTTCAACTAATTTTTTTATGCACTTTTTCGAGAAGACTTATGCCATTCTCGTCTACTTTCCGCCAAATCTGATAGTAGGAATAAACTGTTTTCCAGTTCGGAAAATCACTTGGCAGATTACGCCATTGACAACCTGTGGTAAGCAAATATAGTACACCGCAGAATACCTCGTACAAATCAACTGTGCGTGGACGCGTCGTTTTTCGTGCACTTTCTAAATCTTCACGAATCAGTTCAAACTGTTCACGTGAAACATTGCTTGTATAATCATGTATCATAGGAAACATCCTTTTTTGTACAGATTATACCATAGATTTCAGACAGGTTCTGACATCATACGCAAAAGGCGCATGGGCAAATCTCCAGGTTGTAACGTACAGTGAACGTAGATGTAGCCTCGTTACACGTAATTCCGGTGGCTGAGACGGTCTATAACGTGCGAAAGCAGCAAGAACTGACCGAAACGAGTCTGGAACGGCAGTTCTCACCGGCGGGGTATCAGCGGCGACATGGAGAGAAAGATGATGTGGAAACTGGAGAAGCCCTCGACACCCGATGAAGAAATCTCATCGAGGAGACCATCTTTATAACCGTGATCGGGAAGTGAGATTGGTAGGTGTCAGGGTGGCGGAACGGATCGTAGTACCTGAGATCTGCGTGCAGCAAAACGCGCAGGGAGGAAAGGGTCCGAACCTGTAAATATTTCGTACGACCAAAGGAGGCAAGGGTGCCATGATAAAAACACCTATTACTTTGCAGGAACTAAGGCGACGAATCTATCAAAAGGCGAAGTCTGAACCTACGCATCGGTTTTGGGGACTATTTTCCCACATTACCAAACTAACAACCCTTCATGAAGCATATCAGCAAGCGAGGAAAAACAACGGTGCCCCAGGCATCGATGGGAAAAGTTTTGCTGATATAGAGCTAGAGGGAGTTATGCCGTTTTTAAAGAATATCCAAGCAGAACTACAGGCTGGAACATATCAACCACAATCTAATCGGAAAGTAGAGATCCCAAAAGCAAACGGCAAAATGCGGACACTCCAAATCCCATGTATACGGGACCGTGTGGTCCAAGGAGCACTAAAACTCATATTGGAAGCCATCTTTGAAGCTGATTTTTGCCCAAATTCATATGGATTCCGACCAAAACGCTCCCCACATCAAGCACTGGCAGAAATACGACGTAGCATATTGCGCCGGATGACTGTAGTAATCGATGTTGACTTGTCACGCTACTTTGATACAATTCGACACCACATACTTTTGGAGAAAATCGCAAAACGTGTCCAAGATTCGCAAGTTATGCATCTCGTAAAACAGGTTATCAAGGTGACAGGAAAAATCGGTGTCCCGCAAGGGGGACCATTTTCTCCCCTAGCCGCAAACATCTACCTCAATGAAGTAGATTGGACATTTGATACGATTCGACGTAAGACAACAGAAAACCATTACGAGGCTGTAAACTATCACCGTTTTGCTGATGATATAGTTATCACCGTAAGCGGACATTCTAGTAAACGAGGATGGGCTGAATTGGCATTGCGACGACTGTGGGAACAATTAAAGCCTTTGGGAGTTGAACTGAATCTGGAGAAAACTCGAATGGTTAATGCCTTAAAAGGAGAACCCTTCGGGTTCTTAGGATTTGATTTGAGGCGAGTACTGACTCGAAATAAGAACAGACACTTTGTTCTTATTACCCCGAAGAAGACAGCCTGTACGAAAGTGAAAGCGAAAATTCGAGAATTAATCAGACATGCAGGCGCCAAACCTGCACAAGATTTAGTAAAACAAATCAATACGGTACTGACTGGATGGGTGAATTATTTCCGGGTTGGGAATTCTAGTCGAGCCTTTAGTCAAGTACGGGACTATACAGAGATGAAAGTCCGTACATTATTGACGAGAAGGAAACGGCGCCAAAAGCGTAGTATTGGATGGCAGAGATGGAGTAACGAATATCTCTATGGTGTACTAGGGCTCTATTGGGACTGGAAAGTCCTTCCCCTGAAAAGTGCAGAGAGTTTCTGATGAAAGTGTCTGCCATTTGATAGGTCTCATAACCCTTTTGATGAAGTTTATGGGGTGAGCTGCTTGAGGGAAAACCTCACGAGCAGTTCTTATGGGGAGAGGCTGGAAACGGGTCACAATTGATACCGCGCCAGTCTTTTACCCGACAGATTATTTTTAAAACGTGGAAATCATTATTCAAGATAGATCATTATTCTACGGTAAAGCAAGAACGATTAGAGTGCCAATTATATGGGAAACTCATTACCATTTTCCTATGTTCCTCTACTATGTTTAAAATGCGGCAATTACTTCTGCAAAAAAAGAAAAAAGAATTAAGTGAATACAAAGCAATTGGAATGATCCAAGATCATCTATCTCTGTTATATCAAGCCATGCAGAAAGACACCCAAGAGATAACAAAGGTTCTAATCCGCCTGTTTACCCTACTACAGAAAAATGGACGGAAATCTCATCGATACGAGAAAAAGACAGTCTTTGATATTATGGGTGTTGTCTATGAGTATAATGGATTGAGAAAACAAAAGAAAGCTGCATAGTGAAAAAATGAAACCCGTTAGGGTTTATTTAGTATGCTTATTTTTAAGGAAATCAAATATTGTAAGAGCTTTTTAGTTTATATGAAAAAAATTTATTTTATTTCCGTTCTTAAGTTGATGGGCATGGCCTCACGATACCATTTCGGGAAAATTGTACGTTTAGACACAATTTGGACACATTTTTACCGATTCCGTATTTACATAGGGAATCGGTATTGGGTGTTACTATCTATTTCTTGCATATTTTGTTCGCAAAGGTCTTAAATGATGAATCGATGTCTTTTGCTGTACATTCCAGATATAATCGCCCGTTAATGCAATATGTTCCCAACCTAATGGAGAAATGTGTTGCACATATTCTTCTGGAATTTCCATTCCTTGAGATCGTAATAATTCAATCGCTTTTTCAATATACACTGTATTCCAAATGACAATCACAGAAATTAACAACGGCAGGCCATTTACTCGGTGCAACTGATCTTCATAAGAACGATCACGTATTTCTCCTAATCGATGAAAACACACGGCTCGCGCAAGTGAATGTTTCGCTTCTCCTTTATTGAGTCCCACTTGAACTCGCCTTCTCAGTGCAGGATCTTGTAGCCATTCTAATGTATATAATGTTCTTTCTATACGTCCAATTTCTCGTAATGCTACCGCTAAACTATTTTGCCGTGGATAAGATGCTAACTTTTTTAAAATAAGAGATGCAGTAACTGTTCCATTTTGCACAGAACTGAGTAATCTTAATAATGCATCCCAGTTGTCTCGTATATGTTTCATTTGTATAGTGCCGCCAATCATAAAGTTTAGCTCTGGATAATAGGAAGGTTTGTCGATTGTATAAATTTTCGTCTTATCTATACTTTTAATTCTCGGAGAGAATCGAAACCCTAACATATGACACATAGCAAATACATGATCTACAAATCCAGCAGCATCCGTATAATGTTCTTCAATTCTAGTATCGGCTTCATGGTATAATAATCCGTCTATAATATGAGGCGCCTCCTCAGAAGAACTAATGACTTGGGCGTAAAAAGGATCATATTGATCTGAAATATGAGTATAGA
>NZ_JBBOCK010000010.1:0-2303 GCF_038002385.1 Paenibacillus sp. FSL K6-1230
TTGGAAAAGTAAAAACAGCTCTATTTGGCGGCGAAGGTTTATTCTTCGCAACGTTAGAAGGCCCTGGCACAGTTTGGATTCAGTCCTTAACACTGAGCCGCTTAGCAGCACGCCTGACAAGCCCAGCAGCGCAAAGCAGCGGTGAAGGTAGTGTATTAGGTGGACTTGGTCGTTTATTAGATGGAAAAGAGTAAAAAGGGCCCTTATAGGGCTCTTTTTATTGTGTGCCAGGCATGGCAACTGTCTAGGTGGTGAAAGTCCACTGTGGGGGTACACATCGACCAACCACTAAGGAAGCGCAAGGTATTTACCGTGAGGTGAGGGCTGAAGGAAGCGTGGAATAAAATCTTGGCTCGACGAACAGAAATCTGATACGAAGGCTCTATAAAGGGATAAGACTCCAATTCAAGTTAAAGTCCAAATAGATGTGCGTAACTTTGTAGAGTAAATCAGGCGAGTAAAAGAGGAAAGATAGTTGTCTTACCCTGGGAGATCTTGCGGATGTACTAACAGTACAGTCGAAAATGGTTAGCCGCAAGAAGTCAGCCGAGGCCATAGTAGTGAATTCAATTCGTGAAGGGCTGAACAGTTTATAGTGTTTCAACACCACGAATGCGTAAGTAATAAACTCCGAATGTGTTAATGGTGAAAGTATGAGCGTATCTCAAAGGATAACCAAAATGGGAGATATTACTTACTACGTGAGAGGAAAGGAGAAACGAGTGTGGAACTTCTAGAAACAATTCTAAGTAATCAAAATATGAATGAAGCCTACTTACGCGTTTATAAAAATAAAGGTGCAAGTGGAGTTGATGGTGTAACAGTCGACGAACTTAAACTATATCTGAAAGAAAACAAGGACGAGCTACGTCAGCGCATTAGAACAAGAAAATACCAACCACAAGCTGCCTTAAGAGTGGAAATTCCAAAAGAAAATGGCAAGATGCGCAAGCTGGGAATACCAACAGTAGTGGATAGAGTAGTTCAACAAGCCATTCATCAAATACTAAGTCCTATATTTGAGAAGCAGTTCAGTGAATTCAGTTATGGTTTTAGACCAAAAAGAAGTTGTGAGATGGCAATTGTTAAAAGCTTGGAATTTCTAAATGATGGATATGATTGGATAGTGGATATTGATTTGGAAAGATTCTTTGATACAGTTCATCACGATAAGTTAATGCGAATTATATCTAATACAATATATGACGGAGACGTCATTTCCCTCATAAGAAAGTATTTAGTCAGTGGGGTTATGGTGAATGGAAAGTATGAAGAAACACCGGTCGGAACTCCGCAAGGAGGCAATCTAAGCCCTTTACTGAGTAACATTATGTTGAACGAACTCGATAAGGAACTCGAGAGTAGAGGACTTCAATTTGTGAGATACGCCGACGACGCTCTTATCTTTGTGAAAAGCGAGAAAGCGGCGAGCAGAGTGATGAAATCAATTGTGAGATTTATAGAAAAGAACCTAGGTTTGATAGTCAATACAGAAAAGAGTAAAATCTCTCGCCCGGAAGATTTAAAATTTTTAGGATTTGGATATTATTACAACCCTAAGGATGAGAGATATCAAACGAAACCACACCCAATCTCAGTACAGAAATTCCAAAGAAAGCTTCGACAACTGACAAAACGAAACTGGAGCGTTCCGTTAGACTATCGAATATTGAAACTAAAACAAGTTATATTTGGATGGATAAATTACTTCAAGAGTGCAAATATGAAAGGCGTTATGAAGCAAGTAGATAAGAAGCTCCGCTCCAGAATTAGAGTGATTATTTGGAAGCAATGGAAAATACCGAAGAAACAAATCAAATCGCTTGTTCAATTAGGGATTCCGGAGGAAGAAGCGAAGGGATTAACCTACTGTCGAAAGGGCTACCGATACATAGGATTATCGAAAGTCGTTCAAAGAGCCATCTCAAACCAAAGACTAAAGAAGAGGGGCCTCCCTTCTTCTCTAGAACGCTATCTAAAAGTTCGCACTGTAATATAAACTGAACCGCCGTATACGGAACCGTATGTACGGTGGTGTGAGAGGGGCGAGAATAAATTATTTTATTTTCCCTCTACTCGATTGAAAATAGGCGTATAATAATGATTTATATTATACTGTACTGTACGATAAGAATGTTTGACATCTTACCAATTTAGATTAAAGGAGGTTGTTTGTAATTGTTGTTTGTTTCATGTATGGTATAATTAACTAGTTGTTGGAAATACATACAGATAGAGCATAAAACAATATTTCAATATATGGATAGAATTGCTCGTAAGTAGGAGGAAGGGTTAGCATGCCT